>JAIOAU010000014.1 GCA_019873655.1 Chloroflexota bacterium | reverse complement strand
CATTTCTTGAGCGGTTATGTGGCTATCCACGAGTTTCGCGTCAACCTGAAGCGCATTTCGCCAGAATTCATTTCTGCTCTCGTCGCTGTTCACTCTTTCTACAGATGAGCCTTGTTCTTTGCTCTCCCCAAACAGCAGGAAATCATCCACATAGCGCAGGTAGGCTTTGCAACCCAACTCGCGCCGGACAAAATGGTCAAAGGGATTCAAATAGCAATTTGCCCACCACTGCGAGGTGAGATTGCCAATCGGCAAACCGCGCGGACGAGACACAGCAAGAAGGTCATCGCCGGGAAACCAGACCATCTCGTACTCTTCGGCCAGCACGTCCTGCCCGCTTGCCAGAATGCGGTCTATCAGCCAGAACAGGCTGTCGTCTGGCAACATGCGCTGCAAAACTTCGCGCAGGATGGCATGGTCAATGCTGGGAAAGAACTGCTTTACGTCGCATTGCAGAACATACGGGTAGCGGCGGGCAAACTGCTGGCAGGCATTCAGGGCGCGGTGCGTGCCTTTGCGAATACGGTTGGCGTAACTATGCGGGATGAATTGCCGCTCGAAGCAGGGGGTAATCACCCGGCACAGGGCATGATGCACCACGCGGTCGCGGAACGGCGCGGCCGAAATCAGCCTTTTCTTGGGTTCGTGGATGTAAAAACTGTGGTATCTCCCCGGCTGATAGGATTGCTCCGTCAGTTCTTTTTGCAAGGCAAGCAGATTGTCGCCCAGATACAGTTCAAACGCGGCAGTGGCCGAACGCCCGCGCTTGCCGCGCGAGGCATTGGCGTAGGCCAGCCTGAGATTTTCCCATGTGCAGAGTCGCTCTTGAAGATTCATCGGATTCAGAGATTCAGAGTCCAGAGAATCAGAGTACAGAGTTTAGGAGATGGGAGAGACGCACACACGAAAACCGATGTAGACGTCGCGGTTGCCGGGATAGCTGTCGTTGCGACACGCGCAGCGCGCGTCCCTGCGATCATCGCTGAACGAACCGCCGCGCAAAACGCGGTAACCAGAGGCCGTTTCATCTTCCCGCCCGTCATCCGCCTTGTAAGGATAGGGTTTATAGAGCGAGTGACACCACTCCCACACATTGCCGGCCATGTCGGCGCAGCCATAGGGCGAGTCGCCGCGCGGGGAGAATTTTCCCACTGGCGTGGTGGTATCACTGAACTCATCACAGTTGGCGCGGGTGGGGTCAAAAACATTGCCCCAGGGATATTCACGTCCATCTGTCCCGCGGGCGGCCTTTTCCCATTCGGCCTCGGTTGGCAGACGGAAACAATAGCCTTGGGGCAATTCATGGCCAAAGGTCTCGGTCAGCCAGGAACAGTAGGCCATGGCCAATTCCCAGGTAACCGAGGTTACCGGATGGTCTTTTTTCTTCTCCCAGCCCTCCACCGGGTACTTCGCACCCGCCGCTTTCACAAATTCGGCATATTGGGCATTGGTGACCGGGAAACGCCCCATCCAGTAATCGTAGGGGATGGTAACTTCCCCTTTTGGTTTTTCTTTCTCATTCGCCGTCCCGCCCATAATGAATTTGCCCTTCGGCACAAGGACAAATTCCAGGCCGGCCAGGGTATACACTTCCAGGCGGCGCTGGGTGGTAGTCGCCAGCGAACCGCTGGGGTTAATGGTTTTTCGCACAACTTCGATACCTGATTTTACAGGCATGGCAACAGGAGACTGCGCCGCTTCCGCCTGCGACGGCGGGGCCAGAACCGCGCCCAGGGTGCGGGCGCGCAGTTTGAGCGAGAGCATGAGCATCTCGTAGCCGCCGTCCCAATCTTCGAACAGATTTACCCACTGCCAGCGGCTCAGTTTGTCCGGCACGTCGCATTCTTCGAGTTTGGCCGGGATGATGTAAATCGTGCCTTCGGGCTTTTCGAGCGCCGTATCAAGTGCGAAGTTGATTTCAGCCTGCACGAAGCCTTCCTTGCGCGCCGAGGTGGACGACATGCAAACAACAACCACATCCGCGGCGCGCACCGCCTTCGGGATTTCGACGCGCCAATCCTGGCCGGGCAGCAGGCTCTTTTCATCCAGCCAGGCATCCACGCCATCGGCGCACAGGCGGCGATAGAGTTCGCGCACCTTAGGCTTGTCTTCTTTTGCATGGCAGAGAAATACACGAAGCGGGCGCGGTTCGGGCATGAGGCCTCCCAGGTGCAATGAAGTGATAAGGGAATTATACAACCATGTAGAGCAACTGTAACGCAAGTCTATAGACCTGCGCTACTTTCTCCACAACCTTGCAATCAGATTTACAATCACCGTCAACACCAGCGAAATCAGCAGGCCGGTGGTGAGGGGGAAATAGAAGCGGAAGTTCTCGCGCTCGATGCGGATGTCGCCAGGCAGGCGGCCGAGGGGCAGGCCGAAGCGGGCGGCGAGGAGAATCAGCCCGCCGATGAGGACGAGAACGAGGCCGATGAGGAGGATGGAGCGTCCGAAGGATTCCATGGAAGGTATCCGGTCACTTCAACCGCTGCTTCAACTCCCGAAAATGGTCGAGAATTTCGGGATGGAAGTCGAATTTGCCTGCCTGCGCCAATGATTTTTGGAGCATGCGCTCGAACTCCTGAACGTCAATAAAACCGCGGCGAACAAGAAAAACGATGTCGTCCAGGTCGGTGTCAAACCCCCGGTCCAGTTTGCTGAGAGCGATGCTGTATGGGTCGGCGACGAATACTTCCAGGTTCCCGAATTGACCGATGCGAATCGTTCGTCCCTGGCTGCCTTCCGGCAAAGGGACAAAACGCTCCAAAGGAACCGGTTCAACATGAATTTCCATTTCCGCCGCGATTTGCATGATGGTTCGATGCAAGTCGCTCGGATTCACATCATCGCCGAGGAAGTCAAGGTCAATCGTTGGGCGCGGACTTCCCAGCAGGGCCAGCGCGCCCCCGCCGACGAGAATCAATCGAGAAGCAGTCGGCAGCCTTTCCCCCATTGTTTTCAAAATGGAGCGGATTTCAGGGGTATCCACGCCTTCAACCCTTTCGGAATTCCAGACTCTTGCGCCAGATTTGGGCGGCGTGCTGGTAGGTGCCAAGCCAGTTGACCGACGCGCCGCTCAATTCCCGATGCCGCCTGGCCAGGGCGCGCAGGTTTTCTTCAGGGTCAGCGCCGAGGCTCAGGCTCAACTCGCCCGAAAACAGGTCGGGCAGTGGTTTTCCCGGCGCAGGGAGGATTCTTTGCAGGCAAAAGGCGGCCGTGTAATAACACTGGAGCGTGAGCCGGGCAGGCGCTTCCAGCAAATCCGCTGCCGCCCGCGCATGGGCAGAGAACTCGGGATGTTCCAAAAAGAGGGGAATCAGCGCCAGTCGCAAGCGCGCCTCGTTGCTCTGGGCAAGGGCGGCCAGCAAACGCGCCGGCTGTTTGTGCAAGGTTTTGTCCCTGCCCGCTTCCCCCATGATGAAGCGCACGCCCAGGGAATTCAGGGCACCGGTCAGTTGTTCGCCTGTGACTGAGGAGACTGCGTCCATCATTTTGATTATATCGCAGGCCAATCATCTTCCAGGGGCTGCAGCAGGCAGGCGGCAAAGAGGGCTACTTCAATTTTTCCGCGAGGTCCGGCAAATCTTCATACTGACATGGCGGCCGTTTGCGGATGGACAGCACCCAGACCCAGCCTTCGGCTCATTCACGGCATACAAAATCCGCCACTTTTCCAGGCACAAGCGGCGGATTTCGACATCAGGAGGAATGTCCAGCCCTTCCACATTCAAACTCCGGCTGCTGGAGGGGCGAGGCTCGCGGGCCAGCGCGCCCATCCCCCGTTTTACCCGCTGGCGGATGTTCCCCGGCAAGTCTTCGCGGGCCGCGTGGACTTCCGGCTCAATCCACACCTGGAAAGACTGCAGCGGCTTCACCATTGCTCTTGAACGTCCTGCCAGGCCAGCGCGCCGGATTTCTGCGGCCCTTTTCGCAGGCGGGAAATCTTCTCGCGGACCGTGACGCGGTCCTCGACTTCCTCCAGGTATTCGAGCAGCGCTTTCCAGTCACGGATGCTGACCTGCACCGCCGCTTCCTTGCCTTTTGCATCCAAAACAAAGCGAACATCTTTCAGGACATCCAGGGCAGTCATATTGCACCTCTCACTTGAATTATACGCCAACGTTCCAACGTGCAAACCTTCAAACGTGTCAACGTCACAAAAGCCGGGGCTGGGTCTCTTCGTTGTACTCGACGCCGAGATGCTCGTAGGCCAGTTTGGTGGCGACGCGTCCCTGCGGGGTGCGGTCGAGGAAGCCGAGTTGCAGGAGGTACGGCTCGACTACATCCATGATGGTGTCCGGCTCCTCGCTGATGGCGGCGGCGATGGTGTTCAGCCCCACCGGCCCGCCGTTGTACTTCTTGATGATGGTCAGCAGGACGCGGCGGTCCACGTCGTCGAGGCCGAGGGGGTCCACCTGGAGGAGGTCGAGGGCCTGACGCGCCACCTCGCGGGTGACCGTCCCGTCGGCGCGCACCTGGGCGTAGTCGCGCACGCGGCGCAGGAGACGAAGCGCCACGCGCGGGGTCCCGCGCGCCCGGCGGGCGATTTCCTCCACCCCGCCGGGGTCGGCCTCCACGTTCAGTTTCGCTGCGGCGCGCCGGACGATGGCCTGCATCGCCGTCAAATCGTAGTAGTCCAGCCGATAGACAGCCCCAAAGCGGGCGCGCAGGGGCGCGGTCATCAGCGCCAGGCGGGTCGTCGCGCCGACGACGGTGAAGCGCGGCAGTTTCAGGCGGATGGAGCGCGCCGAGGGGCCTTTGCCGATGACAATGTCGAGGGCGTAGTCTTCCATCGCCGGGTAGAGGACTTCCTCCACGGCCTTGCCGAGGCGGTGGACTTCGTCAATGAACAGCACGTCGCCAGCGCGCAGGTTGGTCAGGATGGCGGCCAGGTCGCCGGCGCGTTCGATGGCCGGGCCGGAGGTGACCTTGATGTTGACGCCCATCTCGTTGGCGACGACGTGCGCCAGGGTGGTCTTGCCCAGTCCCGGCGGGCCGTAGAAGAGGACGTGGTCGAGGGCTTCCTTGCGCTGACGGGCGGCGGCGATGAGGATGGCCAGGTTCTCTTTCACCTGCTCCTGGCCGATGACGTCGGCGAGACGCTGGGGGCGCAGGGCGGTGTCGAGGCGGTCGTCGGGCTTGGGTTCGGGGTCGAGGAGGCGGGAGGAGTCGGTCATGAGTCCGATTATACCGCTTGCATCAGATGGATTTTGCTCGTATTATTGTCGCATCGAATGGCGCGAAGTGGATGTGGAGCATCGAATGACACGAATTATACAAAGTGAAGTTGAAAGCATCGAATGACACGAATTACACAAAGTGGAGTTGAAGGCATCGAATGACACGAATTACACAAAGTGGAGTTGAAGGCATCGAATGACACGAATTACACAAAGTGGAGTTGAAGGCATCGAATGACACGAATTACACAAAGTGGAGTTGAAGGCATCGAATGACACGAATTAGACAAAGTGGAGTTGAAAGCATCGAATGACACGAATTACACAAATTTGTCTTTGAGAGATCAAGAGGAGGGAAAAATGGCAGACATTCTTTTCAAGGAATTGTCGTACGCAATCATCGGGGCAGCGATGGAGGTACATCGCGCCCTGGGAGCGGGATTTCTGGAGGCCGTCTATCAGGCCGCGCTGGCCTACGAGTTGAGATTGCGGAATATCCCTTTCGAGGAGCAGGTGCGCCTGCCAGTCTATTACAAGGGGCAACTGGTCGGCGAGTATGTGGCAGACTTTGTGATTGACGGTAAAATTATCCTCGAAATCAAAGCCGTTTCCGAAATCCATGAGGTGCATCGCGCCCAGGCCATCAACTACCTGGCCGCTACAGGCTACGAACTCGCCATTCTATTGAACTTCGGCGCGGCCAAACTCCAGCAGGAGCGTCTGGTGCGCTTTCAGAACTTCGAGAAAAAGTCGTAATTTTTCGTTGCATTCGTGTCATTCGATGCAAAGAACATAGCCCATTCGTCTCATTCGCGTCATTCGATGCAAAAAACCTAACCCATTCGAGGTATTCGATGCCAAACATTTCCTTTCCCAACAACTTCATCTGGGGCGTGGCGGCCTCGGCCTACCAAATCGAGGGCGCCTGGA
Organism: Chloroflexota bacterium; assembly: GCA_019873655.1. Lineage (GTDB taxonomy): Bacteria > Chloroflexota > Anaerolineae > Anaerolineales > Villigracilaceae > JAFGSI01. The sequence goes on along the minus strand of JAIOAU010000014.1, from coordinate 64,802 downwards.
ACGAGGACGGCAAGGGCGTTTCCATCTGGGACACCTTCGTCCATACCCCCGGCAAAATCGTCAACGGCGAGACGGGCGACGTGGCGATTGACCACTATCATCGCTACAAAGAGGACATTGCATTAATGGCGGAACTGGGTCTCCGCCATTATCGTTTCTCCACCGCCTGGACGCGCCTCCTGCCCAACGGCACGGGTCAGGTCAACCCGAAGGGCGTCGCCTTCTACGACCGGCTGATTGACACCCTGCTGAAGCACAACATCGAACCCTATCTCTGCCTCTTCCACTGGGACCTGCCGCAGACGCTCCAGGACCAGGGCGGCTGGCCGAAGCGGGAGACGGCCTACGCCTTCGCCGATTACGCCCGGCTGGTGACGAAGCACTTCGGCGACCGGCTGAACGTCATCTTCACCCACAACGAACCCTGGGTGGCGGCGTTCGCCGGCCATTTCTTCGGCGAGCATGCGCCGGGGCAGAAAGACCTGGGAGCCGCGCTCCGCGCCCAGCATCACATCCTGCTCTCGCACGGACTGGCCGCCGAGGCCATCCGCGCCGAGGCGAAGCATCCGATCAAAATCGGCATCACGCTGAACCTGACGCCGGTCTATCCGGCCTCGGACTCGAAGAAAGACCAGGAGGCCGCGGCCCGCGTGGACGCCATCATGAACCGCATCGTCCTTGACCCTCTGCTCAAAGGGACAACGCCGATGCTGGAGTTCAAGGTCATCAAGCCCTTCCTCGGCAACCTCATCCAGCCCGGCGACCTGGAGAAAATCCGCACGCTGGACATCCTCGGCGTCAACTACTACTCGCGCGCCGTCATCAAGCATTCGTCCAAGATCCCAATTGTCAATGTGGAGCAGGTGCATCCCGAAGGAAACGAGTATTCCGGCATGTGGGAAATCTTCCCGGAGGGACTCTACGCCCTGTTGACGCGGATTCAGAACGACTATCTCGCTCCGCGGGAAGACGCCGCGCCAACGCTCATGGTGACCGAAAACGGCGTCCCCGTGCCGGACGGCCTCGACTTCGACGGCCGCGTCCGCGACGAGCGCCGCATCCGCTACCTGAAGAATCATCTCTTCCAGGTCCACCGCGCCATCCAGGACGGCGTCCCTGTGAAGGGTTACTTCCACTGGTCGTTCATGGACAACTTCGAGTGGGCGCTGGGCTACGGTCAGCGTTTCGGGCTGGTGTATGTGGACTACAAGACGCAGAAGCGCACCGTCAAGGACAGCGGACGGTGGTTTGCGCGGGTGATGGAAGAGAATGGATTGGAGGTTTAGCCACGAATTTCACGAATTACACGAAAGTTTCGGTTGGCCACGAATTTCACGAATTACACGAAAGTTTCGGTTGGCCACGAATTTCACGAATTACACGAAAGTTTCGGTTGGCCACGAATTTCACGAATTACACGAAAGTTTCGGTTAGCCACGAATTTCACGAATTATACGAAAGTTGTTGGTCGGCCACGAATTTCACGAATTATACGAAAGTTGTTGGTCGGCCACGAATTTCACGAATTATACGAAAGTTGTTGGTCGGCCACGAATTTCACGAATTATACGAAAGTTGTTGGTCGGCCACGAATTTCACGAATTATACGAAAGTTGTTGGTCGACCACGAATTTCACGAATTATACGAAAGTTGTTGGTCGACCACGAATTTCACGAATTATACGAAAGTTGTTGGTCGGCCACGAATTTCACGAATTATACGAAAGTTGTTGGTCGACCACGAATTTCACGAATTACACGAAAAATTTTTGGAGACAAAATGGTGGAAATCCTTTTCAAAGAGTTGTCATACGCGGTCATCGGCGCGGCGATGGAAGTGCACAAAATTCTTGGCCCGGGATTTCTGGAAGCCGTGTATCAGGCCGCCCTGGCGCATGAATTGAGATTGCGCGGCATCCCTTTCGAAGAGCAGGTCCGCCTGCCGGTGCATTACAAGGGCGTCCTGGTGGGAGAATATGTGGCAGATTTTGTGATTGATGGCAAGATTATTCTGGAAATCAAATCCGTCTCGGCACTGAACCCGGCGCACGAAGCCCAGGCTCACAATTACCTGGCCGCCACCGGCTACCGTCTCGCCATTTTGCTCAACTTTGGAAGTTCCTCCCTCCAGCAGAAAAGGATTGTCAAATAATTCGCAGCCCAATATCCAAATTCGTATCATTCGTGTAATTCGTGGCAAAAAAAGAGGCTCTATGCGAAAAATCATCTTCTCCCTCCTCATCGTCACACTTCTTCTCCTCTCCGCCTCGCCAGCCTCGGCAGACTCCACCCTGCGCGTCTACTACGCCGGCGAAGCGGGGAGCGTGACCACCGCCCTGGGACTGGCCGGCTTCTCCATCGTGGACGACCCGGCCCAGGCGGATGTCCTCGTCCTGAACGGCGTCATCCCGGACCCGCAGGCGGCCGCGGCCCAAATCGAGCGCGGCGCGGGTCTGGTGCTGATTCTCGGGCCGGGCCTCTCCGCCGCGGACGTGGAGACCGTCACCGGAGTCCGCCTCGCCCTGACGCCGCGCAGCGAGGCCGTCAGCCCCATCGAACTGGACGTGGAGGATTCGGTCACGCGCGACATCATCTGGAACGGCGCGCCCCAGGTGCGCGACCGCTTCCAGGTCGATACGCCGTCCTCCTCCGTCCAGCCGCTGGTGGTCGGCTATGAGACCGGCGAATGGCTGCTCTGGCAGGCGCGGCCGGGCGTCTATGTCTTCAACGTCTTCCTGGATGACGTCAATCCGCAAATTCAGGACTGGGCTTACTACAACTACCTGATTTACCACCTGGTCACCCGCGCCGCCGGGCGGACGCCGCTCTCGTTTGCCGATTACCCCGCCTCGCCCGTCCCGCACGCGCGGGAGCGCAACATTCTGTTCGTCATCATGGCGCTTCTATTGACCACAGTCGTGGTCGTATTCCTGCTGGTGCGGCGCTACAGCCGGAACCACCCCGAAGCGCTGGACCAAATCGTCGCCGACCGGAGCAAGTTCGAGATCCGCGAAGAGCAGACCGAGTGGTCGCAGGTCGGCTTCCACCGTCCGCTGTCGGGCTTCCTGGTGGCGCTTGGCATGGGGCTGGTCCTGTTCATCCCGCTGATTATCTACCAGAATCTCATCCTGCCGGTCTATATCCTGCCCTCGGCGCAGGCGCTGGGAATCTGGGGGCGGGTGACGCAGTTCTTTGCCCTGGCCTGGCAGTTCTTCGACATGGGGACGAGCGAGGCCTACGTCAAGTTCCTGGCGCAGTACCGCGTCCACGACCCGAAGCGCGGCATCAAGTACGGACAGATGTTCGTCTGGTGGCAGGCGCTTTCGGGCGCGGTGCAGGTCGCGCTGGTGGTGGCGGTCGCCAGCACGGTCGCCCCCAGGTCGGCCTATGCGCTCTACGCCTGGAGCATCATCATCCACTCGTTCATCCAAATCCCCGGCTTCTATCAGGTGATGCGCCACTCGTTCAACGGCCTGCAGCGCGGCGACTATTCGCGTATCCTGGATGTGTTCCTGACCATGATTCCGATGGCCATCCAGCCGATTTTTGTCGGCCTGATGTACGCCTGGGGCAAGAGCCACCCGGCGATGGGCGGCGCAATGGGCGGACTGCTCGGCCTGGGGATGGCCGCCTACGCCGCCGAGTTGAGCGCTTTCCTGCTCGGCCTGTACCTGTACCGGCGGCTGGGCTACAACGCCCGCGTCCTGTTCCTGGCGCACTTCGACTGGGACACCATCAAGACCGGCTTCAAGTTCGGTTTCTTTGGCATGCTCGGCTCGATTGCCTGGGCGCTCGGTCAGGCCGCCGAGATCGCCATCACGCAGGCGCGGCTCATCAACTACGCTGAAATCTGGGGCAACTGGGGCCTGGCGCAGAATTTTGTCTTCGCCTTTCAGGTGATTGCCACCCTCTTTGAGGGGGCCATGGCCGCCATCTCGGAAGCCATCTCCAACGGCAAGCGCATCCTCAGCCAGTATTACTCAGTGATGATGTACAAATATGGCGGGATGATTTCGGCCTTCCTGGGCGCGGTGCTGCTGGCCGTAGCCGACCGATTCATCCTCGGCGCCTCGGGGCCGGAGTTCGCGCGCGGCGCGCTCTACGTCATCCCGCTCGCCATCTGGGGCGCGATTCAGTACCCCTCCTGGGTCGGCGACCAGGTGCAACTCGGCTCGAACCGCCCCTATCTCAAGTCAGCGCTGGTCTTCGGCGAGCAGGTCCTGCGCGTCATCCTGGCGCTGTTTTTGGTCGGCCGCTACCAGATTACCGGTCTCATCATCGCCTATTTCATCGCCCTGCTAAGCAAGGACATCGTCGCCTACTTCGTCAACCATAAATTATGCTTCCCGCAGCGCTTCTACTTCTGGCAGTCGCTCGGCGCGCCGCTCCTGGCCGGGGCCGTCCACTGGGCGCTCCTGCGCTGGGTGACCGGTCTCATCTGGCAGGCCGACCAGATTTCCAGCGTGCTCATCTTCTTCATCGGCGTCCTGCCGTCCTTCCCCGTGTACCTGTTCTTCTACGGCCTCTTCGGCGGCTGGGACCGGGCGACTCTGGACGAGTTCAAACTGGCCGCCGGCCTGACCGGCTTCGTCCGCCCGCTGGCGTGGACGATGTGGGCTTCCAGCGCGCTGGGGGCGCGTCTCAGCCCACTGAATGACCGTTTCCCCATCACCAACCGCGAGACGGCAATGGAGGAAGCGAAGAAATTGACCGAGGAACGCGTCAAGTTGTAGCCACAGATTTCACAGATTACACAGAACATTTTGAGCCACAGATTTCACAGATTACACAGAATTGCTTGGAGGAAAAATGGCCGAATTTTTGTACAAAGAGTTGACCTACGCCATCATCGGCGCGGCGATGGAGGTGCATAAGATTCTCGGCGGCGGCTTTCTCGAAACCGTTTATCAAAAGGCGCTGGCTTACGAACTGCGCCTGCGCGGCATTCCCTTCGAGGAACAGGTACACCTGCAAGTCTTCTACAAAGAGCAACTCGTCGGCGAATACATTGCAGACTTCATCATTGACGGCAAGGTGATTGTGGAAATCAAAGCCGCCTCCAGTCTGACCGACGCTCACACGGCTCAAACCATCCACTACCTCGCCGCGACCAGGCAGAAAGTAGCCCTGCTCATCAATTTCGGCGGCAAGTCCCTCGAACACCGCCGCCTGGTGCTCTAATCCGTGAAATCTGTGTAATCTGTGGCAAAACTTTCAATCCGTGTAATCTGTGCTAATCTGTGGCAAAACTTTCAATCCGTGTAATCTGTGCTAATCTGTGGCAAAAAACAGGAGACTCCATGACCACCCTCCACCTCATCTCCCACACCCATTGGGACCGCGAATGGTACCGCACCTTCCAACAGTTCCGCCTGAGGCTGGTCCATCTTGTCGACGGTCTGCTGAGCGAGATGGAAACCAGCCAACAATTTCGCTTTTTCATGCTCGACGGCCAGGCCATCGTCCTGGAAGATTATCTGCAGATGCGCCCCGAGCGGGAAGAGACCATCCGCAGCCTGGTGCGCAGCGGACGGTTAATCATCGGCCCCTGGTACATCCTGCCCGACGAATTCCTGGTCAGCCCGGAAGCGACGATTCGCAACCTGCTGGAGGGGGAACAGGTCTGCCGCCGCTTCGGGCCGAAGATGCGCGTCGGCTACATCCCCGACCCCTTCGGCCACATCGGCCAGATGCCGCAAATTCTGCGCGGCTTCGGAATCCAAACGGCGGCGTTCCGGCGCGGCCTGGCCGATGAACCGGTCGAACTCTGGTGGGAAGCCCCCGATGGATCGAGGGTCTTCACCGCCTATCTGCGCGACGGATACGACAACGCCGCCGGCCTGCCCACCTCCGACCCGGAAAAGTTCATCGCCGAAGTGCGCCGCCTGCGCGACAGCCTGAGGCCGCACGCCGCCGCCCCGCACCTCCTGCTCATGCACGGCACCGACCACATGGAGCCGCCGTTCGACCTGCCCCAGGCCATCGCCGCCGCCGAAGGCAAACTGGACGGCGACCACCTGATTCATTCCACGCTGACCGACTACCTCACCGCCGTCCAGGCCGCCCTGCTGGGCAAATACGTCCCAACCGTCGTCGGCGAACTGCGCAGCCCCAAGCGCCACCATCTGCTGCCCGGCGTCCTCTCGACCCGCATGTGGATCAAACAGCGCAACCACGCCTGCGAAACCCTGCTCGAAAAATGGGCCGAACCGTTCAGTACGTTTGCAAGTTTACAAGTTGACATGCTCAAACGTTCAAACGTTCAAACGTTCCAACCTGCCAACTTGATTCGCGAAGCCTGGAAGTTGCTCCTGCAATGCCATCCGCACGACTCCATCTGCGGCTGCTCGATCGACCAGGTTCACAAAGAGATGGAGGTCCGCTTCGACCAGGTCGAACAAATCGGCGAAGAAATCACCCGCCAGAGCCTCGACCTCATTGCCCAACAAATCAATACCTCTGCGCCTCAATCTTCAATCTCCAATCTTCAATCCTCAATCATCGTCTTCAACCCCCTCTCCTTCCCCCGCGCCGACGTCGTGACCGTCGAAGTCGAAAGCGCCGCGCCCTTCGACCTCGTGGACGAGTCCGGCGATCCCATCCCGTACCAGATGGAAGGACTGGGCGGCCGCGAACTGGTTCACGCCGAAATGTCCGCCGCCGAACTGGGCAATCTCCGCGGCAACGTCCGCGACGGGCGCGTGATGGGCCTCGCCATCCTCGGCATCGAAATCGAACGCCGGGACGCGACCGTCCACCTGACCGCCCGCGTCAGCGAGACGCGCCCGCCGGACCTGGCCGCCTGGGAACGCGCCCTCGGCGAAATCGAGGCCCTTCTCGCCGACCCGTCCGTCCAGACCTTCCGCGTCCGCGCCGTGGCCGCCGACAAGGCCCGCCTGACCTTCGCCGCGCCCCAGGTCCCCGCTCTGGGCTGGAAGACCTTTTACCTGACTCCGCGTCCGGCCGCCGAGTCTGCCCCCGCCCGCATTCCGCCGCTGGCGCGCCTGCTCTTGCCGCTGGCAAAACTGCCCTTCGTGCAGAAACTGGCCGCCCGTCCGCGCCGCGCTCGCCCGCCCTACCGCATCGAAAACGAATTCTTCACGGTCGAAGCCGAACAGGACGGGACGCTGACCCTGACCGACAAGGCCACGGGCGACGTCTACCGCGGCCTGAACCGCTTCGTGGACGGCGGCGACTGCGGCGACGAGTACAACTACGCCCCGCCCGCCGCCGACCGGCTGGTGACGCCGCGCCTGCGTCGCGTCTTCCTCGACCGCGGCCCCGTCCAGCAAACCCTGACCCTCGACCTCGACCTGCCCACCCCGGCCGCCCTCACCCCCGACCGCCGATCGCGCTCGAAGGAAATCGCCCTCACCCGAATCACCTGCCGAGTCACGCTGACGAGCGGCGTCCCCCGCGTGGATATACGCACTGTGGTAAACAACGCCGCCCGCGACCACCGCCTGCGCGTCCACTTCCCCGCTCCGTTCGCGGTGGAGAAGGCCGAACACGACGGCCATTTCGAGGTCGTCGAGCGGCGGGTCGGCGTCCCGGCCTACGACGAGACCTGGGTCGAACAGCCCCGGCCCGAGGTCCCGCAGCGCGCCTTCACCGACGTGAGCGACGGCCGCCGCGGCCTGATGATCGCCAACCGCGGCCTGCCGGAGGTCGCGGTCGAGGCTTCGGAAGTCTGCCTGACCCTCCTGCGCTGCGTCGGCTGGCTTTCGCGGGACGATTTCTCCACCCGCCGCGGCCATGCCGGCCCGATGCTCGAAACGCCCGGCGCGCAGATGATCGGCGAGTGGGCATTCGAGTATGCCGTCATTCCCCACAAGGGCAACTGGCGCGAGGCCTTCGAGCAGGCTTACGCCTTCGATGTCCCCCTGCGAGCCGCGACGACCGACCTGCACCCCGGCCCGCTGACGGCAAGCGCCTCTTTCATCGAGGTCTCCCCGCGCACCTTCCTGATCAGCGCCGTCAAACAGACCGCCGACCAGCGCGGCTGGCTGGCGCGCGGCTACAACCTGGGCAATGAAGACATCTACGTGACCGTCAAGCCCTGGCGGCCGTTCAAACGGGTGGAGAAAGTCGATCTATCCGAGCAAAAAATCGAGGACCTGAAACCAGAAGCGGACGGAAGCGTCACCGTGCCCGCCCGGAAACACGAGATTCTCAGCCTGGTTTTCCTGCCATAAAGCCATCGGGCGGCTTCGGCCGCCCGATCGTTTCTCCTTACGAGACCAGCATCCGCACCCGCTGGCGAAAATCCTCCATATCGAAAGGCTTGGAGATAATGTCATTCGCGCCCGCCTGCAAAGCCGCCTGCCGGTCGCTTTCTTCCACCGTAGCGCTCAACATCACAATCGGCATCGTCGCGCTGATCGGCGGCTCGCGCAGCCGCCGACAGACAGAATAACCGTCCAGATCGGGCATGTTGATATCGAGAATCACCAGATCGGGAGGTTCCTGGATGACCTGCTGAATGGCTTCCCGACCGCACCGAGCAGCGCTGGTGCGAAATCCCTCCATCTGCAATATTTTGGCCACCAGCATCAAATTGACTTCATTATCATCTACGACGAGGACATGCAGGCTCATGGCTCAAGAATAACCTAAACTCGCTCGAATCGTCAAGCAGTTCGCAAGGTATAATATCCCCCAATTGTAAAGTCAACCTCCTGCCCTCAGACCATCCTGAGAAGGGGTTTGACGCATTCATTCGATTTTTTGGGAGGCCCCATGTCGAACGTCCACGCTTCGCAACATCCCCTCGTAGCCCATAAACTATCCCGCCTGCGCGACAAGAACACCGAACCCAAGAAGTTCCGTGAATTGGTGCGCGAGATCGCCGGCTTGCTGGCCTACGAGGCCACCCTGGACCTGCAAACCGCGCCCCGCGCCCTCGAGACGCCGCTGGCGCCCATGGTCGGCGCAGAACTCAAAGACAAGATCGGCCTCGTCCCGATCCTGCGCGCCGGCCTGGGAATGGTGGAAGGCATCTGGGAACTGATGCCCCAGGCCGAGGTCTGGCACATCGGCCTCTATCGGGACGAGAAGACGCTCAAACCGGTCGAATACTACAACAAACTGCCGGTCGAGCCGACCGTTTCCGTCTGCCTCGTTCTCGACCCCATGCTGGCGACCGGCGGCTCGGCGGTCGCCACGGTGGACATTCTCAAACGCTGGGGCGTGAAGCGCATCAAGTTCGTCGGTCTCATCGGCGCGCCGGAGGGCATCGCCGCCCTGCAAAAGGCCCACCCGGATGTCCCCATTCACCTGGCCGCCATTGACGATCACCTGAACGAACGCGGCTACATCGTCCCCGGACTGGGCGACGCCGGAGACAGACAGTTCGGGACAGGATGAGGCAGTGATCAGTGTTCAGTTACTCGTGTTCAGTCGTCAGTGTTCAACAAATGAGAATTAGGAGGGTAGATGCACGTGATTGCTGAATTTACCATCGTTCCGGTTGGGACCGAAGTTTCCCTCTCGCGTTACATCGCCGCCTGCGAGAAGGTGCTGGCCGAGAGCGGCCTGACCTATGAACTGCACGCCAACGGCACGAACGTGGAGGGCGAGTGGGAAGAGGTCTTCGCCGCCATCCGCCGCTGCCACGAGACCCTGCACAGCATGGGCGTGCCGCGCCTTCACACCGACGTCAAACTTGGGACGCGCGTCGACCGCCCGCAACGGATGGCCGATAAAGTGGCCAGCGTGCGCGAGAAACTGAAGACAGATTGAGGCTTTCCAGCGTCGGGAACGTAAGACGGGCCTTTTTAGCCCGTCATCCTCCCGCCTCGACATCCACGCCGGTCAGACGGGTCAGGAGGCGATGGACTAGAAGGAACGGCAACCATAACAACAAATGCACCCCGGCGCTCAGGCCAAAAATCGCAGCCAGGCTGCTGAGAAAGACATCCACGAGCGGGGCCAGGTTTGCCAGCATCCAGGGACCGGCGCCTGCCAGCAGCGCCAGGACAAGCAACGCCCCCAACCCCAGCGCGGGGGCCAGCCAGGGCTGGCGGTCGGCGGCAGAGGGCAACATGGTGCTGCTGACCACGAAGGTCAAATAGAACCAAACCCAGAAGTTGGGCAGTCCTGGCAAAAGACGAAGCCCCATCCAGAACAATTCCCAGTACCCGTCCCGCGCCAGCCTCCAGAGCGGGACCAATTGCAGCGGGCCGTTGGCGGCCCAGGCGACGAACAACGCCCCGCTGATGAGCGGGGCGAGACCGACCAGCGAATCGCGCCAGGCCCCGCCGCTGACCATCTCGACATAGCCCAATTGCAGGCGCCCGTCTTCTGTCGCTTGCGGGAGCAGGGAAAAGCGGCGGGTGCGAAGGCCCAGCAGCCGCGCCATGACAAAATGACTGAGTTCGTGGAGGAAAACGCCGGGAAAGAACAGAACGGCAAAGAGGACCTGGGTCAGGCCGATCCGGCGCGTCGAAATGAGGAGCACCGCCTGGATTTCGCGGTGCAGCAGACGCTGCAAGATGACCAACGGAACAAGCGCCGCCGTCAGCCACAAAAGACCATCGAGGGCGAGAAAGAGATCCAAGGGTCTTCCAGGATGCCGATGGAAGCCGACTGTTTACCCTGCAGCAGCCTTCACAATGGCGACGAATTCTCCCGCCTTCAGGCTGGCCCCGCCGACCAGCGCGCCGTCGATTTCGGGCTGCTGGAAAAACTCGGCGGCGTTGGCGGCCGTCACCGAGCCGCCGTACAGGACGCGGGTCGCCTGCGCCGTTTGGGGGTCGAACAACTCGGCCAGCGCCGGCCGGATGATGTCACGCACGACTGCGTTGGCGTTTTCGCCCGAGGAAGCCTTGCCGGTCCCAATCGCCCAGACCGGCTCGTACGCGATGACGATCCTGGAACCGAACTCGGCCGGCAAGCCCTTCAATCCTTCTCGCACCTGACGCGCCACGACCTCCGCCGTCTGGCCGGATTCGTACTCGCTCAGCGTCTCGCCGACGCAGACGATAGGAATCAGATCAAACGCCTGGGCCGCAGCGACCTTGCGATTCACGCTCGCGTCCGTCTCGCCGAAATAGGCGCGCCGCTCCGAGTGGCCGATGATGACATAACGGCATAATTCTCTCACCATGAGCGGCGAAACCTGACCGGTAAACGCGCCCTTCTCTTCCCAGTACATGTCCTGGGCGCCCAGGCCGATGTCCGTGCCGATGAGAAGAGACGAGACTGCAAACAGCGCTGTGAAAGGCGGGCACAGGACTTTTTCCACGCCCCGAATCTCCTGCAGTTCCGGCGCCATCTCCGAGACCAGGGCGCGCGCCTCGGCGATGGTTTTGTTCATTTTCCAGTTGCCAGCAACGAATGGGGTGCGCATAACTATCCTCTTCATCATGGAATTGTGGCGCGGAGGCGTTCCGCTTCCTGCAAAATCCAATCGGGCAGGCCGGTCTCTGCCTGCAACTCGTTCAAAATCTGAAGCGCCTGCTCAGGATTGCCGTACCGAATCGAGAACTCGGCCTGGGCGAGCCGGACCTCGGGGCGTCCCGGCCATCGCTGTGAGGCTGTCTCCAGCCTTTGCCGCGCCCCGGCCTGGTCGCCTGCAAAGACCTGTCGACGCGCCGCGACCACTTCGGCGATCATTTCATCTACAGCGGACAGCCTCTCCATCGGCAAAAATTGCTCCAGCGCCGGATCGAGCGCCGCCCGGTAAAGGACAGAATAGAGCAAAGTCTTCAAATCGGGCGGCAATTCCAGGCTGACCTGCCGATGCATTTCTGCGCCGGGCACGCAGGCGCGCGCCGCCAGCAGCCAGGCCTGGCGCATCTCCATCTGTCGGCAGGCGTCCCACAGAAACTGCTCATCCTGCCCGCCGACCTCGAGGGCGCGCGTCATCGTCTCGGAGGCCATTTCGGGGATGCCGGCTTCCAGATAGGCTGCCGCCAACTGCAAATGCGCATAGGGGTCTTCCGGGTTTTGTTCGACGCGCTGAGCCGCCGCAGCCAAAGACTCGATCACGGCGGGGGTCATGACCGCCGGAAGCGTCCCTTGCATCGGTAAAGATTGCCCGCTCCGCGCCTGCTGGTTGCTTCGCAGCGCCAGAAATGTGAAAACACAGCACAAGAACACCAGAACGGCCACCGCAAGCCACATCCAGGGAATCTTGCGGACTCTGCCGCCGGTCGGCGCAGGGACAACGTCTGAGGGCGGAGGCGCGGCAGGGGAAAGAGACGTCTCGGCCGAACGTGGACGGGTGGAGGAGGGAGCAGGCGGGCGAGTCTGGTCAACGGGCTGGGAAACCGTCTGCGCGGCCGCCTCGGGCGGGGTCGCGGCCGGCGGGCGAGTCTGCTCAGAGGGCCGGGAGGGCGTCCGCGCCGCCGATTCCGGCGAGGGCGCAGGAAGCCCTTCCTCCACAAAGACCTCGTCTGGGCCCACCTTCGCCCAGGCCTCCAGGAAAGCCGTCACCAGCGCCTGGACATCCGCGTATCGGTCGCCGCGCTCCTTGGCCAACGCCTTGAGCAAAACGCGCTCCACCTCTTCGGGGACGCGCGGGTTCAATTGAGTGGGAAGAGGAAGGGGCGAATAAATATGATCATGAATGATCGAAAAGGGAGTATCGGCGCTGAACGGAACTCGTCCGACCACAAGTTCATAGAGCATCACCCCCAGCGAGTAGATGTCGGTGCCTTCGTCCAGTTCCTTCTTGCCCATCGCCTGCTCGGGGGAAATGTACTGCGGCGTGCCGACGATCATGTCCGAGGTCAGGGTGGACTCGCCCGCCTGGGCGATGCGCGCCAGGCCAAAGTCGGCGAGATAAATCTGTCCATCGTTGCCCAGCAGCACATTGGAAGGTTTGATATCGCGATGCAGAATCCCGCGCTTATGCGCATAGGACAAAGCCGCCCCAACCGCTTCGACGATGCGCGCAATTTCCCCAGCCCGAACCTGACTGCGCGCCAGGCGCGCCTTGAGCGTTTCGCCCTCGATGAATTTCATCACCAGGTAAGGCCGGCCCTCGTGCTCGGCGTAATCGTAAATTGGAACGATGTTGGGATGTTCGAGTTTCGCGACGAGACGGGCTTCCCGCTGGAAGCGGGCCAGAAAATTGGGGTCTTCGGTGAATGCCGGATGCAGAACCTTGAGGGCCACATACCGGTCCAGCGCGGCATGGTATGCTTTGTAGACGGTAGCCATGCCCCCCTGCCCTAATTGTTGAACGATCCGATACGGACCGACCATCTCGCCGACCGCAAACGGCATATGGCCCTCCCAATTCGAGTGTTCTCCCCGCCCCGGGTTCAGACCGCGAAGCGGGGAGAAATGCAAAGAAGTTATTTATCCAGCAGAGCCGCCACGCCGGGCAGTTCCTTGCCTTCGAGGAATTCCAGCGACGCGCCGCCGCCGGTCGAGACGTGAGTCATCTGCTTGGCGACGCCGGCCTTCTTGACCGCGCTGGCGCTGTCGCCGCCGCCGATGACGGTCACCGCGCCGCTTTCGGCCAGCATCTTCGCCAGGGCAAACGTCCCCTCGGCGAACTTGGGGAACTCGAAGACGCCCACCGGGCCGTTCCAGACGATGAGTTTGGCCCCCGCCAGGGTCTGGCGGTACAGGTCGAGGGTCTTCGGGCCGACATCCAGCATGCGCCAGCCGGCGGGGATTTTGTCCACATCCACCACCTGGCTGTTGGCTTCGGCGTCGAATTTGTCGGCGATGACGGCGTCCACGGGCAGGACGATTTTATCGGCGTGCTTCGCCAGAATGCCCCTGGCGATTTCGATGGACTCGGCTTCGACCAGGCTGTCCTGCATGTTCAGGCCCTTGGCGGCCAGGAAGGTGTTGGCCATGCCGCCGCCGATGATGAGTTTGTCGCACTTGGCGAGCAGGTTCTCGACGACCAGAATCTTGTCGCTGATTTTCGCCCCGCCGAGGATGGCGATGTAGGGATGCTCCGGGTTGGCGGTGGCGCGGCCGAGGTATTCGAGTTCCTGTTCCATCAGGAAACCGGCCACAGCCGGCAGGAAGCGCGCCACGCCCTCGGTCGAGGAGTGGGCGCGGTGGGCCGAGCCGAAGGCGTCGTTGACGTACACTTCGCCCAGGGCGGCCATCTGCTTCGCCAGTTCGAGGTCGTTCTTCTCCTCGCCAGCGTGGAAGCGGGTGTTCTCCAGCATCAGGACTTCGCCCGGCTGGAGGGCTTTCGCCATGGCTTCCACTTCCGGGCCGACGCAATCGGGCGCCATCTTGACCGGACGGCCGAGGTGCCCGGCCAGGACTTCGGCGGCCGCTTTCAGGCTGAATTCCGGGTCCGGGCCGCCCTTCGGGCGTCCGAGATGGCTCATCAAAATCACCGACGCGCCCTGGTCGAGGACGTACTGGATGGTCGGCAGCGAAGCCTTGATGCGCTTGTCATCGGTGACCTTGCCATCCTGCATGGGGACGTTGAAATCCACGCGCATCAGGACGCGCTTGCCCTTCAGGTCAATATCGCGGACGGTTTTCTTGTTCATGGTGACTCCTGTGGGAGTAAACAGGCAGCAGGTAAACAGGTGGTAGGTAAACAGGTGGTAGGTAAACAGGTAGCAGGTAAACAGGTAGCAGGTAAACAGGTAAGGGTATGCCCTACCTGTTTACCTGTTTACTCTTCTCTACCTACAAACTCTTCGCCATCAACGCCGCCAGGTCGGCGGTGCGGACGGAGTAGCCCCATTCGTTGTCGTACCAGGCGACGACCTTGATGAGGGTGCTGGCTTCCTTGCCGAGGACCATCGTGAAGGGCAGGTCCACCGAGGAGGAGTGCGGGTCGCCCTTGTAGTCAATGCTGACCAGGGGTTCGTCCACCGCCTGGAGGATGCCCTTGAAGCGCGGGGTCTGGGCGGCGTCGCGGAAGGCCTGGCGCAGTTCCTCGGTCGTGGTCGCGGTCTCGATTTCGGCGGTGAAGTCCACCACCGAGACGGTCGAGGTCGGGACGCGGATGGCGTAGCCATCGAATTTGCCCGCCAGGTCGGGGATGACCAGTTTGAGGGCCTTGGCTGCGCCGGTGGTGGTCGGAATCATGCTCATGGCGGCGGCGCGGGCGCGGCGCAGGTCGGAGTGCGGCAGGTCAAGGATGCGCTGGTCGTTGGTGTAAGCGTGGATGGTGGTCATGAAGCCGCGCAGGATCTTGAATTTGTCATGGACGACCTTGACGGCCGGCGCCAGACAGTTGGTGGTGCAGGAAGCGTTCGAGACGACATGGTGATTGGCGGGGTCGTACTTGTCCTCGTTGACGCCCAGCACCACGGTCAGGTCTTCGCCTTCGGCCGGGGCGGTAATGATGACCTTCTTGGCCTTGCCGGCGGTGATGTGATTGACCGCGCCCTTCACCACCTTGCCCTTCTTGTTGACGCCGTCGTTCTTGACCGTGAAGATGCCGGTGCCTTCGATGACGATGTCCACGCCCAGGTCGCCCCACGGGATGGCCGCCGGGTCGGTTTCCTTGAAAGCCTTGATTTTCTTGCCGTCAACCAGGATGCCATCCTCGACGACCTCGACCTTGCCATTGAAGCGGCCGTAGTTCGAGTCGTACTTGAGCAGATGCGCCATGGTGGGGATGTCGCCGATGTCGTTGAAAGCCACGACTTCCAACGTATCGGGATAGTAGTCCCGAATCGCCTTCAGGACCTGCCGCCCGATGCGGCCAAAACCATTGATACCAACACGAGTAGTCATACAACACCTCCAGAGAATTGTGAGAGTCAACGCGAACGCGTTGCAGAGTCCTTGGTCTTTTCGAGCGGACCAGTGCGCTCATTATACAGGTCTATAATCGTCTTTGCCAGTTTTTCGGCGTCGTGCCGCCAGGGATGGTCGGGGTCAATTAAATCGGCGCCGTAGAGACGCGCATCTTCCGTAGACCCTTGCTCCATTTTTACCCATTGTACACCCGCTCCCAGGTTTCCTTCATAACGAGTATTACAAATAATGAAATCAAAGACGTCCTCCCCAATGACCTCTTCGAGGGCGCGCACATGATCCTGGCAAGTGTACATCTCGGTTTCGCCAGCCTGAGTGGCGATGTTGCAAATATACATCTTCAGCGCCCGGCTGGTCCGAATCGCCGCCAGCAAATCTTGCACCAGGAGAGGGGGCAAGAGGCTGGTATACAGGCTGCCCGGTCCGATGAGGATGATGTCAGCGGACAACACGGCCTGCAACACAGGTGGAAAGGCCGAGGCGTCGTTCGGTTCGAGCCAAACGCGCCGCACGCGCCCGGAAAGACGAGGAATTTTA
This sequence comes from Chloroflexota bacterium, assembly GCA_019873655.1. Lineage (GTDB taxonomy): Bacteria > Chloroflexota > Anaerolineae > Anaerolineales > Villigracilaceae > JAFGSI01. The sequence continues at coordinate 48,563 of JAIOAU010000014.1, read as the reverse complement.
CTTTCACCCTCGACGCGCACCTCGGTCTGGTCGTGGGGCAACTGGACATCTGCAACCAGGCGGACGTTATGCAGCGTCGCCGGAAGAACTTGACCATGCACCGACAACACCCGGCCCGATTCGGCCACCGCCTCTTCGAAACTGCCGGTAATATCGGCCAGCGCAGAAATGAACAGGTTGCCAAACGAATGGCCGCTCAAACCGGTGTCCTCGCCGAAGCGATACTGGAACAGATGAGTCAATAAGGCCTCATCGTTGGAAAGCGCCGCCAGACAGTTGCGAATATCGCCGGGCGGCAAAATCCCCAGGGCGCGGCGCAGTTCGCCCGACGAGCCGCCGTCATCGGCGACCGAGACGACCGCCGTCAGGTTGTGCGTATAGGCTTTGAGACCGCGCAAAACGGTTGCCAGGCCGTGACCGCCGCCGATCGCCACCACCCGCGGCCCGCGCTCCAGCCGCCGATATTCGGCCACCTGATCGACCAGGCGTTTCCCCGGCCGCAAAAAAGGCACGAGCAGGGAACGATTCATCCCCCAGATGCCCACTCCTACCAGGCTGACGCCCAAAATAGCAAAGATTGCCACCCGCCACGGACGAGCCAGGAACTGCAGCGAGAGGAATTGAATGGCAGGCAGCCACCAGGTATCCGGCGCGTTGCGATAAATATCGAGCAGAAACATGGCCAGGCCCACGCCCATCAGCGTAATCCCGGCCAACAACAGCGCCAGCCAGCGTTTCACTCCCAGGCCGGGAGCGAACCAGCGCAGCGAACGCGAGACTTCCAGCCAGAATACTCTCAGACGGCTCTTTCGGCGCTTAGACATCTGCGTGATGATAACAACGTTTCGCTCAACAGTCAACCGAGAAGCGCTATGATATAATCGCCGGCATGGCAAACATCGTTGCCGTGGACATCGGAGGCACCCAGATTCGGGCGGCCCTGTTTACTTCGAACAACACGACTCCCATCCACCACAAACGGACGGCTACGCACGCCGACGGCGAGGATCCCTTTGAGCGGCTGGTCGCAGTCATCGAATCGGTGCTCCCCGCCGAACCGGTGGATGTGATTTCGGTCGCCGCGCCAGGACCCCTCGACCCGCAAAACGGCGTGATCTTTTCGACCCCCAACATCCCCGGTTGGATCGAATTCCCATTGGTCGCCAAACTGGAGGAGCGGCTGCGCATCCCCACCTGCCTCGGCAACGACGCCAACCTGGCCGCCCTGGGCGAATGGCGCTACGGCGCCGGGCAGGGTCATCACGATCTTCTTTACCTGACCATCAGCACCGGCATCGGCGGCGGCGTCATCGTCAAGGACCAACTGCTCCTGGGGGCGCGCGGCCTGGCTGGAGAACTCGGCCACATCACCGTCCTGCCCGATGGCCCCCTCTGCTCGTGCGGACAGCGCGGCCATCTGGAAGCCGTGGCCTCCGGCCCGGCCATCGCCGCCTACGTGAACGAACAACTGGCCGCCGGACGCCCTTCCATCCTGAAACCCGGCCCATTGACGGGACGCCAGGTCGCCGAGGCCGCTCAACAAGGAGACGCGCTGGCCCGCGAGGCGTTCATCCGGGCGGGTGAATTCCTCGGTCAGGCCGTGGCCGACTTCCTGCACATGTTCAACCCCTCGATCGTCATCCTGGGCGGCGGCGTCAGCCAGAGCGGATCGCTTTTCATCGAAACGCTCAAAGAGTCCACCCGCCGACATGTGATGGACGCCGGCTTCCTGAAAGACCTGATCATTACCACCGCCCAATTGGGCGACAACGCCGGCCTGATTGGGGCGCTGGTTCAGGGACAACTGAAACTGGAGAGACCATCTCTCTGAAACGAGCGGCGCTCCCTTGCCCGCCTGCGCAAACCGAAAGACCTTCTCAACGCCGGCCAATCCACGCGCCGGCATCGTTTTCTGCCAATCAAATCATTCTCTCCGAGGAGACTTCCTATGCAACCCTTAAAGTTACCCGGTCCCAAAGCGCGCGCATGGATCAAACGCGATTCGGCGGTCATCTCCCCCTCCTATCCTCGCGGCGCGCCGTTCGTCATGGATCACGGCAAAGGCTGCGAGGTCTGGGACGTGGACGGCAACCGCTTCCTCGACTTCGCCGCCGGCATCGCCGTCAACTCGACCGGCCACAGCCACCCCGAGGTGGTCAAAGCCATCCAGGAACAGGCGGAAAAGTTCATTCACATTTCGTCCGATTTCTACCATGAGAAATGGATCCTGCTGGGCGAGAAACTGGATGAAATTGCGCCCTTCGAGGAGGCTGCCGTTTCCTTCATGGCCAACTCCGGCACCGAAGCCATCGAAACGGCCATCAAACTGGCCCGTTACCACACCGGCCGAAGCAATTTCATCGGCTTCACCGGCGCGTTCCACGGACGCACGATGGGGGCCGTGACGTTTACCGCCAGCAAACCCACCTATCACCGCGGCTTCTACCCGCTGATGAACGGCGTCGTTCACGCCCCCTATCCCAATCCCTACCGCCCCGTCCTGGAACGCCGCCCGGGCGAAGATTACGGCGAGACGGTCGTCCGCTATATCGAGGAGGAAATCCTCGGCCACATCCTGCCGGGCGACGAGGTAGCGGCCATCCTGGTCGAGACCATTCAAGGAGAAGGCGGCTACATCATCCCACCCCCCGGTTTCTTCCCCGCCCTGCGCCGCCTGTGCGACAAACATGAAATTCTGCTCATCACCGACGAAGTCCAGTCGGGGATGGGACGCACCGGCAAGTGGTGGGCCATCGAACACTTCGATGTCGAACCGGACATCGTGACTGCTGCTAAGGGAATCGCCTCGGGCATGCCGCTCGGCGCGGCCATTGCGCGCAAGTCGGTCATGACCTGGCCGCGCGGCGCTCACGGCAACACCTTCGGCGGCAACCCCATCGCCTGCGCCGCTGCCCTGGCCACAATTGACCTGATCGAACGCCAGTATCTGGAAAACGCGGCGGTCGTCGGCCGCTACGCCAAAGAGGCCCTCGAAAAACTCGCCGCCCGCCATCCGTCCATCGGCGACGTGCGCGGCCTCGGCCTGATGATCGGCGTCGAGTTCGTTAAGGACCGCAAATCGAAGGTCCCGCACGAAGCGCTGCGCGACCGGGTGGTGGACTTGGCCTTCGAGCGCGGCCTCATCCTGCTCGGCTGCGGCAAGAGCGTCATCCGCATCGCCCCGCCGTTGTGCATCACCCAGGGAGAAATCGACGAAGGCCTGGAAATTTTCGCCGAGGCACTCACCCTCGCTGAAAAAGAATTGATGTAAGAGACAGCCTCTCAGACAACGCTCACGCGCTCCGGCGCTTGCCCGGGGCGCGTGTTGATTCGATTCCAACAGACTGATAACATAATTCTTACTCATTCCCCGGCCGCTGATGATAAAATCAGTAAAACAATCATCGCCAATCTTCAATCGTAAATCGTCAATCTTCAATCGTAAATCGCCAATTCCCATGCTGCCCGATTTCCGCGTCCGCCAACGCGATTACCTGCTCGAAATTGCCCGCGCCCTGACCCAGGAACTCGACCTGGAAAAACTGCTGGCGCGCATCCTGCGCATTTCCATCGAAATGCTGGCCGGTCAGGCGGGAATCATCGCCCTCAAAGAGACCGGCGGCTGGCGGGTGGGTGTCGCTCAGGGCATTCCGCCTGCTTTCCTTTCTTATCTCGAGCCGCTTCTGGCCGAAGAACAGACCGCCGAACTCAACGTCAATGAACTCAACCGCATGCTGAAAGAGTTGACCTACACGGCCAGTATGGGGCTGCTCAACGGCGTGGGCATCCCCCTGGAGGCGCAAGGACAGGTCATCGGCTTTATCTTCATCTTCCGCTCCTACCCGGACCTCTTCTCGGCCAACGACAAACTCCTGCTGCAGGCCTTTGCCGACCAGGCCGCCATCGCCGTCGTCAACGCCCGGCTGTACGGAGAGGTGAGTTACGAAAAACAACGCCTCGACGCCCTGCTCGATTCGGCCGCCGACGGCATCCTCATCCTGCAAGCCGATCAAACCGTCGAACGCTGCAACATCGCCTTCGAGCGGCTGGTCGGCCGGCCGCGCGCCGAAATCCAGGGCCGCAAGCACGACGAGGTCATCCGCTGGGCGCGCCACCCCGACGGGTTGACTCTCGAAGAGGCCGAGGCCGATGGCTGGCCGCTGACCCCCCACGCCCACCTATACGTAGAAGGCGACCTGGAACGCGCCGAATTGCCGCCTTTGCCGGTTGGAATCACCTACGCGCCCCTCCTGACCGCCGACGGAAAACTGCGCAACATCTTCGTCACCGTGCGCGACATCACCAAATTCCGCACCGCCGAGGAAATCAAGAACACCTTCGTCTCCATCATCAGCCATGAACTCAAAACGCCGGTGGCGCTCATCAAAGGGTACGTCAGCACCCTGCGCCGCGAAGACGCCAAATGGGACAAGTCCATCGTCCAGGACAGCCTGGCCGTCATCGAAGAAGAGGCCGACCGCCTGGCGACCATGATTGAAGACCTGCTCGACGCCTCCCGTCTGCAAGCCGGGGGGTTGAAACCCAACCTGGCCGACGTCTCTCTGCCGGCCCTGGCCGAACGAATCGCAGCCCGCTTCCGGCCGCAAGGGCCCAACTTCACCATCGTGGTCGACTTTCCCGACCCCTTCCCGGTCATCCTGGCCGACGAGGCGCGCATCGGCCAAGTGCTGAGCAATCTGATCTCGAACTCCATGAAATACGCCCCCGGCGGCGAGATTCGCATCAGCGGCGAGGTCCGCCCCAAACAGGTCATCGTCACCGTCAGCGACCAGGGGCCGGGCATCGACGCCGCCGACATCCCCCACATCTTCGACCGTTTCTACCGCGCCGAAAACGCCATCCGCAAGACAAAGGGAGCGGGGCTGGGCCTGTACCTGGCCAAGGCAATCGTCGAGGCGCACGGCGGCCGCATCTGGGTGGACCCGCAGCCGGAATCCGGCGCCCGAATTTGCTTCTCCCTGCCGCGCCCATAAAAATCATTCTTGCAGTACAATAAGCGGGCTGCCTGCCGGCAGCCGAACATCCTCTGTATCAGGAATCTTCCATGCCTCCACACAAAACCCAAATTACCTGCCCGCAATGCGGTCAACCGGTTGTAGCCATCGTTGAACAGCTATTCGACGTCAGCGCAGACCCGGCCGCCAAGCAGCGCCTGCTGGGCGGCATTTCCAATGTCGCCGCCTGCCGCAACTGCGGCTTCAGCGGCCCGCTCGCCACGCCCATCGTCTATCACGACGCCGACAAAGAACTCCTGCTTACCTACTTTCCGCCCGAATTGAACCTGCCGGTCAACGAGCAGGAAAAGATCGTCGGGCCGCTCATCACCCAGGTCACCAACCGTCTGCCGCCCGAAAAACGCAAAGCCTACTTGCTGCGTCCACAAAACTTCCTGACCTATCAAAGTCTCATCGAACGCATCCTGAACGCCGACGGCATCACGCCGGAGATGATTCGGGCCCAACAACAAAAACTGGCCCTGATCGAACGTCTCCTGGCCGCGCCCTCCGCCGAGGCGCGCTCGGAAATCATCCGCAGCGAGAGCCAGGCCTTCGATCAGGAATTCTTCGCCCTTTTTGGCCGCCTGCTGCAAACCTCGGCCAGCCAGGAAAACCTGGCCAGGCAAATGGAAGCCATCCAGGCCCAGTTGCTCGCCGAGACCGAATACGGCAAGACGTTGATGAGCCAGGTGAACGAAATGCAGGAAGCGGTCAAGACCCTGCAAAACGCCGGCAAACAACTGGACCGCGAAAAATTGCTCGACATTATGATCGAAGCGCCCAGCGACGAGCGGCTGAACGCGCTGGTCAGCCTGACCCGCCCGGCCCTGGATTATCTATTCTTCCAGTCGCTGACCGGCCGCATCGAAGCCGCGGCGGGCGCGGAACGCCAAAAATTGGAAAGCCTGCGGGAAAAACTGCTCGCCATCACCAGCCGCATCGACCGCGCCATCGAGGAACAATACCGCCAGGCGGGCGAATTGCTCCAAAAAATCCTCTCCGCCCAAAACATTGAGGAGGCCACCCTGGCCAGCCTGGATGAAATTGACGATGTCTTCGTCCGCGTCCTGAATCAGGCCATGCAAGAGGCCCTCAAAGCAAAGGACGAGGAAAAGAAGAAAAAACTACAAGCAGTCATCGCCGTCCTGCAAAAGGCCAGCGCCCCGCCTCCAGAGATCGGTCTGCTCGAGGAACTTCTCGAATGCCAGAACGAGGCCGAACTGGAAAAACGCCTCGAAGCCCGCGCCGCCGACATCACGCCGGAGTTTGCCAGTTTCGTCAGCAGCCTGTTGGCCCGCAGCCAGGAACAGACCGGCGAGGCGCCCTCCGGCGAAGAAGCCGAGGCGCTTGCCCGCCTCGAAGCCATCAACCGGGCCGTCCTGAAGTTCTCGATGAGGAAGAATCTCAACGCCTGACCCAACGCCCCCTTGCAACCCGCCAGCAGACCGCTGGCGGGTTCAATTCATCGGCGGATTGTCGAACCGCACTCCATGCCCGCGCACGGTGACGATATACGCATGACTCGGATCGAGGGCCGCGATTCGATCGCGCAGACGGCGCAGGAGCGCATCCAGCGCCTGATCCGAGACCCCCGCCGCCTGCTCCTCACCCCACGCCGCCGCAATCAACCGCTGGCGGTCGATGACCTGCCCCTGATTCTCAACCAGCACCTGTAAAACGCGGAACTGCAAAGCCGAAAGCGGCGGCTCGATCTGCCGCTGACCAATCCACACCGCCCGGCCGCGCAGATCGAGGCGCAACCGCCCCGGACGAATAGCCACATCGGGCAATGGCATCGTGGCGTCCGAAGTCAAGTAAATAAATTGCTGGGCGAGTGCAATCTGCAACAGGTCGCCGTCTTCCAGAACGACCTGCTGTTCGATGAGATTCCCGTTTCGATGGGTGCCGTTCTTGCTGCCCAAATCTTCCAACACCACCCCTTCAGCAGACGGAATCAGCCGGGCATGAAAGCGGGATACCTGCCGGTCTGGCACCACCACATCACAGGTCGCCTCGCGGCCGATCAACAAAGGGCGATCGACTACCCAGCGCTGCCCTTTCAGCGGCCCGGCCTGCGCCACCAGAACGGGATATTCTCCAACATGCTCTTCGCCCATACTGTTTTGCTCCTCGATAAATGAATTATACAAGAGAAAAGAAGCGTATAATATAGCCAATTGGTCAGTTCCGCCCAACACGCCGAGAAATACGCCGACGGAACATCGCTGTAACAGACAGGATAGAGAATGCCAGTTGCCCTCAAGGCCGGAGAGGTCTTGCGCGGTCGTTACTGCATTCGTGAGCGCATCGGCCAAGGAGGCATGGGAAACATCTACCTGGCCGATGACTTGCGTCTCACCGGACGCAAATGCGCCATCAAAGAAGTCGAATACGACCGCACCCTCCCCTCAAAAATCCTCAAGGAGGCCCGTCAACAATTTCTGCGCGAGGCCACCATTTTGGCGCGCCTGGACCACCCCAATCTGCCAAAAGTGTCCGATTTCTTCTCCGTCGGCCAGCGCGATTACCTGGTCATGGATTACGTCCCGGGCAAAGACCTGCGGACGGTGATGCTGGAAGCCAAGCAGCGCAACGCCTTCCTGGCGGAAGAGGACGTGCTTGGCTGGGCCAATCAATTGGCCGACGCCCTTGCTTACCTGCACCATCAGACGCCGCCGTTGGTGCACCGCGATATCAAGCCCTCCAATCTAAAAATCACCCCCAACGGCCTGCTCAAACTGGTTGACTTTGGACTGGTCAAGGCGCTGGCCCCCGACGAAATGACCGTGACCGTCATCCAGGGGCGCGGCACCGTCTTATATACCCCTCTCGAACAATACGGCGACGACGGCCTGCATACCGACGTCCGCAGCGACATCTACGCTTTCGGGGCCACCCTCTACCACCTGCTGACCAACACCCCGCCTGTCGACGCCCGAACCCGCTTCCTGCACCCCGAAAGCATGACCCCGCCCCGCAAAATCAATCCTGCCATCAGCGCCCGCACCGAACAAGCCATCCTTTGGGCGATGGAACTCCACCCGGCCGACCGCCCCGCCTCCATCGAGGAATTCCGCACCGCGCTGATCGGCAATCGCGAATTTCCGCTGCGCCCGCGGACCTCGGCCCGCTCGAACGTATCGCTCGGGAATATCCTCTCCCGGCCTCCCGACCGTTTCCTGCTCTGGATCGCGGCCGGCCTCCTGTTTCTCAGCCTGATTGCTTCTCTGGCGCGTTGACCATCCGCCGCCAGAGCCAGCCGCCCAATCCGCCTACGGCCGTCCCCAACAAGATGATCCCGCCAAGCGCCCACCAGCGGCCGCGCATGAGCAGATCGGCGCCGCCCGGCAAATTGAGCGCCAAGTACAAATACGCCAGCGTTCCTCCCAAAATGGCGCACAACGCCCAGCGGACGCCCCACAAAGAGGAATCGAACCGGGCCCCCAGCCAAAAAATCAGATACCCTATTGCCGAAAGCATCAACACCAACACAAACCACCCCGCCAGACCCGGCCGGCCGTCCGAAAACAACGGCGGGCGGACGGTGCTGGCCTCCTCCGGTGGAGCCGGCGCAGGCGTCTGCGCCTCGGGCGCCGAGGGCGGGGCAATCGTCGCCACTTCCAGCCCCTCGCTCGAAACATTCAACTGAAGAACGACCGAGGTCGTCGCCGGTTCGCTGATCGCTCGAACTTCCAGCAAGCCAGGGCGCTCGATTCGAAAGGCGGCTCGCGCTGCGCCCTCGGACGTCAAGGCGCTGACCTCTTGAATCAACCCGCCTTCGCCGCTGGCCGATAGAATAAACCGGACGCCGGTTCCATCTGGCACCGGATTGCCATTATGATCCACAATGACGCCTGTACGCACGGTGATGGTGTCTCCCGGTCGAAAAACCGGCGTGGGCGTCGGCTCGAAAACCGGCGTCCCCTCCGCGGTCGGCGACGGCAGGTCGAGATAAAGACCAATCACCTGGTCTGGATTGGGGGAGGTGGCGACGAACAAATCGTACCCCACCCCCGGCACAGAGACAGGCAAGGCTCCCGCCGGCGTCAATTCCTGGAACAACAAACGAGCGGCCACATCCACGAACGGCCCGGAGCGGCTATAAATTCCATAATACGCGGTCAACTTGGAAATATCGGTCGCATCCAGATAATACGGCGCGCCAAAGGCAAAGACAATGATCCGCTTACTGCGCAACAAATCTTGCCTCTCCGACAGGAAACGCCGCAAAAGGTTCAAATTAGACGAAGCCGGATTGGAATCCAACATGCCAATGACTATCCAATCCGCCGAGCGCAACTCCCCCTCGAAGGCGCCGCCTCCGCCTCCGTCCAACAACAGCGAAAGTTCATCAAAAGTATGCGCTGTCAGCCGATTTGGGGAAACCAGGCCGCCCGCTTGCGGGCCGTACAGACGCACCACTGCATTGAGCAGCGCATCAGACGCCAGGACGGGCACAGCGGGGCAGGCGCTGCATTGCGCTTGCATTTGAACATCCGTCAGAAAGAGAATCCGGTCTTGAAGGACCGGCGGAGACGCCAGAGAAACGTCCAAGTCCAGCGAGGACGGGCTGATCAACGTCGCCGCATCGCGTGCCACCGCCAACGTCACCGCCTCGGATCGGCCAATCGCTTCCAGCCCGCTCTCACGCGGAACCACAGCCGGGAAACGGAAGCTCCCATACAAACGATACTTGGCCGCCAGGATGCGTATGACCGCCTCGTCGACGCGGGAGGCAAAGGCCGGGTCCTCTTGATACTTGCGGGCAAAGAAATCCAGAATGCGAAGAACCGTCGTGTAATTATCCTCGGCGTCGCTGGAAACAATATCGCCCAGATAAATCAAGTCATTGCCCGCCAGGAAGGCATCGCGCGCCACCAGCCGGCCCGAAAAATTGGTCCCCGCCGGATCGTAGAAGGCGCGAATCGTGCGGCTGCCCAGGTCATCGCTGACCAACAATCCTCCCTGGGCGCGCCAGTCGGCGAGTTCGGGCAGCGCCAAAATCTGGTCGAGAGCCGCCTGATCGAGGCTCACCGGCCGCGTCGTCGAGCGGATGTTGCCCTGAAATCCCTGATAGCGAATGTGCGAGACCAGCAAACCGTCGGCTGTGGTCTGTCGGGTGCGGGCACCGCCGGTCACGGCAAAGAAGGGGGCCAGTTCGATCTGCTTCAATTGCTCCAGCGATTTGCGCACCGTGGCCGGCTCATCGCCTGCCGGACGGTCGGCGCTGCCCCGCCCGGGAAAATGGGTGGCGACCACCAGCATGCGTCCATCGCTGCCCTCGTGCAGGCCGCGAATGTACGCCCGCCCCATCTCTCCCACCCAATAAGGGTCGCCGCCAAAGACGCTGACGCCGATTCCGCTGCTGCCCGGCGACTCGGGCGAGGTCAGAACATCCAGCGACGGCCCAAAGAACAAATTAAAACCAATCGCCGATAACTCCTGCCCGGCGACATGCCCCACCTGCTCGGCCAGGTCAGGCTGCCAGGTCGCGCCGATGGCCATCTGAGTAGGCAACGGCGTCAACCCGCTCAAAATCTGATTATCGGGATAACTGTCGCCGGTTTGCGCAATCCCAATGAAGAGCGGTATATACTGGCTCTCGACGTACTCACGCGTCAAAGGGTCCAAATAAGCGCCCTGGGACGACTGCCATTCGGCGGCCTGCAATTGGGTGATGAGGCGGTACGCGCCGGCGACGGTATCCGGCGCGGGCAAGAAATTGTCATGCGAGGCCAGCAAAACGACACCGCCGACATGATGACGGGTGATGAGATCGTAAATTTGCGACTCTTCGTCCACCGAGCTGCCGACGAACGTCACCAGGAACAACTGGCCGACGCGCTCCTCGGGGGTCATTTGCGTCAGAAGGAAGCGGGCCGCTTCCACCGCCGGGTCGGTCTGCTGCGCCCCGGCCGGCTGAGACGGCAAGAGCGAAAGCAGAAGGGCGGCCAACGCCAGCCACGACCAAACGCGCTGCGCCTTCACCTTTCCTCCTGATTCGAAGCGCAAATCGCGGCATGGATTTCGGGCTGAATATTCCCGCCGGAGATCACCAGCGCGGCCGGACCCTTGACCTTGCCGCTCAAGACAGCCGCCAGGACCACCGCCGCCGACCCCTCGATGCGCTGCTGATAACGACGCCAGGCAAAAGCAACGGCCCTTTCGATCTCGGCCTCGTTGACCAGAATGATCTCGTCCACCAGTTCTTTCACCAGCGGGATGGTGACCGACCCCGGTTCGACCGCCCCGCTCAGGCCGTCGGCCAGGGTGGGCAAATCGGGAACGCCCTCCTGCGTGCCGCGATAGAAGAGGGCGTGCATGAAAGCCGAAGCCTCCGCCTGAACCCCCACCAGCCGCGGCCGCGGCGAGAGACGCTGCAGCGCCGCGCCGATTCCGGCGATCAACCCGCCGCCGCTGACCGGCACCAGCCAGGTCGGGGCCGCATCGGGCGGCAAATCGGCAATCATTTCCAGGCCGATCGTCCCCTGACCGGCAATCACCTGGCCGTCATTGTAGGCCGAGACCCACGTCCGGCCGCTCTCGGCGGCAAAGCGGAGCGCCGTCCGTTCGGCCTCGTCGTAGCCGCCCTCCACCAGCCGGACTTCCGCGCCCAGGGCGCGCATGGCCTCCAGTTTGACCGGCGCGGCATGGGCCGAGGCAAAGACGATCACCGGCGCGCCGGTCAAGCGGCCGGCCAGCGCCACACCCTGACCGTGATTGCCCGCCGAAGCGGTCACCAGGCCCGCCTGGCGTTCCCAGGGCTGCAACGACAACACCTTGTTCAACGCCCCGCGCGCCTTGAACGACCCCGTCACCTGCTGATTTTCCCACTTCAAATACAGATTCAATTCGGCGTCGTTGGTCAGCAACGTCCGCCGAATGTGAGGGGCTATGCGCAACGCGGCTTGATCGAGCCACTCCGCCGGAATCATTTCCCCCTCCCCAGCAGACGCAAGGCCAGGGCCGGGTCATCCGTAAAGACCCCGTCAACGCCCTCAGCGAACAGGCGCGCCAGATCGGCCTCGGCGTTGACCGTCCAAACGTGGACGCGCCGCCCCGCCGCCTGCCAGCGCCTCACCCGGGCCGCATCCACATCTTGCAAGTTCGGATGAATCGCCTGATACACCCCGGCGCGGAAGCCGACCGCGCGCCCCCACCAGCCCATCCAGCCGGCCCAGGTCAAGAGGCCGCAGGGGACTTCCGGCAAGAGGCGCTTCGCCTGCCGCAGGTTGTGCGGGAAGAAAGACGAGAACAACACCTGCTTTTCCAGCCCAAAACGGCGCACCAGGGCGACCACCGCGGGCACCAGCGAATCCAGGGGGGTGGCGTAATTCGTCAACTCAATGTTCATGCGGACGCGCCGGCCGACCGTCTCGAAGACCTCCTCCAGGGTCGGGACGCGCTGGCCGCGAAACTGCTCGGAGAAACGCGCCCCGGCGTCCAGTTCGCGCAGCGCGGCCAGCGAAAAGGCGCGCAGGTCGCCGCGGCCGTCGGTCGTCCGGTCCACGGTCTGGTCGTGCAAGACGACCACCTGGCCGTCGGCGGTCAATTTGACATCGAACTCGACGGCATCCGCCCCCTGCTGGACGGCCAGTTCGAAGGCCGCCAGGGTGTTCTCCGGCGCATGCGCCGAGGCGCCGCGATGGGCAATGACTGCCGGACGAGGCCAATCGAGCATGGTCACAACTCCACGAAGTAGGCGCTGGCGGCGCGGTCAATCATCTCTTTGCTCATCACCGGCTCGACCGTCAGATAGCGCGAGATGTCGAGAATCTGGTCGCACAGGTCGCGCGGGTGCGAGGCGCGCACTTTGCGGTTGCGCTTGATGTAGTATTCCTGAATGAGATAGGCCAGCGCCTGGTCGTTGTACTGAATCCCCTTCTGCTGGGCCACCCGCCGGAAGATTTCGCGGTACTCCTCGAAGGTCGGGTCGCCGATTTCGATCTTGTGGCGCAGGCGGCGCAGGAAGGCCTCGTCCACCAGGTCGCGCGGCGGCAGGTTGGTCGAGAAGACCACCAGCACATCGAACGGCACCTCCACCTTGCGGCCGGTGTGTAGGGTCAGATAATCGACGCGGTTCTCGAGCGGGACGATCCAGCGGTTGAGCAAATCGCGCGGCCGCACCTGCTGGCGGCCAAAGTCATCAATGAGCAAAATGCCGCCGTTGGCCTTCACCTGGAAGGGCGCTTCGTAGAACTTGTGCGTGTCGTCGAAGACCAGGTCGAGGCCGCTCAGCGTCAACTCGCCGCCGGTCATGATGAAGGGGCGGCGGATTTTGACCCAGCGCGGGTCGCGCCGGCTGCTGGTGCGCAGCGATCCGGTCCCGGTCGGGGTGGCGTCTTCCTCTTTCGCCAGTTGGTGGTTGACGGAGTCATACAGTTTGACCACCTGCCCGTCAATATACAGCGCGGCCGGGATGTACATGATCTGACTCAGCGCCAGACTGCCGAACGCCTTCGCCACGCTGGTCTTGCCGTTGCCAGGCGGGCCGTAGAGGAAAATCGAGGTCCCCGAGTTGAGCGCCGGACCGAGGCGCTGGAAGGTGTTCTCCGAAAGGACCAGATGAGAGAGAATCTGGCGCATCGTCCGGCTGGTGACGGTCAGCCGCCCCGATTTCTGGCGGCGGATGGCCTCGTTATAAACCTCCAGCGGCACCGGCGCGGGACCGGCGTACTGGCTGCGCTCGAGGGCCTCGCGCGCCCGCACCATCCCCGCCCCCGAGATGGCGTACTGATACGACCCCTCCCCCAGGCCGCCGGCCGCCGATTTGACCTCCACCAGTTTTTCGCGCTTGAGCGATTCTAGAATCTGGTCGGTGATGCCGGCAAACGGCAGGGCCATCTCCTCGGCGATCTTGAAGCCCGAAAGGTAGCCCTGAAAGTACAGAATCTTCAGGGCCAGGTCCTGAAGCCAGAGCGGCGACAGCCCCGTGTCCTCCAGGCGGGTAATCGGCGGCGGATACCAGGGCGTGTTCTGGGCTTGTCCTTCCGGTCTAGGAACGGCGCTCATTGCAGCCTCCTCAATCATCAGCGATGATTGAATTATAGCACGGCGGCTTTTTTCTCACAGACGGATTTCGTTTATAATCGTTTTATGAAACTCTCCGTCATCATCCCTGTCTATAACGAAGTCAACAGCATCGAAGAAATCATCCGCCGCGTGCGGGCCACCTGCCTGGCCGACGAAATCATCGTCGTGGACGACGGCTCCACCGACGGGACCCGCGAGCGGCTCGCCGCGCTGGACAAGGGGGACGACCTGCGCGTTTTGCTCCACGAAAAGAATCAGGGCAAAGGGGCCGCCGTCCGCACTGGAATGACGGCGGCGCGCGGCGAGGTCCTGCTCATCCAGGACGCCGACCTGGAATACGATCCGCGCGAATATCCCTGCCTGCTCCAGCCTATCGCAGACGGCCTGGCCGACGTGGTGTACGGATCGCGCTTCCTCGGCGCGCCCCACCGCGCCATCCTGTTCTGGAACATGGTCGCCAACAAACTGCTCACCCTGCTGACCAACATCCTCTACAACAACATCCTGACCGATATGGAAACCGGCTACAAAGTCTTCCGGCGCGAAGTGGTGGCCGACATGCCCCTCCACGCCAGGCGCTTCGACTTCGAACCCGAATTCACCGCCAAAGTCCTGAAACGCAAGTGGCGCATCTACGAGGTGCCGATCTCCTTCCATCCGCGCGATTACTCGGAGGGCAAGAAAATCCGGATGAAGGACGCCTTCGTCGCTGTCTGGACGCTGATCAAATACCGGTTCGTGGATTGACCTGATTCGACTTTTAGGCTGCGCGCGAGCGCGTTGCTGTTTTTTGGCATCGAATGACACGAATTCTACGAAATAAATTTGGGACGTTATAACGGCGTCTGGTGGGAGCGCCGCGAAGGCCAGAGGCCGAAGAGCCCGTTTCCTCGAAGGAAACGGGCTCTTCGCTGCGCGCGAGCGCGTTGCTGTTTTTCGGCACCGAATGACACGAATTTTACGAAAAGGGTTCGGGACATTCGTGAAATTCGATGCTTTCCTCCTCCCCTTGGAGCAAATTGTCAATCGGGCTCCCCGGCCGGTTTGATGTCCTTGAGATTGAGTTGCAGACTGGCGCGCCCGTTGTACTCGTTCATCTCGAAAGTGAACAGCAAGTCGAGGCGCGGCGGGAGCGCGGCCTGCAAATGCCCCAGACGGAAGCCGATGGCGTCAAAGGTGAGCCGCCCGTCGCTGACGGTCAGTTTCAGGTGCTGGCCGTCCGCGCCGACGACGCGGCTGCTCTGGACGCGCACGCCGCGGGCGACGAACACCGCCTCCGGGTTGCCGTAACCGGTCGGCTGCAACAGATCGAGGTATTTGAGCAGGTCGGGGCGCAACTCGGCCAGCGGGACCTCGGCGTCGGCGGCCAGCGTCGGGCGCAGATCGAGTCCGCCCAGCCGCTCGGCAGCGATCGCCTTGAGGCGGGCTTTCAACTCGCCCAGATTCTCATTGCGGACGGTGAAACCGGCCGCGGCGGCGTGTCCGCCATGCCGCACGAGCAAATCGCGGCACGCATCCAGCGCCTCGGTGATGTGAAACTCCGGGATCGAGCGGCACGAGCAACGGGTGACCTCCTCGCCTCTCTGCCCGACCACCGCCGGACGATAATACGCCTCCGTCAGACGGGCCGCCGCCAGCCCGACGACGCCCGGATTGAAGTCTGGATGCACGGCAAACAGGAGAGGCGAATCGGGATCCTCGGCCAGCGCCAGGGCCTCGGCCTCGGCCTGGATGCGGCGCGTCAGGGCCTGACGCTCGCGGTTCTGTTGATCGAGTTTGACGGCCAGTTCGCCCGCCCGCTGGACTTGTTCGGTGGTCAGCAACTCATAGGCCGCCAGGGCCGATTCGAGCCGGCCGGCGGCGTTGAGGCGCGGGCCGAGCATAAAACCGATGTGCGTGGCGTTGACCGTCTTCAGCGGAATGCCCGCCACATTGGCCAGCGAGAACAACCCCTGGCGGCGGGTCGCCCGCATCTGCTCCAGGCCGCGGCGCACCAGGGCGCGGTTCTCGCCCGTCAGCGGGGCCAGGTCGGCGACCGTCCCCAGCGCCACCAGATCGAGCAGCGAAATCAGCCGCTCCGACTCGGCCGAGCCGTCCAGCAGGGCCTGGGCGATCTTGTACGCCACGCCCACCCCGGCCAGGTCTTTGTCGGGATAGTCGTCGCCCGGCTGTTTCGGATTGATGATGGCGTAAGCGGGAGGCAGTTCCTCGGCGGGATGATGGTGGTCGGTGACGATCAGGTCCAGGCCGAGGGTCCGGGCGCGGGCCGCCTCGGCCGGGGAACGGATGCCGCAGTCCACGCTGAGGACCAGTTTCACCCCCTCGGCGGCCAGCGTCTCGAGCGCCTCGCTGTTCAATCCGTAGCCCTCGTCGAAGCGGTTGGGAATGTAGGGGCGCACGTTTCCGCCCAGCGCCCGCAGCGTCTGGACGAGCAACGCGGTGGCGGTGACGCCGTCCACATCGTAGTCGCCGTAAATGGCGATCGGCTCTCCCGCCGCCAAAGCGCCGCGGAGGCGGGCGACGACCCGTTCCATGTCTTTCAATCGAAAGGGCGACGTATCGAAGATCGTTTTGGCCTGCAGAAAGGCGCGCGCCTTCGCGGGGTCTGCATAGCCGCGGTTGAAGAGAATCTGGCGCAGAATGGGAGGGAACTCGGAAAGAGCCTGGTCGGCCTGAGGGGTGATGGGCGGAGAGACGAGCCAGCGGGCGCGGTGGGTCATGAGAAGCAATGCTCCAAGAGAAGAGATGCGGGAAAGTATAAAAGCAGATGGACGATTAGGGAAGACGGTTTCACTCTCCAAACTCCAGACGCCGTTTTCAACGGTTCCGCTCAGCCATTTTCGCCCGTCAGTCTTGCAATCTGCAACAGACACAATCGCAGAGCAGCCTGCTTCTCCGGCGGCAAAGCAGTTTCTTCGATCTGAGCAATCCGTTCCACATCGTTGATGGCGCGGATGATGCTGACCGGCACTTCGATGCTGGTTTCGGTGATCTGGCGCAGTTGTTCCATAGCGCCCACCAGGAATTGACGCATTTCATCATCCACGCGCGCCGAGCGCAGGAAGGCGGTCAGCGCCGAGGGCAGGCGGCTTCCGGCCGCCGGGGAGCGCAGCGCCGGGGAAGAGCGGCCGGCCGAGAAAGCATGCAAAGCCATCGCCAGTTCGGTGAAACTCTGCACACGCTGATAGATCGAATCGCCAATCAGCGCCCAAATCTGCAGCCGCCAATGGCGGATTTTTTCTGGAAGGGCAAGGAGACGAGCAACTTCCGCCTGCCAGCGAGAGTCCACCTTCCCGCTGGTTCTTTGAAGCATCCGTTCGAGGTCGGTGTTGAACAGATTTTCCTGCATGAGCACAGCCAGGTCGGGGCGCAGGGCGGGCAACAGGTCCGGAATGAACACACCGTTGTTGAAGAAGTCGCTGACATTCAGGCCGTGCCGCCGCAGCAATTCTTGCTGAAAGAGCGGCAGGAAACGCAGCATGGCATCGTGGTCTTCGCGCAAGGCGACCAGGGTGGAATGTCCTGCCGGAAAAGCCGTCTCGACGCCGCGCAGGATTTCGCCGCGCCAATCCTGGTAGAGGCGCAAGGTATGCAGGATTTCATAGACGGGCAGGCGCGGCAGAATGCGTTCGGCGATCAAACTGTGGCGTTCTGTCTCTGAAAACGTCTTTTGCGCATAATATTCCAGGGCGCGGAACAGGCCGGTCGTCAACTGGTTGATTCCCAAAACGACGGTTTGGGCTTGATTGTGGGCAATGGCGCGCAACATGCTGCCCTGATTGCAAAGAGGAATCATCTCGGCCACATGGGCGACGATTTGTTGACCTCGATGAAGGCCGGGGACCGGCCGCCATCGAGAGGGAAGGCGATCGCGCAGTTGTGGAACAGAACGAGCAACGAAATAAGAAACAATGTGCAGTCCGAAAACGTCTTCGGGTCTGCCATATAAGATATGGCGAAAGTGCTCGGTCAGGTCTCGAAGAAATTCCTCGTAGAGCGGTTCGGTCAGGCCCATCGTCAGGCGTTCCATTTCCTGGGCGCCGCGCCCCTTGCCCAGCCGGCTTTCGGTCAAGGTTTCGGCGGCGCGGGTCAGGTTCTGGCGGTGCAATCGCTGACTCTCCCGCAGGTGATAGAGGAGATTGGCCCGCTCGTCGACGGGCAGGAAACGCATCTGTTCGGCGAGGTTGCTTTGCAGGGTGCGCAAATCGCCGCCCAAGAAAACTCCCTGTAGAGGCGTCACCGCATAGACGGTGCTGCGCTGAGCGGCAGGCGGCAGATTCCTCTCCAGCCGACGGCGCTGTTTCTCCGCATCGGGAAAGGCCGGCTGACCGGCCACGGACGAATAATAGCCGCCCTGACGTTGCATCGGCTCGCCGCTGCCCAGTTTGAGCCGAATCGATCCGGTCAGGCCGTGTTCGGCCAGCCAGGTCTGAATCCGATGTTTGCTTCGGGCGTACTCGAACGCGCCATGCGCCTGGCCGATCTGTTGACTGAGGTCGGAGCCAGCGATGAAAATTTCCGCCAGGAACTCCGAGAGTCGTTCTTGCGGCGTCTGGTCGGTGTGACGGGTCTGGGCGGCATAATCCCACAGACGATCAAGGTAATCGGGGATTTGCTGAACCGCCTCGATGTCCTCGAAGAGCGGAATCAGCCAGATGGAGGGCAATTCGACGCCCGGATATTCGCGCCGAAAGCGTTCTGCCTGGGAGTTCATTTTTCGGTCGAGGGCGATGAGCGCTTCGGCGCGGCTGGACATGCTGATTTGCAATCCCAACGTCAGACCGGGGTTGCCGTATTTGCCCGCGATCGCGTTGATCTCCTGCATGTTGAAAGCGGTGGTGTCGATTGCAAACTGTTCGCGCGAGGTGATCATCGCCTGGTGCACACGAGGGGTAATGACAACCCGCTGTAGAATATCGCAATACTCCACTGCGGCGCGCAGGAGCGATTCAGAAGCGCGATGGGCCTGGATGGCGGGAATGAGCGCGTAGAGTTGTTTGCGCAATCTCTTATTGAGGGCAAACCATTCTTCCAACATGACGCGGCGGCGGGCGCGCAGTTCGAGCATTTTTCGCTCGTAGCGATCGTTGTGCTGCCACAACACCTGAGCCGGATCGCGGCGCAGATGCAGACGGACGGCCAACTGTTGGAGAGGCGAGGCGATCAAAGTGTAAGGCAGATAAACGCGGTAGCGCTGTTCCAACTGATGGGTCAGTTGGGTGATGTCGTTCAAGAGTCGGCGAAACGTCGCGGCCCGTTTCGGCAAATTTTCCAGTTCGGACAGCAAATCGGGGGGAAGGGGCAACTGAGGCGCCGCGCGACGCAGGAGACTCAGAATCCCGGCCATGCGACGTACGTTCTCCATGACCGCAGACGCGGCCAGCCGATGCCCCTGACCCGAAGGGCGATTCGTCCCATCCCAGTCGCTCCAAAACGAGAGGAAGATCGGCAGGCGGGAATCGGCGAATTGTTCGACATACGACTCGCAAACGACGAGCGAATCGAAATCCAGCAACATCTCATCGGCTTCGCGCTCAGAATCGATGCTGATGTTCTGTCCAAGAAACTCGCGCCACAATTCCTGGCCGGCCCTTTCGATCATCGCCGAAGTAACGGGGCGGTCGGCGACGAGGGCGCGCTGGATCGCCTCCACGGCGATCTCTGCCTGGAGAGAATACATTTGCGTGGGATGCACCGTGCGATCATGGGTGCGCAGACGAAAAGATTCCTGCCGGCGGGCCAGCGAATCTTTCATGAACTCGCGCTCCAGCCGTTCGGCGAGCCAATGGCCGTCCTGCGCGGCTTTGCGCATCCCGGCCTCGCTGACCAGCATCCGTTCGCGCAAACGTTGCCGGAACAGATTCAATCGCTCGGGCAAGTACCGCTTCAGAAAATCCTGGCGCAGGCGAGCGTTTTCCGGCGAAGGGAAATCGGCCATCGGGCTCGAAGCCGAGATACGATCGAGGGATCTCGTCATCTGTTGGACGAGGTCATCCCACATTTGCAAACGGGAGGTCAGACGGGCTTCGTGTTCGGACAAAAAGGGAGAAAAACGCAACTGCCGGCGGTTGTAACGCGCTTCTTCCTCTTCGATCAAACGGTTCAAATCGATCAACAAACGGCGCGCTTTTACCTGCATGGTCTCGGCGTCGTCGCTTCCGCCCAACGTGAGACGAAACGTGCTGCGCCCCGTATCAAAGCCCCTCTCGGTGCGCGCAAAACTCGCCAGAGGCAGCAGGCCAATTCCGCGCCGCGCCAGCGCCGAGGCCAGCCAATCGAGCGAAAGGCCGTTGGGGAGGCGCCGGATCTGCAACAGCGGATACATACTACCTTCCGGGGGCAGGATGGTCAATTCGAAGGGATTGCGCTCGGCGGGCAGATTGGCGACCGCGGCCAGCAAGGCTTCGCTGCGTTCCTTGAAGAGGGCATTGCGCAAGCGCCAATAGGCGCGCGCCTCCTCCGGATGACCGCGGTAGAACAAATAGCCAATAAAAATAGCGGCCAGATTGGGGACAATGCGTTCGTTGATCTCTGCGAACCGCTGCCGCAATCGCGCCTCGCGAATTTCGACCACCGACAGGCGCGCCCCGGCCAGACAGTCCGTCTTCGACATCGAATGTACGGTGATCACCCGTTCCGCCTGGGCTTCGTTGAGCATCCCCTGACGCGCCAAATCATCGGCTATCTGGCGGGCGGTGGGAATGAGCGGCAAGCCGTCTACCGGGGCGACATTCTGATACGCCAGGTCGTCAATCACATAAATGCCCTGTTGCAGGCACCAGGCGATCAGGCGCCGCATCTCCGCCTCGGCAAAGATGCGGCCGGTGGCGTTATGGGGATTGTTGATGGCCAGCGCCCCGTGTTCGGGCCAGCGCGGGTCGGCCTGACAAAGGGCCTTCAGTTTCGCGAGGATGGCATCCACATCGAGAGCAAGCGTTTCGGTCAAGGGAACAGCATGCACCCTGGGAAAACACTGCTCATACGACCAACTCAAATCGGGAAAGACGACCTCTGTGAGTCCACAATGAAAACCAAGCAAACCCAGAGCCGTGCGGGAGGAACCGCTGGTCACCAGACAGGCCTCAGGACGATAGTGCGGTTGATGACGAACGAACGCGCTCAGAAAACTGCGCTGCAAACGCTTCTGCCAGAGAGGGTCGTGCCCGTTGACGACCAACTCGTTCAACAAGGACAGAGCATCGAGGCCCGCGAACTCATCGACCAGATCGAGAGAAAACGCCCTGCTATGCTTCGAGACGAGGCGCGCGGCGCGGTCGATCTTCTCTTCGAAAACGGCCGTCAGGCGGCCGACGGTCTGGGCCTTGTCTTGAATCAAAGTCTCCAACCGCTTGCCGGCCCGGGCGGAAAGTTGCATGAAAGCGTTGATCGCAGGAACGCCGCTCTCGATCAATTTCGCCCTAAATATGCTACTGTCCGTGATATTATGCATGAAAGCGTTGATCGCAGGAACGCCGCTCTCGATCCCCTCCTGCGGGTCGCCGCCGGCCGTCAAGGCCGGGTGGGAAGGCGGTTGCGTCTCCAGAAGTTGTTGTTCCAGCAGAAAGTGCAAGTATTCGATCTCGGAAGAAGAAGGAGTGCCCTTCAACTGAAAATGTACATTTTCAATGACATTCAAGAAATCAGCGTTGCCAATCACAAAGACAGTCGAAAGCGCGTCGAGTTGGGGGGCAAAGATGGCGGGGGTGAGCAGGCGAATGACGCGCTGCATCAGACGGGCTTCGCGGGCCAGCGAATGCTGATTGAGCGCGTTGTTGGCCTCCAGGAAAAAAAGCGGGGCCTGGATGCTCAGCAGGCGCAGTTTGCGGCGCGTCTCTTCACTCAACCCATCGCCCACAATCAAGAAGGTGGGAATCTCCGGCTGATGCACAAACCAGGTTTCGAGGGCGCGGCGCGCGGCGCGCTCGTCGGCGGGGAGCGACTCGATCCGCAGATTGGGCATCTCGCTCCAGAACGCGGGAACATCGCGCCGATAGCAGAAAATCTGCGCCGGCCCCGCCTGCAAGTATTGGGAAATCGCCGTCAGAATGACGCGCAAAGTCTCCTCTACGCCCCCCGAAGCCAGAATGATCTCGCGCTTACCCGCCGGGTCCTCGAGGTTGTAGCGCAGCGGCTCAGATTGATTTTCCAGCCAATGAGTGAACAGTTTGACCAGCGGATGGGGCGCTTTGCGGCTGTAGCCGCCGCGCGGGGCGTACGGAGCGCTTCGCTCGATCAGGCGCGCCAGAAATTCCAGTTTGGCGCGCTCGGCCTCTCCCCACCCCAAATGTTCGAGCAGCCTATCCGTCTCCGCGAGGTCTTGCCGACCGATCTCGATTCCCAGAGCAACGCGCAAAAAAGCGGAGGACAGACGTCGATCCTGCAACGGATTGCCGATGTGGAAGTTGATCCGCTCCTCGGGCGAGACCGGCGCAGTGGCGGTAGCCTCGCTGATCTCAGAGACTCGCGCGACGCGAACCTGCTTCAAACGAAAGAAGTGCATGGGATCAGAATACGCCATAGAGAATGCGCCCTCGCGACCATAGGAATCGCGCCGCCCAACGTTTTCATTCGGCTATGCCGGGGGGCGTCGATTCTTTCTTTTCCAATGCCCGGTTGAGCATCTTCTGGAAGAACTCGAGCAGGTCCGAACCAGCCAAATCTTGCGGCGAGAAGGCAATGACCGTGCGAGCATTTTTGAGGCTCTGACTGGCCTCGGCCAGGCGAACTGCCTGAGGAGTCAACACCAGAAGTTCCGGAGTTTCTTTGAGAACCGCCAGTTCTTCCTTTTCGAACGCCAGCCGCATGCGATTGCGAGCCAACTCATCCTCCAGGCGTTTTTGGGCCAAAGCATTCTCCTGCTCGAGCAATTCTTGCTGAAGAGCGACTTTCTTCAACGCCAGGGCATGCTCCATTGCGGCAATCTCTTCATCGGCCTGATACTTCGACTTGGCCGCCGCGACGCGGGCCTGGTGGTTGAGTTTCTCGGTCTGCTCCAGCAGACGCGCTTGTTCTTGCTGCCGCAAGGCTTCGGCAATCTCGGCGTCGGCTGGCTCCAGAGATTGCACCGCCAGCGAAATCACCTCGAGGCCAAAGCGCTCGCGGAATTGGGCAGACCGCTGCTCGAGAAAATCTGTCAATCCTTTGGACGACAACGCCTGAATTTCGGCCTGTTCGGCGTATTCCTTGACCAATCCCTCCAGATAAATGCCGGCCTGTTCGGCGGCTCGGGCGACCGCCTCGTCATTCCAGCCGCCCACCCGCACCAACGCCTGCAAATGATCCAGCGCCGGAGCGACCGAGCCGACCAATTTGACCCTGACCCCCAAATTGCCGGACGCAGCCGCCTCCACGTCCAGTTGAATCGGCTGGGGAGCGCGCTTCAGAAGAAGGCTGAAATGGCGCGGATACAACCATCCTCGCCGGAGTTCGATTTTCCCCTTTTTCTCGAACAGCACCAGAGCATCGGGAGGACGCACGCGCAGCGCAAAGAGTCCTCCGCCGATCACCATCAGCGCCAAAATTGCAACGATTAGAACAGTTTCCATTTTCAACGCCTCCTGACTCGAAACAGATTGACCGCATTCCTGCAAAGTCGGTCGCGCCCGTCCAGCGGCAAGGGATTCCGCCTCGCCCTCGTTGAACTCATAAAACACCCAACCGTCCTAAATGTTTCTGAGAGTGCTGCGCAACCCTAGCCAGCATATTTATATCCCGATCCCGTCAACACCACCACGACCGGATCGGGCAAGGACGGCAACGCCTGCTCCAGCGCCGACCAGACGAGGGCGGAGGTCGGCTCGACGTAGAATCCCAGCCGCGCCAGGGCGTCGCGCCCCGGAAGAATGGCCTGCTCCTCGACGGCAACGACCGTCCCGCCGCTGACGGCGACGGCAGCCAGCACCGCCTCGGCGCGCAGCGGCCGCAGGACGCGCACGCCCTCGGCCAGGGTCGGCTGTTCGGCCAGGGCCGCATCCTCCCGCCGCGCAAACGCCGCCCACAGCGGCGCGCAGGCCCGCGCCTGCACCGCGACCATCTGCGGAATTTTATACTGCCTTTTCCCCGAGTTGGCTACACGCAACGCGGCGAAACCGCGGCTCAGTCCCAGCAACAGCCCTCCCTGCCCCGCCGGTACAACCACCGCCCCCGGCATGTCCCCGCCCAACTGGTCGAAGATTTCGTAGGCCGCGGTGGCATAGCCCGGCAGATTGAACGGCAGCGCCGCATGACTGGCATAGGCCGCGCCCGCCTCCGCCTCGCGGCGGACGGCCTCGGCCACGTCGGCGCGCGAACCGGCAACCGGGACCAGGTCCGCGCCGCAGGCCAGGATGTGCGCCCGCTTCGGGCCGGAGGCCGCGGCGGGGACGAAAATACGGGCGCGGAGTCCGGCGCGGGCGGCGTAAGCGGCAAATGAGGCTCCGGCGTTCCCCGACGAATCCTCGACCGCCTCCGTCTGCCCGCGCAGGGTCAACCAGGTGACGATCAACGCCGAGCCGCGGTCCTTGAACGAACCGGTCGGGTTGAGAAATTCACATTTGAAGGCAACCTGCCTCCCGAAGACCCGCGCCCAAACGAGCGGCGTCCCGCCCTCGCCGAGCGAGACCGGCGAGGCGTCTGGCGGAAGGCCAAACGTGTGCCGGTAGCGAAAAACGCCCGGCTGGGCGCGATCCACCGCGGCCGGGTCGAAGGTCCAGAGATCGGGGTAATCGAAAAGGCCGCCGCAAGCCGGACAGCGCCAGGGAAACCCCTCCGCCGGATAGGGCTGCCGACAATCGAGACAAACGGGGGCCGGGAGCGACATGGGCAAATTATACGTTATAATCTCCCCGCCATGGAACAAGATGGTTTCGCCCGCGGTTACACCGTCAGCATTCCGGTTTACGAGGGACCGCTCGACCTGCTCCTGCAGTTGATCGAGCGCGCCGAACTGGACATCACCGCCGTGGCGCTGGCGGCGGTCACCGACCAGTATCTGGAGTACATCCATCAGATGCAGGTGCCGGCGGACGAAATTTCGGCCTTCCTGGTGGTGGCGGCCAAACTGCTGCAAATCAAATCGGAGGCCTTGCTGCCGCGTCCGCCGGCGCGCGAGGCGGGCGAGGAAGACGTGGGCGAGTCGCTGGCCCGGCAGTTGCGCATCTACAAGCGCTTCAAGGAACTGGCCGCCTGGCTGGAGGAGCGCGAAGACCGACATTTGCGGACGTATCTGCGGGTCGCGCCGCCGCCCAAAGTGGAAGGCCGCCTGGACCTCTCGGACGTCACCCTCGCCGATCTGCTGGCCGCGGCCCAGGCCGTCTTTGCCGAGGAACAGGAGAAGCAGGCGCTGGGGACGGTCATCGCAGCGCCGCGCATCACCATCCGCGAAAAGATTGCCTGGATCGCCGCCGCGCTGCAAAAAGAAGGCCGCGCCACCTTCCGCGGCCTGCTCGGCGAGAAACCCTCCCGGCTGGAAGTGGTGGTCACGTTCCTAGCCCTGCTCGAACTGGTCAAGCGTTACCGCGTCGCCGCGTACCAGGAGGGGCTGTTCCAGGAAATCGAGATTGAGAAAGTGGAAGATTGGAAAGAAGACGAAGAACTGGAAATCGAATTCGAATGAACCAGGCGAGGCAAGGATGAACAAACTGGACAATCATGCCGTCGTACAAATCGGGATCGTCGTCCGCGACGTCGCCCGGGCCGCCCGTCGCTATGCCGAGGTGTTCGGCATCCCCCTGCCCGAGGTGGTCGAGATCGCCCACGATTCGTTTGCCAATACCGTCTATCGGGGCCAGCCTTCCCAGGCAAAGGGCAAGGCCGCCTTCTTCGACCTGGGAAGCGTGCAGATGGAACTGATCGAACCGGTCGGCGGGCCGAGCACCTGGGAAGAATTCCTGCGCGCCCGAGGCGAGGGCATTCATCACATCGCCTTCAAGGTCAACGATCTGCAACAGGCGATCGCTTTCCTGAATCAGAAGGAGATCGAGGTCATCCAGTCCGGCGGCTGGGACGGCGGCCAATACGCTTATCTGGACGCCAGCGCCCA
Source organism: Chloroflexota bacterium (assembly GCA_019873655.1). Classification (GTDB taxonomy): domain Bacteria; phylum Chloroflexota; class Anaerolineae; order Anaerolineales; family Villigracilaceae; genus JAFGSI01. The sequence goes on along the minus strand of JAIOAU010000014.1, from coordinate 22,493 downwards.
ATTGGGGACCATTCTCGAATTGCTGCATTTCGACAGGGAATAGTTTAAGAACCGCCAAGGCGCGGAGAACGCCAAGAGAGATTCCAAATTCGCCAAGTCTCGAAAACCGCCAAGGCGCGGAGAACGCCAAGAGAGATTCCAAATTCGCCAAGTCTCGAAAACCGCCAAGGCGCGGAGAACGCCAAGAGAGATTCCAAATTCGCCAAGTCTCGAAAACCGCCAAGGCGCGGAGAACGCCAAGAGAGATTCCAAATTCGCCAAGTCTCGAAAACCGCCAAGGCGCGCGAAGAGCGCCAGAGCATATTCCCAATTCGCCAAGAGGGCGCAAGATACTTTGCCGCCCTGCTTTCCAGATAGCCCTTCTCTAAAGCCTCACGATTCCAAGAAATCTACCAGAACTCTATTGAATTCCTCGGCCCGGTCCACGCTGACGGCGTGGCCCGCGCCGGGGATGATGACCTGACGCGCGCCGGGGATGCCCTCTGCCAGCAGCCGCTGACGGACCGGATCGACGGTGGAATCGCGCTCGCCGGTGACGACCAGCGTCGGCGCTTGGATGCGTCCCAGCCAGGGGCGCGAATCGAAGAGGCCGAGAGCCAGCATCGCCCGCCGGTACGCCCGAGGGTCGGCCGAAGCAATCGAGTCGACCAGAATCTGGCGCAAAGACTCTTGCTGCGGGTCGGGAAAGATGCGCCGCGCGACGACTTTCGCCTGCGCCTCCAGCCCCAGCGTGTTCACCACCAGGAAACGCTGCAAAAAATACAGCCAACCTCGCAGCCTGGCCGGACGCAGGACGGCAAAGGTGTTGACCAGCACCAGGCGGCGGGTCAGGGCGGGAAAATCGAAGGCAAAGCGCTGGGCGATGACGCCGCCCATCGAGATACCAACGATGTGCGCCGGGCCGGTCGCCCGCTCTTCGAGCAGGGCAGCCATCTGCGCCGCCACGCGGCGGACGCTCCAGCCGCGGCCGTCGTAGGGCGAGGCGCCAAAGCCGGGCAGGTCGGGGGCCAGGGGCCGGAACCCCGCCTCGGTCAGGGCGGACAGTTGCAGGGTCCAGGAAGCGCCGGTCGCGCCCAGGCCGTGCAACAAAAGGACGGCCGGGCGGCCGTCTGGATGAGGGTCGAGAAGGTGGATCGGAGATGGAGAAACCCGGTCTCTCGATGGGACCGGGTTCCTCGACGGATGTTCACTTTTCATCTTTTTTTCCCGATTCATCCGTCTCTTTGGTCTCGTCTTCATCCTCGCCTGCCAGCCCCTTCTTGAAGGCGCGGATGCCTTTGCCCAACTCGCCGGCGACTTTGGAGATGCGGCCAACGCCAAAGACCAGGACGATAATCGCCAGGATGATGAGCAGTTCGGGTAAACCAAATTGCCTGAACATGGCTGCCTCCTCGAACAAGGTGGGATTACTTTACCACAATCCGAGGGTTTTGACCATCCTTACGCCTTGCGTCCCCACACCAGCCCTTCGAAGAAGCGCGCCAGGCGGCGCAGGAAGGAGCGCAGGCCGGCCCACAGGCGGTACATCCCCGGCCGGACGCGCCGCTGGACGGCGAGCGGGCCGCTCCATTCGGCGACCAGCGCGCCCCAGGTCAGCCCGGCTCCAAAGCCGACCAGGACGAGGCGGTCTCCCGGCTGGATGCGGCCGTCGGCGACCGCCTCGCACACGGCCAAGGGGATGGAGGCGGTCGAGGTGTTGCCGTACCTCTCCAGGTTGACGATAAAGCGGTCGAGGGGCAGTTTCAGGAAGCGCGCCGCGGCCTCGATGATGCGGATATTGGCCTGATGCGGCACGATCCAGCGCACATCGGCCAGGTCGAGGCCGGCCTGCGCGACCGCTTCCTGCGTGGCGCTGCCCATGACGCGGGTGGCAAAGCGAAAGACCTCGCGCCCGTCCATGTGAATGTAGTGCATCCCGGCTTTGACCGTCTCGAGCGTGGCGGGATGGCGCGAGCCGCCGGCGGGGACCGTCAGCAGATCCGCGCCGGACCCGTCGGCGCGCAGCACCGCCGAGAGGACGCCGCCCGGCTGACGGCTGGCCTGCAAGACGAACGCCCCGGCCCCGTCGCCGAACAGGATGCAGGTGTTGCGGTCGGACCAGTCGGTCAGGCGCGAGAGCGTCTCCGCGCCGACGACCAGCACGGTCTTCAGCGCGCCGCTGCGGATGGCCTGCGCCGCCATGTGGACGGCGTAGATGAACCCCGAACAGGCCGCCGAGAGGTCGAACGCCCCCGCCCGCGAAGCGCCCAGTTTATCCTGGATGATGCAGGCCGTCGCCGGGAAGATGTGTTCGGGCGAGGAGGTGGCGCAGATGATGAGATCGATCTCGGCGGGCCGCACCCCGGCGACTTCCAGGGCGCGCCAGGCCGCCCGCACCCCCAGCGTGGCCGAACTCTCGCCCTCTCCGGCAATGCGCCGCTCGCGAATCCCCGAGCGTTCGACGATCCAGGCGTCGCTGGTATCCACCATTTTTTCCAGGTCAGCGTTGGTCAGGATTTTTTCCGGTACAGCGCAGCCCCAGCCGGTAATGTGCGCATAGACCATTTTGCCCTCCTATTCTGTCAAGCGGCTGAAAATCAGCGTAGCGTTGTGTCCGCCGAAGCCGAACGAATTGGACATGACGTGCTTCACGTCCAAACGGCGGGCCTGATTGGGGATGTAATCGAGATCGCATTCGGGGTCGGGGGTTTCGTAGTTGATGGTCGGCGGCGCGATGCCATCCACGATGGTCTGTACGGCGACGGCCGCCTCGAGCGCGCCTGAAGCCCCCAGCAAGTGGCCGACCATGGACTTGGTCGAGGAGACCGGGACGCGGTAGGCGTGCTCGCCGAAGACCGACTTGATGGCCGCGGTTTCGGATTTGTCGTTGAGCGGCGTGGAGGTGCCGTGGGCGTTGATGTAGGAGATGTCCTGCGCCCGTAGGCCGGCGTCATCGAGCGCCCACTGCATGCTGAGGGCCGCGCCGGCGCCGTCCTCGGCCGGGGCCGAGACGTGATAGGCGTCGTCGGACGTTCCGTAGCCGGTCAGTTCGGCCAGGATGCGGGCGCCGCGGCGACGGGCGTGGTCGAGCGACTCGAGGACCAAAATCGCAGCGCCTTCGCCCATCACGAAGCCGTCGCGATTCTTGTCGAAGGGGCGCGAGGCGCGCTGCGGCTCGTCGTTGCGGGTGGAAAGCGCCCCGATGACGCCCATCCCGGCCACGGCGATCGGCAGGATGGACGCCTCCGCGCCGCCGGCCAGGACGACGTCGGCGGCCCCGCGCCGAATCACTTCGGCCGCTTCGCCGATGGCATTCGAGCCGGTGGCGCAGGCCGTGACTACTGCCATATTCGGGCCGCGGAGACCCAACTGGATGGCGACCATCCCGGCGGCGCTGTCGGCCAGCATCATGGGGACGAGGAACGGGCTGACCCGCGCCGGGCCGCGCTCCTGCAGCACTTTCAGATTCTCGACCAGGGTATGCACGCCGCCGATTCCCGTCCCGATGACCGCCCCGATTCGGTCGCGGTTGGAGTCGGAGATATTCAAACCGGCGTCCTTGACGGCTTCGAGCGAGGCGGCCAGGGCAAACTGGGTGAAGCGGTCCATCCGCCGGGCCTCGCGCCCGCCGAACAGCGCCGCGGCGTCGAAGCCCTTGACTTCGGCGGCGATGCGCGTCTCGAAGCCGGAAGCGTCGAACTGTGTGATCGGCCCGACGCCTGATTTTCCCGCCAGCAGCGCCTGCCAGGTCTCTGCCCAGTCCAGCCCCAACGGGCTGATGCAGCCCAGGCCGGTGACGACGACTCGAATGCGCATAAACGTCTTCTCCTTTGGCAAAAAGAATAACGTCCAGGTTTTGTCTGGACGTTATAACACGCGGGATGCCAAAGGGATGCGGACGAGAGAAAAGTCAGCGCGTCTTGAAGACTTGCTGAATGTGGGCGCGGTCATGTTCGGCGATGAAGCGGACCAACTCGAGCAGGCTGGCCGGGCCGAAGATGGCATGCCGCGCCGGGCGCGCCCAGGCGTCGGGTTCGAGGGCGTCGAGCAGGGTCAGCAATTCTTTGCGGACGGCGATGAAGCCTTCGAGGGCGTCGCGCCCTTGCTGGCGGGCGTAGCCGCGCTCTTCCACCCAGCGGTCGGTCATCTCGGCGGGCAGGAAGGGATTGTCCTCGGTCAGCACCCGCCGCAGGCGCGCCAGGTGGACGTCCCGATCGACATCGCGCAGGTGGCACAAAATCTCCGTCAGACACCACTCGCCGGGGGCGGGCTGACACTGCCAGCGTTCGGGAGGCAGGTCGGCGGTCAGGGAGGCGATGGCCGCCGGCGCGGCGCGCAGGGCCGCCAGGCAGGCCGGCGGCGTCTCGAAGGAGGGGCAAAGTGTCTGCGGGTCGGCCGCTTCGAGCCAGGCGCGCAGGTCGTCAAAGCCGCCTTGCGGGATTTCGGGATGGGCTTCCTCTTTGCCGTCGCGCACCCAAAAGACCGGCAAGCCGACCTTCAGCGCCGGCAGGAGGTCCATATCCAAATCGTTGCCGACCATCACGAGCGGGTCATCGGGCCAGCCGAGTTGCCCCAGAAATTCGTAGAAATACGCCCCGGCCTCTTTTGTGAAATGGAAGGTCTCATAGGATGAGATGAGGGCAAAGGGATAACGCTCGGGCGGCAAACCGGCCCAGCGCAAGCGGTGATGGACCGCCTTGAGCGGAAAGTAAGGATTGGTCGCCACAGCCACGCGGTGACCGCGCTCGAAGGCCCATTCGACGAAGGCGATTGCGCCCGGGCGCTGCCGCGTCACCCGCTGAATGGACGGGAAGACTTCATCATAGTAGCGCTCGATGGCTGGCTGCAGCGCCTCGCGCTCGATTCCCAGGCGTGGAAAGAAATAGTCGTCGAAGACCTGGCGCAGGGTCAGGGCCGGGTCGGTGTTGAGCATCATCGCCTTGGTGCCGCCCATCAAGGCGGGCAGCATGACATCCGGGGAGACAAATTCGGCCAGGGCGCTCGACAGGGAGGAAAAATAAGCCGGGGCGAACTCCTGGATGTTGGTGTCGAGCAGGGTGTCGTCGAGATCGAGGAGCAGGGTGATTTTCATTTGTTCAGGAGGGGGTCACTCTTTGACTTCGAAAGCAGACGGCAGGGGATGACAGTCGCCGCAGCCAATGTGGGGGTCGAATCCGGCCCGCCCCGTCCGCTCGCAATAGGCCTCCACCCTGACGCGGCGCTGCAGGCCCGCCGTCAGCGGGCGGACGACGCGGGGACGCAAGCGCATGTGCTCGCAAGCGTTCGCCCGCTCGATGGCCGGGACGGGGCAGACGCGGCACAGGTCGCGGGTCCAGGAAGGGCCGAGCAGGCGGCACTCCTCTCGGTTGCGGCCGCGAAAATAATCCCCGTAAAATTGGGAGCATTCGGTTCCGGCGGGCGTTTTCATGGCCTTGATAAAATCCCGCAGGCTTTCCCTGCGGGATTCTCCCGTCTCACACACGCGTGACGTAAGCGCCGGTGCGCGTGTCGATGCGGATGATGTCGCCCTCTTTGACGAAGTTCGGGCACTGGACCTCGAGGCCGGTCTCGACCCGCACCTTTTTGGTCACGCCCGTGGCGGTATCGCCGCGCACGGCCACCTCGGCCTGGACGACCTTCATATCCACCGTCAGGGGCAGTTCGACATCCAGGGCTTCGCCTTTGTAGAAGGTGAGTTTGCACTCCATGCCTTCTTTGAGGTAGCCGGCCGAATCGCCCAGGACTTCGGCTTTGACCGCCGGCTGTTCGAAGGTCTCGTTGTCCATGAAGTAGTAGTACTCGCCATCGTTGTAGAGATATTGGACGTTGTGAAAATCGAGGCGAGCCTCCTCGACCTGGTTGCCAGAGATGAAAGTCTTTTCCAGAGTGGCGCCGGTGCGCAGGTTGCGGGCCTTGACGCGGATGGTGGCGTTGCCGCGGCCGGGTTTGTGATGGCTGTATTCGATCACCTTGAAGAGATTGCCATCCAACTCAAAGGTGACGCCTTTGCGAAGGTCATTGACATCGATCATGGGCATAAGAAACTTCCTTACTCAACAATATAGGATGCAAACGGGCGGGATTATACTACTGCTTGCGCCGGAATGGGTAGGGTTGCAGGTGGTCAGAGGTCCTTGCCGTAGGTGTAGACCGTGTCCATGCGTTTCCAGCCGCGCCGCTCGTAGAAGCGCATGGCGGGGACATTGTCCACGGTGACCAGCAAGTAGCAGCGGATACAGCCCTTGGCGCGCAGACGGGACTCCAGTTCGTCCATCAAGCGGCTGCCGATGCCCTGCTCGCGGCAGGCGGCGTCGACCGCCAGATGATAGACCAGGCCGCGGCGGCCGTCGAAGCCGCCCAGCACCGCGCCGACGATTTGGCCGTCGGCCTCGGCCACCAGGAACAGGTCGGGGTCGCGGGTCAGTTTCTTGGCGATCTCCTCCGGCTCATCGGAGCGGCGCAGTTGGATTCCCGCGCCCGCCGCCGACCACAAGGCGTAAACGGCCGGATAATCCTGGGGAAAACGGAATTCGCGGATCAGCAAGGCGCTCACGACACAAGAGGACGGCTCAGCGGCGGAGGCGTTTGATCAAATCGTCGGGCATGTAAGGTTTGAGCAGAAAATCGTCGGCGCCGGCGGCGAGGCACTCGTCGGCGCGCGGCAGGCCCGAGGTCATGATCACCCGCACCGACTGCAGTTCCGGCACAGCGCGGATCTGGCGGACGATCTCGATGCCGTCCCGGTTTCCCAGGTTGACGTCCAGCAGGATCGCCTGCGGTTTTTCGAGACGAATGTTTTCGATCAGGTCGCCGGGCTTCTCCAAAATGGCAACCGGCTCGAAACCCTCGATGGTCAGGAGGGTCTGGAGCAGCGTCAGCATGGTGCGGTCATCTTCAGCGAGCAGTACTTTGGGCATTCGTTTGGGTCCCCTCCTTGGCAGTTTTCGCGGGACGCGAGCGGGCGCGAGGCGGGCGGTCCAGCGCAGCCTGGATGACCTCCTCGACCGATTCGACGAAGACGAAGTGGAGATTCTTCTTGACCTCTTCGGGGACATCCTCCAGGTCGGCGGCGTTCCGTTTTGGCAGGATGACGGTCTTGAGGCCGGCGCGGTGGGCCGCCAGCATCTTTTCTTTGATGCCGCCCACCGGAAGCACCTGGCCGCGCAAGGTGACCTCGCCGGTCATGCCGACGCCCTTTTTGACCGGCCGCCCGGAAATGAGCGAGACGAGGGCGGTGGCAATGGTCACGCCCGCCGACGGCCCGTCCTTGGGCTGAGCGCCCGCCGGGATGTGAAGGTGAATGTCGGTTTTTTCGTAGAAGTCCTTGGGCAAGCCCAGCGCCTCAGCGTGAGAGCGCACGTACGAAAGGGCGGCGCGGGCCGATTCCTGCATGACGTTGCCCACCGAACCGGTCACCTGGAAGCCTTTGGAGCCGGGCATTTGCGTCGCCTCGACGAAGAGAATGTCGCCGCCGAAGGGCGTCCAGGCCAGGCCGGGGACGACGCCCGGCGTCTGGGTGCGTTCGTCGATCTCCTCGGTCACGAGGAAGAGCGGGCGTCCCAGCAAATGGCGGACTACCTTGGGAGTGATTCGGGCAGGGAGTTTCTGCCCCTCGGCCAGCCGGGTGCCCAGTTTGCGGCAGACGGCCCCGATTTTGCGCTCCAGATTGCGGACGCCGGCCTCGCGGGTGTACTCGCGGATGATGGTCTTGAGCGCGTCCCTGGTGAAGACGACTTCTTCCGGGCGCAGGCCGTTCTCGCGCACCTGGCGCGGCACCAGGTAGCCGCGAGCGATGGCGATCTTTTCGCTCTCGGTGTAACCCGAAAGATGGATGACTTCCATGCGGTCGAGCAGCGGCGGGGGGATAGTCTCGATTTGGTTGGCGGTGGTGATGAAGAAGACCTGCGAGAGATCGAAGGAGACTTCGAGGTAGTTGTCGCGGAACTCGAAGTTCTGCTCCGGATCGAGCACTTCGAGCAAGGCCGAAGCCGGGTCGCCGTGGAAATCCATCGTCAGTTTGTCGATCTCGTCGAGCATGAAGACCGGGTTGCGGCTCTCCACCCGCCGGAGGGCCTGCAGGATGCGTCCCGGCATGGCGCCGATGTAGGTGCGGCGGTGACCGCGAATCTCGGCCTCGTCGCGCACGCCGCCGAGCGAGATGCGCACGAACTTGCGCTCCATCGCCCGCGCGATGGACTGTCCGAGCGAGGTCTTGCCGACGCCCGGCGGCCCGACGAAGCACAGGATGACGCCCTCGCGCTCGCGGCGAATCAGGTCGCGGCTTTCGGCCTGGGTCTCCTCCTTGCGCTCGAGGCGCAGTTTGCGCACCGCCAGGAATTCCAGAATGCGCTCTTTGATGTCCTCCAGGCCGTAATGGTCTTGACTGAGCACCTGGCGGGCGTGGGCGATATCCAGATTGTCGGGCGTCGTCTGCGACCAGGGCAGGGAAACCAGCCAGTCGAGATAGGTGCGGATGACGCCGTACTCGGCCGAGGCGGTCGGCAGACGGGAGAGGCGGTCCAGTTCGCGGCGGGCCTGCTTGGCGGCCTCCTCGGGCATGCCGGCGGCCTCGATCTTCTGGCGGAATTCCTCGACCTCGACCGCCTGTTCGTCGCGCTCGCCCAGTTCGCGCTGGATGGCTTTCATCTGCTCGCGCAAATAGTACTCGCGCTGCACCCTTTCGATTTCCGAGCGCGCCTGGTTCTGAATCTTCTGCCCCAGCTGGAGCACGTCGGCTTCGCGGACGAGCAGATCGACCAGTTTCTCCAGTTTGGCCTTGGTGGAATCCATCTCCAGGATGGCCTGGGCGTCTTCCAGGTCGATGCGCTGGAAATTGGCGATCGTATAGACGGTCTGGAGCGGGTCTTCGAGGGAGGTGATCGAAAGCACCAGTTCGCGCGGGATGCCGGGGCTGAGTTCGGAGATCTGCTCGAACTGGTCGCGGGCGCTGCGGGCCAGGGCTTCGATTTCCAGGCCGGTTTCGATCGTCTCGGGGGCAATTTCGACGCGCGCTTTCAGGTAGGGTTCCTGCTCGACGTACTCGACCACGCGGAAGCGCACCAGTCCCTGGACCAGCAGGCGGATGGTGTTATCGGGGGCGCGAAACAATTTGTGGACGGTCGCGACCGTCCCGACCGTGTACAAATCGTTCGGGCCGGGGGTTTCCAGTTCGGGGTTGCGGGCCGCCACCAGTCCGATCAGTTTGTCGGCGGTCAGGGCGATGTCGTCCACCAGGCGGATGGAGCGCGGCTGGCCGATCGTCAGCGGGATGGCCGTCTGCGGATAGACGACGACCCCGCGCAGGGGTAAGATGGGCAGAATCTCGGGGAATTTCGGCGTCTCGTCCTTCTCGGCGGCAGCCGACTCGGGCTGGGAAGCGTCGTCTTCTTTCTTCTGGACGCGCGTAAAGATGGATGGCAGGAACCACTCGGCCTCTGCCGGCAGGTCATCCTGGAGCCCCATCCAATCCAATAATTCAAGGGACGAGGTATACCATCGTGAGGCGGTCATGAGGCTTGAATTCGAACGGCTTTGATTTTCGGCAGAATCACGGTCAAGAAACCATCGGCGTACTCGGCCTCGGTCTTGGAAATATCGGCGTCGGGCGGCGTTTCCACGGCCGTGCTGAATTCGCCGAAACGGATTTCCATCTGATGATAGGCGCGGCGCTCGGGGGTGTCGCTGCGCACGCCGCTGATGACCAGGTGTTCTTTGTCGACCGTAATCGAAAAATCGGAGCGCGACATCCCCGCCACTTCGACCCGCACGATATAACTGTCATCGGTCTCATAGACGTCGGTGGGCGGGCTCCAGGAATAAGCGTGCAGGCGCACTTGCCAGCCAATGGCCTGGATCGAGGCGCGCGAACGCGCCTGAGAGGGGGCGGCGTGCCAAACCTGAACGGACATGAAAGCCTCCTCACTCGGTCAGAGCGGAACGGGCCGCGGCCAGCACGGCAGCGTAATCGGGTTCTTCGCCCAGGGCCGGCATGTAGGCCGCATAGGTGATCTTCCCCTGGCGGTTGACGACGAAAACCGCCCGGCGCAGGATGCGGGCCTCTTTGATAAGACAGCCGTACTTCACGCCGAAGTCGGTATTCATGTGGTCAGAAAGCACGATGACCTGGTCCACGCCCGCCGCGCCGCACCAGCGCTTCTGGGCAAAGGGCAGGTCGGTGCTGATGACCAGGATGGCGATATCGTCGCCCAGCGCGGCGGCTTCCATGTTGAAGCGGCGCGTCTCGCGGTCGCAGACCTCGGTGTCGAGGGAGGGAACGGCGGCGATGATGCGCACCTTGCCCTGCGTCCCCGCCAGACCGGAAAACGGCGACCAGTCGAGGGTCTGGACGGTGAACTCGGGGGCTTCGTCCCCAGGCCGAAGGTCCGGGCCGATGACGGTTGCATCCTGGCCCTTGAATTTGATCAATCCTGTTCTTTCGTTTCCCATATCACATTTTCCTTTCGAAATAAAAACGGTACCTGACACCATTAAGCACAGCGCCCCTGGCGGGATTCGAACCCACAACCGACTGCTTAGAAGGCAGGCGCTCTATCCGTTGAGCTACAGGGGCCAGATTCGAGGAAGATTCCTGCTCATTCACTGACCGGACGGATACCCTTGTAGACGTGCGGACCCGAAAGGGTGCGCAGGATGATTTCGGGCGGGCGTCCCAGCCGCCGTCCCAGTTCGGCCGCCGAGAGCGGCGCGTTGCCGTTCGAGAGCAGCAGACGGAAGACGGCGTCCACCAGAGTCGTCTGGGCGCCGATGAATCCTTCCTGGCGGGCGCAGTGGGTCACCAAGGCGTTTTGCAAGCCATCCATTGGATGCACTTCCGCCGTCTCGGGATCCACCCAGTCAATGAGTTGGTCTTCGGGCAGGTCGGCAAAGGCCTGCTGATGCTCCGGGCACAACAAATCGCGCAGTTCGACGTGCCAGTTGCGGTCGTTCTGTTTCCACCACTCGAAGTCAACGTGAAAAGGCGTTTCGATGGTCGGCTTGATCAGGCTGAATTTCTTGGCCTCAGTCATCGCTGGCCTCCTGCGACTCGGTCAGACGGAAATGCAAATCGCCAACGTGCTTGATGTCCTTGCGGCTCGCCAGCCAGGCCAGGAGCGGCGCAGGCGGACAGCGCCGCACGATGTTGAGGGCCGAGTAGAGTTCTTGAGCATGTACATGTCCCTGGACATTGAGTTTGCTCAGTTCGCGCAGCATGCCCAGCGCCAGATTTTCGAAGGGCGGTTTTTCGGCCGTCAGGCGGGCGCAGGCCTGATCCACGCCCTCGACATCGGGGACGGCGATCACCATGCGTTCATTGAATTCGCAGGTCAGATTCTGTTTGAGGGTGGCAAAGACGATGCCGCCGTCGCTGCCCACCAGCACCGTCCGCACCCAGTCGCGCATGGGACGATGCACCCGCGCCTGCAGGATGACCTGGCCGGGCTTCTTGCTGCGGCGGACGGTGATGAGACTGCCCGGAATGACGCCGTGCTTGCGATACAGGTCGCCCAGACCGGCCACATAGCCGTGCTGGCGCACCACCCAGGCCGGCATTTCTTGATTGGTGACGCCGTCCACGATCGTGAAGCGGACGCGCGGGGTGACGTAGGCGGTCGGGAAGAGGCCGCGCATACGCGCCGAAAGGGGCAGAGTCCCCGCCCGCCAGTGCGGATAGGAAAGGCTGACCGTGACTTCCTCGGGGAGGACAGCCGGCGGTTCGATCTCGCTCAACTCATCGTCGAGTTCGGCCTCCAGGGCGCGCATTTCATCGGTCAACAAAGAGGCGTCGTATTCCAGCGGAACATACCGCAAGGAGGGCGGAATTTGCTGCACATCCGGCGGTTCGAGGCGGCGCAGACACCAGAGCACCTCCCCGGCCGGCCCGACCTCGTCGAAGCGCTCGTCCTCCTGCAGCGCCAGGTTCATCGAGAATTCGAGCAACTTGGGATTGACATCGGCCGGCAGTTCGACCTGCTCAAGCAGGGCCGAGGTCGGCAGCGGCTGTCCTTTGGCCTCGTCCAGCACCGCTTCGGCCAGGTTCAGATGGCCGAGGTTGACCTCCACCAGCAGGGCGCGCGGGAACCAGCGGCCGGCAATCCAGACCAGATTGGGGTCGGCTTCCAGCGCGGCGACCAGTTTGCGGGTCAGTTCCGCTTCGTACCGGCCAAGAATCGCTTCGAGGCTCTGTTGTTCTTCCTGCGGCGACTCCGGCGGCGCGTTCAGGGCGTGCGCCTCCAGCCCGGCCGCGAACTGCTTGCGGCTGCCGTCGGCGAACTCGACTTCGATGACCTCGAACTCGCCCAGCGCCGGATTCACCCCCGGCCGGACGCCGATCACCTTGCCGCTCTTCCATTCTAGAGCCGGGAAAACCAGCGTCTCGCCGGTTTGATACCGCTCCTTCGGCAGATACAATTTGCCGCTTCCCTGGCGCTGTTTGCGCAAGGCCTCCTGCTCGAGGCGCAGGCGTTCCTCGAGCAAGACGGGCAGAATTTCCTTCTCGGTGAGCGGCGTTTCGTGTTCGAAGAGGTAGGTACTGACGAATTCCAGGTCCTTTTCGCCGAACTGCAAATTGCGCCAGTAGTCTTCGGATAAGGTGAGGGAAGTACTTGCCATCCAAGCCTCGGTTGCGGATACGTTTTGCTTTGAAACGCCGCAATTATACCCCACCTTGACAGACCCTCTTCCTTGACTTAACATGTAGTCAGCGAGGTGAGCCATGCGAATCGGCATGATGGCAGATGTGTACAAGCCGCACGTGAGCGGCATCACCAATTATATTTCGCTCAACAAACGTTATCTGGAACAGGCCGGCCACGAAGTGTTCGTCTTCACCTTCGGCGACCTGGACTACAAAGATGACGAGACCAACATCATCCGCTCCCCCGGCCTGCCGCTGGCGGACACCGGCTATTATCTGAATTTCACCTACAGCCGCAACGCCCGCCGTCTATTGCAGACGATGGACGTGGTGCACGTCCATCACCCCTTCCTGAGCGGACGGCTCGCCCTGCGCTATTGCCGGCCCCTGCGCATCCCCCTCGTCTTTACCAACCACACCCGCTACGACTTGTACGCCCAGACCTATCTGCCCATTCTGCCGGATGAGATCAGCAACACCTTTCTCCAAACCTACATGCCGGCCTTTTGCAACGCCATGGACCTGGTCATCTCGCCCTCGAAGGGCATGGCGGGCGTTTTGCGGCGGCTGGGCGTTGACTGTCACATCGAAATCGTCCCCAACGGCGTGGAGATCAAGCGCTTCGTCGAATATTGCGGCAAAGACTGCCGGGCGGAATTCGGCTTCAAGCCCGAAGACTTGTTGCTGGTCTACGCCGGGCGGGTGGCGCCCGAAAAGAATCTACCCTTCCTGCTCCGGGCCTTCGCCGGGGTTGCGGAGGCTGTAGAGAACGCCACCCTGCTCATCCTGGGCAGCGGGCCGGAAGAGGCCGATCTCAAACGCCTGGCCAACGAATTGGGATTGACGGGCCGGGTCGGCTTCCTTGGCATGGTGCCCTATGAGCGCGTCCCGGCCTATCTCTCCATGTGCGACATCTTCGTCACCGCCTCGGTGACCGAGGTGCACCCGCTCTCGGTGATCGAGGCAATGGGCGCCGGCCTGCCGGTGATGGGCGTCGAATCGGTCGGCGTGGGCGACACGGTGGTAAACAACGTCACCGGATTCCTGGCCCGCGAAGACCAGGCCGCCTTCGCCGCCAAATTGACCCGCCTGTGCCTGGACGCCGACTTGCGCAAGAAAATGGGGCAGGCCGGGCGCGCCGCCGCCCAACAGTACGCCATCGAGCGCACCACCCAAATCATGCTCTCGCATTACGAGCGCCTGGTCTTCGAAGCCGAGCCGCGCCAGCACACCCTGGGCGTCCGCCTGCGCGGCCTCTTCGAGAGGATTCGCCAATGAACGACCGCCGTCAGCGCCTCGGCCGACGGGGCGAGGAAATCGCCGCCGCCTACCTGCAGGCCCAGGGCTACACCATCCTGGCCCGCAACCTGCGCTGCGGACGCGGCGAAATCGACCTCCTGGCCGCCCGCGACGGGGCGCTGGTCTTCGTCGAGGTGCGGGCGCGCCGCTCCAGCCGCGTCCTCGCCCCGGAAGAGACGGTCACGCCGCGCAAGCAGGCGCGCCTGCTGGCCGCCGCCGAACGCTACTTGCAGGAACACCCCGAAAGCCCCGAAACCTGGCAGTTCGACCTCATCGCCATCGAAGGCGACCCCGACCGCCAGCCGGTCATCACCCATTTCGAAAATGTCCTCTCTTGAGCGCCCTCCCCTCATCGTCCTCGTCGGCCCGACGGCGGTCGGCAAGACCGAAACCGCCATCCGCCTGGCCGAACGGCTGAACGGCGAAATCGTTTCGGCCGATTCGCGCCTCTTCTACCGCGGCATGGACATCGGCACCGCCAAGCCGACGCTCGAGGAACGCGCCCGCGTCCCTCACCATCTCATTGACGTGACCACGCCCGACCGCCCCTGGAGCCTGGCCGTCTTCCAAAAAGCGGCCGAGGGCGCCATCAGCGCCATCCACCGCCGCGGCCGTCTGCCGTTCCTGGTGGGCGGCAGCGGACAGTACATCCGGGCGCTGACTCACGGCTGGTCGCCGCCGGCCGTAGCGCCGAACCCGGCCCTGCGCGCCGTCCTCGAACGCCTGGCAAACGAGCGCGGCCAGGATTGGCTATACGCATCCCTGACGCGGCTCGACCCTCCCGCCGCCGACCGCATCGACCCGCGCAACCTGCGGAGAGTCGTCCGCGCCCTGGAAGTCATCCTGACCACCGGCCGGCGCTTTTCCGACCAGGCGCTGCACGGCCAGCCCCGCTATCACCTGCTGACCATCGGCCTCATCCGCCCGCGCGCCGAACTGTACGCCCGCATCGACGCCCGCATCGAAGCCATGTTCGCCGCCGGCCTGCTCGACGAAGTGCGCGCCCTGCTCGCGAGCGGCCTGCCGCCCGACTGTCCGGCCCTCTCCGCCATCGGTTACCGCGAATGCGTCCAGGTGCTGGCAGGCAAGATGAGCATCGAAGAGGCCAAGGCCGAGATGCGCCGCGCCACGCGCGCCTTCGTCCGCCGCCAGGCCAACTGGTTCAAGACCGAAGACGCCGCCATCCACTGGTTCAACGTCAGCGCCGAGCCGCTGGCCGAAATCGAGGCCCTCATCCGCCGCTTCTGTTCCAGCCGCCCGCCAGGGTAAATTCGCTTACAAGGTAGATTCTCATGGCCGTCCAACTCCAAGAAGTCGTCTCTCTGAAAGACCTGAAAGCCTTCGTCCACTTTCCCCACCGCCTCTACCGCGGCAACCCCTACTGGGTCCCGGCGCTGATCTTCGACGAACTCAACACCCTGCGCCGCGACAAAAACCCCGCCTTCGAATACTGCGAGGCCCGTTACTGGCTGGCCCGCCGGGAGGGGAAAATCGTTGGCCGCGTGGGCGCTATCCTGAACCGCCGCCACATCGAAAAATGGGGGCAAAAAATACCTGCGCTTCGGCTGGCTCGATTTCATCGACGACGCCGAGGTCTCCGCCGCGCTGCTGGGCGCGGTCGAGGACTGGGCGCGCCAGATGGGGCTGGAGGCCGTCCACGGCCCGCTCGGCTTCACCGACATGGACCGCGAGGGCATGCTCGTCGAGGGCTTCGACGAACTGGCCACGCTCGCCACGAATTACAACTACCCGTACTACCCTCAGCACATGGAACGGCTGGGCTACGTCAAAGATGTAGATTGGATCGAGTACGAACTGACCGTCCCGCCCGAACCCAACGAAACCATCGCCCGCATCGCCGACCTGGCCCTGCGGCGCAACAAATTGCAATTGCTCAAAGTGCGCCGCAAAAAAGACCTGCTGCCTTACGCCTATCAACTGTTCGATTTGCTTCAAGAGGCCTACCAGAATTTGTATGGCTTCGTGCCGTTGACCGAAAAACAGGTGCAAAGTTACGTCAAACAATACTTCGGCTTCGTGACGCCCGAATTCGTGCCGGTGGTGCTCGACCAACAAGGAAAGATGGTCGGCTTCGGCATTGTCATGCCCTCCCTCTCGCGGGCGCTGCAGAAGGCCGGCGGGCGGCTCTTCCCCTTTGGTTTCATCCATCTGCTGCGGGCGCTCAAAAAGAACGACCGCGCCGACCTGTACCTGGTGGGCGTCAAACCCGAGTATCAGGGCAAGGGCGTCAACGCCATTCTGATGGACAGGATGCACCGTCACTTCATCAAGTTGGGCGTCACCAAAGTCGAGTCCAACCCCGAACTGGAACACAACGCCAACGTGCAGGGGCAATGGAAATACTACGAGAAGCGCCAGCACAAACGGCGGCGGGTTTTCATCAAACACCTGGACCGAGACGGACAAGCCGCCGCTTGACTCTCCCTCCCCTTTCCGCTATCCTCGCCCCATGACCACCTACCCCTGGCTTGCCCGCTACGACCCGGGCGTTCCCGCCCGCCTCGACTATCCCGCCGTCCCCGTCTTTCACTTCCTCGACCAGGCCGCCCGCCGCTGTCCCGAGCGGCCCTGCCTGCTCTTTCGCGGCGACACGCTGACCTACCGCCAGGTCGCCGAACAGAGCGACCGCATCGCCGCCGCCCTGCTCGGGCTGGGCCTGCGCCGGGGCGAGCGGGTGGGGATTTTCATGCCGAACTGCCCGGAATTCGTCCTGGCCTACTTTGGCATCCTCAAAGCGGGCGGCGTGGTCGTCGCCACCAATCCGCTCTACACGCCGCCCGAAATCGTCCACCAGATAAACGACGCCGGGCCGGGCATCGTCATCGCCGCCGGCCCGCTCTACGAGCGCCTGCAGGCCGCACGTCCGGCCACGGGCATCCGCCGCGTCGTTGTGACGGGCGAGGCCGCCCTCCAAGACGGCGACCTGCCTTTCGCGGCGCTCACCGCCCATCCCGCCGAGGGTCCGCTGCCCGCCGTCGGCCCCGAGGACGTCGCTCTCTTCCAGTACACCGGCGGGACGACCGGCGTCGCCAAGGCCGCGGTGGCCCTGCACCGCAACCTGGTCGCCAACGCCCTGCAATTCAAAGCCTGGATGTCCACGCTGGAGGAGGAGCAAGAGACCTTCCTGCTGGCCCTGCCGGTCTATCACATCTACGGCATGGTCTGCGGAATGCTGCTGGGCATGGCGCTGCGGGCCAGCATGGCGATCCTCCCCGACCCGCGCGACATCCCCGCCCTCCTCTCGGCCATTCAGACCCACCGCGTGACCTACTTCCCGGCCGTCCCGACCCTCTACAACGCCATCAACAACCACCCGGACGTCGCCGCCGGCAAAGTGGATTTGACATCCGTCAAAGCCTGCATTTCGGGATCCGCGCCGCTCTTGCGGCAGACGAAGGAGAAATTCGAGCGCCTGACCGGCGGGCGCATCTGCGAGGGCTACGGCCTCTCCGAAGCGCCGACCGCCACCCACTGCAACCCGCTGCAGGGCGAGAACCGCATCGGCTCGATCGGCCTGCCCCTGCCCGACGTGGAGGCCCGCATCGTCAGCCTGGACGACGGCGTCAGCGACCTGCCGGTCGGCGAGGCGGGCGAACTGGTCATCCGCAGTCCGCAGGTGATGGTCGGCTACCACAACCGGCCCGAGGAGACCGCCCTGGCGCTGCGCGATGGCTGGCTCTACACCGGCGACATCGCCCGCATGGACGCCGACGGCTATTTCTACATCGTCGACCGCAAAAAAGACCTCATCAAGCCGGGCGGCATGGAGGTCTGGCCGCGCGAGGTCGAGGAGGTCATCGCCGCCCACCCGGCGGTGGCGGAGGCGGCCGTCGCCGGCATCCCCGATGAGTACCGCGGCGAGACGGTCAAGGCCTGGGTGGTGGTCAAGCCCGGGGAAACGCTGGACGAGTCCGAGGTCCGCGCCTGGTGCCGGCAGCGGCTGGCGCCTTTCAAAATCCCGACCCACGTCGAGTTTCGCGACCGCTTGCCGCGTTCGACGGTCGGCAAAGTGCTGAAACGAATCCTGCTGGAGGAAGAAAGAGGTAAAAAATAACCGCCAGGACGCGGAGAACGCCAAAAAGATTCCAAATTCGCCAAGAGGAGACCTTGGCGAATTTTATTTCGTTTGGCGTCTTTGCGCCCTGGCGGTAAACCGTCTAAATTTACTGGACCGGCTGGGGCGTGCCGCTCCGTTTGGGGACCGGCGGCGGGAAGATGCGCTCGAACTCTTCGCGGTCAATGGTCTCGACCTCCAGCAGGCGCTGGGCGACGGCGTCCAGTTCCTTGCGGTACTTCTTCAAGAGCGCCCGCGCTTGATTCATGGCGTCGTCCACGATGCGGCGCACGACCTCGTCGATTTTCTCGGCCACCGCGTCGGAGTAATCGCGCTGCTCGGCGATTTCGCGGCCCAGGAAGATGAGTTCCTCTTTCTGCCCATAGACCAGCGGCCCCAGTTCCTCGGTCATCCCCAGGCGGGTCGCCATCATCCGCGCCAGGCGGGTGACGCGCTCCAGGTCGTTGGCCGCGCCCGAGGTGATATCGTCGAAGACCAGTTCCTCGGCCACGCGCCCGCCCAGCAAGCCGACCATCTGGGCCATCAACTTCTTGCGCGAGATGAGCATCCGCTCGTCTTCGGGCAGGGCCAGGGTGAAGCCGCCCATCTGGCCGCGGGCGATGATGGAGACCTTCTGGACGGGGTCGCCTTCGGGCAGGGCGTTGATGACTACGGCATGACCAGCCTCGTGATAGGCCACGACACGCTTCTCTTCGGCCGAAATCAGGCGGCTCTTGCGCTCCGGCCCGGCGATGACGCGCTCGATGGCCTCCTCGAACTCGGCCTGACCGATGGCGCGTTTGTTGCGCCGGGCAGCCAGGATGGCCGCCTCGTTGACCATGTTCTCCAGGTCAGCGCCCACGAAGCCGGGGGTGGCCCGCGCCAGCACGCCCAGGTCGATGCCCGGTTCCAGCGGCTTGCCCTTCACGTGGACCCTCAGAATGGCCTCGCGGCCTTTCATGTCGGGCTGATCGAGCACCACCCGCCGGTCGAAGCGGCCGGGGCGCAGCAGCGCCGGGTCGAGAATGTCGGGCCGGTTGGTGGCGGCCATGATAATGACATTCGTGTCGGTGTCGAAGCCGTCCATCTCGACCAGCATCTGGTTGAGGGTCTGCTCGCGCTCATCGTGCGAACCGCCCAGGCCCGCGCCGCGCTGGCGGCCGACGGCGTCGATCTCGTCCATGAAGACGATGCAGGGAGAATGACGCTTGGCCTGCTCGAACAGATCGCGCACCCGGCTGGCGCCGACGCCGACGAACATCTCGACGAACTCCGAGCCGGAGATCGAGAAGAACGGGACGCCCGCCTCGCCGGAGACGGCCTTGGCCATCAGCGTCTTGCCCGTCCCGGGCGGGCCGACCAGCAGCACGCCCTTGGGAATGCGCGCTCCCAACTGGATGAACTTCTGCGGCTCGCGCAGGAATTC
Source organism: Chloroflexota bacterium (assembly GCA_019873655.1). Classification (GTDB taxonomy): domain Bacteria; phylum Chloroflexota; class Anaerolineae; order Anaerolineales; family Villigracilaceae; genus JAFGSI01. The sequence continues at coordinate 3,080 of JAIOAU010000014.1, read as the reverse complement.
GACCACCTCGCGCAGTTCTTCTTTGGCCTCATCCACCCCGGCCACATCCTCGAAGGTGACGGTGGGATGATCGCCGGTAAACATCCGCGCCCGGCTCTTGCCAAATGACAGAGCGGCGTTGTTGCTGCCCTGCGCCTGCCGGAAGAAGAACCACAACAGACCGATAAACAACAGCACCGGCAGGATATAACCGGCCAGCGTGATCAGCCCCACCCAGGGGCTGGGCGGCCGGACCTCGATGGCGACATTATCGGGAGATAGTTTTTCGGGAGAGACGCCCAGGGCCAGCAACTGATTGACCAGCGTGGTCTCCGGCTCCTTTTGGGCCGTGCGCTCGATCTCGCCCGAATCGGTCTCGTAAATCACCCGAACGTTGCTGTTGTCTTCCACGATCAACCGGCTGACATTTCCGGCCTGAATCTCGGCGGCCAGTTCATTGATGGTCAAAGGTTTCTGCGTCTCCGGCTTCTGGCGCACATTGAAGTACACCATCGCCACAATCGCAGCGAAGATGAGAAAGTAGATAAAGTACGACTGATTACGTGAACTCACAGGAACCTCCTGAAATCTTGCGGTCTCGATTATACCAACCTATAAATCTAGCGGATAGATGCCCTACATATTTTATACACAACTCTAATAAATTTGGCAAACCGGCCTGCTTCGCCAGCCCCGGAACAAATCCCCCGAATTTCCCTGCAAACAGAGCCTCACTTTTGTGGTAAACTTAATCCGTTGAGGCGGGCCGCTATGAAAGAAAAAATGACAGGTAAACGCATTCTCTGCATCGAAGACGAAACAGAAATGATCGATCTGATTCGTCTGATTTTGGGCCGTCGCGGCTACGAGGTGCTGGGCGCCAACGGCGGGCGGGAAGGCATCGAAATGGTGCGCAGCGAAAAGCCCGACCTGGTCCTGCTCGACCTCATGATGCCTGACATGGACGGCTGGGAAGTCTATCAACAAATGAAATCCGACGAAAGCACGCGCCACATTCCGGTCATCGTCGTCACCGCCAAGGCGCAGAGCATCGACCGCGTGCTGGGCCTGCACATCGCCAAGGTGGACGATTACATTGCCAAACCGTTCAACCCCCAGGAGTTGCTGGCCAGCATCGAAAACGTGCTACAACGTCGCTCCGAGTGACTTGACCCAAACGGGGCGTGCACGACAGCCCCGTTTGAGATTTAATTCACAGAATGAAACCTCCCATCCTGATTCAGAACAACAACCGCAAACTGGAAACCCCCATTCGGGCGCGCTGGTGCGCCAGTTTCCTCTGCCGTCTGCGCGGCCTGATGTTCCGCCGCCGCCTCGCCGCCGACGAAGGCCTCCTGCTGGTCCAACGCGCCGCAAGCCGCCTGGACGCCGCCATCCATATGCTCTTCGTCTTCACCGACCTGGCCGTCTTCTGGCTCGACGCCGAGAAGAACGTGGTGGACAAAGTCCTGGCCCGCGCCTGGCGGCCGATCTATGCGCCCCGCCAGCCCGCCCGCTACATCCTCGAGACCCACCCCCAGCGCCTGGACGATTTCCAGATTGGGGAACAGGCAGCGTTCGACGATGTCTAAGCGATTCTTTGGTCTGCTCGTTGTCCTTCTCTTTTTTCTCGCCCGGCCTGCCGCCGCGCAAAGCAACCGCGGCCCCATCTACACCGTCCGCCAGGGCGATACCCTCTGGTCGATTGCCGTCTGCTTCAACATCTCCACCGACGCGCTGATTGCCGCCAACAACCTGAGCAGCAGCGACATCTTCATCGGCGACCGGCTGGTCATCCCCGGCTACGAAGCCTTCAGCGGCGCGATTTCCTGCGACCCGGTCCCCTACGGAGAGACGCTGCGCAGCATCGTCCGCCAGTACCGCATGGACGAGACTCTCCTGCGCCGCCTCAACCACATCGTCAGCCCGACCGAACTCTACGCTGGCGCGAAATTGATTCTGCTCGAAGACGAAAACCGGCCGGCCTGGCCCGGGCGCGCCAACCTGCAAACGGGCGAGACCCTGCTCGAACTGGCCGTCCGCGCCGACACCGACCCCTGGACGATTGCCGCCATCAACCACCTGGCCGGACCCTGGGCCGGCCTGCCCGGCGACGTTTTCTACCTGCCCTCCGGCGACTCAACCGGTTTTCCGACCGCCTTGCCCGCCCCCCTGCTCTCGGCAGAGGTCGACCCGCTGCCGCTCGTCCAGGGCAGCACCGCCCAGATTCGCGTCCGCGCCGCCGATGCGGTCACCCTGGGCGGCCTCCTGGTGGATCATCCCCTGCATTTCTTCCCCGACGAGGACGGCTCCTATGTCGCCCTTCAGGGAGTCCACGCCCTACTCGAACCGGGCCTCTACCCGCTGCGCCTGGAGGTGTCCAGCGCCGATGGTCATACGCAAGCCTTCGAACAGATGGTGCTGGTCGCCAGCGGATACTACCCCGAAGACCCCACCCTATACGTGGACGCCGACACCATTGACCCGGCCATAACCGAACCGGAGTGGCAGCAAATTCTGGCCCTCACCGCCCCGGCCAATCCCGACCGTCTGTGGGACGGCCTGTTCCTCACGCCTGCCTATCTCTATGGCGGCGAGACCTATTTCACCTCCGGTTTCGGCAACCGGCGCACTTACGTTGGACAGGGCACCGATCTGGTCATCGAAGGATTCCACAGCGGCGTGGACTACGGCGGCGGCGCCGGCCTGCCGATCGTCGCGCCGGCGGCAGGGGTGGTCGTCTTCGCCGGCCCGCTGACGGTGCGCGGCAACGCCACCATCATCGACCACGGCTGGGGGGTCTACAGCGGCTTCTGGCATCAGTCCGAGATTCGGGTCGAGGTCGGCCAGCGCGTCGAGCAGGGGCAGGTCATCGGTCTGGTCGGCGGGACGGGGCGCGTCACCGGAGCCCACTTGCACTGGGAGGTATGGGTCAACGGAGTCCAGGTCAATCCGCTGGACTGGCTGCAAAAAGTCTTTCCCCACGAGTACTAGCCACCTGACACTTTGATGTCATAGGTAGGAACAAAGCGGAACAGGAACAGGAAGGGCATTGGTTAGCCTCCTTTGGATAAAGCGAAGGCCGATCTGGAAGATACTCA
>JAIOAU010000013.1 GCA_019873655.1 Chloroflexota bacterium | reverse complement strand
CTCGTTGATCGGCATTCGACAACTCCTGGTATTCGGTTTCTTGGTCGAAGCCTACTTTACCCGGTTTTGCATGCCGATCAACATCTTTTTACCAAACTGTCAGGTCGTTAGTCCATCTGTGTTTATCTGTGGCAAACAAGGAGTTTTTCATGCCCGAAAACCTGCTCGCCATTGACCACGGTACGCAATCTGTGCGCGCCCTCGTCTTCGACCCGCGCGGCAACCTGTTACACAAGGTGCGCGTCCCCATCGAACCCTACTACTCGACCGCCCCCGGCCTGGCCGAACAGGACCCGGAAGTGTTCTGGAACGCCGTCTGCCAGGCGTGCCAGGGACTGTGGGCGCAGGGCGTGGACAGGTCCTCGCTGGCCGCCGTCGCCCTGACCACCCAGCGCAGCACCGTCCTGAACCTGGACCGGGACGGGCGCCCGCTGCGCCCGGCGATTCACTGGCTCGACCAGCGCCGCACGGAGGGCGTCCGGCCGGTCGGCGGGCTGTGGGGGCTGGCCTTCCGCCTGGCGGGCGCGTCCGACACAGTCGCCTACCTCCAGGCCGAAGCCGAGGCGAACTGGATTCAGAAACACCAGCCGGAGGTCTGGAAGGCGACCCACAAGTACGTCTTCCTCTCCGGCTTTCTCACCCACCGCCTGACGGGGCGCTTCGTGGACTCGGTCGGCTGTCAGGTCGGGTATGTCCCCTTCGACTACAAAAAGCAGACCTGGGAGGCTCCCTGGGGCTGGAAATGGCAGGCTGTGCCGGTGGACAAGTCGCTCCTGCCGGACCTCGCGCCGGTCGCCTCGACCCTGGGCGAAATCACCCCCCAGGCGGCCGCCGCCACCGGTCTGCCTGCCGGACTGCCGCTCATCGCCGCCGCGGCCGACAAGGCGACCGAGGTGCTGGGGGCGGGCTGTCTGGAGCCGCACATCGCCTGCCTGAGTTACGGGACGACCGCCACCATCAACACCACGCACCGCAGGTACATCGAAGTCATCCCGCTCATCCCGCCCTATCCGGCGGCCGCGCCCGGCTATTACAGTTTCGAGATTCAGATTTACCGCGGCTACTGGATGGTGACCTGGTTCAAACAGGAATTCGGCCTAAGGGAAGAACGCCTGGCGGCGGAGCGCGGCGTCGAACCGGAAGTCCTGTTCGACGACCTGGTGCGCGCCGTCCCCCCCGGCGCGGACGGGCTGGTACTGCAACCCTACTGGTCGCCGGGACTGCGCTTTCCGGGGCCGGAGGCGCGCGGGGCCATCATCGGCTTCAGCGACGCGACCACCCGCGCCCACATCTACCGCGCCATCCTGGAGGGGCTGGCCTACGCCCTGCGCGAGGGCGCCGAGCGGACGGAGCGGCGCGCTGGCGTGAAGATTATCGAACTGCGCGTCGCCGGCGGCGGGAGTCAGTCCGAGGCGGCCATGCAGTTGACGGCCGACGTGTTCGGCCTGCCGGCCTCGCGTCCGCACGTGTACGAGGCCTCGGGTCTGGGCGCGGCTATCGACGCGGCGGTCGGCGCGGGCGTGCATCCCGACTTCCCGACCGCCATCCGCGAGATGACCCGCGTCCGCGACACCTTCGAGCCGGACGTCCGGACGCACGAACGCTACGACGAGTTGTATTACGGCGTCTATAAACAGATGTACCGGCGGCTGAGACCGTTGTATGAGAGGATGCGGGGGAAATAAGTTCCCTTGAAAAGCGTTCAGGCTGGCGGCGGCCGATTCTCCTGCCATTCCTGCAGGGCGGCCAATGGAATGGCCGGGGTGGCCTCCCCCTGGCGGCCGGTGTTCCAGGTGATGATCAGTTCGCGGCGGGCGCGGGTGATGCCCACGTACAGCAGGCGCAGACGCTCGCGGACGTAGTCCACGCGCGCCGCGACGGTGGCCTGCCCCTCGGCGTACCATTCGTACTCGCCGCTGGCTTGCAGGGCGTCCAGTTGGGCCAGGGCCTCGGCCTCCAGGTTCAGGCGGTCGCGCACGAACCATTTCTCCGAGATGTAGGTGTCGTTGGGCTGCAGGGAGGGAAAATCGTAGTTGTTGACCGACATCAGATAGACGCGGTCCCATTCGAGGCCTTTGGCCTTGTGCATGGTGGTGACCACCACTTTGCCGCAGTATCGGTCGGGATCGAAGCCCGAGTCGTCGGACGAGAAGCCGATGAAGCGGCGTTCGTTGCGGGCGATGAGGGCCAGTTCGTCGGTTAGTTCGGGCAGACGCCAGCCGGGATGATCGTTGGCGGCCTGACGCAGGACGATGGCCAGTTTGTGCGCCAGGGCCAGGTCGGCCGGTTCGGTGAACAATTCCTGGGCCAGGGTCAGAATCATCTGGTCGATGGGCAGGAGGGTCGTCCCCTGCCAGCGGCGGACGAGGGCGCGGAACTCTTCCAGTTCCTGAAGAAGCGCGTCCCCTTCGTCGGCCGGGGGGAGCGATTCGGCCACGGTTTCGAGCCAGTCGCGGCCAGGCTGAGGGGAAAGGTAGTCTTCCACGCGGCGGCATTTGCGCAACAGTTCGGCGGTTTGCGTGTAGAGGCCTTTTTGCGAGGCGAGTTCGCGCCAGGCGCGCCGCCAGGCCTGGTAGGCGCGGGACAGTTTGGAGGCCGAGGAGGGATCGGACAAATAGGCCAGGACGCTGCCCAGGACGCCGGCGGCGGCGCGGGTGGTGGATGTGCTGTTGAGGAACTCGATATATTCGATGCCCGCCTTTTTGAGCGCCTCGATGACCTCCACGCCGCGCGTGTTGCGCGGCACCAGGACGGCGACGGTCCGGTCGGGATGCTCGGGCAGCCAGCGCGCCAGCGACTCGACCACCGCCGTCACCTCCGCCTCGGGGGTGAATTTCCGCCCGATGAGTTTGACGCCCTGCGGGTCGGCTGGCGGGTTTGGCTGGGGGTCGTCGGGCGCGGTCGGCTGGATGTAGGGCGGAGCCAGGGCGTCGCGGCATTCGGGGGCGGGATGTTCGCGGTTGACCCAGTCGATCAGGAAGTTGGCCAGGTCAATGACGGCCGGCTGGGAGCGGCCGGAGACGGGCAGTTCGGCCCGCAGGTCGGCCTTGCTTTCGATGAAGCGGCGCAGCAGGCGCGGGTTGGCGGTGGTGAAGGTCTCGAAGATGGCCTGGTTCGGGTCGCCGACCCGCACCCAGTTGCCGTGACCGGCCAGCAGGCGCAGGATGTCCTCCTGGACGCGGGAGGAGTCCTGGGCTTCGTCTTCGAGGATGTAGGGGAAGCGGTATTGCAGGCGGGCCAGGAATTCGGCGTCGGTCTCGAGGATGTGATAGGCCAGGCGGATGAGGTCGTCGAAGTCCACCGCGCCGCGATAGGTGAGGGCGCGCTGATAGTCGGCGTAGATGGCCCAGCCCATCTCGGCCAGCGGCAGCGGACCCGGCGCCTGGTCGAGCAGGGCGCGCAGGGCCTCGGGGGTCAGGCGGCGGTCCTTGGCGGAGCGGATGAAGGCCAGGGCCAGCGATTCGACCAGTTCGGGCAGGTGGTCGCGGCGGACGCGGCCCAGTTGGTAGTCTTCCAGGTCGAGGCGGCGGTATTCGGCCAGGAGTTCCTCGGCGTGAGTCTGCAGCCAGGCGCGGGCCGCCTCGCGGCGGATGAGATCGGCCTCGCGCTCGTCAATGATTTGGAAGCGTTCTTCGAGACCCGCCAGGGCGGGTTTTTCGCGCACGATGTCATGGGCCAGGCCGTGCAGGGTGCGGACGCGGTAGCCGAGGTGGGGAATCAGGCCGGCCTGTTCGATCATCTGGCCGATGCGGGCGGTGAAGTTGTCCACCGCCGAGTTGACCAGGGTGACGATCAGCACCTCCTGATCGGGGGCGACCGCGCCGGAGGAGATGAGTTGGGCCGCCAGGGCGCTCAGGGTGAAGGTCTTGCCTGCCCCGGGGACGGCCGAGATGCCCAGTTTGCCGCCGGTGTAGGCGAGGATGGCTTCCTGCGAGGGGCGGAGCGTGAACTCGTTCATGCCGGGGTGCGTCCCTTTTGCACGGCGACCTGGAGGGCGCGCAGGAGCGCGCCGCGCTGCTCGAAGCCGGTCTCGCCGACGTTGGTCAGGCCGAGGAAGAGGTGTTCGCGGCAGCGGCGCAGCAGGCCGGAGGTCAGGCGCGCCAGGGCCTGGACGCCGGCGGCGACTTCGTCGGCGTCGGTCCACAGGCGGCCGGGCTCCCAGTTGCGCGAGAGGACGTAGGGCTGAGTCAACGGCTGGGCCAGGCGCTCGGACCAGCCGCTCGAACCGACGTCCAGCCAGAACTGGAAGCGGACCGGACGGTTCATCATCAGGAAGGTGTAGGCCGGGGCGACCAGCACGGCCTCTTCGGCGTCGGCGCGCCAGGATTCCAGGTATTGGGCGGCGATGACGCCCTCTTGCAGCAGGTCGATGTACTCGCGGCCCAGGTCTGCGGCTTCGGCGTCCTCCTGGGTGGGCTGCATGGCCAGGCGGAATTTGCGCACCGATTCGACCAGGCTGGCGGCGACGCGCACGGCGTCGAAGTTGTGGTGGAAGCCGAAACCGGGCTGCGAGAGCACTTCGCCGAACAGACGCCGGAGGAAATGGTCGAGCGGCAGCGGCTCGGACTGGCGGTATTCGTCCAGCCAGGCGCGCAGGAGGGTGTAGCGGTTTCCCAGGCGGTAGGTGATGCGCTCCTGGACCTCGGGCTTGATTTGCTCGAATCCGGTCAGGGCGGCGTCCTTGGGGCGGTAAACGATCTCGGCCAGCAGTTGCGCCCGCACCAGGTCGGTCTCCAGGGCGAGCATGAAGGCGTAGGCGACGTCGAAGCGGGTGGGGCGCAGTCCCCAGGCGGGATGGGCCAGGGCGGCCAGGGTCAGGAGCGCCTGGCTGGCGGGTTCGTCGCGCAGCGAGCGCGAGGGCCGGTGCGACCGGACGGGGATGTCCGCCGCCTCCAGGCGCTGCATCAGGGCGAAGCGCAAGGCGTCCGAGAGATAGGGGGCCAGGATGGCGATTTCGGAGGCGGGGACGCCGTCCGCGAGCAAGTCGGCGGTCTGAGCGGCGATTTTGTCGAGCAGTTCCGGGTAGAACGGCGCGTGGACGAGGGTGTAGGCGGGGGCCTCGGTCTCGTCGGGCGGCGGGGCGGGAGAGGCCGGAGCGACGGCGCGGGTCAGGCGGGCTTCCAGGGCGGCGACGGCCGGACTCTGGACGTGGTTTTCGTCCAGGCGAATCTGGTTGGGGATGGCGCGCTGGAAGCGGCCGGCCGAGAGCGGGTCTGCGCCCAGGAAGATGCGGTAGCCGCCGTCCTCATCGTGAATGAGCAGGGCGGAATCGAAGGCCGGCAGCCAGTCGAGGATCAGGTCGTGAGCGCGCGGGATGTCCTCCTCGACGTTGTCGTAGATGAGATGGCGGAAGGCGCGGGTCAGGTAAGCGCGGACGATGGCTTGCGGCCAGAGAATGTCGAGGAAGATTTCCAGTTGGAGGGAAAAGTCGAGCAGGTTGTGTTCCAGGCAGTAAGCGCGGAAGCGGTTGGCGCAGTCCTGGGCGTCGGCGTAGACGCGCTGCTGGGCGGGGTCGCCGCTCCAGGCGGCCGCCAGGCGCTCGCCGATTTCGGTGTGCGGGAAGCCGACCGTCGCCGATTTGTTCAGGTTGTCGAGAATTTGGGCGTAGAGGCGGTTGCGGTCGATGACGACCGATTCGAAGTAGCCCTGGTCGAAGAGCGGCCGGACCAGGTGCGCCATGTAATATTGGGCGGTTTCGAGGGTCAGGAAGGTGGGCGGGCGGTCGGGATGGGCGAAGCCGGCCGCTTCGACGGCCAGCGGCCAGAAGAGTTCGGTCATGCGCCGCGCCAGGCCGCCGATGGTCAGGATGGAGATCTCACCGCCGGCCTCGGCCTGGGGCGTGCGCAGGGCGTCGCTGTAGGGGAAGCCCAGGGTCCGCTGCGGAACGAGGACGAGAATCTCGTTGGCCGGGACGCCCTTTTTGAGCAGGCGCAAGAGACGGTGGACGCCGGCGGTGGTCTTGCCGCTGCCGGCCGGACCGGCGACGAGGAGATGTTCGTTCAAGGGAGCGTTGACGACGGCGCGTTGGGAGGCGGTGAGTCGCATTGACTAGAGGGTAGTGGAGGCGGGCGGGTTTGTCAAGTGCCGGGAGCGGCGAACTTGGTCGAAGAAACTTTCACCAGACATCTTGCAAACGTGCTATCACTCGCCCTTCGACTGCGCTCTGCGCTTCCGCTTGTCGCTCCGCTCAGGGCGTAGGGTAGATTTATGCAAGAGGTCTGCCAAAAACTCGGGGCCGCATGCCGATTGCTAAATTTGATATTCATTGTATAATGATTTAGCAGTTTTTCCTGTCTGCCTGTCGGCAGGCAGGAAAGCCATTCCACTCACTCGGAGGAGAACATGAAACTCACCCCCCCTAAGAAAAGCACCTTCTGGGTCTCGGTCATCATCGCGGCCGTCGGTTTTGTGGTCGGTCTGCTGGGCTACTTCGGCCTGTTCGGCGTGGCCTGGCTTGGCATGATCGGCCTGGTCTTGCTGGCGGTGGGATTCGTCCTGCTGGCCCTGGGCCTGACGGTCAAGGGTCTCTAGCGTTTCAACCGTTTCGGCGCTTCCAGTCTCTTCGGACGGGAAGCGAGTTTTTTGCATCCTGCTGGTTGTTGCGCAGCCGGCAGGGATAGCGGGGGTTTGTATATTGCCGTCCCGGTCCATTCGCCGGGGCGGTTTTTTTTGCTCCGGCAAGACTAGGGGGCTACAACTCGTGGGCGCACACGGTTTTTATGCGGTTTTTACGAAATTCTTATACCGCCGGACAAGAGGTCTTGTATAATACCCGAAAAATAAGATAATTTATATCCAAATTAGGAAAGGAGTGTGGTATGTACGAGTTCAACGGTAAAGCAGCGATTGTAACGGGCGCGGCCTCGGGAATTGGCAGGGCGGTCGCTTTGCACTACGCCCGCCACGGGGCGAAAGTGGTGGTTTCGGACGTCAACGATGCCGGCGGGGCCGAGACGGTCGAGATGATTCGCGCTGCGGGCGGCGTAGCCGAGTATTTTCGGGCGGATGTCTCGCGCCCGGCGGATAATGAGCGCCTGGTCAACTTTGCCCTGGAGAAGTTCGGCCGCCTCGACTTTGCGTGCAACAACGCCGGCATCGGCGGCGAGCAGAATCCGACCGGCGCGTACAGCATCGAGGCCTGGGATAAGGTGATTGCCATCAATTTGTCGGGCGTGTTCTACGGCATGCGCTTCGAGATTCCGGCGATGCTCAAGACCGGCGGCGGGTCTATCGTCAACATTGCTTCGATTTTGGGACAGGTGGCCTTTGCCGGCGCGCCGGCTTACGTCGCCGCCAAGCACGGCGTCGTCGGCCTGACGCGCAACGCGGCGGTGGAATACGGCAAGCAGGGGATTCGCGTCAACGCCATCGGCCCGGCTTTCATCCACACGCCGATGATTTCCGCTCTGGATGAGAATCCCGAAATCCGCAACATGCTGATCGGACTGCATCCGATCGGCCGGCTGGGCGAGCCGGATGAAGTGGCCGAACTGGTCATGTGGCTGAGTTCGGACAAGGCCTCCTTCGTCACCGGCGCGTACTATCCGGTGGACGGCGGCTACCTGGCGCAGTAACGCAGGCGGGCTGCCAAAAAGCCTTTTCAAAAACAGAATGGCCGCCAAATCTGGCGGTCATTCTGTTCTTAATTTTCTACTCCAGCGGCGCATCGAAGCGCTGGATTTCGAGCAGATAACCGTTGGGGTCTTTGAAGAAGCAGTGATAGATCTGGTAGCGCGGATTGTGCGCGGGCGGCTTGACGAATTCCACGCCCCGGGCGCGCAGGCGCTCGTACCAGCCGTCCACGTCGTCGGCGACCAGCGTCAGGATGATTCCCTCCGGGCGCGGGGCGTCGAGGTGAGTGCAGAAGCCCAGGTAGGCGGAGGGCGCGGCGCGGAAGATGCGGCAGACGCCCTGGTCGCGGACGAGCGGCAGGCCGAGGGTCCCGGTATAGAAGCGGGTGGTCGCCTCGAGGTCAGCGGCGTGCAGGAAGGTGATCGCCTGATCGAACGTCATGGCTTTCCGTTGATGGGGCGGTCCGGCGGGGCAAAGAGTTCGGCCAGGAAGCGGGCGCCGGCGTCATCGGTGATGGCGAGGACCTCGTCGCCCGGTTGGAAGGCGGTCGTCCCGCGCGGCAAGGTGACCTTGCCGTTGCGGATGATGGCGGCGATGACGCACTGGTCGGGCAGGCCGAGGTCTTTGATGGGGATGCCAGCGCCCTTTGCTCCGACCGGAATTTTCTCCTCGACCAGCGAATAGCGGCCGCGGCGCAGTTTGAGCAGGGTCATCATGTCGCCGAGCGACATTTCTTCTTGAATGAGGTGGGCCAGCACGTCGGCCTGGCAAAGGGCGACGTCCACGTGGAATTTTTCGTTGAACAACCAGGTATTGCGCGGGTTGTTGACGCGGGCGATGATGCGAGGCACCTGGAACATTTGACGCGCGATGTAACATATGACCAGGTTATTGGCGTCGCGGTCGGTGGTAGCGGCCAGGACGTTGGCCTGGCGGATGCCGGCCTGTTCTAGGATGGCGGGGTCGAGCGCCAGGCCTTCGACGATGACTTCGGTGGGCAGTTCGCGATGGAGGTGGGCGAGGCGGTCGGCGCGGTGTTCGATGACTTTGACTTGATGTCCTTCGCGCAGCAAAAGCAGGGCCAGTTGCGCGCCGGTCCGTCCGCCGCCGGTGATAATGACGTTCATGGCTGGGCCTCCTGGTTCGATTCGAGCAGGCCGCGCAGGCAGGCGATGCCGCTGGCGGTGGCGCTGACGTCGAGGATGTCGCCCGTTTGCAGGACGGCGTCTGCGCTGGGCAGCATGGCGTGACCGCCGCGCGTCAGGGCGACGACGATGCACTCGGCGGTGTTGGCAAGCAAGTCTCCGAGCCGTTTTCCATTCCAGCGGTTGGGGACGAACAACTCATATATTTCGACCTCGCCGTTGCCGGCCGAGAAGACGGTGCTGATGCGCGGGCTGTCGAGCAATTCTTCGATGCGCTGGGCGCCCCAGGAGGAAGAACTGACGATTTGAAAGCCGAAACTGGCCATGACGGGGCGCAGCGCCGGATCGTAATTGCGGACGACGACATTCGGGATGTGATAGACGACGCGGGCAATATGGGCGACGACGGCGTTGACGCTGTCGTCGTCGGTGACGGCGGCCAGCGAGTCGGCGTGGGCCAGGTCGGCGCTGTTGAGAACATCGCTGGATAGATAATCGCCGCAGATCGTGCGGCCCTGGAAATCGGGCGGCAGGCGGTTGAAGGATGCGGCCGTCTGGTCAATGATGGTGACCTGGTGACCGCGTCGATAGAGACGGGCGGCCAGTTCGGACCCCAGACGTCCGCAGCCCAAGACGACAGTTTTCATAAAAGATTCCTTTCTACTCCGAGACCTGATAGGGGACCTCGGTGATGACGATGCCCGGATGATTGAGCAGCCGTTCGCGCAAAGCGTCGGCGGTGTTGGTGTGCAAGAGTTCGTGCCACTTGCGCGAAGGCACGAATTGCGGCACCACAATGGTCAAGGTCTCGCCGGTTTGTTGCAGGGTAAGAATTTCGCCAATGTATTTGAGGAGCGGCTCCATCAGGATGCGGTAGGGAGATTCGAGAATCACCAGCCGCACGCCTTCGCCCCAGACTTGCCATTTCTGACGCACTTTTTCGGCCTCTTCGGGTTCGAGGGCGACATGGACGGCGGTGACGTCGTCCGAAAGGCGCTGGGCGTAGGCCAGGGCCTGGAGCGTGCCGCGATGGACGGTGCTGACCAGGAGCAGGACGCGGTGACGCCCGGGTCGCAGCGGCTGACCGGGGTAGTTTTCCAGCGAGAGCCGCCGCGCCAGGGACGTATAGTGCCGGTGGACCATCAGGAAGAAGGCCACCACCGACGGGATGAGGATGAGCACCACCCAGGCGCCATGGACGAATTTGGTCACAGCAAAGATGATCATGACCACAAAGGTGCAGGCCGCGCCGAATCCGTTGATGACCATCTTGACCGCCCATTTGGGGTCGTGCTTCAGCGTGGAGCCGCGTTCCTTCAGCGTTTCGCCGGGCTTGAGGCGGCCGATTTTCCACCAGCGGTGCGCCATGCCCGCTTGCGAGAGGGTAAAGGACATGAAAACGCCCACCGCGTAGAGCGGAATCAAGCGGTTGACGCTGGCCTGGAAGACGATGATGAGCAAGGAGGCGACCAGCGCCAGGGTGGTGATTCCGTAGGAGAAGACCAGCCGTCCGCTGCGCAGGAACAACTGGCGCGGCAGGAAGCGGTCGCGGGCGACGATGGAACTCAGGCGGGGAAAATCGGCGAAGGCGGTGTTGGCGGCCATGATGAGGATGATCGTCGTTGCGGTAATGCCCATCAAGTACCAGGGACTTTCGCGGCTGAAGACGGTGCGGCTCAACTGCGAGATGACCGTCTCGACCTCGGAGGGGGTAGCCCCGATCTTTCCTGCCAGGAAGGAGATGCCCAGGAAGAGCGTGCTCAGGATGGCCGCCATCCAGATGAGCGTGATGCCGGCGTTGCGGCTGCGCGGTTCTTTGAAGGCGGTGATGCCGTTGGAAATCGCCTCGATTCCGGTCAGGGCAGCCGTGCCGCTGGAGAAGGCGTGCAGGAGCAGGAACGGCGTAACCATCGTGAGCGTTTGCGCCACTTCGATTTCGGGCGGGTTGACGACCTGACCGAGAGAGCCGGTCAGGGATTTGTAGAAACCGACGCCGACGGTGATGAACATCGTGGTGACAAAGAAATATGTCGGGATAGCAAAGATGGCCCCGGATTCCTTGACGCCGCGCAGGTTAATCATCGTCATGAACCAGACAAAGCCAACCGCCAGGACGACGCGGTATTGGAACAATTGCGGGAAGGCCGAGACGATTTGCGCCACGCCCGAAGAGATCGAAACCGCGACGGTCAGGATGTAGTCGGTCAACAGGGCCGCGCCGGCAATCAGGGCGAAGGTCTGGCCGAGATTGTCGCGTGAGACGGTATAGGCTCCGCCGCCATCGGGGTAGGCGTGGATGGTTTGCTCGTAGGAAATGGCGACGATGACCAGCAGGCCGACGATGACCAGAGAGATGGGGAAAACGTAGCCAAACGCCGCGCTGCCGGCCGCGGCCAGGATGAACAGAATTTCCTGGGAAGCGTAGGCGGTGGAGGAGAGGGCGTCGGAGGCGAAGACGGCCAGGCCGATGAATTTGCCGATGGTCTGATGCGGCGCGTCGGCGGTGCGCAGCGGCGGGCCGAAGAGCCAGGTGCGCCAGTCGCGCGGCGGACGCTCGTCGGTTTTGCGATGGATGATGGGGGTGGGTTGTTCGTCAGGAAGCATATGTACCTTGCATAGAAAAAGCCCTTGCCGGGCAAGAGCAAGGGCTTATTATAGCCTAAATTCTGGCTCTGGAGAGCCGGAGGTTGTAGGATGCAAATCTAAGAGGCAAACGTGTCGATCAGCAATTTCACGTTTCCGCCGGCGGAGTAGAGAATCGGGCAGGTACAGCCGCGCTTGACGTATTCCTGCACTTTGGCGCGGGCCTCCTCCGGCGTGCCGGAGGCGGTGATGCGGTGGACGAGTTCGTCCGGAACGAGGTGCTTGGCGCGGTCGATTTGCTCCCTGGTGGCCGGCCAGCCGAGGATGGACTGAATCTCATGCACCACTTCGTCGGCCACGCCGCTGGCCTTGGCGATGTGCGGCTGCTGGGCCAGGTACTGGCAGAGCAGCATCTTGGTCGTCTCGATGGCTTTGTCGTGGTCGGGGTCCACCGAGCAGACGATGAGTTGCGGGCGGTCGAGGTCGTCCAGGGTGCGGCCGGCCTTGCGCGCGCCCTTCTCGAGCAGTTCCAGCGCCCGGTCGTTGTATTCGGGCGGGACGCAGTAGTTAAGCACCGCGCCGTCGGCGATTTCGCCGGTCAGTTCCATCATCTGGTCGCCGGTCGCGCCGATCATGATGGGGACGTGACGCGGCTCGCGGCGGCCGTGCACCACGTCCAGTTCGATGCTGTCCACGTGGACGAATTCGCCGTGGAAAGTGACGCGCTCCATGTTGAGCAGGCGGCGCAGGACGGTGACGGTCTCGCGCATGGCCGTCAGCGGCTTGCGGCGCTCGATGCCGACGTTGCGCGCCAGCGGGTCCCACCAGGCGCCGATGCCGCAGATGATGCGGTTCGGGGCCAGGTCGTCGAGGGTCAGGAAGGTGGCGGCCAGCAGGCCGATGTTGCGCGTCCAGTTGTTGATGACGCCCGAGCCGACTTTGATGCGCTCGGTCACCGCGGCGTAGGCGGCCATCGGGACGATGGCATCGCGCACCAGGCGGCTTTCGGCCTGCCAGACGG
This sequence comes from Chloroflexota bacterium, assembly GCA_019873655.1. Lineage (GTDB taxonomy): Bacteria > Chloroflexota > Anaerolineae > Anaerolineales > Villigracilaceae > JAFGSI01. The sequence goes on along the minus strand of JAIOAU010000013.1, from coordinate 60,910 downwards.
CCTCGAAGCCTTTTTCTTCGGCGTAGCGGACGTAGTCCAGGCCGTCGCGCAGGTCGTGCGAGTCTTGCAGGTAAAGGGCAACGCGGGTCATGTTTCCTCCTTCAAGAGATGCCGAGCATTTCCAGGCCGCCCAGGGCTTCCAGGTCTTCGGGCAGGTCGAGGTCGAGGCCGAGGGCGGGGTTTTCGATGACTTCCAGCCGCGCGCCGGCCTGGCGGGCGCGTTCGCTGTGGCGCTGGAAGGAGCCGGGGCCGTAGCCGTACTCGATCAGGCCGGCCGGGTTGACGAACAGGCCGTTCGTCCCGTCCTGACGCCGGTCAGGGGCGATGACCACCGCCGGCGGGTTCTGGCCGCGCTCGAGCAGGGCGCGGATGTCGGGCGGGTCGATCAGCGGCAGGTCGGCGGGCAGGATCAGGACGGCGTGCGCTCCGTGGGCGCGGGCGACGACGGTGGCGCGCTGGATGGCGGTGTTGAACTGCGGCGCGCCGTCCTCCAGGACGGTTCGCCCGCCCATTTCGCGGGTCAGCGCCAGGGCGGCCGGGTCGCGGCTGACGACCAGGGTATGCTCGATTTCGGGGACTTCGTTGAGCGTATCCAGGGTGTGCTGGAGCAGGTAGCGGTTGAGGCGCGCCCGCTGGTCTTCGGTCAGCATACCGGCCAGGCGGCTTTTGCCGCGCCGCAGGGGTTTGACGGGGACGATGGCCCAGATGGTCATGGTCAGTGTTCAGTATTCAGTGTTCAGTGTTCGGTGGTGTGGAACGAATAAAGTTTAGCACATCTTGGGCCAAACGGCGGCGGTCGGCGGGGGAATTCATGAGGGTGTTGGTGATGAACGTTCGAACGTTTTCGCGTTGCAGGGCGGGGGCGAGGGCCGCGTCCACGGTGTCGAGGACGAAGCCGGTCAGCAGGCCGCGGTAGTGCTCGGCGACGGCCAGGGCGGAGGGTTCGATGCCCAGTTCGGCGAACATCTTGGCCGCCGGGCCTTTGACCGTGCGCCCGCCGAGGATGGGGGAGACGGCGACAACTAAAGGATGAAAGATGAAGGATGAAGGATGAAGTACGGAAAGGATGGGGTCGATGCTCACCCAGGGGTTGGACGGGCAGATGACGAGCGCGTCGGCTTCCTGGATGGCCTCCAGCACGCCGGGGGCGGGGCGGGCGGACTCGATCCCCGCAAAGCGGAAGCCGCGCACGCGCGGCTCGCAGCGGTGTTTGACGAAGTATTCCTGGAAGGGCAGTTCGCCGTATTCGACCGTGTCCACCATCGTGCGGACGGGGTCATCGCTCATCGGCAGGACGGTGTGGCGCACGCCCCAGGCAGCGCAGAAGTCGCGGGTAATCTGGCTGAGGGTCTGGCCTTCCCGCAGCCGCCGGGTGCGCTCGAGGTGAGTCGCCAAGTCGCTGTCGCCGAGATTGAACCAGTCCGGCGCGCCGAGGCGTTTGAGATTTGCCATGGCGTTCCAGGTTTCGTCGGCGCGGCCCCAGCCGGCGACGGGATTGGCCAGCCCGGCCAGCGTGTAGCAGACCGTGTCCAGGTCCGGCGAGATAGAGAGGCCGAAATGCTCGAAGTCATCGCCGGTGTTGACGATGACGGTCAGGTCTTCGGGGGGGAGGATTTGGGCGAGGCCGTGGGCGAGTTTCGCTCCGCCGACCCCGCCGGCAAGGGCGGTGAGTTTCATCTGGTTATGGTTTCAACACGAAGGGCGCGGGTGTGTAGGACAGGCTTTCAGCCTGTCGGCGCAGATCGGGAGTCGAGTAGTCGGGTGGTTGGTGGTCGGGCAGACTGATTATAGCACGCAGGGCAGACTCGCCGCCTGCCCTGCGACTGACGACTATTCGACTGCCGACTAATCTCCTCCAACCATGTTCTTTCAGCAGTTGTACTGCTGAAGTTGTACTGCTGAACGGCTCGCAGTTTAACTGCTCGCGAACCCTGATCCAAACTATAGCACGCAGGGCAGACTCGCCGCCTGCCCTGCGACTGACGACTATTCGACTACCGACCAATCCCCTCCAACCATGTTCTTTCAGCAGTTGTACTGCTGTTGTTTCTTTGTATTTGCCTCTCGTGCCATCCGGGGGCTCGGTCTATGACTTATGATGCACTTGGAAAACTAAAAGCAATGTAAAGGCTCTGTGGAGATGAAACTCTGAGACTGCTTTTCCTCCCGGCCTTGCGCGTTACAGGTCTTCTCGATAATTCAAACACTTGAATGACAGTGATTGTCTGCCAAGGGCAACAAGTTCGTTGAGCTGACGCCAGGTTTTGAATTCTTGTATTGAATTTTTTGGGGGCTTCAATCCCATTTTTTTGAATAAATCAAGCCGAAAGAGGTCGTAAGAGGCTCGGATGATCAATCCAAAAGAGCCTACTGAATAGAGTGAAGCGTTATAGAAGAAAGCCGAGACAGCAATCGAAATAATCATGGAAATAAGGTAGCGGGAAACCTGAAACAAAAAATCAAGGAACCCATTTAGTCCCCCCATCTGTACATCAACAGTAGCCATTGTTCCAAAAATAGCCAACATGCACAACAAGGAGAAAAGAAATGCCAAAATTGACATATTAGCCAGAAAGGATAGTTCGTTCCGAGCGGCCTCAATTTCTGACTTGTAATCCTGGGGAATGACATGCATCAAGCGCGGCCAGAACAATACGCCATCCATCCCAAAACGTTCGCCCGGATAGTTTTCTGCGGCTTTGAGCTGATTACCGAATCGGGTGGGCAGTATGGTGTTCAAGTCTTCTGGATAGGAGAGATCGTAGGTAACGGCTATCCGGTAATAGTCAGCGTGCAGTTGTTCCAAGTGTTCGTCCAAATCAGGCGTTGCTTCTGCTTCGACCTGTTTTTCTAACTCCAGTATTTTCCCTTGCAGTTCTTCGCGCTGTTCTCTTAAGCGTCTTGCTCTATTCAAGTGAGACTTCTGGCGCAGAGAGTAAAAAGGACGCAAAGGCCAGGGGATGACATAGCCTTCAAGCATTTTCAGAATATATGTATTCAGCGCAGTAAGAGTGTAACCTATGATGACGGTCAGGACAAAAATAATCATTCCCAGGCCAATGAGACCAGCGGTACTTTCGGGATTTCTGAATATTTCCCCCGTTTGCAAAATAGGATCAAATACAAGAAGGCAAGCAAGGACAAGCGCCAGAGAAGGCACCATCGAAGCAACCAGAAAGTTGCTCCCCAGTTTTTCGAGATAATTTGTCAAGGTGTTCATCGAGATGAAACTTTTGACAGGCTACTTTTTCTTCTCTGAACAATCGTTGTTCGATAAAGGGAGCGGAGAAGAGCGGGGTGATGGCTTTTTTTTCGATTTACCAGGCGACCGTTCTGGAATGGCAGTACGCTTTTTTTCTGCTTCTCGTTCCAGGTTACGGGCCCCCGGATGTTTAGAGGGCGGTCTTTGGGGCTGACCAGGCAGTGTGGAATTTGACATGCCTTGAAATTTCATGTTAGCCTCGTTTTTTTCAACTGGCTTGACTTATAGAGATTATAGCGGATTTAAGTTCAGGAAACAACAATCACTTATATTCCGCTCATCTCTCTGCGTTCCGGCTTTTGAATTTTTCTATTGAGGCGGCATTGACTAGATGACTTCCCGAAGTGCGAACCTTGCGGTATACTTGCCGCCGATCGGGGCGGACAGCGCGACTGCATCCTTGCCAAGCCTGTTCAATCGTTTTCAATTGAATAAGGAGGAAAATCGATGGCCAAAAAGATACAGGCGTGGACCGCTTATGGACCGCGCCTCCAGCGGGGCAAACCGATGACCAAAGAGGAAATCATCGAGAACATCGTCAACGCCACCAACCAAAGCCGCGGCTCGGTGCTGGCCGTGCTGGCCGAACTGGACGTGCAGTTGGAAAACGGCCTGAAATCCGGCCGCATCGTCCAGATGCCCAACGGCACGCATTTCGAGCCGATTGGCAAGAAGGACGGATCCATTCAGGTGCGGACGCGCATCAACCCGATGGTGATCCGCAACGTCAACGCCGGTTTCCGCGGCAAATGGATCAACGCCCAGAACATCGGCAAGACGCAGGAGGAGATTTTTGCCCTGTGGAATGCCGACCATCCGGATGACCCGGTAGAGGCGTAGTAAGCGCCGCCCCCGGCATCCGTAAGCCGCCTGTCCGCCCCGATCCATTGGATGCGGCTTTAAGGCCAGCGACGCAAAGAGTTAAGCATGCTTTACGAAGCCATTAAGCCAGCGATGCAATCGAGTTAAGCATGCTTTACGAAGCCGTTAAGCCAGCGATGTAATCGAGTTAAGCATGCTTCATGAAGCCGTTAAGCCGGCGACGCGATCCGCGCAGGTCGCCACGCGTCAGGGCTGTTCGAGCGGGCCGCAATTGGTGGAGCAGATGTCTGAAAATCATCAATGATCATTTTGCTTTAACAGCCCTCGATATACAGAGCGCGGATGTCGCGGCAAAGGCCATCCAGTTCAGGAAAGAGAGTAAACTCACTTATACCTGCATTTCTCAATTGGCGACGCATCAGAATCGCGTCGTCTTTTGGTATCACAATTTGGATCAACCTCTTTTTGAACTGTTGATCAATCCCTCTTGGATCATTGCCGTGAACGGTAAAGGCTCCTCTCTGGACCGTAATTCTTGCACTATTATAAGGGGGAACAACAGCAACAGGTTTTGAGGGATATCGTTTCTTGCTATAAGGGGGAGAAAGATACTCTCCTAGTTTTTCGTCTGTTGTCAGCAGCAGATCCGGACTACCCACGCTCCAAGTATTCAAGTTCCATGGATCCAGTACCCATACGGCAGCATCGTGACAGCCGGTTTCGTGACACAATGCGAAGTGCAATGCAATTAACGAACCCGTTGTCCAATCTAATAGACGGGTGGGTAACCCATAATGCTGCATTAGAAAATACCATTCCCATTCGTTTTGTGGAATGCTCGTCAGAAGCGGCCTTGCCTTGAGTTCAAATTGGGTACGCAATTCATCCGCGTCGATGTTTTCGTAACGGAATTCACCCGGCACGAGACTCCATGCGGCTTTCATCTGTCCGCGGTACCAGGGCTGCGCCTCGCCCATCTCTGGACTGGACCACTCTTCAATGATCTCGGCTGTTACATTCAAAAATTCTGCCAGGGAGTGAACCAGCCTTTTTTCAATGGTCTTCATCTCTTCTTTTCCTTACTCAAACATGCACTGGCCTGGGAGGATTATATCTGAATATGATTGGTCCGCCGCACTGGTAGCAGATATATACGTCCTCTCCATCTAAAGAACCAACGGCCCCCGTTTTTTTACTTGGTCCTATATCAACGGCTTTCACCAATGCAAGACGGGCTTTAACAAGTTCCTGTAATTGTCCGGGGAATTTCAGGGCTTTTTTATCAATGGAGCGCGAAAAAGCGCCCGGCCGAATCACAATGGTTCGCTCCTGTTTAGGATATTTTTCCGCCAATTCTTGCGGCACGGAAATCTTGATGGGGATCGCAATCGGGCTTCGGCCTGTGTTTTTTACTACAAAGAATCTATGTTCATGCTCTACAGTTTCGATCAAGACGCATGGCCTGCTGGAGATTTCTTCCCAGTTTTTGCCTCCAACCAGGTTGGTTTTTGCTACAGGATATGAAGTTTCACGCGGTTTCAGGGCAATGAACCTCTTTCTTCTTCTCCGTAGCGACGGCTTCGTGTGCATCACATAGCGAAGGTATACCTTGATTGTCTCTGTACAGTTGTTGGTGATTCTGACATAAGTGATTACGCCGTTCATTCCTGCCTCCTTTCATCACTCATGTTGGCGGAAATCATACGCTTTTTTGGTGAATTCGCGATGGGTTCTCGCGCAATCCATACAACTCGCTCACACGCTCGTCAATTTCTCTTTCCACCTGCTCGATTTGCTCCGTCAGCGCGGACGTTTCATCTCGCGCTGCCTGGTAGGACAGGCTTTGAGCCTGTCTGCGCAGGTCGCTGCGCGGGGAGGGGATTGGCGCGATGTTTCGCCAGGGGAATGACAGAGCGAAGGCGCGAGCGGGTCGGGATTATTTTCTGGGGAATTCATATTTTATGGTCAAGGTTGCACCTTCTCCGCTTGGTGGTTCGGACAAAACCTGGTCGCCACTTCTCATGTTCTTTCTCATGACATTACAACAGATCGGCATCCGATGGTCTGTTCCGGGATAATCTCCCACAAGTTGATGCAAATCACCGGACTTTATGACAATTGCGGTCAAGCGTTTTGCTTCGGCAAAGGCAAATATGGAATCCAGTTCTTTTTGAAAGTCGTTAGCAGTCGGTGGCATACTTGACTCCTTAATTCTTAAAGATCACTATGCTTTCTCTGGCCGGCTCGCGTCCAAAGCGACCCATTTGTTGGGCGCTGTTTCCTCGCAGACGGGCAACCCAAACTGCTTGAAGTCTGTAGCCAATACTTTCGCCTATTTCAGCAAGAATCTCATCTACGGGGATCATTACACCCGCGTGACGGACGTTGCCTACCACAAAAGCGCACCATCCGTTGTGTGAAATCCTGGAGGAGATCGCCTTGAGTGTCATGTGCATATCTTCAAAGTATCCCTGGAGCATAGGGATTACGCGTGGGTCGGCGTTAGGAGGTATCTGTTCCAGGGTCGCGGCCAATTTTTGGGGCATTTGGTAATCGTTTGGCGCAGCAGATGGCTTCACCGCCTCCACGTGGGACCGAATTGAGTGGTGGCGGAAAAATGTCACATCTTTTTCTGCCAAACCGAGAGAGAGTAATTCGATGTGAAAGATGCGTGAATAATCATGCCGATTCGGGTAAGGCGGCGAAGTGATCACCATTTCAAAGTTGCCGGTAATATTGTCTAGGGAGCGGGCGTCACTAGCCAAAATCTCGCTTTGGCAAGTTGTAAGGGGGGCGACATCTCCGATTTGTAATCGCGCCTGGCGTTCGAATAAGTCTTTTACCAGGTGGCTTTGGTCTTCTTTTTCTATCCAGCGGAACCAGCCGCCATCCGGCGTAGCGCGGCTTACAGTTTGTTGGACGCGCAGCAAAGCCAGTTGAAAAAAATCAGCCATTGGCTGGGGCAAATGTTGAATGCGTTCTTTTATTCCGAAGATGTGTCGAATTTCCAGGTCGGTAAAGGCTTTTTGGATTCTTGGAGGTACTTCTGGATATTCTCGAAGGGGATGGTAAGCGAGGATAGAATTTAGGGCTTCTTCAAGAGTCTCTTTGTTATAGTCCCCCAGTTTTACCCTACTTACGAACAGACTGAGCGGAGAAAGATCAGTTCCTACAGCGGAATATCCCAATTGCCGGGCGCGCAACACGGTCGTTCCAGCCCCGACAAATGGATCGAATATTTTTCCGGTAGGCGAGATGGGACAGGTTTTTAGAACTTCGTCAATCAACTGCGGCGAATAGCTATGAGGAAATGCAAACCACCGATGTATCGGCTGGCTTTTCAGCAAGTGCGGTGTTACATGATGCCGCAAATCAAGCCGGTATTCAAAGCCTTCGGGCAGAGAGGGCAGATCAACCCGGTTCACTTCTTGACACGGCCTTGCAGGAATGGCGGGCGCGGGAAGCGAATCTTAACCGGCTGGCGGTAAATTGGGTGTGAGAGAATCAATTCACCCTTGTCCAGCCTTGTCAGGTGCATTTTGATATCTTTGTCGAGGAAGCGGTAGTTCCCTTCGTTGACCTCAGCGCTGTCTGTGCGACCCAATACCTTGGTGGCGGCATTGCCGGTAACGCGCGGGTGCACAGCGCTCAGGAATTGCTGAGCGGAAAACAAGATAATTCCGAAGGAGCGTCCGCGTTCAGCAATATCGAGCACCTGCTCTACAATCGGAGATTCGGCGGCTTCGCCTCGGCTGGGAGCATATTTATTCAGTTCGTCCACAAACACGATGACTTTTTCTGGCAATTCATCATCGCTTTCGAGAGCCAATTCTCCGGAGTACATAGCATAAACGGTGCGTAGCACATCGCCAAAAACCAGCGTCTGTTCGACATCGGTCAGGCGGGCAATATCTACCACGTAAGTATGTCCACCTTTGATAGCGCCAATTTCTTTCTCAAGGGTAGTCATGCGGGTGCTGAGTTGTGACACAAATACACCGCTTTGGCGAGTTTGCACCGCTCTGCGTAGCAAACGCAAGAAACGCCCTACCGAGGAAGCAGCAATATTTCCAAACTTTTGCGGAATGCCGTTTTCTGATAATGGCGGTTTGGAAAGCAAATCCTGCCAAGTGCGAATTTCGCGCCATTTTGATTCATTTGCCTGTAACCCCTGGCTAACCTCGCCAATCAGGGCCCCCAATGTGTCCCATGGATCGGGGACGTGCGACAGAAGCAAATCCAGTTTGGGCGCAGTGGTTTTTAGGTCATAGGCGTAGAAGGACGCGCCTGGTGGAATACTGTCTCCAAAGATATTCGGTTTACCTGTCGTCTGGGTTTGCTTGCCCCAGGGCAAAAGGTAATGTACGCGGTCAGCAGGCCATGGTTCGGGCCTAAGCCCAAGCCGCGACCAGAGCGCTGTTTCATCATCTTCCAATCGACGCGCTTCATGGATGTGGAGCAGGTCATCGTATTTCACATTGAGCAGGATGACAGCAATTTTTTCGGAGGAGAGAGTTTGCAGAATGGATTGAATCAGAAACGTAATGTAAGATGTTTTGGTGGCCAGGCCGGAGATTCCGCTGATGTTGACATGCCCCGCCTCCGGGCCCAGAACATAATCTACATCCAGGTAGGCGACAGCGTCTGTCCCGTTGCTCATTTGAATCAGGCCGGCGGGGATGCGGATCTTGCGCCCCTCACGTTTCTCTTTCTCGGCCATGGTGTCGATACCTAGCGCGTCGTGAATCCCAGCCTCGTCTGCAAAGCGGACGCGCGCCTCGCTTTGCACGGGCATGTAGATTTCTTTATCATTCGATAGCACTGAGACATCGGCTACATTGGCGCCCTGGCGCGGCGTGTTAGGTTCGTCCACCAATTCGCCGAAGTCGTTTGAAATAAAGTTGGAGAGATGCCCTGCGGCGTCCGTGACGTGACGGATATTGGTGACCAGGCCGTATGTGTGGCTTTGCTCCAAATGTTCGGCGGCTACAATGTCGAAAGGATTCAGACGGCCAGCCGGGTGAATCCAAAACGAGAAGCGGTCGGCGGTATTCGGTTCGCGTTCGGTGGCCGAAGCGCGTCCAATGATATCGTTTTGTGGAGTGATGTTTTCGGGATGTTCGTCGCTCATGTTTTCTTCTCCTTAGGTCTCACAATTGCACACCAATTTGCGGCCAGCGGATGGCAGCTTTGAGCACTTCTTCGGTATAGAATCGGTCTTTGATGACGCGTTCGGCCAGGCTGATGGCATAAAGGTGCGCGTGCCAGCGGTTATCGCGTCCGTGCGGCGTAACACAACGCTCGGCCATTATCCAGCCGCTAATGCGGTCTACCAGGTCGCTATCCACCGGCTGTCGGCCAGGGTTTGGTAATTCCACTTTGACTACGCCCATTAGCGGATAATCCAGTCCGCGTTGGGGGCGGATGCGGACGTACCAGAAAACAATTGCGCCCTCGCGTTCCTGCGCCGGCCAGCGCGGGAAAACGGCTGTGCGTTGGTTAACTTGCAAACCGGCCAGCATGGAATACAGGTTCATCTGTGTGGCGCGCGGACCGCTGCCCAAGTCGAACAGCGTATCGCGCCGGAAGGATTTGGCTACTCCTATCAGCGGCAAGCCGTTCCAGTCCATGTATTCGGTGCCAAGCGCACCATCCAGCACCAGCCAGTCGTCTTGGTCTCGTTTTAGCCCTTCACGCGCCAGAGCAACCTCCAATTCACGCATAGCCCAGTTGGCGCGGTGAGCGCCGCGTGAGCGTGGTTCGATGACCCCCAGCGCTTCGCTAAAACGGTCTTTGCTATCGTTTGTGGAACGAAGCAGAATGTTGGGCGTACCGGCCACAGTTTGCTCCACGGCTTGCCAGAGTTGCTCTGAGAGCGCCTTTTGGTCCATCAGGAGCAGGATTTTGTGTTCCACCGCGGCGCGGCGCACGCGTCCGTCGTCCTCCCGGTATACCGCTGCCGCGCCAATTTGACCCAACTGCACCGGGCTGGAACGTTCGCGTTCGAGCAGAGTGCCAATGAAATAGACTTTGGCCGAACCGTCCAGGAAATAGCGCAAGCGATGTTCTTGACGCCGGGGAATGGGCGTAACGTCATGGTAGAGTTTCCGGCGTGTCTCCCAGACCGAAGTGACTTTTTCATCCCGCCCGCCTGCAGCGCGGTCGTAGGCTTCTTCCAAATCGGGCGAGACCATGTCAACAATGGCTTGCCCGGTGGCCGGCAGGACGCGTGCTTCGGTGGCCAGGATTTGCAGGGCAGGCTGCAAGGGTGCAAAGGGATTAGGCATGGTTTTCACCCTGGATTTGTGTATCGGAGTGCTGTTGAATCATTCCTGCGCTCTCTCCAGCAAAACGGCGAGTCTTCCTTGTCGGTGATGCTCTTTTTGGTTCAGAATATATTTTACAACCTTTTGGATTTCAGATTGGCGCAGCGTGACAACGCCATACCCATCTTGCCAGTAAAGTGTGGCGTTCAATCCGCTTTCTTTGTTGATGTAGTGCGATGACGCACCCTTGAGATTTTTGGCCGCCTCTGCCACCAATTGAGTCGGCGTCAAACTCAATAGAACATGCAAATGGTCTCCTGTGCCGCCGATGGCATGCAGGCGATAGCCCAATTCCTTGCATTTGTAGCCGATATAGGCATACAGGCGCGCTTCCACTTCTGGCGTAATCATCGGCTGGCGGTTTTTGGTGCTCCAGGTGAAGTGATAAACCAGTTGATAGAATGCACCCGCTCTTTTCATGCTCTCTGCCTTTGTCGCTAATTTTGTCCGGCGTGGATGGAGTCTCCCGCCTGGCGGTGTCAAACTCTCTTTCGGCAGGGGATGGAATCCCCCGCCTCGCCGTATCAAGCCCGCAGGGCGGGCTTCCTGCCCGCGCGGCGTCGGTTTCCAACCGATGCCGCAAAAGGCCGCCGCATCCCCGGCGGGGGATGGAATCCCCCGCCTCGCCGTGTCAAGCCCGCAGGGCGGGCTTCCCGCCCGGGCGGCGTCGGTTTCCAACCGATGCCGCCGAGGCCGCCGCATCCCCGGCGGGGGATGGAATCCCCCGCCTCGCCGTGTCAAGCCCGCAGGGCGGGCTTCCCGCCCGGGCGGCGTCGGTTTCCAACCGATGCCGCCGAGGCCGCCGCATCCCCGGCGGGGGATGGAATCCCCCGCCTCGCCGTGTCAAGCCCGCAGGGCGGGCTTCCCGCCCGGGCGGCGTCGGTTTCCAACCGATGCCGCCGAGGCCGCCTATTCCTCGTCCTCCTCGCCTGCCTCTGCGCCGATATCGTCGCCCTTCAATTCTTCCAGCGCAGCGCGCAGTTCGGCCAGTTCCGCCGGGGCGAGACCCCACAACTGCGCCGCCAGGGTGTCAATTTGTGTTTCGATGGCCTGCAATTGTTGCCAGGCAGCATCATCACCTGCATAGGCCGCCGGCGCCAGGGTGTGCGCCTGGCGCGAGAGGTCGGCTAGGCGAGTGTGAACAGAGTTGGCAGGGTCAAATTTTGGAATGGCAATTTTTTCGGTAATGTGGGTCGTTTGTTGAATGGAAATAGCGTATGACCAAACGGCAATCGTCACCGGCAAACTGTTCAAGGCCGCCGCCAGATAAAATGCTTCGTTTTCTTCTTGACAATCAATCAACATAAGTTTGTGGTCAGGAACAATGCATTTATTCTCTTGCATGCCCACAACAGCAACCGTAAACCAGGCAGATTGCTCTCGCCACACCACCTTCCACGGCTTGAAAGTGTACTCGCCGACGTTGAAAATGGAGTAGAAGGGGCCGGTCTCCACCACCTGTTTGCCCTGCTTGCGGGTGAAATAGCGCTTGAAGCCGGAACGCTCGCGCAGGACGGCCTCGAAGCGCTTGAGATAGGCCCAGGTTTTGGGGTGGCGGGTTTGCAGGAGGGTTGGGTCTAATCCGCGCCGCAGTTGGGCGTCCTGCGTCATCAGGAGGTAGGCAGAAGGCTGCGCCTGCCAGCGCTGCACGTCGCGGCCGCGCACCAGGGGGTAGAGCAGGTCGGGTTCGATTTCGGCGGTGACCGAGTCCACCTTGCGTTTGGCGCCCTCGGTCAGGTTGCGCACAATCCACAAGCCGTCCGGGCGCTCGGCAATCTTTTCCAGCCAATAAATGCTATTAGCCCAGGTGGTCACGCCGGCGTGCGCCTGGTATTCGGATTTGCCCAATGCCTTCTGTACGGCTTTGAGGGCGCGCGGGCGGGCGGTCAGCCAGGCGCTGGTGAGATCATCCGGGTCCACCGGCGCGGCATCGAAGCGCAGGCGGCGGGTCTGCGCCAGCACCTCGTCGAGCGTGCTGTCGTAATCCAGCCCCTGGCCGGGGGTGGTCTTCTGCCAATAGGTATAGGGGACGGGGTAGCGGGTCGGCTCGCCCTTCTTGAGGACGAAGACGCTGGTGCGCGTGCTGGCGCCCTCGAAGACCTGCAGGCGGCTCAGGTCGTCCACGTGCAGGATGCGAAGGTGTTCTCCTTCTTTGCCCAGCCGGAAGCGGCGGAAGCCCTGTCCGGCGCCGCTCGTCTTCCACACGCTCTGGGTGATGACAAAGCCCAGTTTGCCGCCGCGTTTTAGAAAGCGTCGTGCAACGGCATAGGTCATCAGCGTTGAAATGTCTTTTTTGCCTTTGCCCAGGATGGTGTCCATGCCGGAATGAACGAACAACCCCAGTTCCTGCCAGAGCGGGGCGGAGCGGTCGCGATACCCTTGCGGCAGACTTTCCCAGTTAATCCAGGGCGGGTTGCCGGCGATGTAATCGAACGGCTCCAGGAAGAGCGGCATGAAGGCGTTCTTGACCACCCGCGCCCAGATGCCGTCCAGCCCGCGCCGGTGCAAGTCGCGCAGGGTCTCGAAGAGGTCGCGCAGGATGGCCGTGTTGGCCGGGTCGGCGTTCAGGTCGGGCAGGTCGGCGCAGCAGCGCTGCAGGAAGACTTCGGCCTCGAAGCCGCCGCGCACGTATTCTTCGAGCAGGTCAGTCAGTTTTTCCATCTCGGCGCGGCTGTCAATCGCCAGCGGTACAGGCAGCGGCCCGACAGCGGTCTCCAGGATGCGGCGGTTGTGCGCCAGCACATCGCCCTGGGCGGGGGTCAGGATGCTGTCGGCCAGATAAATCGGGATTTCCACCTCGCGGCGGCGGTAGGGCAGCAGGTCGGCGATGGCCAGCAGGAAGTTGACCCGCGCCGCCATCACCGCCAGCGGGTTCAGGTCAATCCCGGCCAGGCTGTTGAGCAGGATGTCTAGGGTATCGGCTTCGGCCAGCCCGGCCTGGCGGCAGTTGGCCTTGAGGGCGCGGGCGGCCAGCACCAGGAACGTGCCGGAACCGCAGGCCGGGTCGAGCAGGCGTTTTGGGGCGAGTCTCGGCATCTGCCCTGCTTTGGGCATGACGAAGAGCGGCTCGTTTAACTGGGTGAGCAGGCGTTCGGCCAGCCAGTCGGGGGTGTAGAACTCGCCCAGGTCGTGGCGAATCTCGCGCGGCAGCAGGTAGTGATAGAGTTTCTTGAGCAGGTCGCGGGCGGAGTGCGGGTCGTCCTGCACGGTGACGGGGTTGTAATCGGCCAGGCGTTGCAGCACCTGGCGCAGGGCGGCTTCCACCTCGTTGTCCCAGGCGTCCAGATACCAGGCGAAGAAGTCGCCTTCGAGCAGGTTTTTCAGCCCCAGCAGGCGGTAGAGGTCGCCGCTTTCCCATTTCTTCAGTTCGGCGTGCAACGCTCCGCCTTGCAGGGAGGCGACGGTCGTGAGCGGCGTCGCGCCCAATGCGCCCCCGGCATAGGCCTGCAACACCAGGCGGGCGATGTTTTCGACCAGAAAAGCAAAGTAGGTTTGCAGGGCGAAGAAAAAGCGCGGCATGTCGGTCGCTTCAGGCTTCAATCCCATGCCGCGCAGAAAGGCGCGCAGTTCGGTCTTGTGTTGCAAGACCCCAGCAGCAGCCTCGTAGCCGGCCGTCTCGCCGAAGAAGAGTTTCCACTGCTCGAACAGGCGGGCCGTCAGGTCGTTTTCGTGGCGTTCCAGCGCCCGATAGAGCGCGCCGGTGACCTGATGGCTGAGGACATTCTGATTGCCGAAATCTTCGACCAGGTTTTCGGGGATGAGCGCCCGCCCCGACGAAAGGGAAAACAGCGAGCGCAGGAAACGCTCACAGGAAGCCTCGTTGACTTCCAGCGGCTCTTCGACAATCCAATGCCCCTGGTGGTAACGGACGAAAATGATGAAGTTGCCGTCGAAGGCGACTCCCAACAGTCGGTCGCGGTCGTGACGTTCTTCCCGCGCCAGACCTTCGATGTAATTTTTGACTTGCTGGATGGCGTGAGTAGTGTGTCCGTGCGGGAGAACGGAGCGCAGTGAACCGGGCGGTTCGTACTCGATAACGAAACGGTTATAGACCGCGTCGGCGCGTCCGGTGGCGAGGGTGTATTGCTCTCGAAAAAGCAATTGCACGCCGAGCTTTGCCGCCAGGCGCTCGATTTCGTTGTTCATCTGGCGTTCGAACTCGGCTTCGTTGTGCGCCTGCGCCGCCGCCTCTTGTGTAAAGCGGGCAAAGGCAGGGGTCAGCTGACGGATTTGTTCGTAGGTTTGGAGGGTGGTGGTCATGGGAGGCTGGAGTTGGGGGCAGAGAACATCTTTTGAACCAATTTGCCGACCGGAGGGGATTTCCCCGTTTATACAAGATGTTGCTGATATTATAGCACGCAGGGCAGACTCACCGCCTGCCCTGCGACTGACGACTAACGACTGCCGACTAATCCCCTCCACCGCGTTCCTTCAGCAGTTGTACTTTGTTCCTTCAGCAGTTGTACTTTGTTCCTTCAGCAGTTGTACTGCTGAAGTTGTATTGCTGAACGGCTCGCAGTGCAACTGCTCGCGAACCTTGATCCAATACTATAGCACGCAGGGCAGACTCTCCGCCTGCCCTGCGACTGACGAGTATTCGACTACCGACCAATCCCCTCCACCGCGTTCCTTCAGCAGTTGTACTGCTGAAGTTGTACTGCTGAACGGCTCGCAGTTTAACTGCTCGCGAACCTTGAAGCGAACTTTGAGGGCTGAACGGCTCGCAGTGCAACTGCTCGCGAACGTTCAGTTCAACTGCTCGCGAACGTTCAACTCAGTTGTACTGCTGAACGGCTCGCAGTTTAACTGCTCGCGAACCTTGAAGTGCTCGCGAACTTGGAAGGTGTGTTCCTTCAGCAGTTGTACTGCTGAACTGAAGGCTGAACGGCTCGCGGTTCAACCGCTCGCGAACCTTGATTGAACACCGAACACTGATCACTGAACACTGACAACCACTTCCTCCAGCGGCTTCAGCGTCTTTTCCGGCGGCGTCTCGTCGGGGTAGCCCAGGAAGATCATCGCCTGCGGCTCCCAGGTTGCGGGCAAGTCCAGCGCGAGGCGGGTCTCCTCCTGGGCGTAGAGCGGCCAGCAAATCCAGTTGCCGCCCAGGCCCTCGGCGTGCGCGGCCAGCAGGAGATAGGTCGCGGCGTTGGCGACGGATTGGACGGCCATGATTTCGTCCTGGCGCTTGTGTTCGCGGACGGCGGTCACGTCGCGGCAGAGGAGGACGAGGACGGGCGCTTCCTGGATGCGGCGGACGGAACTGGCTAGGCGCTTCTCGATCTCCGCTTCGGGCGCGCCGGCGGCGGTCATGTCGCGGCGCAGGGCGGAGGTCAACGTTTGGGCGAGGCGGTCTCTGGCGGCCGAATTCGGCGGCGCGAGCGCAAACCGCCAGGGCTGGAGGTTGTGGGCGGAGGGGGCGTGCGTCGCGGTGACGAGAATCCGCTCGATGACGGAAGCAGGCACGGGGCACTGTCCTGAGCCTGTCGAAGGATCCGGCTTGAAGCGGCGGATGGAGCGGCGCGAGCGCAGGAAGGTGTGGAGGTCGTCCGCGTGGGAAGGGGGAGGGGGAGTCATGGGAATTCTTTCTGGGAGATTGATGAACGGAGGTTCGCCTTACGGCCGGCGCACGAGCAGGGCGCGCAGATCGCCGTCGCTGGAGCAGGCCAGGGCAATCTGGGTTTCCGCCTCCGTGCAACCGAGCAAGAGTTTGATCTCGGCGTCCCGCTTGAACAGGTCCACGGTCACGAGCAGAGCGGTCAGGTCGCGGCTCTGGCGCGAGCCGACCCAGACGTCGATCCCGCCGCCGTCGCCAGCGGTTGTTCCTTCCAGGTAGCCGTAATCGAGCGGGTAGATGATTTCCGGGCAGCGCGGGTGGCGCGTCCCTTTGGGCCGGTCGATGACGAGGGTGTGTTCGGCGGCGAGCCGGTCGAGGAATCCCCAGAAATCGTCGTTCATCGGAACAAGTCCTGTTCTTTGGGCCGCGGGAGTTCTTTGAAGGAGCCTTCGCGCAGCGGGTAGGGGAAGCCGCGGACGTGGACGGCGGGGAGGCCCTCGTCGGCCTGGCCCATGACGAGCGAGGCGGCGGCGGCCAGTTCGTCGGCGGCGGCGATCTGAGTGATGCGCAGGCGGAAGCCGAACAGGTCGGGGTCGCCGCGCTTGTCCACCAGGGCGGGGATGCCGGAGAGGCCGATGCAGGTTCCGACGATGCCCAGCCGCCAGGCGCGGCCGTGCGAGTCGATGATCAGGACGCCCAGGCGTTTGCCGCTGGCGGCCTCCAGCCGGGCGCGGATCGCGGCGGCCGAGCGGTCGGGGTCTTCGGGCAGGAGCAGGACCCAGTCCTCGGGATTCCCGCCCTCGCCGCGCACGTTGGAGTGGTCGATGCCGGCGTTGGCGCAGACGAAGCCGAGGCGGTGCTCGACGATGATCGTCCCCGGGCGGACGCGCAGGATTTGGCGGCTTTCGCGCAGGATGAGTTCGCACAGGCGGGGGTCTTTTTCGCTGCGTGTAGCCAAGTCAAGGGCCGCCTGGCTGGGGGAAACGGTCTGCAGATGAACCAGCCGGCCTTCGGCCTTGCTGACGATCTTCTGCGCCAGGACGAGGATGTCGCCGTCTTCGAGGGTCAGGCGGGCGGCTGACAGGGCGGCGAGAAGAACATCCGCCAGGTCGTCGCCTGGGCGGATGAGGGGGATGCCGGGGAGGGGGGTGAGGGTGAGGGTCATCAGTGTTCAGTGGTCGGTGTTCGGTAGTTCGGGGGGAGCGGCGACGCCGGTGATTTTGATGCCGGCGTGGGTGGAGTTGTACTGCTTGTTGATGTGAATCAGCACGGAGGTCAGGCCTTCGACGACGACCGAATTTTCGAGCGGACCGGCGTCCCAGCCGGTCAGGCCGGCGGCCTCGACCAGTTTGAGCGCCTCCTGGCGGACGGCTTTGCTCACGCCGGTGACGAGGACTTCGCATTCGATGGGGTCGTCGCTCATCAGGTGTTCGTGGGAGATGTTCTGGAAGGCGGTGGCGATTTGCGCGTCCGGGCCAAGGATTTCGAGCGCCTCGAGGGCGGCCGAGCCGGCGGGCGGCATTTGCACTTTGGTGACTTTCGGCGGCACGAGCGGGACGGTGACGTCAATCAGAATCTTGCCCTGCAGGACCGGGCGCAACTGTTCGAGGGTGGCGCGGTGGGCGGCGTAGGGGACGGTCAGGACGGCGATGTCGGCGGCCTGGGCGGCCTTCTCGTTGCTGGTCCCCTCGACGAAGGCTTTGTCGCCCACTTTGGCGATTAATTCGAGCGCGGCCGCCTGGGCCTTTTCGGGGGTGCGGGAACCGATCAGGACGCGGTAACCGGCCTTCGCCCAGCGATAGGCCAGTCCTTTGCCCTCTTTTCCGGTGCCGCCCAGAACGGCGATGGTCAGTAAAAGGGAAGGTTCGCTCATTCGAATTGCTCCTCGTATCGGCTCCAGACCTGGGCCGCCAATTGGCGGGCGCGGGCGGTGATTTCTTCTTCGTCCAGGGTAAGCAGTTGGCGGTCTTTCATCAGGAGTTTGCCGTCCACAATGGTGGCGGTGACCATGCTCTCGTGAAAACCGAAGATGATTTGCCAGGGCAGGTTGTCGGGAGTCAGGGGGGTATGGGGGTGATAATCCACCAGGATGAGGTCGGCGGCAGCGCCGGGGACGATTTTGCCAATCCGGGCGGCGGGGAAGAAGAGGTCGGCCAGTTCGGCGTTGGTGTGGATGGCCATGCGGGCGACTTCGCTGGCGGGCATGCGGCGCGGGTCGTGGTGCCAGGCTTTGTGCAACAGGTAGGCGGCTTTCCACTCTTCCCACATGGCGTTGGAGAAGCCATCGTTGCCGAGGCCGAGCCGGACCCCGCGCCGGAGCATCGCTTCGACCGGCGCGACGCCGACGCCGTTGTTCATGTTCGAGCGCGGCTGGTGGGTGACCCAGGTGCGCGTCTCGGCCAGGAGGTCGATTTCGGGTTCGTCGACGCGCACGCAATGCGCCAGGATGGAGGAGGGGCCAAGGATGCCTCTCTCGTTCAGGCGCTGGACGACGCGCATGCCGTAGCGGTTCAGGCTGTCGAACTGGTCGGCGTCTCCTTCGGCGGCGTGGATGTGGAAACCGACTCCCTCGGGCAGGTGTTCGCGACAGGCGGCCAGGGTGGCGTCGGAGAGGGTCAGGCTGGCGTGCAGGCCGAAGGTCGCGGCGAGGCGGCGCGGTTTGTCGCCGGCGACTTTTTTCAGGAAGCGAAGGTTTTCCTGGATGCCGGCCCGCGCTTTGGCCTCGCCGTCGCGGTCGCTGACCTCGTAGCACAGGACGGCGCGCACGCCGGCCTGTTCGACGGCCTCGGCGATGAGGTCGAGGCTGCCCTCGATGGCGTTCGGCGAGGCGTGATGGTCGAAGAGGGTGGTCGTGCCGTGACGGATGGCGTCGATCAGGCAGACGAGGGCCGAGTAGCGGATGTCTTCGGGGCGCAGGGAACGGTCGAGCGGCCACCAGAGTTTTTCGAGGATGCCCGGCAGGCTGCGCGGCGGCTCGCCGGGGATGGCCATGCCGCGCGCGAAGGCGCCGTAGAAGTGAGTGTGGGCGCAGATGTTGCCCGGCATGAGCAGTTGGCCGCCAGCGTCCAGCGTTTCTGCTTCGGGGTAGCGTTTGCGCAGGGCGGCGTCGGGGCCGAGGTCGGCGATGCGGCCATCCTGGATGAAGAGGGCGTGTTTTTCCAGGATGCGGTTGGGCGTTTCCCAGGTGACGATGACGGCGTTTGTGATGAGCATCAGTATCCTACTCCGAACTGAACGGGGTCGGGGATTTCGACGCCGCGCCCGGCCATTTCCCAGATGATGAGGAAGATGGCGTCTCGCAATTCGGGCGTGCCGGCGTACATGGCCTGGTAGAGGGCGCCGAAGACGCCTTCGAGGGGCAGGATGCGCAGGTAATTCAGCGAGGCGAGGCGTTCTTCTTCGTTGCCCGATTTGAGCGCCAGGAGCAGCAAGTCGGTGGGCGGCTTGTCGGGGGCGACGCCCAGCCCCTGTTTGCCGGCAAATTCGATCAGCCAGGGCGATTCGGACGGCAACGGCAGGCGGCGCGGGATGCGCGGGTTGAGAATCTGACGGCTTTCGACCACTTCGACGGCGGAGTTGCGCACCACCCATTCGGGATCGTCGGTCTGGGCGCGGGTGAGGAGTTCGTCGGCCCAGGGTTGGTTGACGCGCGCCAGGCCATAGACGGCCGCCCGCCGCACGAGGGGATCGTCTTTCATGTCGAGGGCGTCGCGCAGCATGGCGTGCCCCTCGGCGGGGTCGTTGGCCAGGGCCTCGGCGGCGGCGCGGCGCAGGTCTTCGTCGCCGTGCAGGAGGACGTAGGCGACCGACTCCAGGGCGGCGGTCGTTCCGATATGGACCAGGGCCAGGCAGGCCGCCCGCCGGACGCCGGGATGGGGGCTGTTGAGCAATCCGGAGAGGCCGTCAATGGCTTTGACATCCTGAACCGCGCCGCTGCCCAGGGCGGCCAGTTGGAGCAGTTCGCCCGAGACGACGCGGTAGAGTTGCCGGAAGAGCGCCGCCGCGCCGGGGTCGCCGCTCAGGACGAAGGCGGCCAGCGCCTGGCCGCGCAGGGTGAGCGGCTGGCCTTCTGCCTGGAGGAGTTCGGCCAGTCTGGCCATGACGGGGCCGCGCCACGCGGCCTGACGGGGGGCGTCGCGCAGCCAGCGGGCGGGGATGAGCAGGTTGCGGAAGAGCGGGCGGTCGATTTGAGCGAGCAGTCTGTCCACCAGAGGAGAGGGGTCGCCGTGGGCCGCCAGGTATTGCAGGGCCAGGTACTTCCCGGCCCAGGGCGGCTGGTCGAGGAGGGATTCGGCCTTGTAGTTGACCAGGGCTTTGCCCGCCAGGTAACTGCCGAAGAGCAGGTGGGCGAAGCGGAAGCGGTTGTTGCGGTGCTGCTGGAGCAGGCCGCTCTCGGCCATTTTGGAAATCAAGCCGTGGGAGGGGGCGACGGGCGCGGGGGATTTCGTCCCTTTTTTGGCGGGCGCGGCGCTGACGGCTTCAGCGGATTCGGCCGCCTCGCTTTCGGGGGCGCTTTCAGACGGTTCGAACGATTTGATCCAGCCGCGGGCGGCGCGCGGGTCGAAGACCGGTTCGGCGGTCAGATGGGCTTGCAGGGCGAGGAGTTCCAGAGCCGCCGGGGGGACGTTGGCGGGGGTGAGGCGGCGCAGGTGCGTCTCGATGGCGTCCACGGGGCGCGGGCCGCGGATATCGCCGGCGTACGCGCCCCAGACTTTGAGAGTCAGTTCGAGCGGGGTGAGGAAATCGGCGTCGCAAGAGAGCCAGCGGTTGAGGAGAATGGGGTCCACGGCTTCGGGGCCGGTCTGTATCCAGCTTTCGACGGCCACGAAGCGCGACCACAGATCTCCCCAGCGTTCGATGAAGCGTTGACGCTGGGCGGCGTCCCAGGCGGCCATGACGAGCGGGACAAAGTTGAGCGTCACCAGGCCGTCCAGGTATTCGGGCGAGGCGGTGGTGATGATGCGGGTGGATGGATAGCGCTTCTTGACCGCCTTGATGAATTCGACGGCGCGTTGCAGCGCGGCGGGAGGGAGTTCGTCGGTGCCATCCAGGAGCAGGAGGGCGCGCTTGTTTTCGAAGGAACTCCTGACGAATTCCGGGATGCGGCCGACGTCGAGCAGGGGGGCCTTTTCGGCGATGAAGTCGATGAGAGGCAGGAGCGGGTCTTCGGGGCGGAGGGCGGCCAGGTCGAGGTCGGCGACGTGAATGAGGAAGGGGAGCGTGCCTTCGGGGATGCCCGGCAAGGTTTCGCGGCGCGCCAGGCAGGAGGCCAGGTGGGCCAGGGCGACGGTCTTGCCTGCGCCGGTCCGACCGGTCAGGACGATGTCGCTTTCGCCGGAAAGCGCCTCGGCCAGGGTCAGCGTGGGGGCGCGGTAGACGGCGCCCAGTTCGGGCCATGCGGGCAGGTAGGGCAGGGTGCTGGAGACGATGTCTTCGGGCGTGGGCGGGAGGCCCGGCTCGACGCGCGGCGGCGGAGCCAGCAGGAGGGGCGGTTCGAGAATCTCATCCAGGGCGAAGAGCGGAGCGGCCAGGTGCATTCCCTGGGCGCGCACCAGCGTTGCCTGCCGGTAATGTTCTTCGACGGCGCTGGGCAGGCGCGCTTTGCGTTCTTTCTCGGCGGCGCGCTTTTCGCGCCAGGTTTCCAGAATGTGTTGAAACGCTGGCCGAAAGGCGGCGACCAGCCACCAGAAGACGGTGGCGACGAGAACGCCGAGCCAGAAGGAGAATTCCTGGATGGGGGGCAGTCGGAATCTCATGCGCCCTCAATTGCCGTACAGGATGCGTCCACAAGACGGGCAGCGGACGATTTGGGCGGCGAGTCGGACGGCTTGCGCCTGCGCGGGGGTGAGTTGGGCGCCGCAGGCTTCGCAGGCGTTTTCGGCAATGCCGGCAATGGCAACGCCGCGCCGTTCGCTGCGCAATTCTTCATAGAGTTGAATGTGTTCCTGAGAGATTGTCTGGGCGATGCCCAGCCGTTCGGTGGCCAGTTTTTCGAGTTCTTTTTGCAGGGCGGCCTGTTCGCTGCGCAGGTCGCCGGTCTTTTGCGACCATTCTGCTTGCGCAGTCTGCCAGGTTTGCTCGGCGGCGGCAAAGTCTTGTTCGGCCTGTTCGAGGGCCAGCATGGCTTCCAGTTGCCGTTCTTCGAGCACGGTCAGACGGCGTTTGAGGGCGGCGACATCGTTTTGCAAGTCCTGGAGTTCTTTCGGATTTTTGATCGCGCCGGCATAGAGGGCCGCTTCAGCCTGCTCGATCTTGATGCGCTGTTGCTGGACGGCGGCTTCTGCCTGCCGGAGTTCCGCCTGGCAGGCGTGCAGCCGCTCTTTGGCCTGGCGGTGTTGCTCTTCCTGCTGGCGGATGGCTTCGTCGTTCTCCAGCAGGTTCAGGATGGCCTGGAGGCGCGCCCGGGCGCGGTCCATCTGGCTGTCGGTTTGCTGGAGGCGGTAGAGGTCGAGCACTTTGCTCATGGGTTGATTATATACCGATTGCCCGAAATCGAGAAAGCGCAGGGATGCGGCCGGGATAGAGGACTAGCGCACGGTCAGGTTGAAGTAGTTGTAAACGGCGCGTGAGATGTCGGCAAACATGCGCGAGACGCCGGTACGCGAGGCGTTGTCCCGTTCCCAGATGATTTGCACGGGGTGATAGGTATAAATCGAGAGGACGTAATTCCCGCCGGGGGTATAGACGATGGCGGCGTCGCTGGCGTTGTGCATGACGCCGGTGGCGGCGTCGGTCACCCAGCCGTGTTTGTGGGCGACGATCGTCCCTTCCGGAACGCCGGCCTGGATGAGGACGCCGATGCGGTCTTGCTGCAAATAGGAGATCATTTCCCGACAGGCGGTTTGGTCGATTTGACCGGGGAAGACTGCCGAGATGCCGCCGCCCATTTCGGCGCACTGGTAAATGTCGGCCAGGAGCATGCCCATATCGGAGGGCGTGGTCTGGTTGTAGGGGTCGGGGTCGGTGTTGACGTCGGTGCGCTGATTGGCCGGCGTGACGGCGGGATAGAGCAGAAAAGCGCCAGGGTAGAAATAACCGGCCAAGAAGGTGTTTTCCAATCCCAGGGCGCGCATGTCCTCGCTGACGATGAGCGGGCCGCGCGCTTCGTCCAGGCCCATGATGAGGGCGTCGGTAGCGTCGTTGTTGGATTGTTGAATCATTTCGGACATCAGCGCCGCCTGCTGGGGCGTCAGCCGTCCGTTGTTGTGACGGTACACGGAGACCATGACCGGGATTTTGATGGTGCTGGAGGCGGTGAAGGCAATATCCGGGTTGACCGGCAGATTGGTCCCAGCCTGGTAGGCGAAATGGAGTTCTTCGCCGGTTTGCAGGTCGAGCAGGTAGATGTCGATGATGCCGTCGAAACCGTTTTGATCGACAATTTGCTGGAGTTGCAATTGCAGGGTCTGCATGGAGGGACGGCCGGCGGGAATCGTTTGAGAGGACAGGATCACCGTCCGGTTGGTGGATGAGAAGAGGGCGTTCTCGATTAAGACGACTGCCCGGTCGATATCCAGCATCGTTCCCGGCGCGCCAGGCGTGAACTCGGCGCTGTTGGCGATCGGCTGAGCGGGGACGGGCGGTTGGTCGTAGCGGGCCGAGATTTCGTTGAGCAGGTAGAGGCGCAGCCGTTCTTCTGAGTAGGTTGCAATCAGGGGGATTTCGTTGCCGGGCGGCGATTGATTCCATAGGTAATCCCAGAAGCCGCCCCAGAACGGAGAGCCGGTGCGTTGCAAATCGGCCGCGGCGAGCATGGCCTCGATGTTGGGCTGAAAGCCGACCAGGGCAGGGTCCAGGTGAATCACGGCTTCGCCGTAGCGGATTTCGACCGGCGCGGCGTACACTTGCAGAATGCGCTGGGCGGCGGTGTTGGGGTCCAGCCCGCCGACCGGGACGCCGCCGATGGTCATGCCGGGCGGATAGTTGCTGCGCAGGCGGCTGTAACCGACCAGTTGAAGCACCGTCAAAACCACCGCCGTGAGCACAAACAGCAAGGATACCCAGCGCAGAAGGAACGAAGAGTTGCGAATTTTCACTCGGCCTCCGAAAACAGTGACTTTCATCATGCAGACTGAGTAAAAAGTATAACACACTCCCTCCCAGCAGTTGTGCTACAATCTTTTTTGGTCATTTCATTTCAGTGGGTTTCGACAAGGAGGCTCATGCTTCGCTCATTTCTCATCTATTTGTCGAAGGCTGCCTGGGCGCAGCGTTTGGTGACCGGCTGGAAGTTCGCCTGGAAGGCTGCCAGCCGGTTCGTCGCCGGAAATACCATTCAAGATGCCATCAAGGCCGTCCGCGAACTCAACGCGAAAGGCATCAATGCCACGCTCGATCACCTTGGGGAAAACACGACCACGCCCGACGAAGCCCGGAAAGCGACCGCCGACATCATCGAATTGCTTGAGCAGATCGATTGCTGCGAGGTGCGGGCCAACGTTTCGATCAAGTTGACTCAGATTGGACTGGCGCTGGACGAGGATCTGTGCGCCCAAAACCTGGAGCAGATCCTGGCGTGCGCCAAGAAGCACGGCAACTTTGTGCGCATTGACATCGAAGACACACCCTACACCGATAAAACGTATCGCCTGTATCGCCTGATGCGCCAGAAGGGGTACGAGAACACGGGCGTCGCTGTGCAGTCTTACCTTTACCGCGCCGAGAAGGATACCCGCGCCCTGCTGGCCGAGGGAGCCTGCTTTCGCCTGGTGAAAGGGGCCTACAAGGAGCCGCCGGACAAGGCTTATCCCAAGAAGGCCGACGTGGACGCCAATTTCGACTTGCTGAGCAGCATTTTGATCGACGGCGCGCTGGCCAGCGGCGCCCGGCCGATCAGCGCCGACGGCCGTTTCCCGCCCGTCCCTGCCATTGCCACGCACGACGCCAAGCGGATAGAATTCGCGAAACGATACGCCGAAAAGGTCGGTCTGCCCAAAGAGGCGCTGGAATTCCAGATGCTGTACGGCATCCGCCGCGACTTGCAGGAACAGTGCGTGGCCGAGGGGTATCCGGTGCGCGTCTACGTGCCTTACGGCACGCATTGGTATCCGTACTTCATGCGCCGTCTGGCCGAACGGCCGGCCAATATCTGGTTCTTCCTCTCCAACCTGTTCCGTAAATAGGCGACCAGCATCGAAAGTTTCGACAGACCTCTTGCAGGCGCGCGAGCGCGAGGCAGGAGGTCTTCTTTTTCTGTTTTCAGGGGAACGCTTCTGTGGTAAAACAGGGGCATGGACGCTCCGCCCCTCGCCCTGGTGACCGGCGCTGCCCGCCGGCTGGGACGCCTGTTCGCCTTGACCCTCGCCCGGCGAGGCTATGGAATCGTCTTGCATTATCACACCTCGGCGTCTGCGGCCGCCCAAACCGCCCGGGAGATCGAGGCTTTGGGCGTCCTGGCAAAAACGGCGCGCGCAGACCTGGCAGACCCGTCCCAAATTCCGGCGATTTTCGACGAGGTTGATGCGGCGGGAGGCGATCTGCGTGTATTGGTCAATTCGGCGGCGGTCATGAGGCGCGGCGAGGCGCGCACCCTTTCCGTCGCCGATTGGGACGCGACGCTGGCGGTCAACCTGCGCGCCCCCTTCTTGCTGGCCCAGCAAGCCGCGCCGCGGATGACTGCTGGTGGGTTGATCGTCAATGTGACCGACGTCGGCGCGCAGAAAGCCTGGAGCGGTTATGTGGATTATGTCGTCAGCAAGGCCGGACTGGAAGCCTTGACCCGCGTCCTGGCCAGGGCTTTTGCCCCGCAGGTGCGCGTCAACGCTCTCGCCCCCGGCCTGGTTCTGCCCGCCGACGATTTCCCCTCCGACCAGTGGCAGGCGCTGGTCGGCCGGACCCCGCTCCGGCAGTCTGTCCGACCGGAGGATCTGGCCGCGGCGCTTGAATTTCTGCTCGACAACGCCTCCGTCACCGGTCAAGTGATTGCGGTGGATGGCGGTTATTCTCTCGTTTGAGATTGAAAATGAAACCGCTGATCAAATTCGTCCGTCCTCTCGTTTTGTTCTTCGCTGTTCTTGCCTGGCTGTTGGGCGCCGGCATCGTTCGCTATTTGGGACGGGGCGTTTCCTGGGAACCGTTCGCGTTTGGGCTGGTGTTCGTTCTCGCCTTGTTGCCGTCGGCGTTCTGGCTGGCCGAGGCCTTTCGTCTGCCGTTTCTCCCCCTCGAAGCAGGCGAGACTCCCCGGCAGCGAATCCGCCTGCGCGAAAGGCTGCTCTTTGCCTCTTATGCAAGCCTGGCGCTGGCGTTCGTCTCCGTCCTGACGTTGATTCTGATGGGGCAGATCGAACCGGTCAGCGGCGTTTTGGTGGTCCTGGGTTTCTCTTTTGTGGTCGCGTACGCCGTCCCGCCGTTTCGCGCCTGCGACCGGGGATATGGGGAGTTTTTGTTAGCGTTTTCTCTCACCATTCTCTTGCCGGCGCTGTCCTTCTTTTTGCAGACGGACGATTTTCATCGCTTGCTGCCGTTGTCGACCTTTCCGTTGCTGCTGTTGGCGCTGGCCTGGCTGCTGGTGGAGGATTTTCCCGCCTTTGCTCACGACCAAAAAATAGGCCGCCAGACGTTATTGACGCGTCTGACCTGGCAGCGGGCGATTCCTTTGCATCATTTTTTGATCGTCCTGGCGTTTCTTCTGCTCGGTCTGGCGCCGCCCCTGGGGGTCTCGTGGACTCTGATCTGGCCGGTCTTTCTGATCGCTCCGCTGGCGGGCGTGCAAATCTTTTGGCTGCACCGCATTGGCCAGGGCGGGCGGACGGCGTGGAAGTTCTTCCTGCCCCTGGCAGCCGGAACGTTTGGCCTTCCCCTTTACTGGCTGACTCTTTCCTTTTGGCTGCGTTGACCTCGGCCGGATTTTCTGCCCTACTTTCGGGGTATTGCCGCTTGGCGTTTTCCAGGTACAATCGAATCGAATCCACCAGTGGAGGCGTCTATGTCTTTTGCGCTCGTGATTGACGATAATCGCCAAACAGCCGATGCGCTGAGTCAGATTCTGAGTCTGTGGGGGTTCGAGGGCCGCGTGGCGCTTGGTCCCAGCGCGGCGATGACCATTCTGGCGTCTGACATTCCGGCTCTCATCACCCTGGATATCAATATGCCCGGCGTGGACGGATTCGAGGTGCTGGGCTATCTGCGCCGCGAACCGCGCCTGATGAATGTGCCGGTCATCGTTGTCACCTCGGACGACCAGCCGGAGACCTCTCAGCGGGCGATGAAGGCGGGGGCGAACGCGGTCGTCATCAAGCCGGTCATGCCCGATACGCTCGAAGAGGCGCTCAAGAAGGTCGGCCTGCTGGCCTGACCTTTCCCTGTCCGCCGCGCTGTTGCAGACTTGGCAAGAATCGGTTGATCCCTTATAATCGCACCATTCATATCCAATTTATCAGTTGAGGGTCTATGCCAATTGCTGCCGGTATTCCTGCTCCCGACTTTGCTCTTCCCGATGAAAAGGGCGTCCTTCGCCGCCTGTCCGAATTTCGCGGGCGGCCGGTGGTGCTGTATTTCTATCCCAAAGACGATACGCCCGGCTGCACCACGGAGGCCTGCAACTTCCGCGACGATTACAGCGCGTATGTCGAGGCGGATGTCGTGATTCTAGGCGTCAGTCCCGATAGTGTGGCCTCGCATGCCCGCTTCAAAGAAAAATACGGCCTTCCTTTTCCTCTTCTGGCCGATGAGGATCACCAGGTTGCTTCTCTCTACGGCGTGTGGGGGCCGAAGAAATTCATGGGCCGTGAATACGAAGGCGTTTTGCGGACGACCTTTCTCATCGACGCTCATGGACAGATTGCGCGCGTCTTCGAGAATGTCAAACCGGCCGACCATAGCGCCGAGGTGTTAGCGGCCTTGCGTCGCCTTTGAAAGGGCGGGGTCGAGAAAAAAGAACGGGCGCCGACCATGCGCCCGTTTTTCATTTAGCGGCTGTTTCCACTTCTCATCGTTTCGTGAAGACAGCGCTTTGCGCGTCCGCATAATCCAGTTGCCAGTTGGGCGAGGCCGAGAGCGCGACCGTCAGCGGCGCGCCCGGCTCGATCAAGACCAGGCGCACGCCCGCCTCGTCGAGGGCGGTTTCCCAGCCGGGTTCGGCGCGATAGACTTCCAGATAGTCGAAGATGAACTGGTCCCCGTATAAATCGGCGCGGCCGTCGATGTAGACCGGGTAGTCCGGATACAAACGCCAGATCAAATAGCCGCCCCACCCGTACGTGTTGTAGAGATTCCCTGCCGGATGGTTGCGCTCGATCCAGTCCACGGCCGCGGCGGGGAACTGCGTTCGTTCGCTGCCGGGCTGTTCTTGGACGACGGCGAAGAAGCGCGCCCCGCCTGCGAGCAGGGCCAGGGTCAGCAGCAGCGGGTTGAGCCAGGGAATCGGCCGGGGCTGGGCGCGGACCTCCGGCCTGCCGCGCCCGAGAGCGGCGGCCTGCGCGGCGAGCAGGGGAATCGCCGTCAGGACGAAAAGGGAGACGTTGCGCATCGAGCGCAGGGCAAAGTAGCCCAGCGCAGCGGTCAGCAGCAAGTGGGTCGGGTTGACCGGTTGTCGTCCCAGCGCGCCGAAGACGATCAGGGCCGGAATCAGCCAGGCCAGGGGCTGCCATTCGTTCAAGTGAAAGTCTGGCGAGGCCCATTCCTGGATGAACATCTGCATCGAGGGGCTGGCGAGCGTTTCGAAGGGGTAGGTGTACAGGCGCGCTCCGTTCGGGTTGAGCGGCACGACCAGCAGACAGGCCGCCAGGGTCAGGCCCAGCCGACTCCCGCGATGGAAGGCCGCCTTCTGCGCCGCTTCGTTTTTTGCAAAATAGGACCACACGAAGGTCGCGGCTTGAACGAAGGCGTACGCGCCGATGAGAAAAATGCCCAGGGCAAAGCCGGCGTGCAGGTTGACCCACAAGATGGTGAGGAGCGGCAACTGAATCAGCAATGAGGTCCGACCTGTTTCCTGAAAGCGATCCAGCAGATACAGAAACAGGCTGCCCAGCAGCAGCGAGAACATTTGTGGGCGCACGCCCCAGGTGGGCGCTGTGGCAAGCGCGCCGAGCAGAAGGGCGAAGCCGGCCAGGTAGGGTTTGGCCGGACTGCGTAAGTAAACCAGACCGAAAGCGGTTGTGATGATGATTCCGAAAACGAGGATAAGCAGCGGAAAACCGCCCAGCCGATACAGGCCGTAAATCAGCACTTCCGAGAGCCATTCGTGGGCCACCCAGGGGGCGCCGCGCTTCGTCCACGAGAAGGGATCGGCGTGGGGGATGGCCTGGTTTTCGACCATCCACTGTCCGCTGCGCAGGTGCCACCAGAAATCGGGGTCGGCGACCGGCCGCAGGGTCATGGTCAGGAGGCCGAGGAAGAGCAGGAGGGTGAATAGTTGGCGGGTGTTCAGGCGCATTGCCCCCATTTTACTGCAAGATGTTTGAGTTTAAAACAAGGGCTGTCCAAAAAGCAGAGCAGGATGCTATCTTGCCCAGGGACCCAAAGCCTGGGTCGGGCCTCTCTGATTTTGTCCGGTCGTGGGAGTGGCAACCTGCTCCAATCCGCTTCTTCGGGGGCTAAGTCTCCGAAGAAGCAAGGGAGGAAGCAAGGGACTGTCCAAAAAGTAGGGCCGTCTCATTTCTGGGACAGCCCTTGGGTCTATTCGCCGAGATAGTCGCGCAGTTTGCGCCGGATGGAGGGGTGACGCAGACGGCTGAGCGCCTGAGCCTCGATCTGCCGGACGCGTTCGCGGGTGACGCCCATTTTGCGGCCGACCTCTTCGAGGGTGTACGCCTGGCCGTCAAGCAATCCGTAGCGCAGTTGCAGGATGCGCACCTCGCGCGGCGGCAGTCCGTTCAAGACTTCGCCCAGGTGTTCGCGCAGCAGGTTGTAGGTGGCGGTGTCGTCGGGCGGGGCGGCCTCGTCGTCTTCGATGAAGTCGCCCAGGACGGAGTCCTCCTCGTCGTCGGTGGGGGTTTCGAGCGAGAGCGGACGGCGCGCCACCTGAATCATATTCTCGACCTTTTTGGGCGGCACCTCGAGGGCGTCGGCCAGTTCTTCGACCGACGGTTCGCGCCCCAGGCGCTGGGTCAATTGATGCTGGACGCGCAACAGTTTGTTAATTTGGTCGCCCATGTGAACCGGGACGCGGATGGTGCGGCCCTGGTCGGCGATGGCGCGGGTGACGGCCTGGCGAATCCACCAGGTGGCGTAGGTGCTGAATTTGTGGCCGCGGCGGTAGTCGAACTTTTTGGTGGCGCGAATCAGGCCGATGTTGCCTTCCTGAATCAGGTCGAGGAAGGGGACGCCGCGCCCCATGTATTTCTTGGCGACGCTGATGACCAGACGGCTGTTGGCGGTGATGAGATGTTCGCGCGCTGCCCAGCCGTCTTCGATCAGGCGGCGGAGTTCCATCCGTCGGCGCGGGCTGACGTTGCCGCGCGCCAGTTCTTCGCGCGCCATGCGTCCGCGCTCGATTCGCTGGGCCAGTTCGACTTCTTCCTCGGCGGTCAGGAGCGGGACGCGGCTGACCTCTTTCAGGTAGAGGCCGATGGTGTCGTCGGTGTCAATGTTGGCCAGGTAATCGTCCAGGTTGGCTTCGGGTTCGGTTTCGGGGATGACTCCTTCGGCAGCGGCGAGTTCATCTTCAGGGGGTTCCTCGGCGGGCATGTCTTCGATAAAAGGGACGCCCGCGCTGAGGAGCGCCGCAAAGGCCTCTTCCAGTTGTTCCACGTCTTGCTCGGCTTCGGGGAAGAAATGCAGGATGTCGTCAATCGTCACATACGACTTTTGACGTCCCAGTTCGATCAAACGGGCAATGGCGGAAAATTCTTCTTCTTCCTCAATCAGTAAAGGATTTTCCATAGCAGATTTTCTTCTCGTGATTTATGTTCTCAATCAGAATACTCTTTTTTTGCTTCGAAAGCAATACCTGTATCTGAATTTGTTGACTGGATCAGGGTGTGGTGGTCGGCGTTGGGGTTGCTTCGACCGGCGTCTCGCTAGGCGGCGTTTCCTCGGGCGAGGGGGTGGGGGTTTCGGTCGCCGGCTCGGGGGTGGGCGTCGCCGGGTAGGGCGGCTCGACCAGCAGGTTCGAGAGGGCGTCGATTCCGCTGACGCCGATGATGTAGTTGACGCCGTTCACTCGGACGTAATAGCCGCTGCCGGTGGGGGTTTTCCGGCCGACTTCCAGCCGATAGGTCGCGCCGCCGGCAAAGACGAGGTCGATCGTGTAACTGGGGTCGTCCACGCCCAAGACTTCGGGACTGAGATCGGCCTCGACCTGATTGAGGACGCGCAGACTCATGACTTGAATCTCGGCCGCGCCGGCCCGCGCCGGGTCGGCCTGACCGGGACGCGGCAGACGCACGCTCCACGGTCCGGCCGGGTCGCGCTCTAGTTTGACGGTGGTACGCCCATCGGTGATTCGGAGGCTGGTCAACAGGCCGAGGTCGCTCGTGAACAGGAGATAGGAACTGCTGGTCGCGGTCGGTTCAGCAGTTTCGGCCGACGTTTGAGGTTCCCAGTTCTTCCAGATGAAGTAGGCGGCAAGAACGACCGCCAGGATGAACAGGACAATGAGCGTATCCTTCTTCATAGTCTTTTATCCTTGCGCTCGGCGCATCAGCCAGGCGGCAACCCCGCCGACGACGATCAGCAGCGGGAGCAGGCAGATGAAAGCCGCGCCGAGGATCAGGATGGTGCCCTGTTTTACGTCATCGGACAGGCGGCGGTTGATGGGCTCGGAGCGGGTCAGGGTGATGTACTCTTCCTGGCCGGCGGCGTAGTCGATGGCGTTGACGATCATGTTGCCGTTGCCGTAGACGTCGAAGAGGCTGTCGGTGGCGAAGTCAGAATCGCCAAAGACGATGACCCGCCCGCCCGTTGTCGGGTTTTCGGAGACGGCGCCCAGGACGAGCGGGCCGGGGGTGTCGGCGCCGGCGTTGAATTGCAGGTAGCCCTGGTCGATTTCGGCCAGGTTGGTCTCGCCCCAGGCGCGGTTGACGGTGCTGACCAGGGTGGTCGTCTGTACGTCGGCGGTTTCACTGCCGATGGTCAGGCTGCGCGCAACGGGATAGTAGGTGTTGGTGGTTTGGATGTTCTGCACGATCGGATGATCGCCGTAGGAAGCCGAGACGGCAATCAACACCTGGTCGAGGCTGGGATCGATGACGATATCGTTGTTGAGGCCGATGTTCCAGTTGGCGGCCAGGTAGGCGGCCAGGGGGTCGGCCTGGTCGGTATTGCCGGTCGAGAGCGGCGACTCGGACAGCAGAATCAGCGAGCCGCCTTGTTCGAGGTATTGGGCGATCAGGTCCACTTCCTCGGCCGAGAGGGTCTGGGTGGGGCCGGCAATGACCAGCGCCTGGGCGTCGGCGGGAATGCGATTCTCGGCCAGCAGGTTCAAGGTGCGAAGGACATAGTTCTTGCCTATCAGAGTGGATTGCAGGCGCGACAGGCCGGCCTCGTCGGTCGCTTCGAGGCTATGTTCGCCGTGGCCGGTGAGGAAGTAGACGATGCGTTCGCCGGGGTTCATCAGGCGCATCAGGGCGTTGACGATGGCCTGCTCGGTCGGGTAGGTCACCGACTCCCGCCGGTCTCCCATCACCAGGACGATGGTGCGGTCGCTGGTGACTTCATATTGGAGGGCGCGGGCGGGGTTGGTGTCGGGGTTGACGAATTCGAAGTCGAACTTGCCGTTCGAACTGTTCTCCATGTTTTCCAGCAAATCGCGGATTTGAGTCGATTCCTGGGTGTAGAAAGCAATGGCATGGACCGGTTCGCGCAGCAGGCGCAGGGTGTCGAGCGTTTCGGGGGCCAGGGTGTGTTGCAGGTCCTCAGTGAAATCCAGGTCCTCGACCGGCGCGGCGTAGGCCCACATATTGGCGATCACGATGATGGTGAAGAAGGCGATCAGGTTGATGGCGGCGTTGCTTCCGTAGCGCCCCTGACGGCCGGCGAAGAAGTCGCGCACCTTTTCGGGGACGATCAGCGCGTAGACTGCCAATCCGACCAGGATCATGCCCAGGGAAATGTACAGGGCGGTATTCACCCATTGGTCGTTTTGCAGCGTGTACAGGTCGAGGAAGAGCACCAATTTGAACAGCCCAAACAGGGCGGAGGCCAACAGCGCCACGCCGGAGACGATCAGCGCGATGTAGGCGTAATTCTTGATAGTGGTTTTGCGAGAGCGTTTCTTAGCCATCATTGCCACCTTCGAATTTCGATTGCAGTGGTGCCGACGAAGAGGCCGATCACGGTCAGACTCAGGAAGTAGACGATGTCTTTGAGCGCGATCGACCCTTTCACCATCGAGTCAAAATGAGCATAGGCGTGCAGGTAGTTGAAGAAACTGGCGGCGTTTTGAATCGCGTTCGCAGGCCAGGCAGCCATCCACCACAAAATCACGATCATGATCAGGGTGGCGAAAAAGGATGCAAATTGGTTGTTGAACATGGCCGAGAAAGCCGTGCCGATGGCCAGGAAGGCCGCCGTCAACAAGATCAGGCCGATGTAGCCCGCCAGGGTGGCCTTCACATCGATCCCTGGCTCGACCAATCTGTTCAGCACAATGGGGATGATGAGGGTGATGACGAAGACGGTCAGCATGTATAGGAAGGCGCCCAACCATTTTCCAACCACCAATTCCCAGTCTTTGACCGGAGCGGTCAGCAGGAGTTCGATGGTCCCGCTGCGATGCTCCTCCGAGAGCAGGCGCATGGTCAGGGCGGGAGCGGCAAACAACATCATGAACGCGGTCGGATTGATGACCGAACTGGCGGCTGTCGGGGCCGGAGGATAGTATCCCTGATAGATGTAGGATTGTGTCCTTTGAATCTGGAACACGAACAGCGTTCCTGCAAGCATCAGAATCAAGAAGGCGACAATATACGCCACCGGGCTGAGGAAATAATGCCGGTATTCGCGGCTGGCAATCGTCCAAACGTTGCGCATAGGATGACCTCGCTTATCTTGAGATTTTGCTGTCGCGCGTGAGTTCGAGGAAGATTTCTTCCAGGCTCAAACCCAGCAGGCGGAGTTCGAGCAAATCGTAGCCGGCCTGGATGGTCTGACGGGCGACCTCGGGGCGGACGTCCATCCCCGGCTCGAACTGAAACTCGACGCCGCCGTCCGGCCTGGCGTTTACGTTCTTGACGCCCTTGACCTTGGCCAGCAGGGCGGCCAGGCCGTCCGAGTCGCCGCGCACCGTGAGCAGGGCGCGCTCGGCGCCCATCAGGCGGGCTTGCAGGTTCTCGGGCGTATCTTCGGCGACGATGCGGCCGCGGTTGAGAATCAGGACGCGGTCGCAGATTTGCTGCGCTTCGGAAAGGATGTGCGTGGACAGCATGACCGTCCGCTGTTTGCCGATTTCGCGGATGATGTTGCGCACCTCCACGACCTGGGCCGGGTCGAGGCCGATGGTCGGCTCGTCGAGGATCAGGACCTCGGGCTTGTGCAGCAGCGCCTGCGCCAGCCCGACCCGCTGCCGCATGCCCTTCGACAGGTTGGAAATGTACCCGTCGGCGCGCTCGGTCATGCCGACCAGTTCCAGCGCCTCGTCAATCATGTCGTCGGCGTTGGGCAGATGGCGCAGATCGGCCATGAACTTCAGATAGCCGTAGACGGTCATATCCGGGTACAGCGGGACGGTTTCGGGCAGATAGCCCACCCGGCGGCGCACCTCCATCGATTCTTCGATGATGTCGAAGCCGGCCACCTGCGCGGTGCCGTAGGTGGGCGGCATGAAGCCGGTCAGGATGCGCATCGTGGTCGTCTTGCCGGCGCCGTTGGGGCCCAGGAAGCCCACGATTTCGCCCTGATTGGCTTCGAAGGTCAGGTTTTCGATGGCTCGGCGTGAGCCGTAGTCCTTGGTGAGTCCGGTAGCACGGATCATGCGAACTCCTTGTTCTGTAGGATCGATGACGAAATAAAAGGCACAGCGACCTCAGGACGCGTGCCGGGCGAGACATTCCTCCAACC
Source organism: Chloroflexota bacterium (assembly GCA_019873655.1). Classification (GTDB taxonomy): domain Bacteria; phylum Chloroflexota; class Anaerolineae; order Anaerolineales; family Villigracilaceae; genus JAFGSI01. Next base: position 26,007 of record JAIOAU010000013.1, on the reverse strand, counting down.
GTGTATCACTATACAATAAACGCGGGGTTAAAGTCAAGTAGGCAGTCGATTTCTAATCAAATGCTAATCTTGACAGCGGGCTGGTTGCCTGCGGCGCTCTGCTTCTTCTCACTCCTGCCCATTTCGAGTAAAATATGCCGTCGAGCGTCCGCTAGAAAGCGGCGTATCTTTTTGCATCATGGAGGAAAGCATGGAATTGAACTTGCTTTGGCTGGGCAGCCGGCACGGGTTGAGCAATTTCGAACAAATTGCCATCGTAGGCGTGCTTTTGACGGCTTTCCTCAGCCTCCTGTATGCCTGGTTGCTGCGCGGCAACGTGCTCAAGAAGGACAAAGGGACGCAGAAGATGCAAGAAGTGTGGGATGCGATTCGCGTCGGCGCGGATTCGTATCTCCGCCGGCAGTTGAAGACCATTCTGCCCTTGATTGCCCTCCTGACCATCGTTCTTTTCCTCAGCGTTTATATCGTTCCTCCCTCGCTCGAAGCGACCCATGAATTTGGCGAGAACGCCCAGATTTGGGTCGCGGTCGGCCGGACGATCGCTTTCATCATGGGGGCTTCGTTCTCCCTCCTTGTCGGCCAGTTGGGGATGCGCATGGCCATTCAGGCAAACGTCCGCGCCGCTTCGGCCGCTCGCCGCAGTTTGAACGAGTCGTTGACGATTGCCTACTATGCCGGGACGATCACCGGCATGCTGACCGACGGTCTGGGCCTGTTTGGCGGGACCGTCATTTTTATTGTCTTCGGCACGGCGGCCCCCGATGCGCTGCTGGGCTTCGGCTTCGGCGGCACGCTGCTGGCGCTGTTCATGCGCGTCGGCGGCGGCATCTATACCAAGGCTGCCGATGTCGGTGCTGACCTGGTGGGCAAGGTCGAAAAAGACATCCCCGAAGACGACCCGCGCAACGCCGCCGTCGTCGCCGACCTGGTGGGGGACAACGTGGGCGACTGCGCCGGCATGGCGGCGGACATCTTCGAGTCCTACGAAGTGACCATCGTCTCGGGCCTGATTCTGGGCCTGACCCTTGTTGCCATCACCGGCGACCTGAAGTGGATCGTGTACCCGCTCATCATCCGGGCGATTGGCGTGCTCTCTTCCATCCTGGGAACGTTCACGGTGCCGATTTGGGAGAAGATGCCCGCCAAGGGCCTGTTTGGCTTTTTGCATGCGCATGACGCCGAAGAAGCGATGTTCCGCTCGTACGAAGTTTCGAGCGTGAATACCATCCTGTGGTCTTTCTTGCTGGCCGTCTTTTATGCTCACGATTGGCGGCTGGCCGCCCTCACCACCATCGGCGTGGGCCTGGCTGTGGCCTTCAATCCTTTGACCTCGTACTTCACCGCCACCAAGCACGCGCCGGTCAAGGAGATCGTCGAATCGACCCGCACCGGCCCGGCGACGACGATTCTCTCCGGCATGTCGGTTGGGATGGAGTCGAGCGTCTGGGCGCTGGTGGTGATTGTGGTCAGTTTCATCTTTGCTCTGTTGCTCTACAGCGGTCAGGGAGCCGAATACGTCCTCTACGCGGTGGCGATGATCGGCATTGGCATGCTCAGTCACACCGGCAACAACGTCGCGATGGATTCGTACGGACCCATTTCCGATAATGCCAACGGCATCGGCGAAATGGCCTGGCATGAACAGAACGACGAAGAGACACGTAGGGCGCGCCAGATTATGGCCGACCTGGATGCGGTGGGGAATACGACCAAGGCGATCACCAAAGGCATAGCGATTGCCTCGGCGGTCATTGCTGCGGTCAGCCTGTTTGCTTCGTTCTTCATTGACGTCGGCCGGGTGCAGGAGGCCGCCAACCGGGCGGCCGAGGCGGCGGGGCAGGCCATCCCCTTTGCGCAGTTGCTGCGCGATACCGGCATCCGCGTTTCGGAACCGAACGTTTTCGTCGGGCTGTTGCTGGGTGGGGCGCTGCCGTGGCTGTTCGGTTCGCTGTCCATCAAGGCGGTCAGCCGGGCCGCCAGCCTGATTGTGCTGGAAGTGCGCCGCCAGTTCCAGATCCCCGGTCTCATGGAGGGTAAGGTCAAGCCGGACTACGCCCGCGTGGTGGGGATTTCGACGGCCGCCGCCCAGAAGGAGTTGATTCCGCTGGCGCTGGTTTCGGTGCTGACGCCTCTGGCGTTGGGCTTGATGCTTGGGGTTGAATCGCTGGCCGGATTTTGCGCCGGAATCATCCTGAGCGGCCAGTTGCTGGCGGTCTTCATGGCGAACGCCGGCGGCGCGTGGGACAACGCCAAGAAGGCCATTGAGGACGAGCCGCGCGATCCGGCGGCCAATACCGGCAAGGGGTCCGAGCGGCACAAGGCGGGCGTGGTCGGCGATACGGTCGGCGACCCGCTCAAGGATACCGCCGGCCCAGCCCTCAATCCGATGATCAAGGTGGTCAACCTGGTCAGCCTGATTGCGGCCCCCATTATCGTCAAATATGCCAACGCCACCGGCGCTACGCTGTACGCCGTTTGGGGCGTGGCCATCGTCATGCTTGGACTGGTCGGCTGGGCGATTGGACGCTCGAAGGCCCCGGCGAAGGCGTTGAAAGAAGATTGACCTTTCTCTCGCAATGGAGTGGCCTCCCGCGTTGGGGAGGCCATTTTATTTTCACAACCCGCGCGGCTTGGGAACTTACGGGGATTATTTGCTCGTGAATTTCCTCTGCCACTCGAACAACTTGTTCAGCGCCTCGATGGGGGAGAGCGAATTGATGTCCAGCGCCTTCAACTCCTCCAGCAGCGGACTGGTCTCCGGGAAGAGCGCCGCCTGCTTGGCCGCCACCGGGTTGATTTTGACCGCCCGCCCCGACGACTTCTCCAGTTCGGCCATGATTTCGTTCGCCCGCTGAATGACCGGTTTGGGCAGGCCGGCCAGTTGCGCCACGTGGATGCCGTACGACCGGTCCGCGCCGCCGGGGACGATTTTGTGCAGGAAGACCACCTTGCCGTCGGCCTCGGTCACGGCTACGTTGTAGTTGCGCACGCCCGGCAGGAGGTCGGCCAGTTGAGTCAGTTCGTGGTAGTGGGTGGCGAAGAGCGTCTTGGCGCGCAGGTGCGGATGGTTGTGGATGTACTCGACCACCGCCCAGGCAATCGAGACGCCGTCGTAGGTGCTGGTGCCGCGCCCGATTTCGTCCAGGATGAGCAGCGAGCGGGCGGTCGCGTGGTGCAGAATGTTGGCCGCTTCGATCATCTCGACCATGAAGGTGGACTGCCCGGCGTGGATTTCGTCCTGCGCGCCGATGCGGGTGAAGATGCGGTCCACCAGCCCGAGGCGGGCCGAGGCGGCCGGGACGAAGGAGCCGATTTGCGCCATCAGGACGATGAGCGCCGCCTGACGAAGATAGGTGGAATTATGGCTGATGAAGCCGTTGGCGAGGTAGGCGTGTTCACCTGGAATCGAAAGGTCAAAGACCTCTGCTTCGCCGGGGGTGATTTCCTCTATCGGATCGTAAAGATACCGCTGCGCCAGCAAGGTTTCGAGTTCGGGCGCGGGAACGTTGCTCTGGCGGCAAAAGGCGAGCAGTTCCTCCATTTTCGCGTAGGAGATGCGCCGCCCCCGCCGCAGGTACGAATAGAAGATGCCATTGACTCGCTTGTTCCGTTTCAGCGCTACCGGTTTGTCCTGACGGGCGACCAGGCGCGCCTGGATGCTTTTCAACGTCTGCGCCAGGTGGAGAATGCCTCCCACATTGGGACGGCGCAGGGAAGAGGCCAGTTTGCCTCGCTCTTGTTTGCGCGCCAGACGGAAGCCGATTTCTCGATAGAAACGGATGGCGTTTTCGCCGTTGATGTCGATCAGGTAAGCCGGGGAGCGGCGGGTGGGCTTGACATGGAAGGACGCCAGGATGCCCAGGTTGAAAAGAAGCATGTGCACCTGCCGCGCCAGGACGGGCGAGGCGGTGCTGTAGGTGATGTTGCCGTAGCGCCGGTCGGCGTAGCCATCGGTGTCGAACAGCCCTTGCAAATAGGCGACGACGACCTCTCTGGGAGCGCGCAGGACGGCCTCGGGGACGCGTTTTTGAGCGGCGGCTTCGTATCCCATCCCCAGGTGTTCGAGGAAGAGACGGATTTCTTTGCTGGTGATGCACCAGTCTTTTCCGTTGCTCTTGGCCTGCACCGGATAGCCGAATTGTTCTTCGGCAATGCGGCAGAATTGGCGCGCCAGAAAGTCATCGGCCGTGGAGAACGTGACGGCATGATGATAGGTCAGCGTGCCGTCGCCGGTGAGCAGGCCGAGCCAGTAGGCCAGGTCGGGGGTCAACGTTTTGGGCAGGTTGTAGGATTTCTGGTTACCGTACGGCTCTGGTCGCTCGAAGGAAATGCGCGTCTCTGCTCCCCACAGATTGGCGCCCGGCGCCAGGGCCACATAGTCGCCGGGTCGCAGTTCGCCAAGCGTTTTCCAGCCCTCGCTTTCGTCGGGATTCCGCACCCACAGGCGGTGTTCGGGCGTCCCCTCGATTTCGAATCCCAGGCGGGTGCGGACCCGCAGGGTGGGCTGTTTGCCGCCGGTATAGAACGCTTCCGCCCGGGCGCGGCCGCTTTTGCCCTGGACGGTCACGTTGAGCGGCGTAAATTCTCTCAGGGCGGCGCCGGCAGGCTGGAGGGCGTCCAGGCGCATCAGACCGCGTTCGGTGAAAAGGAGCGTCTCGCCGGTCAGGCATTTGCCGCTCATGTTTGGCCCGGTGATGACGCGCACGATTTCGCCCCGCTCGAAGACGATGTCGTTGGGGACGAAGCGTTCGCCGCGCAGGGTCTGTTCGACGACCGGATGACGGCCCTCGCGGATGTCCAGCACGCCGTCCTCCTCGACCTCGGGCCGGACGTACCCGCCCAGGGCGGCGGCCTCGGCCAGGGCGGCCAGCACGTCCAGTTCGGCCAGGGCGCGCGCCGTCGCCAGCAGCCGCGGCGCAGACTTGGCCAGCGCGGCGCAGACTTCCTTGAACAGGCGCAGTTCGATTTCGCGAATGCGTTCCTCGGCGTTCAGCACCAGCGTCTCGTACTCTTTCATCTCCGGCGTGATGAAGCGCTCGGCGTTGACCAGCGTCTGCTTGCGAATGTAATCGGAGGGGACGTTGGCGGCCTGCCCGGCGGAGACTTCGATGTAGTAGCCGAAGACTTTGTTGTAGCCCACTTTCAGGGTCTTGATGCCGGTGCGGGCGCGCTCGACCGATTCCAGGTTGTTGATCCACTCGCGGGCGTGACGCGAGGCCTCGATGACGCCGTCCAGTTCGGCGGAGTAGCCGGGGCGGATGACGCCGGTGTTTTGCAGGGTTTGCGGCGGCTCGTCGGCGATCGCGGCCTTCAACAGCGCATACTCCTCCTCGCAGACCGACCACTGCTCACTGCTCACTGATAACTGCTCACTAATTACTGATTTCACCCCCGGCAGTCTTGCCAGCGTCTCGCGCATGGCGACCAAATCGCGCGGCTGGGCATGGCCGGAAAGGACGCGGTTGGTCAGGCGTTCCAGGTCGCCGAGCGGCTTGAGGGCGGCGCGCAGTTCGGCCCGCAGCATGGCGCGGTCGAAGAAGAATTGCACGCCGTCTTGCCGGGCGCGGATGCGTGCTACGTCCAGCAGGGGCTGGCTGACCCACTGACGCATGAGCCGCTTGCCCATCGGCGTGACGGTCTGGTCGAGGACGCCGAGCAGGGAATTTTTCGTCTCGCCGCGCAGGGTTTCGGTCAGTTCGAGGTTGCGGCGGGTGGCGGCGTCGAGCGTCATGAACTCGCCGAGGGTGTAGACGCGCAGGCCGGTCAGCAAACTGAGGGCGGCGGGTTCGGTCTCCTTCAGGTATTGCAGGATGGCCCCGGCGGCGCGCATGGCGAGGGGCTTGTCGGTCAGGCCAAAGCCGTCCAGCGTGGCGGCCTGGAAGTGGGCCAGGAGGGTTTCGCGGCATTTGCCCGGCTCGAAGCGCCAGGCAGGCCAGGGTGTCAGATGGCCGGGGAAACCGTCGGCGAGGGTGAGGTTGTCGGGGTGGAGGATTTCGGCGGGGCGCAGGCGCGTCAGTTCGGCGCGCAGCGGCGCCCAGGCCTGCCCGGAGGCGTCCGCGCCCGCCTCGAGTTCGGCGGCGGCGAATTCGCCGGTGGTGATATCAGCGTAGGCGATGCCGGCGCGCCCTTCGTCCAAAACGAGGGCGGCGAGGTAGTTGTTGGCGTCGCCGGGCAGGAGGGTCGGTTCGACGACCGTTCCAGGGGTGACGACGCGCACCACCTTGCGCGGGAAGATGCCCTTGACGGGCTGGTCGCCCATCTGTTCGCAGATGGCGACGCGGTAGCCTTTTTCGATGAGACGGGCAAGGTAGTTTTCGACCGCGTGATAGGGAATGCCGGCCAGGGGAACGCGCTGATTCTTGCCGACCGGCCGCGAGGTCAGGACGATGTCCAGTTCGCGCGAGACGGTTTCGGCGTCCTCATCGAAGGTTTCGTAGAAGTCGCCGAGGCGGAAGAAGAGAATCGCGTCGGGGTATTGGCGTTTGATTTCGAGGTACTGCTGGCGGACGGGGGTGACATCTTCGGACATGTTTCCCATTTTATGTTCAGGCGTCTAATTGGGCAAGGGTGCGGAGACGATCGGCGGGGACGCGGCGGGGGGATTCGCGCGGCGCGGCGCGGGCATTTCGACGGAAAAATGGGCTGTGTATGGCACGAATTTGCAAATCTGGGATATAATAATGTCACTATATTCTCGAGAAACGGAGGTTCAAATGGCTAGTGTTACGTACGAGCACGTTACAAAGGAATTCGGCAATGTCATTGCAGTCAACGATCTGAATCTGCACATCGAAGACAAAGAATTCCTGGTTTTCGTCGGCCCGTCAGGGTGCGGGAAGACGACCGCCCTCCGCTTGCTGGCCGGGCTGGAGGAAGTGACGAAGGGCATCATCAAAATCGGTGATCGCATCGTCAATGACGTTCCCCCCAAAGACCGCGATATCGCCATGGTCTTCCAGTCGTATGCGTTGTACCCGCACATGACCGTGTACGATAACCTGGCCTTTGGCCTCAAGTTGCGCAAGACGCCGAAAGAGGAAATCAAGCGGCGCGTTCAGGAAGCCGCCGAGATTTTGGGCATTCAGGACTTGCTGGGCCGCAAACCGCGCCAACTTTCGGGCGGTCAGCGCCAGCGCGTGGCGGTGGGACGCGCCATCGTCCGCGAGCCGAAAGTCTTCCTCTTCGACGAGCCGCTCTCGAACCTGGACGCCAAACTGCGCATCGCAATGCGCGCCGAAATCAGCAAACTGCATCATCGCCTGCAGACGACCTTCATCTACGTGACCCACGACCAGATGGAGGCCATGACGATGGCCACCCGCATTGCGGTCATCAACAAAGGCATGCTCCAGCAACTGGATACGCCGCAGGTGCTGTACGATACGCCGATCAACATGTTCGTGGCCGGCTTCATTGGCGCGCCGGCGATGAACTTCTTCAAGGGTCACGTGCGCAAGGACGGCGGCAAGTTGTTCGTGGACTGCGGCGCGTTCTCGGTGCCGCTGCCGGCCGAGCGCGTGCGCGCCGCGCAGCCCTACGTGGACCGACCGATCATTCTGGGCATCCGCCCGGAGGATATCTTCAACCCGGCCTTCGTGCCGCCGGGTATCAACGCGGCCAAAGTGGCTTGCAAGGTGGATGTCACCGAGTTGATGGGCAACGAAATCTTCTTGTACCTGGTGGCCGGCGACAACACCATCGTGGCGCGCGTCGACCCGCGCACCGATTTCCGTATCGGCGATCAGGTTCAGGTCTCGTTCAACATCGACAAGATGCACCTGTTCGATCCCGACAGCGAACTGGCCGTCCGCTAAAGAGAGTTTCCGATAGCCGAACCGCCAGGGCGCGTGTCGTCCCTGGCGGTTCCTTATGCCGAGCGAGGTTGAATGTATGGAAGCGAAATATAAATTGGTTCTGGTCCGACATGGACAAAGTACCTGGAATCTGGAAAACCGGTTCACCGGCTGGACGGATGTGGGGCTGACCGAGCAGGGGATTGCCGAGGCGCACTCGGCCGGTCAGATTCTGCGCGAGCAGGGCTACACCTTCGATATTGCCTACACGTCGGTCCTGCGGCGGGCGATCAAAACCCTGTGGATCATTCTGGAGGAAATGGGCCTCGAGTGGATTCCGGTGGTGCGCGCCTGGCAGTTGAATGAGCGCCACTATGGCGCTTTGCAGGGGTTGAACAAGGCCGAGATGGCGGTCAAGTTTGGCGAGGAGCAGGTGAAACTGTGGCGGCGCTCGTACGACGTCCCCCCGCCGGCGCTGGATTGGGACGATGAGCGCCACCCGCGCTTCGACCGCCGCTACGCCGACCTGACCCCCGAGCAGTTGCCGGCGACCGAATCGCTGAAGATCACGCTGGAGCGCGTTCTGCCTTACTGGAATAGTACCCTGGTGCCGACCATCCAAAGCGGCAAACGGGTGCTGATCGTTGCCCACGGCAACAGTCTGCGCGCCCTGGTCAAGCACCTGGACAACATTTCCGACCAGGAAATTACCGAACTCAACATTCCCACCGGCATTCCGCTGGTCTATGAGTTGGACGACGCCCTTCGTCCGCTGCGCCATTATTATCTGGGCGATGAAGAGACCGTCCGCAAAGCAGCGGAGGCGGTAGCGGCGCAGGGGAAAGCCAAACAATAGAGGAGATTTTAGAAAAGGCAGAGACCCGGTCCCTCGAAGAGGCCGGGTCTCTCTGTTTGGCAAGGCCTACTTTCGTCCGCGTGCGCCCAGGAAAGTTATCCCCCCTGCGACCAGCAACGCCGACAGGAAGATGAGTCCGGCGGCGGCCATCCCCGAGGAACGCGGCACAGCCGCCGCGGGGACCCGCGTGGGTGTGGGGCTGTTCGCGGCTGTCGGCGTCAGCGTGGGCCAGGCGGTGGCGGTCGGCCGCAGGGTGGGGGTGGCCGTCGGCGCGGTCGGTGTGGGGGTGTGGCCGGAGCGAATCAGGAGTGTGTCGCCCGGGTAGATGAAGGTCCCCATTTGAGGGTTGAGCCGGATGATGTCCTGTTCCGAGACTCCATAAGCCATGGCGATCTGCCAGACCGTTTCGCCGGGCTGCACCACATGGACGACGCTGCCGTCGGGGTTGGGGGTGCTGGGATAGACGGTCACGGTGGTGAAGGAGGTGGGGGCGCGCGTCCCGGCCGCCGTACTGGCGCTGCCCGAACTGCTTCCAGAGGAGCCGGTGGGCCGGGCGGCCACGATCGTAAAGTACCACGAGCCTTCCGTCCCGGCCACGCCGGCGCCGATTTCCTGAAGCATGGTGGACATCATCGTGTTGTAGTGCGGCGGCGAGTTGTACCACCATGTCATGGCCTGTTCGACGCTGGAGCCGTGAAAGACGTTCTCTGAAATGAAGCCGCCAAGCGAGAGATCGCCGGCCAGCGGATAGCCGGCGGCCAGGGCGCGTTGGTAGGGGCGCGATCCATCCGGCCCGATGTGGGTGACCGTGCCGATCGAGGCTTGATAGTTGGCCTGGGCCTGGGCGATTTGCATCAGGATAGCGTTGGGCGTGTAAGCAGGCAGGCCGTTTGAGGTCCGCAAGGCGTTGACGGCGTCGATCAACTCATACGGGCTGGGGGCCTGCTGGGGGTTCGAAGCAGCCGGCATGGCTTTGACTGGCCAGGCAGCGCCAAAGAATAGCAGACCGAGTACAAACACGAGGGTGGTTCGAATTCTGTACATTGGGGCTATTATAACGGCCGCGCCGCTTTGCAGCAACTAAGGTAAAATAGGGCGAAATCTTGTCTTGGAGTTCGATTATGCCTCTCTTCACGCCAGGCCGCCGCTGGCAGCCGCCCTACTCCGCTTTCAAGAGAGTCTCGCTCGGCGAGCGCCTGCTTGTTTCGCTCGAAAAGGTCATTAAGGGGCCGCTGTTCGGCTGCCGGATGTGCGGCAACTGCCTGTTGCAGGAAACCGCTTTCATTTGTCCGATGGAATGTCCCAAAGGAGCCCGCAACGGCCCCTGCGGCGGTTCGACCTCGGAACGCTGCTATGTGGACGAAACCCGTCCGTGCATCTGGTACGCGATTTACGACCGGGCGCACAAGATGGGCCGCGAGAAATACCTGCTCGAGGTTTTGCCGCCGCTCGACTGGGACAAGGTCGGCGGCGAAACCTGGGGCGATGTGGTTGCCCAGGTCCGCAAGATTGGGACCGGCCGGGTGGCGCGCGGCCTCCTCTCCCGCGACGCGCTGACGCGGACCACCACCTGGGACATGATCTTCCGCCCCATCCGCCAGCCGGACTGGTGGCAGGGCGACGCTGAGTACCATCCGCCGGCCTATACCGAGCCGGTCTCGGAACTCGAGCGCCGTCTAAAAGCCGGGGAGTTCGTCGTCACCGCCGAGGTCGCGCCGCCGTTGACGGTCAAGACCGACAAGTTGTTCAAGAACATCGACCTGGTGCGGCCGTATGTGGCGGCGGTCAATTTCACCGACAACCCCTCGGCGACGCCGCGCATGTCTTCGCTGGCGTGCAGCAAGATGGCGCTCGAACGGGGCGCCGAACCGGTGCTGCAGATCGCCGGGCGCGACCGGACCCGCGTCGGGCTGCAGTCCGAAGTGCTGGGCGCGGCCGCCCTGGGGGTGCGCAACATCCTCTGCCTTTCCGGCGACAGCATGAAGATGTCGCCGGGGCCGCGCGGCCGGATGGACGTCATCGACCTCGACTCGGTCCAGATTCTGTGGATTCTGCGCCGGATGCGCGACGAGGGCCGCTATCTCGATGGCCGCGAAATCAAATTCCCGCCCAGATATTTTCTCGGCGCGGCGGCCTCGCCGTTCGCCTCCGAGCCGAAGTTCCAGGCTTTGCGCGAACACAAGAAGGTCAACGCCGGCGCGCAGTTCTTCCAGACCAACCTGGTCTTCGAGACGGAGCGCATGGAGGTCTGGTTGAACGAACTGGCCAAGCGGGGCGTCCTGGACAAAGTGTTCATTTTGATTGGCATTACGCCGCTCAAGAACCTCAAGATGGCCCGTTACATGAATGACGAGGTGCCGGGCGTCTTCATCCCCGAGACGTTGCTCAAACGCATGGAGGCCGCCGAGGCGGCCGGCAACGCCCAGGAGGAGGGCGTCCAGATTGCGCTCGAGTTGATCGAGAAAATCAAGAAGTTCCGCGGTCAGGGCGTCCACGGCCTGCACATCATGGCGGTGGGGTGGGAGGAGATCGTGCCGCGCATCGTCACGGAGGCGGATTTACTGCCGGCCGGATTCCAACAGCCGGTTCCGGCCGCCGGTTGATCCAGAAAGGGGAGCGACATGAATATCTTGTTTGTGACGCATGTCTTGAACGGTTTGTTGATGATCGCCATGCCGCTGGCGCTGGCGGTCATTCTGACCCGCCGCTGGAAGATGCGCTGGGGTTTGTGGTGGATCGGCGCGGCGACCTTCGTCCTTTCGCAAGTGGGGCATATTCCTTTCAATTGGGCGGCGGGGCTGGGGCTGGAACGGCTGAATACCACGTCTTGGCCGCTGGTCGGGCGGCAACTCTTCAATGCCGTCTTCCTGGGCCTGAGCGCCGGGCTGTGGGAAGAGGGGATGCGCTACGTTGTCCTGCGCTGGTGGGCGAAGACGGCCCGCTCCTGGCGCAGCGGCGTCCTGTTCGGCGCGGGGCATGGCGGGGCGGAGGCGATTCTGTTCGGCCTGGCGGTTCTGGTCGGCTACGTTTCCATGCTGGCGCTGCATCTGATGGGCAGCGCGGCGCTTGCCGCGGTCCCGCAAAGCGAACTTGTGCAGCAGCAGGTCGCCGCCTATTGGTCCATGCCCTGGTATGACTCGCTGATGGGCGCTCTAGAGCGCCTCCTGGCCATTCCCATTCAAATTGCGATGGCCGTGATTGTCATGCAAACCTTCCTGCGCCGGCAATGGTTCTGGCTCTGGCTGGCCGTTCTTTCTCACGCCCTCGTGGATGCCAGCGTGGTCTTTGCATTGAACTACCTTAGCATCTATTGGGTGGAAGCGCTGATGGCGGTCTTCAGCGCGGTGAGCATTTTCGTCATTCTGCGCCTGCGTCAGCCCGAACCGGCTGCAGAGGCGGTCTCCATCGAAGAGGGTGTCGGAGGCTGAGATGGATATTCTGGCTTTCACCTATCCGCTCAACGCCGTCTTGATGATCGGCGTCCCGATCGCGGTGGGATATTATCTTACCCGCCGCTTTGCCCAGGGATGGGGAATCTGGTTCCTGGGCGTCGTGACTTTTCTGGCAGCGCAGATCGGCTCGGGCTTTTTTACCCGGGCGGTGAACAGCCTCGTGGCCGAAAGCGCCGCCTCCTGGCCGGTGGTTTCGCAGATGATTTTCGACGGCCTTTTCCTCGGCTTGAGCGCGGCGTTGTGGGAAGAGGGGATGCGCTACGCCGTCTTGCGCTGGTGGGCGAAGGACGTCCGCTCGCGGCGGGAGGGCATCATGATGGGCGCCGGGCATGGCGGGGCGATGGCGATTGTGCTGGGCGTCTTTGCCTTGTTCTACGTTTCGCAAATGTTCCGCTATCGCAACGCCGACCTCTCGACCATTGTCCCCGCCGACCAACTGGCCTACGCTCAGGCGGAAGTGGCGCGTTTTTGGTCGCAGCCCTGGTATTTCACGCTTTTGAATGCCCTGGAGAGCATTTCTTTCCTGATGGTCAACATCGGCCTGGCGACGCTGGTGATGCGCACGTTCCTGGAAAAACGCTCGGCGTGGTTCCTGCTGGCGATTGTGCTGCATTTCGTGATCGCGTCCGGCCGGGAACTGGGCATGGCGTTTCTCGGCCCTTACTGGACCGAGGCGCTGTTGCTCCTGGCCGGAGGGCTGTGCCTGCTGCCGGTCTTCTTGTGGCGCGAGGCTCAGGAGAGCCAGCCGGCTTGAATGACATCGTCCCCGGCAAGGAACGGCCGGGGACGGTTTTTCGCGGGGGAGGGGAGGGCGGCTACCAGGCGCGCTGCAAAATTTCGGTCAGTTCTTCGTCCGTGAGCGGGATGGGATTGCCTTTCATGCTACTAGCCTTTTGCGCCTGGGCGACGATCGCGGGAAAATCGGCGGGCGTGAGGCCGTAGCAGCGCAGGGGCGGGATGTGCAGTTTTTCGATTAATGCGTGTAGCCATTTCTCCAAACCATCAACCCTCGAACCAAAATCCGCAAAAGCAAACCGAACCGCCTCCTCCACCTCGGCATACCGGGTCAGCGCTGGGCTCTGCGGCTGGCGGGAACGCAGCGCCCGCAGATTGACCTCCACCACAGCCGGCAGCAACCGGGCGCAGACCGCGCCGTGCGGGGCGGGGAACATCCCGCCGATGGGGCCGGCCAGCCCGTGGACCGCGCCCAGGCGGGCGTTGGCCAGCGCCAGCCCGCCGAACAGGCTGACCAGGCACATTTCCTCGCGCGCCGCGGCGTCGTCGCCGTCCTCGAAAGCGCGCGGCAGGGCGCGGGCGGCGCGGCGGATTCCATCCAGGCAGAGCGGGCCCGTGAGCGGATTGGGGGCGTTGCAAACGTACGGCTCCAGGCACTGCGTCAGGGCGTCCATGCCGGTGGCGGCGGTCAGATCGGGCGGCAGGGAGTAGGTCAGTTCTGGGTCAACGACGGCGAGGCGCGGCAGCATCAACAGACTGCGCAGACTGACCTTGACGCGCTTCTCGGGGACGGCAAGCACCGCGTTGCGCGTCACCTCCGACCCCGTCCCGGCGGTGGTGGGAACGGCGATGACCGGCAGGGAGGGGGAGCGGAGCGGCTGGCCGCGACCGACCACCTCGAGGTAGTCGAGCGGGTCGCCGGGGTTGGCGGCCAGCGCCGCGGCAGCCTTGGCGGTATCCAGCGTCGCCTCGCCGCCGAAGCCGATGACTAGGTCGCAGTCAGATTCTTTTACGTTTCGTGTAGCCAATATAACCAAAGAAACATCCAGCTCTTCTTCGACCAAGAAAGAAACCACCTCCAAACCAGCCTTCACCAGCCCCTCCCGCAGCGCGGCGGAGCGTTCGAGTGAGTCGGTCACGAACAGGGCGCGCCGTCCGAGCGGGGCGGCCAGCGCCGGGACCTCGGCGCAGGTTCCGGGTCCAAAGATGATTCGGTTAGCCGTGGCAAACTCGAAGCGTTCCATCGAGTATTTGGAGGAGGTAGAACAACTGCTAGCAGTTGTTCTACCTCCATATTGCTGGCGGTAAACGTAACTCTGAATTCAATCTCCAAATTTGATGCCCTGCGCCAGCGGCAGTTCCTTCGACCAGTTGATGGTGTTGGTCTGACGGCGCATGTAGGCTTTCCAGGCGTCCGAGCCGGACTCGCGCCCGCCGCCAGTTTCCTTCTCGCCGCCGAACGCGCCGCCGATCTCGGCCCCGGAGGTGCCGATGTTGATGTTGGCGATGCCGCAATCCGAGCCGGAGACGGACAGGAAGGCCTCGGCCTCGCGCAGCGAATCGGTGAACATGGCGCTCGACAGGCCTTGCGGGACGTCGTTGTGAATCTGGATGGCCTCTTCGAGGGTCTCGTACTCGAGCAGGTACAGGATGGGGGCGAAGGTCTCGGTCTTGACGATTTCGGTCTGGGCGGGCATCTTGATGATGGTCGGCTCGACGAAATTGGGGCCGAGTTCGGGCAGCATGTGGCCGCCGTAGATGATTTCGCCGCCGTCGGCCACCGCCTGGCGGATGGCTTCCATCATCTCTTCGACCGAGGTGTTGACCACCAGCGGCCCCATCAGGGTCTTGGGGTCGAGCGGGTCGCCGATGCGTACCTGGGCGTAGGCGTTCTTCAGGCGCTCGGTCAGGTCGGCGGCGATGCTCTTGTGCATGATGATGCGGCGGGTGGAGGTGCAGCGCTGCCCGGCCGTGCCGACCGCGCCGAAGAGGATGGCGCGGGTGGCCATGGCCAGGTCGGCTTTGTCGGAGACGATGATGGCGTTGTTGCCGCCCAGTTCGAGGATGGTGCGCCCGAAGCGGCGGGCGACCGTCTCGGAGACGTGGACGCCGACCTGGGTCGAGCCGGTGAAGGAGACGAGCGGGATGCGGCGGTCGTTGAGCAGCAATTCGCCGACGTCGCGGCCGGAGCCGATCGCCAGGGTGAAGATGCCGGTCAGGCCGTGATCGGCCAGGACGCGGTTGGTGATGTGGGTCACGGCGATGGCCGTCAGCGGGGTGTAAGAGGACGGCTTCCACAGGACGGTGTCGCCGCAGACGGCGGCCAGGGCGGCGTTCCACGACCAGACCGCGACGGGGAAGTTGAAGGCGGTCACCAGCCCGACGACGCCGAGGGGATGCCACTGCTCGTACATGCGGTGGCGCGGCCGCTCGGAGTGCATGGTCAGGCCGTAGAGCATGCGCGACTGGCCGACGGCGAAGTCGCAGATGTCAATCATCTCCTGCACCTCGCCGTGCCCCTCGGCGCGAATCTTGCCCATCTCGACCGTCACCAGGTCGCCGAGCGGCTCCTTGAGTTCGCGCAGGGCGTCGCCCAGGTCGCGGACGACCTGGCCGCGCTTGGGGGCCGGGACCTCGCGCCATTTCAGGAAGGCGGCGTGGGCGGCGGCGGCGACGGTCTCGTAGGAGTCCGGCGTGGCCTGAATCACTTTGGCGAGGGCCTCGCCCGTGGTTGGGTTGTAGGAGATCAGTTCCTTGCCCTTGGGGTCGGTGATCCAGCCGTCGGGGCCGGTGCAGGCGCCGGGGTTGACCTCCTGGATGTTGAGTTTCTTCAGCAATGGGTTCATAATCCTCCTCCAAAATCGGATGAATTTTGATCATCCCCAACCGGTTTCGTCGGGGAAAAGATTGACGTAGACGACGCGGCTGCGCGGCTCGGCCAGCATCGGCTCGACGGCCTCGCGCCAGCGGTTGTAATGGGCGGTTTCCTTATGGCGGGCCGGGTCGTCGGGCGTGCGATAGACCTCCACCAGCACGAAGCGGGTCGGGTCGTCGGCCTGCTGGATGACATCGAAGCGCGCCACGCCCGGCTCCTGAACGCTGTTGCGGGCGTTCTCCAGCGTGGCCTCTTTGAAGGCTTCGAGGAATTCGGGTTTGACGTGGATGTGGACGTGGACGATGTACATATTGGCATCTCCTTACAAGTATTCTTATCGGCTGCTCTTTTGCCTGCGGAAGAACAAGTATATCCCAAGAACGAGCAGGATTCCGGCCAGCGCAATTGCCCAGGCGGGGAAGGCGGCCCTGCTTGTTTCTGGCGCCGACGCAGTGGGAGTGGGGATGGTCGAGGCGGTCATTGTGGGCGTTTCGGTCGGCGTCATCTGCGCGCAAGCAGCAGCCTGAACGGTGAACCTGTTTTCCCCGCCCTGGGCGACATGAATGGTGGCCGAGCCCGGCGTCCCGTCGGGGTTGGTCCAGGTGAGAATGTAGTCTCCGGCAAAGCCGCGCCAGGTCAGAGTCCCGGACGAATCGGTTTGCGCCGCGCCGGAGGTCGTCCAAGATTGAATGAGGCCGCCGACTGTCTCGACGATTGGGCGCGGTCTCTTATTCTGATCGAACAGACCAGCGCCCGAAAGATCGCCCTCTTCGGCGGGATCGCTGCATGGCACCCACATCACGCCGGTGGTGTACGGCTTGCTGAACGTAACCGTATAGGTGTAGCGCGCCCATTCGGCCTGAGCCTCATCGGTGTAGCCTGCATGCCAGCCATCGCGAAACCACAGGTCGCCGTTGGACTCACCGGCCGGATTTTCAGTCGCATCATCCGTCGCATCATAGGAAAGTTCGGAGACGAAGATGGTCTTACCGTAGCCGCTGTAGGCCTCGAGCGCGTCGTTGAAGATGCCGATGTCAATCGTGGGAGCGAATACGCCATTGTAAAATTCCAGGCCAATGTTGTCGAAGGGGATGTCTTGCGCCAACATGGCCTGGAGGATTTCGTTAGGCGTGGGAAACGTCTCGTTGGTGGAATTGATCGGCCAGAAGAGATCGCCGAGGTACATGCTGTAAAAATTGATGTAAGTGGGGACGTGAGGCGCGCCCTCTTGCGCTCCCTGGACCGAGGCGGCGGCGATATTTACAAGGTCTTGCGTACTGAGCGGCATGAAGCCGAAAGCGTTTTGCGGCTCATTGAACGCATTGTACATGACCAGGTGTTCTCGATAGTGACGGGTGATGTTGTAACTATAATCGTGGGCCAGGGCTTCCAGGTCGGCCGCGCTCATCCTTTGGGCAAAGGTCGGCATCCAGCCGGGGGTAATCCAAATGCCGGTGTGCATGACAATCTTCATGCCAGCCCGGACGATTGGAGCAAAGTACCGTTCCCGGTAGTCATAGACATCCGGAGTCGATAACACTTCGCTCCACCAGGCCTCTTGGGTGGCGCTGTTAAAGCCGGCCTCTGACAGGATTTGGGCCTGGTTGTAGGTGCTGGGCCAGCCGACGGCAAAGATAAAGTCGTGGGAAGTTTGTTGATAGTGCACGTCCACGCCGGTCAGTGGAACGCCGGAACAATCTACTATTTGCACCGTCACATCGGTTCTACGATTGGTTTCGATGTCCTGCTGCGCGGCCTGGAAAACGGCCTCTTCGCGGGCGCGCAGGATGCGGGTCAGGACAGTGTAGGAAGCCGGGATGCAGGCGCTGATATTGCCGTTGGGGCATTCTCTTTGCGCCTGTTCCAGCGCCTGACTCGCTTCGCTGTTCCATTGGCCGATTTCATCCGTGAAAGTGTAGCCGTCGGCCTGATAAGCGGCCAGCCGTTCCTGGAAAAGCCGGTGCTCGGTCCGGGCGGCTTCGTAGAGGACATTGACCGGCAGAACGCCGCGGCGCGGGACGATGTATCCCTGGCCGTCATTATCCAGGTGAATGAAGGTGTTGCCGACCTCCGGAATCGGCCAGTGAATCCATAGTTCAACCGGCGTATCGGCGGGAACGAGCGCAACGGGGTGGTTCTGGCTGCTGCCGTCCTGCCAGCCCCACGATATCGGTCTTTGATGGTAGATGTATTGAAGCGAAGGACTGGCGGGAGAGGCTCCAAGCGGATAGACGCCCATGTTCCAACCGGTAGGCTTATCCTGCAGAAAGACGTATTGACCCTGGGGAGTATACGTTTGCAGCCAGATGGCTCCGCCGGGCTGGAGTATGAAATTCACTTCCAGATCGCTGCCGGTGGTCGCAACATACAGAGATTGATCGAGAAAGTCCGACGCAAAGATTGCAGATCCGCTCCGGACGCGGTTGCTCGGCTCGACCTGAATGATATAGCCATTGCTTCTCGGAACCCGAAGGCGGTAATATCCATCGGAATCGCTCTCGGTCCAGGTGAGGAAATTCCAGCGATGGTCGTGGATGCTGGCAAAGCCGCGGACCGGGTTGCCTTCCGTGTCGGCCATGACCCCGTGGATGGTGATAGTCTCTGTCTGCGCTGCAGGAACGGCGGCCTGAAGCGCAAGCGACAGGATAGCAAGGGCGTGAAGAAAAATTGGCTTGAGCCTCATAATTCTTTCACATTGGTCCTTGCGCCGCGCATCTTCGAGGCGCGTGGCGCGTGTTTATTTGTGCAGCCTCGGCGCGGCGATGAAGGACAGGCCGCGCTCGGTGAGCATGCGCGCCGTCGAGTTGGCCGCTTCCACCTTGAGCAGGAAGTTCTTTTGCAGGTTCTCCCAGTCGCCGCTCTCGATGACTTCTTTCTTCTCGCGGAAGTAGTCGAGGATGTCGGATGGGTGGTCGAGGGTCTGCTCAACTTCGGGCAGGCCGCCCTCGTGCTTGGCGGCGATGTTGGCGACGTGGTCGGCAATCTCCATCAGTTCGGCGCGGCGGTCGTAGGGCTGGATGACGATGCTCTTCCAGGTCTCGACGATGTGATGCTCGAAGCGGATGTTGCGCTCGAAGCCGAGGGCGCGGCGGAATTCGGCGGTCAGTTCCATCGTCCGGTTGTTGATGGAGTTCGACCAGTTGAAGCCGATGAGCGGGGTCGAGCCGTCGTCGCGGCTGAAGAGTTTGGCCATGGTCATGATCCACAGGGCGTGGTAGGGGTTGTCCGAGCCGAAGTAGACCGAAATCTTGAAGTTGATGTCCACGCCGAGTTTGTAGAGCAGGAAGGCCAGCAGGATGGTGCCGGCGTTGAAGTTCAGCACGTGCTGGACGCCGTAGTTGGTGTAATAGTACAGGAATTCGTCCAGCCACTGGAGGGCGTGCTCGTTGGGCTGGCCGATGCCGCCGAAGTAGCCGGTGATGGTGGCCGGGCCGCCCAGGTGCGGATTCGAGCCGTCGGTGCCCTTCGTGTCGAGCGTCTCGACGAAGGAACAGCCCATGATGTCGAGCGCGGCGACGATGGCGGGCAGGTCGCCGTCCAGTTCGCTTTCCTTCATCTTGCGGACGGCGATGAAGCGTCCTGGCACGAGCGAGCGTTCGGCGATGGCTTTTTCGCACATCGGGCGAATCCAGGGAAAGTACTGCAGGGCGCTGACCTCCAGCGTGACGGCGTACTCGTCCTTGAAGGTCATCGTATCGGCTTTGGGGCCGAGGACGGCGCGGCGGTAGTCGGCGACGGTGACGAAGGCGCCGCGGTCGCGCTGTTCGATGAGCCATTCCAGGTCTTTGATGTACTCCGGGGCGCGCTCGCGCACTTTGGCAAAGAGCGCTTCCATTTTGCGGTTCTCGCGGTGCTTGCGGTTGATTTCCTCGGGCGTGCCGTACCTGGCCACCACCTCGAGGAACTCTTTCATCACGGTCGAGTTCGGGTCGGTGAAGACGGCGTTGACGGCCTCGAGGCGGTCGGGGGGGATGGCGAGTAGTTGTTGGAGGTTCATGGGGGCTCCTTGTGAATAATAGTAAATAGTGATTAGTTATTGGTGATTAGTGGCAGTGAAATATTCGGCGGCTTGTTCGCGAATGGAGTAGGTGGGTGTGCCACAGAACATGGAGGCTTTCGCAATCATGCCGGCAATCAAACGACCGATTTCGTCGTATTGGGCTACAAGGTCGGCGGATTGTTCGGGCGTGAGGTAATTACAGTCGAGAGCGGTTTCAAGCCAGTGCTGGGTTTCCAGGCATTCGCCGTCTGCATCCGTGAGTCTGCTGACGAAATGCGCCTCGTAGCGCCGCTTGGCCCAGGCCTCGGCAATCTGCGCGCCGACCGAACGCGATGACCTGCGTATCTGGTCAGTCAGGGAGTAGGTTTCTTCTTTAGGGAATGTTTTGGTGAGTTTGAATATCTCGCGAGACAATTGCCGCGCCTTCTGGTACACCACCAGGTCGCGATATGTCTGTGCATGCGGCAAGTTCCCCATCTCGCCTCCTCACTAATCACTCCTCACTAATCACTTTTTACTCTAGCATTTTCTTCAATTCCTCGAACTCCTCATCCGGCATTCCAAACCAGTTCTCCGGCTGGGGGAACTGGCGGTTGATGACTTCGTCGTGGTAGGCCTTGAGGCCGTTGAGGATGACTTCGCCGGCGTTGCCATAGACCTTGGCCATCTTCGGCTTGAACTTGGGGTAGAGGCCGAACATGTCGTGGTAGATGAGCAGTTGACCGTGGGCGTGCGGCCCGGAGCCGAGACTCATGATGATGCAGTTCTCGGCGCGCTCGGTGATGATCTGGCACAGCCGGTCGGGGACCATCTCCAGCAGGATGGCGAAGGCCCCGGCCTTTTCGAGCGCCTTGGCGTCGTCCACGATGCGCTTGGCCAGGGCGGCCGTCTTGCCCTGGAGACGGAAGCCGCCCAGCATGCTGGCCGACTGC
This sequence comes from Chloroflexota bacterium, assembly GCA_019873655.1. Lineage (GTDB taxonomy): Bacteria > Chloroflexota > Anaerolineae > Anaerolineales > Villigracilaceae > JAFGSI01. Next base: position 5,364 of record JAIOAU010000013.1, on the reverse strand, counting down.
GGCGTCAGCCCGAGGTGGCCGATGGCCGGGATGCCGGCGTCCACGATGCCCTTGATGCGGTCGGCCATGGCCGCGCCGCCCTCCAGTTTGATGGCGTCGCAGCCGGCCTCGGCCATGAAGCGCCCGGCGTTGCGGATGGCGGTCTCGACCGAGGGCTGGTAGGTCATGTAGGGCATGTCGCCGACCAGGAAGGCGGTCGGCGCGCCGCGGCGGACGGCCTGGCTGTGGCGAATCATGTCGTCCATCGTGACCGGCAGGGTGCTGTCGTAGCCGAGCATGGTCATGCCCAGGCTGTCGCCGACCAGAATCATCTCGATTCCGGCCTGCTCCTGCAGGTAGGCGGTGGGATAGTCGTAGCAGGTCAGCCAGGTGATGGGTTCACCTTTCTTGACTTTGTCGAACAGGTAGGGCAGGGTGATTTTCTTGCGGGGGGAAGAGGCTTCGGGCATGGGTCACTCCTTTTTGGGGTTCTTGGTTCTCTTGCTTCGTCTGCTCTTGAACTTGGAGAGAAGGTCGATGATATCCAGGCGCTGTTGATAGGATTCAAAATCGGGATCGTCCGGCTCGGTCGCCTCCCACATTTCCATCCAGGACAACGCGCCTTGGATGTTCTTTTCTGCCAAGAAGAGATCAATCTGGGTTTTGCACAGTATATTGAATTCGGTGACATGGTATTTCTTTTTCGTTTCCATCCAATAATGGAGAATAGAACGGGCCTGGTCGAGGTCGCCAGCGTGAATGGCTTTTCTGGCTAGCGCTATCTGCCCAAAGAAATAATCCGGGAAGTCGTTGGTGATATGATCGAGAATAGCGTCTCTTTCCTTATCTTTATCCTGCATGTCGAGCGCCAGGGCCAGGTTGTTGAGCAGACTGGGATGCTCCGGTTGGATGGCGAGCGCTTTTCGAAGGAGTTCTTCTGCCCGCGCGCCGTCTTCCGCCCGCAGCGCCTCGATCGCCTGGGCCATCAGGTCAATCGCCTTTTGCTTCATCGGATAGTCGTCCATGATGGGGTCGGGGGTAACCTCGAAGCCGAGCAGGAGAATGGGCTGCCATTTGCCTCGAATCCACAGTTTCGTTTCGCCCGCGGGGACAAGGTTGAATTTCGAGAGAATCTGGGCGGCTTTCAGGCGCGACTCGTCCGAGCCTTTCTGGCCGAAGGCGTATTCCTTGAGCAGCGCCAGGAAACCCGGATGGCCGGACATGTCGGCCATCATGAGCACGTACTCTTTCGCGGCCGCGTCGCCGCGCTCCAGCAGGAGCGGGGCCATTTGCAGGAGTTCGGGATGGGCGTCAAGGAAATGCCGGACAGCAGGCTGGAGGTTTTCCCCGTCCTTTCGTTTGACTTCACGCTCAACGACGCGGAGCATTTCGTAGGTGGTGCGCTGGGGGAGCATTTGCGCCACGGGGAAGGCCCAGGGACCATTGCGCTCGTGGGCGGGCTTTTTCAGGTCATCGAGATTTTTCTGCGCGGGCTCGAAGTCGGGATTGAGTTTTAGCGCGCGTCGCCAGTGGGCGCGGGCATCTTTTTCCTTCCCTAACAGGCATTCAGAGACGGCGACAAGATGGTAGAAGTATTCGTCCAATTCGATGGGGTGAGCTTCCTTTTCGGCGCGGGCGGCCAGTTCCAACATCCCGACGTCGTCGCCGATGAAGGCCAGAGTTTCGGCGAGTTTCCTCCATCGGTCGGCAGCCTTGGCAGTGGATGCTTTCAGGCGTTCTACGAAGGGAGCGGCTTCCTCTTTGCGTCCCGCCAGGTACAGGAAGCGGACGAGATTCGCCAGGGCATGGACATTATCCGGCCGGATGGTTAGCACCCGTTGACAGGTCTCGATGGCGCGCGGCAGGTTGCCCTCCAACCAGTAAATCTGACTCAGGTTGTTCAGCGGGGCGACAAAATCCGGCTTTTGCCGTTGCATCTTTTCGACCAGCGACTTGGCGCGGGCGAACTCGCCGGTGTTCAAGCAGACTTGCACTTCCTCGTGCTGGCAGGCAAACTCAAAGTCGGTCTCGAAGTTCAGGCCTCCCTCAGCCAATATTTTGGGCAGTTCGGCTTCCAGCATCTCGACGGTTTTTCTCGCGTTGACTGCTTCTTCGTGCTGCGGCCAGCGCTTGAGGAATTCACGGAACGCGGCCAGCGCCAGCACGAGGAACATATTTACCAGGTATGCGCTGGCCAGGCTGAGTTTGACATCCGAACGGTTGGACGTCAGGCGGTGCAAACGGCGCGCGGCGTCCAACAAACCAAGGCCATTATTCAGACGGGCATAGGCGTCAATCAGCATTTCCAGCACATAGACCTGGTTCGGGTAGCGCTCGTCCAGTTCCTCCAGCGCTTCCAGGGCTTCGGCGGCCTTGCCTTTTTCCAGCAGGGAGGCGGCTTCATCCAGTCCGTCGCGCAGACGGCGCGGCAGGTTGAGGGGGTCTATGCGGGCGGGAGGGGGTCCTTTGGGCATGGTCACTCCTGGACGCGCCGTGTGACAGTCACCTGCGAGGTGACTGTCACATCGCGGACAATCGGCTTGTCCTCGCTGGCATGACAGAGGAAGACTTTGAGTTTATCGGCCATGGCGCTCTGGCGAGAAGGGTGGATACAGATAATATAGCATAAATCGCACCGCTGCACAGCCGATAGATGTCACCTGATTGCAGGACAACTGCTAGCATTGTCCTGCCGCCAAAATAGTTGTATAATGCAACTGTTTCATTCTGCAACTATAGGCAGGCGCATATGAGCGAAGAATTGATCGACGCCTTTTGGGAGAGCATCCCGTCCGTCTGGCGGCAGACGCGCACGAAAATCCGCGCCGTGGCCGCCGAACGCTTCGCCCTGACGGTGGAGCAGTTCCAGGCCCTGCGACGCATCCGCAAGGGGATGGACACCGTCAGCGCGCTGGCGGAGGAGGGGCGGTTGAGCCGCTCGCAGGCCAGCCGCGCCGTCGAGGCGCTCGTCCGCCGCGGGCTGGCGGCGCGTCTGACCGACGCCCGCGACCGCCGTCACCTCCGCCTCTCGCTCACCCCGGCCGGCGAACAGACCCTGGCGGGCATCTACGCCGAGGTCGAGGCCTGGCTGGCCGAACGTTTTGCCCGTCTCTCCGACGAAGAAGCAGCCCTTCTTCGCCAATCTCTTCTGCTCCTGCGCAAGGCCTTCACCGACCCAACCCCTTGACCATTCGACTTTCGACATCCGACTTTCGACCCTTCAACTTTCGACATCCGACTTTCGACACACACCCGACTTTCGACTTCAGACTCATCCTCATGACCCACCTCCTCAAACTCCGCTCCTTTGTCAAAGCCTATCTTCCTCAAATCGTCCTCTCGATTCTGAACCTGGCGGCGATGACGGCCCTCAGCCTGTACGTGCCGCGCATCATCCGCGGCGTCATCGACGAGGGCCTGATTCAGACCGACACCGCCTACCTGGGGCGGGCCGCCCTGCTCCTGCTCGGTCTGGGCCTGGCCTCGGCCGGGATGTCGGCCCTGCAGCGCTACCTGGCCGAGTGGATCGGCGGCCACATCGGCTACGACTTGCGCAACCGCCTGTACGATCACATCCAGCATCTTTCGTTCTCCTATCACGACCATTCCCAGACTGGCCAGCTCATCAGCCGCTGCATCGAGGACGTGCGCGCCGTACAGAACTTCATCGGCGGATCGCTGGTCCATCTGGCGCAGATGTCCTTCCTGCTGGTCGGCGCGCTGACGCTGATGCTGCTGGCCAACTGGAAACTGACTCTGATTGCCATCCTGCCGCTCATCCCGCTGACCATCATCACGCTCGACTTCGGCAAGCGCATCACCGAACTGTTCTTCAAAGTGGACACCCTCCTCGGCGACCTGTCCGCCCGCCTGCAGGAGAACGTCCTGGGCGTGCAGGTGGTGCGCGCCTTTGCCCGCGAACCCCACGAGATTCGCCGCTTCGACGAGACCAACCGCGCCTACTACCGGGCGCGCCTGAAGGTCATCGGCGAGTGGTCGAAGGTCATGCCGACCACCGATTTGCTGGTCACGCTGGGCACGATTCTGATCCTGTTCTTCGGCGGCCGGATGGTGCTGGCCGGGACGATGACGATCGGCGAAATCGTGGCCTTCAACGCCTACCTGGTCATGCTGGCCTCGCCGGCGCAGGAACTGACCTGGCTGGTCAACGCCGCCGGGGAGGCCGGGGCCGGGGCGCGGCGCGTCCTCGAGGTCCTCGAAACGCCGCCAGAGATCGCCTCTCCGCCCGGGGCCGTCGTCCTGCCGACTCTGCGCGGCGAGGTCGAGTTCCGGGACGTTTCGCTCAAGTACCAGGACGAGAAGCGCGACTCGCTGACGGACATCAACCTGAGCGTCGCGCCGAATCAAATCGTCGCCCTCATCGGCCCGACCGGTTCGGGCAAGACCTCGCTGGTCAATCTCATCCCGCGCTTCTACGATGTCAGCGAGGGCGCGGTGCTGGTGGACGGCCACGACGTCCGCGCCGTGGACCTGACCTCCTTGCGCCGTCAGATCGGCATCGTCCTGCAGACCTCGCTGCTGTTCTCGGACACGATCGCCGCCAACATCGCCTACGGGCGGCCGGACGCCTCCATGGACGAAATCATCGCCGCCGCCCAAGCCGCCCAGGCGCACGACTTCATCCTGTCCTTCGAGAAAGGCTACGAGACGGTCGTCGGCGAGCGCGGCGTGACCCTGAGCGGCGGCCAGCGTCAGCGCATTGCCATCGCCCGCGCCCTGCTCATGGACCCGCGCATCCTCATCCTCGACGACTCGACCTCCAGCGTGGACACCCAGACCGAGGCGCTCATCCAGCAGGCGCTGGAGCGGCTGATGGAGGGCCGCACCACCTTCGTCATCGCCCACCGCCTGGCCACCGTCCGCCGCGCCGACCTCATCGTGGTCATGGACCGCGGCCGCATCGTCCAGACCGGGACGCACGAGCAATTGCTGGCCCAGGGCGGGCTGTACCGGGAGATTCACGACCTGCAACTGGTGCAGAACATGCTCGAGGAAGAAGAGGCCGAGCCGGTCGGCGAATACGCGCCGCAGCCCATCCGCAGCAGCGAGGGCTTTGGATGAAAAACCGCGTCCTGAGCGGAAGTCCGAGGCGTAAGCCGAGGACTGAAGTCGAAGGACGAATATCAACCCGCCCTTCGACTGCGGCCCCTCGCTGCGCTCGGGGCCTCCGCTCAGGACGGAGGACAGTTGTGAGGAAGTATGCCTTTCTATGTTTACATCCTCGAATGCGCCGATGGTTCTTACTACACGGGATGTAAAGTCTCATAAATTCGTACCTTTACAGTCTCATAAAATCATACCCCTGACAAAGGGATAGGGAGCGGCAATTGAAAAGGCTCTGGAGCAGGCAATTCAGCCAAAGCA
>JAIOAU010000012.1 GCA_019873655.1 Chloroflexota bacterium | reverse complement strand
TCAGGATGAAAGTGTTCCAAAATCCAGCGTTCACTTTCTTCTGCGCTCAGGAGGTCGGTGATCGGAAATTCCATGCCTATAGTGTACCATCACTCTTTCTCAAGATGAGCCAAACTTTTAGTGAAGGACAAAGAAAATGGAATTCCTGATTTTCTCGACCATCGCCATGTTGATCGTCTTTACCGTTGACACCGTTCAGAAACGCCGCGCCTCCCAACGCTAGACGGTTCTCCATCTCAGGGCTTTATCGGTGGCTGCGCTGCATCGGCTTCGATGCGGCGCAGCGTTTTAACCAGGCCGATTCAGAAGGCCTCCGCCGCGTAGCAAAGGATGAACAGCCAATCAAAAGCAAAATGTCTGCGTTTGCCGAAACGCCACCGCAGACATTTTGCCCTACGTCGGGACTTACCACTCTCTCTTCAGTCGGGGCGCGGGGAGTTGAACCCCGGACCTCTTGCACCCCATGCAAGCGCGCTAGCCGGACTGCGCCACGCCCCGGTTGGCAGGCCGTATTATAGCCGTATTCCATCATTCTGACAATTCCCTCCTGCGAGCGCCCTCCCCCGGGCCTCTGCGCCCCCGCAATTTGTGGTAAAATCGCCCCCAGCCATGAAACGAACCTGCGGCCTGCATCATCATTCGCCCTGTTCCCCCTGCCTGACCGGAGCGCAGGTTCGTTTGGCTTAACCCTCGCTCGCACGACGCCCGTACCCAGCCCCCGGTCTCAGGCCGGGGGTTTTCGTTTTCCGCCGCTCGCGGCGCCATCTTTTGGAGTCCATATGCCCCCTGCTCCTCGCCTGTCCATCCCGTCCAAGGGCCGCCTGGCCGACGAAACGCTTGCTTTCCTGAGCGCCTGCGGACTCGGAATCTACAAGCCCAACCCGCGCCAGTACGAGGCCACCATCCCCGCCCTGCCTGGCCTGACCGTCCTCTTCCAGCGCCCGACCGACATCGTCCTCTCCGTCCGCAACGGCAGCGTGGACTTCGGCGTCACCGGCCTGGACGTGCTGAACGAGCACCGCGGCCCCAACGGCGAGGCGCTCGTCCTCCACGAAGCCCTCGGCTTCGGCGCCTGCGCCCTGACCGTCATCGTCCCCGAAGCCTGGGAGGACGTGACCGCCATGGCCGACCTGCGCCGCAAACGCGAGCAACTCGGCCGCCCGCTGCGCGTCGCCACCAAGTACCCCAACACCGCCGCGCCCTTCTTCGGCCAGCACGGCCTGCCGGAGACGGTCTTCATCACCGCCGAGGGGACGCTCGAAATCGCCCCCGCCATCGGTTACGCCGACCTGATCGCCGACCTGGTCTCCTCCGGCCAGACCCTGCGCGACAACCGTCTGCGGCCGCTGAGCGACGGCGTCATCCTGCGCTCGCAGGCGGCGCTGATCGCCAACAAGGCCGCCCTGCGCGCCCGCCCCGAAGTGCTGGCCGTGGCGCGCCACCTGATCGAATTCTTCGACGCCCATCTGCGCGCCCAGGAAAACCTTTCGGTCTTTGCCAACATGCGCGGCGAAAGCCCCGAGGTCATCGCCGGGCGCATCTTCGCCCAGACCACCCTCGGCGGCCTGAACGGCCCGACCATCAGCCGCATCCTCGTCCGCGACGGCGACCCCAACTGGTACGACGTCCACATCATCGTCCGCCGCGACCAACTGCCGACCGCCATCGCCGAACTGCGCGCCATCGGCGGCAGCGGCGTGGTCGTCGCGCCGGTGACCTACATCTTCGAGGAAGAACCGCCGCGCTACAAAGCCCTCCTCGAAGCGTTACGGCAGTAGCCGCGGATTTTGCATTCGACCCGCCCCCGATAGGAGACCCGATGATACGAATCTACGACCCCCAAACTGCCCGCTCGACCCTGCTCAAGCGCCTCCCGCCCGACGAGACCCGTCTGCCCGCGGCCATGCTCGACCGCCTGGCCAGCCTCTTCGGCGAGCGCATCGGCCCGGAGGAGGCCGTGCGCCGCATCCTGGCGGATGTCCGCGCCCGCGGCGACGCCGCCCTGCGGGAGTGGAGCGCCCGCCTGGACGGAGTCCCCGCCGGGGCGCCGCTGCGCGTCCCGCCCGAGGCGCTCGATTCGGCCCTGGCCGCGCTGGACCCGGCCCTGAGGTCCGCGCTGGAGGCGGCCGCCGAGCGGGTGCGCCAGTTCCACCGCCGTCAGCCGCTGACCAGTTGGTTCACCAACGACCTGGGCGGCTGGCTCGGCCAACTCGTCCGCCCGCACCGCCGCGTCGGGTTGTACGTCCCCGGCGGGACGGCGCCGCTGCCCTCCTCGGTGCTCATGTCGGCTATTCCGGCCCAGGTGGCCGGCGTCAGGGAAATCGTGGTGGTCACGCCGCCGGAGCGCGGCAGCGGCCGGGTCGCGCCGGTCACGCTGGCCGCCTGCGCCCTGTGCGGCGTGAACGAAGTCTATGCCCTCGGCGGCGCGCAGGCCATCGCCGCCCTGGCCTATGGCAGCGAGACCCTCCCCGCCGTGGACAAGATTTTCGGCCCCGGCAACCTGTTCGTCACCCTGGCCAAGCGACAAGTCTTCGGCGTGGTTGGCATCGACGGGCTGGCCGGCCCGACCGAGACGGTCGTCATCGCCGACGACTCGGCCAACCCGGCCTGGGTCGCCGCCGACCTGCTGGCCCAGGCCGAGCATGACGTGCTGGCTTCGGCCATCCTGCTGACCCCCTCCCGGGAACTGGCCGAAGCGGTGCAGGCAGAAGTGGGCCGCCAGATGGAAAGCCTGCCGCGCGCCGAGATACTGGCCCAGTCGCTGACGGGGCAGAGCGGCATCGTCGTCACCCGCGACCTGGAGGAAGCCGTCGAACTGAGCAACGGCTACGCGCCGGAGCATCTGTGCCTGGCGGTGCGCGATCCCTGGGCGCTGACCGAGAAGGTCGCCAACGCCGGCGGCGTCTTCCTGGGCGAGCATTCCTGCGAGGCGCTGGGCGATTACCTCGCCGGGCCGAGCCATGTCATGCCCACCGGCGGGTCGGCGCGCTTCGCCTCGCCGCTCAACGTCTGGGATTTCGTCCACCTCGTCAGCCTGGCAGCCCTCGACCCGGCCACGACCGCCCAAATCGCCCCGCTGGCCGCCGTCATCGCCCGGGCGGAGGGACTGGAAGGGCATGCGCGGGCGGCAGATTGGAGAGCAGAGAGTCAAAGAGTCAAATAGTCAAAGAGTCAAATGGTTATGTTTACGGAACTGCCCGAACACATCCAGGCCCTGCCTCCTTACACCCCCATCGAGCCTTTCGAGGTCCTGTCGGCGCGCTACGGACGCAGGCCGGAGGAAATCATCAAACTGGACGCCAACGAGAACCCCTACGGCCTTTCGCCGCACGTCCGCCGCGCCCTGGCAGAGATGCCCTACGCTCACATTTACCCCGACCCCGAGAGCCGGGCGCTGCGCCGGGCGCTGGCCGGCTACACCGGCGTCCCGATGGAAAATCTGCTGGCCGGCGCCGGGTCGGACGAGTTGATCGACCTGATCCTGCGCGTCCTGCTCCGGCCGGGGGACGGCGTGCTGGATTGTCCGCCCACCTTCGGCATGTACGCCTTCGAGGCGCGGCTCAACGCCGGGACCCTGATCGAGGTCCCGCGCCGCCCCGATTTCTCCCTCGACCTGGAGGGCGTCTGCGCCGCCGCGGCCGCCCATCGCCCCAAGATTCTCTTCTTGGCCTCGCCCAACAACCCCGACGGCTCGCTGATTCCGCCGGAGGTCATCGAAGCCTTGCTTCGCCTGCCGCTCCTGCTCGTGGTGGATGAAGCCTACATCGAGTTTGCCGGGGCGCCCTCCCTGATCACCCGCGTACCCGAAGCCGAGAACCTGGTCGTCCTGCGCACCTTCAGCAAGTGGGCCGGGCTGGCCGGATTGCGCGTCGGCTACGGGGCGTTCCCCTCCTGGCTGATGCCCGCCCTGTGGAAAGCCAAGCAGCCGTACAACGTCAACGCGGCCGCCTCGACCGCGGCCATCGCCGCCCTCGAGGACGCAGACAATCTTCGCGCCCAGGCGGCCGCCCTCTGCCGGGAGCGCGAACGTCTGCGGCGGGGGCTGGCCGCCATCCCCTGGCTGAAGCCCTATTCCTCGCGCGCGAACTTCATCCTGTGCAGGGTGGAAGGGTGGGACGCCCGGACGCTGAAGACGATTCTGGCGCAGGAATACGGCATCTTGGTTCGCTACTTCGACAAACCCGGCCTGCGGGACTGCATCCGCATCAGCGTGGGCAGGCCGGAACACACCGACGCCCTGCTCGCCGCGCTCTCGAGTTTGAACGTTTGAATGTTGCTGAAAGGATACCTATGCGCACCGCCAGAATCGAACGCAAGACCAACGAAACCGAGATTCTCATCGAGTTGAACCTGGACGGCTTCGGCCAACATTCTCTCTCCACCGGCATCGGCTTCCTCGACCACATGCTCAGTCACCTCGCCGTGCACGGCCTCTTCGACCTGACCGTGCGCGCCCGCGGCGACTTGCAGGTTGACCCGCATCACACCGCAGAGGATACAGCCCTCGCCCTCGGTAAAGCCTTCGACCAGGCGCTGGGCGAGCGCAAGGGCATCGTCCGCATGGCGCACGCCTACGCGCCCATGGATGAGGCGCTGGCTTTCGTCGCCCTCGATTTTTCGGGCCGCCCCTACGCGGTCATCGAGGCGGAATGGGACGCGCCCGCCGTCGGCGCGCTGCCGACCAGCCTGATCGCCCACTTCCTCGAGAGTTTCGCCGTCGCCGCCCGCTGCGCCCTGCACGCCCGCGTCCTCTACGGCCACGACGACCATCACAAGGCCGAAGCGCTCTTCAAGGCCCTGGCCCGCGCCCTGCGCGCCGCCGTCGCCCTCGACCCGCGGCGGGAAGATGTCCCCAGCACGAAGGGAACGTTGGAATGATGAAGGCAGAAGGCGGAGTGCAGAATGCAGAATGATGAATGCAGAATGATGAATGCAGAATGCGGAATGATGAGTGAGTTTACGATTTTTCCGGCGATTGACCTGCGCGGCGGCAAAGTGGTGCGCCTGGCGCAAGGCGACCCGGCGCGGCAAACCGTCTACGGCGACGACCCGCTCGCCTGGGCCGAGCGCTGGAAAGCCGAGGGCGCGGAATGGCTGCACGTGGTCAACCTGAGCGGCGCGTTCGGCGAGGAGGCCGACGCCAATTGGCAGGCGCTGGAACGCCTCCTGACCATCGGCCTGAAGGTGGAGTTCGGCGGCGGTTTGCGCGAGAAAGAGTCCATCCGCGCCGCCCTCGACCTGGGCGTGGCGCGCGTCTTCCTCGGCACCGCCGCCCTCCAGAACCCGCCGCTGCTGGCCTGGGCGCTGGAGACCTACGGCGCGGAGCGAATCGCCGGCGACATCGGGGCGCGGGACGGCAAGGTCACCGTCGCCGGCTGGCAGGAGGCCACCGCGTTGACCGTACTCGAAGCGGGCGAATTCCTGTACGCGCAGGGCGTCCGCTGGTGCGTGTTGACCGACGTGCATCGCGACGGCGTGGGCGGCGGCCTGAACGTGGGCGGCGCGGCGGCGCTGCAATCCGCCACCGGGCTGCGCGTGGTCGCCTCCGGCGGCGTCTCCTCGCTGGAGGACATCCGCCGCGCCCGCGCCGCCGGCCTGGCCGGCGTCATCCTCGGCCGGGCGTTGTACGAAGGAAAACTTTCCCTGAGCGAGTGTTTGAGCCATGCTGACCATCGTTGACTACCAGGCCGGCAACCCGACCTCGGTCCGGCGCGCCCTCGAGGCGCTCGGCCTTTCCGCCCGGATCACCGCTGACCCCGAGCAGGTGCGCCGCGCCGGACGAATCATCTTCCCCGGCGTGGGCGCGGCCGGCGCGGCCATGACCGTCCTGCGGGCGCGCGGCCTCGACCAGGCGCTGACCGAAGCCTTCCGCGCCGGAACGCCCATCCTGGGCATCTGCCTCGGCTGCCAAATCGTCCTGACTCATTCCGAGGAAGACGACGCCGACTGCCTGAACCTGATTCCCGGCCGGACGGTTCGCTTCCGCCCCGCCGACCCGGCGCTGAAAATCCCGCACATGGGCTGGAACGCGGTCGAAGCGACGCGTCCGCATCCGCTGCTGGCGCATCTGCGGCCTGGCGAGCAGTTCTACTTCGTCCACTCCTACTATCCCCAGTCCGAACGCCCCGAAGACATCTTCGCCGTGTGCGAGCATGGCGTCGTCTTCCCGGCGGCCATCGGCAGGGACAATCTCTTCGCCGTCCAGTTCCACGCCGAGAAGAGCGGGCCGGTGGGGTTGCAATTGTTGAAGAACTTTGCGGAGTGGAAACCATGCTGAGCAAACGCATCATCGCCTGCCTCGACGTGCGCGCCGGCAAACTGGCCAAGAGCGTGCGCTTCGTGGACACCAAGGACATCGGCGACCCGGTGGCGAAAGCCAGGGAATACTACGAACAGGGCCTGGACGAACTGGTGCTGTACGACATCACCGCCTCCAGCGAGGGGCGCGGCATCCTGCTCGAGGTCGTGGCGCGCGTCGCCGCCCAGGTCTTCATCCCCTTCTCGGTGGGCGGCGGCCTGCGGACGGTGGAGGACTGCCGCCGCGTCCTGCTCGCCGGCGCCGAAAAGGTCAACGTCAACACCGCCGCCGTCCAGCGCCCGGACCTGATCGCCGAGGCGGCGCGCGCCTTCGGTTCGCAGGCGGTGGTGCTCTCGATGGACGTGCGCCGCGTCCCGGCCTCGGCGGCCATCCCCTCCGGCTACGAAATTGTCACCCACGGCGGGCGCACGCCGACCGGCCTGGACGCCCTCGCCTGGGCGCGGCGCGGCGAGGCGCTGGGCTCGGGCGAGATTGTGGTCAACTCGATCGACGCCGATGGCACGAAACAGGGTTACGAGATCGGGCTGACGCGCGCCGTCGCCGAGGCCGTCTCCATCCCGGTCATCGCCTCGGGCGGCGGCGGGACGCCCGAACACCTCTACGCCGCCCTGACCGAGGGCAAGGCCGACGCCGCCCTGGTCGCCTCGATGCTGCACTACGGCGAGTACACGGTCGGAGAAATCAAGGCATATCTGGCGAAGCGCGGCTTGAAAGTCAGGAGGACAACATGATAACGCTCGAACATTCGAACGTTGACGAATTGAAATATGGAAGCGATGGTTTGATTCCGGCAATCATTCAGGACAGCCGCACCCTGCAAGTGCTGACGCTGGCCTGGATGAACGCCAAGTCTCTGCAGAGAACGCTCGCCAGCGGCGAGACCTGGTTCTGGAGCCGCTCGCGCCGCGCCCTCTGGCATAAGGGAGAGACCTCCGGCCACACGCAGAAGGTAGTTGAAATCCGCTACGACTGCGACGCCGACGCCCTGCTGGTGCTGGTCGAGCCGCGCGGCCCGGCCTGTCACACCGGCGAGACGAGTTGCTTTTATCGAAAATTGCCCTTCCATCGCGAGCCGTCCTGAGCGAAGCGCAACTGACAGCCGTCCTGAGCGGAGCGCAGCCAAGCCGTCCTGAGCAAAGCGCAACTGACAGCCGTCCTGAGCGGAGAGCAGCGAAGTCGAAGGACGGCTAAATCACCAGAAAGGAATGCTATGACCCTCAACGACCTGTATCAAATCATCCTCGACCGCCAGGCTAATCCCCGCCCCGGCTCCTACACCTGCGAGTTGTTCGCCAAAGGCGAGGACGAGATTCTGAAGAAGGTGGGCGAGGAAGCAGTGGAGGTCATTCTCGCCGCCAAGGGCCAGGGCAACGCCCGCCTGGTGGAAGAGACCGCCGACCTGCTCTACCACCTGCTGGTGCTGCTTGCCAGCCGCGGCCTTTCGCCCGCCGACGTAGAGGCCGAGTTGGGGAGAAGGCGCGCCCCCTCGCCGCTTGCGCAATCCTGATTGACGCTTTCAAAAGTCCCTTCCTTCCCGGTTTGACGTCCTCAAAAACTTAAGTGTAAAATGAGGATATGGAAGTTCAAATTGCGGTCGCCAAGACCAACAAGTACGCCGTCTCCGAAAGCGGAGACACGCTCGAGGTCGTCGAACGGCCCAACGGCGGATTATCGGTCGTCCTGGCCGACGGGCAAACCTCCGGCCGAGGCGCCAAAGCCGTCTCGATGCTGGTCGTGCGCAAGGTCATCTCGCTCCTGGCCGAGGGGGTGCGCGACGGCGCGGCGGCGCGGGCGGCCTCCGATTCCCTCTTCACCGATAAGCAAGGCAAGGTCTCCTCGACCCTCAACATCGTCTCGGTGGATTTGCAAAGCGGAACGGTCGTGTTGACTCGCAACAACCCGGCGCCCTTTTTCATCGCCCGCGGCGAACATGTCGACTGCGTCGGAACCGAATCGAGTCCGATTGGCATTTCGCGCAACATCCGGCCAGTGATCAGCGAAATCCCGATCGAACCGGGCCTGACGATCGTCATCTACACCGACGGCCTGGTGCACGCCGGCGAGCGCCGCGGCCAGCCGATGGACGTCTGCGTCATGCTCCAGGCCATGCTCGACGAACAGGACCCCGACCCGCAGACGATCGCCGACTCGCTGCTGGCCGAGGCCGTCCGCCTCGACGACGGCCGCCCCGCCGATGACATCAGCGTGGTGGTCGTCAAAGTGACGGAGCGGCGCGGGGACGATGTCCGCCGGATGACGGTCCGGTTGCCGATCCCGGGAGGCGGAGAGTGAACGTTCGGCAGCGGCGCAGAACGCAGTGGGCGGCTCACTGGCGCGAAGCGGCCATCCTGCTGAGTCAGTTTCGCAGTCCTCTGCTGGTCTTTCTCGTCGCCCTCCTCGGGCTGGGAGGGCTATATTTTTACCTCGCCCGGCAGGCGGGAGAGGCCCTGCACAGTTACACCGAGGCGGTCTATCTGATGTTGACGCTGGCCTTCCTCCAGCCCAACGCCGATTTTCCCGACTCGCCCGTCCTGCAAATTTTCTTCTTCATCCTTCCGGTCATCGGCGTAGCCACGCTGGCGCAGGGGCTGGCCGATTTCGGCATCATGCTCTTCAACCGGCGGGCGCGCAGCAAGGAATGGGAAATGGCCGTGGCATCTACGCTCAAGAATCACATCATCCTGGTCGGCCTGGGACACCTGGGCTACCGGGTGGTCAGCATCCTTTCGCAAATGGAAGAAGCGGTGGCCGTTCTGGAACTGAGGCCCTCGGCCGACATGTTCTCGACCGTCCAGAAGATGGGCATCCCGGTCATCCAGGACGACGCCACCCGTCCGGCCGCGCTGGAGGCGGCCGGCATCCGGCAGGCCAAGACGATCATCCTCTGCACCCAAAACGACGCCATGAATCTGCAGATTGCCGTCAAGGCCCGCAGCATGAACCCCAACATCCGGGTCGTCATCCGCATCTTCGACGAAGACTTTGCCCACTCGCTGCGGGAACAGTTCGGCTTCTCGGCCCTGAGCGCCACCGGCATGGCCGCTCCGGCCTTCGCCGCCGCGGCGACCGGCGCAGACGTGACCAACCCCATCTCGGTCGAGGGGCAGCAACTGAGCCTGGCGCGCCTGACGGTAAAATCCCACGCGCCCTTCGCCGACAAAACCGTCGGCTTCATCGAAGACACCTACCGCCTCAGCGTGGTGCTCATCCGCCGCGACGGCCTCTCCGAAATGCACCCGCCCGACAGCACTCCCCTCCGGCCCGGCGACACGCTGGCCGTGCTGGGCGGTCCCGAATCGCTCAATCGTCTCCTGCATGACAACGGCTGAGAAAACCGGACGCCAGTCGCCGTTGATCGGCGTCGTCGGCCCCTGCGCGGCGGGCAAATCCACCCTCATCGAAAACCTGACCCGCCTCGGTTACCAGGCTCGCCACATCGCCCAGGAACACTCCTATGTGCCGGACATGTGGCAGCGCCTGACCGCCCCCGACGCCCTGATCTTCCTGGACGCGTCCTACCCGGTCGCCTGCGCCCGCCGCAAACTGGACTGGACCGAAAAAGACTGGCAGGAGCAGCAACATCGTCTGCGCCACGCCCGCCAGCATGCCGACCTCTACCTGAATACCGACGAACTCACCATTCCGCAGGTCCTGGAAGCCGTCCTGGCGTTTCTCGAAAAGCGCTTCCCGCCGCCCTGAACGACTCGCCTCTCCCCTCCCCCTGCCATCGGTAGTATAATCGCCCTGCGCCAGCCCCCGGCTGGCATTTTCGTGAACGGAGCGCCCATCCCATGTCCAATCATTATCCGCGTTTGTTTCTCGTTCTCCTCTTGCTGGCGCTGGCAATCTGGATTGACACTGTCAACATTCTGCGCGTCCCCAATCCCTTCAAGCCGGGCGAACTGCTCATCGAGCGCAACGTCGCCCCGCTCCTGGGCCTGGACCTGCGCGGCGGCCTGCAAGTGGTCATCGAACCCGACCTGCCCGAAGACGTGCCGGTAGACAAAGAACAACTGGAAGTCTCGCGGACCATCATCGAGAACCGCACCAACGCCCTGGGCGTCTCGGAGAACCTGATTCAACTGGCCGGCGAGCGCCGCATCGTGGCCGAATTCCCCGGCCTGACCGACACCTCCTCCGTCCCGGAGACCATCCAGCAGACCGGCCTCCTGGAATGGGTGGATTTTGGGACCGCGCCTCCGCCGGAGGGGACCATCATCGTCACCGATTACGGCGGCGCGCCCTCTGACCTGCCGGAAGGGACGACCGTCTATCACACCATCATGACCGGCGCGATGATGGAAACGGTGGGCGTTTCGACCAACCAGCTCAATCAGCCGGTGGTTGCCTTCTCTCTCAATCCCGAAGGGACGCAGATTTTCGCCGACTACACGCGCAACAACATCGGCAGCCACCTCGGCATCGTGCTCGACAAGCGCGTCATCTCCGCGCCGCGGGTCAGCGTCCCCATCACCGACGGCAACGCCATCATCGAGGGCAATTTCGACGTCGAAACCGCCAACGCCCTGGCCGTCCAGTTGCGTTACGGCGCGCTGCCCATCCCGCTGCGCATCGTCGAAACGCGCCTGATCGGCCCCACCCTGGGCGAGGACTCGCTCCAAAAGAGTCTGGTCGCCGGGCTGATCGGTTTGATCATCGTCATTCTCTTCATGGCGCTCTACTACCGCCTGCCCGGCATCGCCGCCGACCTGTCCATCCTGATCTACGCCGCCCTGGCCTTCGCCGTGTTCAAACTCATCCACGTGACCCTGACCCTGCCCGGCATCGCCGGCTTCCTGCTCAGCACCGGCGCAGCGCTGGACGCCAACATCCTCATCTTCGAGCGCATCAAGGAAGAACTGCGCAACGGCCTGACGCTGACCTACGCGGTCGAAAAAGGCTGGCGGCGGGCCTGGTCCTCGATCCGGGACTCGAACATCGCCACCCTCATCACCTGCGCCATCCTGTACTGGTTCGGCAGCACCTTCGGCGCGACCATCGTCAAAGGCTTTTCGGTGACCCTGGCGCTGGGCATGTTCATCAGCCTCTTCACCGCCCTGTTCGTGACCCGCACCCTGCTGGGCGTCCTGCTCGAATGGTTCAAGATCAAAAACTTCGCCAGATGGTTTGGCATCTGAGAGGCAGCCCTATGAATATCCTCGCTCGCCGCTACCTGTTCTTTGCGCTTTCGCTGCTCATCATCGTCCCGGGCCTGATTCTGCTCATCGTCCGGGCCGCGAACCACAATTTGCCGCTCTCGATCGATTTCACCGGCGGCACGATGATGGAAGTAGAGTTCGAAAACGAACTTCCGCCCCACTCGGAAGTGGTCACCCTCTACAACCGCCTCGGCATCCAGGACGCCATCGTCACCACCACCGACGAAGGGACTCTGGTCATCCGCTCGTCCTTCCTCGACGAAAATCTCCGTCAGGAAGTGATGAACGCCCTGCACGAGGAATTCGGCAGTCTGCCCGAACCCCGCCGCGTCGACAGCGTCGGCCCCTCGATCGGCGCCCAAGTGACCTCGCGCGCCGCCCTGGCGGTGGGCGCGGCCGCCCTGGTGGTCATCATCTACATCACCTTTGCCTTCCGCGGCATCCCCCACGCGTTCCGCTACGGCGTCTGCGCCATCATCGCCATGATTCACGATGTGGCCATCGTCTTCAGCCTGGTGCTGATCGGCTCAGTCCTGTTCGACTGGCAGATGGACGCCCTCTTCCTGACCGCCCTGCTGACCGTCATCGGCTTCTCGGTGCAAGACAAAATCGTCGTCTTCGACCGCATCCGCGAGAATACCAACCTCCTGCGCCGGCTGGACTTCGAAACGCTGGTCAACCACTCCATCGTCCAGACTCTGCAGCGCTCCATCAACACCCAATTGATGACGGTCGAATTCCTGCTGCTGGCCCTGGCCCTGATGGGCGGCGTGACCCTGCGCGAATTCGCCGTCATCCTGCTCGTCGGCCTCCTGAGCGGCACCTACTCGTCCATTTTCATTGCAGCCCCCATCCTGGTGGTCTGGGAAAAGCGCGAATGGACCACCTGGTTCCGCCGCAAGTCCGCTCAAACGGCGGCTTGATCATCGAAGAACCCGTTTCCTTCGAAGGAAACGGGTTCTTCAGCAAATGGCCGCAGAAACTGTCGGTCGCCAGTTTTCAAAAACATTTCGATGTTTTTGAACCGATTCGACCCTTTTGCGGGCAGTGAAGAGCCTGTTTCCTTGAAGGAAACGGGCTCTTCTAAGTCCCCCGGCGGAAGATGCCGCACAGAACCGATTCAACTTTTGCAATCGAGCAAATCCAGAAAAGTCGAGGCCCCGAAGGCGCGAAAAGATTTGTACCATTCGCGCCATTCGACGCAAAAAATCATCCGTATTCAGACAGCCCCCGCTTACAACTTTGATAACATCGCAAACGCTCACCTCCAAAATTCCAACTCGTTGTAAAATTAGAGAGAATCCTTTCAGCGAGGGCGATGAACACGCCATCTGCCAGCGACTTCGAGATTCGCCGATACGATTGCGCCGAACAAATTCCGCCGGAAGCCTGGGAAGCGGTCGGCGGAAACCAGCCCTTCCAAAGTCAACGCTGGTACACTTTCGGCGAGCGCGTCCTGAACGACTGTTTGCCCTTTTACATCCTGATCTGGAAGGCGGGCCGACCGATCGGCCGGGCGGCCTTCTGGCTGATTCGCAACGAACCGCTGCCCCTCCCCGCTCCGCTTCGCGCCGCTCTGAGACCCATCCTGCGCCGCCGGCCCCTGCTCATTTGCCGCTCGCCGCTGGCGAACCTGTCGGGGATGAGTCTGCCCGAGGGAGAAGAGCGGGAGGCGGTCCTCGACCGACTGCTCGGCGAGGCGGCCGTCATCGCTCGCGAATACGCCTGTTCGTTCCTCCTGCTGGATTTCGTCGAGGCCGACGAGATTCGGCGCGGCTGGCCAAAAGGCTTTCGCCCCGTCCGCGTCGCCGACCCCGGCGCCTGGATGCCCTTCGAATGGGACAGCCTGGACGCCTACCTGGCCGCCGGAAACAAGGACGACCGTCAACATTACAAGCGCACCCTGCGCAAAGCCGCCAAACTGGGAATCCGGGTCGAGCGTCGACCGCGCCCGACCGAACCCGAGGCAGCCCTGGCCTTGATTCGCGGCGTAGCCGCCCGGCATGGCGACGTCCTCCCGCCCTGGACGGCCAGCCTGCTCGAACATCTCGAGGAGGCCGACGGCGATTTCCTGGAGGCCCGCATCGGCGAGAGGCTGGTCGGCTGCGGGGCGCTGCTCTACGACGGCGGAGCGCAACTGGCAACCGCCCTGGGATTGGATGAAAACGTTCCGTATGTGTATTTTTCTCTCGTCTACGCCAGCCTGGAAGAGGCCTGCCGCCGCCGCGCCCGTCTGCTGCGCTGGGGCAGCGGCGCCTACGAGGTCAAACGCCGCCTCGGCTTCCGGCTGGAGACCAACAACCACACCGTCGTCGCGGGAAGTAGCGCCGCCGCCCGCCTGATCGTCGGCCTGCTCGGAGAAGCGTTCTAATGCTGCCTGCCTCCATCCAATCGCTGATCATCGCGTCGATCGTGATCGCCTTCTATGTGATCGACGTCCTTGCCTTCCGCCGCTACGATCAACAGCGCAAAGCCAAGGGCCGCGGCCGGGCCTGGGATTTCACCCTGCTGGCGCTGGCCGCCTGCACGCTGCTCATCGTCCGCCCGGTGTTGCTTCCCTGGCTGGGATGGCGCACCGAGGCGGCCTGGGGATTGATTTTGCAGGGCGCGGGAATCCTGCTGGCAGCCGCCTCCCTGGCGCTGAACGCCTGGGGACGCGCCCACCTGCGTCAGTTCTACGCCGAACGCGTCGAGGTCCAGCCGGGCCACCAGGTCATCACCACCGGACCCTATGCCTGGGTGCGTCACCCGATCATCACCTCGTTCTTCGGCCTCATCATCGGCCTGTTCCTGATCGACCCGGCCGCGACCACCCTGCTGGGGATGATTTACACCTTCTGGGATTTCGGCCGCGCCGCCCGGCAGGAGGAAAAATTGCTCTCCGAAACCCTGCCCGAATACCGCGACTACATGGCCCGCACGCCCCGCTTTCTGCCGCGCCTGCGGAGGCAAAAATGATCAGCCTGGACGAATTCCTGGCGCTGCCCAGCGAAGAAATCGCGCGGCTGGTGCGTCAGGCCGGCCCCCAGGTCTGCGTCTTCCCCATCAATGGGACGCGGCGGTGGTTCGTCTTGGAGCACGGAGACGTCTCCCCCAACCAATATATTCCCATTGCCGCGAACGAATACATTCGCTTGTTCTGTCTGCTCTTTGAGCATGGCATTGATACCATTCTTTCCCCTTTATTTGGCTCCGAACTGCTCAGGCGAGGCGAAAAGTACGTCCGCGAGGCGCTGGGAGGGGCGAGGATTCTCGAAGCGCCAGAATTTCTGGAATTCTACACAGCCTGGCAGGTAAAAGTGCGCTTTTACGGCGACTATCGCCTTGCGCTTGCCAACACCCTCCACGCTGAGTTGCTCGCTTCCTTCGATCGCGTTGTAGACTTAACCGCTCACCATCGAGAGCGGCGGCTGTTCTTTGGCCTGTTTGCCAACGATGCCGCCGAGACCGCGGCCCGGCTCGCCGTTGAGTTCTACCAAAAAAACAACAGAATGCCCGCCCGTCGCGATTTGATCGAGGCCTATTATGGCGACGATCTTCCCCCGGCCACCCTGTTCATCGGCTTTCAGCCCCCCAGCGTGTTCGATTACCCTCTTCTGGGTTTGGGCGAAGAAAACCTGTATTTTACTGCCGCTCCCACCCCTTACATGACCCAAGATGTTCTGCGCTCCATCTTGTACGACCATCTCTATACCCGCCGCGTCCCAGAACCCGAATGGTTCGACCTTTCGGCAGCCGACCTTCAAGAGTTGAAAAATTACTACCATAATTGTCGAAACGAAGTGCTGGGATTGGGTTCTCTTTTTTACGGCGTCTGGAGGCCTCGATGAAATCTTTTTGGAATGCTCTTCAGGAAGAATGGCATAAGACGCGCTGGTTTCGAATCGTCTTGGTCATTGCCGCCATCTGGGCCCTGGCGCGCCTGGGACTTCAGATCAGCGTCCTTTTCTCCGGGGACGAGAATCAGGCCGCAATTGATTTACAAGTTTACCTAGACGCCTCTCGGAATTTTACCGAGCACGCGGCGTTATACCCCCAATCGCTGGAAATCCTGGAATATCACTTCCCTTATCCGCCAATATTCGCCCTCTTGTTTGCCCCCTTTTTATGGGTGCCGGCACAGATCAATATTGCCATCCATCTTCTCTTGCGTATCGCGGCTTACATAGCGCTCTTCGCGACCTGGCGGCGAATTTTCGAATTCTGCAAACTCGACCGCGCCAATCGCATGATGATTTTGACCCTGCCAGTTTGGCTTGTGTTCTCGCCTTTCTGGGATGATCTTGGGTACATCAACATTTATACGATTATGGCGCTGTTGGGATCGTTGCTCACCGAGGCCGTTATCAAGCAAAATCTTGGACGAGCAATACTCTGGCTCACTCTCATCCTAATCACCAAGCCCCAGTGGGCGTTTGCGGCTGCGGTTCCTTTCCTGTTCAAGCATTACCGTTTCTTTTTCAAAATGTTGTTGGGGGCATTGCTCAGTTATCTGATTCTGGCCGGCATCACCACCCTCATTGGCGGTCCGGCCTATGTTGCAACTCAGTTCCGGGAATATGTCCGCCTTCTCGCTCGTCTCGGGCAAGAGTTCCCCTACCGAGGTCCAGAAAGCGGTTTTCTGGGCTATAACCACTCCATCAAACAGATATTTGCTTTTCTGCTTGGCCCATCCGAAGCCACGTTACGTCTGGCAACCGCCGTCAAGGTCGGTTTGTTAGCCCCGCTCGGATTCTTGTGTATTCGAACGCTGGTCAGGCGTTCGAACAATCCGCCTTCCACCGTCTTAGTCGAAATGGCCTTGCTCCTATACCTGGGAGCCTTCATCTGGCTGGATATACTATGGGAAGCATTCCTGACCATAGCCATCTACGCGTACATGCTTTCGACAACCGACAAAAAGTGGGCGATTGTCCTTTCGATATTCTTTCTCGCCTATGCCTTGCTCGATCCCATTCGAGCCATCCTGTACGTCGTTGGCCCCCCCATGATCCAGGACTCTTATCTGCCGTGGGATTACAGCATCTATATTCCTACGACCATGCTCGCCATTCTAGCCAATTACTCATGGCTGCTGACGCGGAGGTGGAGTGACTAACGCCAGTGTTGCATTGCTTCAAGCCATAGGTCCCGGCCGTATGCCGCCGGTCCCCTACGATACAGCGTGGGTGGCCCGCCTGGTGGATATAGATCCGCCCCTTAGCAATGAGGCCATGGAGTGGTTGTGCGCCCATCAACTGTCCGATGGCGCCTGGGGGGCAGAATCGCCCTTTTATTATCATGACCGTGTCATCTGTACGCTAGCAGCCATGATCGCTCTGGCGCGTCGAGGCCGTCGTTCTCAAGACCGAAAACAACTCGAACACGGTCAACAAGCCCTAGAGCGCATCTGCGCAGGCGCAACGGAAGGCCTGGCCCGTGATGTTCGCGGCGCAACAGTTGGATTCGAAATGATTGCCCCCACTCTTGTTTCCGAAGCAGAACGGCTGGGCTTGATCAAACGACAAGGGGAACGCATCCTTGGACGCCTGGGGAACCTTCGAGCCCTGAAACGACAAAAACTTCAGGGCGGCATTCATCGATACAGCACCGTTGCTTTTTCGGCAGAAATGGCAGGGGAGGATTTCGATATGTTGAACCTGCCTCAACTTACCGAGAGCAACGGTTCAGTCGGCTGCTCGCCAGCCGCGACCGCCTATTATGCACTGATGGTCAAGAAAGGCGATCTCAACGCTCTGAACTATCTGAATCGTTCTCGCGACATACAAAGCGGAGGCATCCCAAATGTAGCGCCGTTTGACATCTTCGAGGTCGCCTGGACGCTATGGAATCTCTCTCTCACCTGGCCCGAAATACGCTTTCACCCTTTTGTAACCAAACATGTGAATTTCTTGCATCAAGTGTGGCAACCAGGAAAAGGCGTGGGATTTGCCGCCGGTTATTCGGTACAAGACGGCGATGATACCGGTCTCGTTTATGAGACGCTGGCCCGTTATGAAGCCTCTCCTGACATCGAGGCCGTCCTCTCCTACGAAGAACCGTTGCATTTCCGCTGCTATCCCCTTGAAGCCAACCCATCCAACAGCGCTCACGCCCATATCCTGGGAGCGCTGCGCGCGGCCGGGATGGATCGAGACGCCCCGCCAGTCAAGAAAGCCATCCAATTCCTCGAGCGCGCCCGCGTCCCGGATGGATATTGGCACGATAAATGGCACCTTTCACCCTACTATGTCACCAGTCACATCATCATTGCATGCGCTGGCTTTGCTCCCGAACTGGTGCTACAGGCTGTCAACTGGATTCTGGACACCCAAAACAAAGACGGCTCTTGGGGAATGTACACACCTACAGCAGAAGAGACCGCTTATTGCCTCCAGGCTTTATGGGCGTGGGCGCAATATCACGCAGGCAACACCCAGATCGAAGCCCTCAACGCCATTCGCGCTGGCCTGCCCTGGCTAAACGATCACGCCGAACCGCCTTACCCGCCGCTCTGGATTGGAAAGTGCCTATATTGCCCAGAAAATGTGATTCGTTCCGCCGTCATCAGCGCCTTGAATATTCAGAGGTAGAAATGACTCTGCAACAACGTTTACGACAATTTATTACCGTCTCCTCGGCAGACCCCGATGATGCCCGCCGGCGCCAATTGTTGAACATCTTCCTGGTGCTTCTCGGCCTCATCGCCGCGATCGCCATCATCGCCGATTTGGCCTTGTGGAAAGCGCAAGAACCACAAGAAGCGCTGGTTATCCTGGTAGGCAGCCTGATCACCTTGATTGGGCTGAGCGGCCTGTACTGGTTGAACATGCGGAAATCAGGAACGCTGGCCGCATCGTTATTCATCTTCTTCTTACTCTTGATTTTCAGTTTCAGCGACTCGCCCAAGGAAATCGTGGATGGGCGCAGCCTGTGGGTATTCGTCGTCCCCATCATTCTTGCCAGCGGCCTGCTCAAATCCTGGTCGTCCTTTATCGTTGCTGCTTTCTCGTCGGGCATCATCGTGGTCATGGCTCTTGAGAACAATCTTTTTCCTAACCTGGTCGCCTTGTTCTTGTACTTTGCCATGGCTTTCATCAGCTGGATCATCGCATCCAACCTCGAACGCGCCCTGGCCGAGGTGCGTCTCGTCAACGCCAACCTGGACAGACTCGTCCAGGAACGCACCCAGGCGCTGGTGAGCGCTCTGGGACGCGAGCGCGCCGAGGCCGGACGGAGCCGCGCCATCCTCGAAAGCATCGCTGACGGCGTGATCGTCTTCGACTTACGCAACAAAGCCACCCACGTCAACCCCGCCCTCGTCCGCCTGCTGGAAATCCCCGAAGAAAAACTGTCCGCCATCACCGTGGACGAACTGTCCCGCGCCCCTGCCCTGGACGCCAAGAACCGCGGCATCCTGGCCGGGCTCCTGGCCGCCTCTGGCAAACAAATCAGCAGTTACCGCATCCAATGGGGCAAAAAGACCCTCTCGGTCAGCGCCGCGCAGGTGACCGACATCAACGGCGAGCGAATCGGCACCGTGGCCGTCTTCCGCGATTACACCCGCGAGGCCGAGGTCGAGCGGATGAAGAACACCTTCCTGGCCATCGTTTCGCACGAACTGCGCACGCCGCTCAATGCCATCCTGGGCTATGCCGAAATGCTGAAGGAAGCCATTTACGGCCCGGTCAACGAAAAACAGGTGCGCGCCTCCGACCGCATCCTCTCCAACGTGCGCCGCCTCCTGGACATCGTCAACGACCTGCTCGACCAGGCTCAAATCGAAGCCGGTAAGATGACCATCCAGATGCAGCCCTTCCAGCCTGCCGCCCTGCTGGAGAACGTCATCGAAATCATGAACAAGACCGCCGCCGACAAGGGCCTGACCCTGACCAGCGAATTGGACCCCGAACTGCCTCAAACGCTCACCGGCGACCCCGCCCGGCTTCAGCAAATCTTGATTAACCTGACCAACAACGCCATCAAATTCACCGACCGAGGCTCGGTCCACATCCGCCTGTTTCGGCCCAACAAGAAGCAGTGGAGCATCGAGGTCACCGACACCGGCGTCGGCATCCCCGAAGATGAATTACCCCACATCTTTGAGGCCTTTCGTCAGGCAGACAGCACCCTCACCCGCCGCCACGGCGGCTTTGGCCTGGGGCTAACCATCGTGCAGCAACTGGCCAATTTGATGGGCGGCGGGGTCACCGTCAAGAGTAAAATAGGAGTAGGAAGCGTCTTCACCGTCACGCTTCCGCTGGTCGTAAACGCACAAACCAAGAGGAGGAAAACATGAGCGAATTGGGACTGGTCGTTGAAGACGACCTGGATCTGGCGATTATCTTCTCCGAAGCCCTGCAGGCCGCCGGCTTCGAGGTCGAGACTGCTCGCGATGGGCAAAAAGCGCGCGATTTGTTGACGACTACCATACCCAAAGTGGTCATCCTCGACCTGCACCTGCCGCTGGTCGACGGCCCTTCGCTGTTCGAACAAATCCGCTCCGACCCGCGCCTGAAAGAGACCATCGTGGTCGTCGCCACCGCCGACGCCCGCCTGGCAGAGGCGTATCAGGATCAGGCGGATGTCGTGCTGATCAAGCCGATCTCATTTACCCAGTTGCGCGATCTGAGTCAGCGTCTGCACAAAGAATGAATCCGCAAGGTGCGGCCCCTCGCAGGTCAACGCATCAGACTGGCTCCAATAAATTCAGCCAGCAATACTCATAGGGCGATAAGTTCACTTCCGCCGTCCCGCCTTGGGGATCAAAGACGCGGCCGGTCAGCACATCCTGGAAAGGCTGGCCCGGGAACGGCAGGCGGACCGATTGCGGCGCGCCGCTCAAATTGTTCACGATCAACAACTGACTGTCCCCCAGCGTGCGCAGATAAGCAGCAATGCTGCGGTTTTCATACTCGATCCAGGCGATTTCGCCGCCGCCGAGAGCAGGATGAGATTTGCGAACCGCAATCATCTTGCGAATTGTTTGCCAGAGCGAGGCCGGGTCGGCGCGCTGGGCAGCGACGTTAATATGCGGGTTGACAATCGGGCTGTAGAGGTCGCGGGCGGTCGAGAAACCGGCCGAGGGTCCCGCCTCCCACTGCATGGGCGTGCGCACGCCGTTCCGGTCGGGCAAAGACAGATCGTCGCCCATGCCAATTTCATCCCCATAGTAGATGATTGGAGAACCGGGCAACGTAAAGAGCAGAGAGTAGGCCAGCGTTATTTTGCGGCGGTCATCATCGAGCAGAGGGGCCAGACGGCGACGAATGCCCAGGTTGAGGCGCATGCGCGGGTCGGGGGCGTATTCTTGCCACATCCACTGGCGCTCTTCTTCGGAGACCATTTCGAGGGTCAATTCGTCGTGATTGCGCAGGAACGTGCACCACTGGCAGGAAGGGGGAATAGGAGGCGTTTCCGAGAGCACCCAGCGAATAGGCTCGGAGTCGCCGCGGCGGATGGCCATGAACAAGCGCGGCATCAGCGGAAAGTGAAAGGCCATGTGGAATTCGTCTCCGCGCCCGAAATACGCGCGCACATCGCGCGGCCATTGATTGGCTTCGCAGAGGAGAATGCGGTCGGGATAATGCTCATCGACAAAGCGGCGCATTTTCTTGAGATAGGCGTGCGTCTCCGGCAAATTCTCGCAATTCGTCCCCTCCCTTTCGAAGAGATAGGGAACTGCATCGACGCGAAAACCGTCCACCCCCAGGTCCAGCCAGAATTTCATCACCTTGAGCATTTCGAGCCGCACAGCCGGGTTGTCATAGTTCAAGTCGGGCTGGGAAGAATAAAAACGATGCCAGTAATATTGTCCGGCCAGGGAATCAAAAGTCCAATTGGATGTCTCGGTATCCAGGAAGATGATGCGGGCATCCGCGTACCGCGAAGGGTCATCGCTCCAGACGTAGTAATCCCGATAGGGAGAATGACGGTCGCGGCGGGCCGCCTGAAACCAGGGATGTTGATCGGAGGTGTGATTCACCACCAGGTCGGTGATGATGCGCAGGCCGCGGGCGTGGGCGGCGTCGAGCAGGGCGCGGAAATCCTCGAGCGTGCCGTAATCGGGGTGGATGCCGTAATAGTCCGAGATGTCATACCCATCGTCCTTGAGCGGCGAGGGGTAAATCGGCATGAGCCAGAGGCAGTCAACGCCGAGTTCCTGAAAGTAATCCAGTTTCTGGGTCAGTCCCTGCAGGTCGCCATGTCCGTCGCCGTTGCCATCGAAAAAAGCGCGGACGTAGACCTCGTAGAAGACGGCGTTCTTGTACCAGGGTTGAACATCCATGGGTCGGTTGTCGCGTTCGTCCTCTATCCTTTCACCGAACCGGCCAACAGGCCGCGCACGAAATACCGCTGGAAGGCAAAGAAGACGATCATGGGGATGATGAAGGAAAGGAAAGCCGCTCCGGTCAGAATGTGCCAGTTGGCCCCGCGCGGGTCGATCAGATTGGTCACCTGCACCGTCAGGACCGGATGCGTGCTCAGGAACACTTTGGCCACCAGAAAGTCGTTCCACACCCACAGGAACTGGAAAATGCCCAGCGAAGCGATGGCCGGCAAAGTGAGCGGCAGGACGAGTTTGCAAAAAGCAGTCCAGTGATTCGCGCCATCCAGATAGGCCGATTCGAAAATTTCGCGCGGCAGGCCGCCGATGAAATTGCGCATCAGATAGATGGCATACGGCAGCCCAAAGCCGGTATGGAACAGCCAGATGCCCAAGAAGGTGCCTGCGAGGCCAATCTGCACGTACAGGCGGGCAATCGGGACGAGAGTCATCTGCAACGGGACGATTTGCAGTCCGACCAGCAGGGCAAAAATCCACTGACGGCCCTTGAAATCCATCCAGGCAAAGGCATAGGCGGCCAGCGCGGCAAAGACAATGGGCAAAATGGTCGAGGGAATGGCCATGATGAGCGTGTTCACAAAGGCGCGCCCCATCCCCTCCGGTTTCAGCAGGTCGCTGGCGTCGCAATCGAACTTGGCCAGCGTGCTGACCACGCCTTGTTCGCAATCGGTCAGGTAATCCTGACTGCCCTTGTAACCGACCAAGGCGTCGGCGTAATTGCGCAGGGTAAAGCGCTCGGCTTCGGGGTTGATTCCAGAAAGCGTTTGCAGGTAGGTCACAATGGGCGACAAAACCTCGAGGGCGGCGTTCGGCTCCGCAGGCAGAGGCGGGTCAACAAGATGGGGGCCGCTTTCGAGGTCGCGCCGGAGCATGGTCAACAGCCGGTTGGAGCGCGGGTAGGCCGAGACGACCGCCGGGTCGCTCAAATCGGCCGCGGCGATGGCGTCGCCGTCCACGCCGTGACAGGAGGCGCAATAGGTTCGGTACTCTGTCTCCCCCACCTGAACCTGGGGGCGGAAAACCGTCCACCAGCCGCTGGTGCGGACGGCCTCGCGCGGCCGCAGCGAGGTGATGAACAGGCCCAGGGTGGGAATGATCCACAAGACGCACATCGTCACGATCGCCAGGTGGGTAGGCAAATTGCGAAAGAAGCGGTTGAGACCCGTCAGCGGTTTCATGCCATCTCCTCCTGCTTGCGGAAGCGATACACATTGAAGATCATGATCGGGACGGTCAGGAGGATGAGCACCACCGCGATCGCCATCGAACGGCCGGTGTCGGTCACGATCAAGGTGAACATGCGGTTAGCGATCACCTCGGTGCCGAAATTGCCGCCGGTCATGACAAAGACGATGTCGAAAATCTTCAACACATTGATGACCATCGTGGTCGTCACCACGGCGATGGTCGGCATAATCATGGGCAACATAATCTGGAAGAACAGTTGCCATTCGCTGGCTCCATCCACCCGCGCCGCTTCCAGGACCTCGGACGGCAAGCCTTTAATGGCCGCCGATAAGATCGTCATACAGAACCCGGCCCACAACCAGACGCCAACGAGCATGAGCGCATAATTGTTGATGGCCGGATTGCTCAGAAACGCCACTGGCTGACGTCCCAGAGCGACCAGGATGGCGTTGAGCAAGCCGATCTGTTCGCCGCTGCCGGTCTCGATATAGTAAACGAAACGCCAGATGATGCCCGCTCCGATGAACGAAATGGCCATCGGCATGAAAATGATCGATTTGGCCAGGCTTTCGTATCGCACCCGGTCGGCCAGCACCGCAAAGAACAGACCGCACAGGACCGTCCCCGGCACCATCAGCAGCAGCCAGCGGGCATTGTTGCGCAGCGCGGTGACCATTTCGGGGTTGGTCAGAGCGTAATGATAATTTTCGAAGATGCCCCAGCATGGCTGCCCCTCGACGCAATTGACGGACGCCGGTTGAGTGCTGGTCTTATCGAGAAAACTCAGATAAATGGTGTTGAACGTTGGATAAACGATGAAAATGAACATGATGACAAGCGCCGGCAATAAATACAGCCACGGCGTCAACCGTCCCTGCTTCATGATCGAGGAGGCCATATCTCACCTGCCTGGTACCTTGAGCGGCTGGGGGGACTGAACCGTCCCCCCAGCCCGAGGAGAAAAACTAGCGGCCGAGCGCTTCTGCCTGAGCCGCGGCAGCGGCCTGCAAAACGGTAGGAATATCTTCGCCTTGAACAGCCGCAATGATGGCCGCCCACTCGGCCTCGCCAAACGGCGCGCCGATGGTATCGCCCATGTCAGGAGTGAAGCCGGAAGCGTTCGCCAGCGCCTCGGCCTTCTTGGCCAGTTGCGGGTCAGTATACTGACCAGTAGCCAGCAGATTGGGCGAGAGGTCGAAGCCCACCTGCGCCCAGGCGGCCGCGCCCTCCGGACCGGTCAAATAAGCCACCACGGCGCGCACGGCCGGCGTATCATTGAAGACCATCATGAAGTCCGCGCCGCCCTGCATGCCCTGCGCGCCCGGGAACGGGAAGAAGTCGAAATCCTGCCCGTAGACCAGGTTCGGGTAGCGGGAGACGATCTCGCCGCCGGCAAAACCGGATTGCTTGACCATCATCGCCTGAGGCGGTTCAGCAAAGGTGATGTAGATGGCGTCCAGGAAACTGGTGTTGAGCGTGCCGGTCGCGCCGCCGACCGTGTAGCGCGGGTCAGAGGCCCAGCGGACGTAGGTTTCGTAAGCCTGAACGACGCCCGCATCATTGTACGGAATCGAGCCGTCAATCAGGCCCATGACATAGTCCGGTCCCTGCTGAACGAGCAGCAAGTCCTGGATAAAGTCGGAGCCGGTCCAGCCGGTGGCCGCGCCGCTCTCCATGCCCATCGACCACGGAATGTTGCCGTCGGCAACCATCTGCTCGACCAGGGCCTCGAGTTCCTCGAAGGTGGTCGGGACTTGATAACCGTACAATTCGAACTGAGCCGGGCTGTACCAGATGATCGACTTAATGTCGGCCTTGACCGGAATGGCCAGCCAGCGGCCGTCCACCGTCCCCATTTCGATCCAGTAAGGCGCATAGTTCTCGGCGTTCGCGCCGACCGCGTCCAGGTTCTGCAAACGGTCGGTGTAGAGGCGCAACGGCGAGATGTTCGGCCAGAACAGAATATCGGGCGGCTGGCTCTGAACGCGCGCGTCGAGGACAGCGTCGTCGCGGGTGGATTCGGCCACAATCTGAATGCCGCAGGTCTCCACCAGCGGAGCCAGGATGGCGTTGATTTTTTCCTCTTCGGTGCCGGACCATTGATACATGACCGTCACCGTGTCGCCGGGCTGGGCGCCCATGCAGATTTCGGGCGCGGCGGGCGCTTCGGTCGCGGCCTCCGTCGGCGCTTCAGTCGCCGCTTCGGTCGCCGGGGCCTCGGTGGGCTCGGGAGTCGTCGCCGGGCCGCAAGCAGCCAGCATCATCCCCACGACCACCAGCAGAGTAAAGACAACTTTCTTGGACATTTCTTCCTCCTTAGGAAATTTTAGACGAGATTGAAACGCACGGGCTTGGATACTCAAGAATCTCTTCTAAACCGCTCACCTCCTTCGAACTAACACGTGTTAACGAATTGCGAAAAAACAAACCTCACTGACAAATGCTCGACTTTCTGACCACCAATTCGGCGTCCAGGAGCAGGCCCGTCTCGCCCAGCCCCTCGTTCAAGACCAGGCGAACCAGCCGCTCGCCGGCCGCCCAGCCCAGTCCGTAGGCCGGCAAATGGACGGTCGTCAAGGGCGGATCGCAGTACGCGGCAAAGGGAATGTCATCGAACCCTACGATAGCAATATCCTCCGGGATTCGCAACCCGGCCTGCTTGACCGCTTGAAGCGCGCCCAGCGCCACCACATCGCTGGCGACGAAAACGGCCCGCGGTCGTTGCGGCTGGCGCAGCAAATCGGCCATGGCTTCAAAACCGCTGGCAGGGGTGTAACTCCCCTCCCGCAGCCACTCCTCTCGAAATTCGATGCCCGCATCGTCCAGGGCCTGCCGGAAACCGGCGTAACGCTGCTGGGCCGAAGTGTAGGTCAGCGAGGCGTTGGTGATCATCGCAATCTGCCGGTATCCCTGTTCGAGCAAATGACGCACAGCCATCGCCGAACTGGCAATGGTGTCGATGTCCACGAACGGAATCTCGCTGCCGGGCAACTGTCCCATCAACATGATCGGGACCCCCTGCCGGTGGAGGGCGACGATCTCGTGGTCATCCTGGCGCGGACCGGAGAGGATGATTCCGTCCACATGATTCTCTTCGATCAGGCGCAGGTAGCCGCTGTTGTCATCGGGAGGGACAGGCTTGAGGAGCACATGAAAGCCCTGCTGGGCGACCGCATGCTCGATCCCCAGCATGACGCGCAGCAGGGCCGCGTCGGCAAAGACTTGTTCGGGGCTTTGCCGCAGCACCAGACCCAGCGTGCTGGACCGTCCGCTCACCAATTTGCGGCCCATGGAATTCGGATGATAGTTGAGTTGACGCGCCGCTTCGAGAACCCGCTGACGGGTGGACTCGCTGATATTGACCCCAGGTACATTATTCAACACAAACGAGACGGTCGTCCGGGAAACGCCGGCCAGCCTGGCAACATCGAAACTGGTACTGCGACGTTTGGGCATCGATACGCCTCGCAACTAACACGTGTTACTTACCCAGTATACAAAATTTCGAGAGGTTTGTCAAGTAGCTGGAGGTGGATTTTTCAAAATGCAGCCGAACCTGTTCTTGCCCCGCCCGGCCTGGTCTCGAGGAGCAGTCAATCTCCCCTTATTTCAATCCTGCGCGGCCCGCACCACTTCCTCCGGCTCGAAGACGACCTCCTCTTTGCCGGTCAGTTTCTCTTCGACCTTACAAGCGATGAGATTCAGATGACCCGGATGGGCCACATAGTCCAGGTCATCGGCTGGGACGGCCAGCACCGGGCACAGGGTGAAATTGGCGATCCAGGATTCGTACAGGTTGTTCAGGCTCGAAAGGTAGTCGGCCGGGATCGTGCGCTCATAGTCGCGGCCGCGGCGGGCGATGCGCGAGAGCAGCGTGGGCACCGAGGCGCGCAGATAGATGACCAGGTCGGGGGGCGGCAGGAATTCGATCAGGGTCAGGTACAGTTCACGGTAAGTCTGGTAGTCGCGCGGGCGGATGTGTCCTTGCAGGAACAGGTTATGGGCAAAGATTTCGGCGTCCTCATACACCGAGCGGTCCTGAATGGCCGAGGAGGGGAATTGAGCCAGTTGGTGATGGGCGCGCAAGCGGTGGGTCAGGAAAAAAATCTGCGAATGGAAGGCCCAGGCCTGCATGTCGCGGTAGAAATCGGCCAGGTAAGGGTTTTCGGCC
The DNA here is from genome assembly GCA_019873655.1 of Chloroflexota bacterium. Taxonomy (GTDB): domain Bacteria; phylum Chloroflexota; class Anaerolineae; order Anaerolineales; family Villigracilaceae; genus JAFGSI01. The sequence goes on along the minus strand of JAIOAU010000012.1, from coordinate 55,232 downwards.
ACCGGTTCGAAGAACGGCGTCCAGCCCAGTTTGGCGCACAACATCTCGACCAGAGTCGACTTCCCCACCCCGATATTCCCGGCGACGGCGACGAACTTCTTCATATCCTTTCCTCCGGCAATCTAGGGTTGGCCGAGACGAGCCAGTTCTTCGTCAATGATTTGTTTGAAGACCTCGTAAGGCTGAGCGCCGATGACGACCGTGCCATTGATGAGGAAAGTGGGCGTGGACTGGACGCCGATGCTCATGCCATACTGCAAATCGGCCATCACTTCCTGGCGGTAACGCTGACTGCTCAAGCAGGCGCTGAAGTCGTCGGTGTTCAGCCCGAGGTCGGCGGCGTATTGCAGCAGACCGGCATTGTCCATGTTGTATTGGTTGCTAAACAGGGCTTCGTGGTAGTCATAGTAAGCGTCCTGTTCGGCGGCGCAGTTAGCCGCCTCGGCCGCCGGCAACGCGCCGGGATGGATGCTCATCAGGGGGAAGTCCCTGTAAACGAAACGAATCTGGTCGGGGTATTCTTCCATCAAGCGATAGAAGACCTGATCGTGCCAGCGCTTGCAGAAGGGACACTGGTAGTCGCTGTATTCGACGATGGTCACGGGCGCGTTTTCCGGACCGAGGATGAGATCGCCGGCGTCGGCGGGGGTCGTCTGCGCCTCGGCCGCGGCGTTGCGCCCCCAGATGGCATACCCTAGCAGCAGGCCAAACAGAAAGACGATTGGCAAAGCGATGACGAAAATGATGGTGTTATCGGCCGGGGGTTTACGGCTGCGGGAGGAAGAAGATGATGGAGACATGCTGGCGATTATAACAGAATGCGCCAGAATCCGAACAAAACCCGCGTCGGGAATGCGCCAGAACGATCTACAGGACAACCCTTGAGCGCGTCCGACGCCGGGCTTCCGAGTCAGTGCGTTTGGATCAGACTGGCAAGAATCACTCCCGCCAGCAAAATGGTCACTGCCATCATCACCAGCCCCAGCAGCCACCATGACAGGAAGACCGCCAGCAGTCCCAGCCAAATGGAGACGGTCAGCGCCCCCATGGCGCGCGCCGCGTCGAGAGCCCGACCTGTGAGCGGCCGACTGAACGCGATCCACAACCCAAGACCGAGCGGCATCCCCAGCAAGGCAAGCGTCACCCCCATCGTCACCACCTGACGGCCCGTCACTCCCGGCCAATCCAGCAGCAAGATGCCGCAGGTCTGTTCGACTTGCCGGATTGGATAGGTAGCAAAGGTGAACATCTTGACGAAAATATACCGGCTTAGCACGGCATCTTCGGGGAAGACTTCGATTTGCAACTGGCGGCTTTCGCCGGGCTGAAGTTCCAGCCGCTCTGAAATCAGGCGGAAGGGGCCGGGGTTGCTGACCTGGAAGCGCACAGTGGGGCGCAGCAGCACGTCGCTGTCGTTTTCAAAGGTGAACGTAACCATTCCTGTCTCGCCAGTGGTGATGATGAGCGGACAGTGCATGGCAAACGTGCTCTTATTCCCGTACCGCGGAAAGCCATAGAGGATGGACTCGACATCCGCCCAATTGGCGGCCATGAACAACGCCGCGCCGCTCAAGGCGCCAATTAAGAAGAGCAGGACGGCCAGCAAACGCACTCCGATACGAAACGCCTTCATGTAGAACCTCATCAAGTGAGATAATGCCCAACAAGGGTAAAAATCAACCCGCTATGCTCCGACCCATCGTTTCAGGATTGTAAGAACTGCCAGCCAAAATGACAACCTCCTGCAGAAGGGTTCATCGTTCGCTCTCGACCCACATCTGCGTCCCATCGGTGGCGATCTCGATCCAGCCGTCCTGGTCGGTGCGCAGCAGCGTGTAGCCGCGCAAACTCTCCAGAACGGCGTCATCGGGCAGGCCAAACGGATCGTCGGCGGCGACGCTCAAAACGACCAGTTGCGGCTGCAGATTGGCGATCCATTCGGGCGGATTGGCCGGGGCGTAGCCCGACTCGGCCAGCAACAGGACGGAGACCGGCCCGAGGTCGGCGCCGTAGTCGAGTTCCTCCAGTGCCTCAAAGTTGAGGCCGCCGGGAATCACGAGACGGAACCCCTGCCAGGTGAGCAGGAGGACCGCGCCGCGCGGCGTGACGGTCAGGACCTCCAGCCGCGCCCCGGACCCGAGGTCGAGCGCCTGGCCCGGCGCGGCGTACTCGATGGGGGTCCCGTGTTCGGCCAGCCAGCGATCCAGTTGACGGGCGGCGGTCGAGCCGTCCCGCCTGCCGGACCACAGGACGGCGCGCGGCGGAAAGCGGTCGAGCAGACTCGGCAGGGCGGCCAGGTTGTTCTCCTGAGTCGAAGTAAGCACCAGATAGTCCAGGTCGCGCCCGGCGAGAGGGATGCGCCGTCCGAGGGCGTCGGAGAGGCGGCTGGCGCTCGGCCCGCCGTTGACCAGGACGCGCCCGCCGCTCGGCGTGCGGATGAGAATCGCCTCGCCGCCGCCCACATCCAGGAAGGCGACGTGCAGGCGGCCGTCGGGCAGGAGGACGGCCGCCCGGAAGGTCAGCAGGTTCAGGATGGCCAGGGCGCTCAGCAGGACGGTCGGCGTCAGCGCCGGACGCAGCGCCTGGCGGAGGCGCTCCCGGCTGAAGGTCCAGCCGAAGAGAAGGGCGTAGAAAACCAGGACGAAGAGGAGCGAGAAGTCGCCGAGGACAATCGTCCCGTGCGGCAGGCGGTCGAAGAGTTCCACCGCCCGGATGGTGTAGGCCGGGAAGGGCCAGGCCGCCCAGGCGGCCAGTTGACCGAGGGGAAAGTAGACGAAACTGAGCAGCAGCGCCAGCCCGCCCAGAATCATCACCGCCGGCTGGACGGGCAGGATGAAGGGATTGGCGATCAGCGAGACCACCGAGATCTGATGGAAGTGATAGGCCGTGATCGGCAGGGTAGTCAGTTGAGCGGCCAGGGTGAAGAGCACGAACTCGGAGATCGGCCGGGCGATGCGGGCCGCCAGGGACGGTTGGGCGGCGCGCGTCAGCAGGCGGACGGCCCAATCCTGGAAGGGCTGGGCGTAGAGAATCAGGCCGAGAGTGGCAAAGAAAGACAACTGGAAACCGACTTCCCACAGAATGTTGGGGTTGATGACCGCCATGACCGCGCCGGTAAAGGCCAGCGTATTGAGGGCGGTCTGGCGGCGGCCCACCTGACGGGCGAACAGCCCCAGCCCGCCCATGATGGCCGCCCGCACCACCGCCGGTTCGGCGCCCACCAGCAGGGTGTACAGGGCGATTCCGACCACGGCGGCCAGCGTCCCGCGCCGCGGCCCGAGCAGACGCCCGAAGAGGGTCATGAACAGGCCGGCGATGATGGCGATGTTGAAACCCGAAATGGCGATGATGTGGGCCGTGCCGGTGTTCTTGAAGGCGGCCTGCAGGTCGGCGGGCAGACCGTTGTCCTCGCCGAGCAGGATGCCGGCCAGGAGCGAGGCCTCCGGGTCGGGGAAGAGGCGATAGACGTGCTCCAGGCAGCGTTCCTTGAAGGCAAAGATGATGTGGAGGATGGGATTGCCCGCCGGCGGCAGCGGCAGGAGGGTGACGGTGGCAGCGGGCATGTAGGCGCGGATGCCCTGGCGGGCCAGGTAGTCGCGATAGGAGAAGGCTTCCCCTTCGGGCGGGGTCACGAGTCGGCCGCGCAGGCGAAGCACTTGTCCGTAGCGATAGTCGCCGCCCGGCTCCAGCCGCGCCAGAATCAACCCCTCGACCGGGATGTCGCCGTAGCCGCTGTTGACGAAACGCACTTCCAGCCGCAGGTTGATGTAACGGTCGCGCACATCGGGCGGGGCGGCCACCACGCCGGTGACGAGCAGGTCATCGGGGCGGTCGGCGAACCAGGTGATGGAGTGAGGCGTGTTGGCCGGGAGGCTGGCGCGGTAGCGGGCCGCGCCCAGGAAGGCCGCCGTCAGTGCCAGGGCGAGCAGGAACCAGATGGCGGGCGCGCTCCTTCCCAGCCGGGTCATCAGGCGCGGCAGGACGAACCCCGCCAGCGCCGCCAGGACGGCCGCCCCGCCCGCCAGAATCAGCCAGAGAGAGAGCGGGGCGCGCTGCCAATCGGCGAGCAGGATGCCGCCCAGAAAGGCCAGCGAGAGCCAGGTCAGCGGCAGGCGCGTCGCCAGATCGTCGAAACGGCCGCGCGAAGGAGAGTCGGAAGGTTGCATAGAAAACCCGGCCTGGATTCTACTACACTTACCGTTGACGTTTTGCCTGCCCGCGCATACAATAGCGCCACAATCGAGTCACGGCCAGGGTGCCTCGCCCCCGGATGGGCAGGCTCAAAGGCGAAGCCGGTGCGAGTCCGGCGCTGTCCCGCAACTGTGAGGGAAGTTAGACCAATCCCAAGTCAGGTCGCCCGCCCTGGTCGGTTCTGCCACACTCTCGCGGAAAGGAGGTGGGGAACGGCCTGTTGGATTGCCACTCCTGCCTCCCCTGTCCTTGCGACGGGGGATTTTGTTTCAGACTATTCCACAAAGAGGAAATTGCGATGTTCCGCAAATCATTCTTCGCTTTGCTGATTCTGACTCTGCTGCTGACCGCCTGCGGCGCAAGCGTCACCGAGACAGCCGCCCCCGCCGCCGTCCAGGCCCCGACCGCGACCTCGCAACCGACCGCCGGCGTGCTGATCGCCGCCCCCCTGACCCTGACCGACGGCCTGGGCCGGACGGTCAGCCTGGCCGCCCCGGCCGAGCGGGTCGTTTCGCTGGCGCCGTCGAACACTGAGATTCTCTTCGCCATCGGCGCCGGCAGCCAGGTGGTCGGCCGCGATCTATTCTCTGATTACCCGTCCGAGGCGCTCGCCGTGCAGGAGATCGGCGGCTCGATGGGCGAATACAACCTCGAGGCGATCGTCGCCCTCCAGCCCGACCTGGTGCTGGCCGGCGGCATCAATCCGCCCGAACTGGTCGCCGCGCTGGAGGAACTCGGCCTGACGGTCTACTTCCTGCCCAATCCGCTGACGCTGGAGGAGATGTACCTGAACCTGGAGACGGTCGGCGCCCTGACCGGTCACGAGGCCGAGGCGGCCGCGCTGATCGAGTCGCTGCGCGCCCGCGTCGCCGTGGTGGACGAGAAAATTGCCGCCGTCGCCGAGCGGCCGACCGTCTACTACGAACTGGACGCCACCGACCCCTCGCGGCCCTACACGGCCGGGGCCGGCACCTTCGTTGATCTGCTCATCACCCGCGCCGGCGGGGTGAACGTGGCCGGCGAGATCGAGACCCCCTGGGTGCAGATCGACATCGAAACCCTGCTGGTGTACGATCCCGACCTGATTCTGCTGGGCGACGCCGCCTGGGGCGAATCGGCCGAGACGGTCGCCGCCCGGCCCGGCTGGAACGCCCTGAGCGCCGTCCAGGCCGGGGCCATCTACCCCTTCGACGACAACCTGGTCAGCCGCCCCGGGCCGCGTCTGGTGGACGGCCTGGAGGCGCTGGCGCGCCTGCTGCACCCGACCCTGTTCCCGTAATCTTTGCCTTTCGAGGGGCAGACCTTGCCCGTCTGCCCCTCCTGCTCTTATGAACTCTCGTCCCTATCTCCTGACCCTGCTCTTTCTGGCGCTGGCCGCCGCGCTTTCGATTGCGGTCGGCTCGGTCTTCATCCCGCCCGCCGACCTGTGGCGGGTGCTGACCGGCCGTCCGCCCGAGGAGGTGACCCAGGCGGCCGTCATCATCCTGACCCTGCGCCTGCCGCGCACGCTGCTGGTGCTGTTGACCGGCGCGGCGCTGGGCGGTTCGGGGGCCGCCTATCAGGGCGTCTTCCGCAACCCGCTGGCCGACCCGTATCTGATTGGCGTCGCTTCGGGGGCCGGGCTGGGGGCAGTTCTGGCGATGAGCCTGCGCTGGCCGTACTCGCCGCTCGGCCTGCTGGCGATTCCGGCGGCGGCCTTCGTCGGCGCGCTGCTGACAGTCTTCCTCGTCTACCTCCTGGCGCGGGTGGGCAAGGTCGTCCCGACCACCAATCTGATCCTGGCCGGGGTGGCGGTCAGCGCCTTTGCCAGCGCCCTGACCTCCTTCCTGATGCTGCGCTCGAGCGGCGAACTGCACCGGGCGGTCGCCTGGCTGCTGGGCGGATCGGCGATGGCAGGCTGGAAACCGGCGCTGACGGTGCTGCCCTATCTGGCCGTCGGGCTGGGCGTCCTGGTCCTGAGCGGGCACGCCCTCAATTTGCTCCAGTTCGGCGACGAGCAAGCCGCCCAGATGGGCCTGGCGGTGACGCGCGCCAAGACGGTCATCCTGCTGGCCGCCTCGCTGACCACGGCCGCGGCGGTGGCCTTTTCGGGAATCATCGGCTTCATCGGCCTGATTGCGCCGCACGTCATGCGCTTGTGGTTCGGCCCCGATTACCGCCGCCTGGTACCGCTGGCGGCCCTCGGCGGGGCCGGCGCGCTGCTGGTCGCCGACGTGCTGGCGCGGCTGGTCATGCGGCCGCAGGAATTGCCGGTCGGCCTGGTGACGGCCGTCGCCGGCGCGCCGTTCTTCCTGTGGGTCCTGCGGCGGGCCAAGAACCAGGGATACTGGTAAGGCGAGGAAGAGATGCTCAAGATCGAAAATCTGTCGGTTTCCTACGGCCCGCGGCCGGTCCTGCACGGCGTGACGCTGGAGGTGGCGTCGGGCGAGGTTCTGGCGTTGATCGGCCCGAACGGGGCGGGCAAATCGACCCTGATTCGGGCCGCCAGCGGCGTGATTCCGGTCGAGGCCGGGCGGGTGCGCGCCAACGGCGACGATCTGCTGGCCCTGCCGGCGCTGCAACGCGCCCGCCGGGTGGCGGTCGTCCCGCAGGCGGTCACCCTGCCGTCCGCTTTCACGGTTTGGGAGACAATCCTGCTGGGACGCACCCCCTATCTGAATTTCCTCGGCCAGGTCTCGGACGGCGACGAGCAGATTGCCCGCGCCGCCCTGGCGCGCGTCGACGCCCTCGATCTGGCCGAGCGGCGCGTCGGCGAACTCTCGGGCGGCGAGCAGCAGCGCGTCCTGCTGGCGCGCGCCCTGGCCCAATCCACCCCCATCCTGTTGATGGACGAGCCGACCGCCCACCTCGACCTGCATTATCAGGTGGACTTTCTGGAAACGGTCCGCTCCCTGGCGCACCGCGATGGCCTGGCGGTGCTGCTCGCCCTGCACGACCTGAACCTGGCCGCCCGTTACGCCGACCGCCTGGCCCTGTTGGTCGGGGGAAAAATCCAGGCTGCCGGCTCGCCGCGTCAGGTGCTGACGCCGGAGGCTCTCTCGGCGGCCTATCATTTGCCGGTGGCGGTGGTCGCCCATCCATTGGTCGACGCGCCGCTGGTGCTGGCGGGGGAGTAAACAAGCAACGCGTAATTCCTTGTTATAATCTGGGCTTATGAAAAGCCAGCCGCCAACCAGGCGCAAAGAGCGCCGAAGGTTGCATCCAGACGCCGGGTCTTTCGTGAACATCGCTTTTGCGTAGATCCTTGGACGTCCCTGTCCCAAGAAGGGTGCGAGCGCTTCGGCAAGGGCGGCAGACCCAACCACTATCTCCAGGAGAGGAAAATTATGAGTTTCTTTGGATTGCTCTTTCGGATGCTGGCTTTCCCTTTCAGAGATCCCAATTGGACCAAAAAATTGGGCATCGGTTTCTTGCTGATGATCAGCAGTCTGGCCGTGCCGTTCATACCGGCCTGGATTGCTACCGGCTATTGCTACCGAATCATGCGCCGTATCCTGGTCGAAAACGGCGAGCCGTCTTTGCCGGAGTGGGACGACTGGGGCGGTTTGCTGTCCGACGGGGTGAAATTCTGGGGCGTGTCGATCCTCTACAGCTTGCCCATGCTGCTGTTCCTCTTCGCCGGCGCAGTCATGATGCTCGTCCCCGTATTACTATCGGTCCTCATTTCAACGAACAGGAACTTACAAACGCAATGGGAAATCTTCCCCTACCTGCTGCTGGGTTTATTGATCGGATTTGCGCTCATATTCCTGGGTCTCCTGATTGGATCAGCGCTCAGTCTGTTCCAGCAAGCCGGATTGAGCCACATGGCGCGCAAGGGAGAGTTCAAAGCGGCTTTCGAAATCAAGGGCTACTGGCCAATTCTAAGAGCCGGCCTTGGTCCTTTCCTGGCTGTTCTCCTGTTGGCGTCGCTGTTCGGTGCAGTCATCATGATGGTAGGGCAAGTTTTTATCGTCACCGTTGTGCTCATGCCTCTCTTCCCTTTCTTCGTAGCCCTGTACACGTTCCTGTTGATGCTCTATCTCTACACCTTCGCGGCGCTGGCTTACCGCGAAGGAATGAGAAGACTGGCCGCCTCCCACTGAACGAACGACCCGGGCGCCGCAAATCCTACGGAGAGGCGATCAGTATGACCTCGTACCATTCATCGCCATACGTATCTGGCGGCGTCAGGTCGTCGAATTCGACGATGAGGGTGAAGTCGTTGCGGGGGGAGGGCTGCTGGACGATAGTGACGATGCCGCGAGCCTGGACGATTTCGAGAGAAATGGGCGGGTGTTGGGCAATGGGGGGAAGGCCGTGAATGGCAGAGGAAGAGCAAAGACAACTCTGATTGTTGCGGTCGGGGACGTCTGGCCAATCCGGGTTCCATTCTATCTCATTGAGAAACGTAGGCGCCGGAATCCAGCGGCCTGGGGCGCTGGCGATGAGATGAAACCAATAGGCCGTATCCTCCTGAATCACCAGTCGGCTCAGGCCGTCGATGCGGGCGCGGATTCGGAGAGTCAAGGGTGGGGAAGAGGGCGCAAAAGGAACAACCCTTACGGCGCCGCAGCCGAGCAAGAAGAAGACAGACAAGACGAAGAACGCCAGCCATTTCGCTCGGCCCGGCCGTCCAACCGTTTCCTCCCGCCGCCGTGATCGAGCGCCTTCCCGGCCATCTTTCCCTGGCTGACCGCCCCCCAAGCGCGGCCTGTGACGCCGGTCGAGAAGATTCTCTCTCCATGTCCGATCTTTGATTTTTGGAAACGAGGACATATCCTTTCCCTCCTGGCTGTTCGCTCGTTGGTTTGGCGGCTATTATAGCACGCCAATATCTAACGCTGGTCTTTGAATCACTTGGGGATGCCCACCTCGATCTGCCCCTCCCGCACCCGCACGGGATAGGCAGGGATGTCCACCACCGCCGGAAGCAGCAGCGCCTGACCGGTGCGCAGGTCGAAGCGCGCCCCGTGACGCGGACAGATGACCTCGTGGCCCTCGACCTCGCCGTCGCCGAGCGGGCCGTTGTCGTGGGTGCAGACGTCGCCGATGGCAAAGACCCGACCGGCGATATTGAACAGCACGATGGGCTGGCCTTCAATTTCGACGAACAGCCGCTCGCCAGGAGGCAATTCGCTCAAAGGCGCAATTTCGATAAAATCGACTTGAGACTCGTCATACTGCGTGTAATTGAACATATCCCTGCACCGCCTATCAGACTCTTTGACTCCCCCGCCTATTCGACCAACTCGTCGCTGGCCTCGCCCAGGCCATAGACCCCGGCCTTGAGCACCTTGAGCGACAGGAGAGCGCACTTCAGCCTCACCGGTCCGAGTTCGATGCCGAGCAGGTCGAGCAAATCCTGCTTGGTCATTTTCTTGACCTCTTCAAGCGATTTGCCAATGATGGACTCGATGAGGAGATCGGCAGAGGCCTGGGAGATGGCGCAGCCCTTGCCGTCGAACCGGGCTTCGCTGACGCGGCCTTCCGCGTCCACGCGCAGGGTCACCTCGATGTGGTCGCCGCAGAGGGGATTGTCATCCTCGAAGGAAATATCGTGCGGGTCGAGATGACCGCGGTATTGCGGGTTCTTGTAGCGATCGATGATGATTTCGCGATAGAGATCTTCCATAACGCCGATCCGTGGTCAGCCGAAGATTTTCTTGACGCGGTAGAGGCCCTCCACGAGTTGGTCGACCTCTTCCTTGGTGGAATAAACGTAAAAACTGGCGCGCGTGGTCGCAGGGATGCCAAACTTTTCGTGCAGCGGCTGGGCGCAGTGATGTCCGGCCCGGACGGCAATTCCAAACGTATCCAGAATCTGGGCCACGTCGTGCGGGTGAACGCCCTCGAGGGTAAACGAGGCCACTCCGCCGCGCTGTTCGGCGGGGGGACCAAACACCCGCACCCCGCGAATCTCCTCCAGACGTTCGAGGGCGTAGGCGATGATCTCCCGCTCGTGGGCCGCGACGGCGTCCATGCCGAGGGCAGAAAGATAGTCCACCGCCGCGCCGAAACCAACCGCCTCGGCGATTGCCGGGGTGCCGGCCTCGAACTTGTGCGGCAGTTCATTGGGGACAAAATCGCGCAGGTGGACGGTCTTGATCATGTCGCCTCCGCCCAGGAAAGGCGGCATGCTTTCGAGCAGATCGCGCTTGCCATAAAGGACGCCAATGCCGGTCGGACCGAGCATCTTGTGGGCCGAGAAAGCCAGGAAATCGGCGTCCAGCGCCTGGACGTCCACCGGCAGATGAGGGACAGATTGGGCCGCGTCGACGAGCGTCCGCGCCCCGGCGGCATGGGCCAGGCGAATCATCTCGGCGGCAGGGTTGATCGTCCCCAGGACGTTGGACATGTGCGTAAAGGCCACCAGGCGAGGCTGGCGAGTCAAGAGGGAGCGATAAGCGTCCAGGTCGAGCAGGCCGTCGTCGGTGACGGGGACGAAGTCCAGGCTCGCGCCGGTCGCAGCGGCGAGCATCTGCCAGGGGACAAGGTTGGAGTGGTGCTCCATCTCGGTCAGGAGAATCAGGTCTCCGGCCTTGAGATGAGCGCGTCCCCAGGCGTAAGCCGCCAGGTTGATCGCCTCGCTGGCGTTGCGGGTGAAAATGACCTGGCGCGCGTCGGCGGCGTGAATGAAAGCCGCCACCTTCTGGCGCGCGGCCTCGTACAGGGCGGTGGCCTCTTCTGCCAGCGTGTGCACGCCGCGGTGAATGTTGGCGTTCGAGCGGCGATAGAACTCGTCCATCGCCCGCAGAACCGACTGCGGTTTTTGGGTGGTGGCCGTCGAATCGAGATAAACCAGCGGAACGCCAGGCCGCACCTGCCGCTCGAAAATGGGAAAATCCTGGCGGATGCGCAGAGTGTCCAGGGTCATCAGTAATCCACAATCTTGCGTCCGGCCTTCTTGGGCTGGACGGGCCGCAAATGCTCGGAATTGAGCGGATACCAGAGAATGCGGTCGGGCACCATCCAGCCATCGGTCAAGAAGACGTTCGAGCGGAACTGAACCGCCAGCATCTTGTTGTCCACCTGGACGACGATGCCTTTGATCCAGCCGCGCACGCGGTCGTGGTTTCTTTCGTGATCGCAATAGACTTCGACAATGTCGCCCACTTCGAAGACGTGTTCGGCGTCAGGGGCGCGCATGTAAGAGATGGACATGTGGAACCTCCCCGGTAAACAGTGTTCAGTGTTCAGTGTTCAGTGACTCGGTAAGACAGGCGGCCTATTATCGCGCCAAAACGGGGAAAAAATCAAGGGCCAATCAGGCCGCCATCATTTTGTCCTGGATGGCCTGCTGGAAACGCTGGCGGACGCCGTCGAAGGGGATGCGCTGCATGATGGGGTCGAAGAATCCCTCGACCATCAGCCGCTCGGCCTCGGCGGGGGGGATGCCGCGCGATTTGAGATAGAACAACGGCTCCTCTTCCAGCCGGCCGACCGTCGCGCCGTGGGTGCAGCGCACGTCGTCGGCCAGAATTTCCAGGCCGGGGATCGAATCGGCGCGGGCTTCCTTGCTCAACACCAGATTACGGTTGGCCTGATAACCGTCGGTTTTCTGCGCGCCGGGGGCGACGTAAATCATCCCCTGCCAGACCGAACGGCTGCGGCCTTTCAACGCGCCCTTGAACAGCAGGTCGCTGGTGGTGTGAGGCGCAAGATGATTTTGCTGGGTGTCGTGGTCGAGATGTTGGTTGCCATCCGCAAAGTAAAAACCCGACATCCGACCGGTCGCGCCTTCTCCAACCAGTTCGAGTTCGGAGAAATTCTTGGTCAGGCGCGAGCCGACGGCGCCGAAAATCCAGTCCAGGTTGCCGTCGCGCTCGACCTGAATGCGCTCATGGCTAAAGTTCCAGACGCCGCGCCCCCAGGACTGCAACTCGACGAAGGTCAGGCGGGCGCCCTGCCCTACGCGGACCTCGAGCAGGCCGGCATGCATGGAGTCGGCCTCGTCGGGCGAGGCGGCCTCGTGTACGTAGGTGACCGAAGCGCCGTCATCCACCCAGACGAGGATGTGCGACAAATGCGCCAGGCCGGCCCCCGGCCCCCACAGTACGCTGTGAAGCGGCTGTTCGACCGTCACGCCCGGCGGCACGTACAACACGACGCCGTTCTGGCTCAAAGCGCCCGCCAGGGCGGCGAACTTGCCCTCCTCGACCCGCACCGTCTGGCCGGCCATTCTAGCGACCAGGTCAGGATGTTCGCGTTCGGCGGCGCGAAGATCGGTGAAGATGACGCCGCGGGCGACGAGCGCCGGATCGAGGCGCTGCCCTGAGCCGGTCGAAGGGTCGTCCCCGCCGCCGGGGAGCAGAACCACCTGTCCGCCGTGCTGTTCGGCCGTCAGCGGCTGAAGCAGGTGACTCGGAACCGGCGGCAAGTCGCGCCAGGCTTCGGCGGCCGGCAGGCGCAGGGTCGCGGCGGGCAGGCCGCGCAGGTCGGTGCGCCGCCAGGCTTCCTCAGCGGTGGTCGGCATCGGCAGGCGGCGATAGATTTCCCAGGCGCGTTGACGGTACTCCGAGAGCGGGCCGCCTGCGGGAAGCATCTCCGCCGTAAAGGCAAAGTCCTGGAGGGCAGAGACGGCTGGACGAGTTCGTGAAATGGTTACTTTGGGTTTTTCCTGCATGGTTTATCCGTTGACACGTTTACGCGTTGGCGCGTTTATTCGTTGGCTCGTTGGCAAGTTGGACCTTGCTAACCGATCGAACCTTCCATTTGCAACTGGATGAGGCGGTTCATCTCGACGGCGTATTCCATCGGCAATTCTTTGACGAGCGGCTCGATGAAGCCGGAGACAACCATGGTGGTGGCCTCTTCCTCGGACAGGCCGCGGCTCATCAGATAGAAGAGTTGCTCCTCGCCGACCTTCGAGACGGAGGCCTCATGGCCGATGCTGACGTCGTCCTCGTCGATTTCGATATAAGGATAGGTGTCGGTGCGCGACTGCGGATCGAGCAGAAGCGCGTCGCAGACGACGTTGGACTTGACGCCGGTCGCGCCTTTGTAGACCTTGAGCAGGCCGCGGTAGGAGGCGCGCCCGCCGCCCTTCGAGATCGACTTAGAGGTAATCTTGCTGGACGTGTGAGGGGCAAAGTGCACCATCTTCGATCCGGCGTCCTGAATCTGTCCCGGCCCGGCGAAAGCCATCGAGAGCATTTCGCCGCGCGCGCCGGGTTCCATCAGGAAACAGGAGGGGTACTTCATGGTGATCTTACTGCCCATATTCGCGTCCACCCACTCATGGGTGGCGTCGGCATAGACTTTGGCGCGCTGGGTGACCAGGTTGTAGACGTTGTGACTCCAGTTCTGGATGGTGGTGTAGCGCGAGCGGGCGCCTCTCTTGACGATGATTTCGATGACGCCGCTGTGGAAGGAGTCGGTGGTGTATTGGGGGGCGGTGCAGTTATGGGAAACCACGCCTTCGGCGAGATAGGATTCATCTTCCTCGACCGAGAAGTTGTACACTTCGGTTTCCTGCTCTTCGACCGTAATGCGCTTGATGGGCATGTACTGGAAGTTTTCGTCCAGCGCAAACGGCGAGCCGCGCCAGGAACCGGCTGGGGCAGGCACGCCCACCAGTTCACCAAACTGCGGGTTGAAGGGTGAAGCGATAACAACGGCGTAAATATCGCGGCGCGGCGCAACGCGGCTCTGGCGGTTGACCGAGGCGGCAATCCCTAGGCGCAGCAAAACATCACGGAAAGCATACGCCAGATTGGCAGAGACCGAGTTGAAGCGGAACATGTTCTTGCGGGCGTCGTAACTGCCATCGCCCAGCCACAGGCCGCGCACGAACTGCGCCAGGTATTCTCTGGGCGCGCTCAAGATCCAATCCGGCACGCGCTTTTCGTAAACGTTGGCGCCAAACTCACGCCCAAAGGCGCGCGCCGCTTCAGTGGAAGCCAGCACCAGCGTCTGACCGTTCTGATGCGGAGCATTTTCAATGGGCGCTTTGCCAAAATAGCGCTGGAGCAATTCGCGCACATCGGCCAACAACGCGGTTTCTGCCACGCCGAACGAGAAAGTCAGATAATGTTCGTTGTCCACATGCCCTTCGGCAAAGTAGTATCCCAGCAGGCGGTAGAAATCCGGCTCCTGCGGGAAGGCGACATACCGCTCCTCGGGCGCATGGCGGCCACGACCAATTTCGACCCGAATGCCGGCGGCCACCAGTTCCGCCTCGGGCTGATAGACCGGAACGACCAGATAATCCCCTTTCTTGACGCTATCGGCGCGCGCCCAAACCAGTTGGAATTCCTGGTTGCGTTCGGCGCGGCGCTTGCGGCGGGCAATCAGGAGCGGATGGTCGGCCGTCACCCGCAGTTCGCGTTTGCTGTCGCCATAGTATTGAATATTGTAGATTTTGCCGTGATACGGACGGACCTGCGTGTGATACACCCTGCGCCAGCGGCCCAGGTGCGTCAGGACCTCATCGCCAACCTGCACCTGCTCGATGGGCTTTTCGCCCTGACGAGTCCGCACGCGCGCCCCGGCCAGGAAGCAGCCCTCCACGTAATGTACCTGCGCGCCTTCGTCCACGATAATCAGCGTGCGCTCGAACTGGCCGACGTTGGCGGTGTTCAGACGGAAGTAAGCCTGCAGCGGCAAGTCCACCTTGACGCCCGGCGGCACGTAGACGAACGACCCGCCCGACCAGACGGCCGAGTTCAGCGCCGCGAACTTGTTATCCTCGATGGGAATGACCGTCCCAAAATATTCGCGGAACAGGTCGGGATGCTGACGCAGTCCATCCTCGATGGACAGGAAGATGACGCCCTGTTTTTCGAGGTGTTCCTGGATGGAGTGGTATACCATTTCGGAGTTATGGACAATCAAGCCCTCGGCTACGAAATTATGGGGGCCGTCCACTTCGATGTCATAAACCGGTTCGACTCCTGCCGGCGTGATGGATTCGACTTTGGCGTATCCGAACCACTCGTTGACGTGGCCGCGAAAACTGGTACCTTCCGCCATTGAGTAGGAATGATGGAACTTGCGCTGTCCCATGCGGCTGACGCGTTGCTCCGAACGGCAACCAATTCGGTCGAAATCGCCGCTGAACAACATGCGGTAACCGACCATTGTCCGGCCTTGATCATGCGGATGCGGCCCCTCGAAGCGATGAACGTTTGATACGCCAATGCCGCACAAGGCCGCCAATTCGCGGACATCCTCCAACAGGGCAGGATTGGCGCTGGTCAGAACGATATCCTTGTTCTTGGCGTGATCACGCACATATCCATCGGAATCCACATACCCGCCCAGGAAAGCCAGAATCTGCTCACGCGGCAGAGAAGCCACCCACGAGGGGATGCGCTTTTCGAGCGCGCCGCCAGAGAAGCCGTTGACTTCCAGATAACGCGCGATAACGCTGGAGCCAACTGTCATGCGGTATGGGTCGCCATTTTGCGCTTCGAGGCCGAACAGACGGCGGGTCACCTGCTTGAACTCCGAGCGCAGCGAGACATCCGTTTCAGGAATGGCAAATTCGACCCGCGCTTTTCGGCCTTCGCGGTGAATAAACCCATCGCCCAGGTACAGTCCAAGCCACCACATCAAGTCAGGGGTCGTTTGCCGGGGCAGGTCAACGGGATTATGCCGCCAGTTGGTTTCCACATCAGGGGCTTGCAAGACGTAATCCTGACCGACATCCGGCAATGCCTTTGCCACGGCCACCAGGTCGCCAGGCTTGATGTCGCGCAGATACTTCCACGACCGCACATATCGCCCGCGCCGTCGTCCTTCCTTGCGCTGGAGTTCCAGCACGAGGAAGGGATGATTTTCGGTAGCGCGGATGGCGCGCGTGCCTACTTTGATTTCATAGACAGGCCGCTCGCCTTTGGGCATGAACGCCTTGACCGGCGCAGGAATGAGCCGATTGGTCGCTTCATCCAGCGAGAAGACGACATCACCAGGCAAAATATCCTTGATAGGAACCGCGCCGCGCGCCGTATAAACGCGCGTATTGCCGCTCAGGCATTCATACTGCGCGCCCAGCCCGGCCAGGAACTTGCGCTCCGCCTCCGGGACGCCCAGGCGATCGAAGGTCTTTTTGATGGTGTCGGGCACATCGTCCCAGGATTTTTCTTGTTTTTCGGTCGGTTTGACGTAGTAGTAGATGTCATCCAGGTCGAGCCCGCTCAAGTCCGGCCCCCAGGTGGGCATCGGACGGCTCAGGAAGTGCTCCAGGGCGCGCAGGCGAAAGTCGAGCATCCATTTCGGCTCGCCTTTCATGTAGGAAATCTGCTCGACGACCTCGCGATCCAGCCCTTTGCGCGACTTGAAGACGTAATTTTCCGGATCGCGAAAACCGTAGCGATACTGCCCAATCTCTTCTAGAATCTTGGCCTCGTCAGACATAGTCACTCCATCCAGTAAAAGGCGCTCGATAAACCGATGACCTACCGGCCTGGCTGCCCGTTCATTTCTTCGTATTTCTCGCGCACCCAGTCGTATCCGTGTTCCTCCAGGTGTAGCGCCAGGTCCGGCCCGCCCGATTCGACGATCCGTCCATCGAGCATGACATGCACGAAATGCGGTTTGATGTAGTTCAACAAACGCTGATAGTGGGTGATGACCAGCACGCCGAGGTCGGGGCCAAACAGGGCGTTGACTCCGTCGGCGACGACGCGCAGGGCGTCGATGTCGAGGCCCGAGTCGGTCTCATCAAGGATGGCGATCTCCGGCTTCAGCACGGCCATTTGCAGGATTTCGGCGCGCTTCTTCTCGCCGCCCGAAAAACCGTCATTCAAGTAACGGCCCGCAAAGGACGACTCCATCTTGAGCAGATTCATCTGCTCCTGGAGCATCTTGCGAAACTCCGGGATGGGAATGCCCTTGTCTTCGGGATTGACCGCCCGCCGGCGGGCGTTGACCGCCGTCCGCAGGAAGTTGGCCACCGTCACGCCCGGAATGGCGACCGGATATTGAAACGCCAGGAACAATCCCAGCCGGGAGCGCTCGTCCGCCTCCAGTTCGAACAGGTTCTGGCCTTTGAACCAGACCTCCCCCTCCGTCACCGTATAGGCAGGATGCCCCATCAGCGTATACGCCAGCGTAGACTTGCCGGTACCGTTTGGCCCCATGATGGCATGGATTTCGCCCTGCTTGACCGTCAGATCGAGGCCCTTGAGAATCTCGCGGCCGTCGATGCTGACATGCAAATTCTTGATTTCGAGTTGCGACATCATTTCCTCCCGAGAGGAGAACAGAATTTCTCGCCTTTCTTGCACGAGCGAGCGGATTATAGCACCGGCGGTAAGAAATGTCAATATTTATCATAATTATCTATAATATTGACAAAGTTCGTCCAGCCTGTTATACTTTGAGACGGAGTATGAAGGTCATGAAAAGCACGCGCGACCGTATTTTGCACACCCTGGCCAAGAGACACCGCGCCACCATCAACGAGTTGGCCGAAGCGGTGGGAATCAACCCGATCTCGGCCCGCCATCATCTGACCAATCTGCAAGCCGAGGGGCTGGTCACCGCCGAAGAAGAACGCCACGGCGTCGGCCGGCCGCGCCTGGTCTATCTGCTGACCGAATACGGCATGGAACGCTTCCCCACCCGCTACCTGCGCCTGACCTCGCGCTTGCTCGACCAACTCAAATCGAGCATGCCGGCCCCGATGGTCAAAGAACTCTTTCTGCAGATGGCCAGCCAGATCGCCAATGAATACGCCGAACAGATGCACGGCCTGACCATGGAGGAGCGCCTCGAACTGGCCAAATCGCTGTTGGCCGAAGAGGGGTTCGAGGTCGAGTGGGAAAAGACCGGCGGCCAATACCATATCCATGAAATCACCTGTCCCTATCTGCAAATCGGTCAGGAGCACCCGGAAGTCTGCGTCGTCGATCAAACCCTCATTTCCAAACTGCTGGCCGTCCCGGCCGAGAAAGTTCAGTGCATTCTGAGCGGCGACGCCAAATGCACCTACCTTGTCCAGGCAGAGGAAAAAGCCTCATGAGCGAAACGCAAGACCGCCCCCTCAACCGCGTCATCTGGGACCTGCACGATACCCACCCCGAACTGGTCGAACCGCTGCGCGCCAAACTGTCCGAAGTCGTCGACCCCGAGATCATGCTCAACATCATCCAGTTGGGCCTGGTGCGGCGCGTGAAAATCGAAGAGGGGGTGGCAAAACTCTACATGCTGTTGACCACGCCCTTCTGCCCCTACGGGCCAGCCCTGATCGAGATGACCAAAATCAAAGCCCAGGAGGCCCTGAACCTGCCGGTCGAGGTCGAACTGGGGTTCGAGCCGTGGGACTTCTCGATGATGGAAGACCCCAGCGCGATCGACTGGGGATTGTACGGATGAAAAGCGAACTTCCGGCTACACGCAAAGCCGGAAGTTCGCTTTTCGAGACCGACAGCGCCGTCAGGATAGTTTGAACAGCCCCATCAACTTCATCGCCAGCGTCATATCGCCGGTAACGCGCAATTTACCGGACATATAGGCCTGCATGCCGTCCATCTGGCCGGTGAAAATCTTGACGATGTCGCCCGAATCGGCCGAGACGGTCAGTTTGGGCGCCGGGCTCAAGCCCTCGTGGACCTGAAGCGTCCCGTCCTTGATCGTCACATACCAGTCCCCCGCCTCGGCGCCGGTGAACTTGAATTGAATATCCGCCGTCACGCCCGCCGCCTTGGAAGCCACAAAAGCCTGCGGCATGCGCTCGAACAACTCTTTGACCGTTAGAACAGACATTTCGCTCTCCTTTTGTCGCCAGAATTCGCCTTCATTTTACTTCAAAACCAGGCCAGCAAGGCCGCGGCCAGCAACTGCGCAAAGACGATCTTGAAAATCAACGCCGCCGGATACACGCTGGCGTAAGAGAGGGTGGCCAAATCGGTCGTGGTCTGGTTGTTGGCCGCCGCCAGCGCGGGCGGATTGGTCATCGCGGCGGTCAGCGCGCCCAGCGAGGCCAGCGTCTGCATCCTGAACACCCGCAGCATCAAAAACAGACCGGCCGCCGCCGAGAGGATCGTCACCGCCGCGCCGCACAGCGCCAGCATCCAGCCCTGGGCGCGGATGACCTCGACCAGGTGGACGCCAGCGGTCGTCCCCGCCCCGGCCAGGAAGAGCATCAGCCCCAGTTCGCGGGTCAGATTGCGGGCTGCGGCCGGCACGTACAGGCGCAGGTTCCCAATCCGTCCAAAGTGACCGAAGACCAGACTGACCAAAAAGGCGCCGCCGGCAATCCCCAGTTCCACCTCCACCCCGCCCGGCAGACGGAACGGAATCATCCCGACCCCAATGCCCAGCACCAGCCCGATCAGGTAGGGCAGCATACTCGTCTCGTGAGCCTGACGCGTATCGCCGCCCACCTGTTTGACAAACGCCTGGACATTCTCTCTCTCGCCGACAATGTGCAGGCCGTCGCCGACCTCCAGGGTCACGCTGCCGATCGGGGCGATTTCCACCCCCTGGCGGCGGATGCGGGTGATGACCACGCCGAAGTTCTCCCAGACGCGCAAATCGGCCAGCGTCTTGCCGGCGAAGGCCGGCGAGATCATCTCCAGGTCCTGGGTGGTAATCTTCGTGTTCCTGTCCATCGGGACATCGGTTTCCTCGCCCAGGATGATCTTGATTTTCTCCAACTCTTCCTGCGGCCCCACCGCCAGGACGACATCGCCCAGCCGCAAAACAGTGTTCGGAGATACCAGAAAGACATCCTCGCCGCGCCGGATGCGGGTGATGTTGACGCGCGCCAGACGGTGAGGGTTGATTTCGAGCAGGGTCTTGCCGTCCGCGTTCGGGTTGGTCACGCGGTATTGCTTGACGAGCAGCATGGGCAATTCGCGTTGACGTTCGGCCAGCCAGGCGTTCTCCTCGAGCCGCAAGTCGCGCTTCAGCAAGCGGGGCAAGGCCTGGACGAGGAGGACAATGCCGATCATGCTGAAGGGATAGGCAATCCCGTATCCGACCGACACCGCGCCGCCGGCCTGCGGCGAGAGGCGCGAGAAGGTGTCGATCGCAGCCGCCAGCGCCGGCGTGCAGGTCAGCGCGCCGGTGTAGAGACCGGCCGCCAGGTCGGCGGGCAGGTCCAGCAAGCGGCTCAGCCCCAGCGTCGCCAGCGCGCCGGTCAAGGCCACGGTCAACCCGATGGCGGCAAAGCGCAACCCGAGGCGGCGGAACGTGCGAAAAAAGCGCGGCCCGGCCTGCAGCCCCACCGCGTAAACGAACAACAGCAGTCCCAGGTCCTGCACGGCTTTCGGAACCGACAGTCCATAATGCCCGAAAACAAGGGCCACGAACAAGACACCCGCCGTCCCCAGTGAAACGCCGCGCCAGGAAAAACTGCCCAACAGCGCGCCGACGGCCAGGATCACGAACAACGTCAGCATTTGCTCAGAGAAGATTGTGGTCAAGTGCACTGCCCATCCATAACAAAGTATTTCGGTCGCTCTGCCGCCGAGAAATCCGGACAGACTCAACGCGGTCAGGAAAACGCAGCCCTAATTATAAGCCCAGCCGCGAACAGTCTGACGCGTTCTTTACGAGGTGATTCAACCTTTTGCTGCGACTGGCGCGTTGCCGCTTTTCAGCATCGAATGACACGAATTTTACGAAAAAGATTTGGAGAATTCGCGAAATTCGATGCTTTTACTTTCCAGACAATCTTTGTAGCAAAAATCGGTTCCACAACCATCAACGCCTGACGGGAAAATAGAAAACAAGTAGAATAAGGAGGAAAGTCAAAGCACAGAGCAGATAGAGAATGACAAACTCCTCTTTCAAGCGCCGCCTGCCCGGCCTTCTGGCCGCCGCGCTCGTCATCCTGACCACCAGCCTGTGGACGTTCTGGGGCATCGCCGAACTGTACTACGAAGGCTGGGGACTGCCGTTTCCTCAACCGCTGGCCTACCTGGTCCCGGCGGCAGTCTGCCTGACCTTCAGCCTGCTCGCCCTGCGCTGGCCGCGCCTGGGAGGCTGGATTCTCGTCCTAGGCGGGACGGCTTTCACCCTCTGGTGGTGGGGAATGGCCTTCCGCCGCTTCGGCGCCCTGACCCTGAGCGGCGTGCTGAGCATGATTCCCCTCAGCGCCCTGCTGGTCCTGACCGGCGTCCTGTTCCTGCTGGAGGGGCGCGACCGCCGCCGCAGGCAGGAGGCAGGCTGGAGGCCGTCGCCCGTCTGGGGGCGGCGCAACCTGGCTTTTCTGCTGGCAACCGGCATCCCGCTGACAATTGTCCTTCTCGTCTCGGCGGCGCAATTGCCCGCCCTGCTCCGCCGCTACGACGACGGCGGACGCGGCGCCCGGCGCATCGCCGCCCCGGGCGTGGACCTGGTCTGGGCCCCGGCCGGCCCCGGCTGGAACTGGCGGCAGGAATGGGGCGGCTACCCCTCCTGGAACGCCCTGGCCCTCTACGGCCAGCCTCCCCTCGGCCTGGACGACAAATCGAGGCTACCCGCCCGTCCGAGCGACATGCAGACCACCGGTTTGTGCGCCTACCTGACCGCCGACGGCCTGGCCTTGGCCGAGACCCCGCAATTCATCTGGCGCATGCCCACGGTGGACGAACTCGTCCGCTCGCTGACGCGCCGCGGGCAGAACGCCGGCTGCGTCTGGGACGGCGGCCTGGGGCGGGCGGATTGCGCCCTCACCCCCGACAAGGAAACGCCTCTCTGGGATCCGACCGCCCCGCCCATCTATTACTGGGCGGCGGACGAGTTCAACGAGGCGGAGGCCTACTACGTCAATTACCAGGGCGTCGTCAGCGCCCAGCCCAAGACCTTTGGCAATCCACGGCACGGCTATCGCTGCGTGCGAGAGCCGTAGCCGAAAAAACGATCCCCTCCGGGGGGGCGGAGGGGATGGCGGCCCGGTCGAGCGCCCGAGGCGCGCCGGTCACTCGTCGGCCTGGACCGACCGGCGGGTGACCGGCGAGTCGTAGGGCGGGGGAAATTCGCGCCCCATCCCATCGCCGTGTTCCCGCAATTGGCGCTTCAGAAAAGCGACAGTTCGGTCGGACGCGGCAAAATCGGTGATGAGCGTTTCGAAGATCAGGTTGGTCTCGTTGGTTTCGATCTCGTGGGCGACGCGGTAGGCATCCTCCAGGTTCGTGATTCTGGCGAGCAGGCTTTCCGACGAGGTTTGCAGGAGGCGGCGGGCGGCGGCGACCAGTTCGGTCGAGGCCGGCTGGCGTCTCTTTTCCGGGGGTAAGCGGTCAAGCAACTCTTCCAGAAAGCGGGCGTGCCCGGCCTCTTCGCGTTCGTATTTTCTCCAGAAGAGGGCTACCTTTGGTTGAGTTTCGAATTTGGCGGCCAGGCCGCGGTAGAACGTCTCGGCGGCCCGCTCCAGGGCGATGGCAAGGTGAAACAAGTCTTCGACGCTGTCGTTTTGCATGGTATGGTCCTCTGGGGGTATTCGTGTTCAGGCGACGGCGACGGTATAAGTCAGGGCAATCCAGCGGTTTTCGCCGATTTCGCCCCAGCCGTTCAGTTCGCGGGTCACCTCGTAGATTTCGTCCTTGCGCGCCACGCCGACGGCAGGATGGTTGCCGCCCGGGCCGGCGCGTATATTGAGCGTCGCGGCCGTGATGCGCACTTTGCGGGCCAGGCGGAAGCCGATCCCCGCCGTCGGGACGATGGCCGAGCGCTCCGGGTTGGGCAGTTCGGCTACCAGCGCCACCTCTTTCCAGGCCTGCCAGAAAATGTCCAACGGATACGGGCGCGCCTCGCCCGCCGCCGGGTCGGTGTAGAGCGGGTCGTGGACGTAAACGTACTTGCAGTCGATGCCCACCACCACCAAGAAGTGCGGCCCCTGGAAGGGCCGTTCGGTCAGCCCGGCCTCGGCCAGCACCTTGTAACGAATCAGGGCGATGACCGGCTTGCTGCTGGCCAGGAAAGTGAACAAGTCCAGATAGGTCAGGTTGGAGCGGAAGTCAGTCAGCAGGCCCAGGCTGCTCATCGCGTTGCGAATCTGCAACTGACTCAGGTAAGCGTCGCCCTGGAAGTTGAAGCGCGTATAGAATTCGTCGGGGGTCATGCGGATGCCCAGATAGGCGGCCAGGAGCATGGCTGCGCCGGCCGCCCCGCAGTCGTTGCGGTGGGAGTCGGCGCCCGGGCCGAGTTGCGAGATGTAGGGGACGGGGAGCAGCGTCGCCGGGCGCAAGGCGGTGCCGAGGTCATACTCGACCACCCGATCGTTTTTGCTGTTCAAGACACGGTAACGCGTCAGATAGGGACTGGCCGGCGCTGGAACGGGAGCCGCCGCCCCCGCGCCTGTCCCTCCGCCAGGGGCAGACGGCCCACTCTCAGCGGACGTTCCGCCCGCCGGGCCAGACGGCGCACCGGCAGCCGTCCCTCCGCCCGGAGCAGACGGCTGAGCCGCGGCTGCGCTCCCTTCGGGCTGCGGCCGCGCCCCGGCGCGGACCTCCTCGATCGTCAGGTCGGCGACCTGCACGTGCAGCGGATCCCAGCCGATGTGAACGGGAGCGTTCCAGTCCTTGGCAGCCAGGGCGCGCTTGATGTTGGCCACCTTGTCAGGCGGCAGGTCGAAATAGATGCCGGTGGTCAGGCCCTGATTCTCGGCCGCCGCGGCCAGGTGCAAGATGTAGGGAAGTTTCGGGCCGAGCGGACGGTTGTCGTCGATGATGTCAACCGCCAGGGCCTCCTTGGTCCCATCCGGAGCAGTAACGTTGTGAAAGCCATATTCCAATTTGCTGCGGCCTTCGCGGAAGGCGCGCAACTGCTCTTCGGGGGAGCGCCAGGCCTCCTGGATGCGCGGCCGCAATTGATAACTCTCCATTTCTGCCAGCACGGCCTCGATTTTCTTGCGGAAGACCGGGTGCAGTTCCTGCAATTTGGCGGCGTTACGCGCCTTTCGTTCCGACTCTAGCATGGCGCACCTCCATTTTGCGCAACATGCATACTATACCTGTAATTCTCGCCTTGCGCAACAGGTCAACGGCCTCAAGGGAACAGCAAAGGCATCAGCACGTGCAGCACCAGATCGGTCGAGAAGTGTCCCATCATGGCGCTTTCCAGGCCGTGTTTCATGTATAGCCAGCCGAAAAGGATGCCCAACAGGGCGTTCATGAGCAGCGTGTTGAGCAAGGCCAGAGGAGTGACCAGGCTGAGACTGGTAGCCAGCGGAAAATGGAGCAGGCCGAAGGCGACCGCGCTCACGATGTTGGCGCTCCACAGCACGAAGAGCCGCGGCTTGCCCTCCGGCGTGCGCCAGAACAGGCTTCCCAGCCAGACCAGCCCGGTCATCAGGAACAGGCGCAGCATGATCTCCTCGGTGATGCCGGCCGAAATGGAAGCCAGGAAGCCCTTCCAGGGCGACGGCATTTGAATATCGGGGACTTCGAGACCCAGACGGGCGTACTCTGCTTCGACCAGCACGCCAAAGGCCGAAGAGAGGCCGACCACCACCGCCCCGCCCAGCAGCCCGGCGACAAAGCCCCACAGCAGCGCCTTGCCGGCAAATGCTTTGACCGGTTGACGGTCGAACAAACCCTGCAGAATCGGCGCGCCCAGCCCCACCTTGCTGCCGGCCAGCAGGCCAAGCGCGATCAGCGGGAAGAGCAGCGCCCCGTTGCAGACCTGACCGGCGATCGTCATCGCCAGCAACGTCGTCTCGCCGCCGCCAAGGGCGGCAGGCGCTTGGGGATCGGTCAAGGCCAGAGCGTAAGGGATGATCAGAAAAGAGGCCACAAAGCCCAGCAGGCCGAGGGTCAGGAACAGCCGCCAGTCGAAGGCTTTACGGACAGGCGGCGCAGGTAAAGGGGCAGTTTCGTTCATGGAATTTCCTCCAAAGGCCTGCAGTTTGGTCGAAGCCAGGCGGCCCATCAGGCCGCCTCCGGGGACTTATCTCGCGCGAGGCCGGGGCGCGGCAAGCCATTGAGCCTTTGTAACCGACAATTCAATTCCTGACAAGGGGGAATTCCTTTCCTCCCCTGTCGATGCGCGTTCTCGAAAAACCCACTCTCTTTGTGAACAAAATCACGAGACGAGTGTGACGTTCAACGCTATTCACGCCGCCGATAATCCACTATGATATAGAGCGGAGACGGGAATAGGACACCTCCAAAACTTGCTCTTCACTGTCTCCTCCTTTGGCGAACGCCTCCGCTGGTCCACCAGCGGAGGCTGTTTTCTGGAAGAACTGATTCAACCTTTTTGCTGCAAAGATTGTCTAGAAGGTAAAAGCATCGAATTTCGCGAATTCTCCAAATCTTTTTCGTAAAATTCGTGTCATTCGATGCTGAAAAGCAGCAATGCGCCAGCCGCAGCAAAAGTTTGAATCACCTTGAGAAAAAGAGCGCGCCGTCCCCTCTCGGTTTTCACTTTCCGTTTCGATAGATCGGCAAAACCACCACGAAAGTGGACCCTTTCCCCATCACCGACTCGACCCAAATGCGGCCATGATGATTGTCCACAATGGACTTGACGATGGCCAATCCCAGCCCGGAACCGCCCACCCCCTTGGGGACGTTGCTGGCGCGGTAGAATTTATCGAAGATATGAGGCTGGTCAGAGGGCGGAATACCCGGTCCGGTATCGGAAACGCGCAGGATAATCTGTCCGGCCTGTTCTTCCAGTTCGATGGTAATCTCGCCCCCTTCGGGCGTGTACTTGATGGCGTTGCCGAGCAAATTATCCAGCATCTGCCGCAAGCGAATCGGATTGCCGCGCAATTCCAGCGGTTTTTCCGAGGGAATGTCGAGAGTCAACTTCTGGCGCTTTTCCTGAATCTGGGCTTCGAACGTTTCCGCCGTCAACTGAACCAGCGTGTCCAGGCGGATCATCTCTTTTTGGCTGTCTACGCCCGCCTCGATGCGGCCCAGTTCGAGCAAATCGTTGACCAGATTGGTAATGCTCTCCACGCTGACCTGGACGCGCTGGACGAACTCGCGTTGGGCGTCGTTGAGCGGGCCGACCCGCTCCAGCAGGTCCACATAGCCCAGGATGGCCGTCAGTGGAGAGCGCAAATCATGTGAAACGGTGTTGATGAACTCGCTCTTCAGACGGTCGATCTGCCGCAAGTACGAAATATCCTGCATGGTGATGGCAAATCCAATGCCTGGGATGGGCGTACACTGGGCGCTCAAACAACGTCCATCGTCGAAATTGATTTCATGATGGGGCGCGACCGTCTTCCGGTCCGAGTTCAACAGTGTGCGCAGATCGGGATGACTGATAACATCCAGAACCGGACGACCGACCAGGTCTTCTTCCTGCCACAAGCCAAAGGTGCGCCGAACAGCCGGATTGACCAGCAAAATGCATTGGCGCTCGTCCAAGATCATCACCCCGTCTTCGATGCTATTCAGGATGGTCTCGAACTTCTGCAAATCCTTGACGCGCTGTTCCAGCGAAGCCGTGGTGCGGCGGATTTCGCGGCGCGTCCAGTCCCCCACGCGGTCTGCCCGTTGTATGCTGCGTTCGACCGCCTTGCCAATCTCTTCGATCCTCAGCGGCGCGCACAGACAATCGCTGATCCCCACCCGCATCGCCTTGCGCAGCGCCGGCGCGTTCTCCTGGCCCAGAAACAACACCACCGGCATGGTCGGAAAGCGTTCCAGCAACTCTTCGGCCACTTCCAGACCGCTCGTCCCGTCGAAATTTTCTTCCACGATCACCAGAGCCGGCGAAGTTTCCTGCAGAATCTTGTCGAGGGCGACTTTCTCGCGCGCGATCGCCGCCTTATAAGAGGCGGCGGCCAGCGCCCTCTCGAACAAGGGCAGGACGTGTATATCACTGAGGGCAAGCAAAATCAAGTCAGACTTGGGCATGGAAACCCCTGCAAAATTTCATCGGCGCGCTTCGACCGGCTGAGAGGGCAGATCGGCGGTCACCGTCTGCATGGCGCGCAGCAAGGCCGCTTTGACCGTCTTGAGCGCCTCCTGCTGCTGCTGGTTCAACATGCCCATTTTACCCGCCAAAAGAACGTCCACGGGTTCCAGCAACGGCTGCAACTGGGCCTGAATTTCGCGGCGCATCTCCAGCAACTGTTCGCGCTTGCGGGATTCCCCCGCCTGGGCCGCGCTGACCGCGTCCTGCAAAGCGCGAAACAGACGGGCATTCACCAGAGAAATCGAGGCATAATCGGCCACCGCTTCCAACAGCGTCAGAGTCCCGCGCTCGAAGGCCTTGTTCTGCTTGCGCACCACCACCAGCACCCCGATCACCTCTTGCTGAACCTTGATCGGCACCACAACAGCCGCCTGCCCCAGCGCGCTGACCTTGAAACGCTTGAGCGGCTCGCCGTTGATGGCCAGCGTCTCCCCCGAAAGCGTCACCAGGGCGCTGATGCCGTCGTCCAGCGGTTGGCCTATTTTCTTGCCCCATCCATTGGGCAGGTTATGATGTGCGCTCAAAAGAAAGGTCTTCTTTTCGTCCTCGCGCAGCAACAGATATCCGTAATCCGCCTCGGAGACGTAAATCGTCCCCTCGACGATCTTGTCGAAGAGAACGCGCTGGTCGGTAATCGAGACGACCGCCTTGCCCACCGCGAACAGAGTCGTCAGTTCGCGCAACCGGCGCTGGAGTTCCTGATTGGTCTCCTTCAACTGCGCGTCCAACTGCTGGCGGGCGCGCCGCTCACGGATCTGCTTCAGCGTCCGCTCGACGGCGGTGACCACCTCGGCCTCCCGCGCCGGCCAGAGCAGATAATCGGCCGCCCCCAGCCGGAACGTCTGAATGATGTGACTCTCCTGTCCCTTCTCGGCGATGACGATGACCGGTACATTAATCCCCTGCGAAGTCAGCGCCACCAACAAATCTTTGCCGCTCAAGCCGGTCAGGTTCAAGTCGATCAAAATCAAGTCCGGCGCAAAGCGGGAAGCCTGCAAGATGGCCGCGTTGGCATCCCCGACCACTTGCACCTGATAGCCCAGCGGCTGCAAGGCCTGGCGCCCAATCAGATCGCTGATATCCGGATCAGATTCGACAAGGAGGATTTTTTCACCAGTGGTATTCATCAACCCTATCCTGACAACCGCCAGGGCGCGAAAAAGCCGGGAATTTTAAATCGCCAAGCGATTCCTTGGCGTCTTTCCCTTTCATTTCACCTTCGCGCCCCGATAGCGGAAATTGTAAAAACGTCCCGTCCAGTGAGACCGTCGCTCCGGCATAAAAAATCAGCCTTAATATTGTATCACTTTTATCCCAAGAATCCTGTCTTCATGTAAAATGTCATCATACTGCAAAGATAGCGGAGGTTTCTATGCAATCGCATTCTTGGTGGCAGGACGGAATCATCTACCAGATCTATCCGCGCTCCTTCAAAGACAGCAACGACGACGGCCTGGGCGACCTGCCCGGCGTCATCGAGAAACTCGATTATTTGCGCGACCTCGGCGTAGACGCCCTCTGGCTTTCACCCTTCTACCCAACCCCCGACAAGGACTTCGGCTACGACGTCAGCGACCACTGCGCCGTCGACCCGCGCTTCGGCTCGCTGGCCGACTTCGACCGGCTGGTGGCGGAGGCCCACCGCCGCGGCCTGCGGATCATCCTCGACATGGTCATGAACCACACCTCCGACCAGCACCCCTGGTTCCAGGAATCGCGCGCCAGCCGCGCCAATCCCAAGCGCGATTGGTACATCTGGCGCGACCAGCCGAACAACTGGCAGGCCGCCTTCGGCGGCCGCGCCTGGACCTTCGACCCGCAGACCGGCCAGTACTACCTGCACCTCTTCACCCCCGCCCAGCCCGACGTCAACTGGCGCAACCCGGCCGTCCGCCAGGCGCAACTGGACGTCTTCCGCTTCTGGCTCGAGCGCGGCGTGGACGGCTTCCGCCTCGACGTCTTCAACGCCTACTTCAAACACCCCGATCTGCCCGACAACCCGCCCAAATTTGGCCTGCGCGGCTTCGACCGCCAGCGCCACCTCTACGACATCGACCAGCCCGAGATGATTCCCCTCCTGCAAGAATTGCGCGCCCTGCTCGACTCCTACCCCGAACGCTACGCCGTCGGCGAAACCTACCTGCCCACCCTCGAAAAGGTCGTCTCGTACTGCGGCCCCGACAAACTGCACGCCGCCTTCAGTTTCGACTTCACCTCGGCCGCCCTCTTCTATCCCTGGAACCCGGCCTGGATTCTGAAGAAAATCATCGCCCGCGAGCGCGTCTTCGAGGCCGCCGGCGTCTGGCCGACGACCGTCCTGAGCAACCACGACCTGCCGCGCGCCGCCAGCCGCTACTGCCGCGGCGAGGACGACGCCCAGGCCCGCATCGCCATGGCCCTCCTGCTGACCCTGCGCGGCACCCCCTTCCTCTACTACGGCGAGGAAATCGGCATGCGCGACCTGCCGCTCAAGCGCCGCGAAATCCTCGACCCGCCGGGACAGCGCTACTGGCCGATCTACAAAGGCCGCGACGGCTGCCGCGGCCCGATGCAATGGGACGACTCGCCCCAGGCCGGCTTCAGCCGCGCCCAACCCTGGCTCAAAGTCCATCCCGATTATCCCCGCCGCAACGTCGCCGCCCAGGAAGCCGACCCCCATTCCCTGCTGAACTTCACCCGCCGCCTGATCGCCCTCCGCCGTGAACATCCCGCCCTGCGGCGCGGCGCTTTCGTCCCCCTCTCCGCCCCACCCGGCGTCCTGACCTACCTGCGCCGCTCCGAATCGCAGACCGTTTGGGTCGCCCTCAACTTCACCGCCCGCCCGGCCCGCCTCTCCGCCCCCGCCGGCGACTGGGAGATTCTGCTGGCAAGCGCCGGTCAAGAGAAGATCGACTCGCTCGCCCCCCACGCCGTCCTGGTCGCCCTGCAGCGCTGACGGAGGAATCGCGCCGATGCCAGTCAAACGCCTCGAACTCCTCCTGGCCGGCCTGGCCGCCCTTCTGCTGTGGGGCCTGCTGACGCGCTTTGCCCCCGGCGGGCCGCTCTCCTCGGACGTCCTGTGGTACCTGAACGTCGGCCTGACCGGCGCCAAAGACCCCTTCATCCTCAACCGCTATTTCCACGTCTTCCTCGAACTGCTCTTCGTCCGCGCCGCCCCCGCCCCGCTGACCGGCGTCCAGGCGTACTGGGCTTTTCTGATCGCCGCCAGCGCCTTTCTCATCTACTTGAACGCCCGCCTGTGCTCCGACAAAAGCACCCCCCTGCACGGGCTGCTGGCCGTCGGCGTCTTCCTCTCGCTCTCCGACCTGGCCAAATGGGCCGGCACGCCCTTCGTGGACCTGACCCTGGCTTTCCTGTTTTCGCTCGCCCTGACCTTCTACCTGCTCTCCTGTCAGCGCCCCCGGCGGGTGCTCTGGCCGATTCTCCTCGGCGTCGTCCTCTCCCTCGGCCTGCGGACCAAAGAGACGATGCTGATCGCCGCCTTGCTGCTCCCCGGCCTCGGATTCGACGCCGGGGACCGCTTCGATCTCCGCCAATTCGGGATTCGTCTCGCCCATCTCCTGGGCGGGGCGCTCATCGGCGTCGTGGTGTACGGCGCGCTTTGCGCCCTCGTCCTCAAAGACCCCTTCTTCGGCTGGCGGCTGGCCGAAATCCAGGAATTTCGCGCCTCCTATGTGCAGCACTTCGACGCCGCAAACTACGCCCTCGATTCGACCAACTGGTACACCGGCTTTGCCCTGCGCGTCATCTACATTCCCTTCCTTCTCTATGTTCTGAGCGGCGTGAGAAGGGCCGCCGACCTGACCTGGCCCTATCGTCTGGTCTGGCTGCTGCCGCTCGGCGGGCTTCTCTTCCTGATCTTCACCGCCAACAACATCTGGGGCTTCGAAAGCCGTCATCTTCTGCCCGCGTACGCCGTCCTGGCCTCGCTGGCGCCCCAATTCATCGAAATGTCCCTCCCGGCCGAACGAACGGCCAGACTTCGCTGGCTGGCCCTCTTGACCGCCGCCCTGATCCTGCCCGTCGCCCTGCGCTTCGCCATCCGGCCGCTCGTCTACGCCGGCGGGATAGATTTCGGTCAATTCCTCGAAATCATCTTCCATCCCCTCCTGTTGACCCTCCTGTTAGCAGCCCTCTTCCTCACGAAACGCGAAGCGCCCTACGGCTGGGTCGTCCCCCTCGTCTGCATGGCCGGCCTGTTGGTCTCGCCGCTGCTGGCCAACGCCCGTCTGCTGTTCATCGAGCGCCCCAACCAGGCCCTCTCCCGCTTCGACTTCTACCCGTTCTCCCGCTTCGCCGATCGGATCGAAACCGCCCCCGACACGCGCCTCTACGTGGACAGCGGCATCAGCGCCTACGTCCTGGAGGCCAACCGCCTCCAGGTCCCGATGCTGGCCGCCGACCGGAACGAATTGGCCAGCATGTTCAACGTCTATTTCGACGCCCGGGCCGGAGTCGACCAGTTCAGCCTGTCCTCCGCCGACAGCGGCATCGCCGCCGACCTCCTGACCGGCGACTACGACTACGCCTTCCTGACCGTCGAGAACTGGTCGGTCATCGCCGACCAGCCGGCGCTCCTGGCTCAAATCCAGCAGAGATACCGCGACCACGCCGAGCCGCAAAATCTGATCATCTTCCTGGAACGCCGTTAAGGTTCCCCTATGTCCATCCGCTCCCGACCCTCCCTGACCGTCGTCGTCCCCATCTACAACGAAGCCGATTCGCTCGAAGCCTTCCTGGCCGAATTGCTCCCCGCCTGCCGCAAGAATGGCTGGCGCTTGATTCTGGTCAACGACGGCTCGACGGACGGCAGCCGGGCCATCCTGGACGCCCATCGGGACGAAAAATTCGTCGAGGTGATTCACCACAAGGTCAACCGAGGCTACGGGGGCGCGCTCAAGAGCGGCCTGGCCCGCGCCGCCACCTCCCACGTCGTCACCATCGACGGCGACGGCCAGCACGCGCCCGCCGACATCGAGGCCATGTTCCAGTTCGCCCTGGTCACGGACGCCGATCTGGTGGTCGGCAACCGCGGCGCCTGGAAGAGCGCCAACCGCTACCGCGAACTCGGCAAGCGCCTCATCCGGGCCTTTACGCGCCTGCTCCTGCCCCTGCCGATTTACGACCTCAACTCCGGCTTCAAACTCTACCGCACCGACCTGGTGCAAACGTACCTGCCCCTCTGCCCCAATACCATGGCCTTCAGCGACGTCATCACCCTCATCTTTATCAACCAGCGCAACCTGGTGCTCGAACACCCCATCACCGTCCGCGAACGCCGCGGCGGCAAAAGCACCATCACCACCTACACCGCCGTGGACACCCTCATCGAAATCATCAACATCGCCATGCTCTTCAACCCCATCCGCATCTTCCTGCCGCTGGCGCTGGTTTTCATCTCCTTCGGCGTGATCTGGGGAACGCCTTTCTTCCTGATGGGCCGGGGCGTCAGCGTCGGCTCGATGCTCGCCATCGTCACCGGCCTGCTCAGCCTCTTCATCGGCCTGATCGCCAGCCAGCTCTCGGCCATCCGCATGAGTCTGCTGCACCGCCGCGGGGAGGACGGCCGCCATGACGAACGCTGAACGCCTCCCTCGGCCGCGCCGCAGCCGCGCCCAAAAACTGCTCGACTTCCTCACCTTTCCCCTGCGCGCCCTGACCCTCTTCGAAGACGACCGCTGGGGACTCTCCTCCCTGCGCACCGAACGTTTCGACTACTGCGCCGCCGAAGTGCGCGGCGAGTGCCTGGACGTGGGCTGCGGCCGCCACAACCTCTTCATCGAGCGCTTCCTGGGGGGCGCGGGCCGCGGCATCGACGTCTATCCTTACGAAGGGCTGGACGCCTCGCACCTCATCGCCCCCGGCGGCCGCTTCCCCTTCGAGGACGCCTCCTTCGACACTGTCACCTTCATCGCCAACCTCAACCACGTCCCCCGCTCCCAGCGCGACTTCGAACTGAGCGAAGCCTTCCGCTGTCTGCGGCCCGGTGGCAACATTCTCGTCACCATGGGCCATCCCCTGGCCGAAATCCTCGTCCACCGCGTCGTCGCCGTCTACGACCGCCTCTTCGGCACCCGCCACGACATGGACGGCGAACGCGGCATGGACGCCGAAGAAGAATACTACCTGACCGCCGCCGAAATCATCGAGCGCCTCCAGCGCGCCGGTTTCCGCCGGATCCGCCGCAAGCGTTTCTGGACGCAATGGGGCCTCAACAGCCTCTTCATCGGCTGGAAACCCTGAGGGGATTGTTTTTTCCCGACGAACCGTTATACTAAAACTGATGGAATCGTTCGCCTACCTGCCCGGCGAAGAACCGCCGCGCCCCGGACCGCTGGCGCGCTTCCTGCCGCCCGTCCCCGCCGGGATCGTCAGCGCCTTCCTGGCCTCCCAGCCCCTGACCTCGGGCGGGCTGGCGCTCGACCCCTTCGGCGCTTCGCCCCGCCTGGCCGTGGAAGCCGCCCGCGCCGGTCTGCGCCTGGTGGTGGCCGTCAACAACCCGGTGACGCGCTTCCTGATCGAAATGAGCGCCGACCCGCCGCCGCGCGCCGAATTCCAGGCCGCCCTGGCCGCCCTGGCCGCCGCCCGCAAAGGCGAAGAACGCCTCGAAACCCACCTGCAAGACCTCTACCTGACCGAATGCGTCCGCTGCCGCCGCAGCATCCCGGCCGAGGCCTTCGTCTGGGAGCGCGGCGGCGAAGCGCCCCTCCGGCGCGTGTACCGCTGTCCGTGCGGCGAAGGCGGCGAGTTCGACGCGGAACAGACCGACCGTCAGCGGGCGCTCCAGATCGCCGCGGCCGCGCGCCTGCACCGGGCGCGCGCCCTCGAGCGCGTCGCCGCCCTCGACGACCCCGACCGGCCCGCCGTCGAGGAAGCGCTCTCGGTCTATCTGCCGCGTCCGATCTACGCCCTGCTGACCATCGTCAACAAACTGGACGGCCTGGCCCTCCCGCCCCTCCGCCGCCGCTGCCTGACCGCCCTCCTGCTGACCGCCTGCGATCAGGCCAACACCCTCTGGCCCCATCCGACCGAGCGGCCGCGCCCCAAACAACTCGCCGTCCCGCCCCGCTTCCTCGAATACAACGTCTGGCGCGCCCTGGAGGCCGGCGTGGACCTCTGGGCCGGCGAGGCGGACACCGTCCCGCTGACGTCCTGGCCCGACCTGCCGCCGCCGGGCGGCGGAATCTGCCTCTTCGAAGGCCCCGCCCGCGACCTGGCCCCTCATCTCAAAGGGCTGGACGTCAGCGCCGTCATCGCCGCCCTGCCGCGCCCCAATCAGGCCTTCTGGACGCTCTCGGCCCTCTGGTCGGGCTGGCTGTGGGGCCGCGAGGCCGTCGCCCCGTTCAAGATGGTCCTGCGCCGCCGCCGCTACGATTGGAACTGGCACGCCGAAGCGCTCCACGCCGCCTTCAAGAGCCTGACCCCCTCCCTGCCCCTGTCCGCGCCGTTCTTCGGCGTCATTGCCGAACCCGAACCCTCCTACCTGAGCGCAGCCGTGCTGGCGGCCGCGGCGGCCGGACTGAACCTGAGCGGCGTCGCCCTGCGCACCCCCGACGACCCCCTCTACCTCCTCTGGCGACGCCGCGCCTTCGCCCACAAACCGACCGAGGGGGTCGAACCCGACCGAACCAGCGAAGCCCGCTCCTCGGAAGCGACCGCCGGGCCGGCGCCCTCCCTGCCCGACCTGGCCCGCCAGGCCATTCACGCCTACCTGAGCCGGCGCGGCGAACCTGCCACTTACCTGCATCTTCACGCCGCCGGTCTGGTCTCCCTCGCCGAGGAAGGCCTCCTGCCCTGGGGCGAAGAAGCCCTGACCACCCTGCAAACCGCCATCCTGACCGCCCTGCAATCCTCGACCTTCATCCATCACGGCGGCAGCGACAACCCCGAGACCGGATTGTGGGGCCTGCCCGAGCTGGAAAACGACGACCCTCTTCCCGACCGCGTCGAGCGCGTCATCGTCAACTATCTCAACCAACATCCCGGCGCCGATCGAACCGCCATCGAATCCGCCGTCTACGCCGAACTGCCCGGCCTGCTGACCCCGCCCCTCTCCCTGATTCGCGCCGTCCTGGACTCCTACGCCGTCGAAAGCGAGGGCCGCTACCAACTGCGCCCCGAAGACGCCCCCGCCGCCCGTCTGCGCGATCTGGAACAGGCGGGCGAGATGCTCACCCACCTGGGCGCCCGCCTGGGCTACCTGCCGCGCTGGCAGAAAACCGAAGCGCGTCTGCTCACCTGGGAGGAAAAGGGCCGCCTCGTCCACGCCTTCTACCTGCTTGCCTCGGCCGCCGCCTGTCGGCTGGTGCGCAGCAACCCCTACCCGCCCGAGAACAGCCTCCTGGTCCTGCCCGGCGGACGGGTGAGTCTGCTCAGCCGCAAACTCGCCCGCGACCCGGTCCTCGCCCGTCTGTGGGCGGGCGGCTGGCGCGTCCTCAAATACCGCCAGTTGCGCCGCCTGGCCGCCCTCTCCACCCTGGACCGCGCCCAGTGGAAAACCCTGCTCGACGCCGATCCCCTCGAACCGCCGGAGCAGATGAAGTTGTTCTGACCCCCGCCTCGCCGGTTCGCGGCGGGAAAGCCGATTGACAAAACCCCTCAACCCTGATAGCATAAGTCAAAATTTTGCACCCAGGAGAACGAATGACCCTCCCAGCCGAAACCAACCTCGTCCAACTGACTCCCGCCGCCGCCGAGGTGGTGCGCCAGTTGCGGAAAGAACGCGACCTGGACGAAAGTTACGCCCTGCGCCTCTACATCGCCGGGCGCACCTGCTCGGGGCTGCAATACGGCATGGCCCTGGACAACCACCCCTCTCCGACCGACTTGATCTTCGAGTGCGAAGGCGTCAAATTGCTGGTGGACGATCAATCCATCGAATACCTGCGCGGCGCGCTGGTCGATTTCATCGACGACGCCCGCGGCAAGGGATTTCTGGTCGAGAACCCGAACGCTCTGCCCCCCTGCAGTTGCGAAAGCGGATCCTGCGGACTCTGACCTCCGCCGCCAAAAGAAAACGAGGCCGGGCAGTCTTCTGCCGGGCCTCGTTTTTACTTGCAAGACGACTCATCGGCCGCGCAGGAAAGAAATCAGCGCCCCAAACAACCCCACCCCCAGCAAACCGAAGATGACCAGCCCCATAGGCACCGTCCCTCTCTCGCCGGCCCCGGCCTCGAAGGTCGGGATCACGAGGGCGGGCGGCGGCGTGAAGGTCGGCAGGCGGGTCGGCGTCATGGGCGCCTGGAAGGCGGCCGCCAGGGTCGGGTCGATGGTCGGCGTCGTGCGCGGGGTCGCCGTCGGCGGCGGCTCGACAATCGGCACGAACCCCGGCGAAAGCGTCACCAGCGGGGCGTACACCCAGCCCACGTTGCCCGGCACGCCCGGATAGTAAATCTGAATCCATTCGCCGCCCGCCGTCCGCCCCAAGACCGGCACGACCTGACCGGGATAGAGCGAAGCCCCGATGCGGGGATAATAGACCGAACTCGGGCCGGCGCGCACGTTGATCGGCTCCTCGTACGTGACGGTGGCAAAAACGCCGGTCGGCGTGCCGGTCACGGTCGGAATCGAACCGGTCGGCTGCTGCGCCGCGGCCGGAGAACCGGCCGGCCCCCAAACGAGCGCCGTCGCGCCAATCAACACAAAGACAAGCCACAAACCGATTTTCGACCCAATGCGCATCTCGAAACTTCCCAGGACAAGATTTCGTAAACAGAGTGGAAAATAAATCCTTCCTGCATCAAACAAAGCGATTATAATCCATCTCATGGAAAGACGAGTCTACCACGGTCAGATTACCCCTACCGACATCGCCCAGGCCCTGATGGCCGAATTCAACCAGGGCAACCTGCAAACGCAGCTCCTGGGCAGCCGCGAGAACTTGACCGTCCAAATCGCTTCCTCCCAATGGGCGCGCTCCGGCGGCAAGACTGCCCTCTCCATCAACATCCAACAGGTGGAAGACGGCGTGCTGGTGCAGGTCGGCGAGCAACAATGGCTGGGCATCGCCGCCAGTTTGGGCCAATCGGCCATCTCGGCGCTGGTCAACCCGTTCAACCTGCTCGGCCGGCTCGACGACATCGCCCAGGACATCAGCAACCTGCAACTGCGCGAAAAAGTCTGGCTGGTGGTCGGAAACGTGGTACGCGCCGCGGGGGCCAGTCATCAATTGTCAGAACGTTTGAACCGCATCATCTGCGAGTATTGCGGCAGCGCCAATCCGGTCGGCGAGGCAAAATGCGTCGCCTGCGGCGCGCCGCTGGGCAAAGTTCAACCTCGCGCCTGCAGTCACTGCGGCTTCGTGCTCGTCCACGGCGAGACGGTTTGCCCGAACTGCGCGCGGCCGCTCTAGCCCCCCGTTGGCAAAAAACGGTTCTGGAAGAAAACGCTGACTACGCGCAAGTCGTAGCCTGCCAACTCGGACTTGCACAATTATCGCCTCGCCTCTATAATTGCCAGCAACTCCAACCACGAAGCAGGGATATGGCCAACCTAGACGCCCTTGAATCTCGCCTGCAAGCGCTCTTCGAAGATCATCTGATGCGCCTCCTCCCCGGTCAAAAAACCGAGGAGCGCCTGGCGCGCCAACTGGGAACCGCCATGCAAGCCAATCTGAAACAGGACGCCCAGGGCGCCCCCCTTGCCCCCGATGTTTATATCCTGGTGGCTAACCCCGCCACGCTGGCAGACTGGCGGCAGGATGCCGTTCTGCTGGAAAAATTGCTGGAGGCCATCCAAACGGTCGCCAAAGAGGCCGGCCTGTCGTTCGCCCGCCAGCCCAAGATCACCACCACCGCCGACTCCAGCCTGCCAGACGGCGAAGTGCGCCTGCTGACCTCCTTCGGCGAAGACAACCCCGAGGAGGAGACCGACAGCCTGACCGCCGCGCCCAAAGCAGAGACGTCCGCCGAGGCCGTCCCCAGCAACGCTTTCCTCATCCTGCACGGCACCAAAATCATCCCCTTGACCCAGGCAGTCATCAACATCGGCCGCCGTCTGGACAATCACATCGTCATTGACGACCCGCGCGTTTCCCGCAATCACGCCCAATTGCGGGCCGTCAAAGGCCGTTTTGTCTTGTTCGACCTGAATTCCACCGGCGGGACGCTCGTCAACGGCCAGCCGATCAATCAGACCATTCTCTATCCGGGGGACGTAATTTCTCTGGCAGGCGTGACGCTCATCTTCGGACAAGACCTGCCCACCGCCCCGCACACCCGCAGCCAGCCGCATACCCAACCAGGAACGCCCGCCTCCGCCGACCGTCCCACGGCAGTGCTAAAAAACGACCAAGACCAACCGGCCAAATGAGCGGCATCCTCTTTCTGGTCCTGCGCATCCTCCTGACCGCCGGCCTGTACGCTTTCCTGGTCTGGGCTTTCCTGCTGCTCTGGCAGGATATCCGGCAACAGGCTGCGTTGCTGGCCTTGCGCAAAGTACCTCCTCTCAGTTTGGTCATCCAGCGCGAGGGCGGCCCGGCGCAAATTCGGCACTTCAACCAACCCGAGATCACCATCGGCCGCGACCCGGCCTGTGAATGCCCCATCAAGGAAGACACCGTCTCGGCCCGCCACGCCCGGCTTTCCTACCACCACAACCAATGGTGGGTAGAAGACCTCCATTCGACCAACGGCACGCTGCTCAACAACGAACCGGTCTCCACGCCCACCGTCATCATCTCGAACGATGAAATCAACTGCGGCAAAGCCAAGTTGACCGTGCTGATGGCCGGCGACAACCTGATGCCTCCCACCCAGCAACTGCCCGCAGAGGAGAAATCAGCATGAAAGAGAACATCTGCCTCGGCGTCATCGGCGGCTCCGGCCTGTACCAAATGCCCGGCCTGACCGATACGCAGGAATACGACCTCGAAACGCCCTTCGGCAAACCCAGCGCGCCCATCGTGGTCGGAACGCTCAACGGCCGCCGCATAGCCTTCCTGGCCCGCCACGGCATCGGCCACCACATTCTGCCGTCAGAGGTGAACGCCCGCGCCAACATTTACGCCCTCAAAATGCTCGGCGTGGAACGCCTGCTCAGCGTCAGCGCCGTCGGCTCGCTGCGCGAGGACTACGCTCCCGGGCACATCGTCATCCCCGACCAGATTTTCGACCACACCCGCGGCCGGCCGCGCACCTTCTTCGGCGAGGGCTTGGTGGCCCACATCGGCGTCGCCGACCCCTTCTGCCCGCATCTCTCCGACCACCTCGAAGCGGCGATCCGCAAGACGCTGGCCGTCATCCACCGCGGCGGGACGCTGATCGTCGTCGAGGGGCCACGTTTCTCCACCCGAGCCGAATCGAACGTCTTCCGCTCCTGGGGCATGGACCTGATCGGCATGACCGCCGCCCCAGAGGCCTTCCTGGCGCGCGAAGCCGAGATGTGCTACGCCATCATGGCCCACGTCACCGACTACGACGTCTGGCACGTCAGCGAGGCGCCCGTGACCGTCGAAATGGTCATCCAGATTCTGAATCAGAACACTGAAACCGCCCGCCGCGCCATCGCCGAGTTGGTAGCCGCCCTTCCAGAAGACCGAACCTGCGCCTGCGGTCAGGCCCTTGCCTCGGCGCTCATCACCGACCCGTCCGTGATTCCCCCCGCCACCCGCCAGAAACTCGACCTGCTGGTCAAGAAATATCTGCCTTGATGTCCCCCCTCCTCAGCAGGGACGACTCTGTGCGCAATCCGCTCGCCCGCTTCCTCGCCCCCACCAAGATCGAAAGCCGCCTGCTCGCCCTGGCGGGCCTCTTCGTCTTCCTCTACGCCCTGGCCCTGACCCTCTCCCCCGCCGCCCGCGAACGCGCCTGGGACGTCAACTACCGCCTCGTTCACTGGGCGGGATTCCTCGGCTGGGCAGGCATCTTCTACTTCGCCCACCGGCAAAGCAAACGCTACCTCCCTGACGCCGACCCCTATCTCCTCCCCCTGGCCGCCTTGCTCAGCGGATGGGGACTGCTGACCATCTTCCGGTTGACCACCGCCTTCGGCATCCGCCAGGCGCTCTGGCTGACCGCCCTCGGCCTCCTGCTGGCCTTCGGCATGCGGCTGGCCCCCGAACTGCGCTTCCTGCGCCGCTACAAGTACATCGCCCTCACCGGCGGCCTGCTGCTGACCGCCCTGACCCTGATCTTCGGCGCCAACCCGATGGGCGGCGGGCCGCGCCTGTGGTTGGGCTGCTGCGGAGTCTACTTCCAGCCCTCCGAACCGCTCAAACTGCTGCTCATCGTTTACTTGGCCGCCTATTTCGCCGACCACCTGCCCCTCAACACCCGACTCCTGCCCCTCATGACGCCGACCGCTCTGGTGACCGGCCTGGCGTTGATTCTGCTCATCGCCCAGCGCGACCTCGGCACCGCCTCGCTGTTCATCCTGCTCTACACCGTCATGCTGTTCATCGCATCCGGCCGCAAACGCGTCCTGATCATCAGCCTGCTCGGCCTGACTCTCACCGGCATCGCCGGTTACTTCTTGTTCGATGTCGTGCGTCTGCGCGTCGACGCCTGGCTGAATCCCTGGGCCGATCCGACCGGCCGCTCCTACCAAATCGTGCAGTCCCTGCTGGCCGTCGCCAACGGCGGACTGGGCGGACGCGGCCCCGGCCTGGGGAATCCCGGCCTGGTGCCGGTCACGCACTCCGACTTCGTCTTTGCGGCAATCGCCGAGGAGACCGGCCTGATGGGGACGATGGGCTTGCTGGCCGCCATTGGGCTGTTCTTCGCCCGCGGCCTGCGTATCGCGTTGCGCGCCCCCGACCAGTTCCGCCGCCTCCTGGCCGCCGGTCTGACCGCTTATCTGGGCATCCAAAGCCTTTTGATCATCGGCGGCAACCTGCGCCTGCTTCCCCTGACCGGCGTGACCCTGCCCTTCATCTCCTACGGCGGCTCATCCCTCTTGACCTCCTTTGCCACCCTGCTCCTGCTGCTGCTCATCTCCAGCCAGCCCGAAGACGAACCCGCTCCGCTTCGCCAATCGCAACCCTATCTCCTCCTGGCGATGGTGTTCGGAGCGGGCTTGCTTGCCGCCGCCCTCACCAACACCTGGTGGGCCGTCGTGCGCGGCCCCGACCTGCTCACCCGCACCGACAACGCCCGCCGCGCCATCGCCGACCGCTACGTCCAACGCGGCGCGCTGCTCGACCGTAACGAAGGCCGCATCACCGAAACCGTAGGCCGCCCCGGTCAATACGAGCGCGTCTACCTTTACCCTGACCTGGCCCCGGTTGTTGGCTACACGCATCCCGTCTATGGACAGGCCGGACTGG
The DNA here is from genome assembly GCA_019873655.1 of Chloroflexota bacterium. Classification (GTDB taxonomy): domain Bacteria; phylum Chloroflexota; class Anaerolineae; order Anaerolineales; family Villigracilaceae; genus JAFGSI01. The sequence goes on along the minus strand of JAIOAU010000012.1, from coordinate 13,990 downwards.
AGGCCAGCCTCGATCCCTACCTGCGCGGTCTGCAGGGCAATCCGGCCAAACTCATCTGGTGGTCTCACCTGCTATACGGCCAGCCTCCCCCCGGCCTGGACGTCCGTCTCAGCCTCGACCTGCGCCTTCAGAGACGAGCCGACCAAATGTTGGGCAATCATGCCGGCGCGGTCGTCCTCTTGAACGCCTCGAGCGGCGAAATCCTGGTGATGGCCTCTCACCCCACCTACGATCCCGCCCTGCTGGACGAACAGGCGACCGCCCTCACCCAGGACCCCCGCTCGCCGCTGCTCAACCGCGCCGCGCAGGGACGCTACCCCTGCACAAGCCTGTTGACCGGCCTCTTCGCCCCGACCGTCGGCCTGACTCTCCGTCCCGCCGCCCCGCCCAACGCTGCCGCCGTCGAACTGTTCGACGCCCTGGGGCTGTATCAGGCCCCCTCTCTGCCCCTCCCGGTTGCGGCCGCCTCGTCGCCTGCCGAACTGCCGCTCATCAGTCCGCTGCAAGCCGCCCTGGCCGCCGCCGCCTACAGCAACGACGGCGTCCGCCCCCCGCCGCGCCTCGCCATGGCCGTCAACACCCCGGCGCAAGGATGGGTCATCCTGCCGCCGCTGAGCGAACCGGTCCAGGCTTTGCCGCCCGAATCGGCCCGACGCGTCGCCGAAGAGCGGCTGGTCGCCGGAAAGCCCTACTGGGAATGGGTCGGCCACGACTCTCGAAACGGCAGCCGCCTGACCTGGTATCTGGGCGGCACGCTCCCCGACTGGCAGGCGACTCCGTTGACGGTGGTGGTCCTGCTCGAAGAAGAAAATCCATCCCTGGCCACCTACCTGGGACGGCGGTTGCTAGAAGAGGCCCTGAATCCATAACACCCCTATCCGCAACGGCTGGAACGACTTTCTGGAAACGAGGAACTGTCCAAAAAGTGAGGCTCTCCCAAAAGATTGGGCAGCCCCCTGCTTTTTGGACAGTCCTTTGCTCCCTCGGGGGCAAAGTCCAACACTCGTTTGTTAACACGTTTCCTCGGGGGCTAAGCCCCCGAAGAAACAGATGAAACAGGTTTGGCCCCTGGGCGGGAGGGTATCCCGCCCTCCTTTTGGACAGCCCCACGATCGCCGTTGAAGGTCTATTTGACGCGCACAAAGCGCCGCTTGCCTACCTGCAAGACGCCGGGGTGCGGAAAGGGAGCGTCGAATTTTTCCAGCACTTCCCCATCCAGGCGGACGCCTTTCTGGTCCATCAGCCGCCGCCCCTCGGATTTGCTCGTCGCCAGGCCAGCGGCGAGCAGCACGTCCAGCACCGTTTGCCCGGGCTGGAGGGTGTATTCGGGCATTTCGTCCGGGACATCCTTCTGCTGAAAGACGCGCTTGAAAGTCTCCTCGGCGCGGGCGGCGGACTCTTCGTCATGGAAGATGGAAACGATCTCGCGGGCGATGGCCATCTTGGCGTCGCGCGGATGCAGCGCGCCAGAGCGGAGAGCGGCCTCCATCTCGGCAATCCGGTCAGGGGTCCAGCGCGTGACGAGGCGCATGTACTGCCCCATCGCCTTGTCGGGCACGGACATGACCTTCCCGTACATGTCCTCCGGCGTCGCCAGCAGAGGGATGTGGTTGCCGAGCGATTTGCTCATCTTGACCTCGCCGTCGGTGCCGGGCAGGATGCCCAGGATGATGGCGATGTTGGGACGCGCCCCGAGGGCGGTCATGATTTTGCGGGCGGCGGTCATGATGTTGAACATCTGGTCGGTGCCGCCAATCTGGACGTCGGCCCGGAGCATGTAGGCGTCGTAGCCCTGCATGAGGGCATAGAAGGTCTCGTGCAGGTAGATGGGGTCGTTGTTTTCCCAGCGCAGGCGGAAGTTTTCGCGTTCGCGCACGAACTGCTGGACGGTGAAGTTGGAGGCCAGTTCGATGAGTTCGGCAAAGGTCAACTCAGAAAGCCACTCGGAGTTGAAGCGGATTTTGGTCTTGTGGCGGTCGAGAATCTTGTAGGCCTGCTCGGCGTAGGTGGCGGCGTTATGGCGCACTTCTTCGGGCGTCAGGCGCGGGCGGAGTTTGTCCTTGTCCGAGGGGTCGCCGATGAGCGAGGTGTAGTCGCCGACGACGAAGGTGACCTCGTGGCCGAGTTCCTGAAACTGGCGCTGTTTGCGCATCGGGACGGTATGGCCGAGGTGCAGGTCGCTGGTGCGCGGGTCGAAGCCGCAGTAGACGCGCAGGGGACGGCCTTCCTTCTGCGCTTCGAGCAGACGTTCCTTCAACTCGCGCGCCATGTTTTGCTTGAGTTCTTCGTCGCCGTATTCCGTGCCTTGCATGAGGAGGGCGACTTGTTGGTCAATGGTGAGGGTGGTCATGGAAAACTCCGAGGCAAAGAAGGGTTAATGGTTGCAAACAAAAACGCGCCCGCTGCGGCAGGCGCGTGGCACTCATCCGCAGCAACGGTCAGCGGCAAGGATAATAATACCCCAGAGAGCGAGAGCGGTCTTCCATAACCGTAATTATACAGCATTTCGGCCAGATTGAGCGCGAAGCGGCCCAAACTTTTCTCGAAAAGAGACCGCCCTCTTGACAACTTTCCACGAAAGCGATATATTCAAGCCCGCTTAACTAATTAGGAATGTTAATTATGCAGACAGATAAACTATTTTCCGAAGTGGTGCGCGAGTGGGCCAAGGTCTTCATGCACCGTTCCGGCCGCGATTTCAAGCGCTTCATGGACGCCACCGGCCTGTCGTTTTCGCAAATCAACATTCTGATGCGCATGATGCACGAAGACAGCATTGGCGTCTCGGATATTGGGGAGAAAATGGGGATCACCAATGCCGCCGCCAGCCAGGCCGTTGACCGGCTGGTTCAAATGGGGCTGGTCGAGCGCACCGAAGACCCCCAAGACCGGCGCGCCAAGCGGCTCAAATTGACGCCCGACGGCCTGGCGCTGATCAAAAAGGGCATCGAGGCGCGCAGCCAGTGGATCGAAAACATCACCCAATCCCTGACTGCCGAACAACAAGAGATGGTCATCCGCGCCCTGACGCTGCTCACCGAAGCCGCCCGCCAAATGGAAGATTGAGAGTCATCGCCGCCCCTGCCCCATCCATGGGACGGTTTGTCATTCCTGTTCAGGAGTTCCTCCCTTTCTATGCTGCGTCTCTTCAAATATCTCAAACCCTACACGCTTCTGATTCTCCTTGCCATCGGCCTATTGTTCGTGCAAGCCAACGCCGACCTGGCGCTGCCCGACTACATGTCGAAAATCGTCAACAACGGCATTCAGCAGGGCGGCATCGAAAACGCCGTCCCCGAGGCAATTCGCCAGGCCGAGATGGAGAAACTCGTTCTCTTCATGACCGACGAGGAAAGAACGCTCGTCCTCGACCACTACCGGCTGGTGGACGCCAACGCCGCCGACTATGCGACGCTGGTTCAAAAATATCCCGCCCTGGCCGACGAACCCGTTTACGTGCTGGACCCCATTGACCGGGCGACGCTCGAACAGATGAACCCCATCCTGGGAAAAGCCTGGCTGGTGGTCGCCAGTGTCCAGCGCCTCGCCGCCGACCCGCAAGCGGCCGCCGCGATGGGACAGATGCTCGGCCTAGGCGCCCCGCCCCCCGGCGCGGACCTTTTCACTGTCCTGGCCAACCTCCCGCCCGCGCAACGCGCCCAAATCACCAGCATGATTCAGGAGCGGTTCGCCGCCCTGGGCGACAAAATGATCACCCAAATGGCGGTGGGCGCGGTCAAAGAAGAATACCTCGCCCTCGGCATGGACACCGACCGACTGCAAACCGACTACATCCTGCGCATCGGCGGTTCGATGCTCCTGCTGACGCTCCTGTCCATTGCCTGTACGATCGCCGTCGGCTTTCTCTCCGCCCGCACCGCCGCCGGTCTGGCGCGCGACCTGCGCCGCGAGGTCTTCCGCAAAGTGGAAAGTTTCTCCAGCGCCGAGTTCGATCAATTCTCGACCGCCTCGCTCATCACCCGCTCGACCAACGATGTGACTCAAATCCAGATGGTCGTCATCATGATGATGCGGATGGTCATCTACGCGCCGATCATCGGCATTGGGGGCATCATCCGCGCCCTGGGCAAAAGCACCTCCATGTGGTGGCTCATCGCCCTGGCCGTCATCGTCCTGCTCGGCCTGGTGCTGACGGTCTTTTCGATTGCCCTGCCGAAGTTCAAAATGATCCAGAACCTGGTGGATCGCCTCAACCTGGTGATGCGCGAAAACCTTTCGGGCATGATGGTCATCCGCGCCTTCAACATGCAGGAGTACGAGGAAAAGCGCTTCGACCGGGCCAACCAAGACCTGACCGGAATCAGCCTGTTCATCAACCGCGTCATGGTGGTGATGATGCCGGTCATGATGCTCATCATGAACGGCCTCTCCCTCGCGATCATCTGGGTGGGCGCCCATCAGGTTGCCCAATCCCAGATGCAGGTCGGCGACATGATGGCCTTTCTCCAATATGCCATGCAAATCGTCTTCGCCTTCCTGATGATGTCGTTCATGTTCATCATGCTGCCGCGCGCCTCCGTCTCGGCCGGACGAATCGCCGACGTGCTCGAAACCGAGGTCTCCATCAAAGACCCGGAGAAGCCGCTCACATTCGGGGACTCGTTCGTCCCCCAGGTGGAATTCCGCAACGTATCCTTCCGCTACCCCGGCGCGCAGGAGGACGTGTTGCACAACATCAACTTCACGGCCAAGCCGGGCGAGACGATCGGCATCATCGGCTCGACGGGGTCGGGCAAGTCGACCATTCTGAGCCTGATTCCGCGCTTCTATGACGTGACCGAGGGCGCGGTCCTCGTCAGCGGGGTGGACGTCCGCCAGGTCGCCCAACACGATCTGCGGGCAAAGATTGGCTACATCCCCCAGAAAGGGACGCTATTCTCGGGAACCATCGAAAGCAATCTGAAATACGCCGACGAAAACGCCAGCGCCGATGTGTTGAAAGAGGCCGCCGACATCGCCCAGGCCAGCGAGTTCATCTTTGCCAGAGAAGAGGGATTGCAGGCCGAGATTTCACAAGGCGGGTCGAACGTCTCCGGCGGGCAGAAACAGCGTCTGGCGATCGCCCGCGCCCTGGTCAAGAAAGCGCCGATTTACATCTTCGACGACAGTTTCTCGATGCTGGACTTCAAGACCGACGCCGCCTTGCGCCAGGCGCTCAAGGAAAAGACAAAAGGAAGCACCACTTTCATCGTCAGCCAGCGCGTGGCAACCATTATGCACGCCGAACAAATCATCGTCCTTGACCAGGGAAAAATCGTCGGGAAAGGAAAACACCGCGAATTGATGGAAACCTGTGATGTGTATCGCGACATTGCCCTCTCTCAAATCGGCCAGGAGGCGTTGAAATGAGCAACCAAAACGCCCCTGCCTCGACCAATCGCCCTCCTCGTCCGGTCGGCCCCTTCGGACACGGCGGTCCGCGGGCGATGATGAAAGGCGAAAAAGCCCGCGATTTCCGCGGCACGATGCGCAAACTCATCGAATATCTGGGCAGGTACCGCCTAGCCATCCTGGCGTCCATGCTGATCGCGGTCGCCTCGACCGTCTTCTCGATCATCGGCCCCAAGATTCTGGGCAGAGCGACCACAAAACTGTTCGAGGGCGTCCTGGGGCAGATTACCGGCGCGGGGACGGGCATCGACTTCGAGTACATCGGCAACGTTCTCTTCACCGTACTCGTCCTCTATGCTCTTTCTGCGCTGCTGAGTTACATTCAGGGCTGGATCATGGCCGACATCTCGGCCAACATCGCCTACCGCTTCCGCCGCGACATCGCCGAGAAAATCGATCGCATGCCGCTGCGTTACTTCGACGGGACGAATCACGGCGAAGTCCTCTCGCGCGTGACCAACGACGTGGATACGGTCAACCAGACCCTGAGTCAGAGCCTGACCCAAATCATCACCTCCGTCACGACCGTCCTCGGCGTGCTGGTGATGATGTTCTCCATCAGTTGGCTGATGACGCTGGTGGCGCTCCTGATTGTGCCGCTCTCCCTCGTTCTCATCAGCGTGGTCGTCAAATATTCCCAGAAATACTTCAAACAGCAGCAGGATTACCTGGGGCACGTCAACGGCCACATCGAGGAAATGTACGGCGGGCACGTCGTGGTCAAGGCCTTCAACGGCGAGGCGAAGAGCATCGCCCGCTTCGACGATCTCAACAACACCCTCTACGCCTCGGCCTGGAAATCGCAATTCCTCTCCGGCCTGATGATGCCGATGATGAACTTCATCGGCAACCTGGGCTATGTGGCCGTCAGCATCCTGGGCGGCTACCTCGCCATCCGGAGGACCATCACGGTCGGCGACATTCAAGCCTTCATCCAGTACGTCCGCTCCTTCACGCAGCCGATGATGCAGATCGCGAATGTCTCCAACGTCCTCCAGCAAACGGCGGCGGCAGCGGAGCGGGTCTTCGAATTTCTGGCCGAAGAGGAGGAGATTCCCGATCCGGCCGAGCCGGTGCAATTGAGCGACTTCAAAGGCCGCGTGGACTTCAAGAACGTCCGCTTCGGCTACACGCCAGACCGAATCATCATCCATGACTTCACCTTCTACGCCGAGCCGGGTCAACGCATTGCCATCGTCGGGCCGACCGGCGCCGGCAAGACGACGATGGTCAAACTGTTGATGCGCTTCTACGACGTCAACGGCGGGGCCATCCTGCTCGACGGGCACGACATCCGTCACTTCCGGCGCGGCGACCTGCGCTGCATGTTCGGCATGGTTCTGCAGGACACCTGGCTGTTCAACGGCACGATCATGGAAAACATCCGCTACGGGCGCATCACGGCCACCGACGAGGAGGTGATCGCCGCGGCCAAAGCCGCTCACGCCGATCACTTCATCCGCGCCCTGCCCGGCGGCTACGACTTCGTCCTCAACGAAGAGACGACCAACATCTCGGCCGGACAGAAACAACTGCTGACCATCGCCCGCGCCATCCTGACCGACCCGAACATCCTGATCCTCGACGAGGCAACCAGTTCGGTGGACACGCACACCGAGGTCTTGATTCAAAGAGCCATGCAGGCCCTGATGAAAGGCCGCACCTCGTTCATCATCGCCCACCGTCTCTCCACCATTCGCGACGCCGACTGGATTCTGGTCATGAAGGACGGCGACATCGTCGAACAGGGCAAGCACGAGAAACTGCTGGCCAAGGGAGGCTTCTACGCCGAACTGTACAACAGTCAGTTCGAGGGCCGGGCGGTGTAATTGAAGAACCCGTTTCCTTGAAGGAAACGGGTTCTTCAGTCAAAGCGAATTGGCCTTGAGAAAATCGAGCACTTCGTCGACGCGGCAGAAGGCCAGGGCTGTGACCGTATCCGCGCCGCCGTAGTAAATGGCCACCCGTCCGGTGGGCGCGTCAACCAGCGCAGCGCAGGGAAAGGCCACGTTGGGCACGTCGCCGACGCATTCGTAGAGCGTCTGCGGCGAGAGCAGATAGGGCGCAGCGCGGCGGATGACTTTCCAGGGCTTCTCCAGGTCGAGCAAAGCGGCGCTGAAAGAATAGACGAAACCGTTGCACGAGGTCAGCACGCCGTGATAGAAAAGCAGCCACCCTTCGTCAGTCTCGATCGGGACCGGCCCGGCGCCGACCTTGGTGCTTTGCCAGCCGCCAGCCGTCCCCATGACGAAACGATGCTCGCCCCAGTGAATCATGTCGGGACTCTGGCTAAGGTAGATGTCGCCAAAGGGGGTGTGACCGTTGTCGGAGGGGCGGTTGAGCATCACATACTTGCCGTTGATTTTGCGGGGAAAGGGCACGCCGTTGCGGTTATAGGGCAGGAGGGCGTTTTCCAAGAAGTAAAATTTCTCGAAATCGAAGGTGTAGCCCACCCCAATCGTGGGGCCGTGATAGCCGTTGCACCACATGACGTAATAGCGGTCTTCGATCCAGCAGACGCGCGGATCGTAGCGGTAATAGGTAAAAGCCGCCTCGGGGTCGTCGCACAACCACTCGATTGGCTCGTTGTCAATCTGCCAGTGGAATCCGTCCGGGCTGAAGCCGCGGTGGATGTTCATATGGCGGCGCTTGTCATCGCAGCGAAAAACGCCGGCGAAAGCGCCCTTGAAGGGGACGACCGCGCTGTTGAAAATGCTGTTCGAGGAGAGAATCAAATCCCGCGGGATGATAGGGTTCTTGCTGTAACGCCAGACGACGTCCGAGCAACCGGCGGGACGTTCCTCCCAGGGGATGTTGGGGAGCGGGGAACCAACGACCTTAACCATAAGAGACTCCTGACGAGGGGAAATGAAAACGGCTATGCAAGTTTATCATGACTTCCTTTTCTTCGAACGAAGTCCAAACTATCCGGTTTCCTGAGCCGAAAGATAATCTGCAATCGCGGCGTCGTAGCGCGCCGTCGTCTGAAAGCCTTTGACGGCCAGCCGCTGACGCAGCGCAAACGGGACGCCGCCAGTGCGCAACGCGGCCAGCACTTCGGCGTAATCGGCCGGGTCGCAGACCAGGGTGACGCGCTCGTGGTTCTTGGCCGCGGCGCGGATGAGGGTCACGCCGCCGATGTCGATGTTCTCGATGGCCTCGGCATAGGTCACGCCGGGACGGGCCACCGTCTGCTCGAAAGGATAGAGGTTGACGGCGACCAGGTCAATGTAATCCCAGCCGAGGGCGAGCAATTCCTGATGGTCGGCGTCGGTCGGGCGCGCCAGCAGACCGCCGTGCACCGCCGGGTGCAGGGTCTTGACCCGCCCGCCGAGAATTTCGGGCGAGCCGGTATAGTCAGCCACTTCGATGACCGGCAGGCCGTTCTCGCGCAGCAGGCGCGCCGTCCCGCCGGAGGCGAGCAGGGCCCAGCCGAGGTCAACCAGACCGCGGGCGAATTCGACCACGCCGGTCTTGTCATGGACGGAGAGGATGGCTTTTGGCATTGAAAACTCCTTTTCGCATCGAATAGCACGAATTTCACGAAAAATTGGGGCAATTGGCGTCCTTTGCAATGATTTCTTGGATGGTTTTGACCAGCAAGCGGTGTTCGACTTCGTGGACACGCGCTTCGAAGGCCTCCAGCGTCTCGGCCGGCCGGAAGCGGATTTCCTCGACTCCCAGCACGGGGCCGGAATCCACGCCCTCGTCGGGGACGAGGTGAACCATGACGCCGGAGCGGTCAATCTCGCCGCGCTGCCAGGCGGCGTAGGCGCGCTCGATGGCATGCACGCCGGGGAACGTTCCAGGCAGGGCCGGATGCAGGTTGACGACCCGCTGCGGGAAACGCCCCAGGAAGGCCATCGTCAGCAGGCGCATCCAGCCGGCCAGGATGACGTAATCGGGCCGAAAGGACGTCACCGCTTCGGCCAGACGCAGGTCATAGTCGGCGCGGGACTCGCCGTCCCGTTTGGGAAAGGCAATCGCCGGGACGCCGGCCCGCCGCGCCCGCTCCAGGCCGAAGGCTTCGGGCTTGTTCGAGAAAACAGCCACGACGCGGGCGGGAAGCGTCCCCTCGGCGCAGGCGTCCAGGATGGCCTGCAGATTCGAGCCGTTGCCGGAGATGAGAACGACCAGCCGGGCAGTCATAGGCTAATGGTGAAACAGGCGCACGCCGGAAAAGACCATGACCATGCCGTACGCATCGCAGGCGCGGATGACCTCCTCGTCGCGGGCCGAGCCGCCGGGCTGGAGGACGTACCTGACGCCCGAAAGCGCCGCCCGGTCAATCGAATCGCGGAAGGGGAAGAAGGCGTCCGAGCCGAGGGTGACGCCGGTCAATTTGTCCAGCCAGGCGCGGCGCTCGGCGGGAGAGAGCGGCTCGGGGACTTCGGCGAAGACCTCGCCCCAGTCGGCCTTTTCGGCGGCGGTGACATCCGGCTGAAGGTACTGGTCAATGGCGTTGTCCCGCTCCGGGCGTTTGACCTCGGGCCGGAACTTCAGCCCCAGCACGGCCGGATGCTGTCGCAGCCACCACAGGTCGGCTTTCAGACCGGCGAGGCGGGTGCAGTGGACCCGCGACTGCTGTCCCGCGCCGACGCCGATGACCTGTCCGTTCAACGCGTAGCAGACCGAGTTGGACTGGGTGTACTTGAGCGTAATCCAGGCCACCATCATGTCGCGGCGGGCGTTCTCCGGCAGGTCCTTGTTGGCCGTGACGATGTTCTGCAAGTCGTCGGGCGTGACGAGGCGGTCGTTGCGGCGCTGTTCGAAGGTCACGCCGAAGACCTCGCGCGTTTCCATTTCGCCGGGGGCGTAGTCCGGGTCGATCTCGATGACCACGTACTTGCCGCCCTTCTTGTTCTTCAGGATTTCGAGCGCCTCCGGTTCGCAGCCCGGGGCGATGACGCCATCCGAGACCTCGCGCGCCAGCAGGCGGGCGGTCGGGACATCCACCGGGTCGGAGAGAGCGACGAAATCGCCAAAGGACGACATCCGGTCTGCGCCGCGGGCGCGGGCGTAGGCGACGGCCAGGGGCGAGAGGTCGAGGTCTTCGACGAAACAGGCCTTCGCCAGGGCGGTCGAGAGCGGGACGGCGACCGCCGCGCCGCTGGGGCTGACGTGCTTGAACGAAGCCGCCGCCGGCAGGTTCAGCGCCGCCCGCAGTTCGCGCACCAACTGCCAGCCGTTGAGGGCGTCGAGCAGATTGATGTAGCCGGGCGCGCCGTTCAGAACGCGCAAGGGCAGGTCGCCGGATTTCATGTACACCCGCGCCGGGGTCTGGTGCGGGTTGGCGCCGTAGCGCAGGGGGAGTTCTTGAGGCATAGCATCTCCTTATTCCAAAACAACTTTGCGTTCGCCGGGGACGAGTTCCCCGATTATCCAGGTCGGCTCGCCCAGGGCGGCTCGAAATTCATCCACCCTGTCGGGCGCGACCACAGCGACCATCCCAATCCCCATATTGAAAACGCGGTGCATTTCGGACGAGTCCACGCCGCCGCGCGTCTGAATCAAGTCGAAGAGGGCGGGCGCGGGCCACGACCCGCGGCGGACGACCGCGCCGACTCCCTCCGGCAGGACGCGCGGGATGTTCTCGAAAAAGCCGCCGCCGGTCAGGTGCGCCAGGGCTTTCACCGGCGAGGACGGACTGCTGACGACAGGCCAGAGCAGGTTCAGGTAGGAGCGGTGCGGTTCGAGGAGGGCATCGGCGAGGGGAATGCCCAGTTCGGGGAAGACCATGTCGAGCGGGACATCGGCAAAGACGCGGCGGATGAGCGAGTAACCGTTAGTATGCGGCCCGGACGAGCGCAAGCCGACCAGCAGGTCGCCGGGGCAGACGCCGGGGCGCGGCAGAGCGGACTCGCGCTCCACCACGCCGACGATGGTCCCGGCCAGGTCGAACTCGCCGTCGGCGTAGACGCCGGGCATCTCGGCCGTCTCGCCGCCGAGCAGGGCCATGCCCGCTGCGCGGCAGGCTTCGGCCGCGCCGGTCACCACCTCGGCGACGATTTGCGGATCGAGCCGCGAGGTGGCAAAATAATCCAGAAAGAACAGCGGGCGGGCGCCCTGGACGAGGATGTCGTCAATGCAATGGTTGACGATGTCGTGTCCTATCGAGCGGTAACGCCCGGCCGCGGCGGCGAGTTTAACCTTCGTCCCCACCCCATCGGTTGAGGCGACCAGCACTGGCGATCGCATCCCTTTGAGGGCGGCGGCATCATAAAGCCCGCCGAACGCGCCGATTCCGGCCAGCACCTCCGGCCCGTACGTGGAACGGACAGCGTCGCGCATCAATTCAACGGCGCGGTTGCCGGCGTCAATGGAGACGCCGGAGGCGGCGTAATGATCAACGGACTTTTTCACGGATTCACGGACGGGAACGGATTTGGTTTCGGACTCTGTCGCGGACTCACGGACGGGAACGGATTTCTCTGGAGATGTTGGTTGAAGCACAGATGGCTGAGAGGCAAGCGGACTGACCACCGAAAAGCGGATAGGCTGAGATGCTTCGCCGGAAACCAGGATCGGAGGAGAACCGTGCGGCCTCCAGACGCCGCGGAGCAGGTATTTTTGCCAATCCTGAACCGGCTGCGGACGCAGAACACGGCGAAATTCCAGGCTGGATCGTCCAAAATTGTAAAGTATCCCCACCGGCGCGCCGGTCGCGGCCAGGTACACCAAGACTTGGCTGAGTTCATCATCCGTCAAATCGTGGTTGAGCGCCTTGCACTCGACCACCAGGCGCTCCTCAATCCACAGGTCAATGTAGATATACCCTACCAACTGATCTCCAATCCAAACCTCGACGCGTTTCTCCATTTCGACTCGCAACTCGGCTTGTCGGCACAATTCTGCAAGCCTGCGTTGGTAGACAACCTCCTTATGTCCCGCTTTCAGTTCGCGATGAACCTGCATTGCCAACCCATTGACCTTGTACGTCAATTCATCCAGCGGCGTTCTGACCAGACCCGGCTTCTTTTTCATGAGTCCTCCTCTCCTGCCAAAAATCCGTGATTCCGTAATCCGTTCTCATCCGTGATTCCGTGACAAAGTCCGTTGAAACAATCCGCTTCAATCCGTGATTCCGTGACGAAGTCCGTTGAAAAAATCCGTTCCCATCCGCGATTCCGTGACAAAGTCCGTTGCAAAAATCCGCTTCAATCCGCGATTCCGTGACGAAGTCCGCTGACTGCAATGTCCCGCCTATACTGCCTCCCCTCGAACTCCACCTTCTCCACTGCCCGATACGCCTTCTCGACCGCCTCGCGCAGCGTCGCCGCCCGCGCCGTCAGGCCCAGGACGCGGCCGCCGGCGGTGACGATTCGCCCGTCCACCGACTTCGTCCCGGCGTGGAAACACAGGACGTCCTCCGGCAAGGCGTCCAGCCCGTGGATGGGCTTCCCCGTCTCCGGCGCGGCGGGATAGCCCGCCGAGGCCAGCACCACGCAGACCGCCGCGCCGCGCCGCCAGCGAATCTCGGCCTCATTCAGCCGCCCCTCGGCGCAGGCCAGCGCGAGGTCGAGCAAATCCGATTCCAGCAGCGGAAGCACCGCCTGAGTCTCCGGGTCGCCGAAGCGGCAGTTGAACTCCAGCACCTGCGGACCGCGCTCGGTCAGCATCAGCCCGGCGTACAGCACGCCGACGAAGGGCGCGCCCTCCAGCCGCAAGCCGCTGACCGCCGGCTGGAGAACGGTCTCGACGATTTCGTCCACCATCTCCGGCGGGCAGACCGGGGCCGGCGCGTATGCGCCCATCCCGCCCGTGTTCGGGCCGCGATCGCCGTCCAGCAGGCGTTTGTGGTCCTGCGCCGGGAGCATCGCGACCGCCCGCCGCCCGTCGCAGAACGCCATCAGTGAGACCTCCGGCCCGCTCAGTCGCTCCTCGATGACCACCTCCTCGCCCGCCGCGCCGAATTCCCGCCGCACCATGACGGCCTCCAGCGCGGCCAGGGCTTCTTCTTTCGAGGCGGGCAAAATCACGCCCTTCCCCGCCGCCAGTCCGGAAGCCTTGATGACGATCGGGTAATCCACCGTCTCTAAAAATCGAACCGCCTCGGCATGCCTGCGGAAGACCGCGTAGCGCGCCGTCGGGATGCCGTGCCGCGCCATGAAGTGCTTGGCAAAGACTTTGGAGGCCTCGATTTGCGCCGCCGCCTTCGTCGGGCCGAAGACCTTGACCCCGGCCGCCAGCAGGTCGTCGGTCAGACCCGCCGCCAGGGGCGCTTCCGGGCCGACCAGGACCAGGTCAACGCCCTTCTCGCGGCAAAAGGCGGCCAGCGCGGCGTGGTCCTCCGGCCGCAGGGAGACGCACTCCGCCAGCGCCGCCATCCCCGGATTGCCGGGCGCGGCGTAGAGTTTGGTCAATTTCGGCGACTGCGCCAACGTCCACGCCATCGCATGTTCGCGCCCCCCCGCCCCAACCAGCAACACGTTCATACTCCTCACTCCTCACTATTTACTACTCACTATGTAAAGTCTCATAAATTCGTACCTTTACAGTCTCATAAAATCATACCCCTGACAAAGGGATAGGGAGCGGCAATTGAAAAGGCTCTGGAGCAGGCAATTCAGCCAAAGCA
>JAIOAU010000011.1 GCA_019873655.1 Chloroflexota bacterium | reverse complement strand
TTCTTGAGCGGTTATGTGGCTATCCACGAGTTTCGCGTCAACCTGAAGCGCATTTCGCCAGAATTCATTTCTGCTCTCGTCGCTGTTCACTCCTTCTACAGATGAGCCAAACATAAACATATCGTGGTAATTATTGCTCTCTCGATACTGATTGTCTCATGCAATTCCGGCTTGCCTACCACAGAATTCGAACGGCCATTCACGGCAACCTTGTCGGTATCACCTGTGCCGTCCGAATTGATATCTGGATATGCGCCGGAGTATGAAATAGTTGAAATAGCATGTGAAACTTATATAGAGACTGATTGGGGAGATGGACCAAACGATTGGGGCAACTGGAGTACGGGTTTGCCTCCGAGTATTTTCTTGCCTCTTGCCTTCGATCCGGATGGTAATTTCTATCTAAGTGATATTTATAACCGACGTTACTTGAGGTACGATGGGAAATCGCCGCGACCGGTTCAAGAGATTCTGATTCCAGATAGTTATTTGGGATACGGCATTAATGCACCACCAGTGGTGACGAGTGACAACATATTGGTATTCCAACGAGTACAGACGCCGAAACGGCGATCGACACAGAGATGCTCAAAGCGCAAATCCCTTATGTTCAAGATTTCGTGGTGAAACAATGGACTTTGTGGAGCAATGAATGAATGATGGACGAGAAAAAACGATCCTTAACCGCTGACATAACTTTGTGCTCAATCCAGGCTGTTTGTATAGTGGGCTGGAGGATTGGAGCGCGAATATTCCATTTCTCCCCCGATAATCCATTGATGATTGTAATGCTTCCGCTGCTAACATCTTCGGTATTGTCACTAGCAGCAAGCCTCATCTTGCCAGTTCGGATTGCATTCAAGCGTGCTCTTTTGTTATCCTCTTCGGGGAGTGGAGTTTTTGTTATTCTATATATGATTGTCCCTCTATTTCTCCCGCAGTTTGACTTATTCTATCTTGTCACGATTTGCGGCATCTTATTTCCCCTCTTGAGTTTGTTCCATCTCTTGACGAGTTTCTTTATATGGACAGGGTCAATGATACGATCAAGATTTGTCGGCCGTTAACAATCTATGCCTTTTGAATGTCAACTTGAGTGCTGACCTGATACAGTATGGAAAAAGAAAAACAGAAAAGGGGTAAATCATGACCAAACCATAGCCGGCGCGCTCGGCCTGAGCGTGGCTGCATAACCGGTCGCGTCTCGACCCGGCCCGGACCTAGCCCCACCGCTCCGGGCAGACCCAGGTCCGCTGCCCCGCCTGCCAAGCAGCCCGGCGCGCAGGGCGGGGACAAGCAAATGTCGGAGAAAAAGAGCGTCGTCGACTCACCACCCTCGGACATCATTCGTGGAGACGCCAGAAAAATTTGGACGGGCCTTGCATGGCTTTCAGAACCCTTATGAATTCATGGAGTAAGCAATGAAAAACAGAGTTCAAGAGCGAGGCGTTGCCCCTTATCTTGCTCTTTGTGTGATACAAGTCATCAGTATGTTTGCAGGATACCAGTGGTTACTGACGACGAACTATCGGCCAACAATCCTGTACACAGCAGCCTTAATTCCGCCAGCAGTAACGGCAATTACATCTTTCTTGACTTGCTTGATTCTACCTGTCGAAACATCTTTCAAGAAAGCACTGATCACATCGTCAGCGGGGAGTCTGACGTATTTGGTTTGTTGCATTATACGGCCGTTCCTCATGCCGCCTATCGACGCTTTTTTTCTTGTGACTGTTATCCTGGTGCTGTTGCCATCGCTTATCGTGTCCCACGTCCTGAGCAGTTTTTCCATATGGTTTGGCTCATTCTTGCGTGAAAAATTACGGCTTTCCCGATAGATGCCAGTCCTTCAACAAAAATGGCTCACCCTTTGGAACGGCATCAACTTCACTCCGGTTGTGCTCGCGCGCGATCAAAGGCTTGTTGATCCCACAGCCCGGGAACGGGGCGATCTACTCCCCGGCCAGCCGCCGACCGTGCTGCGGTGTAATTTTGTCTTTCCTCCCAAACGACAGGCAGAGACGCCTCTAACGATAATACTCCTCCGAAACCTCGTCCAGCCGCAGACTGATGACCTGGCTAGTCGAATCGCGCCCCATCGTCACCCCGTAAATCACATCCGCCGCCTGGACCGTGTTGCGGTTGTGGGTGATGATGACGAACTGCGTCTGACGGCTCAACTCGAGCAACAGATCGCGGAAACGGCCCACATTGGCCTCGTCGAGCATGGCGTCCACCTCGTCCATCACGCAGACGGGGGTCGGCGAAACTTTCAGGAGGGCGAAGACCAGCGCAATGGCCGTCAGGCTGCGCTCGCCGCCCGAAAGGAGCGAGAGGCCCTGCTCCCGCCGCCCGGGCAGGCGCGCCTCGATGTCGATGCCGGTCTCGGTCAGATTGTCCGGATCGGTCAACACCAGCCGCGCCGACCCGCCGCCGAACAAACGATGGAAGATGGTGTGGAATTCGGCGGCCACCGCCTCGAACGTCTTCTGGAACTCGCGGCGGGTGAGGTCGTCCAATTCGGCAATCACCTGATGCAGGTCGGCCTCCGCCTTGCGCAAATCCTCCAGTTGGCTATTGAGAAAATCGAAGCGTTCCTTGACCGAGACGTACTCCGCCTGGGCCTCCAGATTGACCGCCCCCATCCGGCGTAGCAGCGCCCGTTGACGGGAGAGCTGTTCCTCCAAATCGGGCGGCAACTCGGTCAGGACCGGCAACTGGCTGACCATCCCCTCGAACGGCAGGGGCACGGGGCCTTCCACCGAAGGCGTGTACTCGAAAGCCACCAGCCCGAAATCGTCTTCGATGCGTTGACGCAAATTCTCCAGCGCCTCCTGGCGGCGACTCAGATCGAGTTGAATTTGGGCGTATTGGCGCTCGATGCGGGCCAGGTTTTGCTGGCTCTCGGCCTCCCGATTTTGTAATTCGATTTCCTGCGCCTCGGCCGTTTCCAGGTCTTTTTCGGCCGGTTCGATCAACGCCCGCAGCGCCTCCAGTTGGGTGTGCAGACCGGCTTCCTGGGCGCGCAGCGCCTCGCGCTGCGATTCCAGTTCCGTCAGCGCCGCCTCGAACTCCAGACGACGCTTTTCCTCGGCCGCCAACGCCTCTTCCAGGCGGCTGACCGCCTGCGACCGCTCGGCCTGGCGGGCGCGGGCGTCTTCCAGGGCGCGCTCGGCGACCGCCAAACGGGTTCGCCAGTGGGCCGCCTGGGTCTGAAATTCCTCCAGCGTCAGCGCCGCCAGCGCCAGGCTGCCCGACTGGATGAGGCGTCGCGTCGCTTCGGCCTCGGCCGCGCCGGCCGCGAGGGTCTCCTCGGCGCGCTGACGTTCCGCCTGGGCGGCCTCGATCTCGGCCCGCAACTGGAGACGATGATTTTCCTGCCACTGACGCTCGCGGCGGGCCGTCTCCAGCCGCAGCCGGGCCTGCTGCTCCTCCGCCCGCGCCTGATCCAGGCTGCGACGTTTCTCCTGCGCCGCCTGAGCGCGCTCCGCCGCCTGCCGGCGGGCTGCCTCCAGTTCTTCGTCCATCTTCTGAAGACGCAGGTCCAGCGCCGTCATTTCACGCTCGATCGAAGCCAGCGCCTCCTGCGCTTCGCGGCGCTGACGCGGCCGGGCCAGCACCGCCGCCCGCGCCGGCTTCCCGGCCAGGATCGGCCCCGCGGCGCTGAAGACCTCGCCGCGCAGCGTCACCGCCCGGGCCGAGGCCGGCAGACCGGCCAACAGCCGCCGCGCCGCCCGCCGGTCGCGCACGATCAACACCTGGCCGAGGAGCAAATCCAGGGCCGGGCGCAGTTCGGCCGGCGCCCGCGCCAGGTCCGCCGCCACGCCCAGGCAGTCGGGGTCGGCCGGAGCCGAAAGCGGTTCGGGGGGCGAGAGCCATTCGAGCGGCAGAATCGCCGCCCGGCCGGGCGCTTCGGCCTCGAACAAGGTCAGCGCCTGTTCGGTCTGCGCCCCGGACTCGAACAACACCGCATCCAGGTACTCGCCCAGGGCGGCGGCGATCGCCTCCTCCAGTTCAGCGGGGACCTCCAAAGCGGCAAATAGAGCGCCGCGCGCCCCGCTCAAGCGGGACTGATGCGCCGCCTCCAGCAAGCGGCGAGCGCCGTCGGCGTAGCCCGTCAGCGACTGCTCGGCCTGTTCCAGCACCTGCAACTGCGCCTGCAGACGGCTGCGCTCGGCGGCCCGGGCGGCGCGTTCCTCCTGCTGACGGCGCAACGCTGTCTCTTGTTCGGCCGCCTTTTGCTCGGCGGCCTGCAAGGCGGCCAGCGCCTGCTGCAATTCGGCCTCGCAACGCGCCGCGGCGGTCTGGGCGGCGGCGTGGGCCGTCTCGGCGGCGCGCGCTTCGGCCTCGGCCTGGACCAGCGCCGCCTCGGCAGCAGTCAACTTCTCGGCCTGTTCGGCCGCCCGGCGGGCCAACTCCTCCAGGCGGGCTTGCGCCTGCGCCTGACGGGCTTCCAGTTCGCCCAAACGTCTGCGGGCCGCCTCGAGTTCCGCTTCCTGGCCGGCGATCTCGTCCTGACGCGCCTCCAGCGCCTGCTGAGCGGCGGCCATCTGGAGGCGGGCCTCCTCGGCCTCGGCCTGCAGCCGTTCCACCTCGGCGGCGGCCTCGGCCAGGCGCTCGCTGCTCAGGCGCAACTCCTCTTCCAGGCGGGCATGTTCGCTGCGGCTGCGCTCGCGGTTCTCGACCAGGGCGCGGCGGCGCTCGTCGAGCACGGCCAGGTCGCGGCTGAGCGTTTCGCGCTGGGTGTGCAACTGCGCCGACTGGCGGTGCCAGGAATTGAGGCGGGCGCGCAGTCCCTGCAGGCGGTCGCGGAAAGCGGCCACCTCCTGCCGCACCGCCTGATGAGCCTGACGCGCCTCCTGCAGTCTGGCCTCGTATTCGGCCGCCACCGCCCGCGTTTCCACCAGTTCGCGCTGGGCGCGGTGCCAGTGAAAACCGTACCAGTCCAGGAGCAGGAGGCGCAGGTCGGCCTGAATCTGGGCGTATTCCTGGGCGCGCCTGGCCTGGCGTTCCAGGCTGCGCAAGCGCGGCTCCAGTTCGGCGAGGATGTCCAGCACCCGGTCGAGGTTGCGGCGGGTGGTTTCGAGGCGGCGGAGGGTCTCTTCGCGCCGCGCCCGGTAGAGGCCGATTCCGGCGGCTTCCTCGAACAGACGGCGGCGCTCATCGGCCTTGAGCGCCAGCGAGGCGTCCACCAATCCCTGACCGAGGATCGTGTACGTCCGCTCCGAAAGCCCCGACTGCGCCAGCAATTCGTTGATGTCGCGCAGACGCACCTGCTGGCCGTTGAGCAGATACTCATTGCGCCCGTCGCGGTAGGCGCGGCGGGTCAGCGCCACCTCGGAGAAATCCACCGGCAGCCAGCCGTCGGCGTTGTCGAAGACGATAGTGGCCGAGGCCATGCCGGCGCGCGGCCGCTGATCCGAGCCGGAGAAGATCATGTCCTCGGTTTTCTTGGCGCGCAGCAGACTGTAGGATTGTTCGCCCAGCACCCAGCGCAAGGCGTCGGCGATGTTGGATTTGCCCGAGCCGTTCGGGCCGACGATGGCCGTCACGCCGCCGGCGAATTCGAAGCAGGTCTTGCCGGCGAAGGTTTTGTACCCGTGCAATTCGAGCGATTTGAGGCGAAGAGGCATAATCGAAAGAGAATGACTTCTGGTGAGAAATGGGGCGTCGAAAAACGCCAACGGTCAAGGGAGTTCGCCGGCGCGCTCCAGGACTTCGATGGCGCGCTGGGCGGCGTTGCGGGCGGCCTCCTGTTTGCTGCGTCCGCGCCCGCGGCCATAGACCTGAGCGCCGATGCGCACCTCGACCTCGAAGGTGCGTTCATGGTCGGGGCCATCCACGTTTACGGTGACGTAAGACGGAATCCCCAGGCGGCGAGACTGCGACCATTCCTGCAAGCGGCTCTTGGGGTCGTACAGGTCCGGCTGCAAGAGGACCCGGTCGCTGGCCTGCTCCAGGAGAGGGGCGATGAAACGCTGGACGGTTTCGATGTCGGTCTTCAGATAGAGAGCGCCGATGAGAGCCTCGAAGGTGGCGCACAACAAGACCGGGCGGTCGCGCCCTCCCGCCTGGGCTTCGCCGCGTCCCAGGCGCATCGCCGGCCCGAGGTTCAGGCGGCGGGCGAACTCGGCCAACTGCTCGGTGCAGACCAGCGCCGAGCGCATGCGGGTCAGTTCGCCCTCGCTCATTTCGGGGAAATGATTGTACAGCCAGGCGCCGACGACGAAATCCAGCACCGCGTCGCCCAGGAATTCCAGGCGTTCGTTGTCCTCCAGCGTATCGGGATGCTCATTCACGTACGAACGATGAGTCAGCGCCCGAGTCAGGAGGAAAACGTCATCGAAAGGAAGCCCCAGCCTGCGGGCAAGGGCGGAGGGGGATTCTTCGGATTCCCCTGCCGGGTGAACGTCCATGCCAACCTCCCGGAACTCAGGGAACGCCAGACCCCGCCAGGCCGGACGGAGGCTCGCATTCGCCGCGTTCCATGCCCACCGATTGTAACCGGATTCGAGTCGGATGACTACCCCGCAAGGCAGACTGTGATAAAATCGGCTCGTTGTCCCCCTTATCAAAAATTCTCGGTCGGGAGAAAACCATGAACGATCAGATTCCTGATTCGGTAAAGTTCCTCCATGACGCCGAAATGGGGCTGGGGGCCTGGGCGTGGGGCGACCGGACCTTTTGGCACTTCGGCCGCGGCTACGGCGAGGATGACATCGCCGCCGCTTTCCGCGCCTCGCTGGATGCGGGCGTGACGCTGGTGGATACCGCCGAAATCTACGGCAACGGCCGCTCCGAGCGCTACCTGGGCCAATTCATCCGCCAGGCCGGGCAGCCGGTGCAGGTGGCGACGAAATTCCTGCCTTTCCCCTGGCGGTTGAGCAGAAACAGCGTGGTGCGCGCCCTGCGTCACAGCCTGGAACGCCTCGGCCTGGAGCGAGTGGACCTCTATCAGATTCACTGGCCCTCGCCCATCGTCCCCATCGAAACCTATGTAGAAGGGCTGGCCCTGGCGGTCAAGGCCGGGCTGACCCTCGCGGTGGGCGTGTCGAATTACGACAAACAGCAAATGCAGCGCGCCTACAGCGTGCTGGCCAAGTACGATATTCCGCTGGCCTCTAACCAGGTCGAATATCATCTCCTCGACCGACGCGTGGAGAAGAACGGCCTGCTGGAACGCTGCCGCGAACTCGGCGTGCGGCTGATTGCTTACAGTCCGCTGGCCAAGGGCATGCTGACCGGCAAGTACGGCCCCGAGTCGCCTCCGCCCGGTCTGCGCGCCGGCGAATACGGCCGGGTGCTGAAAGACCTGCCGTCGCTGCTCGCCCTGATGACCGAAATCGGCCAGGGACACGGCGGCAAGACCCCCGCCCAGGTGGCCCTCAACTGGACGATCTGCAAAGGAACGCTGCCCATCCCGGGAGCCAAAAACGCCGCCCAGGCCGCCCAGAACGCCGGCGCCCTCGGCTGGAGATTGACCCCCGAAGAGATCCGCGCCCTGGACGAGGCCAGCGACAAAATTGCCAAGGGGTGAAACGTCTCGAGAGAGGCGGTCCAAAACATCGGGGCTGTCCCAAACGATGGGGCAGCCCCTTGCTTCTTCGTTGACGCTTCCCCCGACAAAGCAGGTAAGCCCCCGACGAAGCAAGAGGTTGGAGCAGGTCGCTGGCCCCCGAATGCGCTGGACAAAACCAGAAAGCCCCGGTCTCTCGGAGAGATCGGGGCTCTTTGCTCCCGCCAGTTGCGCCAGCGTAAGAGTCTTACTTCAAGATCTGAAACAGATTGCTGTAATCATCCGTCCAGAGGCGGATAGAGGTTGTGTAACCTTCCATCGGCATCGCCCGAGCCTGGATAGCCGGGAGGTCCAGCAGAGCCGGGTCGCGGGCCAGCAGCGCCCACAACGAGCGCGAAACAGCCGGCCGGCCGCCAGGATCGTCGATCAGGACGATGGAGAGGCCGAAGTGGTCGGCCAGGGTCCAGACGACCGGCACGAGGTCGAGGTGACGGTTGGAGATGTGCACCAGGAGCATCCCCTCCGGCTGTAAGTGCTGGAGGTAGAGTTCGAAGGCCTCTCGATCCAGCAAATGGACGGGGATCGAATCGCTGGAGAAGACATCCAGGGCAAGCAAATCGTAGGCCTGCGAACCGCCGCCGGTCAGTTCGGCCTCCAGCGAGAGCCGGGCGTCGCCGGGGACGATTTCGATCGTCGCCGGGCTGTCCTGCAAGAAGGTGAAATAGCCCCCTTGCCCCTCGGCCAGCGAGATGACCGCCGGGTTGATTTCGTAGAAGCGGAAGACATCGCCCGGCTGGCCGTACGCCGCCAGGGTGCCGATTCCCAGCCCCAGGACGCCCACGCGCAGCCCCTCCGGCCGACGCGGATAGGCGCGCAGGGCCACGCCCGCGCCGGAGGTTTCGCTAAAGTACATCGTCGGCTGGTCGCGGCGTGGTGGGTCGAGGAATTGCGCCCCATGAATGGTGATGCCGTGGATCAAGATGGTGCGGTCGAGGGGGCCGCCCTCCTCGCCGGCGAGGCGCACCCGCACCACGCCGTAGAAATTGCGCTCGGCATACAGCGAGCCCCTCAAGTCGGCGCGAATGTATTGAAAAGCCAGAGCGCCGGCAATCAAGAGGCCGCTGAGCATCAATACATTATTGAGCAGAAACAGCGCCCGGCGGCGGACCGGCTGGGGGCGCGCCAGCGTCACCGCCAGGAAGAGCAGCCAGCACAACACGAAACCGAGCGGCATCTCCCAGTACCCCTCGAAAAGGAAAGGAGCCGCGAAGTTGATGAAAATGCCTCCCAGCGCGCCGCCGATCGAAACCATCAGATAGAACGAGGTCAAGTGCGCCGGATGGGGCCGCAGGCGGTAGAGTTCGCCGTGACAGACCATGCAGCCGACGAACAGGATAAAGGCGTAGATGGCAATCTGAGTCAGAATGCTGAGCGTAGCCGCCGAGACCAGCGCCCAGCCATACAACACGGCGGCGATGAACATCAAGACCAGAAAGGCCTGGCGCGAGTACCACCCCTCGCCCGAAAAGGCAAGGATGAAGGTCAGGAGATAAATCGTCAGCGGCAGGACCCACAGGAAAGGAATGACCGCCACCTCCTGGGTGATGTGACTGGTCACCGCCAGGAGGAGAATCGAAGCCGTCGCGGCTAGCAAAATCCACAGGAGATAGAGACGTCCCTCCGGACGCGGCGCGGCCTGCGAGGGGGCCGCCGGCGCCTCGTCCGGACCCGCGGCCGGTTCGCCGCGCAAGGCGCGCAGCGCCCCGTAGCCGGCCAGCCCGGCGTAGACCAGGTACAGCGCCGACCACATCCAGCCCTGTTCGGACAGACGCAAATACGGTTCGATCAGGACGGGATAACTGATCAAGGCCAGAAACGAGCCGATGTTCGAGAGCGCGTACAGACGGTAGGCCGTCCTGGCCGGAAAGCGGCGGTGAAACCAGGCCTGCATCAACGGACTGTTGGACGAAAGCAGGAAATAGGGCAAACCGACCGAAACAACCAGCAGTTTGAAAATTTCCCAAACCGGAAACACATCCGCCGCCGGCTTCCAGGCCGCGCTGGGGGTGATCGGCGATCTCCACGTCAGTCCGAGGACGATCATCAGCGCCGCCGAAATCCCCAACAGGACGAGGTGGACGACCTCGCGCCGCCGCCCGGGGCGAATCAGCCAGTTGGCGTACGCGTAGCCGCCGGTCAACAGCACCTGGAAGAACAACATCACCGTTGACCAGACCGCCGGCGTCCCGCCGAACCAGGGCAGGATGTAACGCCCGATCATCGGCTGCACCTGAAAAAGCAAGAACGCCGAAAGGAAAATGCAAATCGCAAAATAGGCCATTTTTTCTCCCGAGTCTCATCCTGGCCGGAGGCGCGCCGCGTCTCGGTCAGGGCGCGAGGATATACAACGTGACCGATTGCTCCGGCAACTCGAGTCGGCCGTCGGCGGGGATGGGCTGGACGCCCAGGCTCTCGGCGTTGTGGCTATGGTCGAGACGCCAGACCTCGGCCTGGGTGGGCGTCAGGCCGACGATCTGCAAACGGGCGGTCTGCGGCTCATCGCCCAGGTTGATGACCATCAGCGTCAGCGCGCCGTCCTCGCGGCGGGCGGCATAGATCGAAATATCCTGCAGCCCCGAAGACGAATACACCAGGCGCTCCCCAAAGTGCTGGTACATGCGGAAAGTGTAATACGTGGGGCGAATCTGGCTGCCGTAGAACAGGCCCAGCCCGGTGCTGCGCTGGGACAGAACCCACTGGTTGACCATGAAGACATGCTGCGTCATCAACTGCCCCAAGACATCCGCATACCAGATGGCGTTGTAGTACGAGTCGGGGGTCGCCTCGCCCATCATGACGGCGGTCGGCGAGGAGTTGACCTCGGTGAAGGCGATCGGCAGGTCGCGGCCGGTGATCTCCCAAATCAGGCTGCGCAAATAGACGACCAGGTCGGTCCACTCCTGGGTGTTGGCCCGCATCTCCGGGATGGTGACCATCTGCCCGCCGGGCCGCCAGAGGGGATACCGATGGACGGTGACCACGTCCACCAGGTCGCCGTTGGCGCGCAGGAACTCGGTCATCCAATCGCGGCCGGCCGAGTCCTTTGGGGTAGAGGCGTAATCGGTCCCCCACTGGTGCAGTTCGGGGCCCATCAACTGAATGTCGGGGTCCACGCGCAGCATGGCCTCGGCAATCGCCCGCCACTCGGCGTTGAAGCGGACGGTATCATACGGCTCGCCGGTCTGCTCCTCATAGAGAGTCGGCTCATTGCCGATGGACCAGTAAACCACGTTGTAGTCTTTCTCGATGTTGGTGTAACGCACCAGCGCCGCAGCCGCTTCGGGCGTCCCGCCGAGCAGGCGGACGCTGATGGTCGGGATGGCGCCCATCTGCTCGCAAAAGGCCATGAATTGATCGATCTGGAACGGCTGGATGTCCACCGAATCCCCCCATGCGCCGCCGGGGAAGCGCAGAGCGGTGATGCCCGATTCGAGCGCCCAGGGCAGCATGTCGGGCGGGACGGTGTGCATCGGGCCGTAGTTCGAGCCGAGGACATACGGGCTGATCTCGCCCAAATCGCGGCTGGGATCAACATAAAGCACATCCGGCACGGGCGTCGGGGCGATCGTGGGGGTCGGCAGCGGCGTCGGCGCGGCGGGCGCGCAGGCTGCCAGAACGAGGCTCAAAAGAAACAGGGCAAAGAGGCGACGAGTCATAGACGGCTCCTTTCTTTTCCAATTGTATCGCATCCTGCCAGAGAGAGGTTCTTCATTCGTTTGCTCAAAAGATGAGCGTCGAGAACATCCCTCGAGAAAAAAAGACCCCCAGCGGGGAGGTCCTTCAGGGGTGCCTGATGGGGGTCGAACCCATAGCATCCCCGTAGGGGACAACCCTTGATCGAAAAAAGACCCCCCAGCGAGGAGGTCCTTCAGGGGTCCTGATGGGGGTCGAACCCATAGCATCCCCGTAGGGGACAACCCTTGATCGAAAAAAGACCCCCCAGCCGGGAGGTCCTTCAGGGGTGCCTGATGGGGGTCGAACCCATAGCATCCCCGTAGGGGACAACCCTTGATCGAAAAAAGACCCCCCAGCCGGGAGGTCCTTCAGGGGTGCCTGATGGGGGTCGAACCCACAACACCTTGATCCACAGTCAAGTGCTCTGCCATTGAGCTACAGGCACCGCGAGCGGGGCGATTATACCACACGTCCGCGCCAGAAAAAAAGCGGACGCGCGCAGCCGCGGGCCGGCGCAGGGTCACGCCGGCGAGCCGCATAGAAACATGACAATCTACGGCTAGGAGAGGGGATGAATTTCACCCCATACTTTGTGAGAAATCGCACATAATTTGGTAAGATTGTATCTGCCAGAAAAACGTGATAAGAACGCCGAAGCGCCTTTCTTTCGATAAAGAGGAGGTTGCCCATGGCAAATCCTGAGGTCATCGCCGAACTCAAGAAAATCCCCTGGTTCGGGACGCTCTCCCCCGAACACCTGGAAAAACTGGCCGAGATCACCACGCTGCGCGCCGTCAGAGCAGGAGAAACGCTGTTCAAAGAAGGCGATAAACAGGATTACGTTTACATCGTCTTGGAGGGACGCGTGGCGCTGGAAATTTTCGTCCCTCACCGGGGCAAGGTTCGCATCTACACCTGCGAACAGCACGATGTCTTCGGCTGGTCAAGCGTGACGCCCCTCGTCCGCCAGCGCACGGCCGGGGCGACGGCGGTGCTGAACGGCCGGCTCGCCTGCATGGACGCAGAAAAACTGCGCCAGATTTGCGACGAAGACCGAGACCTGGGTTACCTGGTGATGCGCCGACTGGCCAATGTGGTCGCCAGCCGCCTGATGGTCACCCGCTTGCAGTTGATTGACATGTTTGCTCATCCGGAGGAAAAGAATGCTTGATATCACCATCAGCCGGGGAACGACAGTTGCCCTGCCCAAGACCGAGTTCGATCTGCTGCTCGCCGACCTGCGCGAGAACGGCTACCAGACCGTCGGGCCGCGGGTGCAGGACGAAAGCATCGTCTACACCGACATCCAGACCCTGGCCGACCTGCCGCGCGGCGTCCAGACCGAGCAAGACGCCGGCCGCTTCCGCCTGGTGCAGGGAGCGAGCAACAACTACTTCGATTTCATCCCCGGCGCCGACTCGTGGAAGAAATTCCTGTTCCCGCCGCGGGTGGAACTGTTCACCGTCCGCAAAGGGAAGGGGTGGGAATACGCCGAAGCCGAGGCCGCCACGCCGCGCTACGCCCTGATCGGCGTGCGCGGCTGCGAACTGGCGGCCATCGAAATCCAGGACAAAATCTTCATCCGCCCCGATTTCTACGATCCCACCTACCGCCTGCGGCGCGAGGGGCTGTTCATCATCGCCGTCAACTGTCTGCATCCGGCCGGGACCTGCTTCTGCGCCTCGATGGGGACCGGCCCCAAGGCCCAGGGCAGTTACGATCTCTGCCTGACCGAACTGGACGATGTCTTCCTGGTCGAGATCGGCTCCGAACTGGGCCGCAGCCTGCTTGCCAAGCGCAAGTACGACCTGCCGTCGGCCTTCGTGCAGAACATCGCCAATCAGAGGCTGTCTCGGGCGGCGCAGGAGATGGGCCGCGTCCTCGACACCAGCGACCTGCCCGGCCTGCTGACCGAACCCGAAAACCTGGAAGCCGCCCACTGGGACGAGGTGGCCAAACGCTGCCTCTCCTGCGGCAACTGCACCCAGGTCTGCCCGACCTGCTTCTGCTGGGACGCCACCGACAGCGTCAACCTGAACGCCACCCGGGCCAGCCGGACGCGGGTCTGGGACTCGTGCTTCAATCCGGCCTATTCCCACGTCTTCGGCGGCAACACCCGCCCGACCATCCGCGCCCGCTACCGCCAGTGGCTGACGCATAAATTCGGCGCCTGGAAGGAACAATTCGGTACGCTCGGCTGCACCGGCTGCGGCCGCTGCATCACCTGGTGCCCGGCCAAAATCGACCACGTCGCCGAAATTGCCGCCCTGCGCAAGGAGGTGAACCCATGACATCCCTGCTGCCGCAATCCGCGCCCCCCACCGCCGGCCATCCGGGCAAACTGATTCAGCCCGACTGGGCCGAAATCGTCCGCATCACCCCGGAGACCGAGGGCATCTCGACCTTCTGGCTGCGTTTCATCGACCCGCAGGTGCGCGAACGCTATCGCTTCCAGCCCGGCCAGTTCAACATGCTCTACCTGCCCGGCTACGGCGAGGCCGCCATCTCGATGAGTTCCGACCCCGAAGACGAGGAACGGCTGGTGGGCCACACCGTCCGCTTCGTGGGCACGGTCACCAAGAACATCGGCCGTCTCAAGGTCGGCGATGTCATCGGCGTGCGCGGCCCGTTTGGCACCTCCTGGCCGATGAAACAAATCGAGGGCCGCGACCTGGTCCTGGCCTGCGGCGGCATCGGACTTCCGCCCCTGCGGCCGGCCATCTATCACATCATCCGCAACCGCGAAAAGTACGGCAAAGTCACCCTTCTGTACGGGGCGCGCACGCCCAAAGACCTGATGTATCCCGAAGAGCATGAAGAGTGGAAATCCCACGACATCAGTATGGAAATCTCGGTCGACCGCGGCGACGAGAACTGGGACGGGCGCGTCGGTGTGGTGCCGATGTGGTTCTACAACTTCCGCATCGACCCGCGCAACACCGCCGTCCTGACCTGCGGCCCGGAGATCATGATCCGCTTCGTCATCTACGAAGGCCTGGCGCGGCGCATCCCCGCCGAACGCATCTTCGTCTCGCTCGAACGCAACATGAAATGCGGCCAGGGTTCCTGCGGACACTGCCAGATCGGCCCCTACTTCATCTGCAAAGACGGGCCGGTCTTCCCCTTCAGCGTGTTACAGCGCTACGTTAACGTGGAGGAGTACTAATGGCTGCCAAGAAACCAACCGTTGCCGTCTACAAATTTTCCTCCTGCGACGGCTGCCAACTCTCCCTGCTGAACCTGGAGGACGAACTGCTCGACCTGGCCGGCGCGGTGGACATCGCCTACTTCCTGGAGGCCAGCCGGGCGGTCAAACCCGGACCCTACGACATCGCCCTGGTCGAGGGGTCGGTGACCACCCCGCACGAGATCGAGCGCATCCGCGAGGTTCGCGAGGAGGCCCGCTTCGTCATCGCCCTGGGCACCTGCGCCACTTCGGGCGGCATCCAGGCCCTGCGCAACTTCGCCGACGCCGAGGAATACGCACGCGCCGTCTATGACCATCCCGAATATCTGGAATACCTGAACACGGCCACCCCCCTCTCCGAAACCATCAAAGTGGACCTGGAAATCTGGGGCTGCCCGGTCAACAAGTACCTGGTGCTGGAATGCATCGCCGCCCTGCTGCAGAACCGCAAGCCCAGTCTGCCGCAATACTCGGTCTGCCTGGAGTGCAAACGGCGCGGCGCGGTCTGCGTGCTGGTGGCGCAGGGCGTTCCCTGCCTGGGGCCGGTCACCCAGGCCGGCTGCGGCGCGATCTGCCCGGCCAACGGACGCGGCTGCTACGGCTGCTTCGGCCCCTGGCCGCAAGGCAACTTCGACTCGCTGGTGCCGACCCTGACGGCTACCGAACGTTTCCCCGGCGAGACCCACCTGCTGCTGCGCAACTTCAACGCTCATGCGCCAGCCTTCCGCAAAGCCGCCGAGGCGGCCCTTCATACCGGTAAGAAGTAAAGGAGGCCCTTATGAGAGAAAATATCGAAGTCGGCGCCCTGGCGCGCGTCGAAGGCGAAGGCGGACTGTACATCGGCCTGACCGACGGCAACGTGACCGAGGTCCGGGTGGACATCTACGAGCCGCCGCGCTTCTTCGAGGGCTTCCTGATCGAACGCTTCCTGCAAGAAGTGCCGGACATCACCGCCCGCATCTGCGGCATCTGCCCGGTCGCCTATCAGATGAGTTCGGTCTACGCCCTTGAGAGCATCCTGGGCGTCACCGTCAGCCCGCAGGTGCGCCTGCTGCGCCGTCTGCTGTACTGCGGCGAATACATCGAGAGCCACGCCCTGCACATTTACCTCCTGCAAGCCCCCGACCTGCTGGGCAAAGAATCGGCGCTCGAACTGGCGGAGGTCGCGCCGGAGGTGGTCAAGGACGCCCTGCGGCTGAAGAAAATCGGCAACGAAATCCTGAAAGCCATCGGCGGGCGCTCGGTGCATCCGGTCAACGTCTGCGTGGGCGGCTTCTACCGCTGGCCGGACGTCGAGCCGCTGCGCGCTCTGCTGCCCGACCTGGAATGGGGTCTGAAGGCGGCCCGCGAGTGCGTCCGCTGGGCCAAAGACCTGCCCTACCCCGACCTGGAAGTGGATTACGAATTCGTCGCCCTGCACCATCCCGAGGAATACGGCGTCATCGAGGGCGAAGTCTGGTCGTCGAAGGGACGCAAGACGCCGGTGACCGAGTTCGAGAAAGCCTACCTGGAGACGCACGTGCGCCACTCCAACGCCCTGCACTCCCACACCGTCGAGGGGACGCCCTACCTGGTCGGCCCGATGGCGCGCCTGAATCTCAACCACGCCCAACTGCACCCGCAGGCCAAAGAGGCGCTCAAGGAATCGGGCGTCGTCCTGCCGCTGCGCAACCCCTACAAGAGCCTGATCGCCCGCGCCATCGAACTGGTCCATTTCTACGCCGAGGCCATTGAGCGCATCCGCGAGTATCGGCCCAAAGGGCCTGCCCACGCGGCGTTGAAGTTGAAGGCCGGCGAAGGGGCGGCGGCTACCGAGGCCCCGCGCGGCCTGCTCTACCACCGCTACGCCATCAACAAGCAGGGCCGCATCCAGCGGGCGCGCATCGTCCCGCCCACCGCCCAGAACCTGCCGCGCATGGAGGCCGACCTGTTCGCCCTGGCGCCCAAACTGGTCAAGATGGAGCACGCCGAGGCCACCCTGACCGCCGAGCACCTGGTGCGCTCCTACGACCCGTGCATCTCGTGCGCCACGCACTTCCTGAAATTGACGATCGAGAACAAGTAGATTTTGCGTACCCGAAGAGACCCGGCCTCCCGCAGAGACCGGGTCTCTTCCTTGCTCCCTGGGACAGCCATCTGCGCCCAGCAGCGGTAAAATTACCCCATGGACATCGTCGTCATCGGAATCGGCCAATCGCTGCGCGGCGACGACGGCGCCGGCCTGGCAGCCGTCCGCCGCTGGCAGGAAGCCTTCCCGGCCACGGCGCGGCGCGTCCGGGTGGAGACCGCCGAACTGCCCGGTCTGGGACTGCTCGACCTGCTGGCCGGGGCGCGCGCCGCCGTGCTCGTGGACGCCGTCCGGGCCGACTCCCTGGCCCCCGGCGCGGTGCTGCGCCTGGATCCCGAGGAGGCGGCTGCCTTCGCCCCCGGCGCCGGTTCCGCCCACGGCTGGGGCGCGGCCGAGACGCTCGCCCTCGGCCGGGCGCTCGACCCCTCCCTGGCCGCCTGCCGGATTCGGTTGATCGGCGTCGTCGGGGCGGACTTCGCCACCGGCGCGGGACTCAGCCCCCAGGTCCGCGCCGCGCTCGAGGCGGCCGCGGCGGCCATCGAGGAGGAAGTCGGCCGTCTGCTTTCCCCCTGAATGTCTCGTCAGACCAAAAAATTCATTCCTGCAAGGCGCGGTGCGCCCGGCGCAGACGCTCGAAATCCATCTTCTCCACGGCGCGGTCGTAGGTCACATAGCCGTTGACTTCGATCTCCACATCGGTCGTCTGGGTGTAGATGGCCGCCGAGAGGCCTGCTTCGACCCAGGGCTTCAGTTCCTTTTCCAGGAGGGCCAGGTAAGCCTCGGTGAGGGCCTCCGACGAGGTGAACTTCTTGTAGCCGAACTCCGCCGCCGGATTCCAGAGATGACCTTCGACCTTCAGGCTGTAGCCGCCGAACTCGGTCAGGGCGGCGGCGCGGCGGGCCTCCATCGGTTCGGGCTTGAGCGCCAGGCCATAGATGTGGCGGCTGCGGAAATCCCCCGCCCCCTGGTCGAACCAGCCGCTGGCGTGATCCACCAGGCGGGTCGGGTCGAGGTCGCGCACTCGCGCCGCCACCGCCCGCGCTTCGAACTGCCCCCAGCCTTCGTTGAACGGCACCCAGACAGCAATGCAAGGGAAATGGTAGAGATGTTCGATCATCTCCTGCAGTTCCCGCAGGAAATCCTCGCGCGACTCGGGCTCGTTGCGCCCGTGCCGCCAGAGCGCCTTGTCATCGTTGCGTTTCGAGCCGAAGAGCAAAGAGAAAATCGCCTGCATCTCGGTCTGCGATTTGCCGCCGTTGGGCATATCCTGCCAGACGATCAGCCCCAGGCGGTCGCACTCGTAGTAATAGCGGGCCGGCTCGACCTTGACGTGCTTGCGGAGCATGTTGCAGCCCAGCCCCTTGATGAGTTCCAGGTCCCAGCGCATGGCCTCGGCGGAGGGGGGCGTGTAGAGGCCGTCCGGCCAGTAGCCCTGGTCGAGCGGCCCGAATTGGAACAGGGGCTGGTTGTTCAGGCACAGGCGCGTGCGCCCGCGCCCGTCCTGCCCCAGGCTGAATTTGCGCATCCCGAAATAACTGCCGACCCGGTCTTCTCCGGCGGCGACTTCCAGATCATAGAGATGGGGCGAATCGGGACTCCACAATTTTGGATGGGGAATCGTCAGCCGAATCTCCTCCCGCGCCGGGGCCTCCGCCTCGGCCACCAGCCGCCCCCCGTCCTTGACCCGGACGCGCACCACCCCCAGCCGGTCTTCCGCGCCGCCGGGCCGGACGCGCACCCGCACCTCGCCGGCGTCCACATCGGGGGTGACTTTCAGGCCGGCGATATAGGCCTGGGGGACCGGTTCCAGCCAAACCGTCTGCCAGATGCCCGAGACGGCCGTGTACCAGATGGACTTGGGCGAGAGGGTCTGTTTGCCGCGCTGCTGCCAGTGGGAGTCGGTCGGATCCCAGACGGCCACGACCAGATCGTTGTCGCCTTCTTTCAAGAAAGGCGTAATTTCGAAAGTGAAGGGCAAATACCCGCCGCGGTGCAGGCCGACCTGCGCCCCGTTGACCCACACCACCGTCTCCCAGTCCACCGCGCCGAAATGGAGCAGGACGCGCCGACCGCGCCACTTCCGCGGCACGCGGAAAGTGCGCCAATACCAGAGCCGCTCATCCGGGCGCAGGGAATAGCCGACGCCCGAAAGCGCCGACTCGATGGGGAAAGGCACCAGGATTTGACCGGCCAGCCGGACGAACAGACCGTCCTCCTCGCTTTCGGCAATCGGCTGCAAGCCGCCGCCAAAGGGGGGCTGGTCGGGTGGCGCGCCCTGGAGGCGCTGGGTGACGGCGAAGTTCCACAGGCCGTTCAGGTTGAGCCACGCGGGGCGGGTCAACTGCGGGCGCGGATACTCCGGCCAGACGTTTTCGGGATCCACCCCGGCGGCCCAGCGGGTCATCAGATGTCCAGGAACAGGGCGATAGGACACGGTTTACTCCAATCGAAAAGGTTCGATTCTGTCCGACACGGCTTCCTTTTGCGCCGTTGTTTCGAGAGGCCCAGAGACCGTTCTGGCCGTTTTGACGGGGCCGAGTCCTGTCAAATCCTCGGCTTCTGTCCGTTTCTGACGGGACCAAGTCCTGTCAAATCCTCTGCTTCTGTCTGTTTCTGGGGGGGCTAAGCCCCGCCAAGAACAAGGGAGAGAACCCCGTCAGAAACAAGAGAAAGGATGCAAAGCCTCATCCAAAGAAGCAAGAACCACCAGAAACCAGGAGCAGGAACCTCATCAGAAACAAAAGCGGAGATGGTATATCAGGCCTTGCGCTCCTTGACAAAGAAGAGCGGAATCGCCGCCAGCAGGGTGGCGAGGCCGGCCACCTGGAACAAGAGGGGCGTGGGAATGTAGGCGGTCTGGCCGTCGAGGACCGTCTGGATGCCGTAGGCGCTGCCGAGCCAGCCGCCGGTCAGCGGGCCGAGAATCATCGGCAGCATGACCCAGAAGAAGAGGTAGTAACCGGCAAACTGGCCGCGCTTATCGGGCGGAAAGAGGTCTTTGCTCCAGGCCCCGGTGGCGATCGTCCAGGCTGTCAACGGAATCAGCCAGAGGATGCCGGTCAGGATGAGCGGAATCAGGCGGTCGGTCAGCGAGAAGAGGATCAGGCCGACCATCTCGGCGGCGACCGCCAACAGGGCGACCGGCTTGCGGCCGCGGCGGTCGATCAGCACGCCCAACGGGTAAGCCATGGCGATCCCGCCGACCAGGATGCAGATGGCAATCGTCAGCGAAGAGGTGAGCGTGTCGAAACGCAGGTAATGCTGGAGGTAAATGATGAGGTAGGGGAAGAAAATGTTCTGGGCAATCGACCACAGGGAGATGCCCAGCAGGACGAGGAAGAAGTCCCGATGCGCGACCAGACTCTTCCAGCGCAAACTGTCGGCAATCTGACGCCAGTAGCCGCCCTGCGGCCTCTCCAGGAGGGGGTCTTCCTGCACGAGCAGGCCGCCGGCCAGCCCAAGGACGAAGACCAGACCGCCAATTATATAGAAGAAGGTAAAGTAGCCAAACGTATCGATGATTACCCCCGCCCCGCCATAGACGATGAGAACGGCGACCCAGGTGAGAATCTCGATTACGCTCATCACCCGGCCGCGGTTTTCGAGCGTGGTGACATCGGTGATGTAGGCGTTCAAGGCGGCGTCGTTGGCCGTCGAGCCGAAGAAGGTCATGATGCAGTCGAAAAGGATCGCCATGCCGATCGCCAGCGTGACGGGACGGAAGAAGGCCGCCGCCGGGAAGAGAGCGGTAAAGACGGCCCAGGCCAGGTAGCCGAATAAGATGAAGGGACGACGGCGGCCCCAACGCGAACGCGTCCGGTCGCTCAACGTGCCCATCAAAATCGTGGTCAAGGTCGCGGTGACGGCGCTGGCCGCCACCATCCACGAGATCGGACGCGGGTCGGGCGTGATGTTGTTGTACATGAAGGTGTTGAAATACTGGTTTTCGACCCCCCAGGCCAGTTGTCCCGAAAAGGCCAACAGGATGATGGCGGTCCAGATGCGCGGCGAGAGTTTGGATTTCATGAGGCTCCTATGCGTCGAAGAAATGAGCGGAACGTCCGAGTTACCAGCGGGCGTGATGTTCCTCGGCAAAGCCGATCAAATCCCGAATCTGGATGACTTGACCGTCATCGGCGACGGCCCGGCCGGAATAGCGCCCGAACATTTGATGAACCTCGCTGAAGATGACGCCCAGGTTGGTGCGGGCGCAGCGATCCTTGAAGGGAGTAAAGGTCAAATCGAGGCGGCCCTGGTTGTCGGTAAAACGCCAGGGCTTCATGTAATCGCCGGAGACGTACTCGAAGTTGACCTGGTCCAGTTTGTGGATGCGGTTGTCCAGGATGAGGGCGTTTTCGGTGGCCGCCGAGAGGTCGCCGAAGCCGCGGCCGAGGTTGAGGCCCACCGTCCGCCCGTCGGGTAGGAAGCCGGAGGCGGAGGCCCAGTTCCAGAAGGAGCGGTACTCCCAGACGCCGCGCCCCCAGTCGAGCGAACCGATGCAGGTGCGCGGCTCCAGTTCCTCGCGCAGGTCGCCGTAGCGCAGCCAGCCGGAGGCGGGCAGACAGTTGATCTTGGTGTTGTAATAGAAGCGCCGGCGGCCAATCGGGATGACGATGGTCATCGTCTCGGCGCCCGGCGGGGTGGAGAGGGTGATCTCGGCCGAGATGCCGCGTCCGGCGTGGAAGGCGGGCCATTCGACGGTCAGACGCCGCTGGCCCTCCGCCACGCGGAAAAAGAGGCGCGCCCGCTCGTCCGCGAAGGAACTCTCGCACTCGCCGCTGCTGCGCGGCAGGACGATGCCCTTCGCCAGCGGGATGACCAGCCCCTCCTCGTGCAGGTCGCCCGTCTCGAAGTCCAGCGTGTAAACGAAGACGTTGCCGGCGTAGCCTAGGTCGGCAATCGTCGCCGAGAAGAAGCGCCGGGGCGTGAAGACGGCATAATAATCCCAGCGCTTGATGCGAAAACGCTGCAGGAAACGCAACGCGTAGAAACGGGCGTTTTCCAGATTACAGTCCAGCAGCGGCTGGCGCGCCCAGCCGACCTGGGACAGGCGTCCAGCAGAATCCAAAAGAGGGCCGGGTTGAGTCAGTTCGGTTTGCATGGCTTCTATCTCCTCATCAGGTCTCAAACAAGTATACAGAGAGATGGATGCCGACGCAACCGTCCTCTCGTCCTAGTCCCGGGATTCGATGAAATGGCGCCCGAAAGTCGGGAGAATGACGTATAATGAGAGGACCGGCCCCAAAATGCTTCCCTTGCTTTCTGTTGCCATAGAAGAGAAGTCCGCCCGACAGCCGGATTCCACCAAAGTGTTCACAAGGAGATGAATATAATGGATACAATCGAGCCTTCCGACGCCGGTTCCCAGACCGGCAAGACGAAAATCTGGATCATCGTCGGCGTCGCGGCAGTCCTTCTTTGTCTGTGCTGTCTGGTGCTTGTCATCGGCGGCTTCTTACTATTCCAACTGGGGGTTTTGGACTGGAGTCTGCTGGGCTTCGGCTTGAATCCCTCTGCCGAACCGCGCGCCGGCGCCATTGACCTGCAGGGCGGCTTCTCGCCCGATCCGTACATGACCCCCGCCAGCAACGGCGGAGGGACTTTGAACGTCTATAACCAGAACCTGGGCGGGCAATGCGTCGGTTTCACCGCCCGCCAGCCGGATTACGTCCTCAACTGGAGCGGAGAAACGTCCCGCCTGCGCATTTTCTACCTCGCAGACAATAACGCCGACGCCGCCCTGGTCATCTACACCCCCAACGGCCAGTATCTGTGTAATGACGACTTCAGCCCGGCCAGCCGAGATCCGATGGTCCAAATTCCCTCTCCGAGCGCCGGCGCTTACGCCATCTGGATCACCAACCTGGCCGAGGGCCAAACCGGCAGCGGACGCCTCTACATCACTCAATTCGATCTTGATCCCCTCCACCCCGATTTCAGCGACCGGCTGAATCCTGGCGCCGAACCCGCCTACGGCGAAATTGCCCTCTCCAGCGGTTTCCAACCCGATCCTTACACCGCCGCCGCCGCCGTTGGCGGCAACGTGGACGTCAATTCACTGGATCTGGAGGCGGGTTGCCTGGGCTATACCACCAGCGAACCCACCTTCCGCCTCAACCTGACCGGCTCGCTCGGCCCCCTCAACATCTTCTTCATGTCGGATCACACCGAAGACACCACCCTCATCATCCGGACGCCTGACGGCCGTTATCTCTGCAACGACGACTCCGGCTACTCGTTCGATCCGATGCTTACGCTCTCCAACCCCCAGCAAGGTGAATACCTCATCTGGATCGGCAGTTACTGGCCCGAAGGGCAGGTCAGCGGAACGCTCTACCTCACCCAGCAAGACCTTCACCCCGGCAACATCTTCGGCCAGGGAGAACTCGACCCCAGCCTCGATCCGCTCTACGGGGAAACCAGCCTCCAGCCAGGTTTCAGCCCCGACCCCTACACCGTCTTCGTCCAGAGCGGCAGCAGCCTGGACGTGTGGAGCATGAACATCCCCGGCTGCGGCGGCTTTGCCGAAAGCGCCCCCACCTTCCGCCTCAACTGGTCCGGCTCGACCGAGACTCTCTCGATCGGCTTCGTGGACGACCTCGGCGGCGATACGACCATGGTCGTCCAAGGGCCTGGCGGCGAATACTACTGCAACGACGACTCGAACTCGTCTCTGAACCCCACCGTCCGCATCAACAACCCGCCGCCCGGCGAGTACAACATCTGGGTCAACTCGTACCAGCGCGGAGGCGCTCATCAGGGCTATCTCTCGATCACCGACGCCCCGGTGCCGTCCCTGAACCCCAACCTGAGCCCGATCTTCGGCTCGAGAAGCCTGCAAGCCGGATTCAGCCCTGATCCCTACACAGTCAATATTACCGCCGGGGGGCCGATAGACGTCCGCTCCAGCCCGCTCTACGCCTACGGCTGCATCGGCTGGGCGACCGAAGCGCCCACCTATCAGGTCGTCTACAGCGGATCGTCCAGCCGTCTGCGCTTCTTCTTCATCGCCAGCGACAGCGGCGACTCGACCATGAGCGTCCTGGCGCCCAACGGCGTCTGGTACTGCAACGACGACTCCGGCTTCCCCGATCGGAATAACAACCGCTACAACCCCCTCGTGGATATTTTCAATCCACCCGCTGGCGTTTACCTCATCTGGGTCGGCAGTTATTCCAGCAACAACGACCACCCCGGCACGCTCTACATCACCGGCCAGGACATCAACCAGTCGAATATCCCCTGAACCCGACCCTGACGTAGGATGCGAAAACACAGAGACCCGGCCTCTTCAAGAGACCGGGTCTCTGAAGTGAAGCGGGAGATTTTACGCCAACTCCATTTCAGGGTATCATCACGCCATGAACACCTCCCTTCGCATCGGCATCGACATCGGCGGCACCTTCACCGATTTCGTCGTCTACGACCCGGCCGCCCAAACCCTGCGCACCTTCAAATTGCTCTCCACGCCGCACGATCCGGCCGAGGCGGTGCTGGACGGCCTGCAGCGTATTCTCGACCCCCGCCAATCGCCAATCGCCGATCACCAATCCTCAATCGCCAATCACCAATCCTCAATCACCAATCACCAATCACTCATCACCATCACCCACGGCTCGACGGTGGCCACCAACGCCCTGCTCGAGCGCAAAGGCGCGGCGGCCGCCCTGGTGACGACGCGCGGCTTCGGCGACGTCCTGCAAATCGGCCGCCAGAACCGCCCGGCCCTCTACGACCTCCTCGCCGCCCCGCCCCCGCCGCTCATCCCCGCCGAGCGGCGCTTCGAGGTGGACGAGCGCGTCGACGCCGGCGGGCGCGTCCTCCAGCCCCTCG
Source organism: Chloroflexota bacterium (assembly GCA_019873655.1). Classification (GTDB taxonomy): domain Bacteria; phylum Chloroflexota; class Anaerolineae; order Anaerolineales; family Villigracilaceae; genus JAFGSI01. Next base: position 59,959 of record JAIOAU010000011.1, on the reverse strand, counting down.
ACGAGCGCCAGGTCGAAGCCATCATCGAAGAAATCCAACAGCAAAGGATCGAAAGCGTCGCCGTCTGCCTGCTGTTCTCCTTCCTGCATCCCGAACACGAACAGGCCATCGGCGCGAAACTGCGGGCGGCGGGCTTCTCGGCATCCCTTTCCTGCGAAATCCTGCCCGAGTACCGCGAATACGAGCGCATGAGCACCACCGCCGTCAACGCCTACGTCTCCCCGATCCTCGACCGCTACCTGCGCCGCCTGGAGGCCGGCCTGCCGCCCGGCGTGACCCTGCGCGTCATGCAATCCAACGGCGGAAGCATCAGCCCCGGCGAAGCGCGCCGCTTCGGCGTGCGCTGCATCCTCTCCGGGCCGGCTGGCGGCGTGGTCGGCTGCGCCTACGTCGCCCGGACGGCGGCCTCCGCCGTCAAACTCATCACCTTCGACATGGGCGGCACGTCCACCGACGTCTCCCTCATCGACGGCCAGCCGCAGATCACCACCGAGGCCGTCGTCGGCGGCTGCCCGATTCGCGTCCCGCTGCTCGACATCCACACCATCGGCGCCGGCGGCGGCTCGATCGCCCGCGTCGACGTCGGCGGGGCGCTGCGCGTCGGCCCCGAATCGGCCGGCGCGGACCCCGGTCCGGCCTGCTACGGCCGCGGCGGCGACCTGCCGACCGTCACCGACGCCAACCTGGTCCTCGGCCGCCTGCAGGCCGAACACTTCCTCGGCGGGACGATGCCGCTCGACCCCGGCCGCGCCCGGGCCGCCCTCGCCCGCCTGGGGGCCGAACTGGGCCTGAGCGCCGAACAGGCTGCCCTGGGCGTGGTGCAAATCGCTAACGCCCACATGGAGCGCGCCCTGCGGGTCATCTCGGTCGAGCGCGGCCACGACCCGCGCGCCTTCACCCTCCTGTCCTTTGGCGGGGCGGGCGGCCTCCACGCCGCCGACCTGGCGCGCGGCCTGGGCATCCCCCGCCTGCTCGTCCCGCCGCTGGCCTCCACCCTTTCGGCCTTTGGCATGCTGGCCGCCGACGTCATCAAAGACTACACGCAAACCGTCATGCTGCCCGGCGAGACGCCCGTCGCCGAACTGGCCGCCCGCCTGGAGCCGCTCGCCCGCCGCGGCCGCGCCGACCTGCGCGCCGAGGGCGTCGCCGAGGCCGACATCCGCCTCGAACCCTTCCTCGACATGCGCTACCGCGGCCAGTCCTACGAACTGATCGTCCCCTTCGGCCCAAACGTGTACGCCGACTTCCACGCCCTGCACGCCCGTCAGTATGGCTACGCGCAAGAAAACGCCCCCGTCGAAGTGGTCAACCTGCGCCTGCGCGCCGTCGGCCAGACCGCCCCCCCGCCCCTCCCCGCCCAGCCCCTCGGCCCGTCCGATCCCTCCCCAGCCCTGCTCGAACACCGGCCAGTCCTCTTCGCCGACGGGCCGCGCCAGACCCCCCTCTACCGCGCCGAGCGCCTCCGCCCCGGCAACCAGATTCGGGGTCCGGCCGTGATCGTGCGCAGCGACACCACCATCCTCTTGGGGGCGGGCGACCTGGCCAGCGTGGACGCCTACGAAAACTTGATTGTCGAGGTGGCGCGATGATGAAGAAAGACCGCAGACGGCAGACGGCAGACGACAGACCGCAAACGGCCTACGACCCGGTCAAACTGGAAATCTTCAAGCACCTCTTCGCCGCCGTGGCCGAGGAGATGGGCACGCTCCTGCGCCGCTCCAGTTACTCGCCCAACATCAAAGAACGCCGCGACTTCTCCTGCGCCCTGTTCGACGCCCAGGGCCGGCTGATCGCCCAGGCGGCGCACATCCCCGTCCACTTGGGGGCCATGCCGCTCTCGGTCGCCGCGGCAGTGGAGGCCTTCGGCCCCGACCTGGCCCCCGGCGACCTGATTCTCCTCAACGATCCCTTCCGCGGCGGGACGCACCTGCCCGACATCACCATGGTCTCGCCGGTGTTTCTGCGCGCCGGGGCAGAGAGCCGCCTCATCGGCTTCGCCGCCTCGCGCGCCCATCACGCCGACGTGGGCGGCATGACGCCCGGCTCGATGCCGGTGGCGCGCGAAATCTACCAGGAGGGGCTGATCATCCCGCCGGTGCGGCTGATGCGCGCCGGCGAGATGAACCGCGGCGTGCTGGACCTGATTCTGGCCAACGTGCGCACCCCCCAGGAACGCCTCGGCGACCTGCAGGCCCAGATCGCCGCCAACCGGCGCGGCGAGGAGCGCCTGCTCGCGCTGGTCGAGCGCTATGGCCGGGCCGAAATCGAAGAGGCAATGACGCAACTGCTGGCTTACACCGAACGCGCTGTCCGCCGCCTGCTGGCCTCCCTGCCCGACGGCACCTACCGCTTCGAGGACTGCCTGGACGACGACGGCGTGAGCGAGGAACCGGTCCCCATCCGCGCCGCGGTCACGATTCGCGGCGATTCGGCGCGCGTGGATTTCAGCGGGTCGGCGGCGCAGCGCCCCGGCAGCGTCAACGCCGTCTATGCCATCACCCTCTCGGCGGTCTATTACGTCTTCCGCTGCCTGCTCGGCCTGGACGTCCCCGACAACGCCGGCTGCCTGGCGCCGGTCGAGGTCATCGCCCCGCCCGGGACGGTGGTCAACGCCCGGCCGCCCGCGCCGGTGGCCGGAGGCAACGTCGAGACCTCGCAGCGCATCGTGGACGTCCTGCTCGGAGCGCTGGCCCAGGCCTGCCCCGCCAAAGTCCCCGCCGCCAGCCAGGGGACGATGAACAACGTCACCATCGGCGGCGCTCTGGCGGCGGGAGGGGCCTTCGCCTATTACGAGACCATCGGCGGCGGGATGGGGGCGCGGCCGGACGCCGACGGGCCGAGCGCCGTCCACTCGCACATGACCAACACGCTGAATACCCCGGTCGAGGCGCTCGAATACGCCTACCCGCTGCGCGTCCTGCGCTACGAGGTCCGGCGCGGTTCGGGCGGGCGGGGGAAATTCCGCGGCGGCAACGGCATCCGCCGCGATGTCCAGGTCTTGACCGACTGCCGCGCCACTCTCCTGAGCGAGCGCCGGCGACGCGGCCCCTACGGCCTGGCGGGCGGCGAAGCCGGCCTTCCCGGGGAAAACGTCATCCTGCGCGGCGGCGAGGAAATCCCCCTGCCGGGCAAGGGGACGGTGGACCTGCGGGCCGGCGACGTGCTCAGCATCCGAACGCCGGGGGGCGGGGGCTACGGGAAAGCGTAGCGCGCAAAAGGGCGGGGCGGCGGTTGCTTTTTTGTTTCTGAGGGGGCTGGGCCTCCGAAAATCCGGCGGGCAGAGGCCGAATCCGGCGGGCAAAGCCCGCCTCGAAACAAAACTTCCGCTTTTCGTTTCCGAGGGGGTTGCGCCCCCGAAACGCCTAGCCGCTGCTCAGGGTCAGCAGGCGCCCGTTGCGGCGCAGCCAGGCGACCTGCTTCTTGTAATCCGGCAGGATTTCCCCCACCCTGGCCCAGAAGGCCGGGCTGTGATTCTTGATGTCCAAATGCGCCAGTTCGTGGACGATGACATAGTCAATGACCGCCGGCGGGGCCATGACCAGCCGCCAGGGGAAACTGAGCGTCCCCTTGGGGCTGCACGACCCCCAGCGGCTGCGCGCCGAGGTGATGCGCACGCGGGCGGGCGCGAAGCCATGCTGACGGGCCAGCGCCGTCACCCGCGCCGGGATGACCTCCGCCGCCCGCGCCCGGTACCAGCGGACGAAAGCCGCCTCGGCCCGCGCCTGGGCAGAACGCGATAACTCGAAGCGGTCCGTCAGCCGCAGCGCGGGGCGGCGCGGCGGGACGATCTTGAGCGGATAGGCCTGCCCCAGGTAGAGAAAGGTCTCGCCCTCCACATACTCGCGGGCGACCGCCGCCGCCAGACGGCGCGCCCGCGCCTGTTGTTTGCGAATCCAGTCGGCTTTGCGGGCGACGAAGGCGCGGATGACCTCGTCGGGGGCGCGCAGCGGGGCGCGCACCACCAGCGCGCCGTCGTCCTGGACGATGAGCGCAATCGTCCGGCGGCGGGAGCGGATGAGGCGGTAATCGTTCATGGGTTGGCGCGCCGCCCAAACACCCAGTCGAAATCCGTGCCGACGGTCCCTGCCCGGTAGGAACGTTCGTCCACTGGCGAGAGGCGGGCGGCGGCTTCGGGCGGGAAGAGCGGGATGGGCTTGAGGCGATACAGGCGGCGGCTGACCTGCTCGACCCCCTCTTCGTCCCACATCCAGCCGGCGGCGTCGAAACGGGCCAGGTCGAGGGGACGGGTGTAGGCGCGCAGGGTCTTTTCGCCGTCCAGGCTGTAGTAATGCTCGAAGTAGGTGAGCGCCAGTTCGCGCAGGGTGCGGTGGATGGGTTCGCGAAAGCGCAGGCCGGCGTAGTTGGATTTGGCCACCGCGCCCCACAACCCGCCGACGCGGTAGAGGGCCAGCACGTGGTCGTCGTCCTTGCCGGGAACGGGGACCAGGTCTAGGATGAGGGGCGGAAAGCCCAGCCGACGCAGGGCCGCGGCGGCGAACAGCGCGCCGTCCAGGCAATGCGCCTGGCCGTCGGTCATCACCCGCAAGGGCGAGCGGTCGAGTTCCTCGGCGATGTACGGCAGGTCGTCGAGGTAGGCCTGAATCTGGGCCGGGCTGTTGAGCGTATAGAACAGCAGGCGCTGCGCCGGCGGCAGACGCCGTTCGAATTCTGCAAGGGCATCCATTTCAATTCAAATTATAGCGCAGGGGAGAAGGCCTGGAGGCAGATAGTCAAATCGTCGAGAGTCGGATAGACGGCGGTCTGCCGTCCACCGTCCACGGTCTGTCGTCCGCCGTCTGAGGGCCGCAGGCGGCGACAACCAGGAACAGGAAGAGGAGCGCGAGCAGGAAGCGAGGCATAAGAGGTCTCCTGAAACCGAACTGCCGAAATTATACGCGCATTCAAACCGGATTTCAGATAAAATAGAAGCGGAGGCTTGCATGGACGCTCTGGTCAAGACGGACGTCGCTCCAACCGGTTTCCGCCCGGTGGCCGAGACGCTGCCGCAGGTCATCGAGCGGCTGGCGCGCGCCTTGAACCCGCAGAAAATCATCCTGTTTGGCTCGTATGCCTACGGCCAGCCGACGCCGGATAGCGACGTGGATTTGCTGGTGGTGTGGGAGACAGACTTGCCGCCTCGTCAGCGCGTCCTGGCGGTCTCCAGATTGCTCTACCCCCGCTCTTTCCCGGTGGATATTTTGGTCAAAACCCCTCAGGAATTGCAACAAGAGTTGTCCCATAATTTTTTCCTGCGCGAGATCGTGAGCCGAGGGAAGGTCATCTATGGTGGATGATTTCTCGGAATGGGTTCGATTTGCTGAAGAAGACTGGAAACTGGCTATCTCCCTGCTACGGCGCAAGCATCCCCCACTCACTGCGATTGGTTTTCACGCCCAGCAAAGCGCCGAGAAATACCTCAAAGCCCTGTTGCTCTTTCGGGCAGCGGCCTTTCCCAAAACCCATGACCTGCCCACGCTCAACACGTTGTGTGAACAGAACGGCATCTTGACCGGATTTTCGCCGGACGATTTGACGTTTCTGACCGATTGCGCGGTGACAGTGCGCTACCCTGGGACAGAGTTGACCTTGGACGACGCCCGTCAGGCGGTGGAGGTGGCCCGCACGGTGCGCGCCTTTGCACGGCGGTTTTTAGGACTGTAAGGAGAAATTATCTAACCGTCTGCTCGCGCGACCTTCGAGAAATCCGCGACGCCGAAAAGCATGTTACAATCAGGTGGGAATTTCATCAGGAGAAGACTTTGCCGGTCTCCGGCCATCCGATCCATATGACCACACCTCTGCGCCTGACGCCCACAGACAAGATTCTTGACCGACTCCCCTTCAAGCCCTACCGCAGTACGGTGGAGCGGCGCTTCGAGCGTTTCCTGCCCGCCCCCGGCGAACCGGAACGGATGGAAGTGGCCACGCCGTGGGGCGAATCGCTGACCGCCAAGCCCGGCGACTATCTGGTCAGCGAAGCCGACGCGCCCGAGGACGTCTGGCCGGTGGACGCCGAAATCTTCGAAAGCACCTATCTCATCACCCGCCCCGGCTACTGCATCAAGCGGGCCGTCACCCTGCTCGTCCCGCTGGTGGAGGTGACCGGCGACCCCGACCGCCTGGTCACCATCCAGACGATGGAAGGCGAGGAGACGGTGCGGGCCGGGGATTTCTACCTGGCGCGCGGCGTGAAGGGGGAAATCTGGGCCTACCCCAAGGAGAAGGTCGGGAAAATCATGGTCCCCGCCGAGTAACCGGCGGGGACGGCGCGAAGGGGGAACAGCAGACGGCCGCCGGTCAGGAAGACGGAGGCGGTTTCTGCCGACCGACCGCCCTGCCGCCCGCCAGGACCAGTTTGACAGGGTTGATTTGCTCGACCGGAACGCCGGCTTCGCGCGCCAGTTCGACCATGTGATGGACCAGAGCGGCGTCGCGGCTTGCACCGCGCAGGCTTCGGCTCTCGTAAAGTGCAATCAGTCGGACGTTTTCCGCCCCCGCCCCCAGGGCAGAGTACATCACCCAGCGGTTGTTGCGCTCGTACAGGTCGTCGTTTGGGCGCGGCGGGCCGAGACGGTCGGCCTGATAGCGCTGGCTGAGCAGCGGATGGCTGCGCGCTTTGTAAAAACGCTCCACCCAGGCCTCCCCGCAGGGGCTGACGAAGTCTTGCAGGTAGTCGGCGTCTGGCAGGGGCATATAGACCTTGACGGGGATGCCGCGTTCGAGGCAGCATTCGGCAAAAATCAAATCGCCGCCGGCGGCCAAGCCGGTCGTCAGCGCCAAGTCTTCCGGGCCGACCTGGAAGCGGTCGAGGACCTGGAAAATGGCCTGGCGGACCGGCTCCTCCAGCGCAGGCGGGAAATTCTTCTCCTTTTCACGGGGAGCGTCCATCATGTAGCCGCTGAAGACGAAGGCGCGCCGGTCAATGTCGTCCTTCTTGGACGACTCGGAGTAATCTTCGCCGCGCAGGCGCTTGACCTCCTCTTGCAATACGGCCAGAGCCGCCTCCACAAAGGCGGGACGCATATCCAGCGCTTGAAGAATCTCCAATTGCTGGATGGAAGACTGCAAATTGAATATCTTGCGGTGCGAGGCGGGCAATGCCTTGCGGTAAGCGCGCTCGACCTGCTGGGGACTCTCGGCCGTCAGGACGCGCAGTTCGGCCAGCGAGACCAGCGTCCAGTAATCGGCCTGATCGTCGGCGGCGCGGGTTTCCAGGGAGAATTCGAGGGCGCCGCGCAAGTCGGGCAGGACCTGGCGGACAGAGGCGATGTCGGGATCGGGGTTCTCGCGCTCCTCGAAGCGGTCGGCCATGTGAATCAGCATCATCCCCAGGGTCAGGGCGTTGATGCCGGGGTAGAACTCGTTCAGGTCGGCGCGGAATCCCTTGAGATAGGTGTCGAACGATTTCAACAGCCAGGGGTAGGAATCAAAAGCCAGGCGCAGACGTTTCTCCAAATCCGGTTCGGTCCTCCAGGAGGCCAGCCACATTTCCTTGTAGATTCGGCCCAGATAGGCGATCGCCTCGCTGTCGCGCGGCGCATCGCGAATCAGGCTCTCGATCTTGACGATGGCCTCGTCGACGCGCCCGAGGCGGTTGAGATGAAAGGCCTCGCGGCGGCGGAATTCGACGTTTTCGGGGTTGAGCGCCAGACCTTTTTGATACTGGAGCAGGGCCAGTTGATGACGGCCCAGGTCGGCCAGCGCCCGGCCGGCCTCACCGATCGCCTCTTCGCGAATCAGGGGATTGGTGATCTCCTCCGTCAGGAGAAGGATGTCGCCGACGCGCTTCTGGCGGCGGGCGACGGCGACGCGCTCCTGCCACTCGTGGTACTCGCGCCAGAAACCGGTCGCCAGCGGGGTGCGCAGCGCCTTGCGGTCCGGCTCGGGCAGGCCGGGGAGCAGGTTGAAAATGGGGCTGTGAACCGCCTCGCGATCGGAGTTGTAGGTATCGCGCGCCAGGCGGGCAATCGCCTGACGGTCCTTTTCGAGATGGGCGGGGTCGGGCGCGCCCTCTGGCGTGGTGTGATAAGGCAGGGTGCGCACGTTGAAGATGTCGAAAGGCATGTATGCCCGGCCGGACTGGATATGAATCACGCCGCGCTTGCGGAAGGCATGCCGGATGCCCACCTCGTAGAAGACGTTGGCGTTGTCGATGCTCAAATCGCACACCACCAGATCGGCCAGCAGCAATTCCTGGAACATGTCGGTCAGGATGTCGCCGCTCTGAGTCGCTTCGTCGGCGCGGAAAGGCTCGAAACCGGCCAGAATCAGGGCCGGCTTGATCAACTCCTCGTAAATGGCATTGAAATCATAGAGGACATCGTTGGCGCCCTTCTTCTTCCCAAATGGCATGACCACGAACGCGTGCGGCAAGGTCTGCGGACGCAGACGGACGGTCCCCGCTTCTGCCCGCCGCGGGGGAGGCGCAACCTGGACCTCGGCGAGCGCGGCGCGGACCCCTTTGCGGGTCTCTTCGACGACCTCCTCGATCGCCTTGCGGATGGCGGCGCGCGACTCCTCCAGCGCCGCGAGCGTCTCATCGCTAGACGAAGACGGTTTGCGAGGGGTGGATTTGGACGCGCTCATATTCCTCCCGAAAAGGAGCGCAGACCGGGGCGCTCCGAGCAATCAACCCTTGACTTCGCCGGTCGGCGGGAATTGGGACAAAACCTCGTTCACCACCTCGCGAGGCGTCGTCCTGTTGATCTGGACATTGGCATACTTGGCCGCAATCTGGTCGAGGGCAGCGCGCAGACGCGAAGCGCGCTGCGTCAGCCCCTGGAGAGTCTCGCCCGCCGCCTGGGCCATGGCCTGCAACTCCTTGCGGACGATTTCGGAGGAGGCTTCCTGGGCAAGCGTGCTGAGGGTGGTCTGGTAAGTCTGGACGGCGGCCTGTTCGGCCTCGGCGACGGCCTCGGCAGTGGCTGCGGTGACCGCCTGGTGGATCTGCCGCTTGCGCAGGGCGTCGGCGGCGCGCGCCTGCCGCACGGTATTCAGCACCAGACCGGCCTCCTCATCCAGGTCGAGTTTGGTCAGCGCCTCCTGCATGGACTGGATATACTCGACATTCTGGCTCCAGAGGATGTCCTCGGTCGCCTGGACCATGCTGAAGAATTCGCCTTCGCTGCGCTCCTCCGGCTCCAAACTGAGCCAGTGGTCATGGATGATGCCCAGTTCGACCACCACCTTGCTGTAATTGCGGACGATGAAATCCTGATTGTGCAGTTCCTGCCAAGTGGTCAGGGCCGCGGCGATGGAAGCCGAGAGCGCCACCCAGAGCGCGAACGGCCCGCCCATGGCCGCCAGGAAGGCGCTCACTACGCCAGTCAGGATGATGAGAATCTGCAAGACGATTCGCTGGCGGTTGATCGGCACGAGCTGGTCGCGGTGCCATTGCAATTGATTGCGCAGGCGGTAACGGAAATACTGGTCGCCGTTGAGGTCGTCGAAACCGGGATCACTGTCGGGATTGGCGGGGTCATAATAGGGCGGAATTTTGGTCGGCGCCTCTTCGAAGACCATTTCGCCGCCCAGGCCGCGATAGACCTGCCGCTGGATGTCGGCCAGGCGTTTCTCCAGCCATTCGCGCCGATTGGGCTTGTCCTTCAAGATAGTGCGGAAGGTGTAGATTTCCTTGAGGATTTCCTCGGCGCCCGCCCGCAGAATCAGGTGATCGCCGCGCGCAAAGAACTGTTTGGTGAAGGCTGCCAATCCCGACCCGATGATGGGCGTGGCGATGAGGGCGATTTTGAGCGCCAGACTGCCGAGAGCCGGCAGCGAGTCCGCCAGCACCTCGGTCAGGATGGCCAGCAGGGTCGCCAGCACGCCCAGAATGAGAATCCAGCGGCGCAGGCCAAAGTTGGGCCGCTTCCGCCGAAGCGAGGCGCGGTCGAACTGGGCGTAACGCGTCCAGGCAATTTCCAGAATGGGCATCTTGGAATCGGTTGACATCGCATTTCCTCCAAAAAAATCAAGGTCCGAGGACGCCGGCGGCATCCTGGGGAAGGTTGGGGCAAATCAAACGATACGGCTCGTTGTCGAAGAATTGCTGCCAGGCAGCCGAACTGAAATTGACCGTCAGACGCCCGCAGGCGACGGTTTCGAGGTCGGCGGTGCGAATGAGGGGGAGCGCCTCCACTTCCCAAAATTGAACCACTTTGCGCGCAACCACCGCCAGCAGGCGGCCGTCGCTGGAGAAAGAGACGCCCGTTACCGCGTAGGCATGCGGCAGGCGGGTGATCTCTTCTCCGCTTGCCAGGTCATAGAGATAAGCATAGCCCTCCGGCGAACCGAGCGCCAGCAGGCGGCTGTCGGGGCTGAAGGCGAAGGCGTTGGCCTGGCCATTGCGCAGCACGCCCGAAAAGGCCTGGAAGGCCGCGCCGGGACGAATGCGCCACAGCAGCACCGTCCCCTCGGAACTGGAAGAGACCATCCAGTTGCCGTCGGGGCTGAACGCCAGTTCATTGATGCTGCCGGCCTGGTCGAAGACGGCCGCCTGAGCGCCTTGGGCGAGATCCCAGATCACCACCTGATCCTGCAATCCGGCCGCCAGCCAGACGCCGCCGGGATGAAAAGCCAGCGCGTAGACCGGCGCGGGCGTCTCGATGGTCTCCTGCAACTGGCCGCTTTCCGCCTCCCACAGACGAATCTGGCCGCCGCCGCCCACCGCCAGCAGACGGCCGGCAGGATCGAAGGCCAGATCGGTAATCCTGCTCTCGTGCGCGAACGTCGCCGTCGTCTGCCGCTCGAGGTCATAGACGACCGCCCGGTTGAGATCGCCCTCCGAGACAGCCAGCCGCCGAGAGTCGGGGCTGACGGCCAGTTCATACGTCAGCACGGGCGAGGAGAGAATCACCGTCCCCTCCGCGCCGGAGGAGAAATCGGCCAGCCGGTCGAGCGGGAACAGGCGCACCGTTCGGTCGTCGGCGTTGACGACCAGCCGTTGGCCGGAGGGATCGAAATGCGCCTCGCGCACGAATTCGGGAAATTCGAGATAGCCCCAGCGGGCTGCCAGCGCCGAAACGTCCCAGACGCTGATTCCGCCCCGGTCCGTCCCAACGATCAGACGGCGGCCATCCCGGCTGAAAGTCAGCGCCGTGCCGACGCTCTCCAGCGGGATACGCAGCATTTCACTGCCAGAGGCTGCGTTCCAGACCCGCGCCGTGCGGTCGTAACCGGTCGTGGCCACCCAGTTCCCATCCGGGCTGATGGCAATGCGCTGGACGAATCCCTCCTGGTGAGCGCGCCATCTCTCCTGGCCAGTAGCCGTGTCCCAGGCATAGATGCGGTTGTCATCGGAAACCGTCACGAACCAGGAGCCATCCGGACTGAAGGCAACATCCTCGACCCAGTCCCCATGGGACAGGACGAAGCGCTGCCCGCCCTCGCTGACGCGCCCGAGGCGGGCGGTGCTGTCCTCGCCGACCGAAACGATCCATTCGCCGTTGGGGCTGAAGGCAAGCCGGTAGACCGGTCCGCTGTGCTGGGGTCCAGAAAGCGAGAAATCGCTCATCAAGCGCCACAGGCGGACGTTTCCGGCGTCGGTGGCGATGGCGACCACGTTGCCGTCAGGGCTGAACGCCACCGCGCCGACCGGGCCGCGCTGCTCCAATTCGACGACGACGCGGTCCGCCAGCAGATTGACAACCGCCACGAGGCGGTCGGCCCGGCCCGCCGCCAGCCAGCGCCCATCCGGGCTGACCGTGACGTCATTGACCGGCGCGCCCATCTCATACGACTGCAAGAGGGCGCCATCGGCCGCGTTCCAGAGATTGACGCGTCCATCGAGGCTGCTGGTGACAAGCACCTCCCCGTCGCGAATGAAAAAGGCGCGAGTGACATTGCGGTCGTGCTGAACGCAGAACCGCATCTGGCCGTCTTCCATCCCCCAGACGCAGGCGCGGTCATCCTGACTGGCGGTGACGAACTGCGCGCCGGTCGGGTCGAGTTCGATCCCGCTGATCCAATCCTGCTGCGTCATCTGAAAGAGAGGAATGGGCATGAGGCTGAGATTCTGGCGCAGGATATCCTCTGCCTGGGCCGAGGGTTCGCGCTGCCACGAATCCAGGGCCAGCAAGGTGCTGGTGTAGAGGTCGGCCGGGCGGAATTGATAGACCTGGGCGCGGGCGGCGCTGCGCTGGGCGTTGGCCGTGTTCTGATTGGCAATCGCCTGGGCTTCGTTCCGGCGGGCGATGATTTCATTGTTTTCGGCCACAGCCTGGGCGGTCGCGGCCAGGTTGGCGTTGGCGACCGCCGTGGCGGCGTTGGCGCGCGCCTCGGCCTCTTTCTCGACGGCAATCCCCCGCTGGAAGAAGGCATACACGCCGAGCAGGATGCTGACGACCAGCGCCAAGGAAACGCCCACAAGCAAATTGCGCTGACGGCGGGCCGCGCCCTTGCGGCTGGCCTGGATATATTCGGATTGCAGCGGAAGGACAACGCGGTTTTCGCCGGAGGCGGCTTCCACCAGCCAGCGCTCGGCTTCGTTCAGGTCAGCGCCTTGCAGAAGATAACTCGCGTCGCGGCCCTTGCTTTCCCACTCGTTGGCCCGCTGTAAGAGACGGGTGTGTTGGCGAACCCAGTCCAAATCGAGGTGGATGACTTCGACCAATTTGGGTAACGTGGCATCGAAATCGTCCTGCTCGCGCAGATAGACCCAGTTGGTAGCGGCCAGTTTGGGATGCATGGGCGCATCCCGGCGGGGCATGCGGTACAGGATCGGAATCAGTTTCTTGTCATAGCGCAGGGCGATTTCCAGTTCCTCGGCGCAGACTTTCGAGGCCAGCGAGTCGGGGCTGATGACAAACAAAAAGGCATCCGCTCCTTCGACGGCCCTCGTAATCTCGGCCATCCAGTCGGCGCTGAGCGGAATCCCCTCCCAATCGACCCAGGCGTTGACGCCGTGCGCGTCAAGGGCGTCGTTCAACCGCTTGACAAATTCCTTATCTTTGCGGGAATAAGAGATGAAGACGCCATTTCCAGACGGCTGGTCTTGCGCCTGCTCAGGCATGGAACCTCAATTCTACCGACAAAAAAGAAGGCGCGCTCAACGCGTCACGAACCAGGCCGCAACATAACCCTCCGCGCCAGCAGCGTCGCGGACCTTGAGCCACTGATCGTTGACGCCGATCTTGCTCTCCCCGCCGGGTTCGGCGACGGTCAGTTCGGCGCCGAGGGGGAAGCGCTTGATGAGAGTGGCGTCGCTGATCACCGGCCGGCTGCGGAAGGCGACGCCCTCCGCCGTGGTGCGGACCTTGAGATCGCCGGAGGCCGCCGGAGGCGCGGCCGCGGCGGCTGCGGCCGCGGTCGAACCGCTGGCATATTTCAGGTACCAGCCGGCAATGTAGCCTTCACGCTGGGTATTGTCGCGCACTTTGATCCACTGGCCATCCACGCCGACCTTGTTGATGACTTGATCGGGCGGTTCGACTGCTACGACCTGCTCGGTAGGCGGGATGCGACGGATGAGGGTCGAGGGCGAAATCACCGGCTGGGTGCGAAAAGCGACCTCTGCAGTCGGAATCAGCGCCAGTGCACCCGGCGGCAAAGGAGCCGGACGGGCTGCCGGCGGGGTCGTTGCAGGTTGAGCCGGCGCGGCTGCGGCGGGTTGGGGCGGCGCGCCCTTCTGGAGAGAAACATACCAGGCGGCCACATATCCCTGGTCGCCAGCCGGGTCCTGCACCTGAATCCATTTCCCCTGCTGGCCGACCTTGCTCTGGGCAGAAGCCTTGGGTTCGAGGGAGATCAGTTCGGTCCCGGCCAGGAGACGCTTCCACAAGTAACCGGTCACCGCCGGTTCGGCCCGCAGCGCCAGGTCGTCCTCGGCCACATAGACGACGAAGCGTTCGGCCGGCAGCGGTAAATGGGTCTTCTCGGGCGGCGCGGGCGGGACAGTTCCATCCCACCAAAGGACGCCCGTGATGGCGCTGGCCAGGTCGGGGCCTTGATATTTGTAGCGTTGAGTGAGCAGGACTTCTTTGTCGGGGCTGTCGCCGCGATACATGTACGGATCGTAGAGGACGTAGTCATCGTCCTTCTTGTCCTTAAGCAGCACGAAGTGGGTTTGGATGCCCACCTGGGGATTCCAATCCACCTGGACGATGACCGGCTTGCCAGCCGCCAGATTGGCGTCGATGAGCGCGATGGGGGCTGGGGTAGTTTCGCACGGCTGCATTCCCTTGTAGATCACATTCGGGAAGACATACGGCAAAGCCGAGGGGATGAAAAAGGCTCCCTGGAAACCGCCGGCAGCCTTCATCTTCTCGTTGACGGTTACGGGAGTCTCATTGTAGCCCAAGCCATTGAGCATCATCGTGACCGAGGTCAACAAACAGCCCCAGTTGCCGATCGTCTCGGTAGCAAAACCGAGGGGAACGTCTTTCCACTGCGGATCATTCTGGTAAAGGTGCTGGGTCCTGAACATGAGGAACCTCCTGAAGCAAACAGGAACGACGCCATTGAAACGAACAAACAGGCAAGTCCCCCATGCACTCTCGAAAGGAGAACACCTCTTCTTACAACATTATACAGGAGCAAACCGAAATAGACAAATCATATTGCCTTCCAGTTTCAGACATTAGAGGCCTTCTAACATTAGAAACCTCTTTGCGGGCCTCCAACCAGACAAAAAAAGCCCTCCGCGCAGGAGAGCCAGGCTCCTCGCGGAGGACTCGAATAACATCCCCTTCCGGGGGCCTCCAACCAGACAAAAAAAGCCCTCCGCGCAGGAGAGCCAGGCTCCTCGCGGAGGACTCGAATAACATCCCCTTCCGGGGGCCTCCAACCAGACAAAAAAAGCCCTCCGCGCAGGAGAGCCAGGCTCCTCGCGGAGGACTCGAATAACATCCCCTTCCGGGGGCCTCCAACCAGACAAAAAAAGCCCTCCGCGCAGGAGAGCCAGGCTCCTCGCGGAGGACTCGAACCTCCAACCTAGCGGTTAACAGCCGCCCGCTCTGCCGATTGAGCTAGCGAGGAAAGCAGGCGAGATTATATAGGGAAGCCAGACGGCTGTCAATACTTGATGGCGCTGAAACGGCTGAGTTTTTCTAGCCGATGGGTAGCGATGATCTGGCGCACCGTGCCGGTCAGGCCGCGCACCACCAGACTGTCGGTGCGGGCGCCGTTGCCGAAATACTTGACGCCCTGCAGGAACTCACCGTTGGTGATGCCGGTCGCGGCGAAGAAGACATCGTCCGAGGCGACCAAATCGTCCATGGTCAAGATTTTTTCGAAGTCATAACCCATCTCGCGGCCGCGGCGCACCTCGTCCTCGCTGCGGGCGTACAGTTTGCCCTGGATTTCGCCGCCCATCGCCCGCAGAGCGCAGGCGGCGATCACCCCTTCCGGTGTGCCGCCAATGCCATACAGGATGTCGATGCCCGAGTCGGGCCAGCAGGTCATCAACGCGCCGGCAACGTCACCATCGGCCAGCAGGCGAATGCGCGCCCCCAGCCGCCGCACCTCGGCAATCAATTCGGCGTGCCGCGGCCGGTCGAGAATCACCAGCGTCAAATCTTCGATGGCCTTGCCCTTGGCCTTGGCTACGGCGCGCAAATTCTCCTCGACGGAGGCCTCGATATGGATGCAACCGCGCGCTTCGGGACCGACGGCTATCTTGTGCATATACAAGAAGGGACCGGGATTGAACATCGTCCCGCGCGGCGCCAACGCCACCGTGGCGATGGCATTCGAGGTGCCGTTGGCCAGCGGACGGGTGCCGTCGATCGGATCCACGGCGATGTCCATCTCGACCCCCTGTCCGGTTCCCACCCGCTCGCCGTTGAACAACATTGGGGCCTGATCCTTTTCCCCTTCCCCGATGACGATGATCGCATTCATCTGAATAGAGTTGAGAACGACCCGCATCGCCTCGACCGCGGCGCGGTCGGCGGCGACCTTATCTCCCCGGCCCATCAAACGGCCGGCTGCCAGCGCCGCCGCCTCCGTCACGCGCACCAGTTCGAGCGCCAGGTTGCGTGTAGGTTCAGAATTCATCTCTGCCTCCCGATGGATTTACAACAAGAACCAGGTGATCAGGAAATAGCCGATTGCCCCGCCCCAGAGCCAGGTGTCGAAACGGTCGAAGAAGCCGCCGTGGCCGGGGATGAGGTTGCTGGAATCTTTGACGCCCGCCTGCCGTTTGATCATGCTTTCGCCCAGGTCGCCCAGGGTGGTGAGAATGGCCAGCATCAGGCCCACCGCCGCCCCTTTCCACCACGGGACTCCCAAACCGCCCGCCTGCTGACCGAGGAGGGCCAGGCCGGCCCCGCCCAAGGTTCCAAAAATCACGCCGCCCCAATACCCTTCCCAGGTTTTCTTGGGGCTCAGGCGCCGACTGAGCGGATGCTTGCCGAATCTCTTGCCGATGAAATAAGCCGCCGAATCGGCAACCCATACTGACGGCAGAATCAACCAGAACCACCACATGCCGTTCGGCAAAGCGCGCAGTTCGACCAAATAAGCGCCGATCCAGCCGAGATACAAAAAGCCGCCCAACGTGACGGCAAAGTCGGTCGCCGCCTGGTCGCGGCCGTCTTCATAGGCCACCAGATGCCATCCCATCGCCGCCAGCACCAAGATGGCCAGGCCAACCCCGGCGTATTCTGGAAAATAGCCGCGCAGGACGAGCAAGGCAGCCGTCCCCCCAACGACCAGCCACGGACTGGCGCGAAAGCCAGCCGCCTGGAACAACTGCACGTACTCCCAGGCGGCCAGACTCAAAAAGACGGTGATCAAAAGGAAATAGGGGATGCCCCCGAGAATCACGGCCGGGACACCGACCACAGCCAGGACGATGGCGGCCAGGACGCGGGTTTTCAGCACAGTTCAATCCTTTGTGGAGTCTGATAAGCCGCCATAGCGGCGGTCGCGGCGGGCATAGGCTTCCAGCGCCTTGCGGTATTCCTCTTTGTCGAAATCGGGCCAGTAGGTCGGCGTGATGTACCACTCCGAGTACGCCGCCTGCCAGATGAGGAAATTCGAGACCCGCAGTTCGCCCGAGGTGCGGATGATCAGATCGGGGTCCGGAACGCCGGCCGTGAACAGGTATCGGCTGACCAGTTCGTCGTTCACTTCCTCGGCCTTGACGCCGTCGCGAATCATCTTCTGGATGGCGCACACGATTTCATCCCGGCCGCCGTAGTTGAACGCCACGCTCAGGATCAGGCGGTTGTTGTTGCGCGTCAAATCGATGGCCGCCAGGACTTTTTCCTGAATGGCCGGGTCGAGGCGTTCCAGCCGCCCGATGTGACGCAATTGGACCCCCTCCTTATGCAACTCGCCCAGTTCGCGGTCGATGACATCCTCGAGGATGCGCATCAAGCCCTCGACCTCCTCCCGCGGCCGGCCCCAGTTCTCGGTCGAAAAGGCGTAGATGGTCAGATATTTGATGCCGAACTCGACGCTGGCGGTGATGATGCGGCGCAGGTTCTCGGTGCCGGCGCGATGCCCCGCCAGACGCGGCAGGCCGCGTTGAAGCGCCCAACGGCCGTTGCCATCCATGATGATGGCAACATGATGGGGAATTTTGGAGAGGGGGGTCGAATTCTCAGAGTTCATAACCGGACAGGAGATCGCTCCGGGCCGCCGCGCGGCCAAGAGCGGCTAGACCTCCATAATCTCCTGTTCTTTGTGCTGGCCGATCTTGTTCACTTCTTCGATGAATTTGTCGGTCACTTTTTGCAATTCCTGCTCACCGCGCTCCAGATCGTCTTCTGAGATCATTTTTTCGCGCTCGAAATCGCGCAGGTCGTTGAGCAGGTCGCGCCGCACGTTGCGGATGGCCACACGGGCCTCCTCCAGGCGGCTATGGACAACCCGCACCAATTCGCGGCGGCGCTCCTCGGTGAGGGCAGGCAGGTTGAGGCGAATCTGCTTGCCGTCATTGTTCGGCGTCAGGCCGAGGTCCGAGGCCAGAATCGCCTTTTCGATGCTCCGCAGCGCAGCCGGGTCGAAGGGTTTGATCAACAACTGGCGCGGCTCGGGGACGGAAATGGAGGCCAGTTGGATCAACGGCGTCGAGGCGCCATAATACTCGACCGGCAGTTTTTCCACCAACGCCGGGCTGGCGCGCCCGGTGCGGATGGTGGCCAGGTCATCTTGCAGATTCTGAACAGCGGCGTACATACGCGTCTGGGCTTCTTTCAGAATGTCGTTTATCACGTCAGCCTCCGGATATGGAACAAGGATGTGCCCTAAGGATACCCTAAAACCACAAAAATTGCCAATTAAACAACAGGACGCCGGCCCGAATCGGCCGGCAAGCCTGTTGGAAGGGCGATTTTCCCCGTCAGCGAACCAGCGTGCCGACTTTTTCGCCGCGCAGCGCCCGTTCGAGCGCCTCGGCATCCCATAGATTAATGACCAGGATGGGCAGGCCATTTTCCATGCACAAGGAGATGGCAGTGCTGTCCATCACTTCCAGGCGGCGGTTGAGGACATCAATGTAACTCAGGGAATCGAATTTGCGGGCCGCCGGGTCTTTGTGCGGATCGGCGTCGTAGACGCCGTCCACCTTCGTCGCCTTGATGAGCACGTCGGCGTCGATTTCGACCGCCCGCAGAGCCGCGGCCGTATCGGTCGAGAAGAAGGGATTGCCGGTGCCGGCCCCGAAAATGACGACGCGCTTCTTTTCCAGGTGGCGGATCGCCCGCCGCCGGATGTACGGTTCGGCGACGGCGCGCATTTCGATGGCCGACTGGACGCGGGTATAGACGCCCGCCCGCTCCAGCGCGTCCATCAGCGCCATGGCATTCATCATCGTCGCCAGCATGCCCATGTAATCGGCGGTGGCGCGATCCATGCCGCGCTCCAGTCCCTGCTTGCCGCGCCATAGATTGCCCGCCCCAATGACGATGGCCACCTCGACCCCCAGCATGTGGACTCGCCGGACGCGTTCGGCAATCGCCTCGGCCTGCAAGGGATCGATGCCAAAGCCATCCTCCCCGGCCAGCGATTCGCCGCTCAGTTTGAGCAAGATGCGCTTGTATTTCAGGCCGCTCATAGGGTTTCCTCCGAGAAAAGAGGCCAACCATGCGGTTGGCCTCTCAGTTCACTGACTGGCTTCGCCCAATTCCCAGCGGACAAAGCGCCGGATGACAATATTCTCGCCGATCGCTGCAATCTGGTCGAGCAGCAGTTTCTCGATGGGGGTCTTTTCGTCGCGGATGTACGTCTGGCGCAGCAGGCAGACCTCGTCTTTGTACTTCTCGACGCGCCCCTCGGCAATGCGGTCGAGCATATGTTCGGGCTTGCCTTCCTCGCGGGCGCGCGCCTTGGCGATCTCGGTCTCGTGGGCGAGTTCCTCCGCCGGGATCTCCTCCGGGCGGATGTAACGCGGCGCGGCGGCGGCAATCTGCAGCGCAATCTCGTGGGCGAATTTGCGGAAGGACTCCGAGCGGGCGACAAAATCCGTCTCGCAGTTGACCTCGACCATCACGCCCACCCGGCCATTGCCGTGCGAATAGAGTTCCACCACGCCGTTGGAAGCGACCCGGTCGGCGCGCTTGGCGGCAGTGGCCAGACCTTTTTCGCGCAGATAGTCCACCGCTTTCTGAAAGTCGCCGTTGGCCTCGGTCAGCGCCTTGCGGCAGTCCAGCACGCCGGCGTTGGTCGCGGCGCGCAATTCCTTGATCATTTCAGTCGTAATTTCCATAATCCCATGCACCTCGATAGATTATTCTTCCTCGTCCGACTCGATGTCGTCGTACTCGATCTCCAGGTCCTCCTCTTCCTTAGGAGACGGAGCCAATTTTGCCAGCGTGGCCTCGCCGAGCAGTTCCTCGTCCTGAAGTTCGATTTCCTCTTCCACGGGCCGGCGCGTCCGGCGGGCCGCCGCTTCATCGACAGCGGTTTCGACCGGCGTCTCCAGTTCCTCGTCCTTGCGCAGGGCTTTGCCCTCCAGGACCGCATCCGCCATCTTGCCCACCAGCAGTTTGATGGCCCGAATGGCGTCGTCGTTGGAGGGGATGACATAGTCCACATGCGAGGGATCGCAATTGGTGTCCACCAGAGCGACAACCGGGATGTTGAGCAGATTGGCTTCATGCACCGCCGCGGCCTCGCGCATCACGTCCACCACGAAGAGCAAGTCAGGCAGACGCGTCATCGAGCGCACGCCCGACAGGCGGATGTTCAGGCGATTGACCTCCCGCTGGATGAGCAGGCCTTCTTTCTTGGTCAGTTTCTCGACCTCGCCGCTGGCCAACAACTTCTCCATGCGTTCCAGTTCTTGGATGCGCTGGTACATCGTCGGCCAGTTGGTCAACATGCCGCCCAGCCAGCGCTCGGTGACATAGGGCATGCCACACCGAATTGCCTCATCGCGGACGGTCTCCTGCGCCTGGCGCTTGGTGCCGACGAACAGCACCACGCCGCCCGCCGCGACGGTATCGCGAATGACATTGTAGGCCGTGTTGATCGCCTTGACCGTCTGCTGCAGGTCGATGATGTGGATGCCGTTGCGTTCGGTGAAGATGTACGGCTTCATGCCCGGATTCCATTTGTTGGTCCGGTGGCCAAAATGGACGCCGCTCTCCAGCAGCGCTTTCATAGAAACAACAGCCATCTTTTCTCCTTATTCTCTTCCCGTCCTCCAGCGTCGCCTGGCGGACGCGGGACGGGGTGGGTTTAGCGGGGTGACTTTCCCGCTCAGGGACGCTCGATGCCCGTCCCAGGCAGAATGGTGCTTCCCTTCGGAAGCCGCCCAAGTATACCACAAAATAAAAACTGCAAGGCGGTCGTTAGACAGATACTCGGTTCCCGCCGACAATTGCGCCTCGCAGGAGATTGCACTATACTTGGGCCGCGCCCAGAAGCAGATTGTTTGCACTTCCCGGCCGCCCATCCCAACAACCGTCTTTCGAAAAGAGACCGCCATGAACATCTTCGAGAAACTTGCCAAGGCCTTCGCTCCCGCCCCCAAAGGGAGATTCTACAATTTCTCTGTGCGTTGCAACCGCTGCGGCGAAATCATCCAGGGACAGGTAAACATCTACAACGACCCCAGCCTGGAATACGACGCCAACGATAAACCCTACTACATTTGCCGCAAGGTGTTGATCGGCAGCGGGCACTGCTTCCAGCCCATCGAGGTCGTGCTGACCTTCGACGAACCGCGGCGAATCGTCAACCGCCAGATCACCGGCGGCGAGTTCGTGGGCGAATGACTCCGGCCGAGGAGAATCGAATCCAACCTGGCAAGGAAACGCGCGCCGTCCCGGCCTGAACCCGGGACGGCTGACTGAGCCAAACACCCACCGCGAAGAGTTCTCTCAAACGGCAGCGCCGCCATACAATTGCTGCCGGATCTGAACCACCTGTCGGCGCAGACGGTCGTCGCGTTCGAGCAGATCCGCCACTTTATCGCAGGCGTACATGACGGTCGTGTGGTCGCGTCCGCCCAGGACCTGTCCAATCTGGGGCAGAGAAACGTTGCTTTCGCGCAACAAATACATGGCGATCTGGCGCGGCAGAGCCACCTCGCGCGACCGTTCGGAAGACAGCAGCCGCTCGACCGACAGGTTGAACGCCCGCGCCACGACGTCCACGACCGTATCGGGTTTGATGTCGCCGCGCTGAGGCAGCAAGTCGGCCAAGGCGACCTCCGCCAGTTGAGGGGTGAGGGCCATGCCGCTCAAATCGGAAAAAGCGATGATGCGGTTCAGGGCGCCTTCCAGTTCGCGGATGTTGGACTGGACGCGGCGGGCGATCATTTCCATGATGTCCGCCGGGATGGTCCGGCCGAGTCTCTCGGCCTTGGAACGCAGAATGGCCAGGCGTGTTTCCAGGTCGGGGAGTTGAATATCGGCGGTCAGGCCCCACTCGAAGCGCGAGCGCAGACGCTCCTCCAGGGTAACCAGCGATTTCGGCGGCCGGTCGGAGGAGATGATAATTTGCTTGTTCTGCCCATGCAGGCAATTGAAGGTGTGAAAGAATTCTTCCTGGGTGGCTTCTTTGCCGGCGATGAACTGAATATCATCGATGAGCAAGACATCAACGGCGCGATATTTTTCGCGAAACGCCGGCGTGGTGTGCGTGCGAATGGCATTGATCAGGTCGTTGGTGAATTCTTCCGAAGAGACATATCGAACCCGCAAGCCGCGCTTGTGGCAAGCGTTCCCAATGGCATGCAGTAAATGGGTCTTGCCCAGGCCCACGCCGCCGTAGAGAAAGAGCGGATTGTACGCTTGGGCCGGATTCTCGGCGACCGCCAGAGCGGCCGCATGCGCCAGGCGGTTGTTGGGGCCGACGACAAAACTTTCGAAGGTGTAACGAGGATTGAGCGAATCGGAGACCTGCCTGGAAGCGGCGATTTCCCCGGCCTGGGTTTCATCTTCGGCGTCGGCCGGACGTTCTTCGTCCAACTCTCCTCGTCCATTGGGGGCCACGACAAACCGGACTTCGACTTCCCGGTCCACAATCCCCACCAGGAGACGCGCAACCGTGCTGGACAGGCGGCTATCGAGCCAATCGCGCGCATAAGCATTCCGAACACCGACTGTGAAAACCCCATCCTCATAAGAAATCGCCCGGGTATCTCTTACCCAGGTGTCATACGACGCGCGCGGCATCTCCATCTGGAGCTGGCTGAGCACAGACTGCCAGGCATGTTCGGCGTTCATCTCTTCCTCCACGACTGCTGTGATCCTGTAATGGGGCGCAGGGATGCAAACCCACTGCACGAGCAGTGGGCATACCAGATAAACAATATTGAATTGAGTGCCGTCTTACTCTGGGAGAGGGTAGCGTTTGCTACCCACATGCGCCCCTATTTTAGCAGAAAGCCCCCTTACTTTCCAATACGCCAAACCTACGCTATCCTAAAAACTTCTCGATTTTTAAGGTCGCACAAATCTTAAAGAAAATCGCCAAACAAGGAGAAACCAGCGATATATTCCATCCCCCCACAAATGCCGGTCGCGGCGCCAGTCTCCCCCATTTATGGGGTGAAGTCGTCGTTAGTTGACCGCTCACTGGAAGGGGGAAGACAGAAACTTAAAAAATTTTTTGCCGACCAGAGATCGAGTCCGCCAAGCGTGAAACTCAAAAAAACGCGTTTCGCCCTTCGTTAGGGGTCAAAATCAGGCGCTGCGCGGCGCTGCAGCGCGCGGCACCCAGGCAAGGATGGTCGTTCCCTCCCCCAAGACAGAGGTGATCTCCAGATCGCCGCCGACGCTATGCACACGCGCCATCATATTCGACAGTCCGTGGCCGACCGTCCGGCGGGCTTTCTCTACGCTGAAGCCTTTGCCGTTGTCGCGCACCTCGAGCAGCACGCGGTCGGAGGTCAGCCATAAATCTACAGACACCTTGCTGGGACGGGCGTGCTTGGCCGCGTTGGCCAGCGCCTCCTGACAGATGTGAAAGAGCGCGGTTGCATGGCTGAGGGGCAAGTCCTTCAACTGATTGGGGCGCGGGCTGGTCAGAGCCGCTTGCGCCTGGGTGTTTTGGCGGAATTCGGCCAACAAACGCTGCAAGCCCTCGACCAAGTTCTCGCTGCCCAACTGACGAGGCTGCAAGTCCAAAATGTAGGCGCGAATATCCGCAATTGTACGGTTGAGGTCTTCGACCACCTTGCGGATGCGTTCCTCGGCTTCGTCCACATTCTCGCGCAAGACCAGACGAGCATTTTCCAGCGCCAGGCCGGCGCCATAGATGGATTGAATCACGCCATCGTGCAAGTCCATGCCAATGCGTTGACGCTCCTCCAGCACCGCCAGGCGGCGGGCGTTGATGTGCAGGCGGGCGTTTTCGATGGCCGTCCCGGCCGCCGCGGCGATGGAGGTCAACAGTTGCACCTCGCCCTCCTCCAGCAACTTATCGCTGCGAGTCGCGATGGTCAGCACGCCGGCCAATTCGCCGCGTCCGATGAGCGGAATGCAGGCGATCTGGCGAAAACCGGCTTCCACGATCGCCTGACGGGTGAAGTCCTCCTGCCGCTCCAGATCGGTGACGATGACCGGTTTGCGCGTCGCCGCGGCCTGCCCCACCACGCCCTCGCCCACCTTGAAGCGGTTGCGGGTCCAGAAGGCCTCGGCCGCCTCGCCGCGGTGCAGCATCAGCCGCAGGGTCTGGCCATCTTCGTCGAGCAGGAAAATCTCCCCGGCCTCGACCTTGAAGTGGTAGAGCAACTGCGAGAGCGTCATATCCAGAATTTCGTCCAGTTCGAGCGAATCGGCCAGCGCCGCGCCGACGTGGTTAATCAGCGCCAGTTCCTCCGTCCGGCGGGTCAGGCTGCGGTCGCGTTGCTGCAATTCGTTGTATAAACGCGCGTTTTGAATGGCGATGCCGGCGTAGGCGGCCAACATCTCGATGATCTTCTCGTCATCCGGGGTGAATTCGGGCGCGTCTTTCTTCTCCGTCAGATAAATCTGCCCCAACTGCCGATTGCCCAAACGAATGGGCACGCCCAAAAAGGAATGCATTTTGGCGTGGCCGGGCGGAAAGCCAACGCTGCGCGGGTCGTCGGCGATCTCGGCCAGGCGGATGTTTTCCTGACTGTGCATCAAAGCGCCGATCAGCCCCAGCCCGCGCGGCGGGTGGGGAATGCGCTTGATTTCTTCGGGAGTCATTCCTACCGTAATAAAATGTTTGAGCCGCCCATCGTCGTCGAGCACCCCCAGGGCAGCATAACGCGCGCCGGCCTGTTCACAGGCCAGTGCGACGATCCGTTCCAGCAAAGTCTCGAGGCTGACTTCTTTGATTTTGATCAGTTCGAGGCTGGCTTTATGCAAGGCGATCAAACGCTCTTGCAATTGTTCCCTTGTCAGGAGCATCCGGACACCTCAATTTGGATAATTGTACCCCATATATCCATTTTCTCGCAAGTTTGGCCGCGGCCGGCAGGGTTACTCGAGCGCAGACGCGGCCAGTCGCTCGGCCTCGTCGCGGGTGGCGAGTTCTTCGATGAACGGGTCGATCTCCCCATCCATTACGGCTGGCAGGTTGTAAATCGAAAGGTTGATGCGGTGATCGGTGACCCGGTTCTGCGGATAGTTGTAGGTGCGAATCTTCTCGGAGCGTTCGGCCGTCCCCACCTGGGCGCGGCGATCGGCTTCCTCAGCGGAACGGCGTTTTTCCTGTTCGATTTCGTACAGGCGGGCGCGCAGCACCGAGAGAGCGCGCAGTTTGTTCTGCAACTGCGAGCGCTCGTCCTGGCAGGCCACCACGATGCCGGTCGGCTTGTGGTAGATGCGCACGGCGGTGGCGTTCTTCTGGACGTTCTGCCCGCCTGCGCCGGAAGACTTGAAGACCTCGATGGTGATGTCGGACTCGGGAATCTCGACCTCGACCTCGTCCACCTCGGCCAGGACGGCGACGGTGGCCGTCGAGGTGTGGATGCGGCCCGAGGCCTCGGTGACCGGCACGCGCTGGACGCGGTGCACCCCGGACTCATACTTGAGTTTGGAATAGGCGCCCTTGCCCTTGACCAGAAAGACGATTTCCTTGAATCCGCCGATGCCGATGGCGTTCTGGTCCACGATTTCGACTTGCCAGCCCTGGCGGTCGGCGTAGCGGGTGTACATGCGGAACAGGTCGGCGGCGAAGATGGCGGCCTCCTCGCCCCCCGTCCCAGCGCGAATCTCGACGAAGACGTTCTTCTCGTCGCGCGGGTCTTTTGGAATGAGCATCTGCTTGAGTTGGCGTTCCAGTTCGCTCAGGCGCGGCTCCAGGTCGGCGATTTCGGCCTCGGCCAGGGCGCGCAGTTCGGGGTCCGATTCCGAGTCGAGCAGGGCGCGGGCCTCGTCCAAGCGGGCCAGCGAGCGGCGGTACTCGCGCGCCCGCGTCACGATCGGCTCCAAATCGGTGCGTTCCTTGTTCAATTCGGCGGCGCGTTGATAGTCGCTGCCCACCTCGAGCAGCGACCGTTCGATTTCGTCAAAATGTCTTTCGATTCCAGCCAGTTTGTCGAGCATAACATCCTTATCCCTGCCCGTGAAAGGGCAGCATTTGCAAGCAGGCGACAACGAGCGCGGCTTTCCGCGCCGCGCCCGCCGATTATATCAGGATTTCCCGCCGCTCATTTGGCGATCAACTGCAAAATCATCGAGATGACCATGCACACCGACAAAACGATGATGACCGCGCTGTAAATCCGCCGCTGGCGGGCCCTGCGGTCCAGTCGGTTCTTTTTGTCTTTTGACTCTGACATCTACTACCTCTTCAAAAATTGCCTGCCCCCTTCAGGGCAATCTGACTCACCATACGTCGAATAGACGGCGTTTTCAACGCCGGCCGCGGGCCTTGAGAGCCTTCTGCATGGCGGCTTCCAATTCTTCGAGGCTGACCGGCTTGGTGACGTAGGCATCCGCGCCCATGGCCAGCGCCCGATCCACCTGGACATCGGCCGCTTCGGTCGAAAGCATCACGATCGGCAGGGTGAGGGTCTCGCGGCGGCGACGCAGGAACTCCAGCATGTCCAGGCCGCTGACCTCGGGCATGTTGATGTCGAGAATCAGCAGGTCGGGAATCTCGCCGGCCAGGATGGCCTGGGCGGCCGGACGCGCCCCGAGGAAGTGCCGCGTTTCGCACTTGAGCAGTTTGAGCATCAACTGCACGGCGCGGATCATTTCCTCGTCATCGTCCACAATCCAGACTGTCTTCATTCCAGGCTCGCCTTGATGGTCTCGGCCAGGGCGGGCGTGATGCCCGGCACGGCGGTCAGTTCCTCCAGCGTGGCTTCTCTAATCTTATCCACAGAACCGAAATGTTTCAAGAGGGACTTTCGTCTGGCCGGGCCGACTCCGGGGATGGAGTCGAGCGCCGAGGCCAGCCCCTGCTTCGAGCGCCGCGCCCGGTGGGCGGTGATGGCAAAGCGATGGGCTTCGTCGCGGATGCGCTGGAGCAGGTAAAGCCCCTGCGAATGGCGCGGCAGGCGCAGGGGAGCGCGGCGGTCGGGGAAGAAAATCTCCTCTTCCTGCTTGGCCAGGCCGATGACCGCCACCCGGCCGGTCAGACCGGCCCGTTCGAGGACGGCCACCGCCCGGCTCAACTGTCCCTTGCCCCCGTCCACGATCAACAGGTCGGGAAGTTGGGCGAAGGCCTCGTCCGGGCGCGCCCCGGGCTGGAGGGCGGATTCGTCCGCCGCCTGCCAGCGCCGGAAGCGGCGGGTCAGGACTTCCTCCATCGAGGCGAAATCGTCCGGCCCGCTCACCGATTTGATGTTGAAGCGGCGGTAGAGTTTCTTATCCGGCACGCCCTGGCGGAAGACGACCATCGAGCCGACCGAAGCCGTGCCCTGGGTGTTGGAGATGTCGTAACACTCGATGCGGTTGGGCGGCCCGGCCAGACCGAGGGCCTGCTGCAACTCGGCCAGGGCCTGTTCCTGGCGGTGGGTGTCGGCCTGCCAGCGGGCGCGCAGGGCGGCGAGGGTCTCGGCGGCGTTCTCGGCCGCCATGCGCACCAACTCCTGCGGCTGGCCCTCCTGCGGGACGAAGATTTCGACTTTTTCGCCGCCGCGCCGCGAGCGCATCCACTCCTGGATGATGCGGGCCTCCTCGATTTCTTCGGGGAGCAGCAACTGTTGAGGCAGGCGGGCCGCCTCGGTGTAGAATTGCTTGACGAACTGAGCCATCACTTCGGCGTCGGCGGCGTCTTCCGTCCCCTCGAGGACGAAGTACTCGCGCCCGATGAGTTTGCCGCCGCGGATGAAGAAGACCTGCACGCAGGCCTCGTCGTCGGCGCGCGCCAGGGCGAGGACATCCGAGTCCTTGTAATCGGCGGGGAAGACCACTTTCTGACGCTCGACGATGCTCTGCAGCGCCTTGATTTTGTCGCGCAGGGCGGCGGCGCGCTCGAAGTTGAGTTGTTCGGCGGCCTGTTCCATCTCCTGCTGGACGCGGCTCAGGACCGGTTCGGCGCGCCCGTCGAGGAAATCCTGCAGGTCGGCGATCATCTGGCGGTATTGTTCGCGGTTCACCGCCCCGATGCACGGCGCCAGACACAGTTTGATGTCGTAGTACAGGCAGGCGCGGGCGTCCTGGCCGGTGATCGTCCGGTCGCAGGTCAGGTAGGGGAAGACGCGCCGCAGCACGTCGAGGGTCTGATGCACCGCCCAGGCGGATGTGTACGGCCCGAAGTAGCGCGCGCCGTCGTCCTGCATCAGGCGCGTCACGGTGACTTTGGGAAAATCGTCCTGCCAGTGGATTTTGATGTAGGGGTAGCGTTTGTCGTCCTTCAGGCGGACGTTGTACTTCGGGCGGTGTTTCTTGATGAGATTCATCTCGAGGATGAGGGCCTCGAGTTCCGAGCCGACGACGATCCACTCGATATCGGCCACTTCGCGCGCCAGGCGGCGGGTCTTGTTGTCGTGGCTGAGATCGGCGTGGAAATACGAGCGGACGCGGTCTCGCAGCCGGACCGCTTTGCCGACGTAGATGACCGTCCCGGCGGCGTCTTTCATCAGGTAGCAGCCGGGCTTGGCTGGCAGGGTCGCCAGGATGCCTTTCAGGTGCTCGGAAATTTCCATCGCCAAGATTTTAACCGAAAAAAGAGTTGCGCCTCCCGTGAGGCGGCAGACTCTTTTGTAAAACCGCCAAGGCGCGGAGAACGCCAAGAACGATTCCAGACCCGCCAAGAAAAGACCTTGGCGATCTTCATTTATCTGGCGTCTTTGCGCCCTGGCGGTGAATGCGATTGCGGCTTACGGTACGACCGGCAACCCCTCGCCTCCCACCAGGGTGACCGCTTCGGCCAAAACCCAAACGGATTGGGTCGGATCTTCAGGAGAGATGATTTGAATCCAGCGGCCGTCGGCGCTCCGGCCGATCGCCACCGATCCCTGGCCGGCCGCCAACACGCCCACGGGGACGGCGTCGGTCGAGGGGAGGGCATACAGGCTGACGGGGTCGGCGCCCGTGTTGGTGGCCACGGCGGTGACGCCGGTCGGGGCCGGCGTGGCCGTGGCCGGCGGCTCATAGGTCATTCCCGTCAGGCGGGCCAGTTCACGGTTGTAATCCTCGCGCTGCAGACGGGCCTGCGAAATGCCCTGCACCAGGATGTTCACGTCCGCTCCGCTGAGGAAGGCCATCAGGGTGTTGATGACCGTGTTCATGTGCGTAATTTGCAGCGCCTTGAGCGTGGCCAGGCAGGAAGGCACCTCCTGGTCCTCGGCCCGGCGGCGAATCTCCTGCAGGCTGGGGATGACCAGCACCAGTTGGTCGCGCGGCGTCTGGGCAGCCAGTTGGGCGGCGTCATCGAACTCGCGCATCAGGGCGTTGACCGGCGCCAGCGTGGTCGGCATCATGGCGGGCGAGCAAGGGTCCGGGGTAGCGGTGGGGGCGGTGGGAGCGAGGGTGGGAGTCGCCTCGACCGCCCGCTCGCAGGCAGACAAGACCAGGGCAAAAGCCATCAACAGGAATAAAAGCAGAGAAGTTCTTTTCATGATCGTCCTTCCTGAAAGAGGGTTGTTTCTAGGTTGATGGATTGTATCACGACCTCCCCAAACATGCTTCGAGGGACGGCTGGGCCGTCCCTCGAAGGTTCCCCGCGGGAGACTGCAAGGAAAATCAGCGCGCAATCAGCGCGAAGACGCCGGTGAAATTGACCTTGACGCGGACATAGCCGTCTTCCTGGTACACGCCGCGCAGAATCAGCATACCGTCGTTGCTGCCGGGATGGAGCGGGATCGCGCCGCCCGCCTGCTGGCGGGGCAGTTCGACCCAGTCGCCGGCGCCGTTATTGGCGCTCGGATCCCAGAACAGGATGGAGAAATGCTGGCCCTCCATCCCCTCCGGAATCTTGAAGGAGACGATGAAGTAGCCGCCCTCTTTCTCGACGATGATTGGCTGACCATCCTGCTCGACGCTGACGTTGATCGCCGAGACGAAGCGCGGGCCGGTTGCAATCGGACCGGGCAGTTCGCCCTCCTGGAGACGGTGGATCAGGTAGAGACCGCGGCCCGGGCATGCATAGCGCACTTCGTCGCCGTTCGGCAGAACCAGAACCGTCGCGCCGTAATTGACGCAGTCCATCTCGACCGGCGTGCCGCCCGCATCGGGCACTTCGACGATCTTGACCGGCAGAGGCGGAACCGGCGGCTGCGGCGGTTCGGGCGGTTCAGGCGGCGGCAGGCAGGGGTCGGTCAGATCAACATAGTAGTCGCCGTTGGCATTGGCGGCGAAGTTGACCGTCCCGGCCAGGGTCAGCGTGCCGAGCGGCCCGGGGGCCACGTAGAGGCCGTAGCCGCCGTTGTTCTGGTAGGCGCCGTCGGTGACGGTCGCATGGATGCCCTGCGGGCCGTAGCAGCCGAAGGTCCAGCCGCTCAGGATGCGCGCCCCATCGCTGCCATTGTCTTGAGCAGTGACATTATTCAAGGCGACGCCGTTGGCGGCAGGGTTCGTGCTGACAATCTTGACGCCAAAGCCGGTGTTTTCAGCAAAGACGCTGTCGGTAACGTTGATCAGGCCGCCGCCGGAGGACGACAGGAAAGCGCCCAGGCTGGTCGTTCCGTTGCCATCCTCTTGAACATCAATCAGGTTGATGTCGCCCTGCTGGGTGGCCGCCCAGAGGCCCACTTCGCCGTTTTCGAAGAAGGTGCCGTGATGGACGAGGATGCTGCCCAGGCAGGTGCAGCCGGCCTCCAGATAGGCGCCCTTGACGCCGTTATAACTGGCATCCACCTCGTAGAGGGAAATATCGCCGTCCATGCTGTGGGCATAGAGGCCGTACTGGCCGTTGCCGTTGAATTCGCTGAACGAGACGTCAATCGCGCCGACTCCGTCCGTGTCCAGGTAAGCGCCGTGCACGCCATTGTTATTCGCCCAGACATCGTCCAGTGAGATGTCGCCGTGCGATTGCACGTACAGGCCATCCCAGGTATTTCCGATGAAATCGGCAGACTGGATGTACACCCATCCTGTTCCGGTGCTGTTATCGAGGACGGCGCCGATGGCGTTGTCGTATGACCATACCTCTTCGAGGTAGATGTTGCCAGCCGAATCGACGTACAGGCCGGAGTCGCCATTCCATTCCAGGTAAACGTCGTAGAGGTCAACGTCGCCTGCGCCTCGATAGGTGGTCAGCATGAGGCCGGTCCAATTGTTATACCCGGAATAAAAAGAGGTCAGGCTCACATCTCCGCCTGAACTGATGTAGGCGCCAAAACCGCTATTGTTTTCGGAGTAACCACCGATCACTTCCACATCACCGGCGGCAATGCAATGATCGCCGTTCACGATGCAGTTGTCGGCGTAGAAGCCATCGTCGCCGTTGGAGTTGGCGTCGGTGTTATAGATGCCAATGAACCCGTTGGCCCACAGAACAAAGCCTACGCCGTCATTGTACTCGGCGACGCTGTTGAACACCTGAACATCCCCGGCTACGCCGCCGCAATTCACGGCCCACAAAGCCGGGCAGGTGTCCACATAGACGCCCGTCCAGCCATTGCTATAGGCATACACGTTCGTGAGGGTCACGCCTCCATTGGCAATAATGGAGAGGCCTTCATCTGCGTTGTTTACAAATTGGCTGTCGGTGACGGCCACCTCGCCGGCGCCGCTAGCGACATAGTCTCCGGTTCCGGGGTCAAACACTATATAGGCGGTGTCGAGGATGGCGCCAGGGCCGGAAGGATTGTTCAAGACCCGGACGTTATCCAGCGCGATATCGCCGCCGCTGGTAGAGACAGCCAGCCCGACCGACGGCGCGCCGGTATAGGTTGCCAGGTCAATGAAGATGTCGGTCAGGGAGACATTGGCCGCCCAGTCAATGAGGACGGGAACGTTGAACGTCGTCACTCCGTCCACGACCTTGGCTCCGGTCGTCAGGTCCCAGCCGCCCTCCAGGCCGAGATCGGCCAAGAGGGGAAGAGCAGAGGCGTTAAAAGAGATCAACGGCTCCGGCCCGCCGTAGACGCCATCCTGGAAGAAAATCGTCCCCGACCCGGAGATGCTGTTGGTCTGCAGATAGTTGATCAGGGCGGTGACATCGATCTGAGTTGGCGTGCAGTTGTTCTGGTTGCCGGGCGTGAAGGGGTCGTTATCAGTGGCGGGGGTTTCTCCAGTCGGGCACCAGACCGGGTCGCTGTTGGCGATGATCTCGGCCGCCTGCTGGGTGGCCAGGGGCTCGGGTTCGCCCGTTTCATCCAGGACCACGATCTCCGTCTCTGGCGGCGTTTCCTCCAGGATTTCCGGCACGGTGGGCGTCTCGCCTTCGCCTCCGCCGTCAGCCGGCTCGACAACCTCTTCGGTCGGCGGCGTTTCGGGCGGCGCGCCCTCGTCGGCGTAGGCGATTCCCGGCATGGCCATTTGGAACAAGACAACAAGAACGACAACGAATGAAAGAACGAATCGTTTTCTCATCAAGACCTCCTTGTTTAAAAAATGACCCGCGAGGAAAATGGCAGCCGAAACAACTATTGTCTGGTCACCATTTTTCTAATTATATACGCATTTCGGTCTCAAAACAATCACAAAATGTATTAGACATCATTCTTGTTCACCGCCAAGGCGCGAAGACGCCAAATGATAATGAATGCCGCCAAGACTTTCTCTTGGCGAGTTTGGGATATTTCTTGGCGCTCTCCGTGTCTTGGCGGTGATCACGAATAAAGTTTCGATCGAATTGGACCCCGCGTCCTCTCAAGGAATCGAAAGAACGAAGAGGGTATAATGACCTCGCTATGGAAGATTCGCTCGAACTTCGTCTTGGCGCGCTGCTGCGCCAGCGCAATTTGAAACTGGCGACGGCCGAATCCTGCACCGGCGGCCTGATCGCTGACCGAATCACCGACATCCCCGGCGCGTCCGAGTATTTCGTGGGCGGGGTGATCGCTTACGCGTACGAGGCCAAAGTGGCCCTCCTGCACGTCTCCTGGGACACGCTGCGCGCCCACGGGGCAGTGAGCCGCGAGACGGTCATCGAGATGGCGCGCGGGGTGCGGACCATTCTGGGGGCCGACCTATCCGTCAGCGTCAGCGGCATCGCCGGACCCGGCGGCGGCCTGCCCGATAAACCGGTCGGCACCACCTGGATCGGACTCTCGGCCACCGACGGCGACTGGGCGCGTAAATTCGTCTGGAGCGGCGACCGGCGGGCCAACAAACAGGCCTCCGCCGACGCCGCTCTGCAATTCGTCATCGACTATTTGAGCGGGAATCTGCCCTAGAACCGAGCCTCTTCCGCCGCCGATTCACTCGCCCGGCTGGAGCACGCGGCCGATGAACAGAATCTGGCCGGTGGGAAGATCGCGGAGGATAAAGATAAAGGGGCGATTGATTTCCAGCGGGATTCCCTGCGGCATGACGGCCGAAAGCGCCATGATGACCGCCGTCGCCGCGGCGGCCTCGGTGCCCTCTTCGTCCACCGCGACGAACGCCTGATGGACAACGTTGCTGATGTAGAGATCGCGCGCCCCATCCATGCCGGAGAAATCGGCCCGGCCGGGGTCGAAGGCGTCGGGCATGCCCATGCCCGAGAGCGTCTGCGCCAGGTCGAACTGGCTGCGGAAGGTGAATTTCGGCAGGCCGAGTTGCACTTCGACGGGCTGCATTTGCGCCAGAATCGCCTCCAGCCTGTCAAAGTCGAGGCTCGATTCGAAGGCGGCAAACTGGCCGGAATCCGGGACGAGGAGGGTCATCGCCGCCGTCCCGCCCGCATAGGGCAACTCGACGGCCTGGAAATTGTCGCCGCGCAGATAGGGCAGGGTGAGTTCATTATGCATCATAGCGACGGTTTCCTGCGAACCGTCCAGCAGGTAGAAGGGAGCGTCGTAGGTGTCATTGGGATCAAAGGGGGTCTGCCAATCGGCCTTGAAGTAGATGGCGTTGACCAACACCATGCGGGTGGAGGCGTCCAGCGCGCCGGGAGCGAGCAGGTCGCGAATCTTGCCTTCGGTCTCCGCGCTGACCCAGCGGTTGATCTCGATGCGCGCCGGTTCGGCCTGGCTGACGA
Organism: Chloroflexota bacterium; assembly: GCA_019873655.1. Classification (GTDB taxonomy): domain Bacteria; phylum Chloroflexota; class Anaerolineae; order Anaerolineales; family Villigracilaceae; genus JAFGSI01. The sequence goes on along the minus strand of JAIOAU010000011.1, from coordinate 26,071 downwards.
AATCGGCCGGGAAGACGGCCGCGCCGTAGTTGAGGGCCAGGAGATCCAGGTATTCGCTGCGGAAGGGGTGGTCTTGCTGCGCCCAGACGGCGTTGGCGACGTTCAATTGCAGCGGCTCGGCCTCGTCCGAGGCGGCCTGGGCGCGGGAGGCCAGTTCGAGGTCGAGGGCGTTGAAGGCCGGATGCAGGCGCTCGGGCGGCAGGTCGAAGCGCAGGGCGGCGTCCATCTGACGGGCGGTCTCGCCCGCCGCGCCGGCGCGGGTCATCGCCAGGGCCAGCGAGATGCTGTAAGGCGAGGCGATCAGGTTGCCGTCCTCGCCGCGCAGGGCGGCGTACAGGTCGAGGGCGAAGGCGTTGTTGCCGCCGACCAGAATCTGCAAATCGGTGGGCGGGACGACCGGCGCCAGGTCGCGCGAGAGGTCGGAGTGGACCGGTTTGGGAAGGGGAGCGCAAGCCGCCAACAACACGGCGGCTGCAGTCAGGGCAAGGGCAAAACGAGTCAGGACAGGGGTTCTCATGGTTTCCTCCTCGAAACAAAGACGACTGGCGAACGGTTTTGTTCCCGGGGAGGATTATAATCGCCCTTGCCCTCTTTGCCGCCATGATCCCTGCCGAAACCGACCCCGCCACGCAGAAGCGCAATTTCCGCTACGTTCTCATCGACGCCGTCGGCGTCAGCATCTCGAACGTCGCCGCCCCCTTTTTGCCCGTCTTCCTGACCCGCCTGGGAGCGAGCAACGTACAGGTCGGGCTGTTGACTTCGATGCCGGGCGTCACCGGCTTGATTCTGGCGCTGGCGGTGGGGCGCTTTCTGCAAAGCCGCCGCAGGATCGTGCCGTGGTACAGTCTGTCGCGCCTGGCGGTGATCGCCTGTTACGCCCTGACCGGCCTGCTGACCCTCTTCCTGCCGCAGGAACATCTCATTTTCTCGACGCTGATCATCTGGGCGCTGGCCACCCTGCCGATGACGGCCCTGGCCGTCGCCTTCAGCGTGGTGATGAACGCCGTCGCCGGGCCGGAGGGCCGTTATCTGCTCCTCTCGCGGCGATGGGCGGTCTTCGGTCTGACCGGCGTGGTGGGGACTTTCCTGGTGACGCGCGTCATCGACCGGATTGCCTTTCCGCTCAATTATGCGCTCATGTTTCTGGGGCTTTCGCTCGGCGGGCTGATCAGTTTCTATTTCTCCAACCGCATCTGCCTGCCCGAGCAGACGCCCGCCCCGCTCCCCGCCGGCGGCTCGCCGCGCCAACGACTGCGCAACAGCCTGGACCTCATCCGGGCCGCGCCAGCCTTCGTCTCGTTCTCGACCAAGCGTTTTGTCTATCTCTCGGCACTGGCGCTGAGCGCGCCGATCATGCCGCTCTTTTTCGTGCGGCAGGTAGGGGCCAGCGACTCGCAAATCGGCAGCATCAACATGGTCTTCACGCTGGTGATGCTGGTGGGCTATTTTCTCTGGCCGCGCCTCTCGAAGCAGCGCGGAGGGCGCTTCGTCCTGCTGGCGACCACGCTGGGGATGACGTTCTACCCCGCCCTGACGGCTCTCTTTCCGCAAGTGAACGCCATCCTGGTCTTCGCCGCCGTCGCCGGGCTCTTCCAGGCCGGCCTGGACCTTGTTTTCTTCGATGAACTCATGAAGACGGTGCCACCGGAGTACAGCGCCTTGTTCGTTTCGCTGGCGCAATCGCTGCAATATCTCTCGACCATCGTCGCTCCCTTGCTCGGCACCGCGCTGGCCGATTTGATTGGCCTGGACGGGGCGCTGTTGGTCAGCGCCGGTCTGCGGCTGGCCGGTTTCCTGCTGTTCCTCAAGCCCGACCGGCGAGCAATCTCCCCGGCCGCAGAGGGTTGAGTAGCGGAGAACCCGTTTCCTCGAAGGAAACGGGTTCTTATCAAACCCTGGCGCTGGCAAAGGCGGGTCTGCTTCAGGTCACTTCGCCGCCCAACCAGCCAAAGCGGTACCCCACGCGGTGGACAGTTTGAATGTACACCGGCTGATAGGGATTGTCTTCGATTTTGTGACGCAGATTGCGGATGTGGGTGTCGAGCGTCCGGCTGGCGCTTTCGCTGGCATGCCCCAACGCCGCCTGGAGCAGTTCCTGGCGGGTGAAGATGTGGCCGGGTTTTTCCATGAAGGCCGATAAGAGGGAGAATTCCGCCGGGGTCAGTTCGACCGGCTCATCGCGCACCAGCAGGCGGCGGCCGCACAGGTCGAGGGTCAGGTCGCCGCGGACGATGCGGGTGGGGGCAGGTTTGCCGTTCTTCGAGAGGCGCAGGAGGGTTTTGACGCGCTGCACCAGTTCGCGCGGATTGAACGGCCGGGTGACGTAATAATCGATGCCCAGTTCCAGGCTGCCGTTGCGCAGATGGTCGCTGGCCTGGGGGGCGAGCAAGAGGATGGGCAGGGAGGCCAGTTCCTGGTCGAGGCGGATGGCGCGGGCCAGTTCGAGGCCGCTTTGCTGAGGCAGGCTGGCGTCGAGGACGACCAGATCGGGGGATTCGCGGCGCAACATCCGCATCCCGGTCTCGGCGTCGGAAGCCGTCAGGACGCGGTAGTCCGCCTGTTCGAGATGGTCGCGCACCAGGCGTTGGGTGGGGAACTCATGATCAATGACGAGGATCAGTTCCATGGTCACCCAGAGATGCTATCCGGTTACCGTTTCTATCATACCGGTTCGAAAGGTCAAATACACCCTACTGGAGAAGGGTTTTTGAGCGTTTTTTGCGGCGCGGCCGCTCAATTCGTTTCCGGCTCTTTCCCCAGCCGCGCCCGTTCTTCGGCGATGATGCTTTCATCCAGTTTTTTGTAGAGCGGCGCGGGCGGGTTCAACTTTGCGCCGGGTGGCAGTTCGCTCGGTTTCCACTGCATTCCCTCCACGCCGCGGTAGCGCAAGACGGTGTGTTCGCCCAGGGCGTCGCGGACCGTCTCGGTGTATTGCTCGCCGAAGAGCGGTTTTTCGTAGCCGAAGAATTCGTGCAGGCGCTGACAGGTGAACGGCAGGAAGGGCGCCAGCATGATCTTGAGAGAGTCGATGGCGCGCAGGGCGGTGTAGATGCTCTTGGCCGCCTCGTCCTTGTCGGTCTTGATCTGGAACCAGGGGGCCGCGGCGTCCAGGTATTTGTTGACTTCGCTGGCCAGGCGCATCGCCTCTTGGAGGGCCGCCCGCAGGTGAACGGCTTCCAGTTCGCGGCCGACCGTCTCGAAGCCGGACTCGATGACGGCCAGCAGTTCGCGGTCGACAGGATGGAGCGTTTCGAGCGCGACGGTCGGGACGTGTCCCTCCCAATGTTTGTAGCAGAAAGACAGGACGCGATTGGCCAGGTTGCCCCAGGCGGCGACCAGTTCGTTGTTGTTACGGGCGACGAAGTCGGCCCAGTCCCAGTCGGTGTCGCGCAGTTCGGGCATGTTGACCGTCAGGTAGTAGCGCAGGGCGTCAGGGTCGTAGCGGCGCAGGGCGTCGCGCCCCCAGACGGCCCAGTTGCGCGAACCGGAGATTTTCTGGCCTTCGAGGTTCATGAATTGATTGGCCGGCACGTCGTAGGGGACGGTCAGACGGCCGCTCTCGCCGGCAAAGATTTTCATGAACTGTTCGCCGGCGCCCATCAGTTCGGCCGGCCAGAGCGAGGTGTGGAAGAAGATGTTGTCCTTGCCGATGAAGTAGAACTGGCGCGCCGCCGGGTTGACCCACCAGGCATGCCAGGCCTTATCCTGGCCGCTCAGGCGGCTCCACTCGATGGGCGCGGAGAGGTAGCCGATGACCGCCTCGAACCAGACGTACAGGCACTTGCCCTCCCAGCCCTCGACCGGCACAGGGATGCCCCAGTCCAGGTCGCGCGTGATGGGGCGCGGTTTGAGGCCCTCGGCCTCGATCTTGCCGAGCGATTCGCCCAGGACGGTCTCGCGCATCCAGCCGGCGCGCTGACGCAGGAATTCCTTGACCTCCGGCTCCAGTTTGGACAGATCGAGGTAGTAATGCTCGGTCTCGCGCAGTTTGAGGGCGCCGTCGCCGGTGCGGGCGCGCGGGTTGATCAGTTTCTCGGGTTCGAGCACGTTGCCGCAGGCGTCGCATTGATCCGAGCGGGCGCCGTCCGCGCCGCAGATGTAACACCTCCCCTCCACGTACCGGTCGGGCAGGAAACGCCTGGCCGCCGGCGAGTACCACTGCATGGACTTCTGGGTGAAGAGGAAGCCGTTCTCCTTGAGCGCCAGGAAGACCGACTGCGCCACCTTGAAGTGATTCTCGGTGTGGGTGGTGGTGAACAGGTCGTAGGTGATGCCCAGTTGCTGGAACAATTCGAGGAAGCCGGCGTGGTACTCCTGGTAAACCGCCTCGACCGGCTTGCCGAGGGCGTCGGCCTTGAGGGTGACCGGCGTGCCGTGCGAATCGGTGCCCGAGACCATCAGGACGCGGTTGCCCTTCAGGCGGTGATAACGGGCGACGATGTCGCCGGGCAGGTGGGAGCCGGTGATGTTGCCGACGTGAATCTCGGCGTTGGCGTAGGGCCAGGCAATGGCAACGAGGATGTCTTCAGGCATAAGAAAACTCCATTCCAGAGAATAGACTCTATTCGTAACAACCGCCAAGGCGCGGAGAACGCCAAGCAATATTCCAAATTCGCCAAGAGACGGCCTTCATTTTGCTTGCGCCTCGGCAGTGAACGTTATTCTGAATATATCTGACGACCAACGCCGGGCGCAGCCATCTACAACAAAACGGGCCGCCCGCAGCCGGACAGCCCGTGAGGAATTGCGTCAACCCGCTAACGCCTTCCCGCCGTCGCTGCCCGGACGCGGCCGAACATGGCCATGCGCATGACCATGGTCATTGTCACCATCGGGAGGAGCGGCAGGCTGGCGTTCACTGTCTAAAGTTTACTATGTCCTGCGCCGCGTGGCAAGTGTTCTGTTCGAAGCAACTTACGGCGAATTCGAATCCGCTCAACATCAGAGCAGGACGATTCCCTCCGGCGTGCGCAGCAGCGTCCGTTTGCATCGATGGCAGCGGAGGGCGTCGGCCGCGTCGGCCAGGGTGGGCTGGCGGCAGGCCGGGCAAAGCAGCGCCTGCTCGAGGCGGGGCAGTCCGGCAGGCAGCAGAGTCCCCGGCTTGCGGGCCAGGACGCGGTCGAACAATTTCCACCAGGGCATGATCTCAACCTGGACAAATCCTTTCCTTTCCAGCAACCGGACGAAATCCGGCGCGGGGACGACCTTCGCCCGCCGGCCGGAGGCCTCGGTGCCGCGCGAGGTCAGCAGAATCCCGCCCGGGCGCAGAAGGCGGAACAATTCGGCCAGCGGAGTCTCCATTTCGGGCATCACTTCCAGCGCCTCCAGGCAACAGACCACATCGAACGTCTCGTCCGCAAAAGGCAGCGGCCAGCCGGACTGACGGAGGAGCGTCACGCCGGTCTTGTAATCGGCCAGTTTGACCGCCGCCTGTTCGAGCATGCCGAGCGAAATGTCGAGGGCAAGGATATGGCCGTCGAAGTCCGGCTCGCGCAGCAGAGCCAGCGGCAGGCGGCCGGTGCCGGTGGCAAGGTCGAGGACGAGAGGCTGGGATGCGCCTTGCAACGCTGTCAGCAGCGGCCGGGCGAGCATGTCGGCGTCGCGCGCCTGGCTGGCCTGTTTGCCCTGGTCGTATTTCTTCGCCCAGCGGTCGTAGAGCCAGGCCTGAATGCGCGGCCCCAGATGCGTCCCCTCGTAAAAGTAGATTTCGCGGTCCACGAAGAGATAGAGAGCGACCAAGAAAACCACAACGCCAACGATCCAGTAGATCATGTTTTCTCCTCTGCGCGGCGGATAGAGGGCAATGCCGCCCCGCCGAGGAAAGCAGCCAGCCCGCCTGCCGCCGCGAGCAGCACCGCCAGGCGGATGCCCGCCGCGCCCCCGCCGGCCAGCCCTCCCAGCCCGTATTCGGCCAGCGGACCCGAAACCAGCACGCCCAGCGAATAAGGAATCTGCACCAACAGATGACGGGCCGAGAAGACGCGCCCCTGCACATCGGCCTCGACGCGCGCCTGCCAGAGCGCCATGTTGCCGCCCTCGACGAACGGCTCGAAGAACGAGAAAAAGAAACTGCCGACCGCCCAGACGAGGACCGAACCGCCCAGCCCGAGGGTCAGCATGCCGAGCAGGCAGGCGCCGATTCCGCCCCACAGGACGTTGTACACCCGCCGCCGGAATCCGCCCCACAGACTGAGCAGCCCGCCGCCGACCACCCCGCCCACCGCGCCCACCGACTGGACGGTCGCCAGCGCGGCGCGGCTTTCCCCCGATCCGCTCAGCACCAGCGGAGCCAGGAGCGTGGCGGCAATCGCAATGAAAAAGTAGGCAAAGGCGAACATCGATGTCAGGGCCCGCAAACCGGGATGGCGGAAGATGTAGCGAAAGCCGAACAGAATCTCGCCCCCCAGGCTGCCGCGGCCCTCCCGTCCCGCCGCGCTGACCGCCGGCTGGGGGATAAAAACCACCAACAAGGTGGCCAGCGCCACGCCGAACGTCGCCAGGTCGATGAACATGATGCCGGCCATGTCCATCACGCCAAGCAGGGCCGCCGCCAGCACCGGCGCGAGGATTCCGGAAAGCGCCGTCGCCAGGCCGAGCATGCCTTGGGCGCGGGCGTAGTGCCGCTCGGGCAGCATGGTCGTCACCGCGGCCTGATAGGCCGGATACTGAAAAGCCATGAAGAAACCGGCCAGAACACCAATCAGATAAAGGTGCCAAATTTGCAGCCATCCGCCCAGATAGAGAATCAGCGCCGCCAGCGTCCCCAGGGCGGCGGCGGAATCCGAGAGCATCATCACCCGCTTACGGTTCCAGCGATCGACCAACGCCCCGGCGACCGGCGTAAACAGGACGGTGGGAAGAAAGGTGAAGAAACTAATGGTCGAGAGCGCAGTCGGCTGGCCGGTTTTTTGCCAGGCCCAAAGGGTAAACGCAAACCAGGTCATCGCCGAACCTACCAGCGAAACGACCTGGCCGAACCAGATGAGCGTAAAAGCGCGCATGCCCTCGGGAGGATGGATTTTCATGGGACAACTATCCGGGCGGAACCGGCATTCGGCGACGCCTCATCATCCTTTCATAGATTGCAGCCCCTCCATCAACCGCTCGAAAGCGCCGACCGTCTTTTCCACCGGGGTCGCATACGAAAACCGCACCCAGTCGCCGCCGAAGGGGGAGAAGAACGCCCCGGGGACGACCGCCACGCCGAAGTTCTCGGCCAGATACTGCCCCAGCGGTTCGCCATCCTGCCACCCTCGGGCGCGGATGAATTCGCCCACGTTGATGAAGGCATAGTATCCCTGACCGATGATGTACGGCAGTCCGCTCTGGGCCAGCAGACTGCGCAGCGCCTTGCGGCTGGCGTTGGTCGGCTCGACGATCGGACGCGTGGCCTGCTCGTAGCCCATCTCATAAGCCGCCATCGCCACCGCCATCGCGTAAAAAGTGGGAAGAACGGTGTGCGAGGCGCGGGCCGCCATGAACTTGATGACCGCCTCGTCGGCGACCAGATGACAGTTGCGGATGTTCGACGCGCCGAGCGACTTGGTGATTCCGTCCATGAAAATCAGCCGCCGGCGCTCTTCGGGGGTGAAGCGCGGCAGGAAGGTGTTCAAATCCATCGGCTGTTCGTCGGTGACGTAGTGATACATCCAGTCGAACAGCACAAACGCCACGCCCGCCTCCAGCGCCGCCCGCGCCAGCGCGGCCTGTCTCTCGGGCGAGAGCGTCAGGCCGGTGGGATTGTCGGGATTGGTGATGACCAGGCAGGCCAGTTTGCGCCCTTTGCTGGCCGCAAAGCGGACGCTTTCCCGAATCGCATCCTCCGAGTAGGCCCAGCCTTCGGCCGGGTCTCCGGGCGCCCAGAGGACGTTAGCGCCGATGCCATACGGCCCCCAGTTATACGAAAGCCAGGGGACGCGCGAGACCATGATCAAGTCGCCCTGACGGCCATAGCCGAGCGCCAACATGGCCTGATACGCCTTGACGAGCGCGTCCCGCCCGCCGGCCGCGCCGAGGATATTGCCAGGCCCGTACCCCAGGCCGGGGTCCAGTTTCCAGTACTGTTCGACGACCGCCCGGCGGTACGCGTCGGTGCCATAGGGCATGTCGTAGGCCGTGCCGTGCTCGATCTGCATCTGGGCGGCGCGCTCCAGAATCGGGCGCGGCACGCCCGAGAGCGAAGCGCCGCCGTCCCCCTGCGAAGCATCGAAGACCGGCGCGCCGGGATTGCGCTCCTGATAGACCTTGAGCGATTTGTTGATCAGAAACATGCGCGAAGGCGGAATATCCGCCATGCGCTGCAAATGGTCGCTGACCGGAATCAGGTTGGCCTCTGGCACAGCAAGGACAGGAGTGGTATGAGGGATGGACGCAGACATACTACAAGAATACCACATTTTCATCCTGGAAACATTTTGCGCCATTCGATGCCAAAGACCAGCCGCAGCGAAAGTTTCGATCATTTCGATTAAAATACCCTCATGCTCATCCATTCCGCCTCCCAAGTCCTGACCCTGGCCGGCGGCCCGCAGCGCGGCGACCGCCTGGGCGACCTCGGCCTGATCGAGGACGGCGCTGTCCTCATCCGCGGCGAGGAGATCGCCGCCGTCGGCCCCAGCCGCGACCTGCTGGCGGCCTATCCGCATGAGCCGCGCCTGGACGCTTCCGGCTGCGCCGTCCTGCCCGGCTTCGTCGACCCGCACACCCACCTCGTCTGGGCCGGCGACCGCGCCGCCGAGTTCGAAATGAAAATGGCCGGCGCCAGGTACCTCGACATCCTGGCCGCCGGCGGCGGCATTCTCTCCACCGTGCGCGCCACCCGGGCCGCCGCCCTCGAAGACCTGCTCGCCCAGACGCGGGCGCGCGCCCTGCGCATGTTCGCCCACGGCACCACCACCGCCGAAGCCAAGACCGGCTACGGCCTGGAGACCGCCGCCGAACTGAAACTGCTCGACGCCCTCCTGCGCCTGGACGCCGAAGGCCCCCTCGAAATCGCGCCGACCTTCCTGGGCGCTCACGCCGTCGCCCCCGAATTCAAAGACAACCCCCAGGCCTACACCGACCTGCTCTGCAACGAGATGCTCCCCGCTGTCCGCCGCTGGTGGGACGAGCGCGCCGGCGCGGCTCGCCCCCTGCCTTTCGTGGACGTCTTCTGCGAGACCGGCGCGTTCGATCTGGCCCAGAGCGAGCAAATCCTGACCCGCGCCCGCGATCTGGGCTTCCCGCTCAAGATTCACGCCGACGAGTTCGACAACCTGGGCGGGGCCTCGCTGGCCGTCCGGCTGGGGGCGGCCTCCGCCGACCACCTCGTCAAGACCTCCGCCGCCGACATCGCCGCCCTGGGCGCTTCCGAGACGGTCGCCGTTTCGCTCCCCTGCACCCCCTTCGGCCTGGCCGAGACCGAATACACCCCCGCCCGCGCCATCCTGGAGGCCGACGGCATCCTGGCCCTGGCGACCGACTGCAACCCCGGCACGGCCTGGAACGAGTCGATGCAGTTTGTCATCGCCCTGGCCTGCCGGACCCTGAAACTGACCCCCGCCCAGGCCATTGCCGCCGCGACCATCAACGCCGCCCATGCCATCCGCCGCGCCGACCGAATCGGTTCGCTGGAAGCGGGCAAGCAAGCCGATCTGCTCGTCCTTTCCGTCCCCGATTACCGTCAGTTGGGCTATCGTTTCGGCGGCAATCTGGTCCGGCTGGTCGTCAAGCGCGGCCGCGTCTACGAGGTCGGCGCTGGAATCCGTCCCTGGAGCGGCTGACAAGACTGACAAGCGCGTCTCTTGCCCTGCCGCCCAAAGCAGACTAAAATAGAAAGGCTATGAACATTCCCTCTGGTCCCATCCTTGTCGTCGAAGACGTCTCCAACGTCCTGGAACTGCTCGAAGTCACCCTGCGCTTCAAGGGCTACCCGGTCGTCACGGCCAAGAACGGTCAGGAAGCGCTGCTGATGATCGAAAAGGAGCGGCCAGCCCTGGTCATCACCGACATCCTGATGCCCAAGATGGACGGCTACGCCCTGGCGCACCGCATCCGCTCCAACCCGCAGACCCGCGACCTGCCCATCATCTTTCTCTCGGCCACTTACGTCACGCCGGAGGACAAAGACTTTGCCATCAGCCTGGGCGCGGCGCGCTTCATCGAGAAGCCGATCGACACCGAGGAATTCCTCCTGACCGTCGCCGAACTGCTGACCGCCGGCCCCGAGCCGCCGCGCCAGCCGCTGGGGGAGCGCGAATTCTACACCGGCTACCGCGAGCGGCTGGAACACAAACTGCGCCATAAGAACACCCAGATCGCGCGCACCGAACGCCTACTCACCACCTTGCCGCCCAATCAGCGCCCGGCCTTCGAGGCCCTCCTGGAGCAGGCCAAGAATGACCGCGACGAGATTCAGGCGGAACTGGCCCAAATTCACCGCATCCTCGAAGAAAGCAGGAACGCCCAGAAATAAATGCAGCCGACGCTGGATGTGCTCGAAGAACTGGCTCGCGCCGCCGGCGAGATTTTGCGCGCCGGCTACGAGCAAGACCTGCAAGTGGAATACAAAGGCGCGATTGACCCGGTCACCGAGGTGGACCGCCGTTCTGAGGCCTATCTCCTGGGCGAGATAGGCCGCCGTTTCCCGGCCAGCCGCGTCCTGGCCGAGGAATCGGGGGCGAGCGGGAGCGGCAGCGATGGCCTCTGGTACATTGATCCCCTCGACGGCACGGTCAACTACGCCCACGGCGTGCCGATCTTCGCCGTCTCGATCGCCTACGCGCCAGCGGGAGAGGTAACCCTGGGCGTGGTCTACGACCCCCTGCGCGACGAGCTCTTCCGCGCCGAACGCGGCCGCGGCGCCTGGCTGAACGGCCGCCGCCTGCGCGTCTCACAGGTCAGCGAGTTGCGGCGCAGCCTGCTGGTCACCGGTTTTCCCTACGACATCCTCCACACGCCGCGCAACAACTTCGACCATTTCGCCCGCCTGGCCAAACTGACCCAGGGCGTGCGCCGCCTCGGCTCGGCGGCCCTCGACCTGTGCTATGTGGCCGCCGGCCGCTTCGACGGCTACTGGGAACTCAAACTCAGCCCCTGGGACCTGGCCGCCGGCGGCCTGATCGCCGCCGAAGCGGGGGCGCGGGTCACCGACCTGGACGGCCGGCCCGACTACCTGACCAGCGGCTCCATCCTGGCCGCTCCGCCCGCCCTGCACCCGCAAATCCTGGCGGCTCTGCACGCTTCCGAGTCGCCCTGACAGGCTGTGAAAAAAGAAACAATCTGGGTATAATCTGCTCATTGCCTACACAGGAGGTTCTCTTGACCGATCCACGCGTTGAAAAACTGGCCGAAATCCTGGTGGATTACTCGGCCAACATCAAACCGGGCGACCGGGTCGCCATCGAGGCGACCACCGCCGCCGTCCCGCTGGTGCGCGCCGTCTATGCCCGCGTTCTGGAGCGCGGCGGCCACCCGGCCTTGCTGCTCGACCTGACCGATCAGGATGAAATCCTGTTCGCCAAAGCCAGCGACGAACAGCTCGACGACATTCCTCCCTTCCGCAAACTGGTCTACGACCAGTTCGAGAGCCGCATCCGCATCGCCTCGGCGACCAACCCGCGCGCCCTCTCGCACGTCGACCCGGCCCGTCAGCGGCGGCGGCAGAAAGCCCTGGCCCCCATCCTCGAGGCCCAAATGCGGCGCGGCGCCGAGGGGGCGTTCAAGTGGGTCAGCACGCTCTTCCCCACCGAAGGCTACGCCATCGAAGCCGAAATGAGCCTGCGCGAGTTCGAGGATTTCGTCTACCGCGCCTGCCACGCCGACCAGAACGACCCGGTGGCCTACTGGAAAAAGGTCAAGGACGCCCAGGCCAAGATCATCGAACGCATCGAGGGCCATCACCAGGTCATCCTGCGCGGCCCCAACGTGGACCTGACCCTGAGCATCAAAGGCCGCAAGTTTGTCAACGGCTGCGGGACGCACAACATGCCCGACGGCGAGATTTACACCGGACCGGTGGAAGACTCGATCAACGGCTGGGTCCATTTTTCCTTCCCGGCCATCTACAACGGCGTGATGGTCGAAGGCGTGGAATTGACCTTCACCAACGGCAAGGTCGCCCAGGCCAAGGCAGCCAAGAACCAGGCTTTTCTGCTCGAAATGCTCGAAGCCGACCCCGGCGCCCGTTACGTGGGCGAGTTCGCCATCGGCACCAACATGGAGGTCGACCGCTTCTCGCACAACATCCTGTTTGACGAGAAGATCGGCGGTTCGTTCCACATGGCGCTCGGAGCGGGCTACCCCGAAACCGGCTCGAAGAACAAGTCCATCATTCACTGGGATATGATTTGCGGGATGAAAGAGGATTCCGAGATTGTGGTGGACGGCGAGGTCATCTATCGCAACGGCGAGTTCAAACTGTAGATTGCGCCCCGAAAATGAAAAGCGCAGCCCGCGGACGGGTTGCGCTTTTTTATCCCTGCTTCCTGGCTCTAGGCCCGCCAGAAGCCGCGCCGCAGCGGACGCACCTCCTCGGCGGTGACGAACGCCTCCGGATCCGCCTCCAGGACGACCTGTTCGGCCTTCGCCACGTCCTTGCGCTGCAGGCTGCAACTCAGCAGGCTGACCATGCCGTCCCGGCCGCGCGCCGGAATCTCGGTCACGGCGAAACCGGCCTGACGCAGCGCCCGGGCCGCCGCCGCCCCGCGCCGCGGACTGATGACGCTCAACTGGACGTAGCCGATCGCCAGCCGCTCCTCGATCCACATCCCGACCACGTTGCCGGTGGCGAAGCCGGCCGCGTAGCCCAGGATGTTGAGCGGGTTATCCAGGTTACTCAAGACCGAGGTGATGGCAATCACGAAGATGACCGACTGCATGAAGCCCAGCCCCCAGGCGATCCCCTTGCGGCCGCGCACCACGAAGAGCATGCGCAGGGTGTCGAAGGTCATGTCAGTGACGCGCAAGGCGAAGATTCCCAGCGCCCCCAGCCAGGCGGAGAGGGAGAGAAGTTGAGTCCACATGGGAGTTTCCAGAAAGCGCTTTCGATCTTCTCAGCCGGATTTCATCGCCGGCAGGTAGAGGCGCTCGACATATTCCTTGAGCATGCGCCGGGTGCTGAACAGGGGCGTAATCGTGCGCATGGACTGCTTCATGCGCGCCACCCACTTGCGAGGCATGTCATCCACGCCGCGCTCGTCGTAGTAGAGCGGGACGATTTCGGTCTCCAGGGTGTGGTACAGGCTCTCGGCCTCCTCGCCGTCCTCGGCGTTCTCTTCGGGGCCGGCGTCTTCGCCGATGGCCCAGCCGTTCTCGCCGTTGTAGGCCTCCCGCCACCAGCCGTCGAGGACCGAGAAGTTGAGGACGCCGTTCAGGGCGGCCTTCATGCCCGAGGTCCCGGAGGCCTCGTTCGGGCGGCGGGGGGTGTTCAGCCAGACGTCCACGCCCTGGACCAGGTAACGGGCCAGGTTCATGTCGTAGTCCTCCAGGAAGACCAGCCGGCCGCCGTTCTCGGCCTTTTTCACCGCCCGATAGACCTCCTGGATGAGCATCTTGCCGGGTTCGTCGGCGGGATGGGCCTTGCCGGCGAAGATGATTTGCACCGGCCGGTTGGGCTTGTTAAGGATGTTCAGCAGGCGGTCGAGGTCGGAGAGGACCAGGTTGGCGCGCTTGTAAGTGGCGAAGCGGCGGGCAAAGCCGATGGTCAGGGCGTAGGGGTCGAGCATCACACCCGAGGCGATGACCTGGACGGGGTGGAATCCGCCCTGCATCCAGCGTTTGCGCGCCCGATCCATGATGTAGAAGGCCAGTTTGCGTTTGAGGTGATTGTGGACCGCCCACAATTCCTGGTCGGGAATCAGGTCGATTTTCTCCCAAATCTCCGGGTCGTCGAGATGTTCGAGCCAGTCCTCGCCCAGGTAGCGGTCGTAGAGGACGCGCAGGCGGCGCGCCATCCAACTGGCGGTGTGGACGCCGTTGGTGATGTAGGTGATCGGCACGTCGTCTTCGTCCCTGGCTTCGGGCCACAGGAAACGCCACATCGCCCGCGAGACGTGCCCGTGCAGTTCGGAGACGGCGTTGCGGCCGTCCGACAGGCGCAGGGCCAGGATGGGCATGCTGAAGGTCTCGCCCCAGGGCTGACGGTTGCGCGCCAGGTCGATGAACTGGTCGGCGGTCAGGCCCAGGTCGGGCCACAACATCGAGAGGTACTTGTCCACCAGCCAGAGAGGGAATTCGTCGTTGCCGGCCGGGACGGGGGTGTGGGTGGTGAAGATGTTGTTCTTGCGCGTCCTGGCGATGGCCTGCTCGAAGGTCATCCCCTCGGCGACCAGTTCGCGCGCCCGCTCGAGGGTCAGGAAGGCGGCGTGCCCCTCGTTCATGTGCCAGACCTTCGGCTCGAAGCCCAGGGCGCGCAGGGCGCGCACCCCGCCGACGCCGAGGACAATCTCCTGCAGGATGCGCAGGTCGAGGTCCGACCAGTAGAGGCGGGTGGTCAGGCGGCGGTCGGCCGGGGCGTTGGTCTCGATGTTCGTATCGAGCAGATAGAGCGGGACGCGCCCGACGCGCAGTTCCCAAATATGGACGCTGACCTGGCGGTCGGGGAAGTCCACCTTCACCGTCAACGGCTGGCCGTTCTCGTCCAGGACTTTCAGCACCGGCAGTTCCTCGAAGTTGAGCGGATTGTTGATGGCGTCCTGCCAGCCGTCCTCCGAGATGCGCTGCGAGAAGTAGCCCTCGCTGTACATAAACCCCACGCCGACCAGCGGCAGGCCCAGGTCGCTGGCCTCCTTGAGATGGTCGCCGGCCAGCACGCCCAGCCCGCCGGAATAGATGGGCAGGATTTCGTGCAGGCCGAATTCCATCGAGAAGTAGGCGATTTGATTCTTGCAGCGCCCTTTGTAGGTGCGGGTGCACCAGGTGTCGCTGGCCTTGAGGTAGGCGTCGAAGTCGGCGAAGACGCGGTCGTACAGGTCGAGGTAGATGGGGTTCTGGGCGGCGGCGTTCAGTTCGGCGCGGCTGATGGCGCGCAGAAAACGCAGCGGGTTGTGGTTGACGCTTTCCCACAGCGCGAAGTCGATGCGCGTGAACAGGCGCTGGACGGTCGGGTTCCAGGCCCACCACAAGTTGTAGGCCAGTTCCCGCAGCCGCGCAATGCGCCGCGGCAGGTCGAAATGGTTGGGGAGTTTGGTGCGAAACGTATTCATGACTCTTCCTTTGCGGCGGCAATCATACCATGAGATTCGAAATTCGGAGGCCGGCCATCACCCCTCACTCGTCACCCTTTCATCCTCACTTCTGACACATGCCAGCCAAAAACGACTGCGATACAATGAACATATGCCCGATACCGTCCAACTGTTCATCACCTGCCTGATCGACTCCTTCTTCCCGGAGGTGGGCGAGGCGATGGTGCGCGTCCTGAACCGCGCCGGGGTGCGGGTCGAATTCCCCGCCGCGCAGACCTGCTGCGGACAGCCCGCCTTCAACGCCGGCCTCCGCTCCGAGGCCCGACCGTTGGCCTGCCGCCTCATCGAGATTTTCGAGCAAACCCGCGGCGATGTCGTCATCCCCTCCGGCTCGTGCGCGCACATGATTCGCCACGGCTACCCGGAACTCTTCCGCGACGACCCGCCCTGGCTGGCGCGGGCGCAGGCGCTCGCCGCCCGCGTCTACGAATTCACCGAGTACCTGGTGGATGTACGCGGCGTGACCGACCTCGGGGCGCGCTGGCCCGGACGCCTGACCTATCACCCCTCCTGTCACCTGCTGCGCGGCCTGGGCGTGGACCGTCAGCCGCGCGCCCTGCTCGCCGCCGTCCGCGAGGCCGAGGTGGTCGAACTGCCCGAGCGCGAGGATTGCTGCGGCTTCGGCGGCGTCTTCTCGGTCGAGCATCCCGAACTCTCCGCCGAGTTTCTCAAACGCAAGATTGCCAACTTCGAGAAGACCGAGGCCCCCACGCTGGTCGTCGCCGATACGGGCTGTCTCATGCACCTCCAGGGCGGACTGATGCGCCAGGGCAAGCCGCAGCGGGTACTGCATATCGCCGAAGTGTTGAACCGCAGGTGAACGATGACCACAAAACTGTTCCGTCAACGCATCCGCGACGCCATCGCCGATGAGAACCTGCAAGCCGCCCTGGACGCCAACGCGGCGCGCCGCAAGGCCGGGCGGACGGCCGCCTTCGAATCCCTGCCCGATCTCCAGGAACGCCGCGCCCGCGCCCACGCCGCCAAGGCCGAGGTCATCGCCCGCCTGGACGATTACCTGGCGCGCTTCATCGAGCGCGTCGAGGCCAACGGCATCCGCGTCCACCGCGCCGCCGATGCGGAAGAGGCGCTGCAAATCTTCCTCGACATCGTGGAAAAGCAAAATCCGCGCTCCTCTACAAGTCCCCTCACCATCGCCAAATCCAAGAGCATGGTCAGCGAGGAAATCGAACTCAACCATGCCCTCGAAGCGCGCGGCTGCCGCGTCGTCGAGACCGACCTGGGCGAGTACATCGTCCAACTGCGCGGCGAGCGTCCCAGCCACATCATCACCCCCGCCGTCCACCTGCGCCGCGGCGACGTGGGCCGCCTCTTCGAAGAAAAACTCGGCCTGCCCTACACCGAAGACATCCCCACCCTGACCAACGCCGCCCGCCGCCTCCTGCGCGAAATCTTCCTGACCGCCGATGTGGGCGTCTCCGGCGTCAACTTCGGCGTCGTCGAAAGCGGCACGCTCGTCCTCGTCACCAACGAGGGCAACGGGCGCATGGTCACCACCCTGCCGCGCCTTCACATCGCCCTGATGGGCATCGAGCGCCTCGTCCCCACGCTGGACGACCTGGCGCTCTTCCTCTCGCTCCTGCCGCGCTCGGCCACCGGACAAAAACTGAGCGTCTATACCAGCCTCATCAACGCCCCGCTCCCCGGCCAGACCCGCCACCTGATTCTGCTCGACAACGGCCGCTCGGCCCTGCGCGCCTCGCCGCTGGCCGAAAGCCTCTCCTGCATCCGCTGCGGAGCATGCCTGAACGCCTGTCCGGTCTTCCGCGAGGCGGGCGGCCACGCCTACGGGAGCATCTACCCCGGCCCGATTGGCTCGGTCATCTCGGCCGCGCTGGTCAATCCGTCGTTCGATTACCTGGCGCAGGCCTCCTCCCTGTGCGGCGCGTGCCGCGAAGCCTGTCCGGTGGACATTGACCTGCCGGGGTTGTTGCTGCGTCTCCGCGCCGGTCAGACGCCGGATGAAGGAGCGGAAGGGCGTGGCCTGCCCGCCCCCGTCAAAGTGGGCCTGCGCGGCTTCCGCCTCGCCGCCTCGACCCCGCGCCTGTTCGCCGTTTTCCAGACTCTGGGCGGCATCTTCAGCCGCCTTCTGTCCCCGCGCCGCCCGTACCTGCGCCTGCCCGCCTGGACTGGCTGGGGCTACAGCAAGGATTTCCCGCGCCTGGCAGTCAGGCCGTTTCGGGCGCGGTGGGAGACCATTAAACAGGAAATCGAGGAAAAGGGTGATAAGGAAACAGGGAATAGGGAAATAGGTAATAGGGAAACAGGGAATCAGGTAATCAGGAAGGAAGGTGGGGGAACAGCGCTTCCCCAATCCCCAAGTGCCGAATCCCTGATACCCTTGTTTTCCACAGAACTGACCGCCCTGGGCGGGACGGTGGAGCGCATCTCTGCCGCCGACCTGCCCGCCCGCTTGCAGACCTTTTTGGCTGAAAAGGGCGTCTCCCAGGCCTTGAGCGACGACCTGGCCGCCCCCTATCTGGGTCAGGCCGCCGTCCTTCATCCCGACCCGTCCCTGTCGGTCGGCGTGACCGGCGCGCTGTGCGCCATCGCCGAGACCGGCTCGCTCGTCCTGACCAGCCAGAGCGCCAACGCCCTGACCGCCTCGCTCCTGCCGCCGGTTCACGCCGTCATCCTGCGCGCCGGTCAGATTGTGGGAACCCTCGCCGAGGCGCTGGCGCGGCCGGAAGTGCGCGCCGCCGCGGCCGGGGTCATCGTCACCGGCCCCAGCCGCACCGCCGACATCGAAATGACCCTCACCATCGGCGTCCACGGGCCGGGGGAGGTGGTGGTCTTCCTCGTTAGTTGAGGACTCGCTCTCTCAAAGAGATCGGGCCTCTCTGCCGCTCTACGCCAGGCCGCACATGCGGGCCGAAATCTCCCACAAACGGCGCGCCGCCTCGAGGTCCAGCCCGGCCGGGTCGGGCGCTTTGGGGCGTCCGTGCTTCCAGTAAATCTCGGCGGCCTGCTGAATCGACGGTTCGAGGGCCAGGAAAACGATCCCAGCCGCCGATTCGGCGGGCGTGATTCCGCCGCGCCGCCGCAGCGCCCAAATCCAGCGCGCCAGGCGCGGGTTGTTCTTGAAGCCCATGTCGGTGAAAACCAGGCCGGGGTCGGCGGCAAAGGCCTGAACGCGGCTGCCCGGCCCCAGCCTACGGCGCAATTCGAGCGTGAAGAGCACATTGCACAATTTGGTCTGTTTATAAGCCAGCAGGCCGTTGTAGAAACGCCGCAGTTGCAAATCGCGCCAGCGCAAACGGGTGTGATAATGCGACCCCGAACTGACCGTCACGACCCGGGCCTGCGGCGCGGCCTCGAGCAGCGGCAGCAATTCATGCGTCAGCAAGAACGGCGCCAGATGGTTGACCGCCCACTGCATCTCGAAGCCCTCGGCGGTCAGGGCGCGGCGGAAGGTGAACACGCCAGCGTTGTTGATCAAACCGTCCAGCCAGCGACCGCCCGCCGCCTCCACTTCGGCCCGCACCGCCGCCGCCAGGGCGCGGACCTGCGACTGGAGCGCCAGGTCGGCGGTCAGAGCGCGCAGGCGTCCCGGCCGCGCCCCGCTCCCCAGACGCGCCTCCAGCGCCGCGGCCCGCTCCGGACTGCGCCCGACGCCGAGGACGAACGCGCCCGCCTCCACGAGCGCCTCGGCCACGGCCAGGCCGATTCCCGAGGTCGCGCCGGTAACGACGAAGATTTTCTCCATGCTGGCTCCTCCAGAAAACGCGAGGATAAACAGTCAACAGCCGGCATTCTACCAGGAATACTCCTCTGTTTGTGCCTCTCTCTCGGGACAATGAATTCTTGCAGGCGCGACCACTGCTCTCTGTTATAATTTCTCCCATCCTCATCCTTTCATTATCGGAGAACAATCATGACCCTCAAAATCACCTTTGGCACCGACGGCTGGCGCGGCACGATCGCCGAAGACTACACTTTCGACAACGTGCGGCGCTGCGCCCAGGGCTTCGCCAATTACATGCTGTCCGAAGGCAAAGCCGGTCAGTGGATCGTCGTCGGGTACGACAAGCGCTTCGCCAGCGAGCATTTCGCCGCCGCCGCCGCCGAAGTGCTGGCCGGCAATGGCTTCAAAGTGTACCTGACCCAAGACGCCACGCCCACGCCGGTCATCGCCTTCGCCATCGTCGAAAAAGGCGCTTGCGGAGGCGTCAACATCACCGCCAGCCACAACCCGCCGACAGACAACGGCTTCAAAGTCCGCAACCACACCGGCGGCGCGATCGACCCGGACGGCCTGAAGCGCATCGAAGCCCTCATCCCCGAGAATGTCGCCGACGTGCGGCGTTCCGCCTTCGACGACGCCGTCCAACGCGGCGAGATCGTCCAATTCGACGCCTCCCTGGCCTACCTCGAACACATCCAGAAACTGATCGACTTGCAGCCCATCAAAGACGCCGGCCTGACCGTCCTGGTGGACGCCATGTGGGGCAACGGCGCCGGCTACTTCCCCCGCCTGCTTGAGGGCGGCAAGACGCGCGTCATTGAAATCCACAACCAGCGCAACCCGATCTTCCCCGAAATGAAACGCCCGGAGCCGATTCCGCCCAACATCGACGCCGGGCTGAAAGCCACCCTCGACCATCACGCCGACATCCTGCTCATCACCGACGGCGACGCCGACCGTTGCGGCATCGGCGACGAGCGCGGCCAGTTCATCAACCAGTTGCGGGTCTACGCCCTGCTGGCCTACTACCTGCTCGAAATCCGCGGCGAGCGCGGCGCCATCGTCAAGACCATCTCTACCACCACCATGCTCAACAAACTGGGCCAACTCTACGGCGTGCCGGTCATCGAGACGGGCGTGGGCTTCAAATACGTCGCCCCCAAGATGACCGAGACGAACGCTCTCATCGGCGGCGAGGAAAGCGGCGGCTACGCCTTCCGCGGCAACGTCCCCGAACGCGACGGCATCCTGGCCGGCCTCTACATGCTCGACTTCATGGTCCGCACCGGCAAGAAACCCACCGAACTGATCGAGATGCTCTTCGAAAAAGTCGGCGCCCACTACTACGACCGCATCGACCGCCCCTTCCGCGGCAGCCGCGCCGAACGCGAACAGATGATTCTGGCCGCCAAACCGCAAACCATCGGCGGCCTGCGCGTCACCGAACTAATCACCCTGGACGGCTTCCAGTTCCGCCTCGAGGACGGCGGCTGGCTGCTCATCCGCTTCAGCGGCACCGAACCCATCATGCGCGTCTACTGCGAGACCACCCACAAAGACAAAGTCCAGGCCATTTTGCAGGACGGTTTAAAAGTTGCTGGTTTGAAATGACAACGTGTTCCCATGTCACGTTGCCCGGCATCACGTGAGCAGAAATACTTGACACGGGAACACCTGACACCGAGACACGTGACACTCACCGACACCCACTGCCACCTCGACTTCCGCGCCTTCGATCCCGACCGTCCCGCCGTTCTGGAGCGCGCCGCCCAAGCCGGGGTTGAACGCATTCTGATCCCCGGCCTCACCCCGACCTCGAGCCGGGCCGCCGTCCGACTGGCCGAGTCTCATCCCATGCTCTTTGCCGCCGTCGGCGTCCATCCCACCGAAGCGTCAAAGGTCGAAAGTCAAACATCAGACTTTCGAC
The DNA here is from genome assembly GCA_019873655.1 of Chloroflexota bacterium. Taxonomy (GTDB): domain Bacteria; phylum Chloroflexota; class Anaerolineae; order Anaerolineales; family Villigracilaceae; genus JAFGSI01. The sequence continues at coordinate 5,214 of JAIOAU010000011.1, read as the reverse complement.
GTCCAACTTTAGACAATCTCCGAGAACTGGCGCGCAGCCCCAAAGTCGTCGCCATCGGCGAAATCGGGCTGGATTACTACTGGGACGCCGCTCCCCATGACCTCCAGCAGCGCGTCCTGCGCGAGCAACTCGACCTGGCGGCGGACCTCGGCCTGCCGGTCGTCATCCACCTGCGCGAGAAGGGCGACGCCGCCGACGGGCCGTGCGCCCAGGACTTGTTGAACATCCTCCAGGACTGGGTCGCCCGCCTCGAGCGAGAGGCCAGCCCGCTGGTCGGTCGGGCGGGCGTTCTCCACTCCTTCGCCGGTTCGCTGGAAACCGCCCGCCGCGCCGTCGAGTTGGGCTTCTTCATCGGCGTGACCGGGCCGGTCACCTATAAGAACGCCATCGCCAGGCGGGAAGTGGCGGCCAGCCTGCCCCTCGAACGCCTGCTGATCGAGACCGACGCTCCCTTCCTGACGCCCGTCCCCCGGCGCGGCCAGCGCAACGAACCTGCATACGTGCGCCATATTGCTGATAAAATAGCAGAAATTCATCAGCGCACTGCGGAAGAGATCGCCGCCCTCACCACGGCCAACGCCAACCGCCTCTTCTGCTGGGAAGATTCGACTTGATTGCTCCTCCCTTCTCTACCCCCATCCAGAGCGAACTCCAGGAAGTGGAAGCGCTGCTCCACTGCCAGGCCTATGACGCCCATCCCGACCTGTGCGCCGCTTTAGACCATCTGCTCTCCTCGGGCGGCAAACGCATCCGCCCGACCCTGGGCCTGCTGTGCGGCAAGATGCTGGGCGCGCCGCACGACAGGCTGATCACCCTAGCCGCCGCGGTCGAACTGCTCCACACCGCCACCCTGGTTCACGATGACCTCATCGACGGCGCGCTGCTGCGGCGCGGCATCCCCACCCTCAACGCCCAGTGGTCGCCGCCAGCCACCGTCCTGACCGGCGACTTCCTCTTCGCCCGCGCCGCCAAACTGGCCGCCGAGACCAATCACCTGGCGCTGATGAAACTCTTCGCCGACACCCTGGCCACCATCGTCAACGGCGAACTGACCCAGTTGTTCCAGGCCCGCGGTCTGGCCAGCCGCGAGAATTACTATCAGCGCATCTACGCCAAGACCGCCTCGCTGATCGAAATGACCGCCCGCGCCGCGGCCATGATCAGCCCTGTGGAGGAGACGGTCGTCGAGACCATGCGTCAGTTCGGGTACGAGGTGGGCATGGCCTTCCAGATGGTGGACGACGTCCTGGATTTCACCGGCGAGCAAGCCGAGGTCGGCAAACCGGTCGGTTCGGACCTCCTGCAAGGGCTGATCACGCTGCCGACTTTGTATTACCTCGAAAGCCATCCCGAAGACCCGGATTTGAAGATGCTCCTGGAAGGGGACGATCCCCCCGACCGGATGCAGATGGAACGGCTGGTGCAATCCATTCGCGCCAGTCGAGCCATTGCGCAGGCCCTGGACGAGGCCCGTCAATCCATCGAGCGCGCCCTGACCTGTCTGGAGACGATGCCCGCCAGCGCCGAGCGCGAGGCGTTGCAAGTGTTGGCCCGTTACATTGTGGATCGTAAACTCTAAGACATTTCCCCCTGCCGCTGGTTATCCTTCTCTTTCAACAACTTGAGGAAGCGTTCGACAACTTGCGGGTCGAACTGCTTGCCGGCGTTTTCTTTCAAGTATTCGAGCGCGGCCTCTTTCGTCCAGGCTTTGCGGTAAGGCCGGTCGGAGGTCAAAGCGTCCCAAACATCCACAACGGCAAAGATGCGCGCCGCCAGCGGAATCTGCTCGCCTTTCAGGCCGCGCGGGTAACCGCTGCCATCCCAGCGTTCATGATGACAGTAAGGGATATTGAGCGCCAGGCGGAGGTAACTGATCGGATAGAGCATTTCGTAGGCAAAGGTGGGATGCTGGCGCATGATCTCCCACTCGTCCTTGTTGAGGCTGCCGGTTTTGTGCAAAATGGCATCGGGGATACCCATCTTGCCGATGTCGTGCAGCAACGCGCCGCGGCGGATGTGAACCAACTCATCATCGGGGATGCCCATGGCGCGCGCCAATTCGAGCGTCATTTCGACCACCCGCCGCGTGTGGCCTTCCGTTTCGCGGTCGCGCAGGTCGAGGGCCTTGGACCAGCCCTCGATGGTGGCGTCGTAGGCGAGCGAGAGGTCCAGGTTGGTGCGCTGTAACTCTTCGAACAAGGCGGCGTTGTCGATGGCGATGGCCGCCTGGCCCGCCAGCGTCTCGAGGAAACTCAACCAATCGGCGTCCGGTTCGAGGCGCGTACGGTGGAAGATCTCGATCACCCCCTTGGTCTGCCCCTTGACAACCAGCGGCGCGCCGACGTAAGAGACGAAAGCCTCTCCGGCCAGCAACTGCCGACGCTTGAACAATTCAGCGGCGCTCAGGTCTGGAATCTGGACAATCTTTCGCTGCTGGAAAACCAGGCCGGGCAATTCCTCGTTTATATGCAAACTCGAGCGCTGAATGGCCTCCGTCCGAAAGCCGCTGGAGGCCGCAAATTCGAGCGCCTGGGCGCGCGGGTTGAGCAGCAAGACGTCCACGGCGTCGACGTTCAACTGCGCCATAATATGGTCGAGCAAGATGCCCAACGTCACGCGCACGTCCAAAATCGAACTGATGGCCATGTCGATCGCCCGCAGCGAGGCCAAACGCTGCAACTGCCGCTGAGTCTGCTGATGGAGCGTGGCGCGGTGGATGGCCGTCCCGGCCATATCGGCCAGCGTGAGCAACAAGTTGACTTCGTCTTTGTTCATCTGGCGGGGCAACCGCACCGAGACGAACATGACCCCAATCGTAGCCTGGGCAGTACGGATCGGCACGCAGACCCCTCCCCAGCCGGGGGGAATCTGGGGACGCGCCTCTGGGCGCACGCGCGGGTCGGCGGCGAATTCCTTGACGACGATCGGCTCCCCTGTCTCGAAGACCCGACCGGCGATCCCCTCGCCGGGTTTCATTCCAACCCCTTGAATCTGGGCAAACCAGCCGCGGGAAACCATTTTGGTCAATCGGGCGGAGGCCGAATCGTACAGTTCGATGCTGCCCGAACCGCTGCCCATCAGTTCAAGGGTCTCGTCCAGCAGGCGCGGCAGGATTTCATCAACGCTTTCGGCCAGACGCAAGATGTTCGAGATGCGGTTGATGGCCTCCAGTTCTTTCAGTCCTTGCAAAGTCTCGGCATACAGACGGGCGTTCTCAATAGCCACGGTGGCATGGGCGGCCAGCATCTCGAGCAGCGTTTTGTCCTCCTCCTTGTAAGCGCCGGGCTGGTAAGACTGGGTGGAGAGCATGCCGATAATCTTGCCGCCGAATTGGAGGGGCACAGCCAAGATCGAGCGCACTTCCTCGCTCTCGCCGAAGTGGATGCCCGGCGGTTGCTCTTCTTTGCTCAAATCGTTAATCAAGATCGAACGGCCAGTGGTGATAATTTCCCCGGATAAACTTCGGTCGAGGGGAAAACGCAGACCGGGCCAGCGCCCGCCTTTATCGACCAGGTAAACGGCCTCGGCGTCGTGACGGGCTTCGTCGAGCAGGGTGATGACAAACGCCTCGGCAGGCATGAGCCGCGAGGTCGCCCGATGAACCGCCTCGTAGACCTGTTCGGGGTCCTGGCTGGCGCTGGCAATCTCCTGGCTGGCCTGATGCAAAACGGCGCTGCGCTCGGAGGCCCGCAACGCCTGCTGATACAAGCGGGCGTTCTCCAGCGCGATGGCCGCCTGGCGGGCAAAAGTCTGAGCGAGAGCCGCATCTTCATGGCTGTAGGCATTGGGCCGATGACTGTCGAGTGTAATATATCCGATGACCTCGTCTCGCAAGAGCAGCGGCACGCCCATCCAGCCGCGGACATCGAACGTATTGCCCCACTTCTTATAACGAGCATCTTTTTGGGCGTCGGCAAGGATGAGCGGTTGGCGCGACTTGTAAATCTTGCGCATCAATTCATTGTCGGCAGGGAAAACCGCATTCAAGAGGTCTCCCATCTTCTCTAAACCGCGGGCGGTGGTGAGACGCAAATTGTCTCCTTCCTGAAGGAAAATGCTGGCGCTGTCGTAAGGAACCACCTGCCGCAAAGCATCGAGGATGGAATCCAAAACCGTGGTCAGGTCGAGGGAGGAAGCGACGATCTCCGCCGCCTTGCGTAACGTTTCGGCCTCCTGACGCCGCTTGCGTTCGGCCTCCAGCAGCCGTATCTTCTCGATGCTGACCGCCAGTTGACTGGCAAGCGTAGCAAGCAAGCGCTCATCGTTCTCGGAGAAAAACCCGATCTGGGAACTCTCGGCGTTGATGATGCCGATGACCCGCTCGCCGACCTTGATCGGCACGCACAGTTCGGAGCGGGTGCTGGGATCATAACCAATATAGTGAGCGGATTTTTGCACGTCCGTTTCGAGAATCGGCTGGCCGGTGGCGGCGACCACGCCGACGATTCCCTGGCCCAAAGGAATGAGATCGGGCATATTTTCCACCGGAGCCACATGGTGGTAGGAAGGATGGGGCACCAACCCCCGCCGTTTCTCGTCCAACAGCGCAACGCCGAAACTATCGGGATAGAGCGTCTCGCCAATCAGGCGGGTCAGGCGCTCGACGAGTTCGTCGATGGTCGTCGCCTCGACGCCGATGGTCGCCGCCATGTGCAAGACCGTCAATTCCTTCAGGCGGCGATTCAAATCCTGAGCGGCGCGCTTCTGCTCTGTAATATCTTCATACGTCCCCAACACGCCGCGCACGCGGCCGCGCGCGTCCACCAGCGGCACCTTGCTGGTGCGCAGCCAGATCAAATCCCCTTGGGGCGTGGTCTGCGGTTCCTCGTAATTCACTTTGGGCTTGCCAGTCCGGATGACTTCGAAATCGTCGGCCCGGTACAGTTCCGCCTGCGGGGCCCAGCCCATCTGGTAATCGTTCTTGCCGATCAATTCATCGGGCGACTGCAAACCGGCGTCCCTGGCAAACGGCTGATTGGCGCCCAAGTAATTGAGATTCTGATCCTTCCAGAAGACGCGCACCGGAATGGTGTCCAGAATGAGTCGCAGCATCTGCTGCGACTCGCGCAACTCGTCCTCCGCCCTCTTGCGCTCGGTCACATCTCTAGATTTGTTGCATAATTGATGAAAATCATCAAGGGAGAGTGCAAGCATGGTCTTGAGTTATAAGCAACTTTGCGGTCGGGCAAGTTCATTCCGCAATTTGGTTGGCAT
>JAIOAU010000010.1 GCA_019873655.1 Chloroflexota bacterium | reverse complement strand
GCTCTGCTACCGTCAATGGTCGCCGATGCGTTGACATTTCTCCTCCAAAACCAAAGGTTTGGAGGTACGATTTTATGAGATTGTAAAGGTACGAATTAACGAGACACTACACGAAAGCAAGAGGAAGGCCAGCGCCAGCAGCGCCAGCGCCAGCCCCTGCAGCCAGGGTTTCCACTTCAGGAAAGCAAATTCGTCCCGGTATTGAATCCAATCGAGGACCAGAGCAGGGAGGCCGAAAGCAGCCGTCTGCAAGAGGGGAAGAATCCAGGGCAGCCAGGTTTCGGGGGAGTAGCGGTAAGCGGCGGCGAAACGCGCCAGATAGACTTTGTAGTCGGCCAGCGGCCAGTTTGCGGGCGAGAACAATCCTTGCAGGTACGCGCCCGCCGTTCCAATCTCCATCCGAAACGGGAGCCATGCCAGCGCCACACAGACGAAGACCGCCAGCGCCGACAAGACTTGAAGCGCGCGGGGCAATTCCCCCGGCGCCCGCCGTCCCCGCGCCAGCGAAATGATCCGCTCGACGATCAGGTACAGGCCGTGCAGCCCGCCCCACAGGAGCATGTTCCACGAGAGTCCGTGCCACAGGCCGCTGACCAGCATGGTCAACAGCGGAGGCAGAAAGATGTGGATGGGATGACTGCGCCGCGGGAAGCGTTTGAGCAGAAAGCGTGAAGTCGGGAAGAAAATATAGTCGCGCAGCCAGTTGGAGAGGCTGATATGCCAGCGCGTCCAGAATTCGGTGAAGGTGCGGGAAAAGTACGGGACGCGGAAGTTGAGGTTCAAATCGATTCCCAGCAAGCCGCTGACGCCGCGCACAATGCTGGTATAGCCGGCAAAGTCGTTGTAGAGCGCAAACGCATAAGCCAGCAGCCAGACAGCCAGCGAGGGGCCGGGGTAAAGCGCAGGGCGCTCGAACAGGTCGGCGGGCAGGAGGGCGGTGAGCGAATCGGCCAGCAGCGCCTTGCGCGCCAGGCCGACGAGAATCAGGGCCAGGCCGCGGGTCAGCCGTTCGCCGGAGAGCGGGACCGGGTTGCGCAGACGCCCGAAGAAGTCCCCCGCCCGCTCGATCGGCCCGGAAAGGAGTTTGGGAAAATAGTAAGCATAGAGCGCAAAGGCGACGATGTCCTTCTCCGGCGGCGTGCGGCCGTAAAAGACGTCCACCAGATAAGCAATGAATTGAACGGTCAGAAAGGAAAGGCCGACCGGCATCAACAGGCCAATTGCGCCGCTGCTGGTCTCGATTCCCAGGCGCGCCAGAAAGGCTGTCAGCGCCGGGGCGTAGAAACGGTTGTACTTGAAGAACAGCAAAACGGCCACATTGAAGAGAATCCCCGCCCACAAGAGCCGCGGTTCGCGCCGTTTGGCAATTCCTATTCCCAGCCCGTAATTGACCGCTGTAATGACCAGCAACGCCAGAATGAACTGCCACGACCAGGTAGCCAGGAAGGCCATCGAACCCAGCAGCAGCCAGGGGAGACGCCATCGCTCCGGCAGTTTCCAGTGCGCGAGGACGAACAGCCCGACGCAGGCGAAAAATAGAGGCGAAGTGATATCCATCAGGGCGACGAGGAAGGAAGGTAGAGTCTCATCAGGGCCAGGCCCAATTGACGGCTGAAGGCGGCCGCGCCCTCGCGGTTGAGGTGATGCATGTCGGTGTGCGCCTCGACCGGCAACCCCGGATCGGCGGGCAGAAAGACGCCTCCACCGGCAGTGAGAGTCTCGGTCATCGCCCGCTGAAAGGCAGCGCGATCTACCGGCCCGGTCATGCACTCATAGACGATCGGGTTGACCGGCATCTCGGCGACGATCAGCCGCGCCCCATGCTGGTTGGCGAGCGCCAGAAGGGCGCGCAATTCCTCCAGCCGCCTCGCGCCGATTGCGATCTGGGGATAATACTGGGTGCAAGCAGGCGAGTTCCTGATTTGATTCAAGGCGGCTTCGTCGAGCACGGTTTCGTTCGTATCCGGCTCGTAGCCGGTTTCTGTAATTGTTACGGCGCGGTAGAGATAGTTGTAAAACGTGTCGGGGAAATCGGCGCGCACCCAATTGCGGTAGGGCAGATACATTTGCAGCGCCTGAGAGTGGTCAACCAGCCAGCCGTCCGGATTCCACTCTCCCAGGCGGTAGCGAATCCACGAATCCGAGAAAAAGCGCGCTTCGCTGTTCGGCGCGTTGGCATCGTCCAGGTCGCGCGCATCGGCGATGAAGACCAGCGCCTCCGGCCGATACTCCTCGAGCAAGAGGCCCGCAAGAGCGAGATTGCCGTGCAGCGTCAATCCCTCGATCCCAAAATTGTAGACGCGGACGGTTCGGCCGGTCCGTTCGGCGTACAGCGAGGCGATGACCGCCGGGTCCACGCCGGTGTTGGCCATCGAATTGCCCAGGATGAGGATATCCACCCCGCCGTTGCGGGCAGCGTAGCGCCTCAGCCCGAACCACTTGATTTCGAACTGGGCATGATCATTGCCGAACGAGCGATAGCGGGGCAGATGAGCCGCCGCCCAGGAGGAACGCGCCGCCCCCTCCAGGCCGGCGGCCAGCACAAGCAATATCAGAAATGCATAGGCCAGGCCAAGGAGGGGACGCTTCGGGGATGAATTCGATGTCATCTTTCAACAACGCCGTAAAGAATTGCTGCGATTATACTCCACAGCCATTTTTTGGTTTATACTGTGACCCAGCGAATCTTTTTCAGGAGGCGTTTCTATGCGATGGGAAGAATTGACCGGCGACCAGTTTCCTCAGGCGGTCGAAAAAGCGCAAGGGGTTTGTCTGCTGCCGCTCTCTTGCATCGAACGGCACGGCCATCACTTGCCGCTCAACACCGACCTGCTGATTGCCCGCGAAGTCTGCCGGCGCGCCGCCGAACTCGAGCCGGCGGTGATTTACCCGGACTTTTTCTACACCCAGATTCTCGAAGCGCGCCACACCCCCGGCTGCATCGGCCTCGAACCGGACCTGTTCCTGCGCCTGCTGGAGGCGGTCTGCCGCGAGATCGCCCGCAACGGGCTGAAGAAAATCGTCCTGGTGAACGGCCACGGGGGCAACGACTCGCTCATCTACTTCTTTGCCCAGTGCCAACTCGCCAGCCGGCGCGATTACGTTGTCTACGTGCCGCCGCCGCCCTACCACCTCCAGGAGGCCGAATCCGGGCCGATCTGGGAGACGACCGTGGACGGCCACGCCGGCGAGCGCGAGACCAGCCTCATCCTGGCCATCCGCCCCGACCTGGTGGACCACGCCGCCCTCCCCGCCGACGGCGAGGGCAATCCCCTCGGGCGGCTCAAACCGCTGCGCGACCTGGGAATCAGCACCGGCATCTGGTGGTACGCCGATCATCCCACCCACTACTGCGGCGACGGCCGCCCGGCCACCGCCGAGAAGGGCGAGCGCTGGCTGACGGTCGCTTCGCAGGCCCTGGCGCGGGTCATCCGGGCCGTCAAGGAAGACAAGGAAACCCAGCGCCTGCAGGATGAGTTCTTCGCCAAGATGGAACGGCCTTGATTGAAAACGGGGCTGTCCAACCTGTTTCTTCGGGGGCTAAGCCCCCGAAGAAACAGCTAAGCCTCCGAAGAAACAGCTTAGCCCCCCCCAAGAAACAACTCAGCCCCCGACGAAACAACTCAGCATCCGAAGGAGCAAAGGCTGTTCAAAAAGCAGGGGGCTGCCCCATTTTGGGACAGCCCCGTTTCCGGAATCAACCATCTATCGAATCAAATTTCTCAGCACCGTGTGCAGGATGCCGCCGTTGCGGTAGTAGTTGACTTCCACTTCTGTGTTGAGCAGGGCGGTGACCTGGAACTCGATCGCGCGGCCATCCGGCTTGCGCGCCCGCACCGTGACGGAACTGCGCGGGGCTATCCCGTCGTGCAGGCCGAGGATGTCATAGACCTCGCTGCCATCCAGGCCGAGCGACTCGGCGTTCTGTCCGTCCATGAATTTGAGCGGCAGGATGCCCATGCCAACCAGGTTGGAGCGATGGATGCGCTCGAACGATTCGGCGATGACCGCCCGAACCCCCAGCAGCAACGGCCCTTTGGCCGCCCAGTCTCGGCTGGAGCCGGTGCCGTACTCCTTGCCAGCGATGACGATGACCGGCGCGCCCTCGGCCTTGTATTTCATGGCCGCGTCGTAGATGGGCATCTCTTCGCCGGAGGGGAAATGTTTGGTCCAGTTGCCTTCCCTGGGGGCGACGAGCAGATTCTTGAGGCGGATGTTGGCAAAGGTGCCGCGCGCCATCACCAGGTCGTTGCCACGCCGCGTGCCGTATTGGTTGAAATCGCGGGGCTGGACGCCGCGCTCCTGCAGGTACTTGCCAGCCGGGCTGTCGGCGGCGATGTTGCCGGCCGGCGAGATGTGGTCGGTGGTGATCGAATCGCCGAACAGGCAGAGGACGCGCGCCCCGAGGATATCGCTCAACGGCGGCACATCCAGACTCAAGTCCTGGAAATAGGGCGGATGGTGAATGTAGGTCGAGGTCTCGTCCCAGGCGTACAAGTCGCCCTCGCTGGTTTCGATTTCTTGCCACATGGGCGAGCCGCTGAAGACGTCGGCGTACTTCTCTCGGAACATCTCCGGGCTGAGATGGGCAGCCGCGGCCTCGGCGATTTCCCGCTGGCTGGGCCAAATGTCGCGCAGGTAAACCGGCTGACCGTCACGGCCGATTCCCAACGGTTCGCTGGTTAGGTCGATGTCCACCGTACCGGCCAGGGCGTAGGCCACCACCAGCGGCGGCGAGGCTAGATAGTTGGCGCGCGTCAGCGGGTGGACGCGGCCCTCGAAGTTGCGGTTGCCCGAGAGCACCGCGGCCGCCACCAGGTCGGCGCTGGAGATGGCCTTGGCGACCTCGTTGGGCAGCGGGCCAGCATTGCCGATGCAGGTGGCGCAGCCGTAAGCAACCACGTTGAAGCCCAACTGGGACAGCGGTTCGAGCAGGCCGGCGCGTTTCAGGTACTCGGTGACCACGCGCGAGCCGGGCGCCAGGCTGGTCTTGACCTGCGGTTTGGTTGTCAGGCCGCGCTCGACGGCCTTCTTGGCCAGCAGCCCGGCGGCAATCAGCACCGAGGGGTTGGAGGTGTTCGTGCAGGAGGTGATCGAGGCGATGACCACCGCCCCGTGGCCGATCTGGTAGGAGCCGCCGTTCGTCCCCACGGTCGCCTTTTTGTCCAGGTCTTCGGGTTTCAACTCGTAGCCGCGTTCTTTGACCGGCGCGGTCAGCGCCTTGCGGAAGGCGGATTTCATCTCGGTCAACGGGACGCGGTCCTGGGGGCGTTTGGGGCCGGCCAGGGAGGGGACGACCGACCCGAGGTCCAGTTCGAGCACGTCGGTGAATTCGGGGTCGGGGGTATCCGCTTCGCGGAACAGACCCTGAAGGCGCAGGTACGCCTCGGCCCGCTCGATGACCTCTTCCGGGCGGCCGGTCAGGCGCAGGTAACGCAGCGTTTCCTCGTCGGCCGGGAAGAAACCCATCGTCGCGCCGTATTCGGGGGCCATGTTGGCGATGGTGGCGCGGTCGGGCAGGGACATGGTCTCCAGACCGGGGCCGAAGAACTCGACGAATTTATCCACCACGCCCTTCTGGCGCAGCATCTGGGTGATGGTCAGGACGAGGTCAGTGGCGGTGACGCCTTCCCTGAGTTGGCCGTACAGTTTGAAGCCGATGACATCCGGCAGGAGCATGTCCATCGGCTGGCCGAGCATGGCCGCCTCGGCCTCGATGCCGCCCACGCCCCAGCCGAGCACGCCCAGGCCGTTGATCATGGTGGTGTGCGAGTCGGTGCCGACCAGGGTGTCGGGGAAGGCCAGCATCTGGCCGTCCTGGGAGCGGACCAGCACCACCTGGGCCAGGTATTCCAGGTTGACCTGGTGGATGATGCCGGTCATGGGCGGGACGACGCGGAAGTTGGCAAAGGCTTTCTGACCCCATTTGAGGAACTCGTAGCGTTCGCGGTTGCGCTGGAATTCGAGTTCGGCGTTGCGCTGCAGGGCGTCGGGAGATGCGAAGAAGTCAATTTGCACCGAGTGGTCGATGATGAGGTCGACCGGCACGAGCGGGTTGATGCGCTTGGGGTCGCCGCCCAGACGGGCGACGGCGGCGCGCATGGCGGCCAGGTCCACGATGGCGGGGACGCCGGTGAAGTCCTGCATGACGACCCGCGCCGGCAGGAAGGGGATGCCCGGCCGGCCGCCGGCGGGCGGGGTCGGCGTCCAGGCGGCGATGTTCTTCACATCCTGGACGGTGATTTCGCGCTCGTTGCACTGGCGCAGGGCCGCCTCCAGCAGGATGCGGATCGAAAAGGGCAGGCGGCTGAGGCGGGTCAGACCGGCTTTTTCCAGAGCATCCAGCCGGTAGATGAGATATTCACCGGATTTGGTTTTCAGCAGGTCTTGGGCGTGAAAAAAGTCTTGCATAGAACACTCCTGACAAACTTTTGAACGGGTAAAAAAAGCGCGGGAACGCGCCTGGATATCGAACTGCAGTTTCGTGGACGAAGCAGGCAGACCGCCGCAGGCCCGGAGGCTAGAGTTTCAACTCTTTGCGCAGTTGCGCCGTCAAGGCGCGGCGTTTCTCCTCCTCGAGGAAGCCGGCTTCGGCGGCGGCCAGAATGCGGTATTTGAGCGCCTCCGGCGAAAGGCCCAGACTCTCGCAGGCCTGGCGGTACTCGTCGGAGAGGGTGATTTGCGAGATGCTGGGATCGTCGGTGTTGAGGGTGACAGCCAGGCCGGCGTTCAGCATCTTGGGCAGCGGGTGCGCCTCCAGCGAGGGGACGACGCCGCTCTGGTAGTTGCTGGTGACGCAGATTTCGAAGACCACGCCGCGCTCGCGCGCCAGGGCGGTGGTGTACTCGTCTTCGAGGACGCGCACGCCGTGGCCGACGCGCCGGACGCCGAACTCTTCGATGGCCTGCCGGATGTTTTCCGGGCCGCCCCACTCGCCGGCGTGGATGGTAGCCTGCAGCCCGGCCTGACGGGCCTCGCGGAAGACGCCCAGGAAGGGCGCGGCGGGGAATTCGGCCTCGTTGCCGGCCAGGTCGAGGCCGACCAGGCCGTGAGCGAGGTGATCAGCCGCGGTCCAGGCCACCTGTTCGGCCAGTTCGACGCTCTCGTGGCGGTTGACCGAGGCGATCAGGCGGACGGTGACGCCGTACTTTTTGCCCGCCTGGCGGGCCGCCTCGCAGACCCAGTCGGTCACGGCGGCCAGCGGGAAACGCTCGGCCCGGCTGAGGGCCACCGGCGTGAAACGCAGTTCCAGGTAGCGCACGTTGTCGCGGGCGGCGTCTTCGACCGCCTCCATCGTAACGCGGTGGATGACCTCCGGCGAGCGATAGAACATGCGCAGGGTGGCAAACTTGGCCAGGAAGTTCTGATAGGTGAACGGCTCGCCGTTCTGGACCTGCACCAGGTTGCTCAGATGGACGATGTTGGCCGGGACGGTGATCTGATGGGCGCGGGCGATGTCGAGCATCGTCTCGAGGCGCAGCGAGCCTTCGAGATGGCGGTGAAGATCGACCTTAGGAAGGGCCCAATAGTCGAGGGGTACGCTCATAACAGCCATCAATGCCGGTGGCGTTTGCGTTTTTTTCCAGACGCCGAGGGCTGGCTTGGGGCGGCGACCGTCCGTTCGACCTCGGCCTCGGCAGCCTGAACGACCGCCCGCCGCGGCTGATAGTGGAAGACCCGGCTGACCACCGCAGCGCGGATGTCGGCCAGCAAGGTTTGGAACATTTGTGACGCCTGACTCTTATATTGCACCAGCGGGTCGCGCTGGGCGTAAGCCTCCAGGCCGATGGAAACGCGCAGGGCTTCGATGCGGGTCAGGTAATCCACCCACAGGTCGGTGATGCTGCTGAGCAGCACCTGGCGGTAGATTTGGTTCAACGTCCGGCGGCCGGCTTCTTCGGCGGACGCCTCGCCCGCCTGGATGGCGCTCTGGCCCCAGGCGGCGCGCTGGGCGTCGCGGGCAGCCGTCAGATGGGCGAGGACGCGTTTCTCCAGGTCGGCGGGCAGCCAACCGGCGACGAGCGCGCCGGCCAGGTAGGTGTAGTTCAGGCGGACGAAGATTTCCCGCACCTGCCGATGCGTGCGCGGATCGAAGGCGGTGCGCGAACCCTGGGCGATCAGCCCCAGCAGGCGCAGGCGGACCTGCTCGTCCCAGGGCTGCGGCTGACGCGCCAGAGCCGCCTCGAGGTCGCGGACGATCTGCCCGTCGCGGCCGAGGAGGCGTTCGCGCCGCGCCTCCAGAACTTCGGCCAGGCGCGCTTCGACCCGCGCGGCGACCTCCTCCCAGTCGAGTTTTTGCAATTCGGCGGCGTTCAGGCTGAGCGGTTCGCCCAACCGTCTTTCGAGGCCTCCGATCAAGCGTCCCACCGCGACGCCGGTCAGGGCGGCTTCGACCTCCCGGCTGATTTCGTCCTGCAGGTCGCGGTCGCCGGCTTCCAGGCGGCGGAGTTTCTCGTTGCTCAAACGCAGCGGCACGCCGACGGCGGTTTGCAACTCCTGGAGCAATTCTTGGGGGGCGCGACGTTCGGTAGCCTCAGGGTCGGATACCGTCTCGAAGAAGATGTCCAGGGCGTCGCGGCGGTCCTGCCATTGACTTTGCAAGGCCGCGCCGGCGCGTTCGATTTGCTCGGCGGCCACTTCCACGAGGTGATTCTGCTCGGCTTGCAAGGCGTCCGCGGCCAGCGCCAGCAGGCCCTCCTTGAGTTCGGCGTCGGGGACGTCGGCCAGTTCATCGAGCAGAACGCGGTGGGTGAAGGAAGGGAACACACTGGCGGGGGCCGGGAAGGAGGGCTGCACTTGTTCGAGCCAGGCCAGCAGCCGCCAGTGATTCCCGCTCTCGGTCGCCTCTTTCACCCGCCGCTCGACCTCCTGGCGGATGAGTTCCTCCACGTCCTCGGTCAGGTCTTCTTTCTCGAAGACGCGGTTGCGCTGGGCGTAGATGCGCATGCGCTGGGCGTTGAGGACGTCGTCGTATTCGAGCAGGTGTTTGCGGACGTCGAAGTTCGCGCCCTCGACGCGGTGCTGGGAACTTTCGATGAGGTTGCTGACCATGCGCGCCTGGAGCGGATAATCATCGTCGATGCTCAAGCGCTGCATCATGTTCTTGACCTGGTCGCCGCCGAACAGGCGCATCAGGTCGTCTTCGAGCGAGAGGTAGAAACGCGACGCGCCCGGGTCGCCCTGGCGGGCGGCGCGGCCGCGCAACTGGTTGTCGATGCGCCGCGCCTCGTGGCGCTCCGAGCCGATGACGTAGAGGCCGCCGAGAGCGCGGACGCGTTCCATGTCCTCGAAATACCGCAGGAAGAATTTGACCTCGCCCTCGTAGATGCCAAAGAGCGACGGGTCCATCTGCTGGAGGGCGGCGCGGCGCTCCTGGAGGGTCATGTCGAAGGGGTCGCGGTAGCCGGCCTTGCGCAGGACGCGGTTGACGTTGTTGAGCACCTCCTCGGCCAGTTCGCCGCCGAGTTTGATGTCCACGCCGCGGCCGGCCATGTTGGTGGCAATCGTCACTGCGCCGAACGCGCCGGCCCCGGCGATGATCTGCGACTCTTCGGTGTGCTTGCGGGCGTTCAAAACCTGATGCTGCACGCCGCCCTGCAGGACCGACTTCAGCCGGTCCTTGTCGGTCTCCTGCAAATTCAGGATATCGAGAAGCCGCTCCAGGTTGGCCGGGTCTTCGGGGTTGAGCGAGAGGCCGAGTTCCTTGGCCATCGGACGCAGGTCTTCGGGACGCAGGCTTTCGAGGGGACGGTTGAACGTCTGCAGTTCGGGGATGGCGCGGCCGTCTTCGATTCGGCCGTTGGCCTCCAGCCAGGCGTGGCGGAGGAGCAGCACCTGCATCAGGCGGCGCACCGGTTCGGCGCGCAGACGGTTGGAGAGGCGCTCCGAGTTCTCGACCGAGGTCGTGCCGACCAGGAGCGGACGGCCGCGCACGTGCTCGCGGACGATTTCGCGCACGATGGCGCGCAGTTTGGCCTCGGCGGTGCGGTAGACGACATCCGGGTAATCCTTGCGCCGCCAGAAGACGACTTTTTTCTCCGGGTCGTCGCGGCGGGCAAAGTACGCGTACTCGTAGCCCTCCTCGTCCCTGGCTTTGACCTCCACCAGCGGGGCGTTCGGGCCGAAGGCCTGATACTCCAGGTTGGTCGGAATCGGCAGGACTTCGAGTTTGTAGATTTTGTGGAACTCCTCCGCCTCGGTCAGGGCCGTGCCGGTCATGCCGGCCAGTTTGCGGTACATGCGGAAGTAATTCTGCAGGGTGATGGTGGCGTAGGTGACGTTTTCCGGCTCGACGCGCACGCCCTCTTTGGCCTCCACCGCCTGATGCAGGCCATCGCTCCAGCGGCGGCCGGGCATCAGCCGGCCGGTGAACTCGTCCACGATGACGACCTTGCCGCCCTGGACGAGATAGTCTTTGTTGCGCTTGAAGAGGTGCTGGGCGCGCAGGGCTTGCTCCAGATAGCCGAGCAGACGCGCCTGTTCGGGGGTCACATCCTCGGGGCGGTCGGGATCGCCCAAAGGCTGGCCGAGGAGTTGCTCAACGTGAGCCGTGCCGATCTCGGTCAACGAGACGGTGCGGTCTTTTTCATCTACTTCGTAATCTTCGGGGCGCAATTGACGCACAATCTGCGCCATGCGCGGGTACCACTCCACGTCCTCTGAGGCCGGGCCGGAGATGATGAGCGGCGTGCGGGCCTCGTCGATCAGGACGTTGTCGACCTCGTCCACGATGGCGTAATGGTGGCCGCGCTGGACGCGGTCTTCCAGACGCATGGTCATGTTGTCGCGCAGGTAGTCGAAGCCGAACTCGGAGTTGGTGCCGTAGGTGATGTCGGCGCGATAGGCCTCGACGCGGTCCACCAGGCGCATCTGGTTTTGGTCTTCGCGCGGGTGGCTGCGGTCAGGGTCATAGAGGAAGGCTTTTTTGCCGTTCTCGGTGACGGCGGCCATCTGCAGAATGCCGACCGAGAGGCCGAGGAAATGGTAGATGGCCCCCATCCAGCGGGCATCGCGGCGGGCCAGGTAATCGTTGACCGTCACGAGGTGGACGCCGCGGCCGGTCAGGGCGTTCAGGTAGATGGGCAGAGTAGCGACCAGCGTCTTGCCCTCGCCGGTGCGCATCTCGGCGATCTGGCCGCGGTGCAGGACGACGCCGCCGATCAACTGGACGTCGTAGGGACGCAGGCCGATGGTCCGCTTGGCGGCTTCGCGCACGGCGGCGAAGGCCTCGGGCAGGAGTTCGTCCAGGGTTTGCTGTTCCACCCGCAGGCGCTCTTCTTCCTTCTCGATCCCCTCGGTCGCCGCGGCCAGGCGCGCCCGGAATTCGTCCGTCTTGGCGCGCAGGGCGTCATCGCTCAGGGCCTCGAATTCGGGTTCCAGGGCGTTGATGCGGGCGACGATTTCGCTGATTTTCTGGATTTCCTTCTTGTTGGGGTCGCCCCCGAAGGTCTTGACGAATTTCTGGAGCATGGGCTGAACCTTTCGGGAGGGGATTATAGCATACGGGCGTTAGAGGAGGGTAAGAAAAGGGGCAGCAAGGGGCTGTCCCAGAGTTCAAAACAGAGCAAGCCCCTCCCTGCCCTCCCGCAAGGACTATTCCTGACGAGTCACATCGAATCCCCGTTTGCGCAACTGCTCCACCAACTCTTTGGGCGAGCGGTACCACTGGCCCCATTTGCGCGAGATGTGCTCGGTCCAGGAATAATTCTCGTAGGTGTAAGTCTCCTTGCGCCCGCCCTCCAGGCGGATTTTGGCCCTTTGTTTGACGTAATACCCCTGCGCCAGGTAGCCTTCGTCCATCACCTTCATGGCCTCGGCCACCTGCTCATCGGTGAATTCGGGATACTCGTCCTCGAAGAGGGTAAACCAGAGCGGCCAGCGCGGCCGCGGCGGGAAGTCCTCATCGGGATAGCCCATCACCAGTTGGACGAGCGGAAAGACGCGCGGCGGCAGTTTGAACTCGCGGGCGATTCGGTCGGCCAGGTGCGGCGCAGCGCCGAGGAAGCAGGAAAACAGCCCCAGGCTTTCGCCCGCGACGACCATGTTTTGGGCCATGTAGGCGGCGTCCTGGATGCCGAAGAAGAGCAGGTCGAGGTCGTTGGTCGCCACTTCCCAGCCGCGCAGTTTCATGAAACGTTCCAGTTTGTACAAATCCACGCAGATGGTGAACCAGAGCGGCGCGCCGAAGGGGGCTTTCTTCTTGCGCGTCAGCAGAACGCTGTACAACTGCGAGGCAAAGGGCGCCTGCTGTCCGGCGCGGACAATGGCCTGCACCACCTCATCGGGCGGCTGGTCTTTCTTGTACTTGCGCACCGAACGATGATTGAGCATGGTCTGAATGACGGGATTGTCCATAAATTCTGCTTTTGGCCTCCTCCAGAGAATGATTCTGCCTCTGCCGAAAATGGCAACAGCGCGCCTCTTCTAGACCGATAAAGCGCGCTGAGCGTGAGCGGGCTGAGGTTCTGCTAGATTAACACTCAGAGTCGCGTTCACCGCCGGGGCGCAAAGGCGCCAAGCCAAATCAAGGCCGTCTCCTGGCGTATTTGGAATCTTCCCCGGCGTTCTCCGCGTCTCGGCGGTGATTACGAAACGTTTATGTTCCTCACGGCAGCCGCCGGAAGACGCCATAATTGGAAAATGTGGTGGGACGGGCGCCATCAACGTCTGCATTCTCTATGCGCATTGTGTTGGCGTCGGTGAATTCGAAGATCGTAGAGACTCGGTTTCCATCATCGTAAACCAGATCGAGTTGATGGGGCGTGGTCTCGTAGTTTACCGTGTAGCGTCCGCGTCCAGCGAAGTTCCCATTGATCGAAATGCTGAAATCGCCATCGCTTTCGAAGACGAAACCGATCCGGTCGCCGCGGTAATCGGCCTCCCAATTGCCGACGATGCTCGGCCGGGAACTGGCGCCAGGGATGGCGCAGGTGCAGGCGACGCTGACGAAGACCAGGACGACGATCGCCAGGCGAAACAGGGTGCGTTTCTGTTGCATGATGGCCTCCATAAAATCGAATGAACGGTCAGGATGTGAACAAGAAGCCTTGCAGAGGTCTCTCGGCATCTCCGGCGGGTTTCAGCCAAGACGCCGAAGAGGAACCTCGCAAGGCTTGGCCGAAAAATGACACCGCGGTCATTATAAAGGCCTTTTCGGAAAATTGTCCAGCCGAATCGTTTCAATTTCGAGCCGCAACCGCCGCAGCGATTGCAGGGCTGGCGTATAATTGCAGATGGGAAACGCCCCCTCGATTGAAGAGGATGGGAGGGTATTTTTCAAAATTAAGGAGAAAAGTGATGTCCACGCCTCGCACCGTCCGCGCCCCGCGCGGGACTCAACTGACCTGCAAGAACTGGCTTATCGAAGCCGCCTACCGCATGATTCAGAACAACCTCGACCCCGAAGTGGCCGAGCGCCCCCAAGACCTGGTCGTCTACGGCGGACGCGGCCAGGCCGCCCGCAACTGGGAATGCTTCGACGCCATCCTCGACTCGCTGCGCGCCCTCGAACCGGACGAGACGCTGCTCGTCCAGTCGGGCAAGCCGGTGGCCGTCTTCAAGAGTCACCCCGACGCGCCGCGCGTCCTCATCGCCAACTCGAACCTCGTCCCACACTGGGCCACCTGGGAACACTTCGACCATCTGGCCGCCAGGGGCCTCATCATGTACGGCCAGATGACCGCCGGCTCGTGGATTTACATCGGCACGCAGGGCATCCTGCAAGGCACCTACGAGACCTTCGGCGCGCTCGCCAAGTTGCGCGGCTGGGGGTCGCTGAAGGGCAAATTCGTCCTCACCGCCGGCCTGGGCGGGATGGGCGGCGCGCAGCCGCTGGCCATCACCATGAACGAGGGCGTCGGCCTCATCGTCGAGGTGGACCCGGCCCGCGCCAAGCGCCGCCTCGAAATCGGCTACGTGGACGAGGTGGTGGATAATCTCGAAGAGGCAATGACCCTCGTCGAGGAGTACCGCGACAAGGAGAAGCCGCACTCCATCGGCCTCATCGGCAACGCCGCCGACGTGTACCAGGAACTGGCCATGCGCGGCGTCATCCCCGACGTGGTCACCGACCAGACCTCGGCCCACGAGGCGCTCATGTACGTGCCGACCGGCCTCTCGGTCGCCGCGGCGGACGAACTGCGCAAATCCAACCCCGAAGAGTACAAGCGGCGGGCGATGGCGTCCATGGCGCAGCACGTCAAAGCGATGCTTGAATTCCAACGCAAGGGCGCGGAGGTCTTCGACTACGGCAACAACATCCGCCAGCAGGCCTACAACTACGGCGTGACCGACGCCTTCGAGTTCCCCGGCTTCGTCCCGGCCTACATCCGCCCGCTCTTCTGCGAGGGCAAGGGGCCGTTCCGCTGGGTGGCGCTCTCCGGCGACCCGGAGGACATCTACCGCACCGACGAGGCCGTCATGGAACTCTTCCCCGAAGACGAGCACCTGCGCCGCTGGCTGACGATGGCGCGGCAGAAAGTCCCCTTCCAGGGCCTGCCGGCGCGCATCTGCTGGCTCGGTTATGGGGAGCGCGTCAAGGCCGGGCTGAAATTCAACGAAATGGTGGCGGATGGCCGCCTGAAAGCCCCCATCGTCATCGGCCGCGACCACCTCGACTGCGGTTCGGTTGCCAGCCCGAACCGCGAGACCGAGGCAATGAAGGATGGCTCGGACGCCATCTCCGACTGGGCGATTCTGAACGCCCTCATCAACGCCGTCGGCGGGGCAACCTGGGTCTCGTTCCATCACGGCGGCGGGGTGGGCATTGGCTACAGCCAGCACGCCGGTCAGGTCATCGTGGCCGATGGCACGCCCGAAGCAGCGCGGCGGCTGGAGCGGGTCCTGACCACCGACCCCGGCATGGGCATCGTCCGCCACGCCGACGCCGGCTACGAGCAGGCCATCGAGGCCGCCAGGCGGCACGGGATCAAGATTCCGATGCTGAAGTAAAACGCCGTTTCTGCATCGAATTGAGCGAATCCTTCGTTTCGCTCGTGAAATTCGATGCCCATTTTTGCAAAAAGCGACTGTTTCTAGCGGATGAATTCGCGGTACAATTCGCCCTCAGTATTTTGCAGGAAGAAGGAAACATGACCGCTGCCAAACGCATTGGAGTCCTGACCAGCGGCGGCGACGCCCAGGGCATGAACGCCGCCCTGCGCGCCGTTGTGCGCACCGCCCTCGACAAGGGGGCCGAAGTCTTCGCCATCACCGAGGGCTATCAAGGCCTGGTCGAAGGCGGCGAACGCATCCGTCCGATGAACTGGGATTCGGTCGGCGGCATCATGCACCTGGGGGGGACGATCATCGGCACGGCCCGCAGCGAAGCCTTTCTAACCCGCGACGGCCGCCGGGCAGCCGCCCGCAACCTGATCGTCAACGGAATCGACGGGCTGGTCGTCATCGGCGGCGACGGCTCGCTGACCGGCGCGCACGTCTTTCGCCAGGAATGGCCGTCGCTGATCGCCGAACTGGCCGAGCGCGGCGAAATCAGCGCCGAGCAGGCCGCCGCCCACCCGCATCTCGGCATCGTCGGCCTGGTCGGCTCCATCGACAACGATTTCTCCGGCACCGACATGACCATCGGCGCCGACACCGCCCTGCACCGCATCGTCGAGGCCGTGGACGCCATCACCAGCACCGCCGCCAGCCACCAGCGCACCTTCGTCGTCAAGGTCATGGGGCGCAACTGCGGCTACCTGGCCCTGATGAGCGCCCTGGCCTGCGGCGCCGACTGGGTGCTGATTCCCGAATCCCCGCCGGATGTGGACAACTGGGAGGACGTGATGGCCGAACGCCTGCGCGCCGGACGCCGCGCCGGGCGGCGCGACAGCATCGTCATCCTGGCCGAGGGCGCTCACGACCGGCACGGCAAATACATCGGCAGCGGCGACGTCCAGAAGGCGCTTGAAGAACGCATGGGCGAGGAAGTGCGCGTCACCGTGCTGGGCCATGTCCAGCGCGGCGGCCGGCCCTCGGCCTACGACCGCATCCTCGGCACGTTGCTCGGCTACGAGGCGGTCATCACCCTGCTGGAGGCCCGCCCCGAAGACGAGCCAGTGGTCATCGGCATCCGCAACAACCGCCTGACGCGCCTGCCGTTGATGGAGTCCGTCGAGCGCACGCGGGCGGTGGCCGAGGCCATCGCGGCCCGCGATTACGAGAAGGCCATGAGCCTGCGCAGTTCCAGTTTCAAGGACGCCTTCAGCACCCTCAAGACGATGGTGCGCGCCCTGCCCCATCCGCCCGACCCGGCGCGCAAGCATTTCCGCATCGCGGTGATGAACGCCGGCGCGCCCGCCCCCGGCATGAACACCGCCGTCCGCGCCGCCATCCGCCTCGGCCTGGACCGCGGCCACGTCATGCTCGGCGTCCGCAACGGCTTCGAGGGCCTGGCCAAGGGCGAGGTCGAGGAGATGAACTGGATGAGCGCCAGCGGCTGGGCGGCGCGCGGCGGTTCGCTGCTGGGCACCAGCCGGGTCGTCCCGCAAGGGCCGGACCTCTACGCCATTGCCCGCACCATCGAAACCCACCACATCGACGCTCTGATGGTCATCGGCGGCTGGAACGGCTACGAGGCGGTCCACATCATGACCGAAAACCGCCCCAACTTCCCGGCCTTCAATCTGCCGATCATCTGCCTGCCGGCCTCGATCAACAACAACCTGCCCGGCTCCGAACTGAGCATCGGCGCCGACACCGCCCTCAACAGCATTGTCGACGCGGTGGACAAAATCAAGCAGTCGGCGGTGGCCACCCGGCGCTGTTTCGTGGTCGAGGTGATGGGCCACTGGTGCGGTTACCTGGCCCTGATGAGCGGCCTGGCGACCGGCGCCGAGCGCGTCTACCTGCACGAGGAGGGCGTCACCCTCAAAGACCTGGCCCTGGACGTGGAGAACCTGAAGCGCGGCTTCGAATCGGGCAAGCGCCTCGGCCTGATGATTCGCAACGAGTACGCCAATCCGGTCTACACCACCCAGTTCATGTGCGCCCTGTTCGCCGAGGAGGGGCGCGGCGTCTTCGACGTCCGCCCGGCCATCCTCGGCCACCTGCAGCAGGGCGGCGATCCCTCGCCCTTCGACCGCATCCAGGCCACCCGTCTGGCCCGCCTGTGCCTGGAATTCCTCATCGAACAGTGCGAACAGGGCGGCTCGCAGAGCGCCTTCATCGGCTTCCAGCAGGGACAGTTGAAGTACAACGACATGCGCGACTTCGAGCGCATGATCGATGCCGAATTCCAGCGCCCGAAGGAACAGTGGTGGCTGGGATTGAAGGAGGTCGCCGCCCTGCTGGCCAAACTGGGACCGGGCGCGGGGTAGTCTGAGCCTGGATGAGGCAGGTGAGAAGGCCGGGGGAAAAGCAGTATAATTGAAACATGGCGACAGCCCGACCAACCATACCGGCAAAAAAAATAGCCGCTTTCTGCAAACGCTGGAAAGTGGTTGAACTGGCGCTGTTCGGTTCTGCCGTGCGGGAGGACTTCTCCCCCAGGAGCGACATCGATGCGCTGGTCACTTTCGCGCCTGGCGCTGATTGGGGACTGTTCGACCATATGCGCATGAGGCAGGAACTAAAAGACATTTTCGGGCGCGAAGTGGATCTGATCACCCGTCAGGCGGTCGAACAAAGCCGCAATGCGCTGTTGCGTTCGGAAATTCTCAGTACGGCCAGGCCCCTGTATTCTGCAGGGAAGGTGGTATATGTCCAGACGCCGGGATGAGATCGTCTTGAGAGACATCATTGGCGCCGCCCAATTGATTACAGAATTCGTGGCAGGATTCGAAAAAGAAACTTTCATTGGCGATTGGAAGACTCGCTCGGCCGTCCTCTATCAGTTGACCGTGATCGGAGAAGCCGTCAAGCGATTATCCGAAGAATTCCGCGCCCGGCATTCACACATTCCCTGGGCGCTCATGGCAGGAATGAGAGATCATCTGGTCCACGCCTACGACCTGGTAGATTGGGACGAGGTCTGGAAAACAGCCAGCCGAGATATTCCTGACTTGCTGGAGAAAATAGCACGGCTGCCAGAATAGGCATTTCCAGGGGCAGGTTGGAAAACCTGCCTCCTATGTTTCACGGTACAATTTCTCCATGCCATCCGACACCCAGGTCATTTATTCCATGTATCGCGTGGGCAAGGTTGTCCCGCCCAACAAGCAAATCCTGCGCGACATCTCCCTCGGCTTCTACTACGGCGCGAAAATCGGTGTCCTCGGCCTGAACGGGGCGGGCAAGTCCACCCTCCTTCGCATCATGGCCGGCGTGGACAAGGACTACCTCGGCGAGATCGCCATGAGCAAGGGCTACACGGTCGGCTTCCTGCCCCAGGAGCCGGAACTCGATCCGCGAAAGACCGTCATCGAGGTCATCCGCGAGGCCGTCCAGCCGACCCTCGACCTGCTGGCGCAGTACGAGGCGGTCAACGCCCGCTTCGCCGAACCCGACGCCGACTACGACGCCCTCATCGCCGAGCAGGCCCGCCTGCAGGAGGAACTCGACCGGCGGGACGCCTGGAACCTCGACTCGCACCTCAACCTGGCGATGGAGGCCCTGCGCTGCCCGCCGCCGGAGATGCCGGTCAGCGTCCTTTCGGGCGGCGAGCGCCGCCGCGTCGCCCTGACCCGTCTCCTGCTGACCGAACCCGACATCCTCCTGCTCGACGAACCCACCAACCACCTCGACGCCGAGTCGGTCGCCTGGCTCGAACACCACCTGCGCGAGTACAAAGGCACGGTCATCGCCGTCACCCACGACCGCTACTTCCTCGACAACGTCGCCGGCTGGATTCTCGAACTCGACCGCGGCTACGGCATCCCCTGGAAGGGCAATTACTCTTCCTGGCTGGAGCAGAAACAGGAACAACTGCGCCGCGAGGAAAAGGCCGAGTCCAAGCGCCAGAAGACGCTCGAACGCGAACTGGAGTGGATTCGCATGTCGCCCAAGGCGCGGCAGGCCAAAGGTCAGGCGCGCCTGACAGCCTACGAGAAACTCCTTTCGCAGGAGGTCGAAAAGTACCGCGGCGAGCAGGAAATCTACATCCCGCCCGGTCCGCGCCTGGGAGACGTGGTCATCGAGTTCGAGAACGTCACCAAAGGATACGGCGACCGCCTTCTGCTGGAGAACTTTTCGGCCAAGATTCCGCCTGGGTCCATCGTCGGCGTCATCGGCCCGAACGGCGCCGGCAAGACCACCCTGCTGCGCATGATCACCGGCCAGGAAAAGCCCGACAGCGGGACCATCCGCATCGGCGAGACCGTCAAACTGGCCTACGCCGACCAGTTGCGTCCCCTCGACCCGGAGCAGACCGTCTGGGAGGCGATCAGCGGCGGCGAGGAGGAACTCGTCCTCGGCGCGCGGCGGATGAACTCGCGCGCCTACTGCGCCTCGTTCAACTTCACCGGTTCCGACCAGCAGAAGAAAGTGGGGACCCTGTCGGGCGGCGAGCGCAACCGCGTTCACCTGGCGCGCACGCTCAAAGAGGGCGCCAACGTCCTGCTGCTCGACGAACCGACCAACGACCTGGATGTGAACACCCTGCGGGCGCTGGAGGAGGCCCTGGAGAACTTCGCCGGCTGCGCCATCGTCGTCAGCCACGACCGCTGGTTCCTCGACCGCATCTGCACCCACATCCTGGCCTTCGAGGGCGAGAGTTCGGCGCGCCTCTTCCTGGGCAACTGGTCCGACTACGAGGCGCATCTGCGCGCCCAGTATGGCAAAGACCTGACGCCGCGGCGGGTGAAATACCGCACGCTCAAGCGGTAGCAGGGAGTTGCGCTTGCGCAAGCGCTTCTCCTCGAAAAGTTTTTTCGCGAAATTCGTGTCATTCGATGCTAAAAAGCAACAACGCGCCGGCCGCGGCAAAAGTTTGAAGCACTTCCTCTTCATTCTTGTTTAAGGTAGGCGCAATACAATCGCGGTATGCTGCGTCCCAAATCGCCCTTCTTCTGGTTCATCCTGGCGCTCTTGCTCGCCGCCGGCCTGACCGCCATCGGCCCGGAGGAACGCACCCTCGGCGAGACGGCGCGGATCATCTATTTGCACGGGGCGTGGGTGCTGGCGGCCGAGGCGACCCTGGCCGCGGCGGCGCTTGCCGGTCTGCTGGGCATTCTCTTTCGCCGCGAAGGGTTGCACCACTGGTCGGCTGGCCTGGGCCGCAGCGGCATCTTCTTCTGGGTGACCTCCCTGCCGCTGGCGTTGTGGGCCATGCAGGCCACCTGGAATGGCCTCTTCCTGGCCGAGCCGCGCTTCCGGCTGGCGGTCATCTTCGCCGTCAGCGGCATCCTGCTCCAAATCGGCCTGGCGCTGATCGCCCGGCCAGCCTTCACCTCGCTGGGGAATCTCCTCTTCGCCGTCGCCCTGCGAATCGGCCTCACGCAGGCTGAGTACGTCATGCATCCGCCGCCCTCGCCCATCTTCGACTCGGCCTCGACGGCCATCCAGTTGTATTTCATCGGACTCCTGTTCCTGCTTCTGGCGGCGGCCTATTACCTGACGAGGTGGTGGCTTTCCCGGTGACGCGCCTGCGGCTGCAAATCCTCTTCTTCACCCTCATCCGGACGATTTTCAACACCCTGCATCGGATGGTCTATCCGTTCCTGGCCGTCTTTGCCCGCGGCCTGGGCGTGGACCTTTCGGCCATGTCCTACGCCCTGACCGCCCGCAGTCTGGCCGGGACCTTTGGACCGTTCGCCGCCGCGGTCGCCGACCGCCGCGGCCGCCGCTTCGGCATGCTGCTCGGCCTGGGGCTGTTCACGCTCGGGGCGGCCATCGTCGTCTTCTGGCCCACCTTCCCTTCGCTGGCGGTTGGAATCACGTTCTCGACCCTCGGCAAGTACCTCTTCGACCCGTCCATGCAGGCCTATCTCGGCGACCGCGTCCCCTACGATCGCCGCGGCCGGACGATCGCCGTCACCGAGTTCGGCTGGTCGCTGGCCTTCGTCCTCGGCGTCCCGCTGATGGGATTCCTGATTGCCCGCCGCGGCTGGCTGGCCCCCTTCCCGCTGATGACCATCCTGGGGAGCCTGATCTTTGCCGGGCTGTTCTTCATGCTGCCGAAGGAGAAGCCGCTGCCCGCCGCCGGCGGCCTGTCGGCGGGGTTTCGCGCCGTGCTGACCTCCGCGCCTGCGCTGGCCGGCCTGGCCATCGGGGTCTTTGCCAGCGCGGCCAACGAGGTCGTCAATCTCATCTTTGGGGTCTGGCTGGAGGATTCCTTTGGCCTGCAACTGGCCGCCCTGGGCGCGGCCTCGGCCGTCATCGGCGCTTCCGAATTGAGCGCCGAGGGACTGGTGGCCCTGTTCGTCGACCGGATCGGCAAGCCGCGCGCCATCGCCTTGGGGCTGATTCTCAACTGTCTGGCGGCGCTGGCTCTGCCCGTCTTGAGCCGCTCGCCGGTCGGCGCGCTGACCGGCCTGTTCTTGTTCTACATCACCTTCGAATTCACGCTGGTCAGTTGCATCCCGATGATGACCGAAATTCTGCCAGCGGCGCGCGCCACGCTGATGGCTTTCAACGTGGCGGCGTTTTCCCTGGGCCGCGCCGCGGGCGCGTTCCTGGCCCCCCGCCTATACACCGCCGGTTTTCTCTACGTCATTGCCGCGGCGCTGCTCTTCAACCTGCTGGCCCTGCTGGCCCTGCCCATCGTGCGCCGGCGCTTTCGAACGCCGGGCCCGAACCAGTAGGTCAAATCGTCTGGCGCGCAGGACCGAATCGAGCCGTCGAAGACGGACTCATCCCGTCACCGAGAGTTACGGCGCGTTGCATCGAAACCGGGCAAGCGCCTGGTTCAGAAGGTCGAGCGCCTGGACTTGCTGGCTGGTATAAACTTTCCAGCCGAACTGCCGGTCGCCGCACTGCCAGGCGGCGGCCAACCCCTGGGAGAGCACAGTCGAGGGCGTGGAGGCCAGCGCCACGTAAGTGACTGCGCGGCCGCCAAAATTGGCTGTCAGACGCGTGTCCTGGGGGGCGTCGGCAAGCAAGACGACCGTCAACATCACATTGGGATCGTAACTGCCATACAGACGGCTCCAGGCGAAGAAGATATACACCGTGTCCGAAAAACCGATCAAGATTCCCTGGTCATAACTGCTGCGGTTGGTCAGATAATCATTGGTGACTTCCAGGTCGAACAACGGCACGCCCTCCGGGTGGCCGATGCAGAATTCATATTCACAGAACAGGCCGCGGAGATCGGGGGTAGGATAGGGCGTGTAGGTCGGATAAGGGGTGTACGTCGGCTGGGGGGGAATCGCCGTCAGCGCGGCGGCGACCGAGGTGCCGACCACGTCGATCGGCGGCGAAGCCGGCGCGGTCGTCCGCGGACGGCAAGCCGAGAGCAGGAGGAGCAAAAGCGCCAGCAAGGTTCTGAGTTTCATCGTCTATTCCCTTCCGCTAAATCATATGCGCTCACTATACCGCAAAACAGGCAAAGGGGCAATTCGGCACAAATGGTCGCCAGCCGCCCAAATCTTAAAAAATGGTGCTTGACTTCGCGATTCCAATGTGCTAGAATGAGTTATCCAAATCTTTCGTGTAGAAATAACTGTGAGCAACCCCCATCACCCCCTACGACTCAATGTGGGTTTCCTGATCAGCGCGGTCATCGGCACCAACCGCGATTTTGCGTTCGATTATGAGCGCATGCAACTGGGGGACGATTTGACGCTGGCGGACTTTAGCGGCATCGCGCGCTTCAGCCGTACGCCGCAGGGTCTTTTGCTCCAGGCGGATTTTCACGGCAGCGTGACGCTCGAATGCGTCCGCTGCCTGACAGAGTATCAACAGCCCCTGCACTGGGAATTTACCGACCTGTACGCCTTCGACCGCCGCTCGATCACCGAGTCCAATTTACTGGTGCCCGAAACCGGTCAAATTGACCTCGCGCCGCTCCTGCGCGAGTACGCTTTTCTCGAATTCCCCATCAACCCGATCTGCAAACCCGATTGCAAAGGTCTATGCCCCGTCTGTGGGGCGAACCTGAACGAGGTCGATTGCGGCCACTCTTCCTCGGGCGCCGACTCGCCTTTCTCGGCGCTCAAAGAATTGCTCGGTTGAGCCACGCTTCCAGGAGGATCACGATGACACTCTCTGAACGGCGCCGAAAACACAAAGAAGTCATGCACATGCTCCTGGAAAAAGCCTCGATGCAAGGATATCTCACGACCGACGATTTGCTGGATATCTATCCAGATGTGGGGAATGACGCCGAACATTTGACGGTCATCATGCTGGCCCTGCGTAATCGGGGAGTGGACATTTTGGACTCCGACCGCTATGACCTGGCGGTCATGGATGGACTGGTGGAACCAGGGCTGGACTCCTGGCTGGAGCCAAACGGCGCTTCGATGGCCAGCGATGACGCCGTAGGCCTATATCTACGCGAAATGTCGCGCGTCCCGCTGCTCAAAGCGGAAGAAGAATATGAATTGGCCGTCCGCATCGAGGAGGGACGCAAAGCCAAAGCCGCGCTCATGCGCTTGCCCAACCGGCGCCGTTCCCCCGAACGCGCCCGCCTGGAGGCTTTGGTTCAGGATGGGCTGTTGGCCCGCGACCACCTCATCAAGGCCAATACCCGCCTGGTCGTCAGTGTGGCCAAGCGCTACATCGGGCGCGGCGTTCCGTTCCTGGACTTGATTCAAGAAGGCAATCTGGGGCTGATGAAAGCGGTCGAAAAATACGATGTCCATCGCGGCTTCCGCTTTTCGACCTACGCCACCTGGTGGATTCGTCAGACCATCACGCGCGCCATCGCCGACCAAGCCCGCACCATCCGCATCCCGGTCCACATGACCGACCGCATCCGCCAGGTGTATCGAGCCACGCACAACCTGGAACAACGCCTGGGACGTGTGCCGACCGCCGAGGAACTGGCCGAAGAGATGGGACTGGATTTGAAGAAGGTGCAATGGATTACCAAAGTCTCGTGGCAACCGCTTTCGCTCGAAAGTCCGGTGGGAGAAGATGAGGACGCAGAACTGGGACAATTCATCGAAGATGAACTCAGCCCGACCCCCTTGCAGAGCGCCTACCAGAACATGTTGAAAGAAAAGATCGACGAAATCCTGGGCACGCTCTCGCCGCGCGAAGCGCGCGTCCTGCGTCTGCGCTTCGGCCTGGACGATGGGACAGCCTACACGCTGGAAGAGGTGGGCGAAAAGTTCGGCCTGACGCGCGAGCGCATCCGTCAGATCGAGGGCAAAGCCCTGCGGCGTCTGCGCCATCCGCGGCGGGCGCGGCAACTCAAGGAATACCTGTGAGAAAACCTGGGGACTGTCCCGAAAAAAATCTGGCTGCCGGCTGACAGCCAGATTTTTACTTCTTCGAACCCGTTGATCAGGGCAAATATTTTAGGCCAGAACCGGTATTGAAAAGGACAATGCGTTCGGACGCATCGATCCACTTCATATCGAGTAACTTCTCGAGAGCGGCGAGGGTGGCCGCTCCTTCTGGAGCCGCAAAAATGCCCTCCTCGCGCCCCAGCAGACGCTGGGCTTTGAGAATCTCCTCATCGCTGACGGCAACCGCCATGCCGTCGCTTTCATAGACGTCGGCCAGAATGAGATGGTCCGCGAAACTCTTCGGGACGCGCAGGCCGGCGGCAATCGTGTGGGCGTTCAGCCAGAAATCACAAAACGACTGACGCGCTTGAAAAGCCTTGACGATCGGCGCGCAGCCCTCGGCCTGGACGACCACCATGCGCGGGCGTCTCGGATGGTTGAGCCAGCCCAGCGCTTCGAGTTCGGCAAAGGCCTTCCACATTCCTACCAGGCCGGTGCCGCCGCCGGTGGGATAGAGAATCACATCGGGCAGGGTCCAGTCGAAATCTTCGGCCAGTTCATAGCCCATGATTTTCTTGCCCTCCACCCGGTACGGTTCTTTGAAGGTAGAAAGGTCGAACCAGCCTTCCTGACGGGCCTTTTCGCCGGCCATACCTGCGGCTTCGCTGATCAGACCGTCAATCAACATGACCTCCGCCCCCGCCATGCGGCTTTCCTCGACGTTGGCATGCGGCGTATCCTTGGGCATGAAGATGTAGGCCCTGATTCCAGCGCGGGCGGCGTAGGCTGCCATCGCCCCTCCGGCGTTTCCCGCCGTAGGGATGATGACCTTCTGAATCCCCAATTCCCTGGCTTTGGACACGGCAGCGGCCAGACCGCGGGCTTTGAAACTGCCGGTGGGGTTGCTGCTTTCATCTTTGACGAACAAGCGGGATAGACCGAGATACCGTCCCAGGTTGGGAAGAGGCAAGAGAGGCGTATCCCCCTCGCCGAGGGTCACCACGTTTTCGGGCTGCTGAACGGGGAGCAATTCGTGCCAGCGCCACATGCCGCGCCGCCGGCTGCGGATTTCCTCTCTGTCCACGCAGCGGCGCACGGCTTCCAGGT
Source organism: Chloroflexota bacterium (assembly GCA_019873655.1). Taxonomy (GTDB): domain Bacteria; phylum Chloroflexota; class Anaerolineae; order Anaerolineales; family Villigracilaceae; genus JAFGSI01. Next base: position 61,173 of record JAIOAU010000010.1, on the reverse strand, counting down.
CATAATGCGACAGGAGAGGCGCCTGACAATCCGGGCAATAGGTATTGACTTGCGTCACCGGATAGAATTTTCCACAAGCGGAACACGAAATACTAGTAATATAGGAAAACGCTACCCGGGCAGTTTGTTGCTTGGTCATGTAGGCGTGTCCTGCTGGTCTCACACCGAACCAGTACTGCTCTTGGGAGAAGGCACAAATCCTTCCACGCGCGCCCACAATTCGTGGATGTTGATCGGCTTCGACATGTAAACATCACACCCGGCAGCCAGCGCTTTCTCGGCATCCCCTTTGAGGGCGTTGGCCGTGATGGCAATGATCGGCACGTGAATCAGGCTGGGTTTGACGGGATTGCTCCGTAAACGGCGGGCCACCTCGTAGCCATCGATGTCGGGCAAGTTAATGTCCAGCAGAATGAGATCGATATCCTCTTTTTCGGCAATGGCAAGGCCTTCGGTCCCGTTGGCCGCCTCGAACATTTTATAACCGCGCGCCTCCAGGGTGCGCTTGACGAGGATCATATTATCCGGGTTATCTTCTATATAGAGAATGTTATATCCCATGAGCGTTCTCCTTTGTTCCCTTCTCCTCTTCGATCACTTGCACGACCTGTTCTACAAACTTGCGCGGAGTCAGAGAACTCTTCTGGTAAACAGCCTCGATGTAACCATTCAGCCGCGCCCGTTCTTCTGGGGTGATGTCTTTGGCGCTGACCACGACGATGGGTATGTCTTTCGTACGCGGGTCGAGTTTCAATTCTTCCACCAGACCGAACCCATCAATGCCCGGCATCATCAGGTCGGTAACGATCAGGTCGGGCAAGGTCTGGCGGGCCTGGGCCAGGCCTTCCCAACCATCCCTGGCATGCTGCACACGGTAGGCCTTGCGCCCCTCCAACAGACGGCGGATGAGCAGGGCGTCGTCATCGTTGTCATCCACCACCAGGACGGTGGTGGTCTTTTCGTCCAGATTTTCGAGGGCGGCCAACAGGCCCTCGCGCGGGGCGGGAGTCTGGCCTTCGCTCAAGTGAACATCTACGGCGAATTGCTCGCCCAGGACGTGTTTTTCGACCGGGAAGGTGTGTCCGCTGCAATTGACGACCACCGTCTCGTCGGCGCCAATTGTACCGTTCTTGACCATTTTTTCAAGACCGGCAAAAGCCACCGCCGCCGCCGGTTCGACGGCCATGCCCTCGCTCTTGGCCAGCGAACGCATGGCGGCAAAGGCTTCGGCGTCGGTCACCGATTCCATCGCGCCGCCATGTTGTTGGATAATGTTCCACAAGTAAGTGTACGTTTTGCCGGGATCACCGGTCGAGAGAATAATGATGCAGGTGTCGGGCACCACCGGATCGGCGACCTCTTTCCCGGCCTTGAACGCCTGCACCATCGGCGAGCACCCCTCGGCCTGGACGATGGCCAGTTTGGGGATGCGTTCAATCAGGCCCATATCGAACAGTTCTTTGAAGCCCTGATAGACGCCCAGCGGCCCCAGCCCACCGCTGACGGCCTGGATGTACCAATCGGGGGCGCGCCAGCCGAGTTGTTCGACGATCTCATAAGCGATGGTCTTCATCGACTCGCGGGCCGGCACCGAACTGGCGCCGCGGTCGAGCAGCAGGTGTCGGCGTTGAGCGAACTGGGCGGCGATCTGCTTGGTCTGGTCGTAGTTGCCGCTGACGCGGATGACCTCGGCCCCGAAGAGAGCCGCCTCGCGCAGTTTCTCCTGGGGCACCAGGCTGGTCATGAAGACCCACAACTTGATCCCCGCCCGGGCGCAGGCCGCGGCGTAGGCGACCGCGGCGTTGCCGGTCGAGGCGATGACCGCTTCGCGCACCCCGCCCTCGCTCATGGCCGCCACCGCCACAGCCGCCTGACGGTCCTTGAACGAACTGGTCGGCCCGAAGCGCTCGTCCTTGATGTAGACGCGGCTGTGGCCCAGGGCGGGGGCAAAACGCTGCGAGAGCCAGAGCGGGGTTCCGCCGGCCGGATAGAGGTCCAGAGCGGCCGGATTCTTGAGAGGCAAAACATCCTGGTAGCGCCAGAGATTGGAGGGGCGGCCGGGCAGGCCGCGCAAAATCTCGCGTTTGAACGCCTTGAAATCATAGTTGGGCAGCAGCCACTGAGCGCCGCACGCCTGGCAGACTGCCGGAACGAAGGGTTCGTAGGGCTGCTGATGGCCGCAAACGGCGCATTGCAGAAAGTTCGGCCAGGCCATCTTACTTCTCCATTTTCTCCTGCGGCTCGCTGATGCGGGCCTCGAGGGGCAGGAGGACGTAGAAGGTCGAACCTTCGCCGGGGACGCCGGTGCTCTCGGCCCACAGTTTGCCGCCGTGCATTTCGATCAACCGTCGGCTGATAGGCAGGCCCAGGCCGGTGCCGCCCACTTTGCGGGTGGTGGACGTGTCCACCTGGACGAATTCCTGGAAGATGGCCTCGATCTGGTGCGGAGCGATGCCGATGCCGGTATCTTTGACCCGAATCAGAACGTGGTCGTCCTGGCGCCGGGCAGAGATGGCAATGCTGCCCTGTTCGGTGAATTTGATGGCGTTGTTGACCAGGTTGAGCATCACCTGACGCAGGCGCGTCCGGTCGGCGGTGACTTCGACGGTCTTGTCCGTATCGGGTTCGATGTAGAGGGCCAGATTCTTCTCGCTGGCCAGGGGAGAGGTGATGCTGGTCACTTCCTCAAGGATTTCGTAGAGGGAGAAGCGTTCGACGACCAGGTTCATGCGGCCGGCTTCGATCTTGGCCATGTCGAGCACGTCGTTGATGAGGTGGAGCAGGTGCTGGCCGTTCTTCTGGATGAGTTTCAGGTCGGTGGTCATGTTCTCCGTCAGCGGGCCGTCCAATCCTTCGAGGATGACATCGGCAAAACCGAGAATCGAGTTGAGCGGCGTGCGCAGTTCGTGCGACATGTTGGCCAGGAAGGAGGACTTGAGGCGGTCGAGTTCACGCAACTGGGCGACGGTGGCCGTCTGGGCGGCGTACAGACGGGCGTTCTGCAAGGCGACGCCGACCTGCGAGGCCAGGGTGGTGTAGATATTGGCATCCTCTTCGGTGAAGTGATCGAGTAAGTCCGACTGCACGTCGAACACGCCCAGGACTTTATCGCCGACGATCATGGGGACGGCCATTTCCGAGCGGGTTTCGGGGAGCAGCGGGTTGGGCAGGAAATCCGGCTCGGCGCGCACATCGTTGACGATGACGGCGGCGCGCTCGCGGGCCGCGCGCGCCACCAGCGAGCGTTCGGCGTCGAGCGGAATGGCATGCCGTTGAGCGACCAATTGCCGCCCGACCTCGCCCGCCCCGGCAGAGAGCATCAAAGTGTTCCAACTCTCGTCCACCAAGTAAATGTGAGCGTGATAGAGGCCAAAGCGAGTCTTGGCAAGGTCAACGACAGATTGCAGCAAAGCGTCGGGGTCGAGCACGGTCGAAGCGGTGGTGCTGACCGCCGCAACGGTGGCCAGGTTATAGGCGCGCCGTTCGTTTTGTTCGGAGAGGCGCAAATTTTCCAGATGAATGCTCAATCGTTGGGCGACGGACTCCAGGATTTGAGTCGTTTCGTCGGAAATCGCGCCGGTCTCCACGGCCAGTTCGCCGACGGGTTCGTTCCGCACGGTCAGGGAGCGCTTGAGGGCCGGTTTCGAACCGTTGCCATCCTGCTCAGCGAGCGGCTGCACCTTGTTGAGGTCGAAGACATAGCCCCAGCCCATTTCGCGGCGGGCTTTCATGTAGGCTTCCCAGCCTTCGCGCGTCAGGCGGCGGACGGCTTCTTCCGCCTCGACCCGGTAGCGTTCGGCGCGGGCCAGCAGACGCAGGCTCTCGATGTGCTGGCCCAGTTGGCGGGCCGCCGACTGGACGACCTCGGCTTCATCGGGCGTCCAGTCCCGATTTTCACCGGCGACCTGAAGAGCGCCGATGGTCGCCCCGCCGACCGTAATGGGAACGTGCAGGGCGTCGGGAGCAGGGTCTTCTTCCTCGGGCGTCAACTCGATCAGTTTGTCTTGATCGAAGGCGTAGCCGAGACTCATACTGTGTTCGATGCCGTCCAGGAATTCCTGCCAGCCCGCCTCGGTAAAGCGGCGGATGTTGTCTTCGAGTTCCTCTCTCACCTGACGGCTTTCAGCAAACAAACGGGCGTTCTGGAGCGCCACCGCCAGTTGCCCGGCCAGAACGGTGAAAGCGGGCAGGTTGGTTTCATTCAAGGCGCCAGGAATTTCGGACTGCATGTCGAGCACACCGATGACTTCATCGGCAATCACCAGCGGCACCACCATTTCGGAACGGGTGTTGGGAAGGAGCGGATTGGGCAGGAAACTTTCGCTCTCGGCGGTATCGGCCACGATGATGGCCCGGTTTTCGGCAACGGCGCGCCCGTTGAGGGAGCCGGGGCCGACAGCCAGGCGGTGGCCGCGGCTCAAGAGTTGTTTGCCCACCTCGCCGGTGCCGGCGCGCAGGACAAGGGCGCGGCGGCTAGGGTCGAGTAGGTAAATTTGCGTGTAGTACAGGCCAAAGCGGGCGCGAATCAATTCCACCGCCTCGCTCAGCATGGCGTCGAGATCGGCGACCTTCTGGGTGATCGTCCGGCCCACTTCGGACGCCAGTTCGAGGTCGTGAGTGCGGTCGGCGACGCGCTGCTCGAGGTTGCTGAACGATTGCCGCAATCGCTCGGCCATGGCCGTCAGGCTGTTCGCCAGGGCGGCAATTTCGCCCTCGAACTCGCTCTTGTCGAGGGGCGCGTTCAGGTTTTCGCCCAACTGATTGGCAAAGGCCGACAATTTGACCAGGGGATTCAGAACCGTGAGCACCGCCGCGCCGCCTACCAGAGACGTGATAACGAGGCTAAAAATCAGCCGCAAGGTGACTTTGCCCGACAGTTCCTGCAGCGCGCTGATGGTCGGATTGGTGTTTTCGAGAATGACCAGGAAAATATCCCCCCTCTGGAGCGAAACGACCAATTGCTGGGTTTGTTCCACATTGGCGGCGAGTTCTGGACTGGAGAGAATTTGGTCGAGAGTTTCGGGGTCGGCAAAATCGCTGCTGGCCTTCTGTCCAACTCTCTCGCTGTCCGAATGGGCCAGATAGGTCCCATCTGCTCCCAAGACGAACACCGTTCTACCTGGCGCGGTAAATTCTTGAACGATGGTCTGCATAGCCCCTGGTTCGGCGACGATTCTGTCGGCGAGCAAATGCGCCAGACTGCGAGCATCGCGAGCCTGGAGCTCGAGCACCGAGGCTTGCACATCTCGCTGAACGAAAATCAGCACGATGGCAACCGGCACCAGCGAAAGCAGGAAAAACCACAGGATGAGTCGCCACACAATGGGGCTGCGAAATTGGCTCATAACAGGCACCTACTTTTTCGTTACGTTAGCAAATCCCTGGATTTGACCGGCGCGGCTTTACAGGGAGGGTGGACAAGTCTCCGCGCTCATGGCGAGCAAAGACACAGCGCCTGGAACTCACCAAAGGGGCTTCTGCACCTGCTTGGACAGCGCCAGAAAAGCCAGCGTGGTAACGGCGGTCGTGATCAACGCTTCGGGCGTGGCCGCAGGATAACTTTCCAGCAAAACCTGCCAGGGAGACTCGAGGCCATAGAAGAGCGTAAGGCCAACGATAAAACCGGGGATCACAATAAGGTAGTAATACACGAGCACCAGCAAGGCCCATCCCAGCAGGCGCATCGGCAATTTCGTGGTGCGCTCATAGACGAGTTTTTTGTAGGCAAAGCCCATCCACAGGGTCCCTGCCAGGTGAGCCAACAGACTGGCCAGGGGAATGCCGCCCGGCTCGGCAATGCCCGCCATGAAGCCAATGATGAGCGCCCCGATAGGCCCAGTGAGGGCCGCGCCGATCGTCACAAAGATTTCGCGCGGGTCGGTGACGATGCCTGTGCTGAGCGGAATGGTGAAACCAGCCAAAACGATGCCCAAAGCAATTGCGCCAAAGGCTAGGGCGACGAGAACGATTTTCACATACTTGTTCATTTCATCTCTCCTTTTTGGTTGACAAGGTTGGTGCTTCTCAGATTTTCAACATCAAGACTTGCTGGCGCGAAGGGTCACGCGTGTACTCTGCGCCCCGAGCGCCTGTCCCAGTTCGCGGACGGCTACCTGCAAGGCCTTATCCACGGTGGTGGCCTCGCTGATTTTCTGACTAATCGAGGCTATCAAGGCCTCGCGTTCGGCGCGCCGCTGGGCTTCTGTGAAGGAACGAGCGTTGCGGGCGGCAATGGCCACCTGGTTGGCGATGGACTGCAACAGACTGACATCGTCGTTCGTCAAGCCGTTGACGATATTTTGCTGTACATCCAAGACTCCCAGCACCTGTTCACCAATCGAAATGGGAACAGCCACCTCGGACTTCGTCTCGGGCAAGAGAGGGTTGGGCAGCCAGTCTGGGTCCTGGGCGGTATCCGGAACCAGGACCGGCATATTGGTCTCGGCGGCGCGGCCGACCAGGCCCTTGCCTTTGGGAATCTTGTGGCCGCGCGCCAGCATCGTCTGCCCGGCCTCGCCCGTGCCGCCTGCCATGATGAGTTCCTCGCCCGCTTCATCGAAAAAGTAAATGTGAGCATGGTAGTAATTGAAAGCGTTTTTCACCTGCTCGACCACTTCTTTCACCAATTGCTTCTCATCCAGAATGGTGGACAGGCGGCGGCTGACCTCGGTGGAGGTAGCCAGAGCCTTGGTGCGGTCGGCGACGCGCTGTTCCAGGTTCTCGATCAGGCCGCGCAACTGCACCGTCATGCTGTTGAACGCGTTGGCGAGGAAACCGATTTCGTCTTGAGAAGCCACGCGCGCCTCGCGCGTCAAATCGCCAGCGGTAATGAGGCGCGCCGCCTCGGCAAGTTCGCCGATGGGAGTGGTAATCTGGCGCGCCGCAAGCACGCCCACGACAACAGCCAAAATCATGGCTGCCAGGGTAGCGCTTGCAGTAAGGATAATGTTGTTGATGGCCAGCGAGAGGGCTTCAGCAGCAGGTTGTTCGGCAAACACATGGAATACCTGCTGGTTGAAGCGAATTTCGACGCGCGCCATGGCAACATTGCCGCCGCTCAAACCCGTGGTAAAAGAGTTGACAGGCGGTGGATTGACTTGCGTTCTCTGCAGAACGACAGAGGGGTTGGGATGAGCAACAACGTAGAAGTTGTTATCGGTCATGTAAACCACGCTGCTGCCAATCACATCGGCCTGAGCCATGATGTCCCACACCGGTTTGAAACGGAATTTGGCAATCAGCACATAGAGGAGATTGCCAGAACGCAAATCCTGGACCGGGACAGCAATCATCATAGAGGGCTCGCCCGTTGCAGGATCGAAGGAGACCGGGCTGAAATACGTTTGGCCGGTGGAACGCGGCTGTTCGTATTCATCCATCCCAACACGGCGAGACAATTCGTCGTCGGGAATGATTCTGTTTCTGGAAAGATAAATCAATTCTCTGCCGGCGCTGTTCACCAGGATAAGTTCCTCATAGACGATTTGCCTGGAGAAGAGGGTCGAGAGCATGTCCGACTGCTGATCGCGAGAAGCGAACGCGAAGCCGCTGACATCCGTAAGAATGCGAAGTTCATTCTCTCGTTCCTGGATGAAACTCTTGACCTGTTCGGAAACGCGCTGGGCAGTTTGATTTTGCGCCTCCAGCGCCTGACGGCTTTGCGTCCGATAGGTCTGCCAGGTGCCGATCGCCCCCACAACGAGCAATGGGACCAACACCAGCGCAATGAAGTAGACCGCCAATCGAATGCGCAAACTTTTTCTCATAATCATCCAACTCCTTGCTTCTCAGTACAATCCTTCATAGTCTATCGAGAGAGACTTCGTTATCCATTCCCGACTAGGCCTCGGCTTCCAGAAAATGGCTTTCTGGAAGCCGAGGAGGTTGATCTAGCGAATGATTTCGTTGGCCTGATTCAACACCGAATCGGGAATCTGAAGGCCGATCTGTTCCGCATGTCCAAGGTGAATCGTCAGGAAGTATTCCGCGGTTTCGACCGGCGTATCAGCCGGGTTCGCGCCTCGCAGAATCCGGTCTACCATACGGGCGCCCTGCCTGGCCTCCTCTCGAGTCGAGACCGAATAGTTGGCAATCGAAAAAGGCGGCTCATTAATATCCCGGTTGCAAGTGATCAGAGGAACTCTGTATTGCAGGGCGGCCTGACCGAGTTGTTCGACTCCGCCCTCCAGGCTGGAAATGGGCGAAACGACATAAATGATCGTGTGCTCCGGCAAAGTCGCCACCCTGGAGACCATTTCCTCTACCGTGGCGACCTCGCTGGGCAGCAAATTGACCCCCAGAGCAGGAATCGCCTCCAGAAGGCCCTCCATAATCCCGGCCGTGATCGGATCCGCCGGATTATGAGGGATATACACGTTTTGTGCGTCGGGAACTATCCGAATCGCCCATTCCAAGCCTTTCGGCGACTGGTCGATGATTTGGACGCCGGTCACATTGCCGCCAGGACGAGAAAGGCTGTCCACAAGGCCCTCGTTCATCACATTGATGACTGGCGTGAACACAACCGGGATATCCGTTCCCGTCACCGCTTCTTTGGCGGCCCGGGTGGTCATCGTACCCACCGTGAAGAACAGATCGGGATCGTACGCCATCAAGCGTTCGGCTTCCTGGTTAAAAGCAGCCTGGTCAGGCCCAAAGGTAGGTTCGTAGATGTAGGTAACATTGACGCCCTCCACATACCCCATCTCCGTCATGGCTTCTTTGAAGTAATGGTAGATTCCTTCCAGCCAGGGAAGTTCGACCATGACAGCGATGGTGTATGTTTTGGTCTGCGGCTCACTTTGACAGCCAGAGAGCAAGAGGCCAAGGACAAGCAGCAAGAGCGCGAAACGTTTGAGCAACATGTTTTTCTCCTTTTCTTATCCAGAAATAACGGTCCGAGCGAAAGAACGAAAGAATCGTCTATATTCAGGTGCGGATAGCAGAAGCATCATCGAGGGAGTGAGAGAAGCCAGAATCGGCAATGCCTTTTTCACGGTCGAACTTCTCTTCCTCCGGGAACGACTCTTTCAAGAGAATCAGCACTTGATCTCCTTCGGAAGGCAGGATCAAAGCACGGAAAGCGCGCCCATCCGGCCAGTCCATCGCGCCCGCAAGGGCATTGCCGCTGGCCCGCGCTTCCTCGAACAAGCGGCTCAGGGGGACATAACCGTCGGAGGTTTTGAACGTCTGATCCACCAGCCGGGAATCGATAACCAGGTCTTGCCGCGTCGAGTAAGCCCAACGAAGGCCATTGTTCTCGTCAATCAGCAGGACTGCATGAAAGCGGCCCCTCATGAATAACAAGGCATCGAGTTGGTCGCCGAATAGGCTGGCATGGAGTTGTATGTTTTCCAAGGCGATGGCCGCCTGACTGGCAATGGCTTGCAACAACAATTCGTGTTCGACTTCGAAATACCTCTCCCGTTCATGAGCAAGGACGAGCGCGCCCAGGAAACTGAAACGGCCGAGCATGGGAACGACCACAATCGAGCGGATGGGGTTCTCCACCCCCGCCTGCCAGCGTTCATCCTTGAGAACATCGTCGAAAATGAACCCCTGACGAGATTTTTCGCTTTGCTCGAGAATCTCATCCAGAAACGCTTCGGGGATCTCCACTTGCGACCCGTTGCCGGCAAGAAAGCGATAGGTCTTGTGAAGCGGAGGCCGCGTCGCCAGGACGCAGATGTGCCCGAGCAGCGCCCCCAGGGTTTCCACGGTGCGGCGCAGAATGACATCGGTCAGTTCGTCCATGTCCAGGCGGGCGCTGAGTTCGCGACCGATCTCGGGCAACAGGCTGAGTTCCCGGTTGCGGCGGCGGAGCAGGTCTTCGGCCTCCTTGACGCGCAGACGCGTCCGAATGCGGGCGAGGAGTTCGCGGCGATCGAAGGGCTTGGTGACGTAGTCGTCAGCGCCCATGTTGAGGGCCGATTGCATGTCCACCGGGTCGAGGCGGGCGGCCGTCAGAATGATGACCGGGATATGACCGATCGCCGGGTCGGAGCGAATCTCCTGAAGGGCCTCGAATCCGTCCTTGACCGGCATGTTGACGTCCAGCAGCACCAGGTCCGGCTGCTCGCTGCGCATTTGGGCCAGGACCTGGTCGCCATCCGCTGCCGTGAGGCATACATATCCCTCGTTCTCCAAATACCGCTTCAATAGCGCCACATTATCGGGCAGGTCATCGGCGATCAAAATCTTGAGCGGCGTCTTGGCCTCCGAAGGTTGAGGGGGAAGAGCATGTCCCAGGCCTTCAATGGCTCTGGACACGAACTGGCGAAGATGCTCCGGCCGGACGGGTTTGATCAAGACCTCGCTGACTTTCAAACGGCGGGCGGTCTCTTTCAAGCCGGGGACGTCGAAAGCAGTGATCAGCACATTGAACGCCGGGCGGCCAGCCGGATGGGACTGCAGTTTTTCGATCAGTTCCAATCCGTTGATGCCCGGCATCACCATGTCGGTGATGAGGATATCCACCCCCTTGTCCTGCACGAGTTTCAAGGCGGCTTCGCCGCTCTCCGCGGCAATCACCTCGATGCTTGGCCCAAGAGAGGCAATCGCCCGCGCCAGGGTGGCGGCTGTATGGGGATGGTCATCCACAATCAGAACACGGAATCGAGGAGATGTCGAGGAAGAGAATGAGTTTTGCATCGGTTATATTTTCTCTCGAAGCCGGTTTGTCATCGGATAGGAAGAGACAGGGATTGGTTGGCAAAAGTTGAAAGAACAAGAACCCGTTCCTTTGTCGAGGAACGGGTTCCTGTCAAAACAACGGTGAGAGTCAGTCGGCAATCAGCCGGTATCCGACGCCGCGCACGTTGAAAAGATAGGTGGGCGTACGCGCATCCGGCTCGATTGCCTGGCGGATGTGATGGATATGCCATTTGGCCAGTTCTTGGGCTTCGCGCCCCTCGGCCTGATAGCCCTGCGCCTCGGCAACCAGCGTCTGGTAATCCACCACCTGCGGAGCGTGGCGGGCAAGGACGACCAAATAATCGAAAGAGGTAGGAGGCAGGTTAATGAGCCGGTCGCCGATCGACAGGCGGCGGGTATGCAGGTCGAGCACCAGGTCGCCGCGTTTGAGGAAGCGTTCGGCGGCAGGGAAGCCGCGCTCGACGGAAGCGTTAGCCGCCGATCCTTCTTCCAGGCTCTTGAGTTCGGCCTGCAAGGCCTCGATTTGGGCCTGGATTTCGCGCTTGCGGCGTTCGCGGGATTGGGCCGCGAGGATGGCGCGCGTCCTCTCGATGATGACCTCCGGCCGCAAAGGCTTCAAGAGGTAGTCGCTGGCGCCGCGCCGCAACGCCTCGAGGGCAGAACTCAGGTCGGGCTGGGCGGTAAAGAGCACCACCGGCAGCGCCGGACGGGACTCGTGAATGGCCTGCAACACGTCCAAGCCCCCCATGCCCGGCATGCGGATGTCCAGATAAACCAGGTCGAATTCGGTGGTCTGCAGGAAGGCTAAACCCTGCTCTCCGCTTTCGGCGCTGGTGACTTCAAAACCAGCCTGCCGCAGGATACGGGTGAGCGTCTGACGCAAACTCAGTTCGTCGTCAATGATCAGAATCTTTCCCGATGGGTTCATGCCTCCTCTCCTCCCCTTTCTAACGGCAGCCAAACGCGAAAGACCGCGCCGCCGTTCGGATTATTCTCCGCCTGAATACGGCCCTGATGTCTCATGACAATCTCATGAGAAACGAACAACCCAAGGCCAGAGCCTTTTTCTTTACCTGTTACGAAGGGTTCGAAAATTCGAGGCAAGATGTCCTCAGGGATGCCAGGGCCTGTATCGGAAATCTCAACCAGGATTTCCCGGTGTTCAGAAAGCAGACGCGTCGCAACGGTGAGCCGCCCGCCGGTTTTCATGGCGTCCACGGCGTTGACAAAGAGGTTGAGGAAGACCTGGCGCAGTTGGTCAGCCAAAGCAGGAATCTCCGGCAGAGCAGGATCGGGATGAAACTCGAAGGAAATGGCGCTGTGGCGCAACAGCGTGGCCGTCAGGGCATGGACGGTTTCGATGATGTCGTTGACCTGCACCGGCTGAAAATTCGTCTCGCGGCCGGGCCGATAGGCGGCGCGCAAACGTTCCAGCATAACGGCCATCCGCTCGGCCTCCGAGAGGACGATTTCCAAATCCTGCCGCCCTTGCGGGGAAATTCCCCGCTCTTCCTTGAGCAAATAAAGCGCATTTTGGATGGCCTGCATCGGGTTGCTCAATTCGTGCGAAACGGAGGCCAGCAGCCGACCGACCACAGCCAGCCGTTCGCTGTGAATCAACTGCAGGCGGGTTGCCTGTTCCTGGCGCAGAGCATTCTGCAAATTCGTATAGAGATTGGCCTTCTGCAAAGCAACCGCCAGTTGGTCGGCCACGGTGGTCATGAGTTGCATATCGCGGGCAGTCAGGCGCGCCGGCGGCGCCTGCTGAATATCCAGCACGCCCACCACTTGGCCCTCGATTTTGATCGGAACGCTCAATTCCGATTGCGTTTCCGGCATGAGGGGGTTGCGCAGGAAAAATACCACATCATCCACGTTATTCGTAAAGAACGGCTCGCCGATCTCGGCGGTATGGCCGATGATGCCCGAACCAATCGGAAGACGGTGTCCTTGTTCCTTCAGACGGGCGCCAATTTGACCGCTTCCCTGGCGCAGGACCAGGTCGCCGCTATCCGGATCGACCGTGAATATCTGCACATAAAGGTAACCGAAACTTTCGGCCAGCAGGTCCACCACATCTTTCATCAACTGATCTGGATCAAGAGAGGCGACCAATTGTTGCGTGATGTGATAGAGCGCATTGATCTCCTGGAGATCGCGACGGGTGGTCTCGAGCAGGGTGGAGTTCTCGATCGCCACAGCAGCCTGCAAACCGAGGGTTGTGATGAGGCGAGTTTCATCGAGAGCAAAAGCATTCGGCCGGTCGCTCTGAATGCTGATGGTGCCAACCAGCCGGTCGCGGCTCTGGATGGGCGCAACGATCAAGGAGCGGAATTTGGCCGGTTTGCCGGGCGAGAGAAAACGCGGATCGGTCATCGTATCGTGGACATAAATCGTTTCGCCGGTCGAAATCGCCAGACCGGCAATGCCTTCTCCGATGCGCATTTTTAGTTTTCCCGCAGGCCTCTTTCCCCGGCCGGCCACGGCGCAAGGGACCAGGACCTGCTGTTCATCATCGAGCAGGTGTAAGACTACCTGCGTGGCGCCAGGGATGAGATTCTGCGCCGAATCGACAATGGCTTGCATGACTTTGTCGAGACCGACCCGCTCGGTTTCGCTCAAGAGTTGGGCCACTTGGGCAAAGGTCAGCGTCTCTTTGAGTTTTTGCTCCAATTGGAGATTTTGTTGAGCCGTCCAAAGCGCCAGCGCGATCTGATTGCCCGCCAGGTCCGCATAGGCCACTTCTTCTTTTGTGAAGCGACGCGGGGTTTCATAAACGAGTATCACGGCCCCGAATTTGTATTGGCCAGCCAACAAGGGAATCACCAGCGCCGTTTTCGGAGAAAGCGCCAATTTCCGGAAAGGTGCCGGATCAACGATATATCCTGAGGTCGGCGCATTCTCGATGAGAAGCGCGCGTCGGCTTTGCAGTGCAGAGAGGGTAACCTGCGCTTCTTCGGTCTCCAAGACCAGTTCTTCGGGAAGATTCGGCAGCGTTTTCGTGGAAGTTGCCAGAACCACCCGTTGCCGCTCCTCATCCCATCGGGTGATATAGGCGTAATCCGCCACGAAGAGATTGGTCAGGTGGGTAAGCAGCCGATAGAAGACCTGCCGCGGCTCTTGCCGTTCAACAATCTGTTTGGTAGTGATGTTGATGATCGAAAGAAAACGTTCGCGCGCATGCAGTTCGTCTGCAGCGCGGGCACGCTCGATCGCGTTGTTGCGCAAGAGGCCGGCGACATAACCGCTCCCCAAAAAGACCAGATACGCCGGCCAGATCGAGAGCAACTGAGCAACAAAATTCTCGGGCCAGGCGCGGAAGAGGAGAATCGTGACAATCGCATTGGCAAGCAAGGCGGCGCCAACGCCGGCAATCGGTCCAAAATACCATCCTGCGAGGATGATCGGCGCGCTCAACAGCGCCGTCCAGTTCAAACCGACCGTCTCGACCATCGGCTGATAGGTCAAAAAGTAGAGGAGACTCAGCCCTATCACGACCCCTATGCGCCCCCAGGTAGGCAGAGGCGTGCGAAGGAATCGATGAATTGCTCGAATCCGTTTACGAATGGCCGGTAACATAACGCCGCTTCACTCAAATCGGTGCACAGACAAACCGCTTTCCAGAGATTCTATCCCGATCTACTCCATCTGCCACCAGACCGGGCGCAAGAAGAGCCAGAGCACAATCACCAGCGAAAAGGTGAACAGGACATTGAGCCAGGGCATTCCGCCCAGAAAGTCGAACAACGCGGCCAGCCCCATCGAGCAGACCAAACCATACATGCCCCACTTGCGTCCCTGCCAGATGGCCAGTGAAAAGACAAAGCCGGCCAGCCCCAGGACGGCCAGGCCAATGATGAACCACCAGGGCGCCAGCCAAAACACCGGCGTCGGCGCCAGCAAAAGAGCGCGCAAGGTGGTGACCACATTGGTGATCAACGAAAGCACCAGAATCGTTTTGACGGGCAAGGAATGCTGGACGACCGGCCGGGACAAGCCGTACATTCCGTAGGCTGCCCCCACCAGAACAGCCGCCACGAAAAGGACCAAAAACGTTCCCTGTTGAACGGCCAGCGGACGGTCGAGACCAAGGAGTTCGATCGCCTGCCGCTTCATGGCGTCGCTGTAAGACGACCAGTCGCGGGCCAGGACCGCCATCTGGGCAGCCCGCAGGCCGTAAGCGACAAAGGATGCCAGTAACAAGAGAACGGCAATCCACAGCATGATCTTGCGCCAGTTCATTTCATTCGCTCCCAAAGACGATTTCTTCCTTGCCGCCCAGTTTCGCCTGGATACGTTCGACAACCGTGTCCAGCGCCTCGGATTGATGAACGTAGTCCAAGTCGTCGGTGCGGATGGTCAGCACCGGACAGAGGTCGAAGGAACGCAGCCACTCGTCGTAGAAGGTGTCGAGGAGGGTCAGGTAATCGGCCGAGATGCCGGTCTCGATGTTGCGCGCCCGGCGGCGGATGCGTTCCATCAGCACATCGACCGGGCATCGCAGGTACACCAGCAGATTGGGCGGCGGCAGATTGCCCACCACCAGGTCGAACAATTTGCGATAGGCCAGGTAATCGCGCTCAGCCAGATTGCCCATGTGATGCAAGGCGCGGGCGAAGATGTAAGCATCCTCATAGATGCTGCGGTCGAGGATGGCCGAACGCGGGTCGGCGGCTGCCCGCAAATATTGCTCGGCGCGGTGACCGAGGAAGTAAATCTGCAGGTGAAACGACCAACTGCGCATGTCGGCGTAGAAATCCGGCAGATAGGGATTATCGGCCACGGACTCATAATCGGTGCGCCACCCCAGCCGCGCCCCGATGCGCTCGGTCAGCGAGGTCTTGCCCGCTCCGATATTGCCCGCCACCACGACCAGACGCTTGGACATAGGCATCTCCTTCCTCTACAAAGACAATTGTACACGAAGTTGGAAAGAAAAGACCCGGTCTCTGGGAAAGGCCGGGTCTCTGACGATTCGATGGTTATTAGACATCTTGCAAAAGTACTATCGCTGTCCTGAGCGGAGCCACACGCCCTGAGCCTGCCGAAGGGTTGCGCGGCGTAGTCGAAGGACGTTTTCTCCAGGATGGTCTGAATTTCCTCGTTACTCGCCCTTCGACTGCGCTCTGCGCTGCCGCTTGTCGCTCCGCTCAGGGCGTGGTTGGACTTATGCAAGAGGTCTATTGACGAAATCTTCGCGGCATTTGTGACTTCGATGTTTCCTACGCCACCCAGAAGTCAACGGCGAACAAATAAGCCATGAACCCCATCCACAGGGCGCTGAAAATCGTCCAGGCCTTATCGAAGGCCGGATGTTTGCCCCAGCGGGCCAGCGTGAAAAAGACCGCCGGCGCGCCCAGGATGTAGCGCTGAATGCCCTGCACCGGTCCGCTACCCCACGAGATGACAAACACCGCCAGGCTGAACCAGGCAATTTCTGGATAGCGCCTGATGGAGGCCAGGATGGTGACCAGGCCAATGATCAGGCCGATGACCTCGGTCAGGAAGTAGGCGGCGCGGGGCGGGATGGGAGAGGAAAGGTACTCAAAGGCCAGCGACCAGTTGTAGAAAGCGGTCCCAAAATCCAGCACGCCGCGCCCGAAATAAGCCATCTCGACGAAATCGAAGGAAAGGCCCAGCCGCGAAGTCTTCCAAATCAAAAAAGAGATCAGCGGCGCAAACGCCAGGAACATTTTGCCGGCCGAAGCCAGCACTGTACGGATGGGCGCCATCTCCTGGCGCAGCCACTCCCAGGAAGGTTCAGAGGCCGCCGAGGGCAGGCGAAACAGGCCGCGGAAAAACTTGCGGATGGCTATCCAGGTTCCGCTCAGGGCATGCTTCCAGAGATAGTAAATCTGCCGCCACTCGAGGTCAACGTCCAGCCAGTCGCCGGTGCGGAACCAGGTCAGGGCCATGGGGATGATGAGCGCCACGCCGACGGCGCGCGTCAGGGTGGCGGCTGCGCCCAGGAGGGCAGCCGGCAGCCATTTGCCGCGCCGCAGCATCGCCAGACAGCCAAACGCCAGGCCGACGAACAATCCCTCGGTATAGACCTGGAGCAGGAAGAAGCCGGTCGGGAAGATGAGCAGGTAGAAGACCGCCCGCATAGCGCCTTCATGTTCGAGTTTTTCATACGTCAGGTCGTAGAGGGCCAACATCCCGCCCAGCGCGCCGAGGGTCGAGACAATGACGCCGGCCAGCGCAGCCGTGGCAATCTCGCCCAGGCCCAACACCTTGAGCGGCCAGGAGATCAGCCACATCATCCACGGGTAGAAGGGGAAGAAAGCATACGCCAGCGAGATGGCCTCCCCCTCGTACGGCTGGTCGCCGACCATCATGCGGCCCATGGCATAGGTGGTCGTCCCGAAGGGGGTCAGATGCGGGATGCGCGGGTCGTCGTAGCCGCCGAGGGCAATGCCGATGTAATATTCCGAGTCCCAGCAGACCTGATGGTTCAGGAAGGGTTCGAGCAGCAACGGACGATTGACCTGATAGCCGACATCGGTATAAGTCGCCGTCCACTCCTGAGAGAGGTCGGGGAAGCGGGGCTGGAGACGGGCGGCGGCCCAAGCCTGGTAGCCGATCAGAATCAACGCCCAGGCCAGCCAGAGAAAGAGGATGGTGCGAAAGGCGCGTCTGTTCATCAGCGGCTCACTTTTCTATGCCGGTCACGACCATGTCCTGCATGAAGAAACGCTGCGCCAGGAAGAGCACAATGATCGGGATAATCATGAGCATCAAGGCGCTGGCTTGCAGGAATTCCGGCGTGAAACCGTAACTCTGGAACGCCTGGGCGCTGAACCCAATCGTCCGTTCCCGGCTGACTCCCAGGAACAGGCTGGCCATGCGCATCTCGTTCCAGGCGTTGAAGAAATGCAGCAGGCCGACGGTGACCACCGTGGGAACTGCCTGCGGCAGGATAATCGAAATCAGAATGCGCAGCGGACTGGCGCCGTCAATCATGGCCGCCTCGTCCAGGTCGCGCGGAATGGCCTTGAAATTCTGCCGCAAGAGGAAAATGTAGATGGCGCTGCCAAAGAAATGCGGAAGAAGGAGCGGAATGTAGTAAATGGCGCTCGTGTTGGTAAAAGAACGCAGCCAATCGAGCAAATTGGCGTAGATGAAAAACGTCGGCACGAGCGTGATGCTGTCGGGAACCATGATGGTGGCAATCAGCAAGAGGAACAGATACTTGCCGCCGGGAATGGGGAAACGCGAAAACCCATAGGCCACGGCAATCGAGGACGCCAGAACGCCGATCTCGCCCAGGAAGACCAAGATGAGGGTGTTGCGCAGCAGGCGCGGGTACTCGATCCGCTCCCACAAGGTGACGAAGTTGCCGAACTCCCAATGCGGCTCGTAGACCCGCCGCAAGGTCCGCCACGAACCCTCCCAGCGAATCAGACCCGCCTCCGGATTCTGCGGGTCAACGAAGAACGCCCCGCTGCGGTCCGAATCGACCAGCGCCCACTGGCGCTCGCCCGATTCGGTCGGCACGTAATACACATAGCGGGAACGGCCCTCATATTCATACATGACCGGACGGGCGGGCAAAATCGGCGCGCTGGGGTCGCTCAACTGTTCGCTGGTCTTGACCGAGGTGATGAACATATACGTCAGCGGCGAAAGATAGACCAGCGCCGCCAACCAGACGAACAGGTTGAGCAAGGCCATGCCGGTAAAATCCCACAGGCGCAGAGTCAGGGTCGAGACGTCGCCCCGGCGGGGGCGTTTAAATTTCCACATTTTCGTCCTCCTCCGGGAAATGCACCCAGTAACGCGCCGAGCGGAAGATCGCCACGGTGATGCCCATCACGACCAGGAACATGACCCACGCCAGGGCGCTGGCATACCCCAGGTTGAGAAAAGAGAACATCTGGTAAGCGATGTAGGATTCCATTGGCGAGAGGCTCTGACTATAAGGCAGGCCGCGGTCGAGCAGGGCCACGCCGCCGAAGGAAGTGATCATGTTGATGACCAGGCTGAAAAAGATGGCCGGGGAAATCATCGGAATCGTAATCGAGACGAAACGCATGATCGGCCCGGCGCCGTCGACGCGCGCCGCCTCGTAGATTTCTCGGGGGATGGACTGCATCGCCCCGAGCATAATGAGAAAACCCGGGCCAATCGTCCACAGGGCGAAGATGATCGGGAAGAGCATGTACAGGCCCGCCGGCGGCGGCAGGTCGAGCGGCTCGATGATCAGGCGGTTGATCCAGCCGCTGCCAGGACTGACCAGGCCGGAGATGATGAAAAAAATCGCCATGGCCGGAATGATGCTGGGCATGAAGAACAGCGTCCGCAGCAGGCGTTTGCCGCGCAGCCAGTCGCTGTTGAACAGGGCCGCCAGGCCCAGCGCGGCGATCATCTCGATCGGCACCGCCAGGACGAAATAACCGATCGAACCGAAGAGACTGCTGCCGGCGTCTCGGTCGTGCA
Source organism: Chloroflexota bacterium (assembly GCA_019873655.1). GTDB lineage: Bacteria > Chloroflexota > Anaerolineae > Anaerolineales > Villigracilaceae > JAFGSI01. Next base: position 42,081 of record JAIOAU010000010.1, on the reverse strand, counting down.
AAATGGCTAGGTAATTTTGCAGCCCCACAAAGCGGATATTTTCCGGGTGGAGCATATTGAAACTGGTGAACGAAAAGACCAGCGCCGCCAGAATCGGGATGGCCTTGAGCAAAATAAAACCAATGACCCACGGCAGGATGAACAGAAAACCCACGCGGGCCGAATAGCGGCTCAAGGAAAGCCGTTTGACGGACGCGTCCGATTCATCCGCTCCAGATCGAGCGGGGATCGAGAACTTCATCGAAACCTCCCAGAAAAAACTGCGTTTGCCCTCCCTGCCCAGCCGCCTTGCCCGTTGCAGCGCAAACGCACGAATAATACTCGAAAAAGAGCCAGCCGAAAAGTGTAACACACATCACATTTGCATCCGTCCAGCGGCCATCGACCTCCATCCTGTCTGACCACGATCGAAACACACTACGCTATAATTGAAGAGCCTTTCGGCCACAATGAACATTGAAAAGTGTGATGGAGGAAAATCGCCTATGCCCGTCACGAACCAGACCATCCGCGCTCGTCAGCGCGCCGCCCGCGCCCGGCGGGCCGCCCGCAACCGCCTCATCATCGGCTCCATCGTCTTCGTGTTTCTCGCTTTTTTCGCCTGGCTGATTCTTTCGGCGCAGGCCGATCGAAGGGCTTCTCTGAATCAGACCGCCACCGCCCTTGGCCCGACCGCGCATGCCAGGCAATGGTCATCCCCGCCCGAAATGACCATTGACGTGAACAAACGCTACACGGCCACCATCGTCCTGGCCAAAGGCGGAGAAATCGTTCTGGAACTCTATCCTGCTCAAGCCCCCATGACGGTCAACAACTTCGTCTTCCTGGCCCGCCAGGGATTCTACGACGGCACCACCTTCCACCGCGTCATTCCCGGCTTCGTCGCCCAGGGCGGCGACCCGACCGGCACCGGCGCAGGCACCCCCGGCTACTTCATCCCCAACGAAGACAACGAACTGACCTTCGCTGAGCCGGGCATGCTGGCCATGGCCAACTCCGGCCGCGACCGCAACGGCTGTCAGTTCTTCATCACCTACACGCCGCAAGAACGCCTGAACGGCTCGTACACCATCTTCGGCAAGGTCATCGAGGGCATGGACGTTCTCATGGGCCTGACGCCGCGCGACCCCGACGCCTCCCCCACCCAGGCTGGCGACGTCATCGAGACCATCCTCATCACCGAGGAATGAGTCCTGCTGAAAGGATAGTCATTCGACCGCCGGAGGCCGTTCTCCTCTCAGAACGGCCTCCAGTTTTCTCAACGAACCGATTCAACCTTTTCGTTACAAAGATTGTCTAGAAGGTAAAAGCATCGAATTTTGCGAATTCTCCGAATCTTTTTCGTAAAATTCGTGTCATTCGATGCTGAAAAGCAGCAACGCGCCAGCCGCAGCAAAAGGTTGAATCACCTCAACGACGAGGTTGCTCAACATTCACTATATCCGCACGTATAACACTTGCGGCAGCCCTCTTCGTTGACCATCGTCGCCTCGCCGCACTCCGGGCAGAGATCGCCCATGCGCAGCGCCGACTGGCGCGCCGAGACCGACCCCAGGTCGGCGGCGGGTTCGGGTCGGTGACCGTTGCCGCCGTCTTCCTTCGCCTCGGCGCGATCGCCGACCGCGTGGGACGCGCCGCCCGTCAGGTATTCATCCAGCACCTGCCCCACCCCGTCGGGCAGCGAGCGGACGCGGTTGCGGCCAAAGCCCAGCGACCGACCGCCGCCGATGCCCGATAACTGGCGCACCACCTCGGCCAGACGGTCACGCGGCGGAATGGGCGAGGTCAAGCGAAGGATATACGAAATCAGCCTGCCAATCGCCTCCGAGACAGCCGCCGTCTCGGAACCTGCTTTGGAGGTGTTGATGAAGACCTCGAAAGGCTGACCGCCGCCGTTCTCGTTGACGGTCACGAAGGCCTTGCCCAGCGGCGTCTCGACCTGGAAGGTATGTCCGTGCAGGACGCGCGAACGCGGTTTCTTGGCCTCCTGCCAGGCCGCGATTTGCGAGGCGATTTCGGCCGCCGAGACCGGCTTGGGCGGCGCGGCAGAGGGCGTCCCAAACGGCAGGATGACCGGCGCGGGCGGCGCGGCAGGCGTCTCTGCCTTTTGCTTCTTCTGGGCGGTAGCGCGGGTTTCGAGCACCACCTTCTCGCGCGAGCCGGTCACATAGACCGTCGTCCCCTTGCAGCCCAATTCCCAGGCCAGCATGTAAGCCTGAGCCACATCCTCCACCGTCGCGCCCTCGGGGAAGTTGATCGTCTTGGAAAGCGAATTGTCCACAAAAGCCTGCAATGCGGCCTGCATGCGCACGTGCTCCTCGGCGCTGATGTCGCCGGCCACCACAAAGACCTCCCGCAGCGCCTCGGGCACTTCCGCCAGTCCCTGACAGGTGCCGCGCTCCATCACCTGCTCGATGATAGCCTGCCGCGCTTTCTCGTCGATGCCGGCCTGCTTCAAGGCCGCCTCGAAGCGCGGGCTGGCGTAGGTCAATTGCAAATCTTTGCCTTTGTCGTTGACGTGGCGGATATACGCCAGCGCGAAGACCGGCTCGCAGCCATAGCCCTCGCAACCGGCCACTGTGGCAATCGTCCCGGTCGGGGCGACAGTGGTCTGCGCCGCGTTGCGGATGCCGAATTTCCGGATATCCTCGCGCACGGCCTCCCAGTCGAGCGGCGGGCGGCCCCAATCGCGCGTATAGGGGACGATCGAACGCGGCGGCTCCCAGCGCAAATCGTCGCGGTCGTAGATGCTGCCTTTGATGGCCGGGAAGGGGCCGCGCTCGCGGGCCAGTTGAATACTGGTCCGCATGGCATGATAGCGGATGAACTCCATCACCTGCGCGCCAAATTCCTGACCGGCTGGCGAACCGTAGCGCACACCCACGTGATACATCAAATCGGCCAGCCCCATGATGCCCAGCCCAATCCGCCGCGCCCGATGAGCAGCCTCTTTCAACTGCGGCACGGCCGGGACATAGGCATTGACCTCCACCACATCGTCCAGGAAACGGGTGGCCGTCTCCACGCTCTGGCGCAGCGTCTCCCAGTCCACCGTCCCATCGGGGCCGCAGTGCTCGTTCAGGTTGACCGAACCCAGGCAGCAGTTCTCGTAGGGACCCAACCACTGTTCGCCGCAATTATGAACCACCAACCCGTTGGCGACGAACGAATGTGTGACCGGCTCGTGCAAGTCATAGACTTCCTCGACGCCGTCCGGTTCGACAGCCTGAACGGTCGCCAGATAGGATTCCCGGTAGGGGCCTCGCGTCATGCGTGCAAGGTAATCCAGCAATCGGCTCTGTTTGATCGAAGTCAAAAAACCGATCTCGTTTGCGAAACGAATCAAATTGGAACGGCTGATAGCCAGTTCATGCTGAGGCAGGTAGAAATATTCTTTCACCCCGCCTTTTCCGTCGGGCATAGGACGGTAACCGCCCGGCCGGCGATTCTCGTAAATCCGGCTGGCAATTCCAAAGTTCAGAAGGAGGCGCTGAACATCCTTGAGCAAAGAAAGATGGCTCGAACTCAAACGAACCGAACAGCCCTTTTCGCCTCCATCATTGACCTGGCCATCGGCAGTGAAGAGCGCCTGCAAAAAGCCGCGCTGCATGGCCTCGCTGCCGGCGAACACCGAGGCGGGCACCTGGAATTTATCCTCGGTCAACCCGTGCTCCTGCGCGAACCTGCGCAGACGGTCCGAGGCTACGCGCGCCTCGTCCCGCTCCTCGATATGAACCACCCCCACCGGATAGGCCCGCCGCTGACCAGGCTTCTCGACGATCTGGCTGACCATCTGAGCAAAGGCAGGCGCTAACTCACGCTTTTCTTCGCCAAAGAACGATAGCACGGCCCGCACCACATTGACCGTTCCATCCCCAACCAGCCAGCCCAGCACACGGCCTTCCTCGAGCGTGCCTGTCTCCCCAAAACCGCCCTTGCGATTGTAGAGATAGATACGGTCGCCAGCCTTGAGTTGTCCGGCAGGAATCCAGCCTCGCCTGGTCATCACCGCGTGATTCTCGGTCAGACGCAGTTCATACCCTTCGCGGGTCATCAGACGATAGACCGCCTTACGTCCGGTGGGGAAAACATGCGTTGCCTGCTGGAACGGTCGGCCGCCCAAGCGCTCGTCTGTGGCTACGCGAATAGCGCCCCCCCAGGCCGCCAATTGATCGGCGCGATACAACCCCCGGTCCGTATAAATCAAGGTTTCGCCTGTCACGCAGGGATTCGTCGACTCGAGCGGGTACAGATGCGGGACAGGGTTGGCGCGGTTGGCGGCGTCCAGGAAGAGCACGCCCGGTTCGCCGTTGTGATGCGCCTGGCGTACGATCTTCTCGAACAGGTCGCGCGCCCGCACCGTCTTGTACACCTTGATGGGAATCCCCGCCTGGCGCGCCTGTTCGAGCGTGCCGTGAAAGCCGCGGTAACGCGGCGACGAAATATCGGGGAAGACCAGGTCCCAGTCGGCGTCGTCTTTGACCGCCTGCATGAAAGCGTCGGTGATGCCCACCGAGATGTTGAAATTGGTGATGGCGTTCTCGTCCGTCTTGCAGGTGATGAACTCCTCGATGTCGGGATGGTCGACGCGCAGGACGCCCATGTTGGCCCCGCGCCGCGTGCCCCCCTGGGCAATCTCGCCGAAGGCGTGATCGTACACCCGCAGGAAACCGACCGGACCCGTCGCCTGCCCGGCGGACGACTTGACGAACGCCCCCTTGGGCCGCAGCCGCGAAAAGGAGAACCCGTTCCCGCCGCCGGTCTGCTGGACGAGGGCGGCGTCGCGCAGGGTCTGGAAAATACCGGCCGGGTCGCGGCCCATGTCATCGGCGATCGGCAGTACAAAGCAGGCCGCCAATTGCCCCAGCGGCGTCCCCGCGCCGGTGAAGGTGGGCGAATTGGGAAAGAATTTCTTGGACGTCAAGAGAAGATAGAATTCGCGCGCCCGCGCCAGCACATCTCCGCCCCACGTCTCCTCGGCCTTGGCGACATGGTAGGCCACCCGCCAGAACATCTCCTCGACCGTCTCGACCAGGCTGCCATCGTCGCCGCGACGGACATAACGGCGCAGCAACACCTGACGGGCGTTCTCCGTCAATTCCACCGACGGCAAATCCTCCGGCATGGGCGGAGTGGGCAAGAGACCATGCTGAGAAGTCACGCTGGTTGTTGCCATGATGGTTATCTCCTCTTATCGGGGAATCGGCTATCAAGAAGCCGGAGCGAAAAGATCCGCTCTCAGAGAAAAAAAGAGAACGTGTTTCCATGTCCAGCCTGCCACCGGCAGACATGCCACGTTCGCTTATTTACCTTCCAACAAACGGTCGATTTCGTCGCGCAATGCATGCAAATCGTCCAACCGCAGATAGACGATTGCATAGCGGATATATGCAATTTGGTCCAATTCTTTGAGACCGGCGATGACCAAGTCGCCCACCACCCGCGAAGAGACCTCCGCCTTGCCCATCTTCTGCAATTCGGCCTCTACCACGCCGACCAGCCGCTCGATATCGGCCGCCGAGACCGGCCGCTTGGCGCACGCAATGCGAATGCCGCGCATCAATTTCTCGCGGTCGAACTCCTCGCGCGTCCCATCTTGCTTGATGATCAGGGGAGTCGCCAGGATCGGACGTTCGTAACTGCTGAAGCGCTGTTTGCACTTCAGACATTCCCGACGACGACGAATACCGCCATGACTGTCATGAGCGGTATCGATTACTTTGGTATCATCATGATTGCAGTAAGGACAACGCATAAAGAAAGGGTCCGGGGTTCTTAGAACAAATGTAGCCGCCATATATGGGGGTTCTTTTTATGAAATACCCTAAATATGGGGCTATCTTTTTGAGATTCTAACACATTTGTTAGGTGAAAGCAAGAGGACTACTGGGGGATTTATCTTAAATTTTCACCCGGCGGTTCTCCTTTTGGCCGCCTGCCACAGCGTTTCCAACTCATCGATCGTCATCTCGTTCAATGCGCGTCCCTGTTTTCTGGCCTCCTGCTCGATGCAAGCAAAGCGCTGTCTGAAACGCTGGTTTGCCGCCCGCAGCGCCGACTCGGCGTCGACCTTCTTCCAGCGCGCCAGGTTGACCAGGGCAAAGAACAGATCACCCAATTCGTCCATCAGCGCCTGGGGATCTTCGGCAGAACGCACTTCTTGAATCTCCTCGGCGATCTTGTCCAGCACGCCGCCGATTTCGGGCCAGTCGAAACCGACCCGCGCGGCGCGCTCCTGATACTCCAGCGCCTGGCTGAGGGCCGGCAGCGCCAGCGGAACGCCGTCCAGCAGGCCCTTTTCTTCGTCGCCGTTTGCGGCGCGCTCGGCGGCCTTGATCTTCTCCCAGTTGGTCAGCACGCCCCCCACCCCCTCCACGTGGACATCGCCAAAGACGTGGGGGTGACGGCGGATGATCTTATCGCGAATCCCTTTGAGCACCTCCGCCATGCTGAATTCGCCTTCTTCGCTGGCAATCTGGGCATGCAGCACAATTTGCAGCAACAAGTCGCCGAATTCTTCGGCCATCTTGTTCGCGTCGCCCGAGTCGATGGCCGCCAGCGTTTCGTAGGCTTCTTCGAGCAAATGGGGGCGCAGACTGGCGTGAGTCTGCTGTCGATCCCAGGGGCAGCCGTTGGGGGCGCGCAGCGCCGCGACCACCTCCTGAAAGGCCTCGAAGGAAGTCCCGGCTGGAAGAGGCGGCACGTACAAGGTCGTCAGCAAGCCAATGTGCGGGCTGTGGTCTATGGCATGAAGGGGCAAATCCTCCACTCGTTCCTGCTCCGTCCCGGCCGCGTGGACCAGACGGACAGGGTGCTCGTCTGGATAGACGGCGGTGAGGGTCATCTTGACTTCGGCGGCCACCAGCCGCGAATAGAGCTGGGCGACCAAGGCCGGGGCGTCGGGCGGAAAGAGCGGCAGGTGACTCTGGCTCAACTCCAGGGCGTCCATCAGGGTCAGGCGCGGGAAGGGGTCGAGGCCGAGGGCGGCGAAAACCGGCCCGAGGAAAGAAAGTCCGCTGACGATGCGCAGCGGCAGGCCCTCGGTCCGCGCCCGGCGGGCAATTTCCGGGCCGGTCGCCTCGGCCACGAAGGGATCGCCGGGGACGGCGTAAAGGACGCCCTGCGGCCGGCGGCCCAGTTCGAGCACTTTCTCGACGATAGCGGCATAGACGGCGTCGAAGTCCTCGCCGCTTTCGTACAAGGAATCGAACGAATGAATTTCGACCGCCGAGGGCAGGCCGCTGACGGCGGGATGCTGACGGGTGCGCAGCCAGATTTCATCAGCGGAGGCGAGCGCCTCCCAGGCCTGGCGGGTCAACAGCGAGGGATCGCCGGGGCCGAGGCCGAGCAGGGTAATTCCGGGCATGGGTTTCTCCCTGAATCATCGAAAAGAACAAAACTTACCGCAGAGCCTGCGGCAAGCACAGCATATCTCCATCCTGTGCTCGCCGTTTCTCAGCGGTAAGTTCCTCACCGCGCACGTCGCACGCTGGGCGCAGATTAACGCTTCGTGTAGGTCGGGGCCTTGCGGGCGCGCTTGAGGCCGGGTTTCTTGCGTTCCTTGACGCGCGCGTCGCGGGTCAACAGGCCGTATTTGCGCATGGCCGGCACCAGATTGGGGTCCATCTTGACCAGGGCGCGCGCCAGGCCAAGCACGACCGCGCCGGTCTGGCCGCTGACGCCGCCGCCCTTGACCAGGACGGTGACATCGAACGACTTGGCGTCCTGCCCGGCGGCGGCAAACGGCCGCAGAATGGCCTCCATGTCGCCCAGGCGGGTGAAGTAGGCCTGCGCTTCCTTATCGTTGACGATGAACTTGCCCGACCCGCTCATCAGGCGCACGCGAGCGACGCTTTCCTTGCGGCGGCCAATTCCTTCATAGTACTGCACAGACATATCCTTGCTCCTTTAGGCTACCTTTTGCGGGTTCTGGGCTGTGTGCGGATGCTCCGCCTCGCCATAGACCTTGAGCCGTTTCATCAACTGGCGGCCGAATTTGTTGTGCGGAAGCATGCCCCACACCGCCGCCCGGATGACGCGATCTGGATATTTCTCCAGCAAATCGCGCAGGTTGATGGACTTCAGACCGCCCGGGTATCCCGAATGGCGGTAGTACATTTTCTCGGTCAGTTTGGTGCTGGAACGCGTCCCGGTCACCGTGATGTGGCGGGCGTTGATGACCACCACATAGTCGCCCACGCCCACGCCGGGGGTGAAGGTCGGCTTGTGCTTGCCCAGCAACAGCGCCGCGATTCGGCTGGCCAGGCGGCCCAGATTCTGACCGGCGGCGTCCACCAGCAACCACTGGGGTTGGATCTCAGCAGCCTTGGGATAGTAAGATTTGTACACTTTCGTCTCTCCAAACGTTCAGACTAATTCAAGCCAGATTATCGTACCGGACCTCGACCAGCGTCAGGCCGCAGGCCGGCGCCAGCCCGGCTAACGGGACCCGTTCTCCGGTCTCGAGCGCCCGCCGCAGACTCTCCGCCGACAGGCGTCCCTGCCCGACGGCCGCCTGGAGATAGACCAGACGGCGCACCATGCGGTACAGGAAGGCATCGGCTTCAATTTCGAAGAGCCATTCGTCGTCGTTCTGCCGCCAGGAGGCGGAATAGACCGTCCGCACAGTGCTGCCTCCGGCTCGGGGCGGGGCGCCGAAGGCGGCGAAGTCATGGCGGCCTGGCCACAGGTCGGCCAGGGGAGTCAGGTCGGCGACGGGAGGCCAAACGCGCCAGGCGTAGCGCTCGCGCAGCGGGTCGCGGATGGGCTGAGCGAACAAGCGGTAGCGGTAGCGGCGGCTAGAGGCGTCGAAGCGCGGATGGAAGTCGTCGCTCACCGCTCGCAGGCTGCGGACGGCCAGATCGGGCGGCAGGTTGGCGTTCAGAGCCTGCAGCAAATCCTCGGGGCTGTGACCCCAGTCCAGGTCGAAGGCCGCCGCCTGACCGCTGGCGTGGGTGCCGCTGTCGGTGCGCCCGGCCAGCAAGATCGACTTGCCTTTCCAGCCGATCCGGCGCAAAGCGCGTTCGAGTTCACCCTGGACGGTGCGACCGCGCCCCTGCCGCTGACTGCCTACGAAACAGGTGCCGTCGTACGCAACGATAATCTGGTAACGTGCCATTGTCAGCAATCAGACTGACAACCGATGACTAAGAACGGTGATATCGTTTACTCTTCGACCAACTCGAGCAAAACCATCTCGGCCTTGTCGCCAAAGCGCGGGCCCAGTTTGAGCACGCGGGTGTAACCGCCGTTGCGCCCGGCAAAACGCGGCGCGATTTCATCGAACAATTTCTTGATGACCGCGTTGCTGTTGTTGCCCAGGCGGGCCGCAACCAGCCGGCGCGCAGCCACCTTCTGGGCCTCATCGGCGTCCTGGATGCTGCGGGCCAGGGTGATCATCTTCTCGGCCTCGCCGCGAATGGCGGCCGCCTTGGCCTGGGTGGTGCGGATGCGCTCGTAGGTGAAGAATTGTTTGATCAGGTTGCGGCGCAGAGCCAGGCGCGCGCCCTTGGTACGGTTGAGTTTATGACCAGCCACTTGGTGTCGCATTGCTACATCACTCCAACTCTTTCTTAGGTTCGTCCTTCAAATAGCCCTTCTCTCGCATCTTGGTGCGAAGTTCGTCGAGGCTCTTTTCGCCGAAGTTGCGGATCGACATGACCGCCTGCTCGCCCTTTTCGAGCAATTCCAGCACATCGCCGACGGTGGTGATGCCGGTCCGTTTCAGCGAATTGAAAACCCGCACCGAGAGATCGAGCGATTCGACCGGCATTTCGGCCACCTCGCTGGTCAGGCGCGAACCGGCGATCTCTTTTTCCATCGTGATGCTGAGCGTGTCCTCGCTGATTCCGGCCACATAGCGCAAATGCTCGATGAGAATCTTCGCCGAGGTGCTCAGCGCGTTCTCCGGGGAGATGGTGCCATCCGTCCAGATTTCGATGACGAGACGGTCGTAGTTCGTGCTCTGGCCGACGCGCGCCGCCTGGACCTCCCAATTGACGCGCTTGACCGGGCTATAGATCGCGTCCACCGGTAAATCGCCGATCGGCATGCGGCCGCGTTCGTTGGCCGGCGAGTAGCCGCGCCCGCGCTCGACCGTGAATTCGATGTCCAGGCGGGTTTTGGGGCTGTCGGCGGTAAACAGGTACAGGTCAGGGTTGACGATGGTCACTTCCGGCGGGGTAATGATATCGGCCGCCGTGACCACCCCTTCGCCGCGCACCTCCAGGTGCATGCGGGTCACATCCACGCCGGTGAGAATCAGGCGCAGTTGTTTGATTTGCAGCATGACCTGCAAGACGTCCTCGCGCACGCCGGGGATGTCGCTGAACTCGTGCAAGACGTCGGCGATGCGGATGGAGGTCACCGCTGCGCCTTCCAGCGAGGAGAGCAGCACCCGGCGCAGGGCGTTGCCCAGCGTGACGCCGTAGCCGCGCTCGAGCGGGCTGACGATGAATTTGCCATAGTTGCGCGCTTCGGCTTCGCGCTCGATCTTCGGCATGACCATGTTTGTAACTGCCACGGTTCACCTCTTTCGGCGCACGAAACGGTGCGCCGCGTCTAGTAGAGCAATCGACTCGGATTAGCGCGAGTAGTACTCGACGATGAGTTGCTCGTTGAGATTGCCGTCGATCTCGGCGCGCTCCGGCAGGCGCAGCACGCTGCCCGAAAGGTTCTTGAGATCGCGTTGCAGCCAGGCCGGGACGGTGCGCCCCTCGGCGACCGCGCTCAGTTCTTTGAAGTAAGTGGTCTTCAACGAACCTTCGCGCACGGCGACCACGTCACCGACCCGCAGGGTCATCGAAGGCACGTCGGTGCGGCGGCCGTTGACGGTAAAGTGACCATGGGTGACCAGCAAGCGGGCCTGAGCGCGGCTGGAGGCAAATCCCAGCCGATAAATGACGTTATCCAGGCGCGACTCGAGCGTTTGCAGCAAGACCAAACCGGTGATGCCGCGCGCCTTGAGCGCCTTGCCGTAATAGCGGCGGAATTGGCGCTCGTAGATTCCGTACACGCGGCGGGCGCGCTGCTTGGCGCGCAACTGCTTGGCGTAGTCGGATTCGCGCCCCGTAGCCGTGCCGCCGCTTCGGCTGTGCGTGCGGCCATGCTGACCAGGCGCATAACTGCGCCGTTCGAAAGCGCATTTGGGAGAAAAGCACCGCTCTCCCTTGAGAAACAATTTTTCGCCTTCACGCCGGCACAATTTGCAGGCCGGCCCTGTATTCTTTGCCATACTGACTAACCTCTCTCGTCTGAACTACACGCGGCGTCGCTTGGGCGGCCGGCAACCGTTGTGCGGCACCGGCGTGACGTCGGAGATGGATTTGACCTTCAACCCCATCGCCTGGACGGCGCGGATGGCATTCTCGCGGCCCGGGCCGGGCCCCTTGACGATGACATCCACTTCCTGGATGCCCATCGCCTGCGCCGCCTTGATGGCCTGCTCGGCGGCCAGGCGGGCGGCAAAGGGCGTGCTCTTGCGCGAGCCCTTGAATCCCGCCGACCCCGAACTGCCCCAGCACAGCGTGTTGCCCTCGTTGTCGGTGACGGTCACAATCGTGTTGTTGAAAGAAGCAAAGATGTGCACCTGTCCAGAAGACAGAGTCCGTTTGATTTTCTTGGTCGCGCCGCGGCGCGTGGAACGTACAGTCTGTGGCATAGGACCTCTCTAACTCCAGAAAATGCGGATTACTTCTTCCCGCCCTTGCGGCGGCCGCGGCCGGCAACGGTCTTCTTGGGACCTTTGCGGGTGCGGGCATTGGTGCGCGTCCGCTGGCCGCGAACCGGCAGGCTGCGGCGGTGGCGCAGGCCGCGGTAGCAGCCGATTTCGACCAGGCGCTTGATGTTCATCTGCTCCTCGCGGCGCAAATCGCCCTCGACCTTCCAGTTCTTGGCGATGTACTCGCGGATGGCCGAGACCTCGGCTTCGGTCAAATCCTTGACGCGCGTATCCGGGTTTACTTTGGTCGCGCCTAGAATTTCGCGGGCGCGGGTTGGCCCAATGCCATAGATGTAGGTCAGGCCTACTTCGACGCGCTTGTTGCGCGGCAGGTCAACGCCTTCAATACGTGCCATAGTTTCTTATCCTTGTCGCTGTTTGTGTTTCGGATTTTCGCAAATGACATACAAGATGCCCTTGCGTTTCACGATCCGGCATTTCGCACAGCGCTTGCGAATGGATGGACTGACTTTCATGATGCATTTCTCCTACTATCGGTCTTGCAGCCAAAGTGCGAATTATACTTGTTTCATCTTATTCCGTCCAGTTGCGGTTTCTGCTCCGGTCAAAGGACAGTCAGGATGAGAGGTTCTCCTTCGGTGACGGCCACCGAATGTTCGAAGTGGGCCGTCAATGACCGGTCGGCAGAGATGACCGTCCACTGGTCAGGCAGGACACGGGTCCGGTGCGTGCCGACCAGCACCATCGGTTCGAGGGCGATGGTCATGCCAGGCTGCAGAGGAATGCCGGTGCCGGGCGTTCCATAGTTCGGCACCTGCGGCCCCTCGTGCATGCTCCGGCCGACTCCGTGTCCGGTGTACTGGCGGGTGACATGAAATCCGTTGGCCTCGACGAATTGCTGAATGGCCGCCGAAACGTCGCCCGTCTTGTTCCCGACGCGCATCATGGCGATGCCCACATACAGCGCCTGCTCGGTCACTTCCAACAATTTGCGGGCCAGGGGAGAGATCTCCCCGACGCCGGCCGTGAAAGCCGAGTCGCCCACGTACCCATCCAGCACCGTGCCGCAATCCACCGAGACGATGTCGCCTTCCTTCAATTTGCGTTTGCCGGGGATGCCGTGCACCAGTTCTTCGTTGATGCTGACGCAAATGGAGGCTGGATACGGAGGGTGGCCGTAGTTCTTGAAGGGCGAGTAAGCGCCGTGTTTCCGCAGGACTTCCTCAGCAGCCGCGTTGAGGTCTGCGGTGGTGACGCCGGGTTGTAAAAGTTCTCGAACCGCCGCCAAAGCCATGGCGTTGAGGCGGCCGGCAGCGCGCATCCGTTCGATTTCGGCGGGGGTCTTGATGCGGATGTCGCGTTCCCAGCCCATATCAACGTCCCAAGACGGCCAGCAGGTCGGCGGTGACTTTTTCGATCGGCTGAGCGCCGTCGATTTCGTGCAGCCGGCCGCGGGCGCGGTAGTAGGCAATCAGCGGCTCGGTCTGTTGAAAATAGACCTGGATGCGCCGCACGACCGTCTCGGCGCGGTCGTCGTCGCGCTGGTAAAGTTCCGATCCATCGAAGTCGCAGACGCCGGGCTGACGCGGCGGGTTGTGCTTTTCGTGAAAAACATGCCCCTGGGCGCGGCAGGTCCAGCGCCCGCTCAGACGCTCGACCAGGGTCTCTTCGCTGGCGGTGATGTAGGGCACGTAATCCACCTGGCCGCCGAATTCGGCCAGCAGGGCGTCCAGCGCCTCGGCCTGGAAGGTGGTGCGCGGGAAACCGTCGAGCAACGCCCCGCCAGCGCAATCTGGACGGGAGAGGCGCTCGCGAATCATGCCGATGGTGACATCGTCGGGCACCAGTTCACCCTTGTTGATGAAAGACTGGGCCAGTTGACCCAACGGCGTGCCGTTTTTAATGTTCTCGCGAAACAGGTCGCCGGAAGAAACGTGCGGCAGGCTCAGGCGTTCCGCGATGATTTTGGCTTGCGTCCCTTTGCCCACGCCGGGCGGGCCGAGCAGAACAATGTAGGTGGGCATGGCGACCTATTTGATCAGATGCGCGTCATCGTAGCCGTGCAACTTGAGTTCGGCGTCGATGTTCAGGAAGGTGTCGCGCACCACGCCGACGACGATCAGCAGACCGGCCGAGGAGACCAGGAAAATGGTCGAAGACGAGGTCTGCGAGGAGATTCCGGCCGCGTTGAGCGCCAGGTGAATCAGGTAGGGCAGCACGGCGACCAATCCCAGGAAGAACGCGCCCGGGAAGGTGATGCGGCGCTGGACTTTGCTCAGGTATTTCTGGGTCGGGGCGCCGCGGTTCACGCCGGGGATCTGGGCGCCGACCTTCTTCAGATTCTCACCGTAATTCTGCTGCGTGAAGAGCACATCGGTGTAGAAGAAGGTGAAAACGACCACAAAGATGAAGTAGATCAACCAGTAGACCCAGTCATACGGGCCGCTGGCGTTGAACAGGTTGTTGACGCTGGTCGCGAATTGAACCACCCGCTCGGAATAGCGGTTCGGGTTCAAGAAGTAACTCGAAATCACCGACGGCAATTGCAACAGCGCCCCGGCAAAGATGAGCGGAATCATGCCCGCCATGTTGACCATCAGCGGCAAAGACCCTTTGACCGGCATGGACATGCGGTTGCCGACCCGCCGGCCCGGGTACATGACCGGCACGTTGCGCCGTCCCTGCTGGACGTAGACGATCACGAAAATGGTCGCCACGATGATCACCAGCATGGTGATGAGCATCGGCCAGCGGGTGGCCTCGTCGGCCCAGATGACGCCGATGTTGTGAGGCATGCGCGCCACGATGCCGGCGAAGATGATCAACGAGAGGCCCTGTCCGCGAATGCCGAACTCAGAGATGAGTTCGCCCAGCCAGATGGCGAACATCGTGCCGCCGACCATGGTCAACAGAACGGCGAGAGAGGGCAGCCACAGTTCCGAGGTGAACCCAAAAGCGACAATCTGGCCGCCCCGCGAATAGGAATTGAAGATATTGATTTGGCCAATCGCCGAAAGCGCCGCCATCGGGATCGAAAGGTAATAGGTCCAGCGTTCCTGCAATTTGCGGCCTTCGCGCGGGTCTTCCTGGAACTTTTTCTGCAAGGAAGGGAAGATCGGCAGGAGCAACTGAATGATGATCTGGGCGGTGATGTACGGATAGACGCCCATCGCCAGCACCGAGAAACTCGAAATCGTCCCGCCGGACAGCAAATCCAGAAAGGCCAGGAAGAACCCCGACTGGTTGGAACTCTGAATCAGCGAAGCCAGGGCCTCGCGGTTGATGCCCGGCACGGGCACATTGGCCGCCAGGCGGTAGATGACCAGAATCAGCAGGGTCACCAGCAACTTGCGGCGGATGTCCTGCGACTTCCACAGGTAGCGCCATCCCGAAAATGCGGTTTTCATAGCGGTCTCCTGGTGAGACTACGAAATCAACTCGACGCTGCCGCCGGCCGCTTCGATTTTGGCCCGCGCGCCCTTGCTGACGCGATGCGCGCGCACCTTGAGGGCGACTTTGACCTCGCCGCGCCCCAGGATGGCCACCGGATTTTCCGGATTGCGCAGCAGGCGGGCCTGGGTCATGGTCTCGGGGGTGACTTCGGCCCCCGCCTCGAAGGCGGCCAACTGGTCCAGGTTGACTTCGTTGTACTCGACAGCGTAGAGCGGGGTGAAGCCGTAACCGCGCACGAACGGCAGGCGGCGGTAGAACGGCAGGTTGCCGCCCTGACGGTACAGGCGTCCGCCCTCGCCCGAGCGCGCGCCCTGGCCTTTGGTGCCCCGGCCGCAGGTCTTGCCCTGCCCGGCCGAGATGCCGCGGCCGACGCGCTTGCGGTCTTTCTTCGACCCCGGATTGGGTTTGAGATCGTTCAGTTTCATCTTCATCCCTATTCTTCGATACGAATCAGGTGAATCACTTTATCCAGCATGCCGCGCAAGGCGGGCGTGTCAGGATGCTCGACCGTCTGATTCATCCGGCGCAGACCGAGCGCCCTCACCGTCGCCTTCTGGCGTTTGGAATAGCCAATGGGGCTTCTGACCAGGGTCACCTTGATGGTCTTGCTGGTTCCACTCTTAGCCATTCTTCTTTCTCCTTTCCCAGAACGGCAGGAGTTCTTCGACCGGCTTGCCGCGCCGGGCGGCCTCTTCCTGGGGCGACTTGAGCGCGTCCAGGGCCTGCATGGTGGCCTGCACGCTGTTCAAGACGTTGGACGACCCCAGCGACTTGGTGAGAATGTCGCGCACGCCAGCCGCTTCGAGGACGGCGCGCACGCCGCCGGCGGCGATCACGCCCGTACCGGGGGAGGCCGGTTTCAGCAGGATGATCGAACCGCCGACCTTGCCAATCGACTGATGCGGGATGGTCGTGCCCGACAAATGCACCGGATGCATATTCTTGCGGGCGCGGTCGGTCGCCTTGCGCATCGCTTCGGGGACGGCGTTGGCCTTGCCCACCCCAACGCCGACCTGACCGTGATTGTCGCCGATGACGACAGTCACGCGGAACTGGAAGCGGCGGCCGCCCTGAACCACTTTGGCCACGCGCGCAATCTCGATGACGCGCTCGTCCAGTTGTTCGGTTTGTTGTTCGAGTTCCATTACCTGGTAATCCATAGTGTGCTCTCCAATCGGGCCTAGAACTCCAGGCCGCCTTCGCGGGCGCCGTCGGCCAGCGCTTTGACGCGGCCGCTGTACTTGAATCCGCCGCGGTCGAAAACCACCGCTTTGATGCCCTTGCGGACGGCGCGTTCGGCCAGCGCCTGGCCCACCAGTTTCGCCTGTTCGGTCTTCTTCAAGCCCTTCATCTTCTCACGCAATTCGCGGTCGATCGACGAGGCTGCGGCCAGCGTGCGGCCCGCCGAATCATCAATCACCTGGGCGTAGATTTGCGACAGGCTGCGGAACACACTCAGACGAGGCCGCTGCGGCGTGCCGCTCACGTGTTTGCGCACGCGCAGATGCCGCTTGATGCGGGCGCGAGAACGATTATGCTCAGCCATACCTTACTTTGCCTTTCCAGACTTGCCGGCCTTGCGGCGAATCTTTTCACCAAGATAGTGCAGGCCCTTGCCGTGATACGGCTCCGGCGGACGAATCTTGCGGATGTCGGCCGCCACCTGCCCCACCCGTTCCTTGTCGAAACCGCGCACGAAGATCTGTCTGTTGCGGGCATCCACGTCGAAGGAAATGCCTTCCGGCGGCTCGACCCTGACCGGATGCGAGTAGCCCAAGTACAACACCAGCGTCTTGCCGTCCATTTCGGCGCGGTAACCGACGCCTTCCCACTCCAGCACCCGCTCGAAGCCGGCGCTGACGCCGTGGATCATGTTCGCCAGCACGGCGCGGGTCGTGCCGTGCAGGGCGCGCTCGGCGGGCCGCTCCGATCTGCGGGTGATGATCAGTTGACCATTCTCCATGGCAATCCCAATCAAAGGCGAGAAGGTGCGCTGCAATTCGCCCTTCGGGCCTTTGACCCGTACATGGGTGCCGTTCAATTCCACCTGTACGCCAGACGGGATGACGACAGGCATGCGTCCAATACGAGACACAGTGTTCCTCCTCTCTACCAGACCTTGCAGAGGATTTCACCGCCCACGCCCAACTGACGAGCGCGCTGGCCGGTCATGATCCCCTTGGGAGTCGAAAGGATGGCAATTCCCATCCCCGACAGCACCCAGGGGATATCCTGTTTCTTGGTGTAGACGCGCCGGCCCGGGCGGCTGACGCGTTCCAGCCCGGTGATCACCGGCCGTCGCTGACGGCGCTCGCCCACGTACTTGATCTTCAGGCGCAGGACCTTCTGGGCTGGCCGTTCTCCCTCGGCGACCTCATAGGACTCGATGTATCCTTCTTCCTTCAAAATCTTGGCAATTTCCAACTTGACCTTCGAATGAGGCATCGCCGTCAAGGTCTGACCGGTCATCACGGCGTTGCGGATGCGGGTCAGCATATCTGCAATCGGATCAGAAACGCTCATATCCTACCTCCACCCGGCTACCAGGACGACTTCACGACGCCGGGGATTTTTCCTTCCAAAGCCAGTTCCCGGAAGCAAATCCGGCACAAGCCAAAGCGGCGGATGTAACCGCGCGGGCGTCCGCAGCGGATGCAGCGATTGCGCACCCGGGTCGGGTATTTGCGGCGCATTTCACGATATTGCATGCACTTGCTTGCCATAGGCTACGCTTCCTTCCTGAACGGCATGCCCAGCAGTTGCAGCAACAACCGGGCGTGATCATCCGAACGGGCCGTCGTCACCACCGTGACCTCCATGCCCCTGAGTTTGTCGATTTTGTCGTAGTCGATCTCCGGGAAGATCAACTGGTCGCGCAGGCCGAGGGTGTAGTTGCCCCGCCCGTCGAAGGCCTCCGGCGAAACGCCGCGGAAGTCGCGGACGCGCGGCAGGGCGATGTTCATCAGCCGGTCGAGGAAGTGCCACATGCGCTCGCCGCGCAGGGTCACCTTCGTTCCGATGACACGGCCTTCGCGCAGTTTGAAGTTGGCGATGCTCTTGCGAGCCTTGGTCATCACCGGTTTCTGGCCGGTAATTTGCGCCAGGTCGTTCATCGCCGCCTCGAGGGCCTTGGGATTGTCCATCGCTTCGCCCAGGCCGATGTTGACGACCACCTTCTCGATGCGCGGCACTTCCATGATATTCCGGTAACCGAACGCCTTGATCAGCGCCGGGACCACTTCTTTCTTGTATCGTTCTTGCAATCTATTCATACGTCAACACTCCAACCGGCGGCTAATCGATCAACGCCTGGCATTTCTTGCAGACGCGGTGCGAGCCGCTCTCGTCCCGCTGGACGCCCACCCGGGTGGGTTCATTGCACTTCGGGCAAACCAGCATGACATTCGAAATGTGCAGCGGGCCCTCGAATTTGATCCGGCCGGGGTTGATCGTCCGACCCTGAGTCTGGACCTGGCGCTGGTGCTTGGTGCGGATGTTGACGCCTTGCACCACCACCCGGCCTTCGTCGGGCAAGACCTTGATCACCTCGCCCCGTTTGCCTCGGTCTTCGAGTTTGCCGCTGATGATCTCAACGGTATCACCTTTGCGAATCTTGACCTTCATGCTTGCTCCTCCGGCCTAGAGAACTTCGGGGGCCAGCGACACAATCTTCATGAAGCCCTTCTCGCGCAATTCACGCGCCACCGGGCCAAAGATGCGGCTGCCTTTCGGGTTCTGGCCGTCCGTGTCCAGGATGACGGCGGCGTTGTCATCGAAGCGGATATAGGAACCGTCCTCGCGCCGCCACTCTTTGGCGCAGCGCACGATGACCGCCTTGACGATCTCGGACTTCTTGACCGCGCCCTGCGGCGTGGCCGATTTGACCGTCCCGATGACGATATCGCCGACGCGGCCATAACGGCGGGTCGAGCCGCCCAGGATGTGGATGACCAACAATTCCCGCGCCCCGGTGTTATCGGCGATTTTCAGAATGCTTTCTTTCTGAATCATGGCTGAACCTCCATCGGAGATTCTTCGCTCTGCGCCGCCGGAGACGCCTCCGCCTCCACAACGGACTCGGGCGTCAGTTCGGCCTCAGCCGCGGCGACGCCGGCGTCGGCGGTGCGAATCTCGCGCTTGACGATCTTCTCGACCACCCAGCGCTTATCGCGCGAGAGGGGGCGGCTTTCCACAATCTGAACCTGGTCGCCGATCTGGCAGCCCAATTCATCATGGGCCTTGACGCGTTTGCTCAAATGGACGACCTTGCGGTACAAGGGATGGCGGAACGTCCGGCTGATTTCGACCACCACGGTCTTGGTCATTTTGTTGCTGGTAACGACACCTGTCATGCGACGACGCTTGTTCATGCTTCACCTTCTTCTGCCGTAGCGGCCTTCGACTTGCGCGCCCTGGGCTTGGCAGCCGCCTTTTCCTCGACCGGGGCGGCCTCCGCCTCGTCGGCGGACTTCTTCGCCCGGCCCTTGCGCTTCGGCTCCTCGGCCTCCGTTTGGGGCGCTGTCACGCCGCCGGCCTGCATTTCTTTCAGGATGGTCTGCAGACGGGCGATATCGCGCCGCACCAGGCGCAGACGGCTGGTATCGGTCAACTGACCGGTCACCTGCTGAAAGCGGAGTTTCATCAACTCCTCCCGGCTGTCGGCCAGTTTGGCCTCGATCTCGTCTACGGAGAGTTTACGAATTTCTGCCGGTTTCATGCCTGCTCTCCTGTCGCCAGATCATGGCGGGCAATGATCTTGGTGCGAATCGAGAACTTGTAGCGGGCCAGGTTGAGGGCCTCCATCGCCACATCCTCCGGCAAACCGCCGATCTCGAACATGATCCGGCCCGGCTTGACTACCGCCACCCAGTATTCGACGCTGCCTTTGCCCTTGCCCATGCGGGTTTCGGGCGGCTTCTGGGTATAGGGCTTGTCTGGGAAAATGCGAATCCAGACCTTGCCGCGGCGCTTCATGGCGCGCACGATGGCGCGGCGGGCCGCCTCGATCTGGCGGGCGGTCACCCACCCCGGTTCAAGCGCCTGGAGGGCGTAATCGCCGAAGGCAATCTCGACCCCGCGCGACTCCTTGCCCTTCATGCGGCCGCGCATTTGCTTGCGATACTTCACGCGTTTTGGCATTAACATAGCACATTCCTCACTTCGACGACCGGCCTATTCGCTGACGTACACGCCTTCGGTCGCCTCAACTTTCTCTTCGACTTCCGTCTTCATATCGCCGCGATAGATCCACACCTTGACGCCAATCTGGCCGTAGGTGGTGGTGGCTTCGGCGCGGGCAAAGTCAATGTCCGCCCGCAGGGTCTGCAGAGGCACGCGGCCATCCCGCAGCCAGACGTTGCGGGCCATTTCGGCTCCCGCCAACCGTCCGCCGACCTCGATCTTGATGCCCTTGGCGCCCTGACGCATCGCCTGCTGAATGGCGCGCTTCATCGCCCGCCGGTAACTGATGCGGCGCTCGAGTTGATCGGCGATGTTATGCGCCACCAGGTAGGCGTCGCAATCGGGAGCCTGAATCTCTTTGATGTCCAGATCGATTTTCTTGCCGGTCAACTGCTCGAGGGCCACGCGCACCTTTTTGATGCCCTCGCCCTTGCGGCCAATCAGGATGCCCGGCTTGGCCGTGTGCACCGAGACCTTCACCTTGCCCGGGTAACGTTCGACGTCGATGCGGGAAACGCCCGCCCGGCCGGCCTCTTTGCGAATCATGTCGCGGATGGCCATGTCCTGCGCCAGTTGTTCGCGGTACTGGGCGCGCTCGGCAAACCAGCGGCCCTGCCAGTCGCGGCTGACGTTCAGGCGAAAACCAACGGGATGAACTTTACGACCCATAAGATCTCCTCATTCCTTTCTCTGCCTAGGCGGCCTCGCGTTCGTTCAGGATGACAGTGACATGAGACGAACGGCGCAAAATCGGCTTGAAGCGGCCGCGCGCCCCAAAGCGACGCCACTTGCGGGTCGGCGCTTCGTCGGCGAAGATTTTGGCGACAAACAGCGCGTCGCGGCTGACGCCGAAATTCTCTTCGGCGTTTGCCACCGCCGAGGCCAGCAACTTGGCGACCGGCCTCGCCGCCCGCTGCGGCATGAAACGCAAGGTTTCCATCGCCTGAACCACATCCATACCGCGGACGGTGTCAATGACCAGGCGCACCTTCTGAGCAGAGATGGGCAGAAAACGCAATTGAGCACGAATATCTTGAGCCATGGCTGCTCTCCTACTTCTTGGCCTTGCTCGATTTCTCGGCAGCCACGTGACCGCGGAAGGTGCGCGTGGGCGCAAACTCACCCAGGCGGTGGCCGACCATGTTTTCCGTGATGTAAATCGGCACATGGCGGCGGCCGTCGTGGACCGCAATCGTATGCCCAACCATCTGCGGGAAGATCACGCTGGCGCGGCTCCAGGTGCGGATGACTTTCTTCTCGCCCTTCTGGTTCATCGCCTCGATCTTCTTGAGCAGTTTCGGCTCGATATAAGGACCTTTTTTCAACGAACGAGACATATTCTCTACCTCACTGACTCACACGCCTAGCGCTTCGACTTGCTGCGGCGGCGCACAATGTACTTGTCGGTCTGTTTGTTGTTGCGAGTCTTGTACCCGCGCGCCGGGCGGCCCCACGGGGTCTTCGGGCCCGGCATACCCGCCGGCTGACGGCCCTCGCCGCCGCCGTGCGGATGGTCGCGCGGACTCATCGCCGTCCCGCGCACGGTCGGGCGGATGCCCATGTGAATCTTGCGGCCGGCCTTGCCCAGTTTGATGTTGCTGTGGTCCAGGTTGCCGATCTGACCAATGGTGGCGTAGCAGACCTGGCGAATCAGGCGCACCTCGCCCGAGGGCATGCGGATCTGGGCGTATTCGCCTTCCTTGGCCAGCAACTGGGCTGCTCCGCCGGCTGCCCGCACCAACTGGCCGCCTTTGCCCTCTTTCATCTCGATGTTGTGCACCATCGTCCCTACCGGGATGTTGGCCAGCGGCAGGCTGTTGCCCGGTCGGATTTCCGCCTGCGGGCCGGAGACAACCGTATCGCCGACCTTCAGGCCGAGCGGCGCCAGAATGTAGCGCTTCTCGCCATCGGCGTAGTGCAGGAGCGCCAGGCGGGCCGTCCGGTTGGGGTCGTACTCGATGGCCGCCACTTTGGCGGGAATGTTGTGCTTATCGCGCTTGAAATCCACCAGCCGGATGAACCCCCGCGCCCCGCCGCCGCGGTGACGGACAGTCACGCGCCCATAGACGTTGCGGCCGCCCTTGCGTTTGCGCGGCACGATCAGGCTGCGCTCGGGTTCCGTCTTGGTAATTTCTTCAAAGGTGTAACCGGTCATGCCTCGCTGACCGGGGGTCACCGGTTTGTACTTTTTGACAGCCATTACTTCACCCCTTCGAAGATCTCGAGGGTCGAACCCTCGGCCAGGGTCACGATTGCTTTCTTGAAGCCCGGCTCGCGCACCAGCAGACGGCGATTGCGCCGGCGGCTGCGTTTGGCGGCCGTATTGATGATATTGACGCGCGCCACCTTGACGTCGAACAGCGTTTCAATGGCGTCTTTGACCTGCGTGCGGGTGGCTCTGCTGTCCACCTCGAAGGTATACTGGCGCAGTTTGCCCGACTGATAGTTCGACTTTTCGGTAATCAGCGGGCGGCGGAGTACATCATAAACCGTCGTCATGCTAGCCTCCTACACCAGGTTCGACTTCAACACGTCCAACGCCTTGAGCGGCATGACGAGTTTGTCGTAATCGAGAAGATCGCGGATGTTGAGGTAATTCGCCAGCAGCAGTTTGGCGTCCGGCAGATTATTGGTCGAGCGGGCGACCACTTCGTAAGCCGCGTCTTTTTCCGCCGCCAGCACCAGCGCCGAGGCGTCGCCGACCAGCGCTTTGAGCGCCTGCGCCATCAAGCGGGTCTTGGGTTCTTCGAGCGTCAACTCATCGACCACCACCACGCTCTTCTCGGCCGCCTTGGCCGAGAGCGCCGACCGCAAAGCCGCCTGACGCATCTTGCGCGGCATATCCTGCGTGTACTTGCGCGGCCGGGGCGTAAAAATCTTGCCGCCGCCGACCCACTGCGCGGCGCGCGTCGACCCTTGGCGGGCGCGGCCGGTGCCTTTCTGCCGCCAGGGTTTCTTCCCGCCGCCGGCCACTTCGCCGCGCGTTTTGGTCTTGTGCGTGCCCAGGCGCGCATTGGCCATCTGGCGCACGAAAGCCTGGTGCATCAAATCAATGTTCACGGGGGCCTCGAAGATTTCCGACGGTAACTCGACCGTCTTGACCTTCTCGCCTTTCATGTTGAAAACGTCAACCTTCATAGCCATGCTCCCATCCGACGCGCCTATTGCTTGCGCGCCTCCTTGATCAAAACCAGGCCGCCCTTGGGTCCGGGAATGGCGCCGCGCACCCCCAGCAGATTGCGCTCCGGGTCCACCAGCACCACTTTCAAACCCTGGGCAGTCACGCGCGCGTTGCCCATGTGGCCGGCCCGCCGCGTCCCCTTGTAGACGCGGCCCGGGGTGGTCGTCGAGGAACTCGCGCCGGGAGCCCGCACCCGGTCCGAGGCGCCGTGCGTCTTGATTCCGCCGCTAAAGTGATAGCGCTTGACCACGCCGGCGAAGCCTTTGCCCTTCGACGTGCCGACGACATCGACGCGTTCCCCCACCCCGAACACGTCCACCGTGACCTTGTCGCCGACCTTGCAGTCGGTGTTCTTCAGGCGAAACTCGCGCAAAAAACGCAGCGGGGGCAAAGCATGTTTTTTGAGGTGACCCAGTTCGCCGGAGGTCAGGCGTTTGGGCGCTACCTCGCCAAAGCCAAGTTGCACCGCTGCGTAGCCTTCCTTCTCCGGAAGGCGTACCTGCGTAACGTAGCATGGCCCAGCCTCGATCAGAGTCACCGGCACAGCCACGCCGGCCTCGTCGAAGATCTGGGTCATGCCGATCTTCTTGCCAATCAGCCCTTTCACCATACTCTCTTTTCTCCTTTACAATATTTTGCGAGACTGTCAGCCTGGGCTTAGGCTGCATCATCTCCGCGCAACACAGTCAACCGGCCCGCCGCGGCGCAAGGAATCTCGAGGCCCACGCGCGCAACCGTTCTTGTGTTGCCTATCCAGTCTAACTGGCCTGACTTGTCCAACCGTCAGACCAGTTAGACGAACAGACGATCACTAAATCTTGATCTCGATATCCACACCCGCCGGCAGGTTGAGGCGCATCAGCATGTCAATCGTCTTCGAATCCGGATCGAGAACATCAATGAGACGATTGTGGGTGCGAATCTCGAAATGCTCGTGCGAGTCCTTATCGATGAAGGTCGAGCGCCGTATTGTAAACCGTTCTATCTTGGTTGGCAAGGGTACCGGACCAACCACGCGGGCGCCAGCGCGCTCGGCCGTTTCGACAATCCGCTTGGCAGACTGGTCGAGGACGCGATGATCATAAGCCTTGAGGCGGATGCGAATCTTCTGCTTCGTCATAATCGTTACCTGCTGCTACCTTTGGCCTACTCGAGAATCTTGGTGATGACGCCGGCGCCGACGGTCAGACCGCCTTCGCGGATGGCGAACTTCGAACCCTGCTCCAGCGCCACCGGCACAATCAACTCTACCGTCATGTTCACGTTGTCCCCAGGCATCACCATCTCCACGCCCTCCGGCAACGTGATGCTCCCCGTCACATCCATCGTCCGAATGTAGAACTGCGGCCGATACCCGCTGAAGAACGCCTTGTGACGCCCACCCTCCTCCTTCTTCAGCACGTACACCTCCGCCTGGAACTTCGTGTGCGGCGTGATCGACCCAGGCTTCGCCACCACCTGCCCGCGCTCCACATCCGTCCGCTCGATGCCGCGCAGCAACAACCCAAGATTGTCGCCCGCCACACCCTCGTCCAGCGACTTGTGGAACATCTCCACGCCCGTCACCACGCTCGAGCGCGTCTCGCGCAGCCCAACAATCTCCACCGGATCCCCTACCTTGATCCGGCCGCGATCCACACGCCCGGTCACCACCGTCCCACGACCCTTGATCGAGAACACATCCTCGATCGACATCATGAACGGCTTGTCCAACTCGCGCACCGGCTCCGGAATGTACTCGTCAATCACCCGCAGCAATTCCTTGATGCACGCATACTCCGGCGCATTCGGATCCGTCGACGTGCTCTCCAACGCCTTCAACGCACTCCCGCGCACAATCGGCGTCGTGTCGCCCGGGAACCCTTGCTTGTTCAACAACTCCCGCAACTCCAACTCCACCAACTCCAGCAACTCCGGGTCATCCATCATGTCCACTTTGTTCAAAAACACCACAATGCTCGGCACTTCCACTTGACGCGCCAGCAGCACATGCTCGTGCGTCTGCGGCATCGGCCCGTCCGGAGCAGCTACCACCAAAATCGCTCCGTCCACCTGCGCCGCACCAGTAATCATGTTCTTGATATAGTCCCGGTGACCAGGCATGTCCACATGCGCATAGTGCCGCTTCTCCGTCTCGTACTCCACATGCGCAATGTTGATCGTGATCCCGCGCGCCTTCTCCTCCGGCGCATTGTCAATCGAATCGTACGGCCGATACTCCGCCTTCCCCAACATCTGGCAGTACTTCGTGATCGCCGCCGTCAATGTCGTCTTCCCATGGTCAATGTGCCCCATGGTCCCTACATTCATGTGCGGTTTCGTCCGCTCAAATTTTTGCTTCGCCATTTCCGTTTCTCCTTTTCTAGAACCAGGACAAATTCAGAGTTGAAGAATCTGCTTCGCAACCGATTCGGGAACCGGCGCGTAGTGATCGAATTCCATCGAAAAGACACCGCGGCCCTGGGTGGTCGAGCGCAAGTCGGTCGCATATCCGAACATCTCGCCCAGCGGCACATGGGCGCTGATCGCCTGGGCGTTGCCCGGCCGCATATCCAGCCCGCGAATGGTGGCCCGCCGACTGTTCAGGCCGCCCATCACATCGCCCACGTACTCCTCCGGCACGACTACCTCCACCTTCATAATCGGCTCCAGAAGGATAGGATTGCCCTTCTGCATGCCTTCTTTGAAGGCAAAGGTGGCCGCCATCTTGAAGGCCATATCGCTCGAATCGACTTCGTGGAACGAGCCGTCGAACAAGGTCACTTTGACATCCACAACCGGATAGCCGGCGATGACTCCGCTTTCGGCCGCCTCGCGGATGCCCTTCTCGATGGCCGGGATGAACTCGCGCGGGATGACTCCGCCGACGATCTTGTCCTCGAAAATGATCCCGCTGCCCGGTTCGGCCGGCTCTAGCGAGATGACCACGTGACCATACTGACCGTGGCCGCCGGTCTGCTTGACGTACTTGTAATCGACCTTCGGCACGGCCTGGGTGATCGACTCGTGATACGCCACCCGCGGCTTGCCGATGTTGGCCTGGACGCGGAACTCGCGCATCATCCGATCGACCAGGACGTCCAAATGCAACTCGCCCATTCCGGCGATGATCGTCTGACCGGTGTTTTCGTCGGTGCGGACGCGGAAGGTCGGGTCTTCCTCCGAGAGTTTGCGCAGGGCTTCGCTCATCCGGTCCTGGTCGGCGGCCGTCTTGGGTTCGATGGCCACAAAGATGACCGGCTCAGGGAACGTGATGTTCTCGAGGACGACCAGTTTGTTGTCGCACAGCGTATCGCCGGTGAAGGTTTCTTTGAACCCCAAGGCCGCCGCGATGTCGCCGGAACGCACCTCGGTGATGTCTTCGCGGTGATCGGCGTACATGCGCAACAGCCGCCCAATCCGCTCCCGCTTGCCTTTGGTCGAGTTCATGACCATCTGACCCTGACTCAAGGTCCCGGAATAGACGCGGAAATAGGCCAGGCGTCCCACGTAAGGGTCGGTGACGATTTTAAAGACCAGGGCGCTCAACGGCGCGTCGTCCTGAGCGGGCAACTCGACTGTCTCGCCGGTGCGGGGGTCGACGCCGCGCACCGCCGGGACGTCCAGAGGGGATGGCAGATAATCAAGGATGGCATCCAGCACGGGCTGCACGCCCTTATTGCGCAGCGAACTGCCGCAGAAAATCGGGGTAGCCCGATTGGCGATGACCGCTCGCCGCAAACCCGCTTTCAGTTCTTCGACGGAAATCTCTTCGCCTTCGAGGTACTTGACGATCAAGGCGTCGTCCAGTTCGGCAATGTGTTCCACCATCGTGCGGCGGCGTTCCTCGGCCTCGGCTCTGAGATCGGCCGGGATGTCGGCCTGGCGCATTTCCAGGCCCAATTCATCCTCCCAGTAGATCGCTTTCATCGTCATCAAATCGATCACACCCTGGAAGGAAGCCTCCGCGCCGATGGGCATCTGCATCGCAATCGGGTTCGCGCCCAGCCGCTGACGAATCGTCTCGATCGTGCGTTCGTACGAAGCGCCGATGCGGTCCATTTTATTGGCAAAACAGATGCGCGGCACCCCGTAGCGATCCGCCTGCCGCCAGACGGTTTCGCTCTGCGGTTCTACGCCTTGCACGGCGTCGAAGACCACCACGCCGCCGTCCAAGACGCGCAGCGAACGCTGCACCTCGGCCGTGAAGTCAATGTGGCCGGGCGTATCGATGATATTGATTTGATAGCCCTTCCACTCTGCAGTGACCGCGGCCGAGACGATGGTGATGCCGCGCTCGCGCTCCTGCTCCATCCAGTCGGTGACGGTCGTTCCGTCGTCCACCGACCCCAGGCGATGGGTCTTGCCCGTGTAGAACAGAATCCGCTCGGTCGTCGTCGTCTTGCCGGCGTCAATATGGGCAATAATCCCAATATTACGATACCGTTCGAGCGGAAAAGCGCGGGCCATCAGAAGGTGTCCTGTTAAAGTGCAGAAACCGCGGTCTAAATTCGGTAATGGGAGAAGGCGCGGTTGGCCTCCGCCATCTTGTGAGTCTCTTCGCGTTTGCGGATGGCCGCGCCCTCGTTCTTATAGGCGTCCATCAATTCATCCGCCAATTTCTCGGCAAAAGACTTGCCCGCGCGCGCCCGCGCCGCATCGAGAATCCAGCGAATCGCCAGCGTCGTCCGGCGGGCCGGGGCGACTTCCATCGGCACTTGATAGGTCGCGCCGCCCACGCGTCGCGGCCGGACTTCCATCACGGGGGCTACGTTCTTCAAGGCCGTCTCGAACACCTCGACCGGATCCTTGCCTTCGTTGCGCTGACGGATGAGATCCAACGTGTCATACATGATGCGCGTCGCCGTGCTCTTCTTGCCCCGGCGGAGCATATGATGAATCATCGTATTGACGGTGACGTTGTGGTAACGCACATCCGGAGGAATTTCACGTTTTTCAGGCTTTGCTCGACGCATTCCGACACTCCATCCCAGAAACTAAGACGCCGATTCCTTCGGACGCTTGGCGCCATACTTCGAGCGACCCTGCTTCCGATTGGCGACGCCGGTCGTATCCAGCGAACCGCGCACGATGTGATAGCGCACGCCCGGCAAGTCCCTGACGCGGCCGCCGCGCACCAGCACGACCGAGTGCTCCTGCAACTGGTGGCCTTCGCCGGGAATGTACGCCGTGACCTCGATCTGGTTGGTCAGGCGCACGCGCGCAATCTTGCGCAACGCCGAATTCGGTTTCTTGGGGGTCGTCGTGCGAACGACGGTGCACACCCCGCGCTTCTGGGGCGCGCCCTTGTCCTGACGCACGCGGCGCTGCTTGAAGGAATTGTAGGTGTACAACAAGGCCGGGGCCTTGCTCTTCACCTTCTTCGACCGGCGTCCTTTGCGGATCAATTGATTGATTGTTGGCACCTTCGCCTCCGAACAGTGTACTCACGAATGAATCAGGGTTGTTCCAAAGTGCGAGGCCATCACATGACGTGCCTGATGGCCTCACACGTACAAACTACGTAGTGGGCAGTGCAACGCATCAGCCCTTGTAGGCAACGAGAAGCAATTTTATCACACAGGCTTTTTATCCGTCAAGGTTCGCCTCGTCTGGCTCCGCGCTCCCCGCGCTCAGGCTGCTTCCCAGCCCCAGCAGACCGGTATCGTATTTGGGCGGATGGATTTTTTCCTCATCCTTGCCAAACCGGATCACCTCGCCGGTGTCGGTCACCGCCTCGACGGCCAGACCCAGGCTCTGCAATTCCTTGACCAGCACGCGGAACGAGGCCGGGATGCTCGGCTCCTCGATCGGCTCTCCCTTGACGATGGCCTCGTAGGTGTTGACGCGCCCCTGGACATCGTCCGACTTGACGGTCAACATCTCTTGCAGAGTATAGGCCGCTCCATACGCCTCCAGCGCCCAAACTTCCATCTCGCCGAAACGCTGACCGCCGAACTGCGCCTTGCCGCCCAGCGGCTGCTGAGTCACCAGGCTGTAGGGGCCGGTCGAGCGGGCGTGTACTTTGTCCTCGACCAGGTGGTGCAGTTTGAGCACGGTCATCACGCCCACCGTCACCGGCTGATCATAGGGCTGACCGGTCTTTCCATCCCGCAAGATGAATTTCCCAAGCAGAGGCGTCGGCTGACCCGTTTCGGCCATCACCTGTTGGGCCTTTTCGTACAGCAACTCATCGGGGACGTCGTCATACCCCTTGGTGTGCAGCCACAACTTCAGGCAGGCATGGACCGCCGCCCGGTTGTATTGCTCGCGCTGGGCAGGTTCGGGCATGGTCTCCGTCAGAATCGTCTCCGGATCGAGGCCGTGGTCGCGCAGCCATTCTTTGGCCGTCGAGTGACGGGCGTAATGGACGTCCGACGAGATGCGGTAAATGTCATAATTGCGCTCCCCCAGCCACTGTTCCAGATAGAGACGGCGGACCTCGTCGTCATCTTCAATGGCGTCGGGCGTGTATTCCTGGCTCTTGAGCCACTCCCAGGCTTTCTGAGCGGTCTCTTGCCAGGCATAGTCCACCAGCCAGGCGCGCGCCAGGTCGGCTTCGATTTCGTCTTCGCGAGCGCCGTCGAACACCGGCGTCAGGGCGCGGAAACCGAGCCGGCTGGCCGCCCAGCCGAGATGCACTTCGAGCACCTGCCCCAGATTCATGCGGCCGGGGACGCCGGTCGGGTTCAAGATGATGTCCACGGGCGTGCCGTCTTCGAGGAACGGCATGTCCTCCACCGGCACCACGCGCGAGACGACGCCCTTGTTCCCATGACGACCGGCCATCTTGTCGCCGGCGGTGATCTTGCGGCGCTGCGCCACCGAGACGCGCACCATCATATCCACGCCCGCCGAGAGATCGGCGTTGTCCTCGCGGGTGAAGACCTTGACGTCCACCACTTTACCGCGCTCGCCATGCGGCATGCGCAGCGAGGTGTCCTTGACATCGCGCGACTTCTCGCCAAAGATGGCGCGCAGCAGGCGCTCCTCGGGGGTCAATTCCTTCTCGCCTTTGGGTGTGATCTTGCCGACCAGGATATCGTTCGGCCCCACCTCGGCGCCAATCCGAATGATGCCGTTCTCGTCCAAGTCTTTGAGGGCGTCCTCGCCCACATTGGGAATATCGCGGGTGATTTCCTCCGGGCCCAGTTTGGTGTCGCGCGCCTCGACTTCGTACTTCTCAATATGCACCGAGGTAAACCGATCCGCTTGCACCAGCCGCTCCGAGATGACGATCGCGTCTTCGAAGTTGGCGCCCTCCCACGAGAGGAACGCCACGGTCACGTTCTGACCGAGGGCCAGTTCCCCGCTCTCGGTGGAGGACGAGTCGGCGATGATGTCGCCTTTCCTGACCATCTGCCCTTTGACCACCGCCGGGCGCTGGTCAATGCAGGTGGATTGGTTGGAGCGTTGATACTTGCGCAGATGGTAGGTGTGGAGATGACCGTCCTTGTCGCGCAGGACGATCGCCGACCCCGTGACCGAGACCACATCGCCGTCGGTTTCGGCCACGATCACCTGCCCCGAATCGAGGGCGGCGTGACGTTCCATGCCGGTCGAAACCAGCGGAATTTCGGGACGCAGGAGCGGCACGGCCTGGGCCTGCATGTTCGAGCCCATCAGGGCGCGGTTGGCGTCGTCGTGCTCGAGGAAGGGAATCAACGCCGCGCTGATGCCGACCACCTGATGCGGAGCGACATCCATGTAATCCAGGTTTTCGGCCGGCGTGAAGATGAAGCCCGAGTGGTAGCGGCACGAGACGCGCGGGTGGACGAACTCGCGATACTCGTTCAGTTCGGCGTTGGCCTGAGCAATCACATACTTGTCCTCGGCGTCGGCCGAGAGGTATTCGCACTGATCCGAAACGAACGGCACGATGGCGACATCGCGCTTCAGGCGGGCGATCGTCTTCAGCATCTTGGCGGTGATGCGCTCCCCGGCCTTGATCAACACCTCGCCGGTTTTCGGGTCGAGGATGTCTTCGCGCAAGGCGCGGCCTTCCAGCGCCGGGTCAGTGCAGGACATTTGTTTGATGACCTTGCGGTAGGGCGTCTCGATGAAACCGTATTCGTTGACGCGCGCGTAGGAGGCCAGGCGGCCGATCAGGCCGATGTTCGGGCCTTCGGGCGTCTCGATCGGGCAGATGCGTCCGTAGTGGGAATGGTGAACGTCGCGCACGTCGAAACCGGCGCGCTCCCGCCGCAAGCCGCCCGGACCGAGGGCCGAAAGCGTGCGCTTGTGGCGCAACTCGGCCAGCGGGTTGGTCTGGTCCATGAATTGGGACAACTGGCTGGAACCGAAGAATTCGCGCAGCGCTGCCACGACCGGCCGGATATTAATGAGAGTCACCGGCGAGAGTTGCTCCTGGTCGCGAATCGACATGCGCTCCTTGATCACCCGCTCCATCCGGCGCAAACCGATGCGCAATTTGTTCTGAATCAGTTCGCCGACCGTCTTGACGCGCCGGTTGCCGAGATGGTCGATATCGTCGGGAGGTTCGACGCCGTTGTTGATCAGAATCATGCGGCGGATGAGACGGACGATGTCGAGTTTGGTGACGGTGCGGTGCGGAATCGGGATGTTCAGGTCCAGTTTCTGGTTCAGTTTGTACCGGCCCACCCGCTCCAGGTCATAGTGCCGCTGATCGAAGAGTTGTTCTTCAAGGAAGGTGCGGGCGTTCTCCAGGGTGGCCGGGTCGCCGGGGCGCATGCGCTTGAAGAACTCGATCAGAGCCGCCTCGGCGATGGTCAAGCCGCCAGAGAGATCCCACTCCGGCTCCTGTTGCAGCGTCGAGGTGATGTACATGCGCTCAGGATTGGTGTCGATATCCGCGAACAGGGAAAGAATCTCTTCGTCCGTCCCGCTGGTCAACACCTGATCGCCGCCGTTGCCGTCGTCCACGGCCGCCAGGGCGCGCAGAAAAACGGTGATCGGAACCGTGCGCTTGCGATTGAACTTGAGGGTCAGGTAATCCGACTTGCGCGTCTCGAACTCCATCCAGGCGCCGCGGTCGGGGATGAGTTTGGCCATCGCCAGGGCGCGGCCGGTGGCGCGGTCGGTGGGCGCTTCGAAGTACACGCCCGGGGAACGAATCAACTGGGAGACGACGACGCGCTCGGTGCCGTTGATGATGAACGTCCCCTTGTCGGTCATCTCGGGGAAGTCGCCCAGAAAGATATCCTGTTTGATGGGCTCGGGAATTTCCGGCCCGGCGAGCAACACCGACACATACAAGGGGCTGGCGTACGTCAGGTCGCGTTCGACGCACTCTTCGATCGAATGCTTGGGTTCCCCGAACCAGTATTTGAGGTCCCATTGCTGCGCTTCGGGACTGCGGCTGGGGAAGTACAAACGCATCCCTTTGTTATAGGATTCGATGGGAGAAATTTCGTGGAAGAGGTCCCCTAAGCCTTCGCTCTTGAGACGAGCAAATGAGTCCAGTTGTACTTCGATGAGATTGGGAAGGTCCAGCGTAACCGGGATACGTGCGTAATTTTTCTGGGGGAGAACAGACGCCATGCTTGACTCCTGATAATCAACTGCCCGACGAGAAACGCGAAAATCCTGTCCGCCCTGCATGGCGAACATGGAATAGATACGCAAAAGTGTATTATACCGACTTGAAAATCCAGAGTCAAGAGGCAATTTTTGAATTTTTCGCGGTGTGCACTTAAGAGTTGCTAGGAACGGACTCCGAAGTCTCAAAGATTGTCTGGAAGGTAAAAGCATCGAATTTCGCGAATTCTCCAAATCTTTTCCGTAAAATTCGCGTCATTCGATGCCGAAAAGCAGCAACGTGCCAGCCGCAGCAAAAGTTGAGTCGCCTCGTCTTCAGCCGCGGATTGCGCCGATTCTCGGGACGGAGATAGACCATTTGTGCTATAATGAATTCATGCCCATCACACGCGCCAAAAGACGCGCCTCGAAGCGGCCGGTCAGAGCAAAAACGGGCGGACGCGCGGCGGCGTCCAAGTCGTCGGCGCGGCGCGCCAGCGGCGGGTCGACGCGGCGTCCCTCGCCGCCAGCGCGCCGGCGCGAAGAGGAACGCCCCGCCCTGTTGGGCGGTCTGTCCGCCGAGCGCAAAATGGACCTGGTCGGGGCGCTCCTGGCCCTGATCGGTTTGTTGACCCTTCTGAGTCTGTTCTCGGGGGGCAGCGGCCTTCTGGGCCTGTGGGTCCGAGGGCTGAAGACGCTGTTCGGCTGGGGGGTATATATTTTGCCCTTTGGGCTGCTCGGCCTGGGGGCCTGGTTGATTGCCCGCCAGGTCGACCGCCTGCCAGCGCTTTCGGTTTCCCGCATTGTCGGCCTGATTCTGTTATTCGTCAACCTGACCATCCTCTTCCATGGCCTGAGCGGCCCGGCCGAAACCGCCCTCGAACGCGCCCGCCAGGGATCGGGCGGCGGCTACCTGGGCGCTTTGTTCCAGCAGAGTCTGGTCAACGCCATCGGCGGCGCCGGGACGGCCGTTCTACTGCTGGCCTGGCTGTTGATTGCCCTGGCCCTCAGTCTCGACGTGAGCCTGCCGGAGATGTTTGCCTGGGTGGGGCCGCTGCTCGAAAAAAGCCGCCAGGCCCGGCGGACTGCTGTTCCTCCGGCGGCCGAGGCCCCCCCTGCCCCTCAGCCCTCGGAAGACTTGATTCCCTTCCACCGACCGGCGGGAGCAGCGCCGCCGGTCTCCGCCCCGTCTGCCGCGCCTCGCATTGGCGTCTCCGGCGCGCCGTCCATGCAGTGGGTTTTGCCGCAAGTCAGCGAGATTCTCGAAAAACCGCAGGCGCCGGCGGTGAACGAAGAATTCGTCGAGAAACGCGCCCGCCTGATCGAGGAGACGCTGGCCTCCTTCGGCGCGCCCGCCCAGGTGGTCGAGATCAGCCGCGGCCCGACGGTGACCCTCTTCGGGGTCGAGCCGCTATTCATCGAGACGCGCGCCGGCCAGACGCGCGTGCGGGTCAGCAAGATCGCCTCGCTGGCCGATGACCTGGCGCTGGCGCTGGCGGCGCCGCGCATCCGCATCCAGGCGCCGGTGCCGGGGCGCGGCTACGTCGGCATCGAGGTGCCCAACGAGGAAATGTCGCTGGTCGCCCTGCGCGAGGTGGTCGAGAGCGAGATTTTCCAGCGTTTGCGCTCGCCGCTGCGTTTTGCCCTCGGCAAGGACGTGGCCGGTCATCCCAAGGCCGCCACCCTGGAAAACATGCCGCACCTGCTCATCGCCGGGACGACCGGCTCGGGCAAGTCGGTGTGCGTCAACGCCATCCTGACCTGTTTCCTGCTGCACAACACCCCCGACGATCTGCGCCTGATTCTGGTCGATCCGAAGCGCGTCGAACTGACCAATTACAACGGCGTGCCGCATTTGCTGGCCCCGGTGGTGGTCGAGATCGAGCGCGTCGTCGGCGCGCTGCAGTGGATGACCCGCGAGATGGACAACCGCTACCACAAGTTCGCCGAAATCGGGGCGCGCAACATTCAGGATTACAACGCCCGCATGGCCGCCCAGGGCGGCAAGCGGTTGCCGCAACTGGTGGTGGTCATTGACGAACTGGCCGACCTGATGATGATCGCCCCCGACGAGACCGAGCGCACCATCACCCGGCTGGCGCAACTGGCGCGCGCCACCGGCATTCACATGGTCATTGCCACCCAACGCCCCTCGGTGGACGTGGTGACCGGTCTCATCAAGGCCAACTTCCCGGCCCGCATCGCCTTCGCCGTGGCCTCCAACACCGACAGCCGCGTCATCCTCGACCAGCCCGGCGCGGAACGTCTGCTCGGGCGCGGCGACATGCTCTTCCAGGCCCCCGACGCCCCCGCGCCGGTGCGTCTGCAGGGCGTCTTCGTCTCGGACGTGGAAATCAACCGCCTGGTGGAATACTGGCGGGCGCAGGCCGGCGCTTCCAGCCCCTACGCCGCGGCCGGGACCGCCGGAATCGTGGACGCCCCCGCTCCCAGCGGCGTCCCGTTGCGGCAGGTGCCGATGTTCGAGATGGAACCGGAAGTCAAGGGCGATCCGCTGCTGGCCGAGGCCATCGATCTGGTGCGCCGCGAGGGCCGGGCCTCGGTCTCGATGCTCCAGCGCCGGCTGCGGATCGGCTACACCCGCGCCGCCCGGCTGATCGACGCGCTGGAGGAACAGGGCATCGTTGGCCCGCCCGAACCGGGAACGGGCGTCCGCGAGGTGCTGGACTATGGCCCGGCCGCCCCGCCGGCGGAATAGAAACCGTAAGCAGCCACAGAAAACCCAAAGTTTCGTCGGGGGCTTAGCCCCCGACGAAACAACTCGGTCTCCGAAGGAGCAAGAGGCTGTCCAAAAAGCAGGGCTGTCCCATCTTCTGGGACAGCCTCTACTTTTTCTGTCTCTGTTTTCCGGCAACAGGGAATTACTGTCGGAAAGGATCCACGTCGGGGTTGGTGCCAGCCCACTTGCAGGCGGCTTGCTGCATCTGGTTGCAATACACGCCGTGAGAACAACGCAGCGAGCGGACGCGCGGCGGGTCGGGCAAATAGTCGATGGGATAGATGACCTCGGCCTCCAGGGCCACCTGCTTGCCGACGTGCTCGCAGAAACAAACCTTCGCCACTTCCCAGGTCTTATGAGCCATTTGAACCTCCGTCATCATCTCCAGTGTACCGCCGCGCTGACTGATTGGACAGTGACAACCATCCCCATTTTACCCGATAAATCGCGCATATTGGATGACATAAGTCGGATATAGGGTCGGGCGCTATTCCTCGCCATCCTCGGGGGAGTCGACCTCGACGATGTCGGTCGTCGGCGGGGCGTCCCGCCAGGAGGCGGTGATGACTTTGCGCAAGGCGTTCAGATGTTCCTGAACCACCTCTTCCGGGCAGAGACTGACGAAGAGCGTCGAACCCAGCCAGATCACGGCAGCGTCATCCAGCACGCCGATGACCGGCAGGCTGATGGCGTCGATCGGCCAGATCAGATAAACCAGCGAGGCCACCGGCAGAATTTTCAGGAGGAAGTTCACACGCCGGTCGCCCATCAGCCGCCAGATGAGTTTCAGGCGCAGAATCAGGTCCTGAAAGAAGCCGTTGTTTTGCGGGACGAGCAACTCGTTTCTATTTCGAGACATGGCTACTCCTTCGTGTATCAGTAAATCGCTCATCGACTTTCCTGCGGCCGGCGACGGCCGCAAGCCCTATTATAAGGCGGATTGGGCCGAAAGGCGGTAAAATGGGAGCAAATCGTCTCTTCGAGAGGTGGCCATGCCTTTGCACGTTTCCCGCATCCGCGCTCTGTGCTTCGACGTGGACGGCACGTTGAGCGACACCGACGATGTCCTGATGCACCGCCTGGCGCGCCTGCTGCGGCCGTTCCGCTTTCTGTTCCCTCGCAAAGACTTGTTGCACGTCGCCCGGCGGTTGGTGATGGCCAGCGAGGCCCCGGCCAATTTCCTGATCGGCATTCCCGACCGGATCGGCCTGGACGACGAAATCTTTGCCCTGGCCGATCGGGTGGCGCGTCTCACACATCGGCAGCCGAAGCACTTTCAACTCATCCCCGGCGTGCGGGAAATGCTGGAGCGGCTTGCTCCCCGTTACCCGCTGGCGGTGGTCAGCGCCCGCGACACCCGCACGACGATGGCCTTCCTGGAGCGCTTCGATTTGACGCCGTTTTTCTGCTGCATTGCCGCCGCCCAGACCTGCCCTCACACCAAGCCCTACCCGGATCCCATCCTGTGGGCAGCCGAAAAGATGAAGACGCCGGTCGAAGACTGCCTGATGATCGGCGATACCACGGTGGACATCCGCGCCGGGAAAGCGGCCGGTTGCCAGACAGTCGGCGTGTTGTGCGGCTTTGGGGAGGAAGAGGAACTTCGCCGCCGCGGCGCTGACATGATTCTGGCAACCACGCCCGAATTGGTCGAGGTGCTCGAAGCCTAGCGCGTTCGCTCTGCGACCGCAGGACAGCCTTTCCAGGCTGTCTTTTTTTGGCCCAAAACCCGACTACTTTTCGCCCAGACTGCGAATCTCGCCTGCGCCCGAACGGTCGAAAACGACCTGCGGACTGCCGTAATATTCGACCAGGCCGGCGCCGCTGGTCTCCACAGTCAACCGCTCGCTGGCCCAGACGGTCGCCTGACCGGTGCCGCTGATCGAGACCGTTGCCGTCTCGCTTTGCAGGTCGTCGGCCTGGTATTGACCGGCCCCGTTGATCTCCACATCCTGAGAATCGACCTGGCCGGCGATGACGATCTGGCCCGCGCCGCCGAGGCTGGCGTTCAAGACCTCGGCCCGAAGGTCCTTCAGGCGGACGCGGCCCGCGCCGTTGATTTCGAGGGACAGACGGTCGGCCTCCAGAGAGTCGCAAGCGATCTCCCAGGCTCCCGAGACGGAAATCTGCTCCAGATTGCGAACATGGAGGGTGAATTTTATTTCGGTCGGCAAGAGCGAGATGGGGGTGTCGAAATCGAAGCCCACGTAGAGGGTCCCGCCGCGCACTTCGGTGGTGATGTGTTCGATGAGATAGTCGTTGGTCTCGATGAGCAGCGATTCGCTCCCATCCTGGATGATTTCGAGTTGTCCCGCGCCGCTCAAATCCACCGAGTCGAAGTTGCTGACGTCGCGCGTTTCGGTGACCAAACGCCCCGAGCCGGAGCGCGGCAAAGAAATGCAGGCGCTGAGCAGGAACAAAACGACAGCCATTGCGGAAATGAGTTTGAGAATCTTGATGTTCATTTGCGTCTTTCTCCTGAAAGAATGAGATTTCATATTTCATCTACGGTTGAATCGGCAGAAAGAGGCGCAATTCGACCGCCGCCAGACGAAACGGACCCGCGGCCCTCATCCGAGGCGAGAGGCAGGCAAGGTATAATCTGACGCATGAATAAACGTTTATTGTTTGGCGTCCTGACCCTGGGCGTTCTGCTGGGGGTAGGCTTCTATTTCTACCGCGCCTTCCGCCCTGCCGCCGCCCAGTTGACGCGCCTGCGCGACTGGCTGCAAAACCCCGAGGCGCATCCCGAATGGAGAATGCGCGCCGGCGTGCGCTGCGGCGAGGCGCCCTTTCTTTTCCCCACCGATGGTTACATCGGCTTTTTGTGGGACGACTCGTTCCGTCCCGGCCACCGCCACCAAGGCATCGACATCTTCGCCGGGACGGCGGCCGGCGTGACGCCGGTCTTCGCCGCCTACCCCGGCTACCTGACCCGCCTGCCGGAGTGGAAGTCCTCGGTCATCGTGCGCGTCCCCAGCGACCCCCTCCAGCCGGGCCGCCAGATTTGGGTCTATTACACCCACATGGCCGACGCCAGCGGTCATTCCTATATCTCTGAGGCGTTCCCGCCCGGCACGTACGAACAGCCCATCGAGGCCGGGACGCTGCTCGGTTATCAGGGCAACTATTCGGGCGATCCCTACAATCCAACCGGCGTCCACCTGCACTTTTCCATCGTGCTCGACGACGGCCAGGGCGGTTTTCGCAACGAACTGGACATTCGCAACACGCTCGACCCCTCTCCCTACCTTGGCCTGCCGCTGAACGCCAACACCAGCGACGGCGGGATTCCCCTCTGCGAGGCAGGCGATGAATGACGCCTTGGCCGGGAAAGTGGTGCTGATCACCGGCGCGGGCAAGGGGACCGGCCGCCGCCTGGCTGAGGCGTTTGCCGCCGCCGGCGCAGCAGTGGCCGCCAATGACCTGACGCCGGTCAACCTGGACGAGACGGTGCGGCGCATCGTCGCCGCCGGCGGCAGGGCGCGGGCTTACATCCAGGATGCGACCCGCACGATGCCCGTCCAGGCCCTCGTTCAGATGGTGCTGGCCGATTTTGGGCGGCTGGACGTCCTCGTCTGCTGCGCCGAGGTCGAGCCGGTCAAGGCCTTGTTCGAGATGGACGAATGGGACTGGCAGCGCACGCTGGACGTCAACCTGAACGGCGTCTTTCTCCTGATTCAGGCGGCCGGTCGGGTGATGGAGCGGCAGGAGGGAGGAGGCGTCATCGTCCTGTTCGGGGCGCGCCCCAAAGGAGAAGAGCGCCGCGCTGCCTATTTCGCCAGCAAGGCCGGCCTGGAAAAACTGGCCGAACTGGCCGCGCAGGAACTGGCCGGCCGCGGCGTCCGCGTTTGCCTGGCCCGGACGGCCGAGGAGGCGCTGGAGGTCTGCGGGCGATGAGCGTCGGGCTGCGGGAGTTGAGGGATGGGCTGGGCGGCCTGGGCCTCGGACGTGCGCCGGTCGTCGTCCACGCGTCGCTGAGCGCCTTCGGCGAGGTGGACGGCGGCGCTGAAACGGTCGTCGCCGCCCTGCTGCAGACCTTCGCGACCGTCCTCGCCCCGGCCTTCACCTACAAGACGATGGTCACGCCGTTGACCGGCCCCGCGGAGAACGGCATCACCTATGGCAGCGGCGGCGACCGCAACCGGATGGCCGAATTCTTCGATCCGCAAATGCCCGTTGACCGCTTAATCGGCGTCATTCCGGAGACTCTGCGCCGTCAGCCGCAGGCCCGCCGCTCGACTCATCCGATCCTGTCCTTCACCGGCGTCGGCGCAGAAAGCCTGCTGGCCGCCCAGACCCTGGCCGAGCCGCTGGCCCCGCTCCAGGCGCTGGCCGAGGCCGACGGCTGGGCGCTCCTGCTGGGCGTGGATCACACCGTCAACACCAGCATTCACTGCGCCGAAAAACTGGCCGGCCGGCGGACGTTCGTCCGCTGGGCGCTGACGCCGCAGGGGGTGGTCGAATGTCCCGGCTTTCCCGGCTGTTCGGCCGGCTTCCAGGCGGTGGCCCCGCTGGTGGAAGGGGAAACCCGCCAGACGGTCATCGGAAGGGCGCGGGTGCAGGCGCTGCCGCTCCGCCCGCTCTTCGAGACGGTCATCGCCTGCATCCGACAGAATCCGCTGGCGTTGTTGTGCCAGCAGGAAGATTGCGAACGCTGTAATCAAATTCGCGGACGGCTTACTCGTCCCTAGATGGATGCGTTGTTGGCAGCACTCCCGTGCAAACACGCTCGCCGGGGTATAATCTGCCCAGTCCATGTTCAGGAGGGAAAATGTCCCGGCGCTTGCTTCTGCTCCTGTTTGTATTGATGGCGGGGATGGCCGCTTGCAAACCGACCGCGGACGACGGACCGCAGACCGCCGTCCCACTGAACACTGAACACCGCCCACTGAACACTGCCACTGCCACTCCCACTCCTATCCCCGAACTTCCTCATCCTTCTGAATTTGATGACGCCTTCGCCCGCGGCCTCATCCGCTACGACCCCGAAAGCGGCCAATGGCTCGTCTCCGCGGTGCAGACCGTGGACGGTGGACGGGAGACGGTAGAACTCGCCCTGCTTCCTGACTCCTTCGCCACCCACGACGACCTGCGACAGCACAATCCCTTTGCCCCCTACACCGTCCGCGCTTTGGACCAAAACGGACAGGAACTCACCCTCCTCTGGAACCCCGACACCGCCGAATTCCGCGTCGTCCCCAATTTTCAAGAACTCTACACCGGCGTCAACACCGACAACCCCCAACTCAACGAAGAAGCCCTTGACAACCTCCCCACCCTCACCATCGAAGACGTCCAGTCCGGGGATGCCACCCGCTTTATCCTCTCCTACATCCTTGAGCGGATGGACAAAGGCGAAAGCCTTGCCGACATCCTCCATATGGACCCCGATGCTGTCCGGCAAAACTGGCAGAACCTCGGCGGAAACTCCCTGCTTTTTGAACTTCGTCAAGATGGTAGAGTTGCTCTGCTCAAAGCCAAAGGCAACGATCAATCTGCTCAAGAATTCCGCTATGACAATGCCACCATGAAAGTCCTTCCCTTTGCTGTAAATATTGAGATAAACGGCCAAAACTATACTGCTTTTTACATCGCTAATTTTGACCCAATTGACCCGTCAAATCCTGACCCAAATAATTTGGCAAACTGGAAATTTTTCCTCTCTATTCCAGCCTATGCAGGTAATCCTGTTGATGTTCGGGACCCAATTGTCAATTGGAACGATGCCTTCAGACAACAAGCGCCAATATTTCCTTTAGCAATACTTTACGCCGACGAGACTTTTCAGCAAAACCACCCGTTTATCCGCCGCCTCTTGAGCATTCCGGGGAATGATGCGAGTAGAATGGAGTATACAGATAATAACGTTTTTGCTTTAGCACATAACATTAATGGAAGAATTGCACAGATTAATAGCGAAAATCCCATATTTGAAACTCAATCTTTATCTCGTCCTCTCCCTCCCGAGCTCCAGCTGATGATTTTTCTTTTTGAAGTGGGAGTAGCACCGTAAAAAGCACCAAGCATCAAGCACCAAATTACAAAGAAATCTCAAATTCCAAATGTCAAATCTCAAATCTAATCCACCAGCCACCAGCCACCCGCCTTTGCCAAGGCTTCGGCGGGCAAGCCAACCACCAACCACTAACCACCAAAATAGAACGTGGAACGTATGATATAAACTCAAAACTCAAAAGTCAAAGCTCAAAACTGAAAAAACCCATATAAGTCCTATAAGTCCTATAAGTCCTATTCCACCCTATTAGTCCTATGCTATACTAATCTTATGGGGAGAAAAGCACTGCTTATAACCTTTATAACCTTTATAACTTTTATCTCTCTTTCTTTCCCAAAATCATCTTTTGCGGC
>JAIOAU010000009.1 GCA_019873655.1 Chloroflexota bacterium | reverse complement strand
GCTCTGCTACCGTCAATGGTCGCCGATGCGTTGACATTTCTCCTCCAAAACCAAAGGTTTGGAGGTACGATTTTATGAGATTGTAAAGGTACGAATTAACGAGACACTACACGGTGTTCAGTGTTCAGTGTTCGGTGTTCAGGGGTGCAGGTGAAGGGAGAAGGAAAACCGGGCTTTGCGTCCGGCCGCTAATGTGTTGTCTATGGGTCGCTGTCTGGCAACAGAGACTTTTTAAACGGTGCATCGCGCCTCTTTGAGGGTGTATAATTTATGTTGACCTATCAAGGAGTGAGTTATATGAACCTTTCAGAGCAAATTTTAGAGCAGATTTT
Organism: Chloroflexota bacterium; assembly: GCA_019873655.1. Classification (GTDB taxonomy): domain Bacteria; phylum Chloroflexota; class Anaerolineae; order Anaerolineales; family Villigracilaceae; genus JAFGSI01. The sequence continues at coordinate 98,370 of JAIOAU010000009.1, read as the reverse complement.
GCGACTCCCTCCCGAAAAGCAAAGTCAAGTGCTGGATTTCATTGCGTTCTTGCAGCAGCGGTCTGCACCGGCGCGCCGGGCCTCGAAGATGCGTTCCCTGAAGAAACACCCGGCCTTTGGTTCCTGGCGTGGGCGCCAACTTGACGCTCTTGAATATGAGCAAGGTCTGCGCTCTGAGTGGGATTCTCGCTGATGATAGCCGTCTTTGACACAAACATTGTCATTGATGCGCTAAACGGTCTGTCAAAAGCCGATACCGAGTATCGCCGTTATGAACGTGTCTTGATTAGCCGGATTACCTGGATGGAGGTCTTGGTAGGAGCGCAGGAGGATGATGCCATGGTGCGCAGTTTTCTCGAGGAAAACTTCGAGATTATTGCGCTCGATGAAAGGGTGGCAGAAATTGCGGTGCAGTTACGTCGCGCTTATCACGTTCGTTTGCCAGATGCTATCATATGGGCAACTGCGAAAGCCAATGATGCCATCCTGGTCACGCGCAACACGAAAGATTTCAATCCAGATTGGGAGGGAATTCGCGTTCCCTACAAGGTGTAACCGTCTTTCCCAGAACAGCCTGCCAACACAAAAACTCCCGACCTCTTAGCAGCGTCGGGAGTTTCTCTTTGTGGCAGCCGAAGATTACCCGTTCTTCTTCTGGAAATCTTTCATGAACTCGACCAGTTTCTCGGCCGCTTCGATGGAGACGGCGTTGTAGAGCGAGGCGCGCATCCCGCCGACCGAGCGATGGCCCTTGAGGCCGACCAGGCCGGCCTTTTTGGCCTCCGAGGCGAATTGGTCTTCGAGTTCGGGGGTGGGCAGGCGGAAGGTCACGTTCATGCGCGAGCGGTCGGACTTGGCGTGGCCGCGGTAGAAGCCGCCGCTCTCGTCAATGGCTTTGTAGACCATGTCGGCCTTGGTCTGGTTGCGCTTTTCGATTTCGGCCAGGCCGCCCAGTCCCTTGACCCACTTGAGCACCAGCCCGACGATGTACACCGACCAGCAGGGCGGCGTGTTGAGCAGGGAATTTTCCTCGGCGAGGGCTTTGTAGTCGAGCAGGTTGGGCAGGTTGGCCGGGACGCGCTCCAGCAGGTCGTCGCGGATGATGCAGATGACCACGCCCGCCGGACCGGCGTTCTTCTGGGCCCCGGCGTAGATCATGGCGTACTTGGAGATGTCAATCGGGCGGCTGATGAAGTCCGACGAGGCGTCGCAGATCAGCGGGACGCCCGCCGGCGGCTGCGGCTCGGTGAAGTATTCGACGCCGTGGATGGTCTCGTTGGAGGTGAAGTGCAGATAGGCCGCCTGCGGGTCGAGGGTCAGTTCCGACTGGGCCGGCAGGCGGGTGAAGTTCTCGGCCTCCAGGTTGGCGGCGGCTTTGATCGTCCCGATTTTCTGGGCTTCTTTGAAGGCTTTCTTGCTCCAGGTGCCGGTGACGATGTAATCCGCCGAGGCGCCCTTCGGCAGGAAGTTCATCGGCACCATGGCAAACATCAGGCTGGCGCCGCCCTGCAGGAACAGGATCTTGTAGTTGGCCGGAATGCCCATCAGATCGCGCAGGTCGGCTTGGGCTTCGTTGATGATGGCTTCGAATTCCTTCGAGCGATGGCTGATTTCCATCACCGACATGCCCGTGCCTTTGTAGTCGAGCAGTTCGGCCTGCGCTTGCTCGAGGACTTCGAGCGGCAGGGCGGCCGGGCCGGGGTTGAAATTGAAGACGCGTTTGGTCATTTTCATCTCCTGTGAGGGATTACGAAGGGGATTGGTTCTGCCGCTCGTATTATAGCCCAGCCTGCTCTTTTCGCACACTAACAATCGGCATGACTGGCGTGTGAGAGAAATCAGGTCGCAGGAAGGCTTGACGGAAGTGGAAAATCCGTTATACTGACATGTGGATTAACTGAAAGGAGAAAAATGAACTCTGCATTTCGTGTTCAAGTGGTCCGCCGGGGCGTGATTACTTTGCCTCGGCAAGTCCGTGTTGCCAATAATATCCAAGAAGGAGACACATTGACCTTGATCGACCTGGGCGGCGGCGTATTTGTTCTCAGTCCGTTTCGCTCGCAGGTGGACGAGGTCGCCAACCGGCTGGCCAGGCAATGGCAGGAGGCGGGCGAGTCGCTCGAATCCATGCTGAAAACACTGCGGGAAGTGCGGGATGAGTACGACGCGCAAGGTTCCTAGGATTTACCTCGATTCCAGCGTCATTTTTGCGGCCGTGCTGTCTCCGGAGGGCGGCTCGCGCAAATTATTTCAACTGTCTGCAGCGCGGGTGATATCCATTGTCCTGGGACCGCATGTTTTGAAGGAAGTCGAAGAAGTGGTTCGCCGGAAATTGCCCGCTTCTCTGCCCGAACTTGCGCGCCTATTATCGGTGAGTCGTGTGGAGGTCGCGGAAGCGGCGGGGATGGACCGCCTGGAGGAGGCGCGGCAACTGGTCAGTTATCTGCCCGATGCGCGCGTTCTGGCCGAAGCCCTGGCGATTGGCGTCGACTGGTTCATTACGCACGATAAGGAACACTTTCTGCGCCGGGGGCTGACGGCCCAAGCCCTGTGTCAGATCGGGACCCCTGGCGATTTTCTCGAATTTCTCAAGATCCAACTGGCTGGGGGATAATCGGCACAGCCCGCATAGGATGGAAATCAGTTGACAAGGATTTTGGGCATGTTACAATCGAAATTGTGGAACGGACTGTGTTGATCGTACCGGAAGATGCGGGCGTGCGACCCGGCGCTTCCGGTCATTAATTTTTCCAGAGAGGAGTGACCCATGAAAATTCTCGTTTGCGACAAGACCGAAGCCGAAGCCATCGAGAAGATGCGCGCCGCCGGACTGACGGTGGACACCAACTTCGAAATCACCCCCGAAGAATTGATGACCGTCCTGCCGAACTACGACGGCTGCGTGGTGCGCTCGCGGACCAAGATCCGCCAGCCGCTGATTGACGTTTGCCCGAACCTGAAGGTCATCGTGCGCGGCGGCGTCGGCCTGGACAACATCGACGCCGACTACGCTCGCTCGAAGGGCATCACCGTCATGAACACGCCGCAGGCCTCCTCGGCCTCGGTGGCCGAACTGGCCATCGGATTCATGTTCGCCCTGGCGCGCTCGATCTACAAGGCGACCGAGACGATGAAGGCCGAAAAATGGGAGAAAAAGGCGTTCGAAGGCACCGAATTGGGCGGCAAGACCCTCGGCCTGATCGGCGTCGGCAACATCGGCAAGGAAGTCGCCAAACGCGCCCTGGCGCTGGGCATGAAGGTCATCGCTTACGACCCCTACGTCAAAGAAACGCCGGGCGTCCAGATGGTCAGCCTGGATGAACTGCTGGCGCAGTCCGACTACATCAGTCTGCACCTGCCGAAGACGAAAGAATCGGCGGGCATGATCGGCAAGGCACAGTTCGAGAAGATGAAGACCGGCGTGTACCTCGTCAACTGCGCCCGCGGCGGTATCGTGGACGAGGAGGCCCTCTACGAGGCCCTGACCAGCGGCAAGGTCGCCGGCGCGGCGCTGGACGTCTTCGCCGAGGAGCCGCCCACCGATTGGAAACTGGTCAAACTCGACAACGTCATCTGCTCGCCGCACATCGGCGCGGCGACCAAGGAGGCCCAGGCGCGCGTCGGGGCCGAGGTGGCCGAGAAGTTGATCGAGTTCGCGAAAAGCCACTAACCACACAGGGTTCCGGAGTCCGAAGTCTCCAGACTTCGGACTCCGGACTTCGGACTCCAAATCCCAGGGCACGAAGGGTCGCGACGGAAACCTCAGGAATAAAAGCCTTCGTGTCATTCGTGCGATTCGATTCAGGAAAACATGAAAACCTACGAAGATATCGGCGTCCAAATCCCGCAAGTCTATTTGCCCAAAGCGGGCATCGATCTGACCAAATGGGCGGTCATCGCCTGCGACCAGTTCACCTCCCAGCCCGAATACTGGCAGGAGGTGGAAGCCATCGTCGGCGACGCGCCCTCTACCTACCATCTCATCTTTCCCGAGGTCTATCTCGAAAAGCCCGGCGAGGAGGAGCGCATCCGCTCGATTCAGAACACCATGCACGCCTATCTGGAGGGCGACATCTTCCAGATGCATGAGGGCTTGATTCTGGTCGAGCGGACGGCGCTGGGCAAGACCCGTCATGGCCTGATGCTCTGCCTGGACCTGGAGCACTACGACTACACCAAAGGCTCCACCAGCCTGATTCGGGCGACCGAGGGGACGATCGTCGAACGCCTGCCCCCGCGCATGAAAATCCGCAGCGGCGCGGCGCTCGAACTGCCTCACATCCTGGTCCTGATCGACGACCCGGCGCGGACGGTCATCGAACCGCTGGCGGCCCGCAAGCAGGCCTTGCAGAAACTCTACGACTTCGACCTGATGCTTGGCTCCGGCCACCTGCGCGGCTATGCGGTCGACGCGGCGCTCGAAGACCAGGTGATCGCCGCCCTGCGCGACCTGGCCAGGCCGGAGGTCTTCGCCGCCAAGTACGGCGTCGGGCAGGAAAGGCCCGTCCTGCTCTTTGCGATGGGCGATGGCAATCACTCCCTCGCCACGGCCAAGGCCGTCTGGGAGCGGATGAAGCCCGAAGTCGGCCTCGACCATCCCGCCCGCTACGCGCTGGTCGAAATCGAAAACGTCCACGATGAGGGGCTGGAATTCGAGCCGATTCACCGCGTCCTGTTCGGCTTGAAGCGCGATCTGCTTTCGGCCATGCGCCAGGCGCTGGAGGGCTGTACCTACATCCCCGTGCCGACGGCCGAGATGATGATTCGCCGCGTCGACGAGCAGACCGGCCCGGCCCAACTGGTCGGCCTGATCGGCGGCGGGGAGGGGAAGACCTTCGGCGTGGTCGAGATTCCCCGCCCGACCTCCAACCTGCCGGTCGGCACGCTGCAGACCTTCCTGGACGGATTCATGAAGGAAGGCGGGGCAGAGAAAATCGACTACGTGCACGGCGAGGACGTCGTCTGTCAATTGGGCGCGCAGCCCGGCAACGCCGGTTTCTATGTGCCGGGCATGGCCAAGTCCGACCTGTTCAAGACAGTCATTCTGGACGGCGCCCTGCCGCGCAAGACCTTCTCGATGGGCGAGGCCAAAGAGAAGCGCTTCTACATGGAGGCGCGCAAGATCGTCTGAGAAAGCGTGCGTCCTCCAAACATTGAAGAGAAGAGACCCGGTCTCTTCGGGAGGCCGGGTCTCTGGGACTCCTCGCCCGAAGCCTGGGAGACATGACCGAGATTCAGTTGCTCGCTTCCCCGCGCTGGGAGGACTATGAATTGCTCGACAGCGGCCACGGCCGCAAGTTGGAGCGTTTCGGCCCCTACACCTTTGTCCGGCCGGAAGTGCAGGCGTTGTGGACCCCGCGCCTGCCCGCCGCGACCTGGGATGCAGCCGACGCCGTCTTCATCCCCAGCGGCGAGGAGAGCGGCGGTCATTGGCAATTCAGGAGGAAAATCGCCGAATCCTGGACGATGCGTTACGGCGGTCTGCGCTTCACGGCTATGACCACGCCGGGGCGGCATTTGGGCGTCTTCCCGGAATGCGCCGCTCACTGGGATTGGGCGGCCGAAACGATCGTCAGTGCTCAGCAAGACGCAAAAGGCGAGATTCGGGTGCTGAATCTGTTCGGCTACACGGGCCTGGCGACGCTGGCCTGCGCGGCCGCGGGGGCGAAGGTCACGCACGTGGACGCCTCGAAGAAATCGGTGGCCTGGGCGCGGCAAAACGCGGCGCTCTCGGGGCTGGCCGAGCGCCCGATTCGCTGGATTGTGGATGACGCCCTCAAGTTCGTCCAGCGTGAGGGCCGCCGCGGGGCGCGCTATGACGGCATCCTGCTGGATCCGCCCAAGTTTGGGCGCGGGCCGAAGGGCGAGGTCTGGGAGGTCTATCGGGCGCTGCCCGAATTGCTGCGCGCCTGCCGACAGGTGTTATCTCCCCGGCCGCTGTTCGTCGTTCTGACGGTGTACGCCGTCAAGTTGCCGGCCGTCCACGCCCACGCGGCTCTGGCGGAGATGATGCAAGGGTTGGGCGGACGGGTCGAGTGCGGCGAACTGGTGACGGTCGAGAAGAGCGCCGGCCGGCTGCTTTCGCAGGCCGCCTATGCGCGCTGGGCGCAATCTTGAAGACGGCCGACCGACGGACCGCGGCCGGCAGGATGGGGAACAACGGCCCGTCGTCGGTTCTGTCCTTTCGTTACGCAGGACGGTTTTTCATTTTTTACGGACCAGTTGATAGACTTCGCGCCGTTCCCAGCCGCTTTCCTGGGCGATTCGTTTGGCGAGGGCGGCGGGCGCTTCCCCCAATTTGAGTCCCAGGCGCAGGGCGAGTAGCACTTTGTCGCGCCCCCATTTTTCTTTCTGTTTGGTCTTGCCTTCTATCACCAGCGTAAATTCGCCGCGAGGTTCGTTCTGGTCGAAGTAGGCGCTGGCTTCCGAGAGCCGGCCGCGCCAGATTTGTTCGTGCACCTTGGTCAATTCGCGGGCGACGGCGACGCGCCGGTCGCCGAGGACGGTTTGCAGGTCGCTCAGGGCAGCGCGCAGGCGGTGAGGGGCTTCGAGGAAGATCAGGGTGTAGGGCAGGTCGGCCACTTCGCGGGCCAGCGCCCGGCGCTCGGACGATTTGCGCGGCAGGTAGCCCAGGTACAGGAACGCGTCGGTGGGCAGACCCGAGGCGGCCAGCGCCGCCAGCGGCGCGGACGGCCCCGGAATGGGGCAGACGGCGTGGCCGGCCTCCAGGGCGGCGCGCACCAGTTCGTAACCGGGGTCGTTGATCGCCGGCGTACCGGCGTCCGAGACCAGGGCCACGTCGCCCTTTTCCAGGGCGGCCAGGACCGTCTCCAGTTTGCTCAATTTGTTGTGTTCGAAGTAACTGGTCAGCGGGGTGTGAATGTCGAAGTGGGCCAGCAGTTTGCGGGTCTGGCGGGTGTCCTCAGCGGCGATGAGCGCGGCCTCCCGCAGAGTGCGCACGGCGCGCGGACTCATGTCCTCGAGATTGCCGATCGGCGTGGCGACGAGATAGAGCGTGCCCATTCTGTCTGCACGAACCTGGTTCAACGGTGGTCTTCGAGGGCCGATTTCAACGCCGCCAGGGCCGTTTCCGGGTCCTGGAAGTGGATGGCGTGCATGCCGACCGCCCGCGCCGCCTCGACGTTTTCGATGAAATCGTCGAGGAACACCGCCTCCGCTGGCTGGACCCCCAGCCGGTCGAGGGCGAGATGGTAGATGGCGGGGTCGGGCTTTACCAGACCGACCTCGGCGGAGATGATCATCTCGTCGAAGGCGTCGGCAAATCCCTGCGAGGTGATGTAGGCGCGCAGCCCCGACCAGGCGTTGCTGATGAGGCCGACTTTGTACTGCCGACGCAAATCTCGCAGAAAGGCGATGAGACGGCGGTCGGCGACATCGCCGCCGAAGAAGGCGTCGGTCAGCGCCTGGCGGCCGTCGGCGGGCAGGCCGAGGGCGCGCAGGGTGGCCTCCCAGTGGGCCTGTTCGTCGATGAGGCCCAGACTGGCCTGGCGGGCGGTCTGACTCTCGAAAACAACCCGCATCAAGTCCTTGTAGGTCATGCCCAGGCGGTCGGCCAGGTGCTGGCGCGGGGCCTGGAATTCGGTGCGGACGAGGACGCCGCCGAAGTCAATGTAAACGGCTCGGATGGTCATTTCGATTTGGCTGCCGGTTTGGGTTTGGTCGAAGGGGCCGGCTTTTTGGCTGCGGCGCTCCCGCTGCTCTTGGAGGCGGCCGGTTTCTTCGTCGCCGGGGCGCTTTTGCTCTTGGCGGCCGCGGGCTTGGGGGCGGCTGGTTTGGCGGAGGGCGTCTCTGCCTCGGCTGCGGTTTGGGGGAGCGCGGCGGCCTGTTTGGCCAGCGCCTTCAGATCGGCTTTCCAGTTCGGATAGGCCAATTCCAACTTCGAACGGTCGACGCGGTTGGCGCGGCGGCATTTGGGGCAATGGGCGTCGTAGTATTTGAGTTTTTGCTCTTCGAGATGGTCGAGCGCGGCGAGCATCTCGTCGCGGCTGAGGGCGAACATGGTCTGACAGTAAGTGCAGCGCAGTTGCATAACGGGCTCCTTTCGTGGGGGAGAGAGGCGTTCTCGATGTCCTGCAGGTCTATTTTACTCCAATTGGACCGCGGGAAGAATTTTAAGATATTGGCTATTGACTCTGCCTCGCAGTTATGTAATAATGTAACCGGTTACTGTAACCGGTTCCACAAAAATCGCCCCGATGACCCGAAAATCGCATTCGATTACCATCCGTGACGTTGCCCGCCAGGCCGATGTATCGGTGGCGACGGTCAGCCGTTACATTAACCGCAACGCGCCGGTTTCTCCTGAGGTGGCCGAGCGCATCAGCAAGGTGATGGCGGAGTTGAATTATGTTCCGCATGCGGCCGCCCGTCATCTGGCCACCCGTAAGACCCGCTCGATTGGTTTGCTCTTGACCACCATCAATTATGATTTCTTCACGCCGTTGTTGAGCGGCCTGGAAAGGGTGGTGGCGGAGAACAATCACAACCTCCTTGTGGCGACGTATCGCGCCGACCTGCGCAAGGACTATCCGCCTCCGGTAGGGCCGCACAACACGGATGGGGTGGTCGTCTTTGCCGATGCCCTGCAGGAGGAACAACTGGCGCAGTGGTACCGCATGAATTTCCCGATGGTGCTGGTCCATCGCACCCCGCCGCCTTATTTGAATGTCCCCTACGTGACCATCGAAAACAAGGCCGCTTCCCGCAAGATCGTCGATCATCTGATCGAAGTTCATGGGAGGCGGCGTATTATGTTCACGCGCGGCCTGGAAAATCATGAGGACTCTCACTGGCGCGAACTTGGCTACAAAGCCTCGCTGGAAGCGCACGGCATTCCCTATGACCCGCGGCTCATCATCCGCGGCGAATTCGACCGCGAGGTGACCTACCAGGAGATGAGCGCTTTCCTGGCGAACAACCACCCGGACTTCGACGCCGTGTTCGCCAGCGACGACGACTCGGCCCTGGGCGTCATCCGCGCCTTGCACGACGCCGACATTCCCGTCCCAGAGGCGGTTTCGGTGGTCGGCTTCGATGATCAGCATTTTTCTTGCATTTTGCCTCTTCCCTTGACAACCGTGCGCGCCCCTACCGAAGAAGTCGGTCGGATGGCTGGGCTCCAAATGTTCAAATTGCTTCAGGGGGAACCGGCCGATCCGATGACGCTCTTGCCAACCGAGATTGTCATTCGACAATCTTGTGGTTGCAACGAATCCCAGTGAAGGAGGTGATCGCCTGAAAGAAATGTCTGCTCTCTGTTCCATGTCTGTCTGTAAGTATGTTCCTTTCCAGAAAATCACTCGAGGAGAAGAATGACCATGAAGAAGCAACTGTTTGCTCTGATGGCCGTCGTGCTGGTTCTTTCGATGGCCCTGACAGCCTGCAAAGGCGCCGGCGGCGGCCCTGTCCAGATCCGCTGGTTCGTTGGCCTGGGGACGGGCACCGACCCGCAACAGGTTGAGGTCGAGCAGGCTTTGGTGGACGAGTTCAACGCTACCCATGACAACATCGAACTGGTGTTGGAAGTCGTCCCCTACGACAGCGCTCGCGATACCTTGGCGACTCAGATTGCCGCCAATCAAGGCCCGGACGTGATCGGCCCGGTGGGTTGGGCTGGCTCGAACGCCTTCTATGGCCAGTGGCTTGAACTGACCCCCTACATCCAGAAGAGCGGTTTCGATCTCACCGCGTATGACCCGGCGCTGATCGACATGTACCAGACCGAAGAGGGTCAGGTGGGTCTGCCCTTCCTGGTCTTCCCGGCGGCCGTCTTCTACATCCCGCAGATGTTCGATGAGGCCGGCCTGAATTACCCGCCCGCTGCTTACGGCGAGAAGTACGTCATGCCTGACGGCACCGAGGTGGAGTGGAACTGGGACACCTTTACCCTGGTGGCCCGCATGCTGACCATCGACGCCAACGGCAATAACGCTCTGTCGCCGGACTTCGACCGCAATCAGATCGTCCAGTACGGCTTCCACCCGACCTGGTCTGGTCACCCGTCCTACATCGGCGCCTTCCATGGCACCCCGTCGTACTACACGGGCGAGCCGGGCAACTATCAGGCGGCCATTCCCGATTCGTGGAAAGAGGCCTGGGCCTGGTACTATGACGGCATCTGGGGTGATCAGCCCTTCATCCCGAACGCCTCTGTGGCGGGCAGCCCCGAATTTGGCTCTGGCAACACCTTCGCCAGCGGCAAGATTGCCATGACCGTCACCATGCTGTGGTACACCTGCTGCTTGGGCGACTTCGCTGCGGCCGGCAACGAGTTCCAGCTGGGTGTCATCCCGGTCTCGGCGGATGGACAGGTCCACAGCCGCGTCGATGCCGACACCTTCCGCATCTGGAAGGGCACGCAGCATCCTGAAGAGGCCTTCGAAGTCCTGGCCTTCCTCATCGGCCCGGTCGGCACCGAGTACCTGGTGGTGGGTCACGGCGACCTGCCGGCGGCCTACGGCGGCTTCCCGGCCCTGCCCGATTATCAGCAGCCGTTCCTGGATGCCAAGTCCGCTCAGTATCCGTTCGTGACCAGTTGGGATCCGATTCTGGCTGGTCTGGCGTACCCGGATGTCCCGAGCGCCGAGGGCTACATGCCCAACTGGAACGAGGGCTGGGCCCGCATCCAGACCTTTGGCGACCTGATGGGCAACACCCCGGACCTCGATCTCCAGCGCGAGATCGAGACCCTGGAAGCCGATCTGACCGCGATCTTCAACCGCTAAGATTGGTCTGATATACTTGGGGCGGGCTGAGCAATCGGCCCGCCCCAACATCCCTGTTTAGTGTAAGGAGTGCCGTTATGGAACAACTGATGCGCGGCCTGCCAAAACCGCCCTCATTGAAAACTTTGCGCGAAATGCCCCCGCTGGCGAGGCGCGAATTCCGCAATGGGATGCTTTTCCTTAGCCCCTGGATCATCGGCTTTCTCGTCTTTACGCTCATCCCCATGGTGGCGACGTTGATCTTTTCCTTCATGGATATCAAGATCACCGATGGCGTCCTGAATCCACCGCGTTTCGTGGGCCTGGATAACTACGTCAAATTGTTCAACGACAATGCCGTCTGGAATATGCGGCCGAATTCGACGCCTGGGGCTTTGTGGGTGACCATCCGCTTTGGTTTGATCGCCTTGCCGGTGGGCATCTTTCTGCCGCTCCTCCTGGCGCTCCTGATGAACAACAAATATCTCAAGGGGCAGTCGTTCTTCCGCTCCATGTTCTACATGCCCTACATTATTCCCTTCGTCGCCAGTGTCTTCCTGTGGGGCGGGGTGCTCAACCCCGAAACGGGTTGGGTCAACCGCATCTTATTGGCCATGGGTGTGCCGGATGAAAAATTGCCCGGCTGGGCAAATGATATTAACTGGGTCTATCCCACTTACGTGATCATGGGCATCTGGGGCATCGGCAATGCCATGTTGACCATGCTGGCGGGCCTTCAGTCGGTACCGACCGATCTGTACGACGCCGCCAAAGTAGACGGCGCCGGAAAGTTCGCCACTTTCTGGAATGTCACTTTCCCGATGATTTCGCCCGTGATCTTCTATAACTTGACGCTTTCCATCGTCGGCCTCTTCCAGTATTTCCTGGTGCCGCTGGTTGTCAACGCCGGCACCGGCCGTCCCGGCGGGGCGACGATGTTCTATAACCTCTATCTGTACAAGCAGTTCTTTACCAATCAGAACATGTCCTATGGGTCCACGCTGGCCTGGTTGCTGTTCGTCGTCATCTTGCTGGTGACGATTGTCCTGTTTTCGACTGCCCGCTTCTGGGTCTATTACGCCAGCGAGAATCCGTAGAGGAGGTCCTTGCCATGGATGTCATGAATGCAACCTTGCGTCGCACCCGAACCAAAAAGGCGCTCAATTCGGCCTTTGTGACCGCTTTTACGGCGGCTCTGCTGGCCATCTATCTGATGCCTTTCCTATACATGATTCTGACCTCGCTGAAGACGCCGACCCAGATCGCCATCATGGGATCGCCCATCTATCCGGCCGAGATCCCCACCTATACGTTCAACGGCGAAAACACGAATACCTACACGTTCCAGGTCAACCGCGGCGGCACGCTGACAGAACTCGTCATCGACATGAACGATTATGTCGGTAAGCGGCTGGATGTGTATAACGTGCCGATGCCCGATGGCACAGTCCGAAAACTGGCCCTGGTGGCGGGTTTCCAGCGCGAGAGCGTTTTCATTGACCCGGAAAATCCCTCCGCCGACCCCATTCTGTGGACGGGCGGGTACTACAAGTCGCTCTCTCGCCCCTGGATTTTCTCGCCCACCTGGTCCAACTACGCCCGCGTCTGGCGCGATATTGACTACCCCCGCATGCTGTGGAACACCTTCTTCTATGCTTTCACAACCACCATCGGCGTGCTGGTCTCGTGCATTATCGTGGCCTTTGGCTTCTCGCGCTTCCGCTTCCCCGGCCGCGATTTTCTGTTCATCGTGCTGATCTCCACGATTTTCCTCCCCGGCGCGGTGACGGTCATCCCGACCTTCACTTTCTTCACGCAGATTGGCTGGGTTGGCACCTGGCTGCCGCTCATCGTCCCCTCCTTCTTTGCCAATGCGTATGACACCTTCCTGCTGCGCCAATATTTTATGACCCTGCCGCGCGAGCTGGACGAGGCGGCCATGATGGACGGCGCCAGCCCGCTGCGTATCCTGACCTCGGTCATCATCCCCCAATCGTACCCGGCCATCGTCGCCGTGACGGTCTTCCACATCGTCTGGGCGTGGAACGATTACTTTGGCCCTCTCATCTACCTCTCCACGCGCATGGATTTGCAGCCGGTGTCGGTGGCGCTGGCGCGCTTCAACGGCATCTACGGCCAGCAGCCGCAGTACATCCAGGCGGGCGCGTTGATGACCCTCATCATCCCGCTGATTCTCTTCTTTGCAGCCCAACGCTTCTTCGTTCAGGGCATTGTGATTACCGGTGTCGAGAAATAGAAAAAGGTGAAGGATGAAAGTTGCAGTCATTGGAGGAGGTTCTACTTATACTCCTGAACTGGTGAACGGCTTTCTGGCGCGCGTCGAACAGTTCCCGCTCAAGGAACTCTGGTTGATGGACATCGACCCGCGCCGGCTCGAAATCGTCGGCGGCTTTGCCCAGCGGATGGTGGCTCACAAGGGCAATCCGTTCAAGGTGATCCTGACAACCGATCAACGCGAGGCCATTTCGGGGGCTTCCTATGTCACGACCCAGTTGCGCGTCGGGCAGATGGAAGCCCGCCGCCGCGATGAGTATCTGGGCAAACGGCACGGCCTCATCGGGCAGGAAACGACCGGCGTAGGAGGCATGGCCAAGGCCCTGCGTACCATCCCGGTCATCCTTCGAATTGCAGCCGACATGCGTCAACTGGCCGCGCCCGGCGCTTTGCTGGTCAATTTCACCAACCCAGCCGGCTTGGTGACCCAGGCGCTCACCCAGTACGCGCCGGACATCCCGGCGGTGGGCGTCTGCAATGTCCCCATCACGGCCAAGATGATGATTCTCTCGAAACTTTCCGCCCTGACCGGCAAGGAAATCCCGCCCGAACGCGCCGAGTTGAAGACCCTCGGCCTGAATCATCTCTCCTGGCATCGCGGCTTCACCGTGGACGGCGAAGATGTCTGGCCGCAAATTATCCAGGGCTACATTGCCGAACTCAAGACCCAGGAACACCCCGAATGGGAACCGCGCCTCATCGAAGTCTTGCGCATGATTCCCAATTATTACCTGCAATACTTCTACCACACCGACCGCAAACTGGCTGCCCAGGAGAAATGGCCGCCGTCGCGCGCCGACGAGGTGATCGCCGTCGAAGAAGATTTGCTGCGTGAATACGCCGACCCCAATCTCAAAGAGCCTCCCGCCGACCTGATGAAGCGCGGCGGAGCCTACTATTCGACTGTCGCCACCCAGTTACTGAACGCCCATTACAACGACCTGGGCGAGACGCACATCGTCAACGTGCGCAACGACGGGGCGGTGCGCGACTGGCCCGCCGACTGGGTGCTGGAAATGCCCGCCGTGGTTCATCGGGACGGCATCCGCCCCATCCCGACCGAACCGCTGCCGCCGGCTTGTTTCGGCCTGATCGCGCAGGTCAAGGCCTATGAACTGCTGACCGTCGAAGCCGCCGTCCACGGCGACCGCGAGGCCGCCTACCAGGCGCTTCTGGCGCATCCGCTCGGCCCCAAGGCCGACAAGGTCCAGGCGGTGCTCGATGACATGCTGGAGACGCATCGCGAGCACCTGCCGCAGTTCTGGACGTGATTTCCCTTCTGCCGGCAGGGTCGCCTGCCGGCAGAACGGAGAAGGAGCCTATGCGCTACTTTCTGGGTGCTGACGCCGGGGGGACGAAAACCCGGTTTTTAATTTCCGACGAAGAAGGCTCGACGGTTGCTTTCTATGAAGGGGGGCCGGGCAATCATCAAATGGTCGGATTCGATGGGCTGCGGGATGTTTTGCACGAGTGCTTCGGGCGCGTCCTGTCCCAGGCCGGGATTTCAGCCGATCAGATCGCCGGCGCCGGCTTCAGCATCGCCGGCTACGATTGGCCCTGCGAATACGAGCCGATTATGGCGGAGATCGACACGCTGGGTCTGCGCGCCCCGCGCAAACTGGTCAACGATGCCATCCCCGGCCTGGTGGCCGGGACGAAGGAAGGCTGGGGGGTGGCGGTGGTCTCGGGGACCGGCTGCAACTGCCGGGGCTGGGACCGCGCCCATCAGCGCGAGGGCCGCGTCACCGGCTACGGCGTGGTGATGGGCGAGGCGGCGGGCGGCTCCGAGTTGGTCTTTCGGGCCATGCAACTGGTTGGCTACGCCTGGTCGCGGCGCATTCCCCCTACCGCGCTGACCGAGGCTTTCATCGAATTCGCCGGCGCCCGCGACGTCGAAGATTTACTGGAAGGATATACCAAAGGCCGTTACCAGATTGGCGCTTCGGAAGCCCCGCTCGTTTTTCGCGTCGCCGAGGCCGGCGACCAAACGGCCCGCGACCTGATCGCCTGGGCGGGCTGCCAGTTGGGCGAGATGGCCATCGGCGTCATCCGTCAACTGGGATTCGAAGATGAACAGTTCGAGGTGGTGATGTCGGGCAGTATGTTCGACGGCGGAGCGCGGCTGATCGAACCGATGCAGGAAACGATTTGGAGGGTAGCGCCGGGGGCGACCTTCGTCCGCCTGGCGGTGCCGCCGGTGATCGGCTCGGTCTTGATCGGGATGGAACAGGCCGGGCTGCGCGCCGGGCCCGAGGTCCGCGCCCGCCTGGCCCAGACGATTGCGGCCCCGGTTGGCGAGTATCGAGGTGAATCGTGATCGAAATCGAGATGTCTTGCATTCCAGACGCCGAAGTGGATTTCGAGACCTTGTCCGAATTGGCCGCGCAATTCGAGCGCCAGAGCGGCATTCGAGTTCATCTCCAGCGCATGACTTGGGGAACGGCGTGGATGGAATTTGTGACCATCGCTGCGCACGGCAAAGGCCCCGACCTTTCGCACCTGGGCGGTTCGTGGGTCAGCAGCCTGGCGACCATGAACGCCTTGCGCGCCTTCCGGCCGGACGAAATCCGGGCGATGGGAGGCGAGCGGGTTTTTTCTCCTCCCACCTGGTCCAGCACGCGCCTGGTTGGCGATGAACGCGTCTGGGCGATTCCCTGGACGGGGTACGTCTATCTGGTCAGTTATCACCGCGACTTGTTGCAGCAGGCCGGCGTTGATCCGGAGCAGGCCTTCGGGACGCGGCTGGCGCTCACGAACACGGTCGAGCGGTTGCGCCGGGCGAATGTGTCGATCCCCCTCGTGGCGCCTTATATCGTGCCGCCTTACACCGACCTGGTCCACATGGCGGCGTCGTTCGTCTGGAGCGCTGGCGGCGAGTTCGTGGATCAAGAAGGAAAGCGGGTGCTGCTCGATCAACCGGCCGCGCTGGATGGATTGACCAACTGGCTCGATTTTTTCCGCCTGACGCCATCTGCTTATTGCCATCTGACCCAGGAGGAATGCCTGGACCTGTTCCTGCAGCGCAAAACGGCCGTCCTGGTCATGGACAACCGCTCCATTCTCACAAATCTCATCCGGGGGCGCAGCGGCGCCGGGGAACTGGACTCGATCGCCTTTGCTCCTCTGACCGAGACGCCCTGGTTCGGCGGAGGCGATTTCGTCATCTGGCAGCATACCCAGGGGTATCCTGACCGGGAGCGGGCCGCAGTGGAATTCATCAAGTTCCTGGTCAGTAAAGAGTCCCAAGTGCTTTGGGCCGAGCGCGTCCAGAGTATGCCTGCCCGCCTGGACGCGCTGCGCCAGGTCTATCCCGTCGGCCATCCTCTCGAGGCGGCCATCATGCAGGCGGTGCAGCAGGGACGCGACTACCTGAACGTCCCGCTCTGGCGTCGTCTCGAGTTCCAGATCGCTCAGGCGTTGGGCGCGTTGCTCGAAGAAGCGCACGAGAATCGCGGCCTGCCGGCGCGCACGCTCGTCGAGGGGCGCATCCTGCCCCTCGTGGAGCGCCTCAACCTGACCCTGCGAGGCTGACCATGCGCGGCGCGGTGTTCTCTCGACGATGGTCTGGCCTGATACTTTTCTGGCTGCTCCTCCTTTTGTTGGGAGCGTGCAGCCCAAAGGAATCTCGTCCTATGCTCAACGGTTTCCGCATCATCGGCTACGCCACCGACGCGATCGTCCCGGCGGCTATTCCCTACGAACAATTGACCCACATCAACTATGCTTTCCTGATTCCCAATCGGGACGGGACGTTCGCTCCCCTCAACAATCCCTGGAAAATCGAAGAAATCGTCCGCCGGGCCCACGAGCACGGCGTGCAGGTGCTGATCTCGGTCGGCGGTTGGGGCTGGGACGAGCAGTTCGAGACGCTCGCCGCCGACCCGGCCAGCCGGGCGGTCTTCGTCCGCGACCTGGTGGAGATCGTCGCCCGCTACGACTTCGACGGCGCGGACATCGACTGGGAATATCCCGACCCCGGCCCGTCGTCCCAAAACTTCCTGGCCTTGATGACCGAACTGCGCGCCGCCCTGCCGCAGGACAAGTTGCTGACGATGGCGGTGGTGGCCCTCGGCGAGCACGGCGCAGGCATCCCGACCGAAACCTTCGCCCTGACCGATTTCGTCAACATCATGGCCTACGACGGCGGGACGCCGCACTCGTCTTACCAATACGCGGTCGATTCGCTCGACTACTGGCTGGGACGCGGCCTGCCGCCCGAGAAGGCGGTCCTGGGCGTGCCGTTCTACGCCCGGCCCAACGAGGCCCCTTACCGCCGCATCGTCGCCGCCGATCCCGCCGCGGCCTACCTGGACGAATTCGACTACTACGGCACGCTCATCAATTACAACGGCATCCCCACCATCCAGGCCAAGACCCGCCTGGCGATGGAGCGCGGCTCGGGCATCATGATTTGGGCGCTCGAACACGACGCCAGCGGCGAACTCTCCCTGCTGAATGCCATCTACCAGACCGCGCAGGAGGCGCAACCATGAGCGAACCCTTCCTGCTGGGCGTCAACTACTGGCCGCGCCGCAAGGCCGTCTTCTGGTGGAGCGATTTCGACGCCGGCGAGGTGCGCGAAGAATTCGCTCTCATCCGCGACCTCGGCCTGAACGTGGTGCGCATGTTCCTGCTGTGGGATGACTTCCAACCTGCCCCCGATACAGTGGACGCGGCTGCCCTCGACCATCTGACGACCGTCGCTGACATCGCCGCCGACCTCGGTCTGGGCCTCGAACCGACCTTCTTCGTCGGCCACATGAGCGGCCCGAACTGGGCCCCGCGCTGGCTGCTGGGCGGCCCGCTGCCCCATCATCCCTGGATCAAAGAAGTCGTCAGCGTTGGCAAACTGGTCGAGGGCGGCTACCGCAACATGTTCCACGATCCCATCGCCCTCTCGGCCGAACGCCTGCTTCTGCGCCGCGTGGTGAGCGCCCTCAAAGATCATCCTGGCATCTGGATGTGGAGCCTGGGCAACGAACCGGACCTGTTCGCCTGGCCGCAGGACGCCGCCGCTGGCCGCGCCTGGGTGCGTCAGATGACCACGCTCATCCACGAAATCGATTCCAACCATCCCGTTTCGATCGGCTTGCACGGCGCTGACCTGGAGGCCGATACCGGCCTGCGGGTGGATCAATGCTTTGCCGAAACCGACCGCGCCGTGATGCACGCTTACTCCATCTACTCGGACGTGGCGCGCCAGCCCCTCGACCCCGATTTTCCGGCCTACAACGTTGCCCTCACCGCGGCTTTGTGCGGCAAGCCGGTCTTGCTCGAAGAATTCGGCAGTTGCACGGCCCCGCCCGGTCAGCCCTCTTACGTCCTGAAATGGCGCGGCAAGGCCGGGCATCGCCAGCAGTTCCTGGCCGCGGAGGAAGACCTGGCCGAATTTCTGCGCCAGGCCCTGCCGAAACTGGTGCAAGTCGGCGGGCTGGGGGCCTTCATCTGGTGTTTTGCCGATTACGCCGAACACTTGTGGAACCAGCCGCCCTGCGCCGACGCCGTCCACGAGCGCTTCTTCGGCCTTGTCCGCCCCGATGGTTCGCTCAAGCCGCACGCCTACGTGCTCAAGGAATTCGCCGCCGCCCGCCCGCAGGTACAGCCCATCCCGGACTGGGCGCGCCTGGAAGTCGACCCCGAAGCGTATTACCGCTCCCCGCAGGAACACTTCCGGCGGCTGTATTCGGTGTATTTGGAAAGGATGTCTGCCCAGCCATGACGGTCCGCCTGATCGTCAACGCCGATGACTATGGCCGCACCGCCGCGGTCAGCGAGGGGATTCGCGCCGCGCACCGGGACGGCATCGTCACCTCGACCTCGGCGATGATGAACCTGCCCGGCGTAGAGGACGAGTTGCGCCTGGCCCTGGCGCAGACGCCAACCCTGGGCCTGGGCGTTCACCTGGTTTTGACCTCGGGCCGGCCGCTCCTGCCGCCGGAGCAGGCGCGTTCGCTGGTGGATTCCGACGGAAACTTCCTGCGCCCGGGCGCGTTTCTCGAAAGGCTGGCCTATCTCGACCCCGGCCAGGTGCGCGCCGAGTGGCGCGCCCAGGTCGAAAAGTTCAGGCGGGCGACCGGCCACAATCCCACCCACCTGGATTCGCATCATCACGCTTCCTACTTCTCCGAAATGCTCTTTTCGGTCATGCTGGAACTGGCCGATGAATACGAGGTTCCTGTCCGTAAGCCGCTGGCCGATTCCGGCGACCACGGGTTTCCGCCCTCCTTGGTCGATTCCGTTCGGGAATTCGTCCCCCGCCTGGCGGCAGAATACCGCCCCTCCTGGCCCGATCATTTCGTCTGCGCCTTTTACGGCCCGGGGGCGACGAAAGAAAATTTGCTGTCCATCCTGGATTCGCTGGGCGAGGGGACGACCGAAATCATGACCCACCCTGGGCGTTATACGGAAGAACTTTCGCGTCTCTCTTCGTATGCGGCTCAACGCGAGACCGAATTTCAGATTTTGACCGACGCCGAGATCGTCGGCCTGGTATCTCGGAAGGGCATCGAACGGATCACGTTTGCCGACTTGTGAGTCTGTCGGGCCTTCATCTTCCTCCTCCTTAGTCATCAGCCGCAGGGAAATCCTGCGGCTGATGACTCCGGCGCTTCGGGAATTCAATGGGTCTCAGTGATCTTGCCGATGCTGCGCGGCTTCTCGGTGTCGTACCCTTTGGCGCGCGTCAGATGATAGGCGAACAATTGCCCGGCGACGATGGCGACCAGCGGCGTCAGCCATTCGGGGATCCCGGCGGGCAGCCGGATGGGGGATTGCGCCAGCGAGAGCGCCTCGGGCGCGTCGGAGATGACCACCAGTTCGGCGTTGTGCTCCTTGCGCAGGCGTCCGAGCATGCCCAGCATCGAGTCGAACACCTTGCCTTGCGGCGCTACGGCCATCACCGGAAAACCGCCCTCCACCATCGCAATCGGCCCGTGCTGGAAATCGGCGGACGAATAAGGCTCGGCGATGATATAAGTCAGTTCCTTGAGTTTGAGCGCCCATTCGAAGGCGGTGGCGTAGTTGAAGCCGCGCCCCAGCACCACGCACAGGTTCATGTAACGATAGCGTTCGGCCAATTGGCCGATCTGACCGTCGAGTTTGAGCACGGCTTCCACCCAGCGGGGCGCCCGGCCGAGATCGCGCCACAAGGTTTTGTCGCCGCGCAGAGCGGCTGAGATCATGGCAATGGCCATCAACTCGGTCGTGTACGTTTTGGTCGCGGCGACGGCCTTTTCCTCGCCGGCGCGGATATCCAGGACCAAATCGGAGGCTTGAGCCAGCGGCGAAGCGGGCGCGTTGGTGATGGACAGGGTCAGGCAGCCCTGGCGGCGTCCCTCCTCGATCACGCTGACGATGTCGGGCGATTTACCCGATTGCGAGACGCCCACCACCAGGGCATCTTTCAATTGCGGCGGCTGGCAATAATATGTAAAGAGCGACGGAGTGGCCAGGGCCAGCGGCAGGCCGTTTTGCGCTCCCCACAGGTAATTCGCATAGCGACCGGCGTTGTCGGACGTGCCGCGGGCGGCCAGGAAGACGAAACGAGGGGCGCGGCTGCGAATGGCCGCCGCGATGCGTTCCGCCTCGACGCGCCCGTCTTCGAGCAGGCGCGCCAGGCATTCGGGTTGTTCCAGGATTTCTGTGTGTAAGGTCATCGGTTGCCTCCGCCCGAATTATAAGGGATGTCTGCAGATGCGTGTATAATGTTCTAAAATCTTGACCGCTGAGCAGTCAATGGAGGCCGCCGATATGAATATCGAAAATTTCCGCTGGATGTTCTGGCTGGTGCAGTCCCTGCAATGCCTGGTTGTGGCAGCCTGGGTTCTTTGCGCGTTGCTTGCCCTGTTTGGTTTGCGCAAGCAAAAAATCTCCGACGCCGCCCGCGCCGTCTGGGCGCTGTTGATTGTCTTGATTCCCATCCTGGGAGCGGTGGCGTACTGGATTGTCGGCCCGCAGCCAAACGAGGCGGTCGGCTGAGAGCGCCGGAAAGGGCCACTTTAGAGATTCCTGACAATCCGGATGTCTTAC
Organism: Chloroflexota bacterium; assembly: GCA_019873655.1. Classification (GTDB taxonomy): domain Bacteria; phylum Chloroflexota; class Anaerolineae; order Anaerolineales; family Villigracilaceae; genus JAFGSI01. The sequence goes on along the minus strand of JAIOAU010000009.1, from coordinate 77,323 downwards.
TTGCCTGTATGAGCGGGTGGTGATACACTTTTAACGATGGCAACATCCTTGTTGGTCATCACCCTGGACAGCATCTTTGGGGAACTGCTCCGTCACGAACTGGAGGAGACCCGTCGTTTCAGCGTCCGTGTGACCGGCCAGAGTCACGCCGCCGCGGCCTATGCCAGGGAGAAAACGATCCCCCTGGCATTTCTTGATGTCGCTCAACTGGATGACGACGTCGCCGAAGTGGCCAAACGGCTGCGTCAGGCCAATCCCGACATCAAACTCGTCCTCGTTTCCGAAAGCGGCTGGCAGCAACCGCTGGATGGCGTGGACGCCGACGGCCATCTCTCCAAGCCCTTCTACCTGCCCGATTTGCTGGAGATGATGTATCGCTTCTTCCCAGAGAAGTCCGGCGCGGAAGAGGCGCGTCGGCCTGCTGGCCGCTCGAAGGCCGATCTGCCCTGGCTTTCCGACGTCAACCGCGCCGCTCAACACCTGACCCGCCTGACGCTCGAATCCTCGGCCCAGGCCGCCCTCATCACCCGCGACGACGCCCTGTGGGCCTACGCCGGTCAATTGCCCCAGGAGGCCGCCCGCGAACTGGCCGAGACAGTCTCCCGGTATTGGGACCGCCAGGAAGAGAGCGACCTGGTGCGTTTCGTCCGTTTGCAGACCACCAACGCCGAGCATATGCTCTACGCCACCAGCCTGGCGAGCGGCATGGTGTTGGCCCTCATCTTCGACGCCGAGACGCCCTTCAGCACCATCCGCAGCCAGGCGACCAACCTGGTGCGTCTGCTCTCGGTCGCTCCCGAACCCGACCCGCAGGCCCTGTCCGAGATGAGCGAGGAGGAGCAGGCGGCCGCCGTGGCCGACATCCTCGGCAGCATCCCGCCGCCCAATCCGCCAAAGACCCCCGATGGGATTCCCGGCCTCTCGCGCGTCCCCGGCCTGGAGGGCGCGCTCCCGCAATCCCCGCGCTTCAGCCTCGAGAGTTCCCCGGCCGTGCGTCTGGCTCCTGCCAGCAGCGTGGAGGAGACCCGCCGCAGCAGCCAGGTGCAGGAGATTGACCCCACGGCGGTGACCCGCCAGCACGAGATCGAGCGGGTCGAACCGACGGCGGTGACGCGCCAGTCGCGGGCGCAAAAGAAGAAGCGCGAGGAGGTCGAGCCGACCCCGGCGCCGGTAGCCGCCTCTCAGCCGCGCTCGATCCCCGAAGTGGCGCGCAAAATCGTCCTTGAGCCGGCCTCGCCCTCGGTGTACAACCTCAGTTACGCCTGCCTGCTCATTCCGCGCTTTGCCCAGCACCACCTGACCGGCGACCTGGCCGACCGTCTGGGAGAGTGGCTGCCGGAAATTTGCGTCGCTTTTGGCTGGCGGCTGGAACAAATCGCCGTGCGGCCCGATTACTTGCAGTGGATTGTCAACGTCCCGCCTGCCACCTCGCCCGGTTACCTGATGCGCATCATCCGCCAGCACACTTCGGAAAAAATCTTTGCCGATTTTCCGCGTTTCAAGAAAGAAAACCCCTCCGGCGATTTTTGGGCGCCCGGCTACCTGATTATGGGCGGGACCAATCTGCCGCCTCAGCAACTGGTCAAAGAATTCATCGCCCAGACCCGCCAGCGGCAAGGCATTTCCCAGCCGCTACGATGACGAATTCCAAAGCCCTGAACATGACTCATCCCGAATTTAATCTTCAGGGTGAGTTTTTTGTTGTATAGGCTGTTTTTTTGGACCCTCCCCCCTTCCCTAAAGGGACGGGGGAGAGAAGAGGGGGTTGTGGGAGCAGATCTTCTGCTCCCACAACCCCCAATTCAATTCCCCCTCCCCCGAATTGTGGGGGAGCACCCTGCGGGTGTGCTTCGCGAGGGCAGGGGTGGGGGCTCATTCTACCCACAATGGTTAAATTTGGGGTGAATCATGTTTTCAATCTTTTCTCCCTTCGCCGCTTGCGTCCACTTGCGGTAAAATCGAACTGCCATGCCTCCCACCCTCTACCTCGTCGACGGCCATGCGCTGGCCTATCGCATGTACTTCGCCCTGACCGGCTACGCCCCCGGCGCGGCGACCCGCTGGCAGACTTCCAAAGGCGAGCCGACCGCCGGGGTCTATGGCTTCGCCCGCGAATTGCTGCGCCTCTACGAGCAGGACAAACCCGATTACCTGGCCGTCGCCTTCGACACCGGCAAGACGTTCCGCGACCAACTTTTCCCCGACTATAAAGCCACCCGCGCCAAGATGCCCGACGACCTGCGCCCGCAGATGGAGCGCATCCGCCAGGTGGTGGACGCCCTCAACGTGCCGCGGCTGGAAGTGGAGGGCTACGAGGCCGATGACCTGCTCGGCTCGGCCGCCCGCTGGGCCGCCGGGCAAGGCCTGGGCGTCAAAATCATCACCGGCGACCGCGACCTGCTGCAACTGGTGGACGATCGCACGGTCGTCTATCTGGCCGGCGACGACCAGACCTACATCACCCCCGAAGACGTGGTCAGGAAACTGGGCGTCCGCCCGGACCAGGTGGTGGATTACAAAGCCCTGGTCGGCGACAAGTCCGACAACATCCCCGGGGTGCCGGGCGTGGGCGAAAAGACCGCCGAGAGCCTGCTGGCCCGCTACGGCACGCTGGACGGCATCTACGCCCACCTGGAAGAAATCGAGCCGCGCTGGCGCAGCAAACTGGAGGCCGGGCGCGACCTGGCCTACCTGAGCCGCGACCTGGCCCGCATCCGCACCGACTTGCCAATCTCGATCGACCTCGAGCAGGCCCGCCCCGACGCCTTCGACCCGGCGCGCCTGGAGGCCCTCTTCCGCGAACTCGAATTCCGGTCGCTGCTCGACAAACTGCACAAATTGACCGGCCAGGCGGCCGCGCCAGCCCCCGGGACGCAGTTGAGCCTCTTCGGCGAGACGCCGCCTCCGTCGGCGGCGACCAGGCCGCAGGTCAGAATCGAGACGGCCCCGCCGGCGGCGGGCATCCAGGTTCGGGTGGTCGATTCGCCCGAGGCGCTGCAATCCCTGCTGTCCGCTGTTTCCTCCTCCGCCTGTCTTTCCTTCGATACCGAAACCACCTCGACCGACGAAATGACCGCCGACCTGGTGGGAATCGCCCTTGCCTGTCGGGAGGGGGAGGGCTGGTACCTTCCGGTCGGGCACCGCGCCGGGGCGCAGTTGCCGCTCGAACAGGTCCTGGCGGCCCTGCGCGGCCCGCTCACCGATCCGCGCCTGCCGAAGGTGGGTCATCATCTCAAGTACGACTACGTTGTGCTGGCCCGTCACGGCCTGCGCCCTGCCCCCCTGGCCTTCGACACCATGGTGGCCGAGTGGCTGCTCGACCCGGCCTCGCGCAACCTGGGCCTGAAGAACCTGGCCGCCGCCCGCCTCGGCCTGGAGATGACCCACATCGAAGACCTGATCGGCTCGGGCAAGAATCAGCGCTCGATGGCCGAGGTCGGCGTCGCCGAGGCGGCCGCCTACGCCGCCGCCGACGCCGAAGCCGTCCTGCGCCTCAAGCCCGTGCTGGAGGCCGAACTGGCTCGCCTGCCCAAACTGCCGGCCCTCTTTGCCGAGGTCGAAATGCCGCTCGTCTCGGTGCTGGCCGAGATGGAACTGGCCGGCGTGGCCCTCGACCGGGCGTTCTTCGCCGCCTTCTCGCAGGAACTCAGCCAGCGCATGGCCGACCTCGAGACGCAGGTCTATCAGGCGGTCGGGAAGACTTTCAACATCAACTCGACCCAGCAGTTATCCGACGTTCTCTTTGGGACCCTGCGCCTGCCGCCGCCCGACCGCGGCCGCAAGACGGCCTCCGGGCATTATTCGACCGCCGCCGATGTGCTCGAGGAATTGCGCGGCCAGCACCCGGTCGTGGACCTGGTGCTGGAATACCGCGAACTCGCCAAACTCAAATCCACCTACGTGGATGCCCTGCCCGCTCAAATCCATCCCCAGACGGGGCGGGTGCACACCTCTTTCAGCCAGACGGCCGTGGTCACTGGGCGGCTTTCCTCCTCCAACCCTAATCTGCAGAACATCCCCATTCGCACTGAACTGGGGCGGCGGGTGCGGCGCGGTTTCGTCGCCGGGCCGGGCAATGCGCTTCTCTCCCTCGATTATTCGCAGATCGAACTGCGAATCGTGGCCCACATGTCCGGCGACGAGGCGATGCTGGCCGCCTTCCGCGCCGGGCAGGACATCCACGCCGCTACGGCGGCGGCCATCTACGGCGTCCCGCTTGAAGCGGTGACGCGCGAGCAGCGTCGCCACGCCAAGGCGGTCAACTTCGGCCTGATTTACGGCATGTCGGCCTTCGGTCTGACGCGTTCCACCGAACTCACCCTGGCAGAGTCGGAGGAGTTCGTCAAAGCCTATTTTCGCCAGTTCCCGCGCGTCAAAGAATATCTGGATGCGATCCGCCGTCAGGCGCGTGAGAAAGGTTATGTAGAGACGCTGCTTGGGCGGCGGCGTTATTTTCCGGCGCTCAAAGGCGCGCTCAATCAGGCGCTGCGCAACCGCGAAGAACGCGAGGCCATCAACGCTCCCATCCAGGGCACGGCTGCTGATATAATGAAGATTGCTATGATTCGCATCCCGCCCGCCCTGGCCGCGGCCGGACTGCATGCCCAAATGCTCCTGCAAGTTCACGACGAACTGGTGCTCGAATGTCCGCAGGCCGAGTTGGACGAAACCGCCCGGCTGGCGGCGCAGGTGATGGAAAACGCCTATCCGCTTTCTATTCCTCTGACCACCGAGGCACGCTGGGGCGTCAACTGGGACGAAATGACGCCGATTGCACCCTGACGAGAGAATCCTATGCCCGGACGCGAAGACCTGTTTCGAAAAGCCATGAGCGCTGGCCACTCGGCCGCCTGGGACCAGAACTGGGAAAAGGCTGCCGAATACTACCGCAAAGCGTTGGAGGAATTCCCCGATGACCCCAAGGCGCTGGCCAGTCTGGGTTTGGCTTTGTATGAATTGCAGAAGTACGAAGATGCTCTCAAAGCCTATCAGCGCGCCGCGCAGGTCACTCCCGCCGATCCGATTCCGCTGGAGAAGGTGGCGCAACTCGCCGAGCGAACCGGCAATCTACAGTTGGCGATTCAGGCAGCCCTCCAGGCGGCCGAACTCTACATCAAGGAACAAAATCCCGACAAGGCCATTGAAAACTGGCTGCGGGTCACCACGCTCGACCCTGACCATGTCGCGGCTCATTCGCGCCTGGCGCTGGTGCATGAACGTCTCAACCGCCCCCAGCAGGCGGCGACGGAGTACCTGGCCGTGGCCAGCCTTCTGCAGCGCGCCGGTCAGCCCGACCGGGCGGCGGAGATAATCGGCCGCGCCCTGCGCCTCGTTCCCAACAGCCCGGAGGCCAAACAGGCCCAAGTCTTGCTGAAGAATGGACAGTTGCTGCCCAAGCCGATGCGCCCAAAAGGCGGCACGGGTCCGCTGCGCATGGCGCAAGTCAAGCAGATCGAAGCGCGTACCCGTCCGACCGAGTCGGGCCTCGATCCGATCGCCGAGGCCCGGCAAAAGGCGTTGACCCGCCTGGCGGAAGTGTTGTTCGACCTGTCGGATGAGAGCAGCGAGTCGACCCTTTCGAAGCGCGGCTTGCAGGCGATCGTGCGCGGCACCGGGCCGCTCTCGCTGCAGCGCGGTGAGTTGACGCAAATTGTGCTGCATTTGGGCGAGGCCATCGACGCGCAGACGAGAAATAATGAAGAACAGGCCGCTCAGGAACTGGAAAAAGCCCTCGAACTGGGCTTTCGCGAACCGGCTCTGTATTTCAACCTGGGCGTCTTGCGGGCCAAGGGCGCGCGGCTCGAAAGCGCCTTGCGGTATTTACAGCACGCGGTCAAGCACATTGACTATGCCCTCGGGGCGCGTCTGTTGATGGGACAAATCTATGCGCGCATGGAGCGTTTGTCCGACGCCGTGGCCGAGTATCTCGAGGCGCTGCGCCTGGCGGACACGATGGTGGTCGCTCCCGAACAGGCCGACGCCATCGGCCAATTGTACGAGCCGCTGATTGAGTCGATGCGTCAGTCCGAGAGCCTCGATCAACAGACACAACTGATCAAGAACATCGAGCAACTCTTGCTGCGTTCCAACTGGCGGGCGCAGATTCTGCAGGCGCGCGAACAACTTCCCAAGCCGAGCGAGGGAGCGCCGCCCATGCCGCTGGCCGAAGTGCTGGCGCAGGCTCAGTCGAGTCAGGTGATCGAGGCGATTGGCAAGGTGCACCAACTGGCGCGTTCGGGGCGGCTGCGCTCGGCCATGGACGAGGCTTTCCATTCCCTCAAATATGCTCCTACCTATCTGCCTCTCCACACGTTGATCGGCGATTTGTTGATTCAAGAAGGGCGCATTGCCGACGCGATTGCCAAGTTTACGGTGGTGGCGCAGGCCTACAGTGTACGCGGCGAGTCCAATCAAGCCATCAATTTGCTGCGGCGGATCGTCGAAGTCGCGCCGATGGACTTGGCGGCTCGTACCCGTCTGATCGAACACTTGGCCAACCGCGGCCAGGTGGACGAAGCCATCGGCGAGTACCTCGACTTGGCGGATATTTACTACCGCCTGGCCGAACTCGATATGGCCCGCAAGACTTACACCACGGCGCTGCGCCTGGCTCAACAGGGCGGCGCCAACCGCGCCTGGAGCGTCAAACTCCTCCAGCGCATGGCCGATATCGATATGCAGCGCCTCGACTGGCGGCAGGCCCTCCGCGTTTATGAGCAAATTCGCACTCTTGAGCCAGAAGACCTGACGGTGCGCAAGAATCTCATCGAACTGAATTTGCGCCTCAACCAACCGGCTCAGGCGGCCGCCGAACTGGAAAGTCTGGTCGCTCATTTGGAGAGCAGCGGCAAGCGGGGCCAGGCGCTGGCTTTTCTGGAGGAACTGGTCAACGAGAATCCCTCTCAGCCGGTACTGCGTCGTTTCCTGGCCGAGGAATACCGCCAGGCGGGGCGGGTGGCCGAGGCCGTTGCTCAATTGGATGAGATGGGCGACTTATTGTTGGACGCTGGCGACACGGCCGGGGCCATCCAGGCGATCGAGGCCATCATTGCGCTCAACCCGCCGAATGTGCAGGATTATGTCAGCGTGTTGGCGAAATTGAAGGGCAGCTGAGACCAGCCGCCCTTTTTATTCTTCGTCCGTCTTTAGCGTTTATCGGTTGCGTTCCAGGATGACCGGGAAGACCGCGTACTCGTTGATGGGCGGAGTGAGATGCAGCGTATCCGCGCCGATGCACTCATAGAGGAAGACCGTTGTCGCGCTGGGGTCGTCTGCCGCCCAGAAATCCATGTTTTGGGTATCGTCGAAGACGGTCGCCTCGAACACCAGGCCGCCAGACGACATATTTGTGAACTCCAGCCTCCCGCCCGAAGCGGAGTAGCGCGCCGAGCCAAAACCGTCGATCGAAACGCTGATGGGGACATCTAACACGACGCCGCCCGAGTCGAACTTCATGACGTAGTTTTCGCTGCGCTGGTCGGCCTGGAGCAGGAAGACGCCGTCCACAGAGAACACATAGAGCGCCTGGCCGCTGGAGAACTGATATTCCAACTGAATGTCCGCCGCCTCCATGGCGGTAATCATGTAGGCGCTCATGTCCACCACTTTCCATTCGCCGACCAGGCAGGGGTCGATCTCCGCGCTCGGCGTCTCTGGGGGGACGGTCGGGGTGGCGGGGATGACGGGGACCAGAGTCGGTTCGGGCGCGGCCGGCCCCGTCAGGCTGCAGCCCGCCAGGGACAGAACCGCCAGCAGGGCCAGGATAGAAAATAGGGGAAAAGGTTTTATCACCGTTGCCTCCGTTCCAGAACCGATCAAAGAACCGTCAGCCGTCTCGATGAAGAACGACAGTTTATTTTGGATAATTATACTACAGATAGTCTTATTTATATAATTCAACGAGCAGGTCAAGCGGTGTTCTTGACCTGCTCGCTGGGACGACTCTGTCAAGGTGGAGGACCGGGTTATTTGACTTTGCGCCCAAACAGGCCCAAAGTCGCCGATTTCTCCGGCGGCGGGAAGAAGCCGCGCTCGGTGGAGCGCACCTCCTCGATGGAGATGAACGTCTGGGGGGCAATCTGATGGACGATGGCCAGCACCTGGTTCACGTCGCGGCGGCGGACGATGGTGTAGATGATGCTCACCGGGCCGGCGCTGCCCTGACCGTCCAGCCGGGTGAGGCCGAAGCCGGCGTCGTGCAGCGCCTGGAGCAGGGGGGCGGGGTCGTCGCGCACAATCAGCCGAATCAGGTACGTGCCGAGCGCCAGCCGTCCCTCCAGCCAGATGCCGACGTAATTCCCGGCCGCGAATCCGGCCGCGTAGCCCAGGTAGGCGACGATGTTCTGCGCCGACTTGACCAGTTGCGCCAGCGCCGCCACCCAGATGAAGACCTCGATGAAGCCCAGCAGCGGGGCCAGGTGACGCTGGCCGCGCGAGGTGAAGATAATCCGCAGCGTGCCGAGCGAGACGTCAATCACCCGCGCCAGGAAAATCAGGACGGGCAGGAGCACCCAGGCGTTCCAGTCGAAGCCTTCGGCGGTCATCGTCAGGTCTCCAGCACGCCTTCGGTCACGTAGCGGGTCAGTTCGCCGACGCTCAGGTTATCGATGCCGAGTTTCTCCAGCGTGCGGCCGCGCCGCCAGTAGTCGGTGCGGTGGATGATGGACGCCAGGCGGATGATGCTGTCCATGCCGCGCACCGAGACGCCGTAGCGCTGACCGAGGGCGGCAATCGGCACCAGGCTCATCGGCACGTCCTCGAAGATGTAGCGGTGGTTGAGCGTGGGCGGCGCTTTGATGCCGTAGTAACCGGGCTGGTTGTGGATGGCCTCGTGCAGGTCTTCGCCGGTGGTGTCGTAGGCCAGTTTGAGCCATTCGAGGGCGGTGCGGGCGCGGATGCCGAGCGACGAGGCCACCGTCACCCGCTCGCGGTCGAGCGCCTCCAGGACGCGCGCCACCGAGGGCGTCACGCCGTCAATGTAGAACTGGTAGTCGCCGTGCGTGGCCTCGATCCAGCCGGAATTGAGGATGGTCAACGCCGGATGGAAGATGGCGCCCATGTTGTTCAGCCCGGTCTGCAGGACGTTGCCGCCGTCAATGTACTGCGGATAGGCCGGTTCGATGGCCTTCAGCACCTGCTCGGTGCGCGTTGCCGGCAGGGCGGCCAGCGGCACGGCCTCCTTGACCCGAAAGATGCGCGCCTCGGCGGGACCGTCCGAGCGGCTGGCGTAGATGAACGTCTCGGCCTCGGCGATGGTGACGTCGGCTTTGCAGCCCTCGTCGCGCAGGACTTTGGCGAACTCGATGGCCCCGCACGTCCGGCCGGGGTGGAGGAGGATGATTTGTCCCTTTTTCAGGTGGCGGGCGACGCCTTTGGCGACGTCCGCGTGCGCCGAGGAGGGGACGACGACCATGATGACCTGGGCGTTCTTGACCGCCTCGCCGTAGTCGGAGGTGGCTTTGGCCAGTTTGCCGAAGCCGTGCGGCGCACCCTCCGGCGCTTCCAGTTCGATGCCGCCGCGCTTTTTCAGGACGGCAATGTGGTCGGGGGTGCGGTTGAAAAGGGTGACTTTGAAGCCCATCAGGGACAGGTGGGCCGCCATGGCCTTGCCGCCATGTCCGGCGCCGATGACGGTGTAACGCTCCGGGGTGGTCATTTATTTCTCCTTTCTATTTTCAACACGAAGGACACAAAGGAAGCACGAAGGACGCGGAAGGTTTGAAGAGGTTCAACACAAAGGACGCAAAGGTTGGCACAAAGGACACAAATTTTTGTTCTTTTTCTTTGTGCGCCTTTGAGTATCCTTCGTGTCCTTTGTGTTTAAACCAAATCAGCCAGCCGCTCCTTCTCGCTCAGCGGACGGCCGTCTTCGTCCACGGCCAAGCACATGCCGTTGACGATGCGCGTGCGAATCTGGCCGCGGCCGAAGGGATTGTTCTTCAACTGAGGCGCGTCCATCACGCCCGAGGCGACCGCCCGCGCCAGGGTCGGCGCGTCGGCCCAGGGGTCATCCACGCCCGGGGCGGCGAGATTGCGGATGGCCTCCAGCGTGACCCGCGCCTCGGCGATGAGTTCCTCCTTGCGGGTCTGCACGGCCGGATCGCGGGTCATGTCCGGCGCGCCGCGCAGGGCGTTTTCGATGGCGCGGCGGCAGATTTTGGCCGCCTCGATGACGTCCTCGGCCGTTGCGGCGTGATGGGCCTCGGTGTGACCGACGATGTGGTAGATGTGCGGGCGCAGCGCCATCTGCAGGTAGGTGCTGGCCGCCAGGTGGCCGCGCGCCGCGTCCGGGTCGAGGGGGTGCGAGAGGAGGCCGATGCGGGTCTGCTTCCGGATGCGGAAGGTGTCCGGGCCTGCTTGCCTGGATGTGTGGGAAAGGGGGGCAATCATCTCCAACACCGCCAGCATCTTGGCCAAATCCATCGCGTCCGAGAGACCCGGCGGGCTGTTGAACATCATCTGGGCGATGTAGTCGCGCACGCCGAACTTCCATGCGTTGTAGGCCGAGAGAAAGGCGCTGACGACGAAGACCACGTCGGGGGCGTCGCGCATGCCCCAGTGGTGCGGCTCGTTCAGTTCGACCGGGATGTCGTGTTCGCCGTACCAGGCCATCACCCGCTGATGCTCGCGGATGGAGCCTTCCAGGTCCCAGGGGCCGCGCCCGTCCATCTGGTTGAACCAGAAGAGCGGGATGGCGCACCAGGCATTGTGGATGGTCTCGGTCAGCACCTCGGCGTAGCGGATGAAATCATCGGTGCCGGAGTAGGCGCGCAGGAGCGGGAAGTTGCCGCGCTGGGCCGCCCGGTGGAGGGCGCGGAAATCGTCCGGCGTCCGCACCGGCACGCCGCCCGCCCCGCGCCGGCGCGGGTCCTGGCGCTCCGGGTGGAAGAAGTTCTCCTGGGCGTCCTGGTCGGTGCCGAGGGAGATGACGTCCAGGACGCGCGCCTCGGCAATCTGCTCGATTCCGGCGATGGTCGCTTCCATGGTCGGCAGGCCGAAGTGGTGGCGCAGGATGGGGTAGGGGGACTTCCAGCGGATGCGTTCGACCGTTGCGGCGGGGTACGCTTCGGGTCCGGACCCGGAGCCTGCTTCGCCGCGCAGGAAGGCGAGGACGTCCTCGGTCATCTCACTGCCGTCGAAGACGCGCTCGAAGAAGCCGAGGCGGGCGGCGCGTTCGGCCACGGGCGGCGTCCCGCCGAAGACGAAGCGCACGCCGCGCTCGTGGAGGTCCGAGGCCGCCTCGGCGAACTGACCGAGCAGCCGCTCGCCGGTTTCGGGCGTCAGCCGGTAGGAGACGCCCACCAGGTCGGCGTTCTCGCGCTCGGCGGCGGCCAGCACCTCCTCGATGGGGACGGCCGGCCCGAGGAAGACCGTCCGCCAGCCGGCCTCCTCGGCCAGGCGCAGGAAGTTGGAAATGCCGGCCACGTGGACGCATTCGCCCAGGGCGGCGGCGACGACGGTTTTTGGATTTTTATTGTCCATTTTTTCTCATCCCTTCAAGTGTAACCGTTGCAAGGATACCGATAAACCGGATGCCGTTGGGCAGCCAGGTTGACCAACAGGCTGAGCAATTGACCATACGACAGACCTGCCGCGCCGGCCGCCAGCACCAGGCTGGAATCGAGGCTCAAATCCGGGTTGTGGTTGACATCCACCACGTAGAAGACACCTTGCCGGAGGCGCACGTCGAGGCGGACGTAGTCACGGCAGCGAGCGGCCCGATAGGTGGCGCAGGCGACGGCTTCCAGTTGGCGGCGGGCTTGCTCGGTCAGCGGGGCGGGGACGACCGTCTTGATCTCTTTGCAGGAGGGGCTGCTCTTTTCGAATTTCGATTCGAAGGTGCGAATATGGGCCAGGTCGTCGGCGATGGCCGAGAAGTCGATCTCGGCGACCGGCAGCAGGTGCAGGGTCTCGTTGCCGAGCAGGGTGACGGTCAACTCGCGGCCGCAGATGAATTCTTCCACCAGGGCGGGTTGGCGGAAGGTCTGCAGGACGCGCTCGACCTGTTCCGCCAGCCGCTGCCGGTCGCCGACGACGGCCTGGCGGTCGATGCCGACGCTGCCGTGTTCGCGCACCGGTTTGACGATGGCGGGGAAACGACGCCAGCCGTCGGGGCAGGGGGAGGTGTACACCGTCCAGGGCGGGGTGGGCAGGGCGCGCCGGTTCAGCAGCGATTTGATGGCGTTCTTGTCGGCGACCAGGGCGCTCGAAGCCGCGCCGGTGAAGGTAAAGCCGCGCCGTTCGAGCAGGCGGGCGACCAGGGCTTCGCTGCCGGGCAGGCCGGGAATCTCCTCGCACCAGTTGAGGACGATGCAGCGGGCGGGGTTGAAGGGCTGGAGGGCCTCTTCCAGGCGGGGATGGGTGACGAGGACCGGCCGGACGGGATGGCCGAGTCGCTCCAGTTCTGCGGCGGCCAATTCGGCCAGGGCGCGCGCCTGGCGAATCTCCTCTTCCGGCCAGGCGGGGTCAAGGTTGTAGAGAAGCAGGACGGGCAGGTCGGCGCGCAGGTTTTCAAGGTTCAGAGGCGAGGTCATGTTTCGGTCCCCAGCGGCAGATCAGGGCGCCGCGCCGCGCAGGTAGAGGAACCACATGCCGCCGAAATAGACCAGGATGAGCAGCAGGGCGTCGATTTCGAGGAAGCCCAGGCGGCGGTCGAGGCGGGCCAGGTTGCCGATCAGCCCCATGCCGGTCATCAGCATCCCTAGCAGGCCGACCAGCACGAAGGCCGGGCTGACCACGCCGAGGAACCGTCCCTGCAGGTAAAAGAAGTCGGTCAGACCGAGGGCGGCCATGTTGAACAGGTTGCTGCCGAAGAGGTTGCCGATGGCCATGTCGTCGGCGCCGAATTTGGCGGCGGCGATGGTGGTGACCAGTTCGGGCAGCGAGGTGACCAGGGCGACCAGGGCTGTGCCGATGAACGTTGTCCCCAGGCCGGTGATTTCGGCGATGCGTACGCTGCTGCTGACCATGAGCGGCGTGACGACGATGAGGACCGCGCTGGCCAGCCCGAAGCCGATCAGCGCCCGCCGCAGGCTGGGGATGCCGGGCGGCAGTTCGCCTTCCTCGGCGGGACTGACGGCGCTCATCGGATTGCGTTGAATCAGGCGGATGCCGGCGACATAGACCAGGAGCAAAATCAGGCTGTCAACACCCACCCAGCCAATTTGAACGTCTATATCGGCCAGGATGAAGAAGGCTACCAGACCGATGAGGAACATGGCCAGACTGCCCGAAAGGGCATGTTTGAAGGCCGCCTTGCGCAACAGGCGATGTTTGTAGTGGACGATGTCGAGTATGGCCAGCAGGAACATGTTGAACATGTTACTGCCGAGCAGGTTGCCGGCCGCCAGGTCTGGCGCGCCCTGAAAGATGGCGCTGATGGTGGTCAACACCTCCGGCAGGGAGGTCACTCCCGCCAGCAGGAGCGTGCCGATGAACATCCCGCCCAGCCGCGTGCGGATGGCGATCACGTCGCCGAATTTTGCCAGTTGGGTGGCGGCGTAGACGATGATGGCCGAGGTTACGAGGAACTGCAGCCAGACCATAGCGTTCAGCCTTCCTGCGGAGGCAGACCCTTGACGGTTGTCAGCGGCCAGGCGGCAAAGACGCCCGTGTTTGGCCCGTCCAGGTCACCGGTCACGCTTTCAGTGGCGTGCAGGCAGGCCTCCACCTGCGCCTGGTTCTCGACGATGGCGAGCAGGGTGAGATGGCCTTCCTCTTCGCTGCCTTGCGCCTGAAAGAGATAGCGCATGGGAATCAGCCGTTTGAGACGCCGGTGGATGCCGGTGCTTTCGATGATGGTCGCCCCGCGGATGCCGGCCTGGTCCCAGGCGCGCAGGACGGCTTCGAGGTGGTCGGGGTTATCCAGGACGAGCAAGACCATGAACATGATTTCCTCCTTGTGTTCAGCGTAGATACAGCGGATAGGCCAGGATGTACAGCAGGGAAGCCGCGGCGCAGGTCGCCAGCATGACCGGCAGGCCGCGCTTGTTCCACAGTTTGGCGGTGATGGGGGCGTGAGTCTTTTCGGAGAGTGTGGCGACGACGATGTTGGCCGTTGAGCCGATGATGGTGCCGTTGCCGCCGAAACCGGCCCCAAAGGCCAGCGCCCACCAAAGCGGGGCGGTGGGGATGCCGTCTGCGCCCAGCCCGAGAATGACCGGAATCATGGCAATTGTGATGGGGACGTTATCCACCACTGCCGAGAGTCCGGCCACGATCCAGATGATCAACACGCCGAAGAAGGCGGGCGAGAGGGAATCGGCATGTTCGATCAGGCGAATCACGGCGGTCAACGCGCCGGAGGCCTGCAGTCCGCCCACCATGACGAACAAGGCGGCAAAGAAAACGAGGACGCTCCATTCGATGCGCCCCAGCGTCTGCTTGACATCCGGCCGAACCCAAACGAGCGCCAGCGCCGCCGCGCTGAGGGCGACGAAGGCCGGGCTGATCTCCAGCAGGTGTTCGATGAAGAAGAACAGGATGGCCGCGCCCAGGACAATCAGGACTCGGAAGGCCGTTTTAGGGTCATTGAGCGCCTCGGACGGGTTCAGTTGCAGGACGGCTTTGATTTTCTTTGGCCGGACGGCCAGTTCGCGCCGGAAGAGATAGCGCAGCAGGAGCAGCGCGACCAGCCAGGAGACCAGCACGACCGGCATGGCGTACAGGATGAAATCCAGGAACGAAAGTCCCGCCGCCGAACCGATGAGCATGTTGGGCGGGTCGCCTACCAGCGTGGCCACGCCGCCCGTGTCCGAGAGGATGGCCTCGGCCATCAATAGTGGAGCGGGGTTGATGCCCAGGATTTCGCTGATGAGGATGGTCACCGGCGCAATCAAGACCACGGTGGTGACGTTATCCAGGAACATCGAGACGAGGGTGGTCACCGTGCCGAGCAGGATGAGCAGACGCACCGGCTTGCCCTTCGACATCCGGCCGGCCCAGACGGCTAGGTACTGAAAGAAGCCGGTCGGTTCGAGCAGGGCGACCAGAATCATCATGCCGAGCAGCAGGCCGAGGGTGTTGAAGTCAATGGCGGCGACAGCGTCGCTCTCGGAATAAAAGCCAAGAATCCGGCCTAGGAGAACCATCAGCACCGCGCCCGCCACGCCGACGATGGTGCGGTTAAGAGTCTCGGTGAAAATCAGCGCCAGGCTGACAAGGAAGATGATAGCGGCGAGGATGGCGGCTAAATTCATCTCTTCTCTTTGGCAGACCACAGGGAAAGGACGGCCGCGCCGATGTCGACGCGCGAGACGATTCCGACCAGTTTGCCGGAGGCGTCCACGACCGGTAAGTCGTATAAGTTATCTTGGAGCATCCGGGCATAGGCGCGCAGCAGGCCGCTGGTCTCTTCGATGGCCTGGATGGGCTTCATGAGCGTCGTCACCGGCTGGAGCAGCAACTGGCGGTCGGGGCGGGTGGTCTCCACCGCGCCGAAGTCGTGGACGAAATCCAGGTCCTGCACCAGATGGACGAAGTCGGGCAGTTCCAGCGTGAGCAGATCGCCTATGCGGATGACGCCGATCGGCTTGCCGCTCTCGTCCACCACCGGCAGGATGCCGACGCGCCGCTTGACGAAGACCGCCGCGGCTTCCAGAATGGTGGTCGTGGAAGGGATCGAAACGACGTTCGATTTCATGCAATCGCGGATAATCATGGGGTCTCCTCGTGCGGGCGCTGTCCTTGCCTGGAGGCGCAGATCTCCTGGCGAGGAACGACTGCAAGCGTTATTTTATCTGATATTGGGGGCAAAATATCCTTCGATCCAGGAAAATCGAGCATCGAATTGCACGAATGGTTCTAATGGGGTTGCGCAGACGTGCAGTTCGATGCAA
Source organism: Chloroflexota bacterium (assembly GCA_019873655.1). GTDB lineage: Bacteria > Chloroflexota > Anaerolineae > Anaerolineales > Villigracilaceae > JAFGSI01. Next base: position 61,487 of record JAIOAU010000009.1, on the reverse strand, counting down.
ACCAATGGGCGAAACGCTCATTCCAACCATGCCTGGAACGCTCGAAAATAAAAATCCCCGTCAGCCGGGGATGGATTCTGTGACCGACCAGGGACTCGAACCCTGAACCAACTGATTAAGAGTCAGCTGCTCTGCCGTATTGAGCTAGTCGGCCTTGCGGACTGGGATTATACCGCAAAGGGAGGAAGTGTCAATCATTTCTGCGGACAATCTTTTGCCTTCGGCAATCCTGCCAGTCGGGTGATGACAAGGCGACAAATCGGGTAGAATAGCGTCCATGCGCATCAACGAATCGACCATCGCCAATGACGAGGGCGTGCGCGCCACCTGGGCCGAGGTGAATCTGAGCCGCCTGCGGGCCAATCTGGAGGCCATCCGGGCCTGGGTGCATCCCGCCAAGATCATGCCCATCCTGAAGGCGAATGCGTATGGACACGGCCTGGCCGAGGTGGCGAAATTCCTCTCGCCGCTGGTGGATTACATCGGCGTGGCGGTGCTGGAGGAGGGGATTTTGTTGCGCCGGCTGGGCGTGCGCGCTCCCATCCTGGTATTGGGCGGAATCTGGGGCAATCAGATTCCAAAGTACCTGGAATATGATTTGACTCTGACCGCGCCCTCGGTCGAGCGGCTGGAGCAAATCGACGCCGCCGCCCAACAGATGGGCGTGCGGGCCAGGGTGCATCTCAAGATCGACACCGGCATGGAGCGCATCGGCGTTCATTATTACAATGCCCACACTTTGCAGGAGGCGGCCGTCCGCTGTTGCCGCAACGTGGAGGTGGAAGGCATTTTTTCTCACTTCGCCAACGCCGACGCGGCGGACTTGAGTCACGCCCGGCTGCAACTCGAACGCTTCCAGGAAGTGCTGCATTTCTACGAGCGTCATTCGCTGCCTATGCCGCCGCTGCGCCACATGGCCAATTCGGCGGCCCTGCTGAGCCTGCCCGAAAGCCACTTCGACATGGTCCGCCCGGGGATTTTGCTCTACGGGGTGTACCCCTCTCCGCACACGCCGCGCCGGATCGAGGTCCGGCCGGCGCTGGCGTGGAAGTCGCGGGTGGTCTATTTCAAGGTGGTCCAGCCGGGGCATCCGGTCAGTTACGGGTCCACCTGGCAGTCTGATCACCCGGTGCGCGTCGTGACGGTGCCGGTCGGCTACGGAGACGGCTACTTCCGCAGCATGTCCAACCGCGCTCAGGTGTTGATTCGCGGCCGCCGCTATCCCCAGATCGGGCGGATTTGCATGGACCAGATGATGGTCAACATCGAATCGGACTCGGCGTACAATGGGGACGAGGTGATTTTGCTGGGCGAGGCCGACGGCGAACAGATCAGCGCCGAAGACCTGGCCGAATGGGCCGGCACTATCCCCTATGAAATTCTCACCAACATCAACACGCGCGTCCCGCGTCTCTACATACAGGATTCTCAATGAATGAATCATTCTCGCCCGTGAAAACAACCTGGTTCGAGGTCGCCTGGAAAAAGGTCGTTCTGTTCTTGCGAGAGCATGGGACGGCGTATCTGTTTCTCTTTTCGGTCGCCGGCGCCTCGGTGGGCCTCGATCAATGGACGAAAGAGTTGGTGCGCGCCCACATCCCGCTGGGGGGCGACTGGCTGCCGCCCGGCCTGGAGTGGCTGCTGCCGTATGCGCGTATCCGTCACTGGTACAATACCGGCTCGGCCTTTGGCTTTTTCAAGGATGGCAGTCTGCTCTTTATGATTCTGGCCGTCTTCGTTTCCGCGGCGATTATCTATTTCTTCTGGCGCGTGCCGCGGCAGGAGTGGTACCTGCGGATCGCCCTCAGCCTGCAGTTGGGCGGGGCGGTCGGCAACCTGATCGACCGTCTGCGCTTCGACGGCCGGGTGACGGATTTCATTTCGGTTGGGAACTTCGCCGTCTTCAACATTGCCGACTCTTCGATCACGCTCGGCGTGGCAATTCTGGTGTTGGGCATGTACCTGCGCGAACGCGCTGTGCAGAAGGCCCGTCGGCCGCTGGACGAACCGTCTTGGGCCGAAATCGTCGAGGAAGAATGAGCGATCGGCTGGAGACGTTTACGTTTGCGGGGCCGCAGCCGGAGCGGTTGGACGTCTTCCTGACCGCTTGCCTGCCGGAATTTTCGCGCTCGCGCCTGCAAGGGCTGATTCGCGACGGTTTCGTGCGCGTCGACGGCCTCCTGGTCACCAAAGCCGGCCGGGACCTCGAGCCGGGGGCGCGGGTCGAGGTGCGCATTCCGCCGCCCGCGCCGACCGGTCTGGTGGGGGAGAATATCCCCCTGACGGTGGTTTTCGAGAATCAGGATTTGTTGATTGTGGACAAGCCGGCCGGGATGGTCGTGCATCCTTCGCCGGGGCATGATCGCGGCACGCTGGTCCACGCCGCGCTCGGGCACGCGCCCGACCTGGAGGGCGTCGGCGGCGAGGAGCGGCCTGGCATCGTCCACCGCCTGGACAAGGACACCTCCGGCCTGATCGTCATCGCCAAGAACGAACGCGCTCACCGCTGGCTGCAGGACCAGTTCCGCAGCCGGACGGTGGACAAGGTCTATCTGGCGCTGGTGGACGGCGCGCCGCCGACCCCGGTCGGGCGGGTGGAAGCGCCCATCGGGCGGAATACCGTTCACCGCAAATTGATGGCAGTCGTTCCGGCCGGGCAGGGGCGCGAGGCAGTCAGCGAGTACCGGACGCTGGAAAGGTTCGAGCGTCACACCTTGCTGGAGGTCCATCCGCGCACCGGCCGCACGCATCAGATTCGCGTCCATCTGGCCTTTCTGGGCTGTCCGGTGGCCGGGGATACGGTCTATGGGCGGCGCAAACCCACCCTGCCGCTGACGCGCCACTTCCTGCACGCCCATCGGCTGACGATTCGCTTGCCGGGCGAGGAGCAGGCGCGGTCTTTCGAGTCTCCGCTTCCGCCCGAATTGCAGGCCGTGTTAGAGCAATTGCGTCAATCTCAGGAGTGAACCATGGAATTCGTCGATTTGCGCTCGGATACCGTCACCCATCCCACGCCGGCGATGCGCGAGGCGATGGCCCGCGCCGAGGTCGGCGATGACGTCTACGGCGAGGACCCGACCGTCAACCGGCTGCAAGAGATGGCGGCGGCCATGCTCGGCAAGGAGGCGGCCCTGTTCGTGCCTTCGGGGACGATGGGCAATCTGGCGGCGGTGCTGGCGCACTGCGGCCGCGGCGACGAAGTCATTTTGGGCAACAAGGCGCACACTTTCTTGTTCGAGGCGGGAGGGATTTCGGCCCTGGGAGGCGTGCATTCCTGTCAGTTGCCCAATCAGCCCGACGGTTCGCTGGCGCTGGCGGACATCGAGGCCGCCATCCGCCCGGACGATGTCCACGCGCCGGTCAGCCGGCTGGTTTGCCTGGAGAACACCCACAATCGCTGTGGCGGCGTGTTTCAGACGGTCGAATATACCCGCGCTGTGGCCGACCTGGTCCACGCCCGCGGCCTGGCCGTTCATCTGGACGGGGCGCGGCTGTTCAACGCGGCCGCGGCGCTGGGCGTGGCGGCCCGCGACCTGGCTGCGCCGGTCGATTCGGTGACGTTCTGTCTGAGCAAGGGGTTGTGCGCGCCGGTGGGTTCGGTGTTGTGCGGTTCGGCCGATTTCATCCGCAAAGCGCATCGCATCCGCAAGGTGTTGGGCGGGGGAATGCGCCAGGCGGGAATCCTGGCCGCGGCCGGAATCGTCGCGCTCGAAACGATGGTCGAGCGCCTGGCGGAGGACCACGTCCGCGCCCGGCGGCTGGCGGAGGGCCTGGCGGACATCCCCGGCTTGAATCTGCCGCTGGGGATGCCGGCGACGAACATGGTTTTTGTCGCGGTGGAGGACTCGGTTCCCCTTTCGACTCGCGAGGTCGCCGAGCGGCTGCGCGCCCGCGGCGTCCTGGTCGGCGTGACCGGCGCGCGCCAGTTCCGCCTGGTCACTCACTATTGGGTGGACGACGCCGGGGTCGCCCGGGCGGTCGAGGCGTTCAAGACGGTTCTGAAGGGGGCGGATTCTTAGGCGATTGCAGGCGCGACCAGTGGGTGGGGGGCGGTTCGATCTGATCGCGGCCGTGTTCCTTCGCAATGTACAAGCGCTGGTCGGCCAGGTCTATCAGCCTGAAAATGTCGTCCGTTTCGAGGGGGAAGACCGCGACTCCCTGGCTGATGGTCGGCGATGGAATGGGATTCCCGTCCCGGTCGTGGATTTCGAGCGCCCGGACGGTGTCGCGGATGCGGACTGCCACCTCACAGGCCTGGGCGCCGTCGGCGTTGGGCAGCAGGATGGCGAATTCTTCTCCTCCCCAGCGGCCGATGGCGTCGGTCTGTTTGATATTCTTTTGGATGGATGCGGTCATTGCCGTCAAGACCTGGTCGCCGACCAGGTGGCCGTAGAGGTCATTATATTGTTTGAACTGGTCAATATCGAGCATGATGAGACTCAACAAGCCGTTTCCGTTCAGGGCAGCCACTGCTTGTTGATTCAAGAGTTCCAGGAAGTAACCATGGTTGTACGCTTTGGTCAGGCTGTCCAGCCGGGATTGTTGGACGCTTTCGGCGTGGTGATGGGCGTTATCCAGCGCAATCGAGGCTTGCCGCGCCAGGTTCTGGAGAAGTTCGAAATCGGCCTCGTCGAAAGCGGCCGCCTGGTAGGAAGCGACTGCCAGGGCGCCGACCAGCCCGTTGCCGAATTTGATGGGCGCACCCATCCAGGAAAGGTTGATTTTGTCTTTGCCGACCGTGACATAGGTGACGCCTGTTCGCTTTTGTTCTTTGACTAAATTGGTCAGAAAAAGCGGTTTCTGGTCGGTAGCCACTTTTCCTGCCAGCGAGTTTTCGAGGGGGACTTCCAGGTTATGAAAGTATTCCCCATCATCGTAGAGCATGCTCAAGTGGAGCATGGGCCCTCTGACAAAGGCGACGTAGTAGGTGTCTGCTTTCAGAGAACGCTGGATGGCAATGTGCAGCGAGGAAATGACCTGTTCGATCTCGATGGAAGCGCTAATCTGCCGCACGAAACTATTCAATGTCTCCAGGCGGTTGATATGTTTTTTGTTGGCGTCTTGCAGGCGGATGATGGTCTCTGCGAGGACCAGCGCGATCAAGTACGGGCTGACTGCCAGAGCCTGCCCCCAGGAAAGGTCGGGGAAGGGATCATTCCATAGAGCGATTCCTCCGGCGATGAAAATCGCTGTATGAGCAGGCGGGCGGCCGGAGACCATGGCGATCAGCACGGCTGCCAGAATGGTGAGCAAGGGAAGAATCCTGGTCAGTTCCGGGGGATAAACCAGAACCAACAGTCCGATACTCAGGCTGCTGACCAGGGCGACCAGCCAACCCCACAATTTGCGGCGCGGAGAAAACGGGATGACAAAATAGAGCAGATAAACTGCGTACATGATCCCGGTTGCGCTGATCGAGAGCAGGCCATACTCCTCTGGGGAAATTCGTCCCTGGCGCAGGACTCCGAACGCGATCAGCGATCCCCAGAAGAGGACGACCAGCGCCAGGGCGGCCAACAGTCCGCTTGTCCGCTGCCGGGTAGCGAAGATGGTTTTGCCAGGAGAGGTCGGAATGTTCATGATTCTGGAATGAAGTCGTTAAATTTGCCGCTGAGCAGGAGTTTTTCGAACACTTCGACGACTTGTGGGTCGAACAGGATTCCAGATTGGGAGCGAATGTAGTTCAAGGCGTACATTTCGGAGATGCCTGGGCGGTAGGGGCGATCGCTGGTCAGGGCGTCGAAGGCGTCGGCGACGGCGAAAATGCGCGCCAGGAGGGGAATTCGATTGCCGGTCAGGCCGAGCGGGTAGCCGCTGCCATCCCAACGCTCTTGGTGAAAGCGGATGATGTCCAGGGTCTCGCTTAGGGCGGGCACTTTTTCGACGATTCGGGCGCCGATTTCCGGATGGGTGCGCATAATCTCCCATTCCTCGGCGTTTAGCGGGCCGGCTTTGTGCAGGATGGTATCGCTGATGCCGATCTTGCCGATGTCGTGGAGCAGGGCGCCGCGCTCCAGGACTTTGAGTTGCTCGTCGGTGAGGCCCATTTCTTGGCCCAGTTGACGGGCAATGTGGGCGACCCGGGCGCTGTGCCCTTCGGTTTCGCGATCGCGGGCGTCGAGGGCGGAGACCAGGGCGTTCAGGGTCTGGTCGTAACTGGCTTCCAGGTCTGTGTAGGCGGCCTCGAGGCGCAGGGCCTGGTTGCGGGTCTCGGTGAGCAGGATCAGGCGTTCCAGGGCGATCGTTGCCTGGTTGGTGAGCGTTTGCAGGTTGGCGGCGTAGCGGGAGTTGTACCAGCGTCCTTCGGGGATGTCCAGCCAGAGGGCGCCGTAGGTGCGGCGTTGTGTCTGTAAGGGAATGCACACTTTGCTGCTGAAGCGGTCGTCGGAGAGGATGATCGTCTGGCCGGTTTGTACCGTTTGCCGGATCAGGGCCATTGGATGGGAGGTCCCGGTTTCGATGCCGTCGGGGTCTACTTCCACCTGGGTTTCGATCTGGCCTTCGGGGCTGAGCAAGACGATGCCGGCCATCGAGGCGTTGCCCAGCCGCAAGGCGGTTTCGGCAATCGCTTCGACGGCTTTGGAGATGTCTTCGCTCAACATGATGCGGATGCTCAATTGATACAGGAGGGTGGTTGTGCTGAGGGTGTTGCGCAGTTCCTGGTAGAGCCAGATGCTTTCGATGGCGGCGGCGGCCTGGGCGGCGATGAGGCTGGCGAGGGCCTCGTCATTTTCGTTGAAGGACGGCTGGCCGCGCTTTCCAAAGGCCAGGATGACGCCGATGCTCAGTTCCTGGAGACGGATCGGGAAAGCCAGCAGGTTTTTCAAGGACGCGTGGTCGGGTTTCAAATGCGAGGCCAGAGGCGACTGCTGGAAATCGCGCAGGCGCAGGATTTGGCGGGTATTGATGACCGCCTGAATGAGAGGGTCTTTTTCGGGCGCTTTTCTCAGCAGGCGTTCCAGACCGGGCGCCTGTCCGCTGGTTGCCAGACGGGTCAGGCTGCCTTCTTGGTCGATGAGGATGACGAAGGCAAAACGGGCGTCGAGCGTTTTCCGGACGATGGCCGCGATTTGCTCGGTGACCGTTTGGGCGTCTTGCATGGTCGAGAGGGCGATGCCGGCCTGAATGAATTCGGTCAGACGTTGATGATACTCGGCGCGTTCCCAGGCCTCCACCAGTTGTTCGGCGACGGTTTCGACGGTGGCAATGTCGGTGTTCGAGAAAGCGCCCGGATTGTAGTGGTCGAGGACCAGGACCCCTTTGATCACGCCGCGCTGGATGAGCGGAACGACGAGTTCGGAAAGAAACGTTTCGCTGCTGAAGCCGATGTAATCCGGGTCGCGGCGGGTGTCGTTGGCGACCTGGGTCATGCGCAGCCGCCAGACGCGGCCGATCAACCCGCGCTGGACCGGCTGACGGTAGGAGGGGGGAATCAGGTGACGGGCAGGCCCGGCCATGGCCAGGGCGACGAACTCTTTGTGTTCTTCGTCGAGGCACAGGATGGAGACGAGGGGACAATCGAAGGCCCGCCGGATGGCATTGGCCACCAATTGGGCGGCGACAGGCTGATCGAGGACGGTTTTGAGATTCTGGATGACATCGCTGAGCAGACCGATTTGCGCCAGGCGGCGGCGGTCGGAACTCAGCAGAGCGGTCAGGGCTTCGATGCGCTCGTTCTGCAGAGCGATGCGGGCGAGCAGGGCTTGTCTTTCTTTATAGAAAGGGGTAAAACGAGACAACCATTCGCGAAGACGGCTGTGGTTGCGTTTGGGCGGAGGAAAAGCGCTTGGATGAGAATCCTTCATGGTCTGCTCAAAGCATAGCACAGGAGGGTATAATTTTCAATGCTTCGGGGAGTTGAGATATAATTCAGCGAGCATGCAAAATGGTCGGCGGCCCGGTTCGAGCCGGTTCTTGCTCCGGTCCGCTGCGCCGACAGGAGACAATGTTATGCAGATTACCATGGAAATCATCGACCGCCTGGCCGGTGTGTTGCGTTCCGGCCTCGACTTTGGGCCGCGCGTGGGCATCATCCTGGGGACGGGGTTGGGCGGCCTGGCAGATGCGGTGGTGAAGCCGAAGGTCTTTCCTTACCAGGATTTGCCCGATTGGCCGCAGTCCACCGTCCAGGGTCATGCCGGCCGGCTGGTGGCGGGTTTTCTGGAGGGCCAGGCGGTCCTGGTCATGCAGGGACGCATTCACTACTACGAGGGGTACAGCATGGCGCAGGTGACTCTGCCGGTGCGCGTCATGCAGCGCCTGGGGGTGGAAATCTTGATTGTCACCAATGCGGCCGGGGCCATCAACCCTGATTTCAACCCCGGCGATGTGATGCTGATTCTGGACAATTTGAATCTGGCCTGTATGGCGGGGCTGAATCCGCTGGTGGGCCCGAACCTCGATGCCTTTGGGCCGCGCTTTCCCGATATGAGTCAGGCCTATGACCGCCAGTTGTGCGCGCTGGCGCGCCAGGCGGCGGTCGCAGCGGGGATTGACTTGAAAGAGGGGGTCTACGTCGGCCTGAGCGGCCCGTCGTTTGAAACTCCCGCCGACTTGCGCTTCTTGCGCCTGGCTGGTGCCGACGCGGTGGGAATGTCCACGGTTCCAGAGGTCATTGTAGCGCGGCATGGCGGGACGCGCGTCCTCGGTCTTTCCGGGATCAGCAACAAGGCCAATTTGGACGGCAACACCATGACCACTCACGAAGAAGTGCTGGAGGCAGGCAAGGTGTTGGTCCCGAAACTGGAGGCGCTCGTGAGGGGCGTGTTGCGCGCCCTCTAGCAAAAAGCGATGACGAGCCTTTTCAGATTTTTTATCGTTTACGCCCCTTTGATTTATTTCGTGTTGGCGTTGTGGGCGCTCCTGGCGGCGCGCCGCGTTTGGATGGCGTGGCGCGAAAGGAGCACGGCTGTCTTTGGCCTGGAGCGTCGGCTGGCCCATCAAAAACTCATGCAGCGAACGGCCTCTCTCGCCATTGTTCTTCTCCTGCTCCTGGGCCAACTTTTGGTGGACTCTTTTCTGGCGCCGGCGCTGCCAGCCGCAGAGCGATTGCCGACCCCCACCGCCAATCCGCTGGTCACGCCGACCGAGACTCTGGCGCTGTTCATTTCTTCGCAAACGCCGTCTCCTGTCGAACCTCTCGCCCCTGAGGCGAGCGGCTGTATTCCCGGCCAGATTATGATCACCTTTCCCGAACCAGGCATGGAGATTCGAGGCCAGGTGACGTTATCGGGGTCTGCCGACATTCCCAGTTTTGGTTTCTATAAGTACGAAGTCTCTCCGTTGGGAGCAGAACAATGGACGACGATTTCCGCCGGCAACACGGTGGTGCGCGACGCCGAACTTGGTCGTTGGGATACCCGTCAATTGACTCCGGGAGATTATCTTCTGCGCCTGGTGGTCACTGACAATCAGGGAAATGCTTTCCCGCCCTGCGTCATTGCCGTGCGGGTTTTGGCTCCATGAGGTGTAACAATGCTGCAAGTGCAAATTCGGCCAGCCGTGGCTGCTGATTTACCCGTCTTGATGGGGATAGATCACAGCAGCAGCACTGATTATGTCTGGCAGATGGAAATTCGAACAGAAGAGGGTCAGGTGGGCGTTTTCTTCCGCGAGGTGCGGCTGCCTCGCACGGTGACCATTCCCTGGCCGCGGCCGGTCGAGGCGTTGAGCGAGGACTGGAGCCGCCGCAGCGGACTGCTGGTGGCCGTCAACGCGGCCAAGGAGGCGGTGGCGTATGTTCGTCTCACCGATAAAGTCATTCCGCAAACTGCCTGGATGACGCACCTGGTCGTCGCGCCGCGCTATCGGCGGCAGGGAATTGCCACGGCTTTGGCGCTGGCGTCTCAGTCCTGGGCGCTGGAGCGTAAAAATCGTTACCTTATTATGGAGATGTCTTCCAAGAATGTGCCGGCCATCCGCCTGGCGCAGAAGTTGGGGTATGAATTCTGCGGGTATAATGACCACTATTATGAGAATCGGGATGTCGCCCTTTTCTTTGGCCGTCCTCTTTAGAGAAGACAACTGGGCGGTCCGTGAGTCTTAACGGAGCGGTGAGGACACGCTTATGGTAAGCGGCTGGAGTCAACAGGTGCTAGCGGGGATCGTGACAGTCAACCAGATTCTGACGGCTGGCATTGCCATTCTGGCCTTTTCCCTTTTCCTCTATGCCCTGTCCTTCAATTTGCGCGACCGGGTGGCGCGGTCGTTTGCCATTATTCTTCTGTGCGTGGTGGTGGTCTTCACGGCCGAGGCCCTGGAAAGTTCGTCGCGCTCCCCCCAGTTCATCGATTTGTTTCTCCGTTTGGAGTGGGTGGGGATCATTTTCCTGCCGGCGGCCTATTTACATTTCTCGGATGCGCTCCTGGTGACGACCGGCCAGCCCTCGCGCGGCCGCCGCCGGCTGGCCGTTCGTTTGATGTATGTCCTGGCGGCGGGCTTTTTGCTGCTTTTTGCTTTTGGTTACTTGCTGGGTCCGCTCAAGGCCGACGCCCAGCCCGTACCGCACTTGCAGCGCACGCCGTGGACGGAAGCGTTCACCCTGTGTTACGCCTTGACCATGATTTGGGCGTGGATCAACTTCGGCCGCGCCTACCGCCGGACGCTGACGCGTTCCGGCCGCCGCCGGATGGCCTATCTGCTCGCCGGCGCGACCGCCCCGGCCTTGGGTTCTTTTCCTTACCTGTTGTACGGTTCCAGCCTGGCGGCCCGGCATCCTTTCTTATTCTGGGGGACGGCGGTGTTGAGCAATGTGGTGGTCGGGGCGCTGCTGGTCGTCATGGCGTACGCAGTGGCCTTTTTCGGCGTCTCCTGGCCCGACCGGGTGGTGCGCAGCCGCCTCTTCAAATGGATTCTGCGCGGACCGGTGACCGCCTCGGTGGCCCTGGGCGTGATGACCATCGTCCGCCGGGTCGGCGAATACTTTGGCGTCGTCTATTCCGGCGCGGTGCCCGCAGCGATGGTTGCAACCGTCCTTTTGATAGAACACACCATTACGTTGGCCTCTCCTCTTTGGGAGCGTTTGATTTTCTACGGCCGCGACCGGACGGATTTGGCCCTGTTGCAGAGTCTGCAAGACCGTTTGATCACGCAGGGCGACTTGCGCCAGTTCCTGGAGGCGGTATTGGCGGCTGTCCGCGATCACCTGCAATCCTCCTCGGCTTTTGTGGCCGCCCTGGATGACGGCGAGTTGTCGCTGGTGGTCGCGACGGGTCCCTCGCCTCTCTCGCCGGACGCCAATTTGTCAGAGGCTTTGCAGGTCATCCATCATAACAATGGGAACGGGAACGCTCACCAGGAAGCCTATATCTGGGGCGATTACTGGTTGTTCCCCCTCACCCAGCCGGCCGAGACCGAGGACGCCCCGCCGACGCTGCTCGGCATCCTGGGCGTGGCGCGCCATCAACAGCAGACCCTGATGCGCGAGCAGCGCCAGGCGCTGGATATTCTCTTGCGGCGCGCTTCTCAAGCCCTGCGCGACCGCCGCTTGCAGCAGCGTCTCTTCCGCTCGTTGGAAGATTTGCGTCCCCAAATGGATATGTTCCAGCGCCTGCGGGCGGTTGGCCGCTATGACAGCAAAGCCGGTCTTTTGCAAGAAACGCTGCCGCCGGAGGCCGACATTGCGACATGGGTCAAAGACGCCCTGACGCATTACTGGGGCGGCCCGAAGTTGACCCAAAATCCTTTGCTGCAATTCCAGGTGGTGCAGCAGACTTCACAGCAGTATGACGGCAATCTGGCCAATGCGCTGCGCGCCATTTTGCGGGCCGCAGTCGACACGATTCGGCCTGCAGGAGAGCGGCGTTTCACCGGCGAGTGGATCTTATATAATATCCTGGAAATGAAGTTCATCGAAGGCCGCAAAGTGCGCGAAGTGGCCGGCAGGCTGGCGATGTCGGAAGCAGATTTGTATCGCAAGCAGCGTGTTGCCATCGAAGAGGTGGCGCGCGCCATTCTGGCCATGGAGCAGCGGGCAGGTTCGAAGGGAAATGGGAAGGAGGTCAATCCTGGATGATGAGAGATCGCGCTCAACACAAAGAGCCGCCGGCTCTAGATGAGGGCTGGTGGGCGTCCATTTTGGCCGACGAGGAGATTGGCGGCGTCGCGCTGCCGGTCGAGGCCGAGACGCAGCCCGAACCGCTCACGGACTGGGCGCTTGCCATGATGCTCTATCGTCGGGATGAAATCGTCGCCCTGACCGTAAACGGTTACAACCGGGGCGGTTTGCTCGTCTCGGGCAAGGGGCTGAGTGGATTCGTGCCCTGTTCTCACCTGGTGGATTTGTCTCCCTCGCAGGAGGCCAGGCAGCGGGAGGATTGCCTGGCCGCGTATGTGGGGCGGGTTCTGCGCTTGAAAATCATCGAATGCGATCCGGAGGAGAATCGCATCGTCTTTTCGGAGCGCGCCGCCCGCGCCGAGCCCGGCCGGCGGACCGAACTGCTCGAAAGTCTGCAGGCCGGCCAGCGGGTCTGGGGAGAAGTCACCAACGTGACCGATTTCGGCGCGTTCGTCGATTTGGGCGGCGTGGAAGGGCTGATTCACATCTCGGAACTTTCCTGGGGGCGGGTCGCTCACCCCGCCGATATTCTGAGCGTGGGGCAGCGGGTGGAGGTGCTTGTCCTGGAGGTCGCGCCCGAACGCTGCCGCATCGCCCTGAGCCTCAAGCGATTGTTCGACAATCCTTGGGAAACCATTCATGAACGTTATCCTCTCAATCGAGTCGTGCCGGCCAGAATCACGGCCATCGTTCCCTTCGGCGCTTTCGCTCGCCTGGAAGAGGGGGTCGAAGGGCTGATTCACACCTCCGAGATTCCCCTGCCGCCCGATACCCAGACAAAGGATTTCCTCACCCCCGGTCAGGTCGTTCAGGTGCGCATTCTGCAAGTGGATGCCGCCCGCCAGCGCCTGGGATTGAGCATGCGTCTGTGACAGTCTGACATGCCGATTTCCTCCCGTCCGCCCTCCCGCTCTGCTCCGTCTTCGCGCCCGGCGAAGCGCGCCTCTCCGGCCGCCGAGGAAGACAAGCGGCCCTCCCCGCGCCCCGATTTTCTCGACCGGCTGGCGGCTTTGCGCGCCCACTTTGGGCGTTTTGCCTGGGATTTCATCGGCGTTCTCTTGCTGGCCCTGGCTTTGTTGACTCTGTTGGGGTTGCTGGGCCTTTCCAGCGGACTCGTGCTTGGCTGGTACGTCGGCCTCCTGCGGGTCTGGTTTGGATGGGGGAGTTTCCTGTTCGTCCTGGGACTGGGATTTGGGGGGGTGTGGGCATTTCTGCGCGGCCGCTCGGCGTTTCGTCTCTCGTGGGGACGGTTGATTGCCGTCGAATTGGCGGCTTTCTTGTCGCTGGCCTTGCTGTCGATCGCGAGCGGAAACGCCCTGTCGCAGGCCGAGGCGGGGGGCTGGGGCGGCCGGGTCGGCTGGGGACTGGCCATGCTGGCGGGCAGCGCGTTGGGGCCGGTCGGCGGCGGCGTCTTGATTGGGGCGCTGTGGATTCTGTCGGTGATGACCGGCTTCGGCCTGTGGTACCGGCTGGAGGTCTGGCTGTTTCGGCAGGCGGGCGAGTCGCCTGTCCCGGCCGCGAGCGAGGCGACGGTCGAGGAAGGCCCGGTCGTTTCCCCGCTGCCGGTCGAGCCGCCGGTTTCCGAAACCGTCAGGTCTCGCAAGAGGCCCCTTCCTCCGGAATATCGCAAATCGTTCAAGATTCCCGAGAAGCAGGAGGAGTCGCCGGCGCGGCCGCTCGAACGGAGCAAAGAGTTGCCGCCGTTCAATTTGCTGTCGGCCGAACAGGGGGTGCGCCCCGACGAACGCACCATCAATCAGACGGCCGGTTTGATCGAGAAAACCCTGGCCGAGTTCGGCATTCCGGCCAAGGTGGTCGGCTTCCGCATCGGGCCGACTGTGACCCAGTTTGCCGTCCAGCCGGGCTTTATCCGCAAGGGGAACGGGGAAGACGAGGAGCAGCAAAAGGTGCGGGTGGCGCAGATCGCCGCCTTGCAGCGCGATCTGGCGCTGGCCCTTTCAGCCGAGCGCTTGCGCATCGAAGCGCCGGTGCCGGGCCGTGCCTATGTGGGGATCGAAGTCCCCAATCCGCGCGCCGCGTTGGTGCGCCTGCGGCCGCTGCTCGAAAGCGAGGCGTTCCAGAAGATGGCTGCGCCGCTGGCCCTGGCCCTGGGACGGGATGTGTCGGGCAATCCGGTGGTGGCCGATCTGGCGCGTATGCCGCATTTGCTCATCGCCGGCACGACCGGTTCGGGCAAGTCGGTTTGCATTGCCGCTCTGGCGACCTGCCTGGCGATGAACAACACGCCCGACGATCTGCGCATGGTGATGATCGATTCCAAGATGGTGGAATTGATTCGTTTCAACGGCCTGGCGCATTTGTATGGAAAGGTCGAGACGGACATCCAGCGCATTCTGGGGGTGCTGCGCTGGGTGGTGGCAGAGATGGAACATCGCTACAAACTGCTGGAGGCGGCCCAGGCGCGCGATATCGAGGCGTACAACCGCCGCCTGCAGCGCCGCAAGGACGCCCGTCCGCTGCCGCGCATCGTGGTGTGGATCGACGAAATGGCCGACCTGATGATGTCGGCCCCCGACCAGACCGAGCACAACCTGGTGCGCCTGGCGCAGATGGCGCGCGCCACCGGCATCCATCTGGTGGTGGCCACCCAGCGTCCGAGCACGGATGTCGTCACCGGGCTGATCAAGGCCAATTTTCCGGCCCGCATCTCGTTTGCCGTGGCGTCGCAGGTCGATTCGCGCGTCATCCTCGATTTGCCCGGCGCCGAGACTCTGCTGGGGCGCGGCGATATGCTCTTCCTGAACCCCGAAGTGGGGCACCCGGTGCGCGCCCAGGGCGTCATCGTCAGCGACCAGGAGATCGAGCGGCTGATTGCTTTCTGGCAGGATAAGCGCCAGGCTGTTCAGCCGCCCTGGGAATCCTTCTTGAGCGAGGCCGAGGAGCGCGACGGGGACGACATCCTCCTCGAGCGGGCGATTACCATCTTGAAACAGGAACGGCGGGCCAGCGCTTCGCTTCTTCAGCGCCGGTTGAACATCGGCTACCCGCGCGCCGCCCGCCTGTTGGATCAGTTGGAAGAGAGGGGGGTGGTCGGCCCTTCGCTGGGCGGCGGCCGCGACCGCGAAGTGCTGCTCGATAACGGCGAGGCAGAAGACGAAGATTGAGGAAAGCACTTGTGGTATGATTGCGCCGTTAAGCGCTTATGCTGACGTCAACGAGGATGGAGGTCGCTTTGGAATCTGAAGAGAAGAAACAGACCTTTGCCGAGAAAATGCGTTTCTGGTTTCGCTGGCTGCTCGAGCCGACGGCGGCTTTCTTGAGCCGGCTGGGGATTCGGCCGAACACCGTCACCCTGGCGGGGTTGCTCGGCACGATCGCCTGCGCGGCGCTGATCGCCTCGGGGAAGATGACGTGGGCCGGGCTGCTGCTGCTGGTCATGGGTCCGGTGGACGCCCTCGACGGGGCGCTGGCGCGCTTTCGAGGCGAGGCCAGCGACTGGGGGGCGTTCGTCGATTCGGTCACCGACCGTTATTCCGAGTTGTTCATCTTTTTCGGCTTTGTCGTTTACTATTTGGCGCAAGAGAATCCCGTCGGCGTGATGCTGGCCTATCTGGCCGCGGCCGGCTCGGTTCTGGTCTCGTACGTCAAGGCGCGGGCCGACGCCTCCCGCCTGGACGCCAACGTCGGCCTGCTGACCCGCGTCGAGCGTTATCTGGTCATGATTCCGCTGTTGATCTTCAATCAGCCGCTGGCGCTCTTGATGATCATTGCCATTTTTGCCAATTTCACCGCCTTGCAGCGCATCTGGCGCGTGCGGCGCGACGCCCACCGCCGCTATTCTCAATTTAGGAGAGAATGACGATATGACTTCTCGCTCCATTCCCAACGGCTTCGATATTTCTCTTTCCTGGATCATGTTGTTTGCCATTCCGGCGATCCTGATCACCGTTGTTCTCATGATCTATGACGAGGTCGCCCGCCGGAACCCGAAGCGGAAGATGCCCAGCATCTGGTACTGGGTCGTGCTGTCGGGTTTGTTCGGCGTTGCGCTGTGGGCGGCTTTTCTGCCGTATTACAGCGGTCAGGAAGTGCACATCTATTTCTACGCCATCATGATTATCCTGGGCATTCTTGGGGCGGCCCTGCTTTCTCAGGTGGAGGCGAAGCGGCGCGGCCTCAACGCCGATTTGGTCTGGGATGTGCTTCTCTGGCTGGTCATCGCCGGCGTGATTGGGGCGCGCCTGTGGCACATTTTCACCCCCACGCCGAGCGCCTTGGTCACCGACCCGGCGACCGGCGAACTGGCCAACCCCTACTTTGTCGGCGGGACCATTCACTGGCGGCAAATCCTCAACTTGCGCCAGGGCGGCCTGGGCATTCCGGGGGCGATCATCGGCGGGGCGATTGCGCTCTATATCTACAGCCGCGTCAAGAAAATTCCCTTCCTGACCTGGACGGACGTCGCCGCCCCGGGCGTGGCGCTGGCCCAGGCGATCGGCCGCTGGGGCAACTTCTTCAATCAGGAAGTCTATGGACTGCCGACCAACCTGCCGTGGAAGGTGTACATCGACCCTGCCCACCGCGCCGAAGGCTACGAGGCCTACGATTACTTCCATCCGCTCTTCATGTATGAATCCATCTGGAATCTGCTCAACATGGCTATCCTTCTCTGGCTGGCGCGCCGGTTCGAGAAGTGGCTGAAAGCGGGCGACATTCTGTATGCTTACATGTTCATTTATTCGGTTGGCCGCTTCGGCCTCGAATTCCTGCGCCTGGACGCGGCTCAGGTAGGCGGCATCAATTTCAATCAGGCGTTCATCGCGGTGGTGGGCGTGGCAGCCGTCATCTTGTTCCTGTGGAACCACCGCCAGGGCGCGGACAAAAAACGCCGCTCCACTTCCGCTCGCAGGACAGCCAAAATCTCTTCGCCCGAGGCGGAAGAGGCCGCCGAAGAGTCCACGGCCGAATCGGAGGACGCCTCCCGCAGCGGACAGACGTCCACCGAAGATGGGACGGCCGCCAAGAAGTCCAGGTCGGCTTCCCGCAAGCCGCCCAGCAAAGAGTAGGTCGTGACGGGGCGGCGCGCCGCCCCCATCTTTCTTAGTGGTGATTTTTGCATGATTCACACCGAGGATTTGAGCAAGCAATTCGGCGATTTTTGGGCCGTGGACGGCGTCAATTTGGATGTTCGTCCGGGGCAGGTTTTGGCTCTGCTGGGCCAGAACGGCGCCGGCAAGACCACCACCGTCCGCATGTTGACCTCGGTGCTGCGCCCGACGCGCGGCTCGGCCCGCGTGGCAGGCTACGACGTGGTCGCCCAGCCCGAGCGGGTGCGCGCCGCGGTTGGCGTCCTGACCGAGCAACACGGCCTGTACTTGCGCATGAGCGGCCTGGAATATTTGGAGTATTTTGGCAGAGTCTATCGTCTGCCCGATGCTGTCCGCCGCCAACGCTGCGACGAGTTGCTTGACTATTTCGGCCTGGCCGAGGCCGCCCGTCAGCCCATTGGTCAGTATTCGAAGGGCATGCGGCAGAAACTGGCGATTGCGCGGGCGCTGATTCATTCGCCGCAGGTGCTGTTGCTGGACGAACCCACCTCGGCCATGGACCCCGAGAGCGCCCATCTGGTGCGCCAGTCCATCGCGGGGCTGCGGGCCGAGAATCGCACAATCATTATCTGCACCCACAATTTGATCGAGGCCGAAATGCTGGCCGACCACATCGCTATCATTTATCGCGGCCGAATCGTCATCAGCGGGACAGCGGATGCCCTCAAGCGCGATTTGCTCGGGCCGCCCGAGTACGAAGCCTGTCTCCAGAGGCCGCGTCGGGGCGTCTCTTTCGACTTGCCGGCCGGCGTTTCGCTGGTGGATGAAACCGACGGCCGTCTGCGTTTCCGGGTCGAGGATCCGCCGATGGCCAATCCGCTTCTTCTCCGCCGGCTGTTGGAGGCCGGTCTCGAGGTGGTCTCCTTCCAGGAGGTGCCGCGTCCCCTCGAGCAGGTCTATCTAGCCGCCATGCAGCAGGTGCGCTATGGATGAGTCTCGGCTGGACGGGTTGAGGATGGCCTGGCTGGTGGCGCAGCGCGAGTTGCGTGACCAGTTTCGCGATTGGCGCGTCATCGTACCGATGGTCTTCCTGACGCTCTTCTTTCCATTTCTCATGAATGCCACCGCCAAGGCGGCCCTCGATTTTGCCGCCCAGTATGGCACGCCCCTGGTCGCCGAACGATTGGTGCCGTTCTTCATGATGGTGGTGGGGTTCTTCCCCATTACGGTTTCTTTGGTGATTGCCCTCGAAGCCTTTGTGGGCGAAAAGGAACGCGGCACGATCGAGCCGCTGTTGAGCAGTCCGCTCAAGGACTGGCAGTTGTATCTTGGCAAACTGGTGGCCGCTTCGACGGTGCCGATTGTGACGGCCTACCTGGGGATCGCCGTGTATTTGATTTCGTTGTACGCTCGCCGCATTCCTTTCCCCGATCCAAACATCCTGGCCCAAACGATTGTTTTGACCTCCGCCCAGGGCATTCTCATGGTCAGCGGCGCCATTGTGATTTCGACCCAGGCGACCTCGGTGCGGGCGGCCAATCTGATGTCCTCGTTCATCGTGATTCCCATGGCCTTGTTGATTCAGGGCGAGAGCATCTTGATGTTCTGGGGCAACAATCAGGTGCTCTGGCTGGCGGTCTTAGCCGTGAGCATTTTGGCTGGTTTGTTGGTCCGCCTGGGAGTCTCGCACTTTCAACGCGAGGCACTGCTGGGGCGCGAAATTGACGTGCTCGACTTTCGCTGGATGTGGCGCACGTTCTGGCGTTCCTTCCGGGGCGAGGCCAGAACGGTCTGGGAATGGTATCGGCTCGTCATTGGCTCGGCGCTGCGCCGACAGCGTGTAGCCATTCTCGGGTTGGTTGTGATTGGCGTCTTTGCCGTGGTTGGGGGGTACGCCTGGCTTTCCAGTCACGCTGCGGACCTGACATCGGCTTCGCGCTCGCCGGATTTCATCAATTTCCTCGAGAGCGGCATGGGGGTGCCGACCTTCGACCGAATCAGCGCCCCATACATCTTTGGCAACAACGTCCGGGCGACGTTTTTCATCTTCATTCTGGGCGTCTTTTCCTTTGGGGTATTGGGGGTTCTGGCGTATATCATCAATCTCAGCCTGATTGGTGTGGTGGTGGCCGCTTTGCCCCTGGTGGGGATTCCGCCCCTGCTGGCCTCTCTCTCCGGCCTTCTGCCTCACGCCATCTTCGAATTGCCGGCCCTGATTCTCTCCAGCGCGGCGGTGCTGCATCTCGGCGCCGTTCTGGTAACGCCCAATCCGCAACGAACCTTGGGCGAGGTATTGATCGAGGCCATCGCCGATTGGATGAAAATCACGCTTGGTTTGGTCATCCCTTTGCTTGCCGTGGCTGCCGTGATCGAGACGTACGTGTCTTTGCCTCTTCTCTTGAAGACTCTGGGAGGTCTGTGAGAGGCGTTTCGGAGTTCAAGATGCCGAAATTGATCATTTTGGGTTCCTCGAATGCCATCCCTGACCGCGAACATGAAAACACCCACATGGTCGTGGTCGGGGAAAAGACGACCGTCCTGGTTGACTGCGTCGCCAGCCCCATTCTGCGCCTGGAACAGGCCGGGGTGGATTTTCACAGCCTGACGGATTTGATTCTCACGCATTTCCATCCCGACCATGTCGCCGGCGTCCCGCAATTGTTGATGGACATGTGGTTAATGGGGCGCAAGAACGCGCTCAACATTTACGGCTTGCATCACACCGTAGACCGCATGGAAGACCTGATGGGATTCTATTCCTGGGCGGAGTGGCCGAATTTCTTCCCGGTGGCTTTCTATCGCCTGCCGGCGCAGGAAATGACCGTGGTCTTGGAAAACGAGGAAATGAAAATCTTTGCCTCGCCGGTAAAGCACATGATTCCGACGATTGGCCTGCGCTTCGAGTTCAAGAAGACGCAGAAGTCGCTGGCTTATTCGTGTGACACTGAGCCTTGCGCGGAGGTGGTGCGCCTGGCGCAAGGCGCAGATGTGTTGATTCACGAAAGTTCGGGGGCGTTCCGCGGCCACTCGTCGGCTGCGCAGGCGGGGGACGTGGCTCGCCAGGCGGAGGTGGGGGCGTTGTACCTAATCCATTATCCCACCGGCTCGTACGCTTCCGGCGATCTGGTCGCCGAGGCCAAGACGCGTTTCCCCGGCCCGGTGCGCCTGGCCGAGGACTTCATGACCCTTTCGTTCGAATAAGCCGACGAAGAGGCGAGACTTCGATCACGAGCAGTCATTTACCGCTTTCGAGGGGCTTGGCCCCGAAATTGGCGGCCTTGACCCGCCTCGAATCGCCGTCGTCCCGACTTGCCGCTACAATTGCCCTGATAAGAACATCATGACCGCCAGATTTGGCGGCCATGATGTTTTACAGCCAAGATTCTCGCGGGCTTTACCAGCCCAGGATGAATTGCGCCCACTCCTCGTTTTTCTCCAGGTGATGGCCGAGGATGTAGGCGGCGCTGGCGGGCGGTTCTTTGGGAGGACGCAAGAGGGTCATGTGAGCCTCTTCCAACCGCCGCCCCCCTTTGCGGTGATTGCAGGCCGGGCAGGCGGCGACGACGTTCTCCCAGACGTGTTCGCCTCCTAGATGTTTGGGCAAAACGTGGTCCAGAGTCAATTCCGCGGTGCGCCGGCCGCAATACTGGCAGGTATAATTATCGCGGCGGAACACCTCCCGCCGCGTGAGTTTGACGCGCAGACGCGGTTTGTGCACCATCTGCTCTAGGCGGATGACCGACGGGCGCGGGATGGCCAGCGATACGGTATGAATGTATCCGCGGCCGTTCATGACCATGTCGGCCTTGCCCGAGAGAATCAATCCAATCGCCCGCCGGGTGTTGCAGACGTTGATCGGCTCGAAATTGGCGTTGAGGACCAGAACCGGCTCTTGCATACAGCCTCTACAATGGCGTGTATTATACTCCAACCCGAGCATGTGTGAGAAAAGGAGCAAAGCATGAACATTTTATTGACTGGCGGTACAGGAATGATCGGTTCCCATCTGACGCCTTCCTTGCTGGACGAGGGGCATCGGGTGTGGGTGTTGAGCCGCAACCCGCAACGGGCGCGCTTGCCCGCTGGCGCCCAAGCCGTCCCCTGGGATGGACGCAGTCCCGCCGGCTGGGGCGAATTGGTAAACGAAATGGACGCGGTCGTCAATCTGGCCGGCGAGCCGCTGGCCCGCTGGCCCTGGACGGCGGCCCAAAAACAAAAGTTCTGGGACAGCCGGGTGAACGCCGGCCGGGCGTTGAGCGAGGCGATCGCGGCGGCCAGCAAGCGGCCGCGGGTGTTGATTCAGGCTTCGGGCATCAATCATTACGGCTTGCGCGGCGAGACGGCCGACGAGACAACGCCCCCCGGCGACGACTTCCTGGCCCGCCTGACCGTCGCCTGGGAGGCGTCCACCGAACCGGTCGAGGCGGCGGGCGTGCGCCGGGCGGTGATTCGCCTGGGGGTGGTCCTCGCTCGCGGCGATGGGCTGCTGCCGTTGATGGCTTTGCCGGCGCGTCTCTTCGTGGGCGGGCGGCTGGGAAATGGACGCCAGTTCGTCCCCTGGGTGCATGTCCATGATGTGGTCGCGGCCATTCGTTTCCTCCTGGCCGAGGAAACGGGGCGCGGACCCTTCAACGTGGTCGCCCCGCAAGCGGTCACGAATGAGGCGTTCTACCGAATCCTGTGCCGCCAGTTGAAGCGCCCTTACTGGTTCCCCACGCCGGCCTTTTTGCTGCGCCTGGCGCTTGGCGAGATGGCGGTCCTGGTGCTGGAGGGACGCGCCGCCCAGCCCAGGCGCTTGCAAGAAATGGGATTCCAATTCGGGTACGGCGATCTGGAAACGGCCCTGCAGGAGGCGCTCTAGCGCCCGGCTTGCTCGTCCGAGGCCTGGCTCTTCTGGCGGGCGCGCAGGGCCTGGCGCAGGCGTTCCCAGGCCGAGCGGCTGTGTTCGGCCTGGGCGGCGGTGACCTCGTCGCGGCTGTAGCGGGCGCGGATGAAGTCCTCAGTCAGACCGTCCAGGCTCTCGCCTGCCTCGGGCAGGGTTGGCAGGAGCGTGGTTTCATACTCGTAGGGGGTTTGCCAGTCCTGCCGCGGCGCGCCGCTCTCGCCAGCCCGCCGGATCAGGGCCATATAATAGAAGAAAACTCTTTGACGAGGCGGCAGGCGGCGCGGGTTGAGGTAGCCCCGTCCGGCGGCCGCGGCCAGACGACGGTCTGGGCGGCGCAGGCGGTTCAGGCCGCGGCGGAGGAGGGCCGCGGCCCCCTCGCTCGTCTGGCCGAGGGCGGTCTTCATCCATCCCCATAAACTCGCCAGGAAGCGAATCGGCCCGAAGCGGCGCAGGATGGCGGCCAGTTGGGGGTTGGCGATGAGGAATTGGCGGAAGGCAAAGACCAGGACGGCGATGAAAATGGCCCAGAAGAACAGCGAGTTGACGATGTCTCCCTTGCCGATTTCCCGCCCACTTTGTTGCAGGTATTGCTCCGGTTCGAACGGCGGCGGAGGCGGGGGCGGAGTCGAGGCGCTGGAGACGCCAAACAGCCGCGTTGCCAGCCGCTGCAGACCGGCCAGGACTACCAGGATGAGATAATAAATAGCGGCCATGAAGGCCACGAAAAAGCCAACGAGAATCCGGAGCGTATCGAGCAGTCCGAGTTTGTAATGGGAGGGCAGCCAGAGCGCCGCGCCGACCAGAACCGACAGGAAGACGAGGCTATAGATCACCCAGCGGGTGGACAGGTTGGGAGCCACTTTGACGCGGTTGTAGCGCCAGAAGGTGGCCAGGGAAGTGAAGTTGGTCAGTCCGAGCAGAATCAGGCCGAGGGCGAAATAGGTCACGATGACGGCCGTCGTCTGCGCCTGGAGGAAGGGGCGGGAGGCGTCGGTCTGGAGGCCGAGTCCGCCCAGGAGCGCGATCAGGCCGCCGGTCAGGAGGAAGTGGCGCCCGAGAGTCTCTTGGAAGGGCTGGCGCGTTTCGGGGGCGATGGGCGGCGGCGAGTCGCTCCCGAAGGTCAGGTAGGTGATTTCCATTTCTGCGATTGCGCCGTTGAACAGGACACAAACCTGCCAGACCGCAAAGGCGATGACCGAGACGATGACGAAATCTGCGCTGAAGACGGCCCCCCAGAAATTCTGACCCGCGGCGCGCAGATTTTCGAGCAGGGAGGCGAATCCGAACCTGGCCTCGGCAAAGACTTTCAAGAGGAGCAGGAGAATCATCCATTCGGCCAGGCGGTAGGCAAGGACCTGCGCGGGCGACATTTCGCGTTTCTTCAACAGCCAGGTGGTCAGGCTGGCCTCGACGATGATCAGGGCGCAGATCAGGATGACGCCGCGGCCGTCCCAACTGGCGACGGCCGTCTCGGCCAGCGTCAGACAGACCAGGGCGAAACAGAGCGTCATCAGGCCGACGATCAGATGGGCCAGGGCGACCGTGAGGCGTTCATTTTGCCGCGATAGAGCCGGTTCGCCGCTCATGACCGCCTCCAGATGTCGAGACCGGTTTCGTTTTGGAAAGCGTAGAACGGAAAGCCGAAGTTGCGCGCTCGTTCGGCGGCTTTCTGGACGTTGATGGCCCGACCGACCAGGATGAGGACGACGTTTTGCCCCCGGCGCTGCACCTGAATCAATTCGTCGAACAGGGCTTCATCCGCCCGGCCGGTGATGACGATGACGGTCGTTCCCCAGGGCAATTGCGGCGATTCTTTGCGCAGGAGGGCCGGCAGGCTGACGGCGGGGGCGTTTTGCAGGCGGGCCAGAACTTCCAGGAGGCGCATCAGGTGGCCGCGTCCCTTGCGGGGCGGGATGGGCGGCACGCCGCGGCCCGAATCCAGGCCGTTGGTGACCAGGCCGACCGCCTGTCGTTGCCCCGCGACCCAATTGGCGATGGAGGCGGCAACGATGATGGCCAGTTCGACGGCGTCGATGCGGTGCTGGGATTCGTATTCGGCGGAATTCAGGTTGAGGAAGATGGACGTCTCCAGCGCAATCGAGGGTTCGAATTGCTTGACCTGCAGCCGGCCGACGGCGGCGCTCGACTTCCAGTCGATGCGGCGCAGCGAATCGCCGGCCACGTAGTCCCGTTTGTTGAGCAGGCGGGCCGGGTCTTCGAAGATGGGCTGATGGTGGCGCAGCGTCCCTTGCGGCGAGCGCGAGGGCAGGCGCAGGCTGGTCAGGGGGATGATTTTGGGAAAGACGGTGATGTGGTCGGGGGCGGCGCTGTATTCTTGCGGACGCGCCAGCCCGATCGGATCGCCGCAGGCGGCAAAGAGCGGGCCGATCGGATAACAGCCGCGCTTGCGGCCTTGCAGGTGATAGACGATTTCGGTCCGGCCGTTTGGTCCCAGGCTGACGACGTGTTTGACGGGGCCGCCGGGGGCAAGTTCGACCGGCAGACTCTCGTGCAAATAGAGCCAGGGGACCGGCAGCCAGCCAGTGTTTTCGACTTCGATGCGGATGGGAATTTCTTCGCCCCAGAAGACGCGCCCGTCGAATTTGCGGCTGTAGCGCATGGCTTTCCCGGCCTGGCGGCTCCACACCCAGCCCAAGAGGACGGCCCCAAACACCAGATACAAAAGCGTGAAGGCAAATTCGCCGTTGAGCAGGGCGGCGATGAGCAGCAAAAGGAAAAAGAAGAGGACGTATTCGGTCAGCACAGCAAAGGGTTACTGGACGCGCCCCAGGTCGAGCGGAACGCTCTTGAGCAAATCGGCCAGGATGGCCTCTGCCGTCCGGCCGCGCAGTTCGGATTCGGGCTTGACGATCAGGCGGTGGGTCAGGGTGCAGGGTGCAAGGTATTTGATGTCGTCCGGCAGGACGTGGTCGCGGCCGCGCAGGGCGGCCAGCGCTTGGGCCGTCTTGAAGAGGGCCAGGCTGGCGCGCGGACTGGCGCCCAGGGCCAGGTCGGGATGGTCGCGGGTGGCGGCCACCAGACGGATGATGTAATCCTGCAGGGTGTCGTCCACGTGGATTTCCCAGACCTGGCGCTGGAGGTCGAGCAGTTGTCGGCCGTCGACCGCCTGGCCGAGGGTGTTGATGGGGTGTTCGCGCTGCAGATGGGTGAGCAGGAATTTCTCGTCGGCGAAGGCCGGGTAGCCCACGGCCAGGCGCATCAGGAAGCGGTCGAGTTGCGCTTCGGGAAGCGGGAACGTGCCTTCGTATTCGATGGGGTTCTGGGTGGCCAGCACCAGGAAGGGCCGCGGCAGCGGCCGCGTGACGCCGTCCACCGTCACCTGGGCTTCTTGCATGGCCTCCAGCAGCGCCGACTGCGTGCGCGGCGTGGCGCGGTTGATTTCGTCGGCCAGCAGGATGTTGACGAAAATCGGACCGGGGCGGAACTCGAACTCGCCGCTCTTCTGATTGTAAACCGAGATGCCGCTGACGTCGTTCGGCAACAGGTCGGGCGTACACTGCAGGCGCTTGAATTGTCCGCCCAGGCTGACGGCCAGGGCGCGCGCCAGCATCGTCTTGCCGACCCCCGGCACGTCTTCGATCAAGACATGCCCTTCGCATAGCAAAGCGACCAGCAGCAGTTCGATCGTCTCGCGTTTGCCGATGATCACCTTTTCGACATTGGCGATGATTTTGGCGGCAAATTCCTGGATTGGATTCATGATGTTCCTCGTGAGTGGGGTCTGCGATCGTGTAGAGGCAGGACCGCGCCTCAAGAATATCATGAATTTGCAAAAAGCGGATAACAATGGCGTGTTAAATTGCCGCGGCGACACAAAGCGGCAGGGGATCGAGCAATGCGCTCTTCGCCCCGCGCCCTCGCGAAAAACGCCGGGAAATCAAAAGAGGCCGTCCAGTATTGAGACGGCCTCTCTCGAGGAGTGCCCCCACGGGGATTCGAACCCCGGTTTTAGCCTTGAAAGGGCTGCGTCCTGGTCCTCTAGACGATGGGGGCGTCTGCGGGTTTGAAAGCGGACGGATTTTACCATTCCCCCCGCCGGGGGTCAAGCGAATGAGCGCGAATCAAGCCTGTTTGTCCGAGATGAGCGCCAGCAGATCGACCATGCGCCGGTTGAACAGCACGGCCGGCGATTCGATGCGCAGGGCGGGGATGAGAATCGCGGTCAGGGTGGTGTCGTAGAGCGGGACGAAGTCGCGGATGCCCTCGACCATGACGGTGGCAAAGTCGAACCGCCCTGCCCATTCGAGCGTCCCTTCCAGTTCGTAAACCTGGGTGGTGACTCGCAGGGGATACTTTGCCAGGTTCTGGTATCCGCCGCGCGCCAGCGCTTGCGGGCCGATGTCCTCGCGGCGGGTCAGGCAGACGGCAAAGACGTTCGTTTTCACCAGGTCGATGACCTTGTATTCGCCGACCAGTTTGGTGGGCATGTGCAGGCGGGCCAGTTTGGCGTCCAGCACTTCCATGAAGGATGTGGTGGTGTCGTTGAGCAGGCCGACCATGCCGGTATTCGGCGTCATCACTTTGCCCACGACGCGGTAACTCGTCGTCAGAAAATCGGCGGCGATCAGGCGATGGGTTACGGTTGGTTCAGTGGGCATGGGCGGGCTCCGGGGTCATTTCGTCAGCGGATGGGAAGAGTCGCGTTTGGTCGCCTGCGGATGGGGACGGGGCGGACGGCGCGTCGGCCGGCCGGTTTCGGGGTTGAGCAGCGTCGCCAGCCACGAGACGGCGCGTTCATCGTACTCGCGCCGCCCGCAGACGTCGCACACCCAGGCCGGGAAGTTCGGCACGGTGATCAGTTCCTCGTCCAACCAGGTGAAATAGGTGACGTACGTGGGCCGAAGCACGCCGGCCTGACATTCCTTGCAAGGAAAGGACTGGGGTGGAAGATGGTTATCGTTCATGTCGTTCATGGCGCAGCCAGGACACTTTGATTGCGGATGACCATCCAATCGCGGAACGGCCAATAAACCAGGACCGCCTTGCCGATGACATTTTCGACCGGCAGCGGCCCCCAACTGTGCGAATCGGATGAGTTGTTGCGGTTATCGCCCAGGACGAACAAATATCCTTCGGGCACTTGCCAGACGCCGGAGTATTGCGGCGGCGCGGCGATGTAAGGCTCTTGAAGCGGCACATCGTTGATGAAGACTTGCCCGTTCTCGATGCGCACGGTTTCGCCGGGCAGGCCGATGATGCGCTTGATGTAGTCCTCGTAAGCGCTGAAGCCCGGCAGGCCCACGAAGTGCCGCCAGCGGGCTTCCTCCGGATACATCGGCGGGCGAAAGACGATGACGTCGCCGCGCTCGAATTTGCCGTCCAGATAGGCCAGACGCGAAACCAGGACGAACTGATCGTCCTCGAGCGTTGGGTGCATCGAGAAGCCGTCCACCCGCACCCGCGCCGAGACCAAATTGATCGCCAGGAAAAGCACCAACGCCAATCCCAGCGTCTCTAGGATGTCGCGCAGGACGCCTTTCCAATGGATTTTCCCGTTCTCCGGCGGCTGCGGATTCTCGTCGGCGATTATTTCTGCGTTCAAGCGAGCCTCCGGAGTCATTATAAAGCCCCTTGCAAAGAGCGGCAAGGGAAAAATGTCATGCCCTCTCGCCCCAGGCAAAATGGGTCGGCACGTGCAGGAGGCGCGCGCCTGCCTGCCAGGCCTGTTCATCGAGTTGTTTGAGACGTTGGAGGTCTGCCTCCGGGACGAGACCGGCCAGATCGGCTTCCAGCACAGCCCATTCCAGGTCGCGCTCCTGGGGCGAGGGCGGATCGCCGCCGCCCCCGCGCAGGGTTCCCGTTTCGATCAGCCGGATGCCGGCCCGGTCGAACAGGTCGGCCAGGCGCGCCCCCAGGCAGGGATCCGCGCCCTGACGGCGCAGGGCCTCGGTCTGCCAGCGGCCGAGAGGGGCCAGGGCGGCGGGCTCGTCGACGCGGCGGCTGTAATCGGGTTCGGCCAGCGCCAGCACCGCCCCGCCCGGACGGGTGACGCGTTTCATTTCCTGCAGGACTTGCAACGGGTCGCGCGTCCACAGCAGGAGGAAATGGCAAAAGGTGACGTCGAAAGCGCGGTCGGGGAAGGGCAGGGCGTGGGCGTCGGCGCAGAGGAGGCGCGCCCCTGGGGCGTGAATCCGCGCCTCGGCCAGACGGGCAGGCTCGAGGTCCAGCCCGAAGCGGGCCGCCGGGCCGGGGACTTCGGCCAGCACGGCCCCGGTCCCGCAGCCGACTTCCAGGACGCGCCGCGCCCGCTCGATTCCGGCGCGCCCGAAGAGGTAGGCGCGCAGGTCGCGCGTCCAGCCGGCCTGTTGGCTGAAACGGAGATGCCAGTCGACGCTCACCGCAGGGGGAAGAAAGTCACCGATCCCAGCATGGCTTCGAAGGCCTGGCGGCCTTCGCGTTCCCATTCGTCCGCGCCGTTGGTGAGGCAGACGGCAACGAAGAACTGATGGCTGTAAGGGACGGCAACCACGAGGCGGCCAACCGTCTCGGTGCCGCTCAATGTGCCGCTCAGATCGGTCGCCTGTCCTTCGACCCCGCCCACGGACAGGGTCCAGGGGGCGCTGACGACCAGGTCGGGCATGTCGGAGCGGATTTCGTCCAGGAAGTCTTGAGACAATTGCTGGAGGTCTTCGCTTTCGGAAGCGTCATACGTGCCGGCCATGAACGCCAGGGTGCGCAGATTGGGGCTATTGATGTAAGCCGCGTCGTTTTCGATTTCGACCTGGTAACCGCGCACGGGTCGGAAAGAGAAGCCGCCATTTTGGACGGTCACAGGGTTATCGAGTTCGACGGAAGAGGTGGGAGTTGGCGGGGGCGTTGGCGTCGGCGTGGCGGTGGGCGTGGGGGTGGGCGTGGCTGTGGCAAAAAGGGTGAACGGGAATCCTGGGCCGCTGCAGGTGCAGGCCAGCAAGAAGGCAACGCTCAACAGCAGGCCGATCGAAAACAGGCGAGGTCTTTTCTTCATATTTCCTCTCTTTCGGTCACAGGAAGTTTCCTAATCTATCTGTTGCACAAAGCGCGCATGCCAGTCCATGTCAACGGTTTTGCAGGCGGTAGGGGACGCCAAAGAAGGTCTCCGCGCCGATGATGGCCTTGATGGCCAGGCGGTCGGCGTGGCTGGCGTACCAGATGAGCAGGTCGGCATGGCCGGGACAGGTGGCTGTATCTATTTCGACGCCCACAAAGCCAGGGTTGACCGCTTCGATTTGCCGGATGACGTCCTGATGCTCGGCGACCACCCGTTCCACCTCTTCGGGCGTGGGCAGGCGGCGGCAGGGCAGGTAATGGTTTTCGTTATCCAGGATGTAGTTGTCATAGGCGCGGCGGAGCATGTGCGTCTGAGTTTCGAGCATCAGGCAAAGCCCGCAGAGCAGGAGGGGGACAAGCAGAGCCATCAGCAGGGTCAGTTGCCGCTTTGTCATGTTCCATTCCTCCAGTTAAGCACAAACTGCACCTGCGCCTCGGTCTCCGGCGAGCGGGGGTGGCGGGCGCTCTTGGGGACGCCGCGCCACCACGCTGCCAGCCGCGCCAGGGCCTGCTCGCCGCTCAGGCCGTGACGGACGAGGTAACAGCCGACGGTCGTGCCGGTGCGCCCCACGCCGCCCCAGCAGTGCAGGTAAAGGCTGCGCCCATCGGCGAGGGCGGCGTCGATGGCGTCGAGGATGCGGGTCATCTCCGGCGGCGTGGGCAGGCCGAAGTCGGGGATGGGGAAGCGCAGGCAGGTGACGGTTTTGTCGAGCAGGCGGGCTTCTTCGCGCAGGATGTCTTCGTAGGGCGGCAGTTCCCCCGGCCAGGTCAGGTTGATGAAGGTGTCTATTCCGGCCAGCAGGAGGGCGGTGAGACGCTTGCGAATCTGGAAGTCGCTGCCCAGGCCGGGATACTCTCCCGCCAGGAAGCGGCCGGGAATCACCCAGTAACTTTCTGGCAGGGGGGTGGGGAGCGCTTTCGGGGCGCGTTCTTGCTCGGTCTGGTTCACTGTCCTTCTTTCTCCGCCAACATGGCAGCAGCGATTTGGGCCGCGTCGCGCACGACGAACGGACAGACTTCCTTGAAGCGCCCGCTCTCCCGCGCCGCGGCGATGCCCTCCGGTGTGCTGATGTCGTAGCCGGTCAGCGCGTTGCACAGAATCGTTCCATGCTTTTCCTGAAAGCGGCGGATGAACTCTTTGGCGATCAGATAGGTCGGTTCCTTGCCTTCGGGCGTGGAGGCGCCGCGCCCCAGGCCGAGGGCCATCAGCGCGCCGGTCACCGCCCCGCAGACGTTGCCGCTGCGCCCTATCCCGCCGCCGAGGGGCGAGGCGATGCGAAGGGCGGTCGTCTCGTCCAGGCCGAGGGCGGGGGCAAAGGCCGAAAAGACCGCCTGGGCGCAGTTGAAGCCTTCGGCGAAGCGGGCGGCGGCATGTTCGATGGGATTGTCCATGGGTTGTTATCCTGAAAGAAAGAACGTGGACTCGACCAGGCGCATTGCTTTTCACGATTGGGCCGGGTTGGAAGTCTGCACACTTTCCCCAACCCAGTTCAGGTAAGCCTCCGACCCGGCGGCGACCGGCAGGGCGAGGATTTCCGGCACCTGATAGGGGTGAATGGCTTTGACTTCCTCCTGGAGCGCGGCCAGGCGGGCGCGGCGCGTTTTGCAAATCAGCAGGACTTCGGCGTCCTCCTGCACCTGACCTTCCCAGCGGTAGATGGATGTCACGCCCGGCAGGAGGTTGACGCAGGCGGCGAGGCGCTTTTCGACCAGGGCGCGGGCTATCTGGCGCGCGCTTTCGAGACCTGGAGCGGTCATCAGGATGACCAGAAAGTCGCTGTCCATCAAAGACGCCTCCTTAATTTTGACAGGCTGAAAGCCCGTCCTACATGTGGGGCAGGTCTCTGACCTGCCGGACAGGCTGAAAGCCCGTCCTACATGTGGGGCAGGTCTCTGACCTGCCGGACAGGCTGAAAGCCCGTCCTACATGTGGGGCAGGTCTCTGACCTGCCGGACAGGCCGAAAGCCTGTCCTACAAATGTGGAGCAGGTCTCTGACTTGCTCGGACAGGCTGAAAGCCCGTCCTACATGTGGAGCAGGTCTCTGACCTGCCGGACAGGCTGAAAGCCTGTCCTACAAATGTGGAGCAGGTCTCTGACTTGCTCGGACAGGCTGAAAGCCCGTCCTACATGTGGAGCAGGTCTCTGACCTGCCGGACAGGCTGAAAGCCTGTCCTACGGTTTCAGCGCGGCAAAGGCCAGCCCGGCGCGCAGCAGGCCGCGCAGGACGAACAGCCCGGCCATCAGGAAGAGCCAGGCGACCAGGTCGGGCTGGAAGACGAAAAAGACTTTCCACATCGGGAAGCCCGCCCCCTGCGGCAGGAAAACCCAGGCCACATAGGGCAGGATGAACTCGCTCAGGATGGGCAGGACGACCTTGCCGGTCCAGCCGCCGACGCCGCGCGGCCGCCCGGCGCGCAGTTTCTCCCCCCAGCGCGGCAGGCGGACGAGAGAGAAGACCATCAGGCCGGTCAGGGCGAGGAGGACGGCGTCCACCACCGCGTAGGTCAGCCCGAAGCGGCGCGAGACCGTGAGCGGGGTCCCGTCGGCGAGGTGGTCGAGCAGGGCGACGGCAATGTCTTTGGCGGGCGCGGCAATCATCCCGTTGACGTTGGACAGGACGACCACGCCCCAGCCGCTGGCGGGGTCGAGGGCGACGACCGAGTAATAGCCCTCCGCCGCGCCCTCGTGGTAGAGGGCGGTTCGCCCCCCGAACGGGCCGCGCACCCAGCCGAAGCAGTACTCGTTCCCTCCGCCGGAGGGGATGCAGGACTCGTGCAGGGCGGCCAGGCTTTCGGGCGAAAGGACGGCCGGGCTGCCGCTCTGCTGGAAGGAAAGGTAGCGCGCCATGTCCTCGGCGCTGGCGATGAGGAAACCGGCCGGCAGGGCGTCGGCGAGGTAGGGCGCGTCTACGGAGGCGGGAAAGCCGAACCACCAGCGATGCGGCGCGGCCAGACCCGCGGCCTGGGCCGCGGCGCTCATCCCCAGCGGGGCGAAGATGTGGTCTGCGACATACTCGCCGTAGGTCTGACCGGAGACGGCCTCCACTACCGCGCCGAGGAGCATGTAGTTGAAATTCGAGTATTCAAAATCAGTTCCGGGGGCGCGGCGCAGGGACAGGTCGGAGAGTTGACGCAGGCGCGCCTCCAGAGTGAACTCGCCGGGGCGGTCCCACATCGGGCGCGTGCCGTCGTTGTAGCCCAGTCCGCTGTTCTGGTTGAGCAGGTGGCGAAGGGTGATTTGCGACGCCGCCTGCGGGTCCGCCAGGGTGAACCAGGGCAGGTAGGTTTGCACGGGGGCGTCGAGGTCTATCTTGCCTTGTTCCACCAATTGCATAATCGCCAGGGCGGTGAATCCCTTGCTGACCGAGCCGATGACGAAGGGCGTCCCCGGCGTGACCGGCGCGCCGGACGGCCCGGCGACCCCGAACCCGGCCGTGTGGACGACCTCCCCGTCCCGGACGATGCCGATGGCCAGGCCGGGGATGTTGGCGGCCTCGGCCTGCGCGGCGACGTAGGCGTCTATGGCGGCGAAGTCGGGGGATGCGGCCTGGACGGAGATGTTTGGCGAAACGATAATCAACAGCGCAAGAAGAAAGAGATTGCCAAAGCCCTTCATGTCAATTCTCCTGCTGTTTTGGGTCGGTTAGAGAATCATGATTTTCACCAGGGAATTTGCGGCGAGCGGTAGTAGTTGATTCCCAGCGCTTCCAGCCGCGGCCCGTGGGCGGCCAGACGGCGGCGGAAATCCTCCCAGGCGCGGCCCTCTTGCGGCGTCCAGCCGACCTCGGCCACCGCGCACAGGCGCGGGAAGTACATGAAGTCGGCTTCCTGCGGCGTGGCGATGGTCTCCGTCCACAGCGGGGCTTCCACGCCCAGGATGAGCGCCGCGTCCACGCCTTCCAGCGCGGCGGCCGGATCCCAGTCGTAGGCGTCCTGCACTTCGATATATTTTTGCGTCCAGTCCTGGCCGAGAGGGGTGGAGGCGTTGTATTTGATGTCCAGGTAAACCTGCGTGGCCGGGGACATGATCAGGCGGTTGCCGCTGGCGGCGGCGCGGCGCGCCAGGTCTGCCTGCCACCAGTATTGGGCGATGGTATCGGGCAGCAGTTGACCCTTGGCCGCTTCTTCCCAGGCGATGATTTGCTTGCCCGTCTGGCGGACGATTTGCTGGGCGCGTGCGATGAAGTTCTGGTAATCGGCCTCCGGCGTGGAATGGGCTTCGTCGCCGCCGATGTGTAGGTAGGGGCCGGGGGTCAGGGCGGCCAGTTCGCCGAAGACGTCTTCGATGAAGCGGTAGGTGATCTCTTCGTGGATGTTGAGCGTGCAGAAGCCGACCTCGGTGCCGGTGTAGAGGCCGGAATATTTGCTGATGCCCTTCAGTTCCGGGCAGGCGGCGATGGCGGCCTGGGTGTGGCTGGGCATGTCGATTTCGGGGACGATGGTAATGAACCGTTCGGCGGCGTAGCGCACGATTTCGGCGTATTCTTCTTGCGTGTAGTAACCGCCCGGGTCGCCGCGCGTCGCGCTGGAGCCGCCCACCTCGGCCAGTTTGGGCCAGGACTTGATTTCCAGCCGCCAGCCCTGATCGTCGGTCAGGTGCAGGTGCAGGATGTTGAATTTGTAGAACGCCATCTGGTCGATCAGCCGCTTGACCGCCTCGACCGGGAAGAAGTGACGGGCCACATCGAGCATCGCGCCGCGCCAGGGGAAACGGGGGACGTCGAGGAGGGTGCAGGCGTCGATCGCCGGGGGGACAGACCGCGGGTCGGGCGGGAGCAACTGGCGCAGGGTCTGGATTCCGTAGAAGAGGCCGGCCGGGCGGGCGGCGGTCAGTTTCACCGTCTCTGGCCGGACCTCGAGGCGGTAGCCCTCGTCGCCCAGGGCGGAATCGTCCTCGGTCAGGGCCAGGCAGATGGCCCCGGTCGTCTTTTCCCGAAGGGGGAGGGGGAGACCGGCGGCGGCGCGCAGGGACGCGGCCAGGCGCTCGGCGAGGGGGCGCAGGTCGTCCGGCGCGCAGAGGGACGTTTCCGCGCTCAGGCGGAATTGTCCGGATTCGGAGCGAAACGAGAGGGGGGCAGGAATCAGCGTGTGCATCGTTTTGCATTATACAACAGAGAGGGGTATACTTGCCGCTTGTTGTGGAGATAATTTATGGATAAAAAGGGTCTCTGGCTGGCGTTTGGGGCGTATTTCACCTGGGGGTTGTTTCCGATTTACTGGAAGTGGCTTCGGGCGGTTCCGGCGCTGCAATTGCTGGGTCACCGCATCCTCTGGTCGTTTTTGCTCCTGTTGGCTTTCATCTTATATGCTCGCCGCTGGCGGGAATTCCGCAGTCTGCTCAACCGGCGCGTGCTGATGATTTACACCGCCGCCGCTCTGCTGATCGGCGTCAACTGGCTGACGTATGTGTGGGCGGTCAACGCCGGTTTCATCGTCGAGACCAGCCTGGGATATTTTATCAATCCTTTGTTGAGCGTGGCGCTGGGGGTGCTCTTCTTGCGGGAGCGGCTGCGCCTTCTGCAATGGATTCCGATTCTGATGGCGGCGGCGGGGGTGATTTATTTGACCGTCAGTTATGGCTCGCTGCCCTGGATCGCCCTGACGCTGGCCTTTTCGTTCGCCATCTACGGCCTGGTCAAGAAGACCGCCCCGCTGGGCGCGCTCTACGGGCTGACGCTCGAGACCGGGCTGTTGTTTCTGCCGGCGGCGGCGTTTCTGGCCTTCGAGCAGGCGGCGGGGACGGGGGCCTTTCTCCGCCTCGGCGCGCTGACGGACGGTCTGCTGATCGGCGCCGGCCTGGTGACGACGATCCCCTTGCTGATGTTCGCCTCGGCCGCGCAACGGATTCCGCTCTCGATGATTGGCCTGATGCAATACCTCGCCCCGACGCTGCAATTTTCGCTGGGCGTGCTGGTCTATCACGAGCCGTTCGACCAGCATCGCTTGATCGGATTCGGCATCGTCTGGGCGGCCTTGATTTTCTTCTGGGGGGAGGGCTTTTTTGCCGGCCGAAAGGCGGCCGCGAGGGTCGCTTCCGCCGATTGATTCTGCCCTGCGAAACTTCTCGTACTCAATCCACACCTCGGGAGGCTCTTTTCCATGGAGAACACAGCCGCTTTTTCTGCCGAAGCACCGACAAAGACCCGCTTGCCCGATCTGGCTCAACTGGCGCGCCTGGCGCGCTGCGGCGAGGGGGGCCGCGAACAGACGACGGTGCGGATGCCCTTCACGGGTGAACCGCTCGGCCAGGTCCCGCTCTGCACGGCCGAGGATGTCCGTCTGGCCATCGAGCGGGCGCGTCGGGCCCAGCCGGCCTGGGCGCGCACGCCTCTCTCGGAGCGGCGGGCGATTTTCATGCGCTATCACGACCTGCTGCTCGCCCATCGCGAGGCGTTGCTCGATCTCCTGCAACTGGAAGCCGGCAAGGCCCGCCTGGACGCGCTCGACGAGGTCTTCGATGTCGCCATCAACAGCCGGCACTACGCCAGCCGCGTGGAGCGTTACCTGCGGCCGCGGCGGCGCAAGGGCGCCATTCCGCTGCTGACCCGCACGGTCGAACTGCGCCAGCCGGTGGGGGTGGTCGGGCAGATTTCGCCCTGGAACTATCCCCTCGTGATGGCGGCCTCGGACGCCATTCCGGCGCTGCTGACCGGCAATTGCGTCATTCTCAAGCCCGCCGAGGAGACGCCCTTCATCACCCTCTACGCCGTCCAGTTGATGTACGAGGCCGGCGTGCCGCAGGACGTCGTCCAGGTGGTGACCGGCAAGGGACGCGTCATCGCCCCGGCCATGCTCGAAGGCGTTGATTTCCTTTGTTTCACCGGCGGGACCTCGACGGGGCGGCTGCTGGCGGCGCAGGCGGGCGAGCGCCTGATCAAGTGTTCGATGGAACTCGGCGGCAAGAATCCGGCCATCGTGCTGGACGACGCCGACCTGGACAAGGCCGCGACGGGAATCCTGCGCGGGGCCTTCTCGAACGCCGGTCAGTTGTGCGTGCATCTGGAGCGCCTGTATGTGCAGCGCGGAATCTACGATCGGTTCGTGCCCGAACTGGCGCGGCGCGTCCAGGCGATGAAACTGGGCAGCACCCTGGATTTTTCGGTCCAAATGGGGTCGCTGCTGTCGCAATCGCAACTGGAAAAGGTGACCCGGCATGTGCAGGACGCCGTCCAGAAGGGCGCGACCGTTCTGGCGGGCGGCCGGGCGCGGCCGGACCTCGGGCCGTATTTCTTCGAGCCGACCCTGCTGAGTGGGGTCACGCCGGAGATGGAGGTCTACGCCGAGGAGACCTTCGGGCCGGTGCTGAGCGTTTATCCGTTCGACGATGTGGAAGAGGCGGTCGCGGCGGCCAACGACTCGGTCTATGGCCTGAACGCCAGCATCTGGACGCGCAACCTGCGCCTGGGCCGCGCTCTCGCCCAGCGCATCCGCGCCGGGATGGTCAACATCAACGATGGCTTTGCCGCCGCCTGGGGGTCGGTGGACGCTCCGATGGGCGGGATGAAGGCCTCCGGTCTGGGCCGCCGGCACGGGGACGAGGGCATCCTGAAGTACACCGAGTCGCAGACCATCGCCGTCCAGCGGGGGATGCCGATCGGCCCGGTCGGGGGAATTTCCATCGAGCGGTACGTCGCCCTGCTGACGGCGATTGTGAAGGCCATGCGAATCTTCCCGCCGCTGCGTTGAGCGTTTCTGCGCGAGGGCCTTTTCGGGTTTATAATTGCCGCTAATTTGCGCTCATAATTTTTTCGAGGAGGCAGATATGTCAAAGAAGAAACCAGGCGTGATCGGCATTCTGACCGGCGGCGGCGACGTGCCGGGCCTGAACCCGGCCATACGGGCGGTCACCATCCGCGCTTTGCGGGAGGGCTATCAGGTCATCGGCATCCGCCGCGGCTGGGCGGGGTTGATCGACCTCGTGCGCGATAAAAATGCCGACAACAGCAACAACTACATGGTCCTGACGGAGGAAATCGTCAACCGGGCCGGGCGCACGGGCGGGACCTTCTTGCACACCTCGCGCACCAACCCGCCCAAGGTCAAACGGGAAAACGTCCCTGCCCATTTGCGCGACAAGTACACCGAAGAGCGCAACGACCTGACCGAGGAGGTGCTCAAGAACCTCGACTTCCTGGGCGTGGACTACCTGATTCCGATCGGCGGCGACGACACCCTCAGTTACGCCGTGCGCCTTTACCAGGAGGGCTTCAAAGTCGTGGCCATCCCGAAGACGATGGACAACGACGTCCCCGGCACTGACTACTGCATCGGTTTCAGTACCTGCGTCACCCGCACCATCGCGCTGACTAACAACCTGCGCACCATCGGCGGCTCGCACGAGCGTATCATGGTGCTGGAAGTCTTTGGCCGCTATGCCGGCTTCACTGCCATGCTGCCGACGATGGCGGGCGCGGCCAACCGCTGCGTCATCCCGGAGTGGAAGTTCAACATCGACCGGCTGACCGAGTTGCTGGTCTACGACCGCAACCGCAATCCCAGCAAATACTCGATTGTGCTGGTCTCGGAGGGCGCGATGTTCGAGGGCGGCGAGATGGTCTTCCAGGATCGTACCACCGACGCCTATGGTCACGCCAAACTGGGCGGCATCGGCGACCTGGTCGCCTCCGAAGTCCAGAACCGCTCGGCGCAGTACAACAACGGCGTGCCGATCAACATCATCAACCAGAAACTCGGCTACCTGGTGCGCGGCGGCGACCCGGACGCCATCGACTCGATCGTCCCGATGGCTTTCGGCAACCTGGCCCTCGACCTGATTCTGAAAGGCATCCACGGCCGGCTGGTGGTCCTCAAGAACGGCCGTTACGACAACGTTCCGCTGGATGTGGTCACGGGGACGAAGAAGGTGGTGGATGTGGAGCAGTTCTACAACACCGAGCGCTATCGCCCGAAGTACGAGTCCTTCGAGATGAAGCCGCTGTTCATCATGACCAGCGAGCTTTGAGAGACGCGGCTTGCGCAGACAGAACCGCCAAGGCGCGGAGAACGCCAACGTTTGTACCCGAGACGCCAAGTATACTTGGCGAACGCGCGAAAGCATCGGCGTTTTTGCGCCCGGGCGGTGAAACGAATGGCCTTTGTGTAAGTTCGGTGAAAAAAGCAGACCGGGTTCCTCGAGGAGCCCGGTCTGTTGTTTATGCTCTGGCGGCGGCCAGTTCGACTTGCGTATATTTCAGCCGTTCCAGCACCGCCGCGGCGGTGTTACACATCACCCGGTAGCCCAGTTTGGGGTCGATTTCCATGAGCGCCCGCAGGGCCTTCCCGTCGATCTCGACCACGCGCACATCCTGCGTGGCGCGCGCCGAGGAGATGTAAGCATACGGTTCGATGAGCGAGGAGACGCCCAGCACCTCGCCCGGGGCAATCGAGCCGACCAGGGCGTTGACGATCGCGCCTTCGCCGCCTCCGCTGTAAATCAGGTCCACGTCGCCTTCGATGAGCAGCATCAACTTTTCGGCGGCGGTGTCTTCTTTGACCAGCAGCGTGTCCTTCGGGTAGGTTTTCTCGTCGGCGATCATCGAAATCGCCTTCAACTGGTCTTCGGTAAGCAGGGCGAAGAAGGGATAACGGCGCAAGAGTTCGGGGGAAACCATGGCAATCTCCTTTTCCTAAAGCAATTGTAGCACGCTTTCGACAGCAACGCTGACTGCCGCTTCGACGGGCGGCGAGAGTTTCTCGGAAAAATCGTACACGTTCTGGACCTCGACGGCGATCACATGAATCTGCGAATCCTCGGGCAGGGGGATGCCCATGCTCCGTCCGACGTTGAGGGCGTTGCGCAGCGAGGTGTCGTGCGCCGAGGCCGAGTGGCCGGCCGTCAGGTCGGGCAGGTCGCTCAGGAGGAAGCGGCTGACCGTTCCGGCCGGTTTCTGGCCGGTGTGGATGGCGTCCACCAGGATGACGCGCTCGTAGCCGGTCAGTCGCTCCATCAGACTCAGCCCGCCCAGGGCGACGCAATCCGTCTCGACCTCGGGCCGGCCGGCCGTTCTCCGGGCGACCTCCTCCACCACGCGCCAGCCGACGCCGTCGTCGCCGAGAATGGGATTCCCCAGGCCAATGACCAACGTTTTCATGACAAGCAAAATAGTCGGATAGTCGAATAGTCTTATAGTCGTCTGTCCGACTATTCGACTCCCGACTATCCGACTATGCGACTAATCCACGAACTGCTTCAGCACGTCCACGATTTCGCCGTCGGCGTTGCGGATGGTGATTTCGAGCGGCATCTGGCCGGGCAGGGAGTGGGTGGCGCAGCCGAAGCACGGGTCGTAGGCGCGGAAGGCCATTTCGACCATGTTGAGCAGACCTTCGTTGACAACCGTCCCCTTCTTGATGAGGCTTTTGGCGGCCTTCTGGATGGACATGGTGATGGGGGCGTAGTTGTTGGTCGTGCCGACGATGAGATTCGCTTTCGTCACCACGCCGCGCTCGTCGGTCCAGTAGTGGTGCGTCAGGGTGCCGCGCGGGGCCTCGACGATGCCCACGCCCTCGGTCGGTTTCTCGGTCGGGATGGCGTGGTAGTTCGGCGAGGTAATCTCCGGGTCGGTGGCCAGTTCCACCCAGCGCTCGGCGGCGTAGAGCAGTTCGATGAGCCGCGCCCAGTGGGTGGCCAGACGCTGATGCACCGGCTTGCCGCCCAGGGTCTTGTACATCTTCTCGTATTCTTCCTGGGCGCGCGGGGTAGCCATGCCGTCGGCGGCGTTGAGACGCGAGAGCGGCGTGGCGCAGTAGACGCCGGAATCGGGTCCGTCCACGAAGCCCTTCCAGCCGACTTTCTTCAGGTAGGGGAACTTCAGGTACGTCCAGGGTTCGACGTGCTCGGCGACGTTCTCGGTGTACTCGTGCGGGGCGTACTTGACCAGTTCCTTGCCGTCCGGGCCGACGACGCGCACCTTGCCGTCGTAGAAGTTGGGGTGGTTGTTCTCATCCACCATGCCCATGTAGTAGGTCTGGTGGGTGTAGATGTCGCCCAGAATCAGGTCGAGGTAGGTCTTGTTGCTCAGGACGATGTCGTTGAAGGCTTTCAGGCTGAACTGGGCAAACTCGATGGCCCAGCGGCCCATCTCTTCGATTTCCTTGCGCTGTTCTTCGGTGATGCCCTTGGTCAGGCCGCCGGGGATGGACGTGCAGGGGTGAACCTTGCGGCCGCCAATCATCTCGACCACGGTGTGGCCGTACTTGCGCATCTGGATGACCTTGCCGCCGATTTCCAGCCCGACCTTGTGGATGACGCCCAGGATGTTGCGTTCGGCCACCGGGGCGTCTGGCCCAACGATGAAGTCGGGGCCGGCCAGAGCGTAGAAGTGGGTGGTGTGGTCGGTGCAGTAGAAGGCCATGTAGAGCAGTTCGCGCAGTTTCTTGGCCGTCGAGGGGATGTCCACGTGATAGACGGCATCCGCGGCCTTGGCGGCGGCCATGTGGTGCGCTTCGGGGCAGACGCCGCAGATGCGGTTGGTCAGCAGGGGCATTTCCTCCACCGGCCGGCCAACGACGAAGCGCTCGAAGCCGCGCAGTTCGGGAATCTGGAAGTAGGTGTTGGCGACCTCGCCCTCGTCGTTGAGGAAGATTTCGATCTTGCCATGGCCTTCCAGGCGGGTGATGGGGTCAATCGTAATTCGTTGTGTCATCTCTCTACCTCCAAATTAGTCGCCCGACTTCCAGGCCGGTTTGGCGGCGCGCAGGAGCGAGCCGGCCAGGTTGAAGCGATAGAACTGCCCGGCGGGGTCCACCAGGCCGTCGAGGATGCGTTCGATGTCTTCCGGCTTGTCGGCGTCGATCACGGAACCAAAGGCGGCGATCAGACGAGCGCCGTAGTCCACCACGCCCTCGGCGGGGCCGTAGCAGCCGATGCACTGCGCCCCGGCCGACGGGCATTTCGCGCCGCATCCGCTGCGGGTGGCCGGACCGTTGCACGGGATGCCCTGTTCGAGCAGGCACAGTTCCGGGTCGGCTTCGGTCAATTGAATGCGGCCGAATTCCTTGATGGTCTTGACATTGCGCTTGCGCGGGCATTCGTCGCAGACGGTCGAACCGCCGGCGCCGATGACCGAACCCTTGGGCGGCAGTTGCGCCTTGCCTTGCAGAACCTGGATGACCAGGTCAATGACCGCTGCAATCTGATGCGATTCGGGCGGACAGCCGGGCATGTAATAGTCCACGTCCACCACCTGGTCGAGGGTCTTGAGAACGGGCAGGAGGGTCGGGATGTGAATTGCGCCTTCGGGCATCTCGTAGGAGGTCTGCGGGCGGACGTTATTCGGGTTGTCGGTCGAGATGGTGCCGAAGGCGGTGTCCACGACCTGCTGGATAGGCGAGAAGTTTGCCAGGCCGGGGATGCAGCCCTCGCAGGCGCAGGAGCCGAAGGCGACCAGAATCTGCGACTTCTTGCGCAGGAGTTTGGCCATGTGTTCGTTCTCGTCGTTGCGGATGCCGCCGTTGAAGAGGGTCAGCAGGATGGCGCCGTCTTCCATGGCCTCCACGTCTTTGTACTTGGCGTCCATGGCCACCGGCCAGAAGACGACCTCGAAGTTGGCGTCCACATCCAGGATTTTCTCGTGGATGTTGAGGACGGCGATTTCACAGCCGCCGCAGGAAGCGGCCCAGTACATTGCGAATTTCGGTTTGCTCATGCCGGCACCTCCTCATGGACAGGGGCTTCCACGTGGGCGCCGTTGCCTGGCTTCCAGTTCAACGGTCCCAGCGGCCGCACCTGTTCCACGAATTTATTGATTTCTTCTGCGAAGATTGCGCCTTCGGCTGCGCTGGCCCACAGGAGTTTGAGGCGTTCGGGTTCGATGCCCATCTGCTGGAGAACGCGCTTCAGCAGGTGGAAGCGGCGCAGCATCTTGTAGTTCTGGTTGATGTAGTGGCAGTCGCCCGGGTGGCAGCCGGAGATCAGGACCGCGTCGGCGCCGCCGGCAAAGGCTTTGAGAACGAAGGTCGGGTCGAGGCGGCCGGAACAC
Organism: Chloroflexota bacterium; assembly: GCA_019873655.1. Taxonomy (GTDB): domain Bacteria; phylum Chloroflexota; class Anaerolineae; order Anaerolineales; family Villigracilaceae; genus JAFGSI01. The sequence goes on along the minus strand of JAIOAU010000009.1, from coordinate 19,510 downwards.
ATGAGGCGGATCAACCTCACATTGGGCGCATATTTCATGCGCGCCGTGCCTGCCATATCGGCCGCCCGGTAGGAGCACCAGTTGCAGGTGAAGCCGATGATGACGGGTTCAAAGGACTCGCCCTGAGCCTTGTCGAAGGGTTGGGTTTCGGGAGTGTCTGTCATAGGTTTTCTCCTGGCATGTTCGAAGCATGCTTATGCCACTGTCTCCTTCTTAGGGATATTCAAGAGCAAGAGGCCCTCGATTTGCGAGAGGATTTGCTCGTTGGAGAAGCCGGTGCCGCTGATGGCGCCCGCCGGGCAGGCCGCCACACAGGTGCCGCAGCCCTGGCACAGCGCCGGATTGACCTCGCTGACCATGCGGTCTTCGTGGAAGAGGATGGCGTTGAACGGGCACAGGTTGTTGCAAATGCGGCAGCCGGAGCATTGTTCCTGGTTGATGGAGGCGCGCACGGGTTCGAGGGCAATTTCCTTTTGCTGGATTTTGCCCAGGATGCGCGCCGCCGCAGCCGCGCCCTGCGCCACGCTGGCAGGGATGTCCTTCGGCCCTTGCACGCAGCCGGCGATGTAGATGCCCTCGGTCACGGTGGCGACCGGGTCCAGTTTCGGGTGACGTTCGATCAGCCAGCCGTCGGCCGAGCAGGAGATGCCAAATTTCTTGGCGACCTCTTTGGCGTCGCGGCGGGGTTCGAGACCGGCCGAAAGGATGACCATGTCCACTGGGACGCGTAACTGGTTGCCGGTCAGTGTATCTTCGACCTGGACGATGAGTTTGCCTTCTTCGCCGGGCAGGCGCACGGCGTCGGTGATTTCGGCTACTTTGCCGCGGATGAAGTGCGTACCCTCCTCCAGCAGGCGGTGGTAGAACTCTTCGTAACCCTTGGCCGGGGTGCGGATGTCAATGTAGAAGTTGTAGACTTCCGCGCCCGTCCGCTCGTGGACGAGGTGGGCGAACTTCAAACTCTGCATACAGCAAATCGCCGAGCAGTATTCGTTGTAGTTCTTGTCGCGGCTGCCCACGCAGTGGACGATGCCTACCACTTTGGGCGTGGTCTTGCCGTCCCGCAGGACGATGTTGCCGCCCGTCGGCCCGGCCGCGTTGGAGAGGCGCTCGAACTCCAGGCTGGTGAAGACGTTCGCCAGGCGACCATAGCCGTATTGGGTGATTCGGCGGGCGTCGAAGAGTTCGTAGCCGGTGGCCAGGATGATGTTGCCCACTTCGATGTTCAGGATTTGGTCTTCCTGAGCAAAGTCGATGGCGTTGGTGGGGCAGAATTTCTCGCAGGCTTTGCAGGTGCCTTTGATGTAATAGGTACAGTTCTCGCGGTCGATGACCGGGTACTTGGGCACAGCCTGTGGGAAAGGAACGTAAATCGCTTTGCGAGTGCCCATGCCGGCTTCGAAAACGTTGTCCACGACTTTCTTCGGGCATTTTTCCCAGCAGATGCCGCAGCCGGTGCAGAGTTCTTCGTTGACCGAGCGGGCGCGCTTGCGGACGGTGACCACGAAGTTGCCCACGTACCCGTCCACTTTCTCGACCTCGGAGTAGGTCAGCAGGGTGATGTTGGGGTGGCTGCCCGCCTCGACCATCTTGGGGGTCAGGATGCAGGCCGAGCAGTCGAGGGTGGGGAAGGTCTTGTCGAACTGGGCCATGTGGCCGCCGATGGAAGGTTCGCGCTCGACCAGGTAGACCGGATACCCCGCGTTGGCAATCTCGAGGGCGGCCTGGATGCCGGCGATGCCGCCGCCGACAACAAGCGTGGCCGGGTGGATCGGGACGCGCAGCGGTTCGAGCGGCTCATGATGGACGACGCGCGCCACGCCTCCGGCAATTAGAGCCTTCGATTTTTCGGTCGCTGCGACCTTGTCGGTGTGCACCCAGGAGGATTGCTCCCGGATGGAGACCAATTCGCATAGATAAGGATTCAGGTCTGCGCCTTTGCAGGCGTTGCGGAAGGTTTGTTCGTGAAGATGCGGCGAGCAGGCGGCCACCACCACGCGCGTCAGTCCGTGCTCCTTGATGTCTTTCTGGATGAGTTCTTGGCCCAGGCTAGAGCACATGAACTTGTAATCGCGCGAGATGACCACGCCCTGTTCTTTCAGATTCTCTGCGGCCCATGTGCTGACTTCGCCCACATTGACGACGCCCGCAATGTTGGTGCCGCAGTGACAAACGTATACGCCAATCCTTTCTTTCTTTTCCATACGTTACTCCTTTGTCTCTTGATCTGGGGCAGCGCCAGCCTGTTCGAGACGAAGCAGGGCCGGGGTCGCGGCGACGAATTCTTTGCCGATGCCCAGTTTTTTCTGTGGAATTCCCAGCGCCAGGCCGATCAGTTGCGTGAAGTACATGATCGGCACGGAGAAGTTTGTACCGAATTCTTGGTTGACCTGTTGCTGGTAGACCTCCAGGTTGACTTGGCACATGGGGCAGGCGGTTGCAACCACGTCTGCTTGTGAGTCTACGGCGCATTGTAGCAAGTTGCGCACCATACTCAAGGCGGCTGGGCGGCTGGAGATAATCAATGATCCTCCGCAACAGCGCATTTTGAGCGGGTAGTTGACCGGCGTGGCTCCAATGGCGGAGAGAATCTCTTCGAAGAACTGAGGCAGTTCCACGTCCTCGTGGTCTTTTTGCGGCCTGACGATTTGACAGCCGTAATAGGGCGCTATTCTTAAGCCTGTTAGCGGCTTGACAACTTTGCTCTTCAATTCTTCGGGACCGATGTCATAGGCGAACACCTCGATGAGATGCTTGACGCCAACGCTTCCAGTAAAATGGAGGTTGTCCTCTTCGAGAGCAAAGTTGATGTGTTCGGCCAGGTCGGGGTCTTTTTTCAAGTGCGCCGCCGTGAAGTACATATTTTTGTAGCAGGCGCTGCAAGGGGCGACTACGTCCAGGCCGGTCTGTTCGGCAATGGCAAGGTTGCGGGCCGACAGGGTATAAGCCAGCAGTTCATCGATGTACGAGTAAGTGGTAGCGCCGCAACAATTCCAGTCCTCGAGTTCTTTCAGGTGAACGCCGAGTTTCTTGGTCGTCTCAATGGCCGACATGTGGTAACTGATGGCCATTTTTTCCAGCGAACATCCCGGGAAGTAGGCGAATTCTTTTTTCATTCGAGACCTCCCATCGGGATGATGCGCCCAAGCATGCGCTTGAAATTATCCAGGCGCTTGATGCGCGACGGCAGGAGAGGCAACCGGCCTTTTAGCAGGAGTTCGGTGGCCCCTTGGACTTCGAGCAACAATTCGCGCATCCCAAAACTAAAGATGTAAGAGGGAGCCAGCACAGGCTCGAAGGAACGTCCGGTGCGCACGATCATTTTCACGAACGCTTCCGAGAAGGTTGGCCCAATCAGGCCCTCTTTGTGTTGTCCCTTCCAGATCGAATAGCGCTTCAGCGCATACATCAAGTCGGTGATATTGATGTCTTGAGGACAACGCACGGTGCAGTGGTAGCAGGAAGCGCAGTACCAGAAGGTGTTGCTCTCCAGAACCTGTTCTTTCATGCCCTGATTGATCATGGCGATGATTTGTCGCGGCGTGTAATCCATGTAAGGCGCCACGGGGCAGGTTCCCGAGCAGGTTCCGCACTGAATACAGGTATTGAGCGGTTCTCCTTCGGAAGCGTACAAGAGATTAGCGACCTCTTGACGGAATGAAATGGTTTCGCTCATAGTGTTAAGCCTCTCATGATTGCCAGCAGGACCGAGAAACAGACGGTCTGCTTTGGCGCTCAGGAGATCATCTTATTTCGCGGCTTTCTTGGCTTCGGCCGCCTGGATCAGGTTTTGTACCTTGTCCAGCAGCAGTTTGGGTTCGACCGGCTTCTCGACCATTTCGTCTACGTCGACGAAGCGCGGGTGGACGGGTTCGCCGGGGAACAGGAAAGCAATTTGTTCGCGCATGCCGGTGATGATGAGCACCGGTATCTCGCGCAGTTTGGCGTCTTTGCGCATTTTGCGGGCGATCATGATGCCTTCGGCGCCGCGTCCCATCATGATGTCGAGCAGCAGCAAGTCGTATTTCTTGGCTTGCAAGGCGCGCAGGCCATCTTTGGGGTTGTAGGCGACATCGACTTCATAGCCGCCGGTGTCGAGGATGGCTTTGATCCCCGAAACGAAGTCCGGATCGTCGTCAATGATGAGTAGCTTTTTGGTCATGGTTTACCTCCAGTCGGGTTGAAAGGTGAGTCTCCTGAATAGATTATGGTTTATGAATGGGCAGGTTGACCGAAAACGTCGTCCCTTTGCCCAACTCGCTTTCTACAGCAATCGAGCCGTTGTGCGCCTCGACGATCTGACGGGCAACCGCCAGGCCGATTCCGTGTCCGGTTGCAGCGGACTGCCCGCTCTTACCGCGATAGAAACCGTCGAAGATATGAGGCAAGTCTTCTGGGGCGATGCCGATGCCGGCGTCTGCCACCGAGACGGTAATGTTTTCTCCATCTTGCCTGGCCCGGACGTGAACTTTGGTCCCATCTGGCGAATATTTGAGGGCGTTGCCGATGATGTTGACGAACACTTCTGTGAGGCTGACCTTGTCGCCGGCGATGGGGGGCAGGTCCGGGCTGATTTCCGATACGACCTCGATGTTCTTGCGGGCCGCCAGCGTCGCCAGATGTTCGATGGCGATGGCAATCGGGTCGGCAATCGAGAGCGGCGCAAAACTCTCTTTGAGGCGGTTGATGTCCACGGCGATGACCCGCAGCCAGGAATTGATCATCTTGAGCAAATCGTCTATGCGGGTCTTGATGCGCCCGAACTTTTCCTTTTGCTCCGGCGTTAGCGCCTTGTCGAGTTCGAATTCCAAGGCGAAGATGTTCTGCTGGATCGCGCTGAGGGGCGCTTTCAGTTCGTGAGAGACGATGGAGGCGAATTGTTCGCGCAGCAGGTCGCGTTCTTTTCGCAGGGCGATGGCTTCCAGCATCAGTTTGCGGCGTTCGATTCCGCGGCGGGCGATCAGCCGAAATTCGTCCGGCGTGAACGGTTTGGGCAGGAAGTCGTAGGCCCCTTTCTTCATCGCCTCAACAGCCGAGCTGACCGTGGCAAAACCGGTGATGACAACGATGACGATGGTGGGGTCGATTTCGCCGATTTTTTCGAGGACCTCGAAGCCGGAGATTCCGGGCATTTTCAGATCGACAAATACCAGGTCTGGGTGGAACTCTTGCAGGAGCGCCAACCCGCTCGTACCGTCTCTTGCCGTCGCCAACTGATACGGCGTTCCCTTGAGGATCTGGGCGCACGAATCCAGCACGACTTCTTCGTCATCGATGATCAGAATCTTGTCTCTATTCTCCATGTTTTTCAGGACCAATCGTTTCCATCGTCAGTGGAAGGCTGACGGTAAATGTGGCGCCCTCGCCGGGGGCGCTTTCCACGGTTATGTTGCCGTTGTGTTCCTTGATGATACCAAAACTGATTGCCAGTCCTAGGCCAACGCCGTGGCCGGTCTCTTTGGTGGTAAAGAACGGATCGAAAATCTTTTCCAGGTTTTCTTCGCTGATGCCGTGGCCGGTATCCTGGACTTTGATTTCGACGCAATTGCCCTCGCGGTTGTGACGAGTCGACAGGAAGAGTTGTCCGTTGCCGTCCATAGCCTCGGCGGCGTTGATGATGAGATTCAAGAAAACCCGTTCCATTTGGGACGGGTCCAGCACGACCCGCGGCAGGTTTTCTTCCAAATCCATGTTGACCTTGATGTTGTGAAACAAGGCCTGTCGTTCGACCAGCGAGACGCACGAGGTAAGCAGGCTGTTAACGTCGCACAAGGTCTTGTCCGGCTTTTTCTGGCGGGAGAAATCGAGCAAGCCGCGGATGATGTCCCGGCAGCGGTTGGCCTGGGTGACGATCTTCTGCACGTTTTCTCTCTCTTCCGGCCGGCAGGTCTCGCTTTCCAGAAGCAGATAGGAGTAGGTGACAATTCCCTGCAGAGGATTGTTCAGGTCGTGGGCCACGTTGGCAGCCAGTTGGCCGATCAAGGCCAGGCGCTCCGACTCCATGATTTTTCTTTTGGCATATTCTTTCAATCGTTCGTCGCGCTCGCGTAGCGCCTGGGCCATGTAGTTGAAGGTCTCTGCCAGTTCGCCGAATTCATCATTGGAGATTTTCTCGACTCTCACGTTCAGGTTGCCGCCAGCCAGTTTTTGCGAGGCGTTGACCAAGACATTGACCGACTGGGAGATTCGGCGCGAGATCAGGACGGTGATGAATATAGAGACCAGGACACCCGTCAGCGTGATGCCCATGAAGATCAGAATGGCTCGGTTTTTAATGTCCAGGTATTTCTGTTCTAGAATGCCAACGTACAGAATTCCTTTGATGCTGCCATCGAATCCGTAAATGGGTTCGTAGGCGGAAATGTACCAGTTGTTGACGACATAAGCGCGCCCCAGCCAGGGCTGACCTTCAACGACGACTCGATTGTATACCTCTTCGGCGATGCGCGTACCGATCGCCCGCGAGCCGTCTTCGTTGTAGACGTTGGTCGAAATTCGCACGTCGTCCTGGAAAATGGTCGAGGTTCCGATGTCTTTGCCTTCGTAGACAACGCCTTGAAAGACGGTCTGCTTGATTTCGTCGACGATTTCGTAATTCCGGTTCAGCAGTTTGCCCGTGTACACGACGCCGATGAAATTGCCTTCTTCGTCGAAGACGGGCGCGGCGGCCATCAGCACCATCCCGGCTGTCTCTTCGGTTTCGGGGCGTGGTCGGGCCATGGGCGTGTCAACGAACCGAAAGTAAGCGCGTTCGGCCAAGAGTTCCGATTCGGCGCGCAGGTCATCGGCCGAGAGAATCACCGTCGCCGCGACGGGTGTTCTTCTTCGCATGACGGCGGCGACCAGTTCGAGATGGCTTTGGTCGTCGCCCACCCGGTTGGGATCATTCGTCCGAAAGACAACAATGCCATTGCTGTCTGTGATCGTCAGAATGTCCAGGCCTTCGCTCACCTTGAACCAAATCATCTCGTCGACGTAAGTGCGCAGATAACGGCCGCCGATCATTTGCCGGGTGATATTTCGGACCGCCGTGAATTCGGCCGCGTCGCGCACATTTTGGAGCGCATCGAGGTAGATCAGGCGAGCCGCGTTCAGGTCGTTACGGACGCGCTCCTCGGCTTCTGTCTTGATGAGGTTGGTAATGATCTGAGTGCCGACCAGAGTGAAAATGAGGCTGCTGAGCAGGATGACCGAGAGAAAACTTAGGGTCAGTCTGGCGGCAATGGGCAGTCGAACAAAACGCCCATTCAGAAAATTCAATCTCTTGGCGATCCCTTTCAACCCATTCATGGTTTTCTGATAGCGGTACAGAACCGCCAGCCGGGCAGACTAGAGGGCCTCTGCCACCAAATCGATCAGGTCCTTGACCTCCAGCCGTTGTTCGTTGCCGGTCGTTTTGACCGCGTCTCGGAACATGGTCAAATCTTTGGGGCAGGCGACGATGAAGGTCTGTACGCCCTCCAGCGCGACCGCCTCGCGGATGCGGGATTCGCTGGGCCTTTCTTTGACCTCTTTTTCTTCCATCCAAATTCTCCCGCCGCCTGCGCCGCAGCAGAAACCGCGCTCACGATGGCGGGGCATCTCGACCAACTCGCAGCCGGTTGCTTCGATCACCCGCCGCGGGGCGTCGTAGACGCCGTTGTAGCGTCCCAGGTAGCAGGGGTCGTGGTAGGTGACTTTGTAGCCCAGTTTTTTGCTGAATTTGAGTTTCCCGGCGGCGATCAGTTGATCGAGCAATTCGCTGTAGTGCAACACCGGATAGCGGCCGTTGCCATTGGCGGGGTACTCGTTCTTCAGCGTGTTGTACGAATGCGGGTCGGTGGTCACGATCGCCTGGAATTTGCATTTGCTCAACACCTGGCTGTTCTTGTCGACCAGCATCTCGAACAGGCCCTCCTCGCCTACCCGCCGCACGTCGTTGCCGGAGTTACGTTCGCTCTCGTAGAGGATGCCAAAATTCAACCCCAGTTTGTGGAAGACTTCGGCGGTCTTGCGGGTGACGTCGGTCAGCGTGGCGTTGTAGGAGGCGTAATCGCCTACAAACCACAGGTATTCGACTTGCTCTCGGCGGGCGTCTTTGACCGGCGGTTGCAAGCCCATCGTCCACTTGGCGCGCATGCGGTCCGACTGGCCGAAGGAATTGCCATAACGGCCCAGGTTGCTGAGGGCGTCCTGGAGCATCTGGTCCATTTTTCCTTGATCGACCAGATGGCGGCGCAGGTCAACGAAGGTGGTGACGTGGTCGATGAAGGCCGGGCAGACCTGAACGCAGGCGCGGCAGGTGGTGCAGGCCCACAGTTCGTCTACCGAGACGACCTCGCCGTGCAGGGCGCGCGGTTTTTTCTCCCACAGATGATCGTCCAGTTTGACCATCATGTTGCGCGGCGAGAGGACCTGGGCGCTGGCGTAGGCCGGACAAACGTCCTGGCAGCGGCCGCAACGCGTGCAGGACTCGAAGTCCAGCAGTTGCTTCCAGGTAAACTGCGTCCACTCTTTGACGCCCATGCCGCCGTCCATGTTGGCCGCCCGCAGCGCGCCGGCCGGCTCCAGCGAGCGGAAGTAGATGTTGAGCGGCACCGAGAAGATGTGGAACAGTTTGGTAAAGGGCAGGCTGATCAACACGCCAAAGGCGGTGGCGATGTGCATGCCCCAAATGATCAGGTGCAGGGTCTGGTTGGTGGGATCGCCGAGAGAGAGGAAGAGGGCTGCGATGGCGTTTCCGACCGGCGACCAGGGGGCCCAATCCGGCTGGGTGACGGCCAGGCGCAGGCCCTCCGTCAGGTAGCCGCTGAGCGTGATGAAGGCCAGCATGACCAGGACGTAGGTGTCGTCGCCGGCCAGTTTCTTCACCGGGAAGTTTTGCAGCCGCGCTGGCCGGGCGATGTAGCGACGGTAGATGGCCATGCCCAGGCCCAGGACGACCAGCAGGCCGAGGACGTCGAGCATCAGTTCGAAGGCAATGTAAACGCCGCCTTTCAGAATTTGAAATCCAAAGAACAGGTGCGTGACGTCCCAGTCGATGGTCGCCAGGGCTGTGCCGGCCGCCAGCACCAGCATTCCCCAGAAGATCGAGAAGTGCATGATGCCGGGGAATTTTTCATCCAGGGTGCGCTGCTGGCCGAAGACTTGCGTGATGAGAGCGCCGATCCGTTTCCAAAAATGGCCGGAGCGTTTTTCGGGCCGGCCTTTGCGCCAGCGCAAAACGCGGCGGGTAATACCGGCAATGAAAATGATCGCCGTGACTAAAGCCGCAATATACTGGGCAATTTCTGCCCAGTGCGGGATGTTCCAGAAGGTCTCTCGGATAGGCATATCCCACGCGCTCCTGTGAAGTTATTTGGCTTGCTTGACCTTTTCGATCAACACGGGGAGCAGGTCGAACATGTCGATCGTGGTGCCGTACTTGGCGATGTTGAAGATGGGAGCGTTGGGGTCGGTATTGACGGCGACGATGACCTCGCTCTCGCCCATGCCTTCGACGTGTTCGGGCGCGCCGCTGATGCCCAGCGCCAGATAGATTTTGGGCTTGACATGCTTGCCGGACTTCCCAACCAGGCGGGTGGTTGGCAGCCAGCCCTGGTCCACCACCGGCCGGGAGGCGCTGACTGCACAGCCGAGGGCATCCGCCAGTTCATTGGCCAGTTCGATGTTGTCTTTGTTTTGGATGCCGCGCCCGATCGAAACCAGCATTTTTTCTTTGCTGATGTCCACATCGGAGGTGTCTGGTTCGATGTATTGCTTGACGGCGACGCGCAGATTGTCCAGGGCGGGGGCAGAGACCGCCGTCAGCGGAGGCGTCTGGGCGCTTTGTCCCTCTTCGGCTTTGTAGCCGCCGGGGATCATGGTTGCCAGGGCGGGGGAGGGGAGGTTGCCCTCGGCCATGATTTTGCCGCCGCAAATCTGGCTGACGAACTTGCCGTCGTCGGTGAAGGTGCGGCAGGAGTTGACAACCGGGATTCCCAGTCTGGCCGAGAGACTGCTGGCCAAGTCCATGCCGATCGAACTATGGCCGAACAGAACGGCGCGCGGGGCGTGTTCCTGAATCAGGCCGGCCAGTACGATTTGGTAGGCGTCCGAGGTGAATTCGGCCAGGGCGGGATGATCCACGTAGAGGACGCGATCGGCCGCCAGATTGCTGGCCAGTCCCTGGGCGTTGTGGCCAAGGAGGACGGCGACCACCTCGCCGCCGCTGGCCTTAGACAACTGACGCGCCCCGGCCAGCATGGCATAGGAAACATCCGCAACCTGTCCGCGCAGATGTTCGATGACGACGAAAATATCCTGACTCATAGCGCCTCCTGCTTAAAGCGTACCCAATTCTTTGAAGAGTCCGACCAGTTTGTCGGCTACATCTTCGGGGCTGCCCTCGAGCATGGTTGCCCGTTCGGCGACTTCTGGCTGGAACAGACGGCCGACCACGACGCCGCCGCTGCTTTCCAGATTGCTGACGGGCCGCTCTTCGATTTTGGCCGTTCCCATGACCTGGCGAATCTTGCTGTAGGCGACGTAGCGCGGCGGTTGTTCGGCAGCCTGGATGCCCAAAACGGCGGGCAGTTTGACTTCTACTTCGGCGACCAACCCGCCGGCGTACTCTTTGCGGGCGACCACTTTGTTGCCATCGAGCGCAATGCCAGCCACATAGCCTACATAAGGAAGTCCCAGGTATTCCGCCAGCAGCGGGCCGACGGAACCGTCCAGATCGTTGTGGGCCTGCACGCCGGTCAGGATCAGGTCGGGTTGCAGTTCTTTGATCACATCGGCGAAGGCGCGTCCGAGGGCATGGTTGTCGGCGGCGCTGAAATCTCCTGTCAGTTTGATGAGGCGGTCGGCGCCTTTGGCGGCGGCTGTGAAGAGGAAATCGTCCACGCCGTCGGCCTCGGCGGAGAGCACCGTTACTTCTCCGCCAGAGCGTTCTTTCAATAAGATGGCTTGCTCGACGGCGTGGTCGTCGAGTTCGTTGATGATGAGGCGCAGCCAGGTGGTGTCCAGAGCGGTTCCCGATGGGTCAATGGTCAATTCTTCGACCAGATCGGGCACAAACTTGATGGGCACAGCAATTTTCATCGTTTCTCCTCCTAGAGATCCATCGATTCGGCCAAGAGTTCGGCGATTTCTCGCACTTTCAATTGACTGGCGGCCTGGATGGTCTTGGTGGCGTCCTCGAAGCGCGGCGGCTCATAAGGACAGGCAACCGCCAGGATTTGGGTGTTGACTGCCACCGCCTCGCGGACGCGCCATTCCGACAGGCGGGTGTGCGCCTTTTCCCACTGGAAGCCATCCAGCCACATACCGCCGCCCCCGCCTCCGCAGCACAGGCTGTTGATGCGCTGGTGCGACATCTCCACCAGTTCGACGCCGGGGATGGCGCTCAGTAAAGCGCGAGGTTCATCGAAAATGCCGTTGACTCGCCCCAGATAGCAGGGGTCATGATAGGCGACCTTGGCCTTGATTTCATTCTTCAGCAAGGGCTTGATTTGTTCGATGCGTTCGAACAGGAATTGCGTGTAGTGTTGCACCGGATATTCGACGCCCAGCGCCGGATATTCGTTCTTCAGGGCGTTGTAGGCGTGGGGGTCGGTGGTGATGATCTGATTGAATTTGTACTTTCGGAATACCTGTCCGTTCTTCTGCGCCATCATTTCGAACAGGCCGCGTTCGCCGGCCAGGCGCTGCGAATCGCCGTCGCTGTATTCTTCCGGCCCGAGAATCCCGAAATTGACTCCCAAGGCGTTCAAAATTTTGGCCAGCGCCCGTGTGGCCGGTTGCATGCGGGAATGGTAAGAGGCATAGTCCCCAACGTACCAAAGAACGTCAACCGGTTGGCGCGTTTTGCCGAGGATGTTTACCTCCGGCTGCAGGCCGAGGGTCCAGTCGGCGCGTTTGCGCGGCGACTCGCCTAGCGGGTTGCCGTAACGCTGGGTGTTTTCCAGGGCGGCCTGCAGTTCGCTGGGCACATTGCCTGCCAGAATCATCTCCTCCTTGGTACGGGTCATGAGCACGCGGGTGATGGGGATGTTCGACGGGCAGAAAGAAGCGCAGGCGTTGCACGAGACGCACATCCAGACCGAGTCGGTTTTCAGGACGTGGTCGAAGATTTCGGCGCGGATCGCGCCGATGATTTTCCCCGGCGGGAATTTCATGATGTAGCCAAAGGGACAAATGCCGCTGCACGTGCCGCATTGCAGGCAAGTGCGCACTCGCTCTCCGTCTTGGAGGTCGAACAAACTGGTGTAGAAGGTCTTGGTGACAGAGGGGGACAGCGGGGAAAGCGTAATCTCCAAGGCACACCTCCTTGAATTTTCAGCCGGCGACAAATGGCGCGTTTGCGCCTGACTGGCATTAGTATGTTATTTTTGAGCCAAAAACACCAGTACAGTTAGTCACCGCTTTGTTGTGATTAACATCCTGCGTAGATTTTAGATCATCTTTCCAAAGTCGACACGCGATTCAATGGACTTTTTCCGAGGAAGGGGAAAGCAACGCTGGTATAATAATGATGGGCTGATTTTCGTTTCAGGAGGTAATCTCATGAACTTTGCCATGTGGAAAAAGGCCCTCAACGTGATCCCCGAGGTTTCCAAAGAGGAATGGCAGCGGCTGGACCTCATCTCCAAGTGGTTGATCTCGACCCGCGCTGCAGTGCTGGTGATGACCTTCCTCTCCGCGGTGCTGGCCGGGCTGTTTGCCCTGCACGATGGGCATTCGGTCAACCCGCTGGCCTGGTTTGTGCTGGCCCTCGGCCTGGTGCTCGCTCACGCCGCCAATAATATCTTCAACGACTTCACCGACTACGTGCGCGGCGTGGACAAGGATAACTACTTCCGCACCATGTACGGCCCTCAGCCGGTGGCGCACGGCTTGCTGACGAAGCGCCAGCACCTGACGTACTTCGCCGTCACCGGACTCCTGGCCCTGGCCTGCGGCCTGTTTCTGCTCATCCTCAACGGCTGGGACCCGGTCATCTGGCTGCTGCTCGGGCTGGGAGCGGTGTTCGTCCTCTTCTACACCTGGCCGATGAAGGGCTGGGCGCTGGGCGAACTGGCCGTTTTGATTGTCTGGGGGCCGCTGATGATCGGCGGCGGCTACTACGTGCTGACCGGCGAGTGGGTCTGGAATGTGATCCTGGCCAGTTTGCCGTATGTCCTGGGCGTGACGACGGTCATTTTCGGGAAGCACATCGACAAGCGCGCCATCGACCTCCAAAAGAAGATTTACACCCTGCCGGTGGTGATCGGCGAGAAAGCGGCCCGCTACGCTGTCTTGACGATGATGGTCTTGCCGTACTTGCTGGTTCTCTACTTGATTGCCGTCCGCTATTTCACCCCGGCGATGCTGTTGGTCTTTCTGGCCGTGCCGCAATTCCTGAAAATCTACCCGCAATTTCTCAAGCCCAAGCCGGAGACTTGCCCGGAGGGCTTTCCACAGGGACAGGGCGGCTGGCCGCTCTACTTCGCGCCCCAGGCCTTTATCAACAACCGCGCCTTCGGCCTGTGGTTCATGCTGGGCTTGATTGCGGACATCGTTCTGCGGCTCTTGCTGCCAACCTTTTGGGCCTGAACATGCATGTGCGACGCACCCGGGAAAGTGCGTCGCACATCCATTTTAGGAGGAACTCAAATGCGCCCCGACTGGGATACTTACTTCATGAAGATTGCTTACGCCGTCTCGGAACGCTCGACCTGCGACCGCGCTTTCGTGGGCTGTGTGCTGGTCCGTGACAAGCGCATCCTGACCACCGGCTTCAACGGCTCGCCGGTCGGCCAGCCGCACTGCGACGAGGTCGGTCATCTCATGGTCGAGGGACACTGCGTCCGCACCATTCACGCCGAGACGAATGCCATCATCCAGGCCGCGCTGCACGGGGTTTCCACCAAAGGCGCTACCTGTTATGTCACCCATTTTCCCTGCATCAATTGTACGAAGGCTCTCATCAATGCCGGCATCGTCCGGCTGGTCTATAGCGTGGCCTATCGCGTGGACGAACACGCGCTGAATTTCTTGCAAACCGCCGGCATCGAGATCGTCTGCAAGGAATATACTCCTTAGCCGCCGCTACAGGACGAAGCGGGCCGCGAGGCCCGCTTTTGTTTTGGGACGGATGCTTCCATCAGAGACACGGTTCGACGCGCAGGTCGGCGATTTCCAGCCGGGCCGCCGGCGTTTCCAGCAGGCCCCATTGGATGCGTCCTTCCGGCGTCCAGGCCGCGAATTGATTGTCGATCCAGATGACCAGCGCCAGCGGCGGGCGCGGCGAGACGCGGCTGCGCAGTGCTTCATCGTCATCGAGAAAGAAGCGGACGTCCGTCTCTGTCCATTGGAGAGTGTACGTATGCCATTGGCATACCTCGGTCTGGAGCGGCGCGCCGTCTTGACGGACGAGGCGGCCGATCAGGCGGCGGACAAGGCTGGAGAGGGGCCGGATGGCCAGCAGCGGCAAAAGGGGAGCGAGCGGCGCGAAAAGAAGCGCGGGGATGGCCGGCGAGCGCAGCGTCCCGGCGAAAAATCCCTGGGCGGGAACGTCGTCATGAAAAGCAAGATGATTGGGCGGCGAGGCGTGAAAGAACCAGGCCGCGTTGGGCAGGGCGGGCAGACGTCCGACCGCGCCGCCGAAGCCGAGCGAGAGGCCGAAGGGGTCGTTCCACAGCCCGAAGCCCCAGGTGCCGGGCAAGTCGGCCGCCGAGACGCGGGCGCGCAGGCTCAGGGTCAGGGGCGGACGGTGGGGGAAGCGGCGGCGCGGCAGGGAGAGGTAATCGTCCAGTTGGGCCAGCCGATAGGTCCGGCGCGGCCCGGCGGGGATGTCCAGCCGCCAAATTCCCTCTTGCTTCTCAACGCGGCCGCCCCCAGCCAGACGGGGAGCCAGTTCAGGGTTCACGCCCCTAATTATACGTGTATAATAGTCGCCAGCAACGGAGGTTTCATGGAGATTGTCTGGTATGGTCATTCCTGCTTTCGCCTGAGCGAGCGCGGCCTGGCGACGGTCGTCACCGACCCCTTCGACTCGGAAGTGGTCGGCTACGAGGCGCTCAAACTGAAGGCCGACATCGTCACGGTCAGCCACGAAGCGCCGGGCCACAACCATCTGGCCGCCGTCAAGGGCTACAGCCATGCTATCACCGGCCCGGGCGAGTATGAAATCGGCGGCGTTTTCATCACCGGCGTCCAGACGGACGGTCAGGGGAAGAAGGCCGCCGAGCGGCCGCGCAACACCCTCTACGTGTTCGATTTCGACGGCTTGACCGTTGCCCACCTGGGCGATTTGCGCACCGTTCCCACCCAGGCCGAGATCGAGGCCCTCGGGACGGTCAACATTGCCCTGGTGCCGGTCGGCGGCGGCGAGGGGATGAACGCCGCCAAAGCCGCGGAGGTCGTCAGCCTGCTGGAGCCGAATCTGGTGATCCCGATGCACTACCAGACTCCCGCCGCCAAATTACACCTGGATCGATTGGACAAATTCCTGAAGGAAATGGGATTGCACGAGGTCGAGACGCTGCCCACCCTCAAGGTCGGCAAATCGTCCTTGCCCGAAGAGACGAAAGTGATCGTGCTGCGCTATCAGGGCGAGTGAGGCGGATTCATGCCAATCAAATTGATTATGACCTGGGACATCATTGCCGAGCGCGAACGCGAATATTTCGAGTTCGTGATCGGGGAATTCATCCCTGGCGTGCAGCGGATGGGATTGCAGCCGGTCGAGGCCTGGGTCACCACCTATGGGGACTATCCGCAGATCCAGGTGGCCATGCTGGCCGATAGTCTGAGCGGTTTGCAGCGCGTTTTGCAGTCGGATGGCTGGGCGCAGTTGCGCGCCAAACTGGGGGAATTCGTCGAAAACCTTTCCTATAAGATTATCCGCGCCCGCGGCGGATTTCAGTTCTAGGAGCCGGCCGCGCCCGATGGGCGAACTCTCCCGCCGATTGCTGGAGTGGTACGAGCGTCAGGGGCGCCGTCTGCCCTGGCGCGGGGTGGATGATCCCTACGCCGTCTGGGTGTCGGAAATCATGCTCCAGCAGACGCGGGTCGAGGCGGTCATCCCTTATTTCGAGCGCTGGATGAAGCGCTTCCCGACCCTTTCTGCCCTGGCAGAGGCCTCTGAACAGGAGGTGCTTTCGGCCTGGGAGGGCCTGGGGTATTACAGCCGGGCGCGCAATTTGTGGCGGGCCGCCCGTCAGGTGGTCGCCGAATATGGCGGGCGGCTGCCGGAAGACCCGGCGGCCTTGCAGAAACTGCCCGGCATCGGGCGCTACACGGCGGCGGCGATTGCCTCCATTGCCTTCGGCCGCGACGTCCCCACCCTGGACGGCAACCTGCGACGGGTCTTTGCGCGCCTGTTCGACGTAGACGCCCCGGCCGATTTGCCGGCCGGCGAGGCCATTCTCTGGTCGCTGGCCGAGGAGAATTTGCCGCCCGGACGGGCAGGCGACTACAACCAGGCGCTGATGGACTTGGGCGCGACCATCTGCCTGCCGCGCAAGCCGCGTTGTCCGGCCTGTCCGCTGGCCGGTCTCTGCCGGGCGCGCGCCGCCGGGACGCAGGAGGCCCGTCCGGTGCTGAAGCCGAAGAAGGAGACGCCGCATTATCTCGTCACGGCGGCCGTTCTGCGGCGGGACGGGAAGGTTCTCCTGGCTCAACGCCCGCGGTCGGGTCTGCTGGGAGGGCTGTGGGAATTCCCCGGCGGCAAGGTTCAGCCGGGCGAGTCGCTGGCCGACGGCCTGCGGCGCGAAATCCGCGAAGAATTGGGGGCGGACATCCGCGTTGGGGAGGAACTCGGCGTCTACCGGCACGCTTACACTCACTTCCGTATCACCCTGCACGCCTTTTTGTGCGAACTGACGGACGGCGAACCGCGTCCGCTGGCCGCGGCCGACCTGGCCTGGGTCGCTCCCTCGGCTTTGGAGGATTATCCGATGGGAAAGGTGGATCGTCAGATCGCGCGCCGTTTGAAGGCCGAGTTTCTGTCGGCCGAATAGTGTAAAATGAAAGAGATGGACTCTTACGAACGCGAGCGCCTGCGCATGGTGGAGGAGCAGATCGCCCGCCGCGGCCTGCGCGACCCGCGCCTGCTGGCCGCCCTGCGGACGGTGCCGCGCCACCGTTTCGTCCCGCCCGAGGAGTTGGATTGGGCCTACTCCGACGGCCCGCTGCCCATCGGTCACGGGCAGACCATTTCCCAGCCCTACATCGTGGCTCTCATGACCGATTTGCTGCATCTGCTTCCCACCTCCCGCGTCTTGGAGGTGGGAACCGGGTCTGGCTATCAGGCGGCCATTCTGGGCAAGATGGCGGCCGAGGTGCACACCATCGAGGTGATTCCCGAACTGGCGCGCCAGGCCGAGAAGACGCTGGCCGAGTTGGGCTTCACCAACGTTCAGGTCCACCTGGGCGACGGTTCGCTAGGCTGGCCGGAGGCGGCTCCCTACGACGGCATTCTGGTCGCCGCCGCCGCGCCGGACGTCCCCCCGCCGCTGCTCGATCAACTGGCCGAGGGCGGACGGCTGGTGCTGCCGGTGGGCAGCCGCGGTTTCCAGGAATTGCAGGTCTGGGAGCGGCGCGGCGGAAAGTTGCACTGCGAGCGCGGCATCCCGGTGGCCTTCGTCCCGCTGCGCGGCGAACATGGGTGGAGATAGAGGGGCAAGCGGAAAGCCGGAGTTTCGTCTCAGGCTTTGGTGATGCTCACGAACACCATCGGCCGGCGTTTGGTCTCGTGATAGAGCAGCGACCGGACGGCGTCGGCGATGAGTTTCTCATCGTCCAGCCCGCCGCCGTGGACCAGGTCGGTCACTTTCTGGCGGATGAGCGGGACGAGCGCCTCGGCGTCTTCGGGGGAGACGAAGCCGCGGGTGATCACTTCGGGTTCTTTGAGAAGGCGGCTGGAATATTTGTCCAGGGGGACGGTGATGAGGACGATGCCCGAGCGGGCGAGTTGTTCACGCTCCTGCATCACGTCCATGTCGATCTCGCCGACGCTTTCGCCCTCGACGAAGATGTATCCGCCCGGCATGCGCTCGGCCAGCGTCAGGCGGCCGTCGGCCAGTTCGAGCACCTGGCCGTTTTCGACCACCTGGATGTTTTCGGCGGGGATGCCCACCTGACGGGCCAGCACGGCGTGGCGTTTCAATTGGTGCAATTCCCCATGGATGGGGACGAAGAATCGGGGGCGCACCAGATTGAGCAGCAATTTTTGCTCCTCCGAACTGGCGTGTCCCGAAACGTGGACGGCCGCCACCGCTTCGTAGATGACATTTGCCCCGCGCCGGAAGAGACGGTTGATGGTCTTGTTCACGGCCTCTTCGTTGCCCGGAATCGGGTGCGAGGAAAGCACAACCGTGTCGCCCGGTTCGACGTCGAACTGACGGTTGGTGCCGGTCGAGAGGCGTCCGATGATGGACGACGGCTCGCCCTGGGAGCCGGTGCACATCAGCACCACTTCCTTCTTGGGCAGGTGAAGCGCCTCTTCCAGGCTGACGATGGTGGCATCGGGGATTTCGAGGTAGCCCATCTTGCGGGCAATTTTGGCGTTGTCCACCATGCTCGCGCCCACGAAGGCCATCTTGCGGCCGTGGCGCACGGCGGCGTCGGCCACCTGCTGCATGCGGGCGATCAGCGAGGCGAAGGTGGCGACGATGATGCGGCCGGGCGCTTCGCGGAAGACCTCGTCCAGGGCCGGGCCGATGACGCGCTCGGAGGGCGTCCAGCCGGGGCGTTCGGCGTTGGTCGAGTCGGCCAGCAGCACGTCCACGCCGCGCGCCGAGAACTCGGCCAGTTTGGCGAAGTCGGTCGGCCAGTTGTCCACCGGGGTCTGGTCGAATTTGTAGTCGCCCGAATGAACGACCAGACCGGCCGGGGTGGTGATTCCCAGGCCAATGGCGTCGGGGATGGAATGACAGACGTGAAAAGTCTCCACCTGGAAGGGGCCGAGGCGGAGCGTATCTCCGGCCTGGATGGTGTTCAGGACGGCCCTGCCGGCCAGGCCGTTGCGGGCCAGTTTGACCTCGATCAGGCCGCGCGTCAGCGGCGTGGCGTAAACGGGGGCCGAGATGTCGGTCAGCAGATGGCGGATGGCGCCGATGTGGTCCTCGTGGCCGTGGGTGATGACGATGGCCTCGACGCGCCGGGCGTTATCGATCAGGTATTGGTAATCGGGGATGATGTAGTCCACCCCGAGCATGTCGTTCTCCGGGAACATCAGGCCGGCGTCCACGACCAGGATGCGGCCGCCGAATTCGTAGGCCATCATGTTCTTGCCGACCTCGCCGAGGCCGCCCAGGGGGATGATGCGTAATTTTTGGTCCTTACTCATGATTTTCCTTTAGCGCCGCCCGTGCATGGAAACACAAAAGTCCCCTCGTCGCGGCGAGGGTCTTGGCGCAGACGGCTTGAATTTAATATAAACTGCCCTGTGTGTAGTGTCTCGTTAATTCGTACCTTTACAATCTCATAAAATCGTACCTCCAAACCTTTGGTTTTGGAGGAGAAATGTCAACGCATCGGCGACCATTGACGGTAGCAGAGC
>JAIOAU010000008.1 GCA_019873655.1 Chloroflexota bacterium | reverse complement strand
ATGCCAACCAAATTGCGGAATGAACTTGCCCGACCGCAAAGTTGCTTATAACTCAAGACCATGCTTGCACTCTCCCTTGATGATTTTCATCAATTATGCAACAAATCTAGAGTTTGTGCTTGACTGCTCGGATTCCTTGATTTTCTCATGCGGAATACAAGCCGAAAGTTCCTCCCATCGTCTGGACGATTCTCCCCACTCGGGCGCCAATAGAAATTCATCCAGAGGCATTGCCAGGAGACGGAAATCCAGCGGTCTGTTGGATTTTTGGACGACCAGATTGCACGCCTCCTTCCAGACCTGGATCGTTCGTGACCAATCTCGGCCGCGCGATACATTCACCAGCATGCGAACTTCGCGCCGGAAGACTTTGCTCTCTTCGCTTTGAAAAAATGCCTGCTTGTTGGTCAGGCTTTCGAGAATGCGGGGAATGAGCTTCCGTGTGGCAATCTGTTCCACCTCAAGAAGCAATTGGGAGCCATCTGGCAAGAGGAGGCTGTGATCCGGGCGGATATGCTTTTCATCACCATAACGTTGATATTGTTCGGTGTGAATACCCAGACCGGCTTGTACGGCCGCAAGATGAACAGAAAGTACAGCCAATGCATGAGATATGGGAACATCTTCGTTCAATCCACAGGGCTGGATTCCGTGATAGCCATTGGCGTTCAACAAATCGGCGCCGCTTTCCCCCAAGAGGTAGACTTTCGGAGCGCGCCCACGAGCGCCAGCCCGGGCAATGGAGTGATCAAGGATGCGTAGGACGGGCGGGTATCCAACGCTGGCGTTCTGGATCTTTTCGATAGCGCGGCGAAGTTTATCACGATCCAAGCCGGTTGCCTGGCGAAGATGCAAGCCGTCTGCAACGCCGCTTGGAACAAATACTTCGAGGATCCGCAGCCAGAGTTTGTCCCTCAGAACTGCCTCCAGTTCTTTCTGGAGTTCGGCAATTTCGCTCGGGTCCGTGCGCATAACACAAATCCTTAATGGCAGCACCTTTATCTTTAAGTACAGTATTTATGCGTGCGCATCGTCTTCTTGCAGACCGCACAGATTGGCGATTTGGTCGTGTTGGTCTGCCAATAAACGGTTCTGTCTAGCAATGATGTTTTGCAGATCTAGGATGGCCTTCTGCTTTTCCCTGATCATTTCATTCAAACTGTTCATCTCCCTTTGCTTTGATTGGAGCTCCTGCTGACTGGCCGTGAGTCTTTGTTGGAGTTCTCGAATGATTTGATACAACTCGTCATGTTTCTCTTGCTCTGTTGCCTTAACATTTTGGAAATGGTCCTTTAACACCTCGGCGAATACCTGCCCGGCTCGATCTGGCCGGCGGCCGCCATCCAGCGCCTGGATCACTTTCTCAACATCTTCAAAGATGAGAGGCCGGATAGGTTCAAGAAACCTGGCGATGGATTCATAAATCACGTCTTCGGCAGGTACAATTTTTCGCATCATGTTCCTTTCCACCATATAGGAAACGCATCTCGGTTCTCGACACGTTTATACTCTGGCGCCGGAGAACCGAAATTAAGTAATAATCCAACGGCATATCCTCCTTCGTGCAAGTATGTACGTATTTGATCGAAATCTTTCCGACGCAACCTTGTGATTGTCTTGATCTCCAGAACGATCTTCCGTTCCACAAGAACATCGATCAAGCCCTCGCCGATATCAACATCATGAAACTTGATTTTGACGGGCACTCGTTCAGCAACTTCAAACGGCTCAGTCCTAAGGATCTCGACAAGGGCCCGGGTTATAGATCGTTCTTCGAGCCATCGCCGGCCGCGGAGTTCCCTGAAAACATAGAAATAGGCTTCCAGAATCTTGCTGGTAATATCGCCATAAAGGTAGTTTGGTGACATTTTGCTTTCCTGGATCAGTATCTCCAGCCGATTGGCACAGCCTTTCGTCCATCCGGGCCGTTCAGATAAACGACCAGCCCATTTTCGACAAAACGATTGTCCTCGATGCGGCTACGTAGATAGGCGCTGATTTCATCCGGGCTTTCATAGTTGGCCGCGATGATGGTGATGGCTTCCCGCCGGATTGCCCGCTGATAGCGGACATCAATGAGCTGAAACATGCGTTCCTTGGCCCAATCGGTTGAGTTGGTCTTGTCGATTTCATCGAGCGCCAGAACGTCGCGAGAGATCCACCACTGCATGCGACGAACGAGTTCGGTCTGCTTGTTTTCGCGTTCATCGAAGGCCAGGCGAATATCATCGAGTACGGAGAGCATGTTGGCGTAGGCTGCACATTTCCCATCGTTCAAGGCCACCGCTACGGCAATTTTCAGCGCCAGTGTTTTTGCCTGCCCACTTTTCCCAAGCAAGGAAACGATCCCATGGCCGTTTTGATAGGCGGTTTGGACTGCCTGGCGGGCTTTATGCCCATCGCTCAAACCATCCTGGATCAACTCCCAGCGTAAGCTCTGAATCTCAAAGGAAGTTAAGCCGATGCGGGGATCAATCTCGCCACGCGCGATCTTGTTGGTAAATGCCAAGCGACGTGCGTTAGGGCACAAGTCAATCTTCCCAAAATCCGCATCTCCCACACAGGCATTTGGATTTCTTCTTACATAACCCGTTCCGTTACAAATTGGACATTGGGGATTACAAAGAGTAGGCGAATTCGTCTGGAGAATGAGATGAGGATTCTCTGCTTGATGATCTTTTCGAGCCCGTTCCAGACGGGTGCGCAAATCTGCTGCTGAGGTTGCCAGATCAATATGCGCCATTTGATACCTCCTTTTCTTCTTGCGGATTGGATTGGGCTATCAACGGGCCCAGCACTTCTGCGCCTCGCTTTCGTAGCGCTTCGAGTTCAGTTGTTGTGGGGCCTGCTGAGGCTTTATCTTTCTTGCGTTTGTTCTTTTGAGGCGGAATCATCTCATTCATCCACCATTCCATGAAATCGGGGTGGGTAGGGCTGTAGTTGCGGGCTGTCCAGGCCAACCAGTAAAATTTTCCGGCCTGAACCAGTTGTTCGTCATCAAGATCGGGATGTTTTTGCCGGAGGAACTGCATCCGATCGATGATCACGCGCCAGTCCGTTTTTCCTGGCATGAGTCCATTGGCGATCCGCTGGAACAAGATTAAGTCAGGATGTTGAGCGGCTTCGCGCAGGGTGTTTGGATATCCTAGATCATCTTCAAACTCTAATCCTTGTTTCTGAACGGTTGCCGGAGGAGGGGAAGAAGAATTGAAAAGAGTCTCTGTTAACGGTTTTTGCTCAGAATCCGAAATAGAATTCGTAACAGTACCATTTCCATTTCGGAAATTTCCGAATTCAATTTCGGACGCATCCCCTTGAGATCCATGAACCTTCTTGGGGAAGTAAGGATTGATCACTGGTTTTTCCAGAACAGCCCGAAAGGCGGCTAAGAACTTTTCAATTCGCAAGCGGATGTGAACAGTAGGCTGGCCCCCAAACTTAAAGACCCGTTTTTCTATCAGGTCTTTTTCGGCCAGTTTCCTGAGGGCGTAGTCGGCCTGATCGGGCGACAACCGGCACCGATCCCACCATTCATAGCGGCGGGTGGCTATCCATAAATGGCCATCATGTTCAACTCTCATACGGGAGTGTCCAGAGGTGTTGGGCAGGTGCCAATATACGATCTCGCTCAATATGACGCCTGCAGCCAAATCGCCCACCATATCGATGTAAACCCGTTTGACATCGAGCGTATCGCGAGTGGCTTTCTCCCATTTCAGGAATTCTTGGAAATCTTTTTCAGGAGAAACATTTTGATCAGTAGGGGCTTGCAACTCCATAACTCTCTCTCCGGGATCGTGTTACACACTTGGCTGTGTGTAACACGGATTCATATATCCATGCCCAGAGCGGACATGTCCAATGGTTGCTCTTCAGAAGCGTCTTGATATATGCAGGCGCTTGAAGCAACCCCGCTTCTCATTGCCTCGCGCACCAGTCCAGCAAGCGCCCCCCGAGGAGCATTTTCCAGCAGGAGGATCAGGTCATCATCCCTGCCGGGCCGCAGTGTCAGGCGAACCGTGACAACAAGGCTGCCGTTACGCCGAACCCGCAGCGCCATAAGCCGCCCATTTCCACAAACCGACGACATTAGCAGCGATGGGGTCGCTGGGCCAATAGACCGCCGCTCCTTTTGATGCCAGGGCGACACGAAGATAATTTCCCAAGACCAGCGACCCACCGCCGGTAGGAATGACTGCATTGAAACGACGCAAGTTGGGCCAAACCCGTTCTATAGATGCCAGAACTTCACTCAACCAGGACTCCATTTGTACTGAACTTAAGCGCAACCGGCCCGTCCGCAGATTCGCGTCTAGTTCCTCTGGATCGTGGCCGGTCTCTGTCACCAGTTCGAGCAATCGGCGAACCCCAACCTTATCGCCGCCCACAAAACGGGGCTCAACCTTACCATCCTGGATGGCATAAAGATCGAGCGTGTTCATGCCCAGATCAAGAATCGCCACTTCTGCCTGCCGGCCGCCTCTGCGCAGACGCAGATCCCCATCAAACAGCCAATCCGCGTATGCCCCAACTGGTTGAGCAAGCGCCTTGAGGCGCTGAATGGAAATGGCGTATTCCCCCTGATCGGTCGTAAAGATATGCAATCCTTTATATGCTTTGAGACCGCCCAAAACAGCCTGTGCTTGGATTTCATCCTGGAGTAAATTCACCGGCAATCCTATTACCATTAAGTGGACGACATATTCGCCAGGTTCCAGGAGATTCGCCAGTGTTCCAAAAGCCAGGGCGCGGCGTTCAGGGGATGCAATGGCCGAATAATCTCGGCTGGTAAGCAGGTTGCCCCAATGCCAGGCTCCGGGGCCAATGGCAAACTCATATCCTTCAAGACGAATGAGTTTCACCTGAGATGTGGTTTTCATTCCAATGGCGGCCATCCCAACCGATTGAGGCCGGGCAATAGCTGATTGCATCAAGGCAACATGACCATTGATGCATACTTTTGTGTTTCCAAAACCAGGGTCAAGAGCAAGAATTGTGGTCATGTTTTTGTCCCGAGAGAATTGCTATTGAGAGTTTATAGATGCCGATGCTGCCAAAGCACGCGCAACCGCCAACAAGGCATGTTGCATCGGAGCAGGCAGGCCTTGATAGATTTGCAACAAGCCGAGACGATCCGGATCCAGAGATTCTGAATCGATTCCATTCAAGCCCGCCATTTGGAAGATCTCTTCCGCGGGCTTTCCAGTAACTTTCGAGAGCCGCAGACAAGTTTCTAACGCGGGGATTCGCTCTGGATATGTAACCAGGCTACGCAATGAACCGGCCGACAGCCCCGCTCTCAAAGCCAGTTCGGTCAGGCTGGTATCATGATCTTCAACGTAAGCGATCAACCAGCGTGTCAAGGGTGTGGTAGGGTTTGGTTTTCGTTTCGACATATATTCCTCTCAAAAGGTGTGATAAATGACAAAAACCTTGTGTCTCTAGAGACACAAGGCGCATTCTCGGCTTGGTCAACGCTAGGGAGAAGTTTCTTTTAGTTTTTGCCTGTGCTCAATGATGAGCAGGGCCTCTTGGACACTTGTGCCTGGCAAAAGGATGATCGGTTCAGGCGGGTACGTCGCTGAAGAACGCCCGCCCTCCCCGCCAGAAAAGACGCTCTCGTTTGGGAGCGTCTTTGTCGTTTGCCGCTGTCTTTTTGCATCGAATTGCGCGAATTGGGCAAATCCTGGTCTGTGTCATTCGTGCAATTCGATGCCTTGCCATTTTTAAGCAGCCTGTTCCGATGGCGAGTCGGAGCAGTTTGCGTTCATCTTGGAGCAGGCTGAAAATCTATCCTAACCGCGCAGCAACTGGCGCGGTCAGACTTCCGGGCGTCTGCTGTTTTGCAGCCTCGTTAAACATGTTCAACGCCCTCGAATCACTGGTTTAACGGGTTCATTAAACACGTTTAACGGCTTCGTTAAACACGTTTAATGGACTTGTTAAACATGTTTAACGGCCTGGTTAAACACGTTTAACGGCTTCGAATCACTGGTTTAACGGGACTGTTTCTCGAGTTTTACCCTGTCCTTCTGCCACAAAAACGCTCCCAAGACCGATCGGGGCAAAGCGGCTTATGGGCAGGTTTGCCGCCAGGCGGTCAGGATGCGGGGCTTGAGGATGAAACTGACGTTGTGCGCCCGGCCCCACGCGCAGGCGGCCTCGAAATCTACGGGCATGTCGGTGTACTCGGCGGCAAAGACCGCTTTCCCAGCCTCGACGAAGGGCAGCATTTCTTCGATCCAGCCGTAGTAGAAGGCGTCCTCGGTGATGGCAAAATCGAAGAATTCGAGCGAATCGGCGACCATCTCGGGGGCGTTCTTGAGGCCGATGGCCAGGCCGCGGGCGTGGGCTTCGTCGGCCAGCCAGCGGGCGTAGGCCAGTTGGTCGGCGTAGGTGAGGGGGAAGCCGGTGCGGTTGGTGTAGATTTCGATGTTGTCGGGTTCGACGCCGTCGAAGCCCTTGGCGGCGCACAGGTCGAGGCGGGCGCGCATGATGGGGGCCAGTAGGTCGATGCGGCGGATGTCGAGCCAGCGCTCGCCAGGCCAGCCCTCGTAGGCGCGGCCTAGGACTTCCTCCGGGAACTGGTCGGCGTCGGGACGCCAGTCCTCCCAGGAGCCGACCGAAATGTAGCAGATGACGCGCACGCCGCGGGCGTGGAGTTCGTCAATGACCTCCTGGGGCGCGTAGAGGTCGATGTCGTAGACTTCGGCCTCGACGGAGGTATCCACCTCTTCGTCGAGTTGCCACTGCCAGGTCAGGCCAGGGGCGGGACGCCACCAGTCGGCGGCAGGAGGAGGAGAGGCGGGAATCGGGGGCATAGAAACAGTCTCCGCGTCTGGGATGCAAGAGGCCAGGATAAGGATGAGAAACAGGACAGGGGAGAGAAGGCGTCTATTCATCAGTATATTCTGCCGATCCATGCAATGCGTCGTCTCCAATATTATCCCGGCCCGCATTTTGCGACAAGGTCAGAATTTTTGTTGACGTAGGGCAAAACTGTGATAAAATCAGCCCGCTAAAAATTGAGCCGCCCCCATCGTCTAGCGGCCCAGGACGGGGCCCTCTCAAGGCCCAAACAGCGGTTCGAGTCCGCTTGGGGGCACAGAAGACGCCTGAAGAGGCGTTTTTTGATTCGCCAAACCGCGGCCCCCGGAAGGGGATGGTATTCGAGTCCGCTTGGGGGCACAGAGAACGCCTAAAGGCGTTTTTTGATTCGCCAAACCGCGGCCCCCGGAAGGGGAGGGTATTCGGCAAGTCCTCGGTCTCTCCGAGAGACCGAGGACTTGTTTCATGAGACAGCGCGTTGCAGGATGAGCCGCCAGCGGCGCGCTTGCTCTTCGATGTCCGCGACGCTCTGCACTCGGATGGTCTCCCGCGCCGGCAGGCGGGCGCGAAGCGTCGTCTCCAGTTCCGGGCGGACAACGGCCAGGCCGAGACGGATGTCGGGGCGGAGGAGGGCCGTCAGGGCCGAGGTCCAGCCCTGGCCGCGCAGGAGTTCGAGGGGACCGAGTTCGTCCACGATGAGAAGGTCGCAGGGCGGGCAGTCCTGCAGGACGC
This sequence comes from Chloroflexota bacterium, assembly GCA_019873655.1. Lineage (GTDB taxonomy): Bacteria > Chloroflexota > Anaerolineae > Anaerolineales > Villigracilaceae > JAFGSI01. Next base: position 94,291 of record JAIOAU010000008.1, on the reverse strand, counting down.
GGTTGCCCCAATCCAGGGCGGCGGGGTCGAAGAACCAGCGGCCGAGGGGCAGGTCGAAAGGCGGCCGGGCGGCGAGCGAGGCGAGGGGACGCTGTTCGCCGCTGGCCAGGTCCTCGACCAGGATGCCGGTCTTGACGCCCGCCTCGAAGACGGCCGGCGAGAGCAGACCGGCCACCCGCCAGCCGTCGGCGCGGGCCTCCTCGGCCAGCCGGCGGCAGAAGGTCGTCTTGCCGGCGCCGCGTTCGCCGGTCACCAGCCAGAGCGGCGGGGTCTTCACGTCCATAGCACCTGCTTGCGGCCGTCCACCTCCACCAGGCGAACGGGCAGACGGTAAATGCGGCTGAGATGCTCGGCGGTGAAGAGACGGTCGAGCGGGCCGGCCTGGGGCGGCTGGCCGTTTTCCATGAGAATGACCTCGTCGGCGAGCGCCAGCACCACGTCAGGTTCGTGATTGGTCATCAGCAAAGTGACGCCGTCGGCGCGCAGCCGGCGAAGAAGGTCGAGCAGGCGCGCCTTGTTGTGCAGGTCGAGGTGGGCGGTCGGTTCGTCGAGCAGGAGCAGGCGCGGGGTCTGGACGACGGCGCGCGCCAGGAGCATCAATTGGCGCTCGCCGCTGCTGAGTTGCGGCACGGGCTGCCCGGCCAGGGCGGTCAGGCCGACTCGTTCGAGGGCCTGCCAGGCAATTGCCTGGTCGTTCCGGGAAGGCGTCCCAAGCGGCGGCAGGTGAGGGGCGCGGCCCAGCAGGACGTATTCGAAGACGGTGTAATCGAAGGGCGTGTTCTCGCTCTGCGGAACGAGCGCCATGCGGCGGCCGCGCTCCAGACGCCCATAGCCGCTCAGCGGACGCCCGTCCAGGAGAATTTCGCCGCTCCAGGCGGTCAGCCAGCCGAGGGCGAGGTAGAGCAGGGTGGTCTTGCCGACGCCGTTCGGGCCGACGATGGCTGTGATGCGGCCCGGCGGCAGGTCGAAACTGACCTGGCGCAGGACCGGCCGGCCGCGCCGGTAGCCGAAGTGGACGTCGCGGAACGAGAGGAGCGGGGCGTTCATTTGCTGACCCCCGGCTTCTGGAAGATCATCAGCGCCAGGAAGATCAGCGCGCCGAAGAGGGCGGTCAGGACGCCGAGCGGAATCTCGCCAGCCAGCAGGATGCGCGCCAGGTCGTCGCACAGCAGGACGAACAGCCCGCCCAGCAGCATCGAGGCCGGCAGGCTGAAGCGCGCCTCGGCCCCGAATAGGCGGCGGGCGATGTGCGGCACGATCAGGCCGACCCAGCCGACCATGCCGCTGACCGAGATGAGGGCGGCGGTCGGCAGGACGGCGGCCAGAATCAGCAGCCAGCGTTCCCGCCCCGGCGCGGCCCCCAGCGAAAAGGCGGTCGCTTCGCCGAGCGAGAGCAGGTTGAGCCGCCAGCGGAAGAGCAGCAGGAGCAGCAGGCCGGGCAGAGTCAGCGGCAGGACGGAGAGCAGGCGTTCCCAGGTGATGCTCGCCAGGCCGCCCAGCAACCAGAAGGTCAGTTCGGGCAGTTGGCGCAGGGGGTCGGCCAGGTATTTGAGCAGGCCGACGCCGGCCGAGAACAGCGCCGAGACGGCGATGCCCGCCAGCACCAGGCGCAGAATCCAGCCGCCGTAGCGCAGGCGGCGCGCCAGCAGGGACGAGAATCCCAGCCCGGCCAGGGCGAAGACCGCCGCCGAAACCTGAACCGGCAGCGCCGCGCCGCCCACCAGTACGATGACGAACGCGGCGCCAAAGGCTGCCCCCTGCGAGACGCCCAGAAAGCCCGGTTCGACGAGGGGATTGTTGAACAGGTACTGGAAGACCATCCCCGCCCCGCCGAGCGTCATGCCGAGCAGGATGGCCGTCAGCAGACGCGGCAGGCGCAGGCCGAAGACCAGCCGCGCCGCCAGGTCATCCTCGGCCAGGCGCGAGGGGGAAATCAGGCCGGGGGCGGGGTAACGTCCGGCCAGCAGAGAGAGACCCGCCGCCAGCGCCAGCGCCAGGAACAGGAGGAGCAAGACGAATCGGCGGCGGCGGGCGCTTTCGGCCGGGCGGGCGGCGGAGACGGCGGTCATCAGGGCAGGTCGCCTTTGAAGGTCGGCAGGATGTTTTCGGCGAAGAACGTTTCGTCCAGCCCGTAGAGGGTCTGGTAGAAGGTCTGGGCTTCGGCGGTGATGTCGAGGGCGGGGAACTGCTCGGGGTGGAGTTTGCCCGCCAGCCAGAGCAGGCCGAGAATCCAGCGCGTGTCGGGCTGGTCCCAACTGTAGAGGTCGGCGGCGAAGGCGTACAGGCGGCCCTCGCGGACGGCGCGCAGCGCCTGCCAGTTCGGATCGGCGCGCAGTTCGGCGGCCACGTCCGACGGGTTGCGGCTGTAGGAGATGATGAAGATTTGGTCGGCGTCCCAGGCGGCGATTTGCTCGAAAGCGACCTGCGTCCAGCCGCCGCCGGGGTTGGCGTCGGCCCAGACCGGCTCGCCGCCGGCCATCTCGACCAGACGGGTCTGCATCCAGGGCAGGGGCGGGACGTTGAAGGCCACGTTGCCGTCGCGGCTGGTGTAGTAGAGCATCAGGACGCGCGGCCGGTTTTCCACGCCGCTGACGGCCTGCTGGACGCGGTCCATGATGGATTGGTAGTAGGCGATCACTTGTTCGGCGCGGGCTTCATCCTGGAAGATCTGGCCGAGGATGGCGAGGTCGCGGAAGTATTGTTCGGGGGTCTCGAAGTCCACGTAAACGACCGGGATGCCAATCGCCTCGACCGGCTGGCCCATACTCTCGGCCAGATAACTCTTGAGGAGCACCAGATCGGGCTGGAGGGCGGCGATCTGTTCGGCCGAGGCGTCGCGTTCCAGGACGGCTTTGGCGGCGTAGTCCGGGTCGATCAGCGAGAGGAAGTTGCCCGTCCCCTGGGTGGCGTCACCCAGGCCGACGATGCGCTGGCGGGCCTGGGGGAAGATGTAGGCGGCGTCGGCGATCATGATCAGCGCCCGGCCAGTGATGACGATGCGCTGGGGCGCGGCCGGCAGGCTGACGGCGCGGCCGAGGGCGTCGGTGACCTCGATCGGGCCGGGGGGCGTGACGGTCGGGGTGGGAGGAACAGTCGCGGCCGCGGCCGGCGTCGGGGAGGCCGGGGCGGCGGTCTCCTGGCCGGGCCGGCAGGCCGCCAGCAACAGCGAAAGCGCGAGCAGAAGGAACAGCAAACGTTTCATCAAAGTCTCCTTTATGGGTAAAGTTTACCGAGTCAACTTCCAGGCCGGTCTTCTGGTTCCGGCGTCCGTGTAAAGGTTTCGGCGCATTCCTCCAGCCATTCGAGGACGGAGCGGAGTTGCCGGATGCGCAGTTGCAGGCTCAGGCGGTTGATCTCGCCGCTGGCCTGCCGGACCTCCAGGCGGGCGACCGTCTGACGCAGGCGTTCGGTCTGGTCGGCCAGCATCGCCGGGAGGCGGGAGGGGTCGAGTTGACGGGCGAAGTACAGACGGGTCAGGAAATCCAGGCGGACGGCGCGCACGCCGCCGCCGCTGGGGGCGGCCAGCCAGGCCTCGAAGCGGGCGCGCCCGGCGGGGGTGATTTCCAGAGTCTGCATGGCGGGCAGTTTTTCCTGCGTCACCCGCCTGGCCGTCAGATAGCCCTGCGATTGCAGCCGCTTCAGGATGTTGTAGGTCTGGCTCTGGCTGACGCGCCAGATCTCGCCGAGTTCGGCCGTCAGCCGGCGGTGGAGGTCGTAGCCGTGGCCAGGCTGGAGGTAGAGGAACCCCAGCAAGGCGAATTCGGGAGAACAGGAGCGGCGGGAAGAATCAGGCATCGGATATACTCACTGAGTGAGTAAGTATATCCGATGTCGCCAGGAAGGGCAAGGCAAAAGGACGATTATGGGGCGTGGAGGATGCGCGTGGCGGCGCGGGTCAGGCGGTCGTGGACGGCCAGGCCGAGGCCGTCTTCGCCGAAGTCGCGGCAGAGAATCAGTTCGACGCCCTGGCTGTCGAGCCAGCGCATGCCGGCGTAGATTCGACGGGCGATGCTGGGCAGCGCCTCGCCCAGGCGAAAGACTACCGCTCCGGCCTGTTCGGCCGCGGCGGCCTCGGCGTCGGTCGCCAGGACGCCGACTCTTCGTCCGGCGGCTCTCTGTTCGTGCAGGAAAGCCGTCAGCGCCTGGCGAGCGCCCGGGCCGGTGAAGAGAATCATCTCCGCCTGGGGAGCGTAGTGTTTTTCCAGCAGGCCAGGGGAGGGCAGGCCGGCTTCCGGCGTCCTTTTCTGGCGGACGACTTCGACCGGCCCGATGACGGCCTCCAGCATTTCGCGCGTCAGGCCGCCGGGGCGGAGGATGCGCGGCGGCGAAGCGGTCACGTCCAGGACGGTCGATTCGACCCCGATCGGGGCCGGGCCGCCGTCGAGAATCAGGTCGATGCGCCCGTGCAAATCCTGCCAGACGTGCTGGGCCGTGGTCGGGCTGGTGCGGCCGAAGCGGTTGGCCGACGGCGCGGCGACGGGCAGACCGGCGGCCTCCAGCAGCGCCAGCGCCAGGGGGTGATTGGGGACGCGCACGGCGACGGTCTCCAGGCCGGAGGTCACGAGGGCCGGGATGGCCGGGCTCTTGGGCAGGATGAGGGTCAGCGGGCCGGGCCAGAAGGCCTCGGCCAGACGGAGGGCCAGCGGCGGGACAGCGCGCGTCACTTCGGCGAGTCCATCGGCGCGGCTCAAGTGGACGATCAGCGGGTCGGCGGCGGGGCGTCCTTTGGCGGCGAAAATGCGCCCGACGGCGGTCTCATCGAGGGCGTTGGCGCCCAGGCCGTAGACCGTCTCGGTCGGAAAGGCCACCAGGCCGCCGCTTCGCAGCGTCTCGGCGGCGCGGCGGATATTTTCCGGGGTGGGGGACAGAACTTCGGTGGAGATCATCCCGCCCCAGATTGTACTCTAAAGTGCGGCCTGGCCGGGGCCTGGGCGAAGCGTTTTTCCTTCTGCGCCCGTCGGGCTGCATGCAAGGGGTCTGATATTTTTGGAGACGATCCAGCCGGTCGATAAAAACATCCCCCTTCGGTTCTTGACCCGGAGGGGGATGTTCGTTCTGTTTGACCGGCAGCCGCTTACGGCGTGTGGACGGTGATGGCGTCGATGTCGATGTACGTGCCGGATTTGTGGACGATGCGGATGGTGTGGGGCGTCGCGCCGGGCAGGATGCCGCTGGTCCAGGTGCGCTGCCAGGCGAGGGTGGCGTTGTACTGGTTGAGGCTGGCGTAGAGGACGCCGTCCACGTAGATTTCGGCGACGCCGCGGTTGGTGAAGCCGGTGTAGGTGAGGGTGAAGCGGTTGCTGTTGATCTGGAAGGTGGCGTCGCTGCCGACGACGGTGGAGTATTGGAGGGTATTGTTGGTCGGGCCGCTGCCGGTGTAGGGCAACCAGCCGGCGGTATACAGGATGTTGGTGTTGTTGTCCTCGTACGTGCCGGGGTTGAGGGGCGTGGGCGGCGGGACGCTCATGACGGTAATGGCGTCCAGGTCCACGACCGTGCCGGTCTTGTGGACGACGCGGATGGTGTGGGGCGTCGCGCCGGGCAGGAGGCCGCTGGTCCAGATGCGCTGCCAGGCAAGAGTGCTGTTGTACTGGTTGATGGTGGCGTAGAGAGAGCCGTCCACGTAGATTTCCGCAACGCCGCGGTTGGTATTGGCGGTGTAGGTGAGGCTGAAGCGGTTGCCGTTGATCTGGAAGGTGGCTTCGCTGCCGACGACGGTAGAATAGTGGAGGGTGTTGGCGGTCGGGCCGCTGCCAGTGTAGATGTCCCAGGGGCCATTGTAGATGATGTTGGTGTTGGTGTTCTCGTAGGTCCCGGGGTCGAGGGGCGCGGGCGGCGGGACGTTCATGACGGTGATGGCGTCCAGGTCCACGACCGTGCCGGACTTGTGGACGATTTGGACGGTGTGGGGCGTGGCTCCGGTCAGGATGCCGCTGGTCCAGGTGCGCTGCCAGACGAGGCTGCTGTTGTACTGGTTGACGGTGGCGTAGAGCGCACCGTCCACGTAGATTTCGGCGACGCCGCGGTTGGTGTTGGCGGTGTAGGTAAGGGTGAAGCGGTTGCCGTTGATCTGGAAGGAGGCTTCGCTGCCGATTGTGGTGGAGTATTGGAGGGTGTTGTTGGTCGGGCCGCTGCCGGTGTAGGGCAACCAGCCGGCGGAGTAGGTGATGTTGGTGTCGGTGTCCTCGTAGGTGCCGGGGTTGAGGGGCGAAGGCGGCAGGACGTTTATGACCGTAATGGCATCCAGGTCAATGTACGTGCCGGTCTTGTGGACGATGCGGATGGTGTGGGGCGTGGCTCCCGTCAGGATGCCGCTGGTCCAGGTGCGCTGCCAGGCGAGGGTGGCACTGTACTGGTTGACGGTAGCGTAGAGCGCGCCGTCCACGTAGATTTCGGCGACGCCGCGGCTGCTGTTGGCGGTGTAGGTGAGGGTGAAGCGGTTGCCGTTGATCTGGAAGGTGGCTTCGCCGCCGATGACGGTGGAGTAATAGAGGGTATTGGCGGTCGGGCCGCTGCCGGTGTAGGGCAGCCAGCCGGAGGTGTAGACGATGTTGGTGTTGGTGTCCTCGTACGTCCCCGGGTTGAGGGGCGAAGGCGGTGGGACGTTCATGACGGTCACGGCGTCCAGGTCCACGATTGTGCCGGATTTGTGGACGATCCGGATTGTATGGGGCGTCGCGCCGGAGAGAATGCCGCTGGTCCAGGTGCGCTGCCAGGCGAGGGTGGCGTTGTACTGGTTGAGGGTGGCGTAGAGCGCGCCGTCCACGTAGATTTCGGCGACGCCGCGGTTGCTGTTGGCGGTATAGGTGAGGGTGAAGCGGTTGCCGTTGATTTGGAAAGTGGCTTCGCTGCCGATGACGTTAGAGTATTGGAGGGTATTGGCGGTCGGGCCGTTGCCGGTGTAGGGCAGCCAGCCGGCGGAGTAAGTGAGGTTGGTGTCGGTGTCCTCGTAGGTGCCGGGGTTGAGGGGCGCGGGCGGCGGCACGTCCATCACCGTAATAGCGTCCAGGTCGATCATGCTGCCGGTCTTGTGGACGATGCGGATGGTGTGAGGCGTGGGGCCGGGCAGGACGCCGCTGGTCCAGGTGCGCTGCCAGACGAGGGTGGCGTTGTACTGGTTGACGGTGGCGTAGAGCGCGCCGTCCACGTAGATCTCGGCCGTGCCGCGGCTGCTGTTGGCGGTGTAGGTGAGGCGGAAGCGGTTGCCGTTGATCTGGAAGACGGCTTCGCTGCCGAGGACGGTGGAGTATTGGAGGGTGTTGTTGGTCGGGCCGCTGCCGGTGTAGGGCAGCCAGCCGGCGCTATAGATGATGTTGGTGTCGGTGTCCTCGTACGCGCCGGGGTTGAGAGGCGCGGGCGGCGGCACGTAGGTGACGGTGACGGCGTCAATGTCCACGATGCTTCCGGACTTGTGGACGATGCGGACGGTGTGGGGACCGACATCGGTCAGGAGGCCGCTGGTCCAGGTGCGCTGCCAGGCGAGGGTGGCGTTGTACTGGTTGACGGTGGCGTAGAGGACGCCGTCCACGTAGATTTCGGCAACGCCGCGGTTGCTGTTGGCGGTGTAGGTGAGGCTGAAGCGGTTGCCTTCGATCACGAAGGTGGCCTGTTGGCCGATGACCGAAGAATACCGGAGTGTGCCGTTGTAGGGGCCGGTTGCAACGTAGGGCGTCCAGGAGCCAGTATAGGTGATCTTGGGACTGGTGTCGTCATACACGCCTGGGGTCATCAGAATTCCGGTCGGTGTGTAGTTGACCGCGGCGGTGTGAGGACCATCGGGCATGACGACCAGGTTGTTGAGGGATGTGGAACTGTCGTTTTGCGTGCCGCTCCAACTTCCCACCTGGTAGCCAGGGGCGGGCGCGGCGGTGAGGGGGATAGCCGCGCCGGGGATGTATTCGTTCGAGCCGCAACCGGCCGAACGCGGGAAGGAAGCCACCGGGTTCGCGCCGGCGCCGGTGTGGGTGAGGGTCAGAGGCTTGCAGTTGGTGATCGGCGCGGAATTGGACCAGTCGGCGAAGTTCTGGGCCACCTCGGGAGTGATGCGCACGGCGCAGTTGGTCTCCGGATGGGCGGTGCTGTTGTGGCACGGCGCGCCGACGCCGTAGGCATGGACGCCGATGACGTAAAGGTCGGAGCCATCCATAACCCAGAGCGGCGAGCCGCTCTGGCCGCCATAGGTGTCGATTTCGTAACTCAGGATGAACGGGGCGATTTCGATCAGCGGGGCGCTGTCGTACCACATCGTGCCGCAGACGTAATCCGGTATGCCGTTGCTGTCCTCGTCCGGGCAGCCGTCCGGGATGCCCAGGATTTTATCGCCGGGGTAGCCGGCCACGGTGGCGGGTTGGACAAGATACGTGGACAGGTAGGAATCGCTGAAGTAGGCGTAGTCGAACCAGCCGACGGTGTTGCCCAGGTCGCCGCCGTCAGCCATCTTGACGGCGCCGTAGTCGGTGGTCGGGTTGCCGCTGTAGACCCAGCCGGCCGTGCTATAGACCAGGTTGCCCAGCGCCGGGTTGACATCCGGATAAGGGATGGTCGCCCCGTCTTGGGCGGCGGTGACGATCGCTTCATCCGCCCAGCCGTAGCCGTTATCCCGATCGTAGACGCAGTGACCGGCGGTGATGACGGTGGTGGGGTCGATGAAGAAGCCCGAGCAGATGATATAGACTGTGCCGCCCGGCACATCGAAGCCCATCACCAATTGAACGATGTGACGCCAGGGTTCGTCGGTGGTATTGCTGACCCGGATTCGCGAGTCGCTGCCGATGATGGACTGGACTCCCACTTCTGAGGCCTGGAGTTGGGCGACGATGGTCGCCGGGTCTACCGAGGGTTCGCGCAGAGGGGAGGAGACGGACGCGTCGGGTGGAAGTTCTTCCTCGGCGCGGACGACCTGAGCGCCTTGCAGGGCCGAAAGGGCAAGAGCCAGGGTCAGGATGGGCGTCAGAACGCGCAGAAGCGAAGCGTTTGATTTCATGGTTCTACCTCCTCATAGTAATGAGGGAGGAGAGCAGACGCGCCCAAGCGCGCCTGTCTCCTTCCCCGGAGTGTCTGACGGGTGAGTAACGGTAATGGAAGCGTCTTTCTTTCTCGATTTTAAAGTAACCTTTGCCTCTGTAACATTGCATTTTTCGGATGACCAATCGACATTTTCGTTAAGTCGGCGCTGCCTTGTCATGGTCAGGGGTACACGCTGACGGCGTCGAGTTCGACGTAGGTTCCACTGAGGTGACGCAGGCGCACGGTGTAGGGGGGGCTTCCGTAGGCGCTCAGGTCGGGGCTGGTCCAGGTTCGTTGATAGGCCAGAGACCCCATTTGGCCGATGGCGACGATCAGAGTCCCTTCGACGTACACTTCCAGGTCGCCGTACTCCGGCCGGACGGTGTAGGTGAGGCGGAACTGCGACCCATCCACCAGGAAGAGGATGTCGTTGCCGACCGCGGCCGAGCGCGCCGCGCTGCCGCCGTACAGGGCGGCGTTGGTGTAGGTGGTCCAAGCGCCGCGGTAGGCGATGTTGGCGTGGTTTTGGTCGTAGTTGCCGGGGAGGAGAGGAACGGGCAGGCTGGCGGCCGCCGAGGCGGAGTTGGAGAGGCCGGCGCGGTTGAACTCCTCGTCCTCGGCGCGGACGGCGAAGTAGTAGACGCGCTCGGGCGTCAGGCCGGAGACGGTCATGGACTGGAGCAGGCCGGCCGGATAGGGCGCGGGGACGCCGGTGGTGACGGGCGTGGCGGCGTTCCAATCGGCTTCGGTGAGGATGGGCGCGGCGGCGTAGCGGACCAGGTAGCGGGTCGCCGTGCCGGTGCTGCCGTCGTCGCCGGGGGCGGTCCAGAACAGGTCCACATTGCCGCCGTAGGAGCCGACGTAGGCGGCCAGGTCGGTGATGGCGGCCGGGGCAGTCGAATCGACGCCCGGCAGGACGATCACCCCGTCCAGGTCCACGACCGAGCCGGTCTTGTGGACGAGGCGGATGACGTGCGGCGCGGGGCCGGGCAGGATGCCGCTGACCCATTGTTTTTGCCAGACCAGGGCCGAGTCGTACTGGTTGAGCGTATCGTAGAGGACGCCGTCCACGTAGATTTCGACCGTCCCGCGGTTGGTGAAGCCGGTGTAGATGAGGGCGAAGCGATGGCCCTCGATGCCGAAGGAGATGTCGTTGCCGGCGGCGGTCGAGTAATGCAGGTTGCCCTCGGTGGGGCCGGTTGCGGAATAGAGCGTCCATGCCCCGCGGTAGAAGATAGAAGCGTGGGTGTTGTTGTAGACGCCGAGGGGAAGCGCAGGCGCGTTGGAGACCGTGACGGCGTCCACGTCCACGACCGCGCCGGATTTGTGGACGATTTGGACGGTGTGAGGCGTCGCGCCGGGCAGGACGCCGCTGGTCCAGGTGCGCTGCCAGGCGAGGGTGGCGTTGTACTGGTTGAGGGTGGCGTAGAGCGCGCCGTCCACGTAGATTTCGGCGACGCCGCGGTTGGTGAAGCCGGTGTAGGTGAGGCCGAAGCGGTTGCCGTTGATCTGGAAGATCACGTCGCTGCCGACGGTGGTGGAGTAGTGGAGGCTGTTGGCGGTCGGGCCGCTGCCGGTGTAGATTTCCCAGGGGCCGGTGTAGAGGAGGTTGGCGTTGGTGTTTTCGTAGGTCCCGGGGTTGAGAGGCGCGGGCGGCGAGACGTTCATGACCGTGACAGCGTCCAGGTCCACGACCGCGCCGGACTTGTGGACGATGCGGATGGTGTGAGGCGTGGCGCCGGGCAGGATGCCGCTGGTCCAGATGCGCTGCCAGGCCAGGCTGCTGTTGTACTGGTTGAGGGTGGCGTAGAGGACGCCGTCCACGTAGATTTCGGCGACGCCGCGGTTGGTGAGGCCGGTGTAGGTGAGGGTGAAGCGGTTGCCGTTGATCTGGAAGGTGGCCTCGCTGCCGATGGTGGTGGAGTATTGGAGAGTGTTGTTGGTCGGGCCGCTGCCGGTGTAGGGCAGCCAGCCAGCGGAGTAGATGATGTTGGTGTTGGTGTCCTCGTAGGTCCCTGGGTTGAGGGGCGCAGGCGGCGGGACGTTCATGACGGTGACGGCGTCCAGGTCGACGACCGAACCGGTCTTGTGGACGATGCGGACGGTGTGGGGCGTCGCGCCGGGCAGGATGCCGCTGGTCCAGATGCGCTGCCAGGCGAGGGTGGCGTTGTACTGATTGAGGGTGGCGTAGAGGGCGCCGTCCACGTAGATTTCGGCCGTCCCGCGGTTGGTGAAGCCGGTGTAGGTGAGGCTGAAGCGGTTGCCGTTGATCTGGAAGGCGGCTTCGCTGCCGATGGTGGTGGAGTATTGGAGGGTGTTATTGGTCGGGCCGCTGCCGCTGTAGGCTTGCCAGGGGCCGGTGTAGATGATGTTGGTGTTGGTGTCCTCGTACACGCCCGGGTTGAGGGGCGCGGGCGGCGGGACGTTCATGACGGTCACGGCGTCCAGGTCCACGACCGAGCCGGACTTGTGGACGATGCGGACGGTGTGAGGCGTGGCTCCCGTCAGGATGCCGCTGGTCCAGGTGCGCTGCCAGGCGAGGGTGGCGTTGTACTGGTTGAGAGTGGCGTAGAGCGCGCCGTCCACGTAGATTTCGGCCGTCCCGCGGTTGCTGTTGGCGGTGTAGGTGAGGCTGAAGCGGTTGCCGTTGATCTGGAAGGAGGCCTCGCTGCCGACGGTGGTGGAGTATTGGAGGGTGTTGGCGGTCGGGCCGCTGCCGGTGTAGGGCAGCCAGCCGGCGGAGTAGACGATGTTGGTGTTGGTGTCCTCGTAGGTTCCGGGGTTGAGGGGCGCGGGCGGCGGGACGTTCATGACCGTGACGGCGTCCACGTCAATGTACGTGCCGGTCTTGTGGACGATGCGGATGGTGTGGGGCGTGGCTCCCGTCAGGATGCCGCTGGTCCAGGTGCGCTGCCAGGTGAGACTGGAGGCGTACTGGTTGACGGTGGCGTAGAGGACGCCGTCCACGTAGATTTCGGCCAGGCCGCGGTTGGTGTGGCCGGTGTAGGTGAGGGTGAAGCGGTTGCCGTTGATCTGGAAGATGGCTTCATCGCCGATGGCGGTGGAATAGCGCAGGGTGTTGTTGGTCGGGCCGCTGCCGGTGTAGGTCTGCCAGGCGCCGAGGTAGTAGATATCCAGCGAGGTGTCGTTGTATGCGCCGGGTTCGAGCGGCGAGGCCGGCTTGGCGACGGCGGAGGGCGAAACCGACAGGCCGCCGACATTGCCCACATCGTCCACGGCGCGGATGGAGAAGTAGTAGGTGCTGCCGGGAATCAGGCCGGTGATGGTCATGTTTTGGGCGCTGTTGGCGGGCAGCGGCGCGGGGATGCCGGAGGCGACCGGCGTGGCGGCGTTCCAGTCGCTTTCGGTCAGGATCGGGCTGGCGGCGTAGCGGACGAGATAGGCGGCGGCGGTGCCCACATTGCCGTCATCGCCCGGGCTGAGCCAGATGAGATTGACGCTGCCGGTGGCGGAGCCGGAGCCGGCGGCCAGGGTGGTGATGGCGGCGGGCGGGGTGGTGTCGTTGATGACGATCACGGCGTCCACGTCCACGACCGCGCCGCTCTTGTGGACGATTTGCACCAGGTGGGGGGTGGGGCCGGGCAGGAAGCCGCTGTCCCACATTTGCTGCCAGGCCGGACTGGCGCTGTACTGGTTGATGGCGGCGTACAGGACGCCGTCGATGTAGATTTCGATGAAGCCGCGGTTGGGATAGCCGGTGTAGAGCAGGCGGAAGCGCGGAGCGTTGACGGCGAAGGCGGCGCTGCTGTTGAGGACGGTCGAGTAGTGCAGGGTGTTGTTGTAAGGCCCGCTGGCGGTGTAAATCGCCCAGCCGCCCTGGTAAGCGATGGGGGCGGTATCGTCATAGACGCCTTCGCCGAGGATCGGCGCGATGTAGACCATCTGCGGCGCGCTCAGGTTGTTGCTCTCGTTGCTCTCGCGGACGACGCAGTCGGTGTCCACGAAGGCGCGCAGGGTGTGTGTTCCGGCCGGGAGGGCGTTGGTGGTGAAGGTGATGACGCGGCTGGCCCCGGCGGCCAGTTCGCCGGTCACGGTGTAGTAGTCGCCGGCCACGCTGCAGGCGGAGGGGGTGCGGTCCACGTACAGGTCCACCATGAAGCCGCTGCGCGGCGTCGGGCCGGTGCCCTGGTTGCGGATGGCGACCTCGATGGTGACCTGCTGGCCCTGGAGCGGCAGGGCGGGCGTGACGGTGATGCCGGTGACGACCAGGTCGGGGGCGAGGGTGGTGAAGGACCACCACGTCCCGCCGTTGGCGAGGGTCGTCCCGGCGATGTTCGAGGCGCGCACCTGCCAGTAGTAGGTGGTGCCGCCCTCCAGCAGGCCGCTGGCGAGCGTGACCTGGGTGTTGCTGCCGGTCGAAGTCCAGGGGACGAGGTTGCAGGCCCCGCTGGAGGTTCCGAGGCAGTATTCGTAGCCGCTGGCCCCGCTGCTGGCGGCCCAGGTCAGGGTGGGCGTCAGCGAGACGCCCGTGGCTTTGTCGGCGGGCGCGGTCTTGCTGAAGGCCGCCGGCGGGCAGACGCCGGTGGTGAAGGGGACGCTCACCGGCGAGGAGTAGACGAATTCGTCCTCGTCGATAGTAATGTAGGCGCGGACGGTGTAGGTGTCGGTGGTGTTGCAGGTGGCGTCCGTGTCGGTGAAGGTGTTGACGCCCGGCAGGACTTCGCCCACCGGGACGCCGTTGCGGAAGATGCGGTAGCCGTCGATGCGGTTGTCGTCGGGCGAGAGCGTCCAGGTCAGGAGGACGCGGCCGGGGTTGTAGGCGTAGGAGGCCTGCAAATTGCTGACCGGCGCGGGCGGGACGTGGACGGCGTCCACCTCCACCATTTCCAGGAGACCCGGCGCTTTCTGCACCAGGCGGACGAGGTGCGGGCCGGGGCCCAGGTTGGGGCTGGTCCAGGTTTGCTGGAAGTACGTGGCGTTCGGGTCCGAGTCCTGGTTGATGGTGGCGAGATAGGCGCCGTCCACGTAGATGTCCATCTCGCCGTATTCGTTGTCTTTCGTGTAGATCAGGGTGAACTGGCTGCCAGCGATGATGAACTCGGCGGCGCTGCCCTGGGCCTGTGAGAAGTGGGCGCTGCCGCCGGAGAGGTCTTCGCTGGTCCAGGTGTCCCAGTCGCCGGTGTAGACGATGTTGGGATCGGTGTCGTCGTAGTAGCCGGGAGCGAGGATTTCGCGCACGCCCAGGGCGAGCGGCCCGGCCTGGTTGTTGATTTCGCCGGCCTCCTCGATGACGCAGGCCGAGTCGGCGTAGGCGCGCAGGGTGTGGTCGCCGGTGGCGGGGAAGGCGGGCAGGTTGAAGGTCAGGGTTTGGGAGGCGCCGGCGGCCAGGCCGGAGAGGGCGGCCGAGTAGCCGCCGAAATCGCCGCAGGCGGCCGGGGCGTTGTCCAGGTACAGGTCGACGCGGAAATCGGAGGCGACGGCCTCGGTCCCCAGGTTGGTCACGGTCACCGAGACGGTCACCGGCTGGCCGACGGCGGCCAGGCTGGGCGAGGCGCTCAGGCCGGTGACGGCCAGGTCGGGGATGGAGACGGTCAGCATCCAGGCCTCGCTCCACGGGCTTTCGTAGGAGGTTGCGTCGCGGGCTTTGACGCGCCAGGTGTAGGTTCCGCCCGGCCGGAGGCCGAAGTCGTAACTGGTGGTCGTGATCCAGCCGGAGTCGGCCACCAGGTTGCCGTCGCGGCGCAGTTCGACGAAGTATTCGGCGGCGTCGGGCGGGGCGCTCCAGGAGAGGACGACCGGCGAGGTGCGGGGAATCACCGCCCCGTTGGCCGGGCTGAGGGGCGTGGGCGTCAGGGGGGAGTAGTCGTTGAGAATGCGAGATTGATAGGCATAGACCGTCTGTGTGCCGCGGCGGAGATAGGTTTGATTGCTGTAAGGCACCAGATTGTTGGAAGCGTCGTAGTGAGGATACACCACCCAGCCGGAGAGGGCTGCGCCGGCGATGGCGGTAAACCCCTCCCCCTCTGGTCGTGGGTACGGGAATGGAACATAACTGCCGTTGTAGATCAGGCTGAAGTGGACGTGCGGGAAGTCAGCGGCGCCGCCGTCGCAGATGGCCTGGGCCTGTGTGCGCGCCAGGTTGCCGATGCGGGCGTTCTGGGCGATGAGGAAGAGCGGGCTGTTCCAGGCGGGCGGGTAGGGACTCTGGATGTTTTCCAGGTGGTAGTAACGGGTGGCCCAGCCGGTTCTATCGGGGTTGGTATAGATGATGAAACGGCAGGAGGATTGGGCCTGCGCCCAGCCGCTGTGGGCGGCCACCACCCACATTTGGCTGGTATCGGGGGTGGGAGTCCAGGGAAGCCAGACCTTCCAGAAGTCGATGGAAGAAGCATCCGAACCGCTATATCCCAAGACGTGATGGACGCCTCCGAAATACCAGGCTTCGCCGCGCGGGTAGGGGAATTGCAGGAGAGAGGGCGGGGGGACGGCCTGGGCCATGAGCGAGCCGGGGATATAGACCTGGTTGGATTCGTCGAGCGGGTCGTCGTCGGGGAAGAGGGCCGCCCAAACGGCCGGGAAGGGTTCGAGGGCGGCGGGCAGGGCCTCGGCGGTCTCGGTCTGGGCCAGGAAGGCCAGGACGGCGTAGGTGCCGGCGTTGACTTCGGGGGCGACGGCCAGTTCGCTGCCGTCGGCCAGGGGGATGGGCGGCAGGCTGCGGTCGGCGGGGTCGAGGGCCGAGTAGTGGTGCAGGTGCAGGTAGTAGGCGCTGGTCAGGACTTCGGCGGCGGCCTCCAGTTGGGCGTCGAAGCCGCTCTGCGTCCAGCCGAAGGGGTTGGCGGGGTCGGCGGCGGGGTTCGAGACCAGGCCGGCGCGCAGTTCCATCAGGACGAGCAGCAGGCGCGGGTTGACGCTGGCGTACCCGGCGGTGCCCTCCAGGGCGGCGGCGTAGGGCAGGAGGTGGGGGGCGTTGGCCTCCAGCCAGGCGGTCAGGTCGAAGTCGTAGGCGTTGGGGCCGTAGACGAACTGGCCGTCGGAGAGGACGGCGGCGCTCAGGCCGCCCGTCTGGGCGTGGGCGGGGCGGGCCGGGACCGCGCCCAGGACGGTCAGCAGCAGGGCCAGGGTCAGCGCGCCGGTCAGAATGCGCAAGAGTCGTCCGTTGGTGTTCATCGTCTTTCTCCTTTTCTACCCGAAACAGGCGCCGATAAAAGCGGGTCTGCAAGCCGCAGGCGGCCTGCCCATTCATCCAATTCTTGTATACCCTGCCCTGCCCTGGATTGCAAGTGAGATATTTTACCTACATTTCATGACGGGCTTTCATTGTACCGGATACGGGGAGGGGGGTGCGAGTCGATTTCATGGCAAAAATGGCAGGCGGGATCGCATCCTGCCCTATCCTGCCCTTTTTCGTCGGGGGCTTACCTGTTTCTTCGGGGGCTTAGCCCCCGAAGAAACAAATGGCAAAGCGGCTTAACCGGCGGGTAAAGCGGCTTAACCGGCTCGCATCGCTGGCTTTGCGGCGGCGTTAAGCGTGCTTAACCGGCTCGCATCGCTGGCTTTGCAGCGGCGTTAAGCGTGCTTAACCGGCTCGCATCGCTGGCTTTGCAGCGGCGTTAAGCATGCTTAACCGGCTCGCATCGCTGGCTTTGCGGCGGCGTTAAACGTGTTTAACCGGCCCGTGTCCCTGGCTTAACGGCGGCGTTAAACGTGTTTAACCGGCCCGTGTCCCTGGCTTAACGGCGGCGTTAAACGTGTTTAATCGGCCCGTGTCACCGGTTTAACGGCAGAGACGGGTCATCCGGCCTGAAATAAGAAGCCTCCCCCTGCGGTTGACTCCAGGGGGAGGCGGGGTCTGCTCGACCGGCGCTTGCTACGGCGCGTGGACGGTGATGGCGTCGATGTCGATGTAGGTGCCGGTCTTGTGGACGATGCGGATGGTGTGGGGCGTGGCGCCGGGGAGGATGCCGCTGGTCCAGATGCGCTGCCAGGTAAGGCTGGAAGCGTACTGGTTGAGGGTGGCGTAGAGGGCGCCGTCCACGTAGATTTCGGCCGTCCCGCGGTTGGTGTGGCCGGTGTAGGTGAGGCTGAAGCGGTTGCCGTTGATCTGGAAGGAGGCCTCGCTGCCGATGGTGGTGGAGTATTGGAGGGTATTGTTGGTCGGGCCGCTGGCGTTGTAGGGCAGCCAGCCGGAGGAATAGACGATGTTGGTGTCGGTATCTTCGTACGTCCCGGGGTTGAGGGGCGCGGGCGGCGGGACGTTCATGACGGTGACGGCGTCCAGGTCCACGACCGCGCCGGACTTGTGGACGATGCGGACGGTGTGAGGCGTGGCGCCGGGGAGGATGCCGCTGGTCCAGATGCGCTGCCAGGTAAGGCTGGAAGCGTACTGGTTGAGGGTGGCGTAGAGCGCGCCGTCCACGTAGATTTCGACCGTCCCGCGGTTGGTGTGGCCGGTGTAGGTGAGGCTGAAGCGGTTGCCGTTGATCTGGAAGGCGGCCTCGCTGCCGATGGTGGTGGAGTATTGGAGGGTGTTGGCGGTCGGGCCGCTGGCGTTGTAGGGCAGCCAGCCGGCGGAATAGACGATGTTGGTGTTGGTGTCCTCGTACGTCCCGGGGTTGAGGGGCGCGGGCGGCGGGACGTTCATGACGGCGACGGCGTCCAGGTCCACGACCGCGCCGGACTTGTGGACGATGCGGACGGTGTGAGGCGTGGCGCCGGGCAGGATGCCGCTGGTCCAGGCGCGCTGCCAGGTGAGACTGGAAGCGTACTGGTTGAGGGTGGCGTAGAGCGCGCCGTCCACGTAGATTTCGACCGTCCCGCGGTTGGTGTGGCCGGTGTAGGTGAGGCTGAAGCGGTTGCCGTTGATCTGGAAGGAGGCCTCGCTGCCGATGGTGGTGGAGTATTGGAGGCTGTTGGCGGTCGGGCCGCTGGCGGTATAGGGCAGCCAGCCGGAGGAATAGACGATGTTGGTGTCGGTATCTTCGTACGTCCCGGGGTTGAGGGGCGCGGGCGGCGGGACGTTCATGACGGTGACGGCGTCGATGTCGATGTACGTGCCGGTCTTGTGGACGATGCGGACGATGTGGGGCGTGGGGCCGGGCAGGATGCCGCTGGTCCAGGTGCGCTGCCAGGCCAGGCTGCTGTTGTACTGGTTGAGGGTGGCGTAGAGGACGCCGTCCACGTAGATTTCGGCCGCGCCGCGGTTGATGTGGCCGGTGTAGGTGAGGCGGAAGCGGTTGCCGTCGATCCGGAAGATGGCTTCATCGCCGATGGCGGTGGAGTAGTGGAGAGTGTTGCTGGTGGGGCCGCTGCCGGTGTAGGTCTGCCAGGCGCCGAGGTAGGCGATGTTGGCGTTGGTATTCTCGTACGCGCCGGGGGCGAGGGGCAGGATCGGCGCGAAGCGGACGTTCAGGGTGAGCAGGCGGACAGCCTGGGCGTTCACTTCGTGATCGGTCAGGTCGGGTCCCGCCGCCTGGGTGGGACCGGCGGCGGCGTAGGCGTATTCGGCGACTTCGATGTAGTAGGTGTTGGCGGCCGGGAGGAAGACGTTGATTTCGGATTGCAGGTCAGAAGGCCGATCGTCGTTGCAGGCGACGAGGGTCAGGTTGTTGCGCGTTCCGGTCCATACGGCCAGCATGGTATCGTAATTGCTGCCGATGGTGTCCAGCGAGAGGCTGCCGGGGTGGGAGGTCGTGAGACGGTACCAGACGGTCGCCCGGCCGGGGCCGCGGTTGCAGGCGGCGAGCGGCGGGTCGTCTGCGGCGCTGGTCGCGCCCGAGACATCCGCCGTATGCGTATAGGGCGTCTGGGTGATGACGAGGGGGGCGGCGAAGTCGTCATGCGGGACGACCGGACAGGCGGCGGTGATTCCCTGCACCCAGAAGGTATGCGCCGATTCGCCGTATTCGTTGTAGGCGCTGATTTCGTAGTAGTTGAAGTCGTTGTCGCAGTCGAGGCCGCTGTCGGTGAAGGTGGTGACGTTTGCGCCGACCGAGGCGTAGTAGTAGAACCCCCAGGCCGCGCCGTTGTAGCCCCACTTGTAGATGCGGAAGCCGGTTTCGTTGTTCGAGTTGTCCTGCCAGCGCAGGGTGATCGAATGGGCGGTCGTGGCCGCGACGACCACATTGCTGGGCGGGGCCGGGATCGCCGGGCAGGCGGGGGTGGCCGGAGAGACGGCGTTGCTGGGGTTGGATTCCAGCGCGCCGCGGTAGGCCTTGACTTCATAGGTATACTGTGTGCTGCAGGAGAGGCCGGTGTCGTTGTAGGTGGTGGTAGAACTGTTCACGGTGGCGATGGGCGCGCCGTTGCGGTAGATGCGGTAGCCGTCAATGTTGCCGGGGGCGTCGGCGGAGGCGCTCCAGGAAAGGTTGATTTGGCTGCCGGAGACGACCGAGGCGCTCAGGTTGGAGGGCGCGCCGTAGCGGACGGTGAGGGTGCGCGTCTCGCTCCAGCCGCTCTCCACGCCGCTGCTGTCGCGGGCTTTGACCCGCCACTGGTAGACGCCGCCCCACTGCGCGCCGATGGCCCAGGAGGTGTTGGCCGTCCAGCCCGAATTGATGTTGATATTCGGCCCGCCCCAGAACTCGACATAATACTGGGCAGCGCCGCTGGCAGCGTTCCAGGTCAGGGTGACGTTGTCGGTGCGGTTGAGGGTCGCGCCGTTGGCCGGGCTGTTCAGGACGGGGACGCCCGGACCGTCCACACAGTTGGGGCTGGTGTAGACGCGCGCCCAGGTGGCCTGGTTGGCGACCGTCGTTCCATCGCTGAAGGTATCGTTCCACAAGTCCATGTCCGAGGCGGTGTAACAGATGCTCGGGCTGGCCTCGCTGTTGTGCAGGTAGAGTCTCACCGACCAGCCGGACGGGATGGCCAGCGCCTCGGCCTGGTCGTTGAAGACGGGGCTGAAATCCCAGAGGCCGGCCGTATTGCGCGAGACATAGGAGCCGCCGCAATTCCAGGACTCATACAGCCGCACTTCGCCGTTGACGACGGGGCAGGCGTTGTTGACGCTGGCCTGGACGTAATAGACGTAGTTTTCGATGTTGCATTCGCCGTATCCGACCTTCCCGTAGCCGGATTCTCGCCAACTGGTGCCCCAACTGTTGCGGATGATCCAGTAACCGCCGGCGTCGTTGTACCCGGCGATGACGATGGAGTGGTCGAGGCGGGTATCGTCCGAGCAGCGCAGAATGCCGTTGCCGTCCACGTAACTGCCGCTGATGTACATGGCGGCGGGCAGGGGGCCGTAGGTGATCAGCGCCTGCTTGATGGCGGTGGCGTTGTTGCTGACCGGCCCATAGGCCTGGATGCGCACCGAGCGGTTGCTCCAGTCGCTGCAACGCTGGGCGCAGGTGCGCGTGCTCTGGCAGCCGGCGTCGCAATTGCAGGAACTGTCCGCGTAGGGCATGCAGGCTTCGTCGGGGAGGCCGGGGTTGACGGCGTAATCCAGGGCGCTGCTATGCCAGCCGCCGCAACACGAACCGGCCGAGGAACAATCGGAGACCAGGACTTGTTCCGAGAGGTTGTAATCCAGATTGGGGTTGTGATTCTGGATGTTGATGGCCGCCTCGACCCCGCCGACGGCTGCAAAGGCCCAACAACTGCCGCAACTGCCCTGGTAGCGGACGGGAGTCAGCCAGTCGATGCCCTGGAAGTTGCGCCAGTCGAAGGAGGACGGCGGCGTAACGACCGTTTGCGCCAGGACCTCTTCGCCGAGCGGGACGGAGGCTGGCAGCACTTCCATCAAGTCTTCGCCTTCGCAGGCGATGACCTTTTCGCGCAGATGGCTCAATTCTTCCACCGCGCCGACGTCCTGCCCTTCGGCGTCCACGCAGACGGCATATTCTTCGCCGAATCCCCCTTCGCCGCCGCTGACGGTGCGAATCCCGTATCCTTGTTGGGCGCAGTACGAAAATTCCTGGCCGCATCTTCCGGCCAGGAAGGCCCATTCTTCGCAGATCGTACCATCGGGCATCACGCAGGCGCCCATGGCGGAGCCGTCCTCGTTCTCGATCAGGCGCGACTCGTAGCCCAGGTCGCGGCAGTACACGGCCGCCGGGTCGCTGATGGCGCGCAGCCGCGGGACGCCGGCCCTCTCCACGGAGAGGACGCTCCCTGTCAGGAACAGCGAACAGGCAATCAGGAGCAAGAACAAGAAGCGGCGGTTGGTGTTCATGGGATACTCCAATAAAGTTCTGTGGCAGGGATGGGCGAAAGGTCTCTACTTCGAATTTTGCATGAAAAGAGCCAGGATTGGAATAAGAGAAAATACCTATTTTTTGTCGTCCGAGGCCAGCAGGAAGAAGGAATCGCCTGCCCGAGAAGAGCCGCCCAGCGGGCTGGGAAGGAGGCCCTCCAGATTCTTCGGAGAGGCTCTAAGAGCATTATAGCGTCTCTCTGCGGCGGGAGGGACGGGTTAACGAATTTGTTATCCGGCAGGCGGGATGATTTAAACGAAAAGGCCGGGTCTCTTCGAGTCAAGAGGCCCGGTCTCTGCTCCAGACTTCGACCTGTAAGCGGGGGGAGGCGGGGCGGCGCCGCCGCGTCGCCAGCAGAAGGATCAGGACGCCGAGGCCGAGCAGGCCGGAGCCGTAGCACAGCAGGAGCGGCGATTCGACCCGCGGCCGGTCGCGCCCGGCGGGGGCGGGCGTGGGCGAGGGCGTTTCGTCCGCGCCGCGGACGGCGGTCGGCGAGAGCGTTGGGCTGACGGCGGCGGTCGGGCTGGGGGCGGGGGAGGCAGTCGGCGCTGGAGGGGAGGAGACCAGGCTGGGGGTCGGGCTGGGGCGCGCCGGGACGCCGGGGACGGCGGGGGCGGCGGTGAAGGCGGGGGTTG
The DNA here is from genome assembly GCA_019873655.1 of Chloroflexota bacterium. GTDB lineage: Bacteria > Chloroflexota > Anaerolineae > Anaerolineales > Villigracilaceae > JAFGSI01. Next base: position 72,495 of record JAIOAU010000008.1, on the reverse strand, counting down.
GCAGAGGGGTGGGGGTGGGCGGCTGGTAGAGGGTCAGGATGGCGGCGTCCACCTGAATCAATCCGGCGCCGAACTGGGCGTCCGGGCCGGCGGGGCCGAGGTCGAGGGCGGTCGATTCCATCAGCCACTCGATGTTGTCGGCCGAACCGCAGCCGGGCATGCCGCGCAGGATGGCGGCCAGTCCGGCCACGTAGGCGGCGGCCTGGGAGGTGCCGTCGCGGTTCAGATAGACGCCGCCGGGCGAGGTGGAGAAGATGCTCTCGCCGGGGGCGGCCAGGTCGATTTGCGGGCCGACCGCCGAGAAGGGCGACAGGGCGTTGCCCGGGCTGACGGCCGAGACGGCGATGACGTGGTCGTAGCGGGCCGGGTAGAGCACGCCGCCGCCCCAGGTGTTGCCGGCCGCGGCGACGATGACCACGTCGGCGGCGTGGGCGTAGGCGATGGCGTTCTCGACCAGGCTGGAGGGGTTGACGCTGCCGACGCTCAGGTTGATGACGTGAGCGCCGTTGTCGGCCGCCCAGACGATGCCGGCGGCCAGGTTGGCAAACGTCCCCGACCCGGCGCTGTTGAGCACCTTGACCGGCATCAGGCGCGCCCCCCAGGAGAGGCCCGCCACGCCCAGGCCGTTGTCGCTGCTGGCGGCGGCGATGCCCGCCACGTGCGTGCCGTGGCCGTTGTCGTCGTTGGGGGGCAGGATCGGGTTGAGGATGTTGCGCCCGGCGACCAGTTTGGCGCTCAGATCGGGGTGGCCGAGGTCGATGCCGGTGTCCACGATGGCGATGACGACCGCGCTCGAACCGGTCTCGTAGTCCCAGCCCTGGGGGGCGCGGATGGCGGGCAGGCCCCACTGGTCGCTGGCGTAGTAGGGATCGTTGGGGATGCGGTCGGCGATGTACACCGTACCGTTGGGTTCGGCGTAGTCCACGCCGGGGCAGGCGGACAGGCTGGCGAGGGCAGCATCCTGCGTCCCGGCCGGCAGGCGCACTACCAGAGCGTCAAGGGCTTCCAGGCGGCTGGCGACGATTCCGCCGACGGCTTCCAGGCAGGGGGCGACGGCGGCCTCGTCCACGCCGGGCAGGAGGCCGAGGATGATTTCGTCGGCGTAGTAGCCTTCGGGGGCGGCGGCAGGCGGCAGAGGGGGTTCGGGGGTCGGGCTGGCCTCGGGCGTGGCGGATTCATCCGCCGGGCCGGCGGCGGATGCGGCCGCGTTCCAGCCCCCCAAGAGGAGGAGCAGGGCGGTCAGTGCAGGCAGAAGACGGCGCAGGAAGTCTTTCATGGCCGGATTGCCTGCATGATAGCATAAATTTGGGCGTCAATGCGTTTGTTTGCGGCATCGAATTGCACGAATGGTGCGAACTATATTGTTCGCGCAATTCGACGCTTCGATCAGTACGAGCCGTAGAGCGGCAGGCGCGCCCCGTTGACCGCGCCGGCCTCGTCCGAGAGGAGGTAGAGGATGGCGGCGGCGAGTTCTTCGGGCGTGCTCCAGGCGGCGTTTTGGGGCGTGGGGGCGCTGACTTTTTCGCGCTTGACGTCAATGGTCTTGGCCTGCACCAGGTTGGCGGTGACGCCCGTGCCTTGCAATTCCTGCGAGAGGGTCAGCATCAGGGCTTCCTGCCCGGCCTTGCCGATGGCGTACGGGCCGCCTTTGGCCGAGGGACGCGCGGCGTAGGGCGAGGTGACCATCACGACGCGTCCCCAGCCGTTGGCGACCAGATGCGGGACGAAGGCCTGCACCACGTGGAAGGACGTCCAGACGTGCTGGTTGAGCATGAAGGCCAGGTCTTCGGCGGAGGCCTCGGTCAGGGTCTTGCCGCCCGTCCAGCCGCCGACCAGGTGCAGGAGGATGTCTACCCGCCCGAAGCGGGCGGCGACGGCCTCGGCGGCCTGGCGCGTCTCGGACGGGTCGAGCAGATTCACAACGCGGGTCAGGATGCGCTCCTCGGGCAGGGACAGGCTGGAGGCCAGGGTCTCGAGGCGGGCGGAGTCGAGGTCGAGCAGGGCCAGGCGGGCGCCGCGGGCGGCCAGGTCGCGGGCCAGTTGCGAGCCGAGTCCGCCGGTCGCGCCGGTGATGACGGCAACGCGGTGTTCGAGTGTCATGGGTTCCTCCTGATTCTGTAGGACAGGCTTTCAGCCTGTCGACAGCCTGGAAAGGCTGTCCTACTTGTAATACTTGCGAATCACGGCCAGGACTTCCTCGTCCATGCCTTCGACCATCGGCGGATCGGCCTGTTCGGGCAGGTGGGCCTTGCCGAAGGAGTCGAGCAGGTGGCCGGATTTGACGGCTTTGGTCTCCAGATAGAAGCGGTTGTACTCGGTGGGCGGCATGATGTGCGGGATGCGCCCGGTGACCTTGATTCCGTAGCGGGTCAGGTCGTTGATTTTGTTGGGGTTGTTGGTGATGAGGCGGATGGACTTGACGTGCAGCGAGTAGAGCATGTGGGCGGCCACCGAGTACTCGCGCTCGTCGTCGCGGAAGCCGAGGGCCAGGTTGGCCTCGACCGTGTCCATGCCCTGCTCCTGGAGGGCGTAGGCGCGGATTTTGTTGATGAGACCGATGCCGCGTCCCTCCTGGCGCATGTAGAGCAGGATGCCGCGCTCCATCTGCCCGATCATGCGCAGGGCAGACTCCAACTGGTCGCGGCAGTCGCAGCGCAGCGAGCCGATGACGTCGCCGGTCAGGCATTCGGAGTGGACGCGCACGGGGACGTCTTCGGCCTCCAGCACGTCGCCGTGGATGATGGCGACATGCTCCTTATTGTCGCGGTTGTTGTAGAAGGCGGCAATCTGGAACTGGCCGAAACGGGAGGGCAGTTCGGCGATGGCCTCGATGCGCACGCAGACGTGGTCGGGGCCGAGACCTTCGCAGTGGTGGTTGCGGTTTTCTTCGAGCAGGGCTTCGATTTGGGCGCGGGTGAGCATAGTTCGTAGTCTCCAGTCGGATAGTTGAGAGTCAGAGGGTGTAGTGCAGGAGGACGCCGCCTTCGGGGTCGAATTTCTCGACCGAAACGAGCGTCAGACGGGGGGCCTGCTCCGGCGCGAAGCCGGGGCCGTCGGCAGGGGTGGGGGCGGACGCGCCGCCGAAAATCTTGGGGGCGAGGTAGATGGTCAGTTCGTCCACCAGGCCGAGGCGGAAGAACTCGGCCAGGAGCGTTCCGCCGCCCTCGACCAGCAGCCGGCGGACGCCGAGGCGGTGGAGGATTTCGAGCATTTCGGGCAGGTCGACGCGCTCCCCGCCGCTGACGAAGACCTGCACCCCGGCCTTTTCCAGGCGGACGATTTGCTCCGGCGGGGTGCGGCGGGTGGTGAAGACCAGCCGCTCGGCCGGGCCGGCGCGGACGAAGTCGCCCTCCAGGTCGAGGTCGGCAATGCTGACGACGCCGACCTTCATCGGGTTTTCGGGCAGGCCGCGTTCCAGGCGGGCGCGGCGCAGGGCGGAATCGCGGACGGTCAGTTTGGGACTTTCGGCCAGGAGCGTCTTCCCGCCGACCAGGACGGCGTCCACCCCGGCGCGCAGTTCGTCCACGCGGCGCTTGTCGGCGGCGGAGGAGATGGCCGCGCCGCGGCGGGCGGCGCTGTCGATCTTGCCGTCGGCGGTCATGGCGACGTTGACGAGGACATGCGGGCGGGTCATGCCCCGATTCTAACTATTTTTGTCCAATTTTTCCGTATGAGGTTTGTAAGAAAGCGGCGGCGCAGCGCTCTATTCCTGGTATTCCAACTCATACTCGCCGATGAAGACGCTGTCGCCCTCCTGGGCGCCGGCCTGGCGCAGGGCCTCGTCCACGCCGAGGCGTTCCATGAGTTTCTGGAAGCGCCGCACCGCGCCGGGCTGGTCCCAGGGGGTCATGGCGGCGGCGCGTTCGATGGCTTTGCTGCGGATGCGCCAGCCTTCGCCTTCGCGGACGATCTCGAAATGGCGCGGGTCTTCTTCGGGGCGGTAGACCGGCATCTGTTCGGGGAGCGGCTGGGGCGGCGGGGTCTCGGCCAGCAGGCGGGCGGCGTCGAGGAGCAGGTCGCGCACGCCGGTGCGCGCCAGGGCCGAGATGAGGCGGACGTCCACTTTCTGCTTCTTGAAGCGCGCTTTCAAGTCTTTCCAGCGTTCCTGGACCTCCGGCTGGTCGGCCTTGTTGACGGCGACGATCTGGGGCTTGCGCGCCAGGGCGGGGTCGAAGAGGGCCATTTCGGCGTTGATTTGGGCGTAATCGGCCAGGGGGTCGGGGGAGAGACCGTCGAGCAGGTGGATGAGGACGCGCGTCCGCTGGACGTGGCGCAGAAACTGGAAGCCCAGGCCTGCGCCCTGTGAGGCCCCTTCGATCAGGCCGGGGATGTCGGCCAGCACCACGCTGGTCTCCTCGTCCACGTCGGCCACGCCCAGGTTGGGTTCGAGGGTGGTGAAGGGGTAGGCGGCGATCTTGGGGCGGGCGTTGGTCAGGGCGGCGAGGAGGGTGGATTTGCCGGCGTTGGGGACGCCAACGATGCCGATGTCGGCGATGAGTTTGAGTTCGAGGCGCAGGCGTTTCTGTTCGCCCGGTTCGCCGCGCTCGGCGGTGCGCGGCGTCTGGTTGACGGAACTCTTGAAGTGGGTGTTGCCGCGTCCGCCGCGCCCGCCGCGGCAGACGACCAGTTGCTGGCCGGCCTCGGTCAGGTCGCCGAGCAGGTCGCCGGTCTCGGCGTCATAGACGACGGTGCCGGGCGGGACGGGGATGACGAGCGGCTCGGCGCTGCGGCCGGTGCGGTTCTGGCTGCCGCCGCCCTTGCCGTCCTCGGCGATGTAGCGGGTGGTGTGACGGAAGGCGGCCAGCGTGCTGAGGCCGGGGCGCACCTCGAGGATGACGTCGCCGCCGCGTCCGCCGTCGCCGCCGTCGGGGCCGCCGCGCGGGACGTACTTCTCGCGCCGAAAGTGGACCATGCCGTCGCCGCCCTTGCCCGAGCGGACTTCGATTTCGGCCGTGTCTATGAACATCTGCGCTCCAATCGGCGGCCGCCTACTTTTTCTTGGCCTCTTTGACCTTGAAGGTCAGGTCGGTCTCCTCGCTGTTGACGTCTGCGATGACGGTCGCGCCCTGCTCGATCTTGCCGCTCAGCAGTTGGATGGAGAGCGGACTCTCCAGGTGCTTCTGCAAGGCGCGGCGCAGGGGGCGGGCGCCGAAGGCCGGGTCGTAGCCGGTCTTGGCCAGCCACTTGCGGGCCGCCTCGGTCAGTTCGACCTTGATATTGAATTCGTTCAGGCGCTCCTGGATTTCTTTCATCTGCAGGTCAACGATTTGCTCCATCTGCTCGACCGTCAGCGGCGAGAAGATGATGATTTCGTCGATGCGGTTGAGGAACTCGGGCCGGAAGGTGCTTTTGAGGGCCTTCTCGATTTTGCTGTGGGCTTCGCGGTCCTCGTCGGTTTCGGTGCGCTGCAGGAAGCCGAGCGTGCCGCCCTTGCGGACGTACTCGGTGCCGAGGTTGGAAGTCATGATGAGAACCGTGTTGCGGAAGTCCACCACGTTGCCCTGGCCGTCGGTCATGCGGCCGTCGTCGAGGATTTGCAGGAGGGCGTTCCAGACTTCGGGGTGGGCCTTCTCGATCTCGTCGAACAGCAGGACGCGGTACGGGCGGCGGCGGACGGCCTCGGTCAGTTGGCCGCCCTCCTCGTAGCCGACGTAGCCGGGCGGCGCGCCGAACAGCCGCGAGACGGTGTGCTGTTCGCGGTACTCGGACATGTCGATCCGCACCAGGGCGTCTTCGTCGTCGAACATGAACCAGGCCAGGGCCTTGGCCAGTTCGGTCTTGCCGACGCCGGAGGGGCCGATGAAGATGAACGAACCGATGGGGCGGGAGGGATCTTTGAGGCCGGAGCGCGCCCGCCGGATGGCGTCCGAGATGGCGCGGATGGCCTCGTCCTGGCCGATGATGCGCTCGTGCAGGCGTTCTTCCATGTGCAGGAGTTTTTCGGCCTCGGTCTCCATCATCTGGCTGACCGGGATGCCGGTCCACTGGTGGACGACTTCGGCGATGTCGTTGACATCCACCACTTCGTCAATGTGGTGTTCGAGTTCCCACTTTTCGCGCTTGGCGTTGAACTCCTGCTCCAGGCGCAGGCGCTCGGCTTTCTTCTGGGCGGCGCGCTCGTAGTCGCGTTCCAGGCCGGCCTGCTCCTCCTCGGCGCGCAGTTTTTCGATTTCGTTCTTCATTTCTTTCAAATCGGAGGGCAGGGAGTAAAGCGCCACGCGCAGTTTGGCGGCGGCTTCGTCGATCAGGTCGATGGCTTTGTCGGGCAGGTGGCGGTCGGTGACGTAGCGGTCGGCCAGGCGGGCGGCGGCGACCAGGGCTTCGTCGGAGAAGCGCACCTTGTGATGGGCCTCGTAGCGGTCGCGCAGGCCCTGGAGCATCTTGATGGTGTCCTCGACGCTCGGTTCCTCGACGTAGATGGGGGCGAAGCGGCGCTCGAGGGCGGCGTCTTTTTCGATGTGCTTGTGGTATTCGTCCAGCGTGGTCGCGCCGATGCACTGCAGTTCGCCGCGCGCCAGGGCCGGCTTGAGCATGTTGGAGGCGTCCATCGCGCCCTGGGCCGCGCCGGCCCCGATGACGGTGTGCAGTTCATCGATCATCAGGATGATTTCGCCGTTCGAGCGCTGGACTTCCTCGATGGCCGACTTGAGGCGCTCCTCGAACTCGCCGCGGAAGCGCGAACCGGCGATCATCGCGCCCAGGTCGAGGGCGACGACGCGCTTGCCGGCCAGGATTTCGGGGACGTCGTTGTTGGCGATCTTCTGCGCCAGGCCCTCCACGATGGCGGTCTTGCCGACGCCGGCCTCGCCGATCAGCACCGGGTTGTTCTTGGTGCGGCGCGAAAGAATCTGGATGAGGCGCAGGATTTCGGTGTCGCGCCCGATGACCGGGTCGAGTTTGCCTTCGCGGGCCATCTGGGTCAGGTCGCGCGAGTATTTTTCGAGGGTGCGGTAGCGGGTCTCGGCCTGGGGGTCGGTGACGCGCTGTCCGCCGCGCAGTTGCAGGATGGTGTCGAGGACGCGTTCGCGGTTCAGGCCGGCGCTTTCCAGGATGCGGGCGGCGGAGGTGTTGCGTTCGCTCATAATGGCGAGGAAGATGTGTTCGGTGGAAATGTACTCGTCCTTCAGGCGGTTGGCTTCCTCGTTGGCCAGGTCGATGATGCGCTTGACGCGCGGGGTGATGAAGATCTGCCCCGCCCCGCCGCCGAAGATGTTGGCCTTGGGCGTCAGGCGCAGGGTCTGGTCGAGGCGGTCGGCCAGGGCCTGGGCGTTGATTTTGAGCATTTCGAGAATCTGGGGAATCACGCCGCCAGGCTGCTCGATGAGCGCCAGCAGGATGTGTTCGGTGTCGATCTGGTTGTGGCCGTAGCGCTGGATGATTTCCGCGGCGCGCTGGGCGGCCTCTTGGGCTCGTTCGGTAAATCGGTCGAATCGCATCATAGGGGAAATCCTTTCGCAGTCGAGGCGATTATAACAAAATGCCCGTCAGCGCGTTGCAAATATCGCGTAAGATTTATGTTAGACCTTTTGCATAGGTACGCCCTGAGCGGAGCGACGAGCGGCAACGTGCGGCTCCGCTCAGGACGGTGAAGCACTTTTGCAAGAGGTCCATGAGGAAAGATGCCATTTTCCCGTCCGCGCAGGAAGATGGTCAGTTGCAATCCGGGGAGGAGTTGAGTTATGATTATCGCGAGAGAGGTGGACGAAATGAGAGATACGCTCTATCATTTCTTGACCGGCGTCCTCGATCTTTTTCTGTGGGGCGGAGAGTTGGTAGGGGAGGAAAACTTGCCCGACCAGGGGCCGGCCGTTTTCGTCGCCAATCATCTGGAGACGATGGGGCCGATTGCGGCGGTCTGCTCGATTCCGCTGCGGCTGCATCCCTGGATCATCGCCGACATGGTGGATAAGGACTTGGCCCCGGCCTACCTCGAATGGGATTTCGTCCAGCGCAATTTCCATCTCAAGCCGCCGCTGAGCCGCTGGATGGCGCAGGCGCTGGCCAAGATCACCGTCCCTCTGTTGCGTTCGTTCGGCTGCGTCCCGGTGTACAAGGGCTACGAGAACATGCACCGCACCTGGGAGCGCAGTCTGGAACTCTTGCTGGAAGGCAAGTTCTTGTTGATCTTCCCCGAAGACGCCAACATCAACTACGATCCCGTGACGCGGATGTCGGCCTTCCAGAAGGGCTTCGTCCGTCTGGGAGAGATGTACTACGAGAAGACGGGGCGGCGGCTGCCCTATTATCCGGTCGCCATTCATGGGGCGGGGGTGGTGATGGTCGGTCAGCCGGTCTGGCACAATCCGCTCAACCGGCCGGGGCTGGAGCGTCACCGTTTGAAAGACTTGATGGAAGAGACAGTGCGGGCGATGTATCTGAAGATCGAGGGCGAGAAGGTCAGCGGCGTCTTGACGCCGGAGCGCAAATGAGCGCCTCGCTGAGGGGGCGATTTGAAGTAGAATCAAAAGGCAATGCGATTATTTTTTCGTCTGAATCGTGAGCGGCTTTTCTCACGAGGCTCTTTTGTTGTGCTTTGCGCGCTCAGTCTGCTGGGGGCGGCGCTGGCGGTCTACGGCACGGCAAACGGGCCTTGGGGACAGAGCGATACGGCTGCCTATCTGGCCGCGGCCCGCAGCCTGGTACGCGGCGAGGGACTGGGCTTCCCCGATTCGGATGGCGATTTCCAATTTTTGACCCACTATCCTCCCCTCTATTCCCTGCTTCTGGCCTTCTTCTACTCTTTGGGCGGCGACTTGCTGGCGACGCCGCGCTGGCTGAGTGTCCTGTCTTATGCCGGGACGATTTTTGGAGCCGGGTATCTTTTCATCCGGTTCGGCCGTTCCCCCTGGCTGGCGGTTCTGGCGGCCCTTCTCATCGGCGCGTTTCCGATGGCGGTGCGGATGTCGCACGCGGCCATGTCGGAGGCGTTGTTCCTCTTTCTGCTGGTCTGGGCTGGATACGCCCTCCTTGCCGCGCTGCGCGCCGGACGGCGGTCTCTGCTCGCCGCGGCGCTGTTGACCGGCCTCCTGCCGCTGGCCCGTTACGTCGGCGTTGCTTTTCTGGCGGCCGGATTCCTGGCCGTCCTCGGACTGTCAGCGGGGGGCTGGCGCGAGCGCCTGAAGCGGGCAGCCGGGTTCGCCGGGCTGGCCTGCCTGCCGATTCTGGCCTGGTTGATTTGGACGCATCTGGCGACCGGACAGGAACCTGCCGGCCGGATGTTCCAGGTGGCGGCGGCTGATGCGGGCGCAAAATTCCGCCTCTTCGTCTCGTTGTTTGCCAAGGTGGTCTGGGAATGGCTGCCCTATCATCCGTTCTACCCGGCCACCAAATCGCGTGTGCGCCTGGCCGTTCTCTTTCTGGCCGCGCTGTTCGTCATCGGCCTGACGCTCTTCGCCCGTCGGCGAGCGCGGCGGGCAGGTCTGACGCAGGCTGCCTTCCCGCTCTTTGCCGTGTTTGGTCTGGCCTCGCTGGCCTACGCGCTGACCTTGCTGGCCGCTTATTTGTTTTCCGACCCCATCCCGTATGTGGACGACCGCATGCTCTTGCCTTTCTACGTCAGCCTGACTCTTTGTCTACTGGGGGCGCTGGCCGTCTGGCAATCGGCCTGGCCGGGGAAATGGCGCTGGGCGGCGGGGATTTCCTGGCTGGCGGCGGGCGTTTTCCTGGTCTGGTGGTTTCCTCAGACTCTCTACTACGTGCAGGAAGACCATGCCGGATGGGGGGTGACCGTCTTTGCCTGGCGGGAATCGCCCACCCTGCAGGCCCTGGACGATTTGCCGCCCGGCCAGCCGGTCGTCTCGGATGACGCCGCCCTGATTCTGCTCTGGACGGGCCGCCCGGTCTATGATTTGACCGCCAGCCTGCGGCCGGATTTCGTCGCCGGCGAGGCGGCCTACGGGAGCGACCTCGCCGACCCGGCCCAGCGGGCGTTTTGCCAGCAGGGCGCGCCTCTCGTCCTGTTCGGCGATCTGGCCTCCTGGTTGCAGGCCTCCTACGGCGAGGCGGGCCGTCTGCGCCTGCAAAGTCTGCTGGGGCCTTTACCGGGCAGGGAGTTCCCGGACGGAGAAATCTACTGGTGCGGCTCCCCCTAGCGCAGGGAGGCCGTCCCCAAGGGAAACGAAAACAGGCAGAGGCCGCCCAACCGGGCGTTCTCTGCCTTTGTTTTACCCCGTATGCGGCGGCGGTAGGCAGCCGCGAGGTTTATTTCTCTTCGGGACGCTCCTCGCCCGGGCCGATGCCGAGCGGCTTCCACTTCGACTCGTCTTTCAAGCGGTGCTGGATGCCGTGGCGGTCGTGGACTTCGTCGAAACCCTCCGATTTGATGAACATGCGGTCGCCGTCGAGCAGGGCGGTCAGGCCTTCCTGGCCGGGTTCGGGGCGTTTGGGGCCTTTCCACTTGGCGGCCATGGCGGGGGTGTAATCGGTCGGCTCCTCGTAGGTGGTGATGTAGCCCTCGAAGTTGCGCAGGACGATCTTGTGGTCCGACATGGTCAGCAGGTAGTTGGGCATGACCGGAATCTTGCCGCCGCCGCCGGGCGCGTCGACAACGTAAGTGGGGACGGCGTAGCCGGAGGTGTGGCCGCGCAGCCCTTCGATGATTTCGATGCCCTTGGCCACCGGCGTGCGGAAGTGACCAGCGCCCTCGACCAGGTCGCACTGGTACAGGTAGTAGGGGCGGACGCGGATGCGCACCAGGTCATGCACCAGTTTGCGCTGCAGATGGACGTTGTCGTTGATGCCGGCCAACAACACCGACTGGTTGCCGAGCGGGATGCCGGCGCGGGTCAATTTGTCGCATGCGGCGGCCAGTTCGGCGGTGATTTCGTTGGGGTGGTTGACGTGGATGTTCAGCCAGAGCGGATGGAAGCGCTGGAGCATGTCGGTCAGTTCGTCGGTGACGCGCATCGGCATGAAAACCGGGACGCGCGAACCGATGCGGATGATTTCGATGTGCGGGATTTCGCGCAGGCGGGTGAGCAGTTCCTCGAGAACTTTGGGAGCCAAGACGAGCGGATCGCCGCCCGACAGAAGCACGTCGCGGACCTGGGGCGTGCGCTTCAGGTACTCGATCTGCATATCGAACTCCTCGCGCTTGAAGGTCGCGGTCGGGTCGCCGACGATGCGCGAGCGGGTGCAGTAGCGGCAGTAGGAGGCGCACTGGGTGGTGACCAGCATCAGCACCCGGTCGGGGTAGCGGTGCACCAGGCCGGGGACGGGCGAGTGGCGGTCTTCGGCCAGCGAGTCGGCCATCATGGCGGTGAAGGGCACCATCTCGCGGTCGGTGGGGATGACCTGCTTGCGGATGGGGTCATCCGGGTCGTCGGGGTCGATGAGCGAGATGAAGTAGGGCGTCACCTCGACCCGGAACAGGCCGGAGGTGCTGAGCGCCTTGCGCTCGGACTCGGTCAGGGGGAAGACCTTTTCGATCTCTTCGACGGTGTTGAGGCGGTGACTCAACTGCCAGCGCCAGTCGTTCCACTTTTCGTCGGGAACGTCAGCGAAAACGGGGGCGCGTTTGGATGGGAAAGGGGTGGACATGTTCCTCCAATCAGGCAATTGTTATGGATAACGGTAAAAAACGGTTTTGTGGGCGGTCATAAAAAAGGACATACTCTATCCAATATTTGCGTATTGTAAAGAAAAGGGGGGGATGAGTCAATACATGAATGCTGGTAGAATACTTAAAATTTTTCGGAGGTGTTTTCATGTCGCGCCTGGATGAATTTCAAGCCTACCGCGCCCGCATGAACGAGCGCATTCTGGAAATCGGCCACCTGGGCATCAAGCGCTTTTTCAACCTGGACACGATGGCCTACGCCGACGGCGCCTTGCCTGCCAAAACGAAGGAGTTGCTGGGGTTGACGGCCTCGATGGTCCTGCGCTGCAACGATTGCATCGATTATCACATTTTGCAATGTGTGGAGGCTGGCTGGACGGACGAGGAGTTGTACGAGGCTTTCAATGTTGCCCTCGTCGTGGGCGGAAGCATCGTCATCCCCCATCTGCGTCATGCGGTGGAGACCCTCGATCTGCGGCGCGGCCGGGAGGAGAAATGATGGCCGAGGAATTGGTTGTCCGTCACAATCCGCAGGCTGGCCGTTTCGAGGTCGAGAAGGATGGCCGTCTGGCCGTGCTGGACTATCAATTGCAGGGGGACAGGATGATCATCACGCATACGGGCGTCCCGCCGGCGCTGGAGGGGCAGGGAATCGGCTCACGGCTGGCGCGGGCGGCGCTGGAACACGCCCGGATGCACGGGCTGAAGGTGACGGCGCTGTGTTCGTTCGTCGCCGCCTATCTCCAGAAGCATCCGGAGTACCAGGACTTGCTTGCGGGATGAATTGTGCAACGCGGCGCTGAAGAGCGACGAGGGCGAAACCGGTTATTTTTTGCTTCTGAGGGGTTGGAGTCCCGGGAATTCGCCGGGCTTTTTCCGTTTCTGAGGGGCTTTGCCCCGAAAATCCGGCTCGAAGCGAGATTTTTGAAAACCGCCGCCCGTCCTTTAGGGGATGTAGACCTCGCAGAACCCGGCGCTGATGTCGCAGCGGCCGACCTCCTCGTTCATCCACAGGACGCGGAACTGGGCACTGTCGGGGCGCGGCGTCCAGAAGATGAGGTTGCTGGTGCGGGGCAGGATGCGGGTGCTGTAGTAGTAGTCGCGGCAGATGGGCGGATTCAGGTACAGGTAGGGGCTGGATTGGATTTCGACGCGCATGCAGCGGCCGGGGTGGAGAATGGGGTAAAGATCGGACCACAGCAGGCCGTCGAAGCGGTTCAGGACGTTGCCGGCGCTGTCGAGGCGCTCGAAGGCGATCGGCGAGATGGAGCGGTTCGAGTCCGAGGCGTTGTAGATGTAAAAGCCGGATTGGTCGTAGTACAGCCAGATGCGTTTGTAGTTGGGGTAGAGCGGCGTGGTGGTGGCGGTGACGAGCGGCGTGAGGGTGGCGGTGAGGGTGTTTTCGGCGGTCGCGGACGGAACGGTGGCCGTCTCGGTGGGCGCGGGAGGCGTTGATGTGGCGGTCGGTGTGAGGGTGGCGGTGTCCGTCGGGGAGGGGCTGGGGGTGGCGGAAATCGTCGGGCGGGGGGTGGCGGTGGGGGCGAGGGTGCGCGAGGGGATGAGGGTGGGCGTCTCGGTGGGAGGCACGACCGGCAGGGGGGATTCGGTGGTCGGCAGGGGCAGGGCGGTGGGCGTGGGAGGAAAAATCAGCGCGGCGATTTGATTGGGGTAGAGGTAGTAGGCGGCGAGGAGGGCCAGGCCGAGCAGAAACAGGAGCGGGATGAGCGCCGATCTGCGGCGCGGCCGGGGCGGGGGAGTCGGCGGCAGGGGTTTACGGGCGGCGGGGCGGGTCTTGCCGGCGATGACCGAGGCGGGCGGGGGCGGCAGCGGCAGGATGCGTTCGGCGGTCGGCTCGGCGGCGGCGAGCGCCCTTTCGAGGGCGTCCATCAGTTCGGCGCCGGTCTGGTAACGTTCGGCGGGGTTCTTGCTGAGGGCTTTGAGCAGCACGGCCTCGGTCTCGGCCGAGAGGCGCGGGTTCAGGCTGCGCGGCGAGGGCGGCGGCTGGATGATGTGCTGGAGGGCCAGGCTGGCGGAGGCCAGGTCGTCGAAGGGGGTGACGCCGGTCAGCATCTCGTAGAGGATGACGCCCAGCGAGTAGAGGTCGGATTGGGGGACGGCGTCGGTCGAGCGGCGGGCCTGTTCGGGGGAGATGTAATGGGGCGATCCGAACGCCTCGCCGGCGGATCCTTCCTGGAGGTCGAGGGCCAGGCCGAAGTCGGTCAGGATGACGCGCCCGTCGTTGGAGAGGAGGACGTTGGAGGGTTTGACGTCGCGGTGGATGACGCCGTGCTCGTGGGCGTAATCGAGGGCGCTGGCGACGGCCCGCCCGATGCGGATGACCTCCTCGGCGGGCGGCAGTTCGCCGCGCAGGACGAAGTCCGAGAGGTAGGCGGCCAGGTCCTGCCCCTCGATGTATTCCATGACGTAGTAGTAGAAGCCGTCCTGGTCATCGGCGAAGTAGATTTGGATGATGTTTTCGTGCCGCAAACGGGCGACGGCGCGGGCCTCCTTGACGAAGCGCTGGGCATAGCGCGGTTTGCCGCGGAAGCGGGCGTCGATGACCTTGATGGCGACCGGACGCTGGAGTTTGACATCCACGCCGTAATAGACCTGGGCCATCCCGCCGCGCCCTAGCACGCCCTGGATGAGGAAGTTGGAGAGTTTCTTGCCGATGAGAGGGTCTTCGTTCATGTCATCTCGCTGTTGACGAGATTGAGGAGCGGAAAGAACGGTTGGAAACTTTCGGGGGCCAAGCCCCCTCGGAAGCAGAGAAGATGGCCGGAGGTTTTGGGGGCCAAGCCTCCTCAGGAGCAGATAAGACGGCCAGAAGGTTTCGGGGGCAAAGCCCCTCGGGAGCAGAGAAGATGGCCGGAGGTTTTCGGGGGCCAAGCCCCCTCGGAAGCAGAAAGAATGCGGGCATCGGATTCTGGCGCTTCCTTGGAGTATTTTAACCCATCTGACTCGAATTGTCTGGCTGACGGGCCTGGGAGGCGGCCATTCTGGTTTCCCGGCTGGCGGCGGTGATGCGCCAGAGTTCGCGGATGTAGCGGTTGAAACCCTCGGCGTAGGCGTCCAGGTAGTCTTGGGCGATGCGGTGGGCCAGGTCGGCGCGGCCGGTGGCCTGCAGGGCGGCGACGTGGGGACGGAAGTCGCGCAGGCTGATATGGAGGACGCCGTCCGAATCGGTGAGCAGGCCCCAGACGAGTTGTTTCTGGTCGTTGTCGTCCTTGGCGGTGACGAAGCGCCGCAGGGTGCTGGTGGGGACGACGGCCCCGACGTTGGAGAAGACTTCGCTGCCCTTGAGCAGGTTGTTGAGCATGCCGACGCGGGCGGGGATTTCGTCCAGCGAGCGGCGCAGGGGGGCGGGGAGGTGGGCCAGCAGTTTGATGGCGCCGACGCTGGCGCTCTCGCCTTGCAGGGCAATCTCTTTCAGGCGGTTGAAGAACGCGCCCAGGCCGGCCAGCGTCCCCAGGTAGGCGCGCTGGGCGCGGTCGAAGGCGCGGTAGGCGGCGGCGCGGTCGCCGGAGGCGGATTCGTAGGCGTCGAGGGCCTGGATGGCCTGCCGGTGGAGCGCCAGGAGGTCGAGTTCGGCGAGGGGGACTTCCATGCTGAGGGGGTAGAGGCGGTCGCGCGGCGAGCGGCGGCTGGCGTCGATGGGGATGAGCAGGGAGGGGTTTTGGCGGCGGGACTGTTCGAGGGCGGCGCGGATTTGGGCGGCCAGGGCGCGGCCGGCGGGGTCGGCGGCCAGGGCGTCGAGGTCGGCCGTCAGCGCGGGGGAGGGCTGATAAGAGGCGGCGTGGATGGCGCGGTAGAGCACGAGCAGGTCGTTGACGGTCAGTTGCAGGGCCTGGCTGCGCTGTTTGAAAAGTTTGCGCAGGGCCAGGCAGGTTTTCAGGTCGACGCGCTGGGTTTCGGCGCCGGCTTCGGGGGTGACCTGCGGGGCCTGGCGGATGTGTTCGAGGTCTTCGGGCAAGAGGGGCAGGGCGAGGGGGATGTAGAGGGCGTGCAGGGCGGGGCGGGCAGGGGGCAAGGAGTTGAGGTAAACGGCCCAGGAGAGGGCCTCGTTGGTGAGGATTTCGGCCAGCGCCGCGCCCAGGATGCCGTCGAAGAAAATGTGGGATTGGTCGAAGACGAAGGTCGACTCGGTCTGGAAGATGGTCAGGGCGTGTGAGCCGAAGCCGCGCTCGACCTGACGCAGTTCGGTGAGCAGCAGGCCGGCCGGACGCGGGTCGGCGTTGATGAGGACGGGGGCGCAGCGCAGGGCATCCAGGCTTTCGCGCAGGGCGGGGGAAAGGCGGCGGAAGAGGGCCGGCAGGGCCTGGCGGCGGACGCGCGCCAGCGGCGCCAGGCAGGCCGGGGCCGAGATCGGCTGGGCCAGGAGGGCGGCGACCTGGGCGCGGACGGTTTCGGCGTCGAGCGGCTGGTCGCCGCCGGGGGCGTAGACGGGCAGGAGGTAGTAGCGTCCGCGCAAAATCAGGCCGATGCAGGCCTGGCGGAGGTCGTAGGGCTGGCGCGTCTCACCGTAGGGGCCGGGGTCGAGGTAAGCCAGGATGGACATCTGGCGCTGGTAGGCGGGCAGGTTGGCCTCGGCGGCCTGCATGCGCTCGCTCCAGGCGGCGCGCAGACGGGGCGGGAGGTCGCGCAGGGCGTCTTGCAGAAAGCGTTCGAATTTGATGCGCCGGTAGCCGGGGTAGTCGTAGCCGGGGGCTTCGGCCCCGCGCCGGTAGGGGCGCTGGATTTCCCACTCGCGGTACAGGTTGGCGTAGCGGGCGGCTTCGGGCAGGTCGGCGGTCAGGTCGCGCAGGATGGCGGTCGAGACGCGCTCGCGCCATTCGACTTCCAGCAGGGCGTCGTATTGCTGGAGGCAGGCGCTGACGGCCATGATCCAGGCGGTCAGGCGGTCGGCCTGGCTGAGGTGGATGCCGTGCTGGCGCAGGATGGTGTCGAAGCCGTGGGTCTCGTTGACGTGGCGGGCGGTGTCTTCGCGCAGGGCGTACTCGACGTAGAATTGCCAGACGCCTTCCGGGAAGGCGGAGTCGATGTCTTTGCCGGCCAGGCGCAGGAGAGTCTGGTAGCCCCACAGGACGGCGGCCGGCCCGGCGAAGACGGCGCCGTAGGTCACCTTGTCGAGCAGTTTTTCGACGCCGTCGAAGAGGGCGGCCAGGTGCTGGCGGACGGTCTGAGGCGGCAGGCGCTGGCCGGGGAGGCGCGTCAGGCCGCTCAGAATCATGCCGGGGATGTTGCCGGCCGGGATGATGCGGGCGACCAGGTTAACGGCCGCTTCGATTTCGGGCAGGGTCAAATGCGAGAGGCGGCGCGCCTCTTTGGAGCGGGCGACGGTTCCCAGGTCGCGGGCGGTCTGGATGGTAGCCTGTTCGAGGGAAGCAGTCGAAGGAGGAGGATTCATGCATTTCCCCGGGTGGATTTTTTGTCGGTCTTCTCGGCCTGGCCGAAAATCGCTTTTCTTGCTGAGAGTATAGCACGGATTTTCGGCAAATATTCATTTGCGCTTAATCTATGTTCGGACAATTGGGCGTAGAATGGGATTGAACGAAAGGGATTTTGTAAAGGAGATTGACGATGAAAAAGCCGGTTGCAGTCTTAACCGACAGCACCGCCAGCCTGCCCGAAGCGATGCTCGCCGAACTCAACATCCGGACGGTGGCCTATTACATTCACCGCGGCCAGGAGGTGCTGCGCGACCTAGTCACGGTGCAGCGGGAGGAATTCCTGCAGTGGCTGATGAGCGCCCGCTTCCTGCCGACGACTGCCAGCCCCGGGCCGGGCGATTACTTCGAGGCCTATCAGGAACTGGCCGACGAGGGCCACGAGGAGATCGTCAGCATTCACATGACTTCGAAGGCGAGCGGGGCTTACCAGGCGGCGACGGTGGCGCAGTCGATGATGCAGGAGCAGAGGCCGGAGGTGAAGATCGAGGTGATCGACACCCGCAACGTTTCGCTCTGCCAGGGCTGGATGGTGATCGAGGCGGCCCGCGCCGCGCTGGCGGGTCTGCGTCTCGACCGAATCGTGGAGCGCGTGCGCGCCATGATTCCGATCACGCGCATGATTCAGACGGCCGATACGCTCAAGTATCTCTACATGGGCGGGCGGATCGGCAAGGCCAAGCATCTGGTCGGCACGCTGCTCAACATCAAGCCGCTGATCGGCATGGAAGACGGCGAAATCGTGCCGCTGGGGGTGGCGCGCAGCCGCAGCGGGGCGTACCAGGCGATGGCGGAGAAGGTGGCCGAGGCGGTCGGGAAGGGGAAGGCGCGCGTCGCCTATGTCCATGCCGGGGCGCGGCAGGAGGTCGAGAAGTTGCGCCGCATGGTCTCGGAAAAAGTCCAGGTGGTGGAGGATTTGATCGCCGAATTGTCGCCGGCGCTGATGGTCCACACCGGGCCGGGTACGGCGGGGTTGTGCTTCTTCCCGGTGGAGGGGTAAGCGTTATTGCAGGTGCGCCCGAATGTCGTGTGCGATGCGGCGGGCGCGCTGGGGGGCGTCGCCGAGGTAGGAAGCGGCGTCCATTAGACGGCTAATTTCCTGGCTGGAGAGGTATTCGCCCATCACGGGGTCGGCGGCGAGCGCCGCCGGCAGGGGGTTTTCGCGTCCCTGTTGTAGGGCATCCCAGGCCTGGAGGGCGTGGCCGCGAATGCGCTCGTGCATGGCCTGCCGATCGGCGCCGGCTTTGACGAGGGCCATCAGCAGCCGCTCGCTGGCGGCGAAGGGGCCATAGACGGCCAGGGTGCGGTTCATGGCCGCCTGGTCGACGCGCAAGCCTTTGAGGATGCTGATGGCGGTGCGCAGAATCTCGTCGGCGGCGAGAAAGGCTTCGGGGAGGAGAATCCGGCGATTGGCCGAGTCGTCCAGGGTGCGTTCGAGCAGGGAGTGGGCGGCGTTGTCCCAGGCCAGGCGCGGCAGGCCGGCCAGGTAGCGGGCGAGCGAGTCGATCTTTTCGGCGCGGATCGGATTGCGCTTGAAGGGCATGGCCGAGGAGCCGACCTGGCGGGCGCCGAACGGTTCGCCCAGTTCGCCCAGCGGCGGCGATTGCAGGAAGCGCAGGTCGAAGGCAAATTTGTAGAGCGAAGCGCCCAGAGCGGCCAGGGCGGAGAGGACTTCGAAGTCCTGACGGCGCGGATAGACCTGTCCGGCCACGGGGTAGAAGGGCAGATCCAATGTTTCCGACAGTTTCTGTTCGAAGGCGGCCAGGTTCTCCGGGCCGAGCAGTTCGGCGTAAGAGGCGCTCGTCCCGACGGCGCCTTTGAATCCTTTGCCGCGGACGGCGGCCCGGCGGGCGGCGAGGGCGCGGTAGTCTTCGAGCAAGTCCTGTCCGTAGAGCGCCAGCCGGTAGCCGAGGGTGGTCGGTTCGGCGGGCTGGAGATGGGTGAAAGCCATGACGGGCGTTTCGGCGTATTGTTCGATGCGGTCGGCCAGAAGGCGCAGCAACTCGGCCAGGGAGCGGAGAATCAGGTCGAGGGCGGCGCGCAGGCGCAGGGCGTCGGCGTTGTCTTCTATGTCCATCGAGGTGGCCCCCAGATGGATGATTCCGCCGCCGAGGGGACACTGTTCGGCGAACAGGCGCACCTCGGCCATCAGATCGTGCTGGATTTCGGCTTCGATGTCCAGGGCGCGGGGGATGTCGATTTCGTCCATGTGGGCGCGCAGGTCAGCGGCTTGCTCGGCGGTCACCAGGCCGAAGGTCGCCTGGACTTCGGCCAGGGCGACCCAGATGGCGCGCCAGAGGCGGCGTTTTTCCTGCTCGGACCAAAGTTTGCGCATGGCGGCTGTGCCGTAGCGCCAGGTGAAAGGGGAAAGGTAGGTGGTGTAATCGTTCATCATCATCGTCTCGCGCCTTGATTATATGCAAAATGGGAAAGTCGGGGCCTCGAATGACACGAATTTTACGAAGGAGATTTGGAGAATTCCCGAAATTCGATGCTTTTCCCTTCCAGGGCGGATTTTGCGCAACGAATCGAGCGGGTGAGCGTTAAAGTCTATGAGAAGCGAGTGTGAGCGATGCTGGTATTTGCGATTGTGAGTCTGGCGGTGATGATGGCGGCGGCAGCGGCGGAGGCCCTCTGCGCCCTGTTCGACGCCGAGGAGTTGCGCAAAATGGGCATTCGGGAGTAGGGGGTAGCCGCAGCCCATGAGCCTGGCGCGGGTTCCGCGCCAGGTTTTTGTTTTCAGCCTACCCAGCCCCAGATGGCAAACTGAGCCGAGAAGAAGAGCAGGCCAGTCAAAGACGGATAGAGAATGAGGCGGTGAATCGCCGGACGGTTGCCCCATTTGGCCAGCAACAAGAAGGCGGGGAAAATTTCCAGGCTGTAGCGCGCCATGCTGACGAGCGGTTGAGGCGATCCCATGCGACTGAGGAAGAAGAGCAGCAACGCGGCCGCGTATATGCCATAGAGGCGCGGCAGGCGTTTCCAGATAAAGATGGTAAAGACGAGAGAGGCGAGGGCGAAGGTCAGTTCCAGGCTGTTTTCGAGAATCAGTTCGCCGGAGAGGATGCGCCGCGCGGCTTCAAGCAGGTTCAGGCCGGGGAAGGTGAGATAGCCGCCGCGCTGGTTTTGGGCGGTCAGGATGGCCGTCGGCGGCTGGTTGAGGACGATCCACTGGTAGGCATACCACGCCGCCAGGATCGCTCCCATCCAGGCCAGCGCGTTCCAGCCGCGCCGGACGCCTCGTCTCCAGGCCTCCCAGCCGGCATAGGCGAGAGGGATGAGAAGCAAAATGCCGGGGATGCGCGCCAGGGCGGCGAATCCGCCCATCAGACCGGCAACCTGCCATTGCTGTTTGCGGGCGAAGTACAGGCATAGAATGGCGCCCAGCAGGAAGAGAGACTCGTTGTAGGCCGCGACCAGAAAGACCGCGGCCGGGAAGAAGGCCAGATAGACTACCGTCCGCATGGCAGCCGCCTCGTCAGCGAGTTCGAAACGGGCCAGGCAGTGGATAGATAGAAGACAACCGAGAAAGGCTAGTCCGGACACGAACAGCCCGGCAGCGAGTGTATTCCCGCCGAAGAGCGGGGCGGTCCAGCGCATCAGATAGGGAAAGAGGGGCGGGGTGAAGAAGGCCGTTGCGAACGCCGAGTAGCCGCGTTCGGCAATGGCCTGGTATTGGGGCGTGTCCCAGCGCTGCCAGGGTTCCAGCCAGGGATCCGTTTCGGGGGCCGTGCCGGCATAGAGGTCGGGGGTGAAGGTGGAAGGAAAGGCGGGGAACGTCTGTCGGATGAAGCGCATCCAGAGTCTTAACCCGCCAGCGACGAGCAGGAAGAGAAGGAGAATCGAGGCAATTGTCTTCCAGGATGCGGATGTGACGCGGTTTGTTCTCAAGGATTCTTTAGACTGTGCAAAGAAAAAGCCGCAAGTTGGCTGCGGCTTTGGCTGACGTAAACGGCAAATCAGATTGAAATGTATTCACGCAGGTTATGCTCCACGGCGTACGCCGCGGCCTCGGCCCGGTTGTTGACTCCTAGTTTGGAGAGGATGCTCGAAACGTAGTTGCGCACCGTGCCTTCGCCCAGGAAAAGCGCTTTGGCGATCTCGCGGTTGGTCTTGCCCTCCGAGACCAGCAGGAGGACATGCTTTTCTTGCTGGCTGAGATTGGCGAAGGCCGCCGCCTCTTCCTCTCGGACCGCGCGCCGCACTTCCTGGAAGACGCGCTGGGTCACAGCCGGGTCGAGCAGCCCTTCGCCGCGGCCGACCGCCTCCAGCGCCCGAATCAAGTCCTGGCTGTCGATTTGTTTCAGGACGTAGCCCGCCGCGCCGGCGCGAATGGACGAGAAGAGCATCTCGTCCTCGGCGTAGGAGGTCAACATGATGACTTTGACATTCGGATAGCGCTGGGTGATTTCCTCGCAGGCTTCGATTCCCGATGCGCCGGGCAGGCGAATATCCATGACGACTACGTCTGGCTGGAGAGCGCCGACCATTTCGACGGCTTCGCGGGCAGTCGATGCTTCTCCCACCACATCGAAATGCGGGTGGCGTTCGAGCAAGGCCTTGATCCCCAGCCGGACGACTTGATGGTCATCTACCAGTAAAATGCGTTGTTTTGTCATGCGATCTGATGCCTCCGGCTAAGAGTATAGCCGAGAGTGAAGGGTCTGACAAGGATAGCAGGAGCGAGTCTGTGCTCCGCGCTTGGCCGAAGAACAAGGCTCTCGCCGCAGGGGCGAGAGCCTGGATTAAGACGACTTGCTCTCTGCGCTGGAGGCGGAAGCGGGACGGTGGTCGGTGACGTAGAAGCCGCCGCCTTTGAAAACGACGGCGGGGGCGGCGTACACGCGGCGCGCGCCGCGGTGTCCAGCCGGACAAACGACCTCCGTCGGCGCGGCGTTGAAGGGAAGGTTCTTCTCGAAGACTTGTCCGCAGATGGGACAGGAAAAATCATAGCGGGGCATGGCTGTTCCTCGACACAAGGGCGCAGCGCTTCGCAACCGGTCAGCGCTGCGCCCTTGCAAAGACCGGATTATTTCGCTTTGACCGTGATGGTGCGCGGCTTGACCTCTTCGGCCTTGGGCAGGGTGATGGTCAGGATGCCGTTCTCGAACTCGGCCTTGGCTTTGTCGGCCACGATCTCGGTCGGCAGGCTCACTGTCCGCTCGAAGGCGCCGTAGCGCTGCTCGCGCACGTGATAGGCTTTGTGCTTGTCTTCCTGCTTTTCCTTGAACTCGCCTTTGATGGTCAGCAGATCGCCAGTAATCGAGATTTGCACGTCCTCGGCCTTGAGACCGGGCAGCGCCACCTGGACGACGACCTCATCATCGGTCTGGTACAGGTCGAGAGCCGGCATCACGACGCCCGACGGCAGGCCGAAGGGGCGGGTGAAGGCCTCGTCGAAGAGACGGTCCATGGCCTCGCGCAGAGTAATCATTTCACGCATGGGTTCGAAACGGATGAGATTGGACATACGACAGCACCTCCTTTCTCTACCAAATTTTCTGTCCCAAAATATACAGGGCTTGCGTTAGAAAATCGCAAGCCCTGCATAAAAAAATCGTTAGAGCCAGTTCAGGAGGGCTTTTCGCGCCGGAAGTCGACGAAGCGGTAGCCGACGCCGCGCTCGGTTAGAATGTACTTGGGGTTGGCGGGGTCTTTTTCCAGTTTCTGGCGCAGATAGTTGATGTAAAGACGCACGTAGTGCGGTTCATCGCGGTATTCGTAGCCCCAAACTTTGGCCAGCAATTGGTCATGGGTGATGACCCACCCGGCGTTCTGGACGAGATGGTAGAGCAGACGATATTCGGTGGGCCGCAGTTTGACGATTTTGCCCTCCAGCCAGACCTCGCGCCGGTCGAAGTCGATCTTGAGGCGATCGTCGACCTCGATCAAGCCGTGCATCGAGCCGCCGACCCCTTCCACCCGCCGCAGGACGGCGCGAATGCGGCTGACCAGTTCGCGCTGGCTGAAGGGTTTGGTGATGTAATCGTCGGCGCCCAGTTCCAGGCCGCGCACGCGGTCGTCTTCTTCGCCTTTGGCGGTCAGCATGATGACCGGCACGTTGCTGATTTCGCGAATCATTTCCAGCACCTCGAAGCCGTTCAGGTCGGGCATCATCACGTCAAGCAGAATCAGGTCGGGGGTCTGATCGCGCAGGCGCTGGAGGGCTTGCTTCCCGTTGTAGGCTTCGACGACGGTGAAGCCGTCGTGTTCGAGGTTGATGCGGATGAAGCGCACCATGCGCTCTTCGTCATCCACGACCAGGATTTTGTAGCGTTTGGTTTCTTCGGGCATGTCAATCTCTCACGAAGCCGATGATTTGCTCTTCTGCTTCGGTGGGCAGGATTTCGATGAAGGAAATCTGGTTGATGGGCCAAATGACGGTGACGACGTCGCTTTGCAGGTAGTGGAGGTCTTTGCCATCCCGGCGGCGCGGGTTGTGGACTTTGATGTTGGTGTCGGTGGGGGAGGGGAGTTCGTCCACTTCGCCGACAATCGGGTCTTCGTTGGCAATGTGCAGAACAATGGTCTGAGCCATGGCGCACCTACTCGGTTTTCTGGCCTTTGGGGCCGAAAAGGACCTGGATTTTGAGTTTGCCCAGGTGGATAAAATCACCGTGCTGGAGCGGACATTCCACATAGGGGGAGAGGCGGTTGCCGCCTACGTAGGTGCCGTTCGAGGAGCCGAGGTCCATGATGATGACGCGGTTGTTGATCAATTTGATCACGGCGTGCAGACGCGAGACGCCGTGGGCGTAAGCATTGTAGGGACTCAGGTCGACGTCGGGCATGATGGGCTGGCTTTCGGCGACGCGGCCGAGAGTGAATTCGTTGCGGTCGGCTAGGGTGAGGATCTGGCCGGTTTCGGTGATGTGCAGAGAGAGCCAGGCGTCGAGCGCCGCGGGGGGAGGCGGGCGCAAGTTCGAGGTGGTCTGTTTGAGATTGGCTTTCTGGCCATCGGCGGTTTCGATGAGGTTCGTTTTGGCAGTCTCGGCTTCGAGCAACTGGGCGCCGCAGCGACTGCAGAAAACCGCTCCCGACACTTCTTTATTCTGGCAATTGGGACACAGGATCATGGTTATCTTTCTCCAGTCCAGAGAGGAGTAAAGCCCGGGTGCCGTATTTGATTTGCTTGTCTCCTTGTTGCGAGAAGGCTTTATTTCTTTGGATGTGTTCGGCTTCCAGGAGGACGGTGCGCGCCAGGCCGCGTTCTCCGCGGGCCAGCAGATGGGTGGCCAGTTGTTGCAAATGCTGGATGGCTTTTTCGTGCTCGCCAACGCTGACTTCCAGGCGCGCTTGCTCCTGCATGCGGTAGAGGGTCAATTTGGAAAGCGCGTCGACAATTTCCTGAGGGGGCGGCTCGGGGCTGGACTTGTCCGAGACCGGCCGCGACAGGCGCAGGGGCAGAGAGGGCGGGGAGGAGAGGAGGGTCGCGATCGAGATGTCGAGGCGTCCGTCCAGCAGGACGGCCGATCGGTTTTGGACGGCCTCTGGTTGAATCAGGAATTCCATCAAAATTTTCAGGCTTTGGTCGCGCAGGATGGGGCCCAGGAGGACCGGGGATTCAAGCGCCAGGAGGCCGGCTTCGGGTTGGAGGCGAAAGGCATAGCGCAGGTCGACGCCGGGGGAGATGTCGAAACTGAATTGGACTTCGTCGGCGAAGACTTGCCAGAGGAGGTTGAATTTCTCGATCAACAGGCGCTGGATGTCCTGAGGGCGGCTCACGTACATGCTGCTGCCGCCGGTGCGGACGGCGAGTTCGTCCAGCAGGACGTCATTCCATTCGTGGCCGATTCCCAGGCCGCTGATGCCGATGCCTTGCCTGCCGGCCTCGGAGGCCAGTTGCAGGCACTGTTCCTCGTCGCCGTAGGTGCGGCCGTCGGTCAGCAGGATGATGTGGTTGACGTTGGAGCGTTTCAGGTTCCTTTGAATCTCGGTGTAGCCGGCTTGCAGGCCCTGGAAGATTTCGGTGCCGCCGAAGGTTTGCAACATCTGGATGCGGGCTTCGAGTTTGGCGATGTCGCTGTTGCGGCTGGCGGGGACGATGACCTCGGCCCGGTCGCTGAAGGCGACGACGGAGAAGGTGTCCTGCGGGCGCATGCGGCGCAGGATTTGGATGGCGGTCGCCTTGACCATGTCCATGTTCAGGCCCTGCATGGAGGTCGAGCGGTCGAGCACCAGGCAGAGGTTCAGGGGCGGGGCGGCAGGCGAATGGGCGTCGGCGGCGGCCGAGTATTCGAGGAGAACGTAAATGAGTTGGGGTTCGTCCAGGCGGGTCAGGGATCGGCGACTGTAGAGGATGTTTTCCCGGACGGGGGCGTCGGCGGTCCTTTCGGGCGGCAGGGAGGCGTCGTACTCGGCGCGTTTTTGGGCATCCGAGAGGACTTCGTAGGCCTCTTGGACGTCCAGGAAGAATTCGGTGTCGCCGGGCGCGGTGTTCGTGTCCGGGTGGAGACGGCGCGCCGCCTCGAAGTAGGCTTTGCGAATCTCTTCGGGAGTGGCGTTGCGCCGTAATCCTAGAATGAGATAATAATCTTTTTGGTTCTGCATCAATTCAGCAATTGAACCAGGACGACGCTGATGTTATCCGGCCCGCCGGCGGCGTTGGCCGCCCGGACCAGTTCCTTGCAGGCTTTGTGCAGGCTGGGCGCGTTGTAGACGATTTCGGTCAGTTCGCTTTCGGGGAGAACGCCCCACAGGCCGTCGCTGCAGAGCATCAGGTACCCGGGCTGCGGGAAGGGGATGATGAAGATGTCGGGTTCGAGGGATTCGCCCTGACCGATGGCGCGGTAGAGGACGTTGCGGTCGGGGCGGGTGGCGGCTTCTTCGGGGGTGATGTGGCCGAGTTCTTCCAGCCGCCGGACGAGGGAGTGGTCGCGGGTGAGGGCTTCGACCCGTCCGTGAGGGCGCAGGGCGTAGGCGCGGCTGTCGCCGACGTGGGCGATGATGGTTTGCTCGCCGAGCACCAGGGCGGCGGTCAGGGTGGTGCCGCTGCCGGGGGCGGCATGCATGACGGCCTTTTGGGCTTCGCTGACAGCGCTGGCCATCAGTTCCTGGAGCGACTCTTCCAGTTTGGCTGAGGGGTCGGCCAAGAGGGGATGGATTTTGCGTAGAATGTGCGCCGACAGGCTGCGCACGGCGGCGTTGCTGGCGACTTCGCCATATTGATGGCCGCCCATGCCGTCGGCCACGATGTAGAGGCCAAGGGGGATGGTGACGCCTTCGCCGCCGATACAATAAGAGAGGGCGAACAGGCAATCTTCGTTATGGTCTCTCTGTTTGCCCACCGATTGGCCGCAGGCGGAGATGAGTTGAGCAGGCTCGTAATGTTCTGTCTCCGGCGTCCCGACGGCGATGTTGTCGGCGAGGGGGATGGTGTCGACTTTGGTGTGACTGAGCGGCCGGGTGCGTTTCTTGCTGCGAAATATCTTGAATATGGAGGTCACAGAATGCTCCTTGTGTTGACTCAGGCAAGCAGGGCGTAGAGGCAATGATCGGCAGAGCCAACGTAGAGAATGTCGTCATAGACGAGCGGGGCGGCGGTGATCGGCCCGCCGGTAGCGAATTTCCATCGCAGACGGCCGGTGCGGTATTCGAGGCAGTATAACTGGCCATCGGCGGCGCCGCAGTAGAGCGAGTCTTTGTAAATGACCGGCGAACCGCTGACCTGATGTTCGGTGCGATAGCGCCAGATTTCTTTGGCGGTGCGGGCTTCGATGGCGTAGATGAAGCCGTCGGCGGCGCCGGTGAAAATCATCCCTTCGGTCATGGCGGGGGAGACGATAGATCCCTTGCCCATGCGGAAGCGCCAGATGACCCAGCCGGCTTTGGCGTCCAGGGCGTAGAAACTGCTGTCCAGCGAGCCGAAGTAGATGACGCCGTCGGCGCCCCAGGGCGAGGAGGTGACGGCCAGTTTGGCTTTGTAGCGCCATTTCAGTTCGCCGCGGAAGTCGACGCAGTAGAACTCGCCGCTTTCACAGCCGAAATAGACGGCGTTGTTCATGATGAAGGGGGAGGAGCGGATGGCGGCGGCGGCCTCGAAACGCCAGGCGGGGCGACCGGTCAGCAGGTTGACGGCGTGCAGGTGGTGGTCGTCCGAGCCAAAGAAGATGTGTCCTTCGGCGATGCGCGGCGAGGACCGAACGCGGCCTTCGGTGTAGTAGGTCCAGTTGACTTTGCCAGAGCGGGCGCTGACCACGTGCAGGCGCTGATCTTCCGAGCCGAAGTAGATGTTGCCCTCGTAGGCGACCGGGCGGGTGACCACGCCGCCGTCGGTGGGATATTTCCACAGGAATTTGCCGTCCGCTGCGCTCAGGGCGTAGAGGTTGTGGTCGTAAGAGCCGATGAAAATCGCGCCGTCATAGTAGAGCGGGGTGCTGCGGATTTCGTCCTCGCATTTGAACGTCCACAAGGGTTTGATCTGGCTGGTGGCGACGGCAGTCGTTACGTCTGGAATGCGGTTGAGCAGGCCGGTCTTGCGTCCGCAGGCGAGGAGGGCTTCCTTCATCTCGGCGGCGCTTTTGAAGCGTTTCTCCGGCTCATATTCCAGCGCGGTTTCGATGATTTTCTCCAGTTCTTCCGAGACGGCGGGGTTGATTTTGCGCACCGGCCTTTCGGCAAAGGAGAAGGGCGGTTCGATGCGCGGGTCGCGGCGGGTGAGGGCGTGATGGAGCGTCGCCCCCAGGGCGTAGATGTCGGCCAGAGGGGTGGCCTCGCCGCGGTATTGTTCGGGCGGGGAATAGCCTTCGGTGCCGATCATCGTCCCGCGCTGGCCGGCCTGGAAGGTCTTGGCGATGCCGAAATCCACCAGGACGACATGCCGGCGTTGATTGATCATCACGTTGGACGGCTTCATGTCGCGGAAGATGATGGGATCGGGTTTGTGCTCGTGCAGGAAACTGAGCACGTCGCACAGTTCGATCGCCCAGCCCAACACTTCCTCTTCGGACAGGAAACCGGGCGTCTCGTTGATGATGGCTTCCAGGTCTTTGCCGTTGATGAATTCCAGCACCAGGTAAGAGCGTTCCCCTTGAGTAAAGTAATCGTAGATGCGGGGAATGGCAGGATGGGTGAGGGTGGCCAGGATGTTGGCTTCGCGTTCGAAGTTCTGGATGATGGTCTTGCGGACGAGAGGATCGGGGGCGCGCAGAATCATTTCCTTGACGGCCACCAGTTTCACCACGTTGGGGAAGTGCAGGTCGCGGGCGCGGTAAACCGACCCCATGCCGCCCACTCCAATCACATCCTGGATGACGTAGCGGTCGGCCAGGGTGGTGTTGGCAGGCAATTGCTGGCCGCTGAGTTCCTCGTCGGGTTCGAGCGGCATTTCGATCCGTTGGGTGTCCAGAAAAGCCTCCAGCGCGTCTGTTTCCATAGATTATAGTCCAGCAAGGGCCGGAATGGCAACCTGAATACCTTGCGGGGTTGTAAGGTTTGAGGCAAAATACAGCCAAGATGAAGATTCTAGCCGTCAGCGACCAGGTGGATGACCGTCTCTACTCCTCTTATGTGCGGGAGCGTTTCCCGGATATCGATTTGATTCTGGGATGCGGCGACCTGCCGTACGAGTTTCTGGAATTCCTGCTGACGGCTTTGAACGTCCCGCTGGTGTATGTGCCCGGCAATCACGACCCGCGGTACAATCCTGCCGACCCGGAGAGCCGCGTGGAGGGCGGTTTCTTCCTAGACCAACAGGCGATTTTCCTGAAAGGGTTGTTGCTGGCTGGGATTGGGGGCAGCGTGCGCTATGTGCCCGAGCGGGTCAATCAATACAGCCAGGGCGAGATGTATCTGCGGCTGTGGCCGCTGGCGCGGCGCGTCCTCTGGAAACGCTGGATTCATCGCCGTCCGCTGGATATCCTGGTCGCGCACTCGCCTCCTTTTGGCGTCCATGATGATGACGACCCGGCTCACATTGGCTTCAACGCTTTTCGCGACTTCATCCGTCTCTTCCGGCCGCGCTATTTTTTGCACGGACATACGATGTATTACAAGAGCAACCTGGAGTCGCGAATCAGCCGCCTGGGCGACACGGTGGTCATCAATATCTTTCCCTACCGCGTGATCGAAATCGAACCCTAATGCTTGCCCATCTCCTTGCCCGCGCCCGCGCCGACTTTGCCCGCGCCCGTCTTAAGGCGTTCTTGAACCGCGTCCGCAACCTGCTGGCTGGTCAGCCGCAGACTCTGCTCTCCTACGATGAGGTCAAGGAAAAACTGCGCATCGGCGGGCCGATCTACCGCGGCGTGCGGACGGTGGAGGTGGCGAAGATCGTCGGCAGCCTGAACCGCTACCACCAGTTCGACCGCGCCTTCCTCCCGCTCGAAAGCACCAGCGCCTCTCGCTGGCAGAGCGTGGACGTGGCCTTCTATCAGGAAATCAACCTGCCGCCGGTGGTGCTTTACCAGGTGGGGGAGGTCTATTTTGTGGTGGACGGCCACCACCGCGTCTCGGTGGCGCGCGAGCAGGGGCAGATGTTCATCGAGGCCGAGGTGCGTGAATGCTCGACCAAGGTCCGCATCACCCCTGACCTGAAACCGGAAGACCTCGAGATTCTGGGCGAAAAAGTCCAATTCCTCGAGCGCACCGCCCTCGACCGTCTGCGGCCCGAGGCGGCCATCGCCCTCACCATCCCGGATGGATTCAGCCGCATGCTCGAACACATCGCCGTCCATCGCTACTTCATGGGCCTCGACTTGCAGCGCGATATCGGCGAGGAGGAGGCGGTCATGCACTGGTACGATCACGTGTACCAGCCCATTACGCGCGTCATCCGGCGCAGCGGCATCTTGAAATCCTTCCCCGGCAAGACGGAAGGCGACCTGTACCTGTGGGTGCTCGACCGCCAGCGCTACTTGCACGCCGAGGGCAAGCGCCTGATGACGCCTGCGGCCGCGGCGCGCGATTTCGTCCGCAGGGTGAAGAAATGAGTCGGCATCCGCTGGCAGGCGTCTATGCCGCGGCGGTCACGCCGCTGAACGCGGACGGCTCGCCCGATTTGGCGGCCATTCCGCCCTTTCTGGATTTCCTCGCCCGGCGCGGCTGTCATGGCGTCCTGCTGCTGGGGACGACCGGCGAGGGGCCGTCCTTCGCGCCCGAAGAACGCGCCGCCGTCTTTCGCGCCGCCCTCGAGGTCCGCGCCGTCCATCCGGACCTGAAACTGCTGGCCGGAACCGGAACGCCCAGTCTGACCGAGACGGCCGCCCTGACGCGCCTGGCGTTCGATTTGGGATTCGACGCGGCGGTGGTGTTGCCGCCTTACTATTTCCGCAAGGCCACCGACGAGGGCCTGTTCCGTTACTTTGCGGCCTTGATCCGCCAGGCTGTCCCCGCCGACGGCTGTCTGCTGGGTTATCATTTCCCGTCGGTAGCCGGAATCGGTTTTTCGCTCGATTTGCTGGCGCGCCTGAAGGACGCCTTTCCGCGGACGTTTGCCGGTCTCAAGGATTCCTCTCACGACCCAGACCTGGCGCGCGCCCTCGGACAGCGTTTCGGGGCCGACTTGCTGGTCTTGACCGGCACCGATTCGTATTTGCAACTGGCGCTAGAGAACCAGGCTGGCGGCTGCATCACCGCCCCGGCCAATCTGATTTCTCCTTCGCTGCGCGCCATCTGGGACGGGTTTTCCCGCGGCGAGGACGTCTCGGCTTTGCAGGCCCAGGTCGCCCGCCAGCGTCACATTTTGGAGCAGTACATGCCTTTCCCTCCGCTTCTCAAGGCCTTGCTGCATCGGATGTACGGTCTGCCGCGCTGGCCGGTTCGGCCTCCGTTGGTCGAAATTGGAGCAGACGAAGAACAGCGGGTTCTGATGGAGATTCACAATGACTGATACCTGGCGTTTGCTTCTCACTCCGCCGGCGCGCGGCGCCTGGAACATGGCCGTGGACGAGGCCATCCTGGAGGCAGTCGGGCGCGGCGAGTCTCTTCCCACCCTGCGGTTGTATGCCTGGGAACCGCCCTGCCTTTCCCTCGGCTATGCCCAGCCCTTGAGCGATGTGGATTTACCGCGCCTGCAGGCGCGCGGCTGGGACCTGGTGCGCCGTCCCACCGGCGGGCGGGCGATCCTGCACACTGACGAACTGACTTATTCGGTTGCCGCTCCTCCCGACGAGCCGCGCGTAGCGGGCACTTTACTGGAATCCTACAATCGTCTGGCGGCGGCCATTTTACGCGCTTTGCACATCCTGGGATTGCCGGCCGAAATGCAGGATCGCCATGTCCCTGCTCCGGCGGCGGTCAATGCCAATCCGGTTTGCTTCGAGGTGCCTTCGATTTATGAAATCACGGTCGGCGGCAAGAAATTGGTCGGCTCGGCGCAGGCCCGCCGCCGCGAGGGCGTCTTGCAGCACGGCGCGCTGCCGTTGACCGGCGACCTGACGCGCATCCTGCAGGTGCTGGCCTTCCCCGACGAAGAGAGCCGCAGCCGGGCGGCGGCCCGTCTGCTCCAGCGGGCTGTCACGGTGGAGGGCTTCCTGGGTCGCAAAGTTTCCTGGGATGGCGCGGTGCAAGCGTTTGTCACCGGGTTTAGCGAGGTCTTGTCTCTCGATTTACAGGCCGGGGAATTGAGCGCCGCCGAACGTCGGAGGGCGGAGGAACTGGTCGAGAAAAAATACGCCCATCCAGAGCGGATGGGCAAACAGCAGGAATGAAGCCGGGCGGAGACCCCGCCCGTAGTTTTTGTCTAGGGCAGGAAATACACGCGAGGATACCCCAGAGCCTCGAAGAAACGGTCGAGGAACAATTCCGCGTTCATGCGGGCCTGTTCGAGGATGCCGTCATCGAGGGCGGCTTGCAGGATTTGCTGCTCGGCTGCCTGGCGCGCCAGCGTTTCGAGGTTCGGGTTGCCGTGGGTCAGCAGGCCGGTTTCGCGGTCGTACACATAGGATTGTTCGTTGTCCAGCGTGGCGTCGAAGACCTCGGCCGGCGGCAGGCGGACATTGAGCACATCGCCTTCCAGCCACATGTCGGCCTCGCTGAGTTTGGCCATGTCGATGCCGGCAATCACATACCCATGAGCCACGAAGAGCAGCCGGTCGCCGAAGAGCGGCGCGAGCGCGTCTTGTCCCTGTTCCACGGTGACGATCTTTTCAATGGTGTATTGGATCGTTTCCAGCCGCGCCAGGGCGTTGACTTCCCGAATGATGGTCACCGGGTCAGGGATGACGGTGGGAGTGGGGTGGAGCAATTCGGCTACCTGGGTGCTCAACTGGTTGTTGGCTTGCTGTAAGGGATTCAGAGCATTGGCCATCGACTGGTTGAACCAATTGATAGCCGACCAGATGCCAATCCCCAACAAGAGCACGAGGATGACCGTCAGAAAGGTTTTTACGGGGGAAGAAGCAGATGGCGACATATGATGATTATACCGGAAAACGAGACGGTTTCTCTTTACAGAATCGTTTATCGCGGCCGGGATCTTGCTTCAGGCCGTTTTACTCTCTTTAGAGAGAACAAATGTTCGAAATTCAGACAATTTTAACTTGCCTAATCTTCAAAATAGGATTATTATCTTTAAGCGCGTTGTTCGCGTACCCCCCAATTCTCATCTGTGAGAGGAGAAGAGTTATGAAAAAGTTGTTCGTGTTCGTGTCTCTCTTGGTAGTGGCGGCTTTGCTGTTGACCGCTTGCGGCCCGACCGAGACGGAAGCGCCGACCGAAGTGGTCACCGAAGCCCCCACCGAGGCGCCGACGGAAGAACCGCAACCTACCGAACCGCCCGCGCCTGCACTGGGCACGCCGGAAAACCCGCTCATCATGGCTCTGGCGCCCTCGGCGACCACCGATACTTTGATCGCGGGCGGGCAGGCGATTGCCGATCGTCTGTCTGAAATGACCGGCTACACCATCCAAATCGTCGTTCCGACCAACTATGCGGCCCTGGTCGAGGCCATGGGCGCTGGGAACGCGCACATCGGCTGGCTGCCGCCCGTCGCCTACATTGTGGCGCACGAGAAAGGCTATGCGGATGTCGGCCTGATCACCTTGCGCAATGGCGCCGATCACTACTCCTTCCAGGTAGTGGTCAATGCTGCTCGCGTGGCGGATGGCACTTTCACCGTCTACTATGACCCGGTGACCGGCACCAATACCGCTGACGCGGCTACTGCTCTGGCGCAGTTCAGCGGCAAACGCCCTTGCTACACCGACCCGCTATCGGCTTCGGGTTATCTTGTTCCGGCCGGCTTCCTGGCGACCAACGGAATCAGCACGCGCGCCGGCGCCTGGGTGCAGGGCCATCCGACCGTCATCAAGTCCATCTATCTGAGCCCGCGCGGCGAGATCTGCGACTTCGGCACCACCTATGTGGATGCCCGTACGGCGGTCACCAATGACTTCCCGGATGTCAACGACCAGGTGGTCATCGTCTGGGTGTCTGACCCGCTGATCCCGAACGATAACGTCTCCTTCATTTCTTCGATGCCGCAAGAGATGCGCGACAACCTGACCAACGCTCTGCTCGAACTGGCCTCGACCGAAGAGGGCATCCAGTTGCTGCGCGATGGCGGTTACAGCATTGGCGGCCTGGCAGTCGCGGACGACACCTTCTATGATGAGTTCCGCGTCTTCCTTGAATCTATCAACTTCGACATCAACGATTTCCGCTAAATCGTCCGTCGAGAGAGGGAGGGCTTTGCCCTCCCTCTTTTTTTCTATGATGAGATGACCGCGATGGAATGCAGACTTTAATCCGCTTGCCAGCAGGCGATTGAAGTCTGCATTTCATTGGTTCTCTTCGAGAGGTGCTTCATGTTGCGGATCGAAAATCTTACCAAAATTTACCCGAATGGAACGCGCGCTCTGCACGATGTCAGTTTTGAGGTTCAGGATGGGGAATTTCTGGTGGTGATCGGCCTATCGGGGTCGGGAAAATCTACCCTTTTGCGTTGCATCAATCGGTTGATTGAGCCGACCAGCGGCAAGATTTTCTGGGACGATATTGACATCACCGCCGCTTCCCCGGCCGAATTGCGTCACATCCGCCGCCATATTGGCATGGTCTTTCAGCAGTTTAATTTGGTCAAACGTTCGAGCGTGATGACCAATGTACTCAGCGGCCGGCTGGGATATGCCAACCCCTGGCTTTCGCTGTTAGGCATCTGGCCGGCAGCGGATAAGGAGATGGCGCTCAAGGCCCTCGAGCGGGTGGGGATCGCCGATAAAGCCCAGAGCCGCGCCGACGCTCTTTCGGGCGGTCAACAGCAGCGGGTGGGGATCGCCCGCGCCCTGATGCAGGATCCGAAAATCATTCTGGCCGATGAACCGGTCGCCAGTCTCGACCCAGTGCTCTCTCATTCCATTCTGCAATATCTCGAGCAACTGAACAAAGATGGTCTGACAGTCATCTGCAGCCTGCATTTCCTCGACTTGGTTCACCGTTACGCGACGCGCGTGATTGCGCTCAAGGACGGCGTCAAGGTCTTCGAAGGACTGCCAAAGGAGATCGACCGGGCTAAATTCAAAGAAATCTACGGCGAGGAGGCGCAGGAAGTGCGCGCCGCCTCCTTTGAGGCTGAAGCATGAAGACGAAAGCGCCCAAGCGACCTTCTCCCTGGCTGGCCGGAGCGCTTTCGCTTTTGCTTCCTGGCCTGGGACAAATCTATGCCCGGCAGCGTTACCGCGGCGGGGCAGTCTTGATTGCTTTCCTGGTGGTTTTGGGCATGGTTGCCTGGTACGGCCAGCCGGCCTGGTATTTTGCTCCGCTGGGCATCTGGCTGTGGAATGTGTGGGATGCAGTCGGACAGGCGGGCGAGCGGCGGGTTTCGGTGCTGATCCCGCTCCTCCTGGGTTTGACGGCAGCCTATAGTATCGGCTGGCAGATGGTGAGGGTCGATTTCACCTCGGCCAATTGGGAGCGCGGCCTGGCCGTTTTGCGCCCGATGTTCCGCCCCGACCTGTTCGAGCGGCGCACCGAACTCAACCGCATGTGGACGCCGATCAGCGTTCCCTGTTCGACCACTCAGGAGGCTCCTCCGGCCCGCCGCCAGGACGGCGAAAAACTGGCCTTTGCCACGCCCGACTGCGCCGGCGTGCTCGAGACGGTCATCGTGTCGGTCTCCGGCATGTGGCCGGACACCGACACCGAAATCTGGTGGGAGACCAACATCGGCGACGACAAGCCCCTGGGCGGAAACGAAAACGCTCCGCTCATTGTTCGGACCGACGAAACCGGCTCGTTGACCACGACCATTCGAGTGCCCAGCACAATTCTGATCGCCCAGCCCGATCCGACCCTGCAGTTGACTCACCGCATTTATTTCGACCAGCGCCGACCCATCGGCGGGTTGCAGTTCTCGACCAATGGCGGGTTCGTGGTCAAGGGGATGACCGAGTCGGTGACGATGGCGTTGATGGCGACGTTCCTGGCGGTATTGCTGGCTATTCCTATCAGTTTCCTGGCGGCCCGCAACCTGATGTCGGCCAACCCGTTCACCTTTGCAATCTACGTCGTCGTGCGCACCGTCCTCAATTTTGTGCGTTCAATCGAATCGCTGATTTTGGCGATTGTCTTTGTCATCATCGTCGGGTTGGGGCCATTTGCCGGGGTGTTGGCTCTGGCTGTCCACTCGGTAGCGGCGCTGGCCAAATTGTATTCGGAAGTGATCGAAGGCATCGATCCCGGCCCAATCGAGGCCGTGCGCGCCACCGGGGCGAATTGGGTGCAGGTGGTCCGTTACGGCGTCATTCCGCAGATTGTCCCGCCCTTCACGGCCTTCACCATCTACCGCTGGGACATCAACGTGCGCTCTTCGACCGTCATCGGCATGGTCGGCGGCGGCGGGATTGGTTTCTACTTGATTCAGTGGATCGCTTTGAATGACATGCGCGCCGTGGGAGCGGCGTTCATTGCAATTGCCATCGTGGTCATGACGCTCGATTATGTGAGTGCCCGCATTCGAGAAAGGCTGGTGTGACGATGAAGAAGAACCTGGCTCCCATCGCCCGCCTGTTCTGGAATGCGCTCGGAATCGCCATTCTGGTCTTCCTGTTTGGCGCATCCTACCGTGTGACTCAAATCGATTTCCCGCGCCTGGTGAGGGACGCCTATAAAGCGCGCGACTTTGTCATGGCTTTTCTCTCGCCAGATGTGGTCACGCGGGATGTCGAAACGACCGTCATTGAAATGAATTTCCCCGTCCCCTGCGGATCGGCCCCCGAAGCCGAGATGCCGGATTCGGGTCCGCGCCTGGTGACGAATGTTCCCTGCGCCGAGGCGCGCCAGACGTTTATCCTCGAGGGGTTCGACTTGTTGCCCAACAGCGAGGTCAATGTGAGCTGGCTCTTACCGACGGGGGGGACGTTGCGGATTGGACGCGTCACCACTGACGAAGATGGTCATTTCTTGATCGAGGTGGAAGTGCGCCCGATCACCGCCGCGCAGGACGGCGTTCCCAGCCGCATTACTGCCGAGACGCTTGTCCCCGTTGGGCCGCTCAAGCCCAGTCAGGCGCTGCTGGATGTGATGCGCGAGATGTTCGTCACCATCTTTATGGCTCTGCTTTCGACGACCATCGCGACCATCATTGCTGCTCCCCTTAGTTTTCTGGCTGCCAGCAACATCACCAAGCGCGGGGTGCTCGGGACGGCTGTTTACTATATTGCGCGCTCCTTCTTTAACTTCATCCGCTCGTTCGAACCGCTGGTGATGGCCTCGGTCTTCGCTTTCTGGCTGGGGTACGGGCCTTTCGCCGGTTCGCTGGCGCTGACGGTGGTGACCACCGCCTCGTTGGGCAAATTGTTCTCGGAGGCGGTCGAGAGCATCGATTCCGGCCCGATCGAGGCCATTCAGGCCACGGGCGCCAATCGCTTGCAGACCGTCCTGTACGCGGTGGTGCCGCAGATCGTCCCGGATTTCATTTCGTTCATTGTATACCACTGGGATATCAACGTGCGCATCTCAACCATCATCGGCTTCGTCGGCGGCGGCGGGATCGGCTATTACTTGAACGAACAAATCAACTCGATGGTCGGTTATCATCGGGCGGGAACCGCCATTTGGGCGATTATCATCGTTGTGTGGGCGCTCGATTTCCTCAGCGCCGAGGTGCGCAAACGCCTGACTTGATAGATAAAGACTTGCTGAGAGAACGGGTTCCCCGGTGGAACCCGTTCTGCGTTCCTGGTAAAATCTGCCTGTGAAAAAGGCATTTGTCGTGTTCCTGCGCGTCTTGCTCGGTTTGTTGTTGGCGGGGATCGTTTTCCTGATGACGGCGCGAATCCTTACAACGCGCTATGCCCGGCCGCGCCTCTACGGGCCGCTGGAAGTCCCCGCCCGGCGGGTGGCGATTGTCTTTGGCGCCGGCTTGCGCCGGGACGGCACGCCGACCGCCATCCTGCGCGATCGGGTCGAGATGGCGGCCCGGTTGTATTTCGGGGGCAAGGTCGAGCGGCTGCTCTTTAGCGGCGATAACCGTTTCGTCAACTATAATGAGCCGGCGGCGATGCGCCTGTACGCGCTCGAATTGGGCGTACCGGCGGAGGTCATCGTGCTCGATTATGCCGGCCGGCGCACCTATGACACCTGTTACCGGGCGCGGCAGATTTTTCGGGTGGAGGAGGCGATTCTGGTCACACAGTCATTCCATTTGCCGCGCGCCGTTCTGACTTGCAATCGGCTCGGCGTAGATGCGGTTGGCGTGGCCTCCGATTTGCGCACCTACTCTTGGCGTTCCATGCTATACTGGAATATGCGTGAAGTGCTGGCTACGGCTGGCGCGTATTGGGACCTGTACGTAAGCCGCCCTCTGCCGGTTTTGGGCGACGAGGAGCCGATTTTCCCGTGACGGGCGCAGAGATTCCGCTTTCTGGATGGAGGTTGCATGACCCGCGACGAGGCCCTGGCGATTGTGCGTGAATTCGTCCACAACGAGAACTTGATTCGTCACATGCTGGCGGTCGAGGCTGCGATGCGCTTCTACGCCGAAAAATACGGGGAGGACGCCGATCTCTGGGGGTTGGCTGGCCTGCTGCACGATTTCGATTGGGAAATCCATCCAAATATGGAGACGCATCCGCAGGAGGGAGCGCCCATCCTGCGGGAACGCGGCGTCCCGGAGGAGATTGTCCGGGCGGTATTGAGTCACGCCGACCATACGGGCGTGCCGCGCCTGTCGCGCATGGAGAAGGCGTTGGCCGCCTGCGACGAAGTGACCGGCATGATTACGGCGGTGGCGCTCGTGCGTCCTTCCCGCTCCTTGCTGGACCTGGAGGTTGCCTCGGTCAAGAAGAAGTGGAAGGACCGCGCTTTTGCGGCAGGGGCCAATCGCGAGGAAATCGAAAAAATGACGGCGGAGTTCGGCGTCGAATTGTGGGAACATGTCGGCAATGTCATTCAGGCAATGCGCCGGATTGCTCCTCAGTTGGGGCTGGTGGGGCATCCCGTCCAGGGTTCATAGGAGGAAGAAAAGATGGCACTGCAAGGCAAGGGTTTCTTTACATTCATTTTGCGAGAGACGGAGGGCGGCGATCCGGCCGCTATCACCGAGCTGGCAAAGTCGGCTGGTTTGAGCCATGTGCTGGTCAAGATTGCCGATGGCCCGGTCGAGTTCGGCGTGGATTCGACGAGCGGCGACTATACCGCGCCGGTCGTCGCCGCGCTGCGCAGCGCCGGCATTGCCGTCTGGGGCTGGCATTATGTCTATGGCGACAACCCCACGGGCGAGGCGGCGGTCGCTATCCGCCGCGTCCAGGGCTTGAATTTGGACGGGTATGTCGTCAATGCCGAGGAGGAATACAAGCGGCCCGGCAAAGCATTTGCCGCCCGGCGTTTCATGAGCGAGGTGCGGGCCGCCCTGACCGTGCCGATCGCTTTGAGTTCCTATCGTTTCCCCAACTATCATCCCGAACTGCCCTGGTCGACCTTCCTCGAATTCTGCGACTACAATATGCCGCAGGTCTATTGGGAGCAGGCGCATAATGCCGGCTGGCAGTTGCGCGAGTCCAAACGTCAGTGTGATGCGTTGCCGAACGCCAAACCGTATCTCGCCACCGCGCCTGCGTATAGCGTCGGCAATTGGGCGCCGACGCCGGAAGACATTCTGGATTTCATGGATACGGCGCGGGCTTTGCAGATTCCCGCCGTCAATTTCTTTCAATGGGGATATTGCCGCAAGCATTTGCCTCAGATCTGGCGGACGATTGCGGACTATGCCTGGCCTGCCCCTGTGCAGGTGACTGCTACCCAGCCGGCTAGCGGACCGGCCGCCGCCGAGACGCCCGCCGTCCCTGCTGGCGAGGCGCCCGCTGCCAGTCAATCGGCCATCGCGGCCCCGGACGCGTTTACCGCAAGGTATATCGACGCGCTGAACAGCCGCCGCGCCGCGACCATGATGGCCCTCTATCAACCCAATGCCATCCATGTGCGCGGCGATCGGGTGACGCGTACCTTCAGCAACACCCGCAACGATTATTCCACCTTCTTCGCTTCGGTCCCGGCCGGGGTGTTTACGTTGAAGAGCGTCGAGGTCAATGGCGACATCCGTTACCTGACCTGGAAATTGGGCAGCCGCACCGGCACCTCGATCCTCGTGCTGAAAGAAGGAAAGATCATCCTGGATTATCTCAATCTGATTTGAGTTTCTGGCGCTTGCTTGAACATCTTGCACAGTTGGCGTATTCCACTTTTGCGGGCTATGCCTTGCAGATCTCTCTGATTATGACGAGAGGATGCAGGGCTTTTCTGTGTAGGGCGCGGAGAGAACTGTCCCCTGCGGTCGAAGCCCGCTTCGTTGTATAATCGGGCGTTGCGAAAGTCAATCTGATTGGTCTGAGGAGCGTTATGCCAAAATCAAAGCATCCCAAAACAGAAGTCGAGGCGAGCCGCCGCCTCAAGCATCCCTGGC
This sequence comes from Chloroflexota bacterium, assembly GCA_019873655.1. Classification (GTDB taxonomy): domain Bacteria; phylum Chloroflexota; class Anaerolineae; order Anaerolineales; family Villigracilaceae; genus JAFGSI01. The sequence continues at coordinate 32,653 of JAIOAU010000008.1, read as the reverse complement.
CAGCCGTGTATCTTGTTTTGTTTTTCACCCTGGCGGCAGGGATGATAGTATTCGTCGTGTATGGTTTTCCTGCGGCCGTGGCCGGGTTCACGCGTGGGTACATTGGCGTCACCATGCAGACCGACCAATTGGGCCGCATCGTCCTGACCCCTTCGGCCGGTTCGGGGGCGGCCAACGCCGGCGTGGAGGAGGGGGATATTCTGGTCGCTGTCGATGGACAATATCTCGGGTCGGGCATCGATCCGTTTGAGATGCTGCGCGGCCGGGTCGGCGAGCCGGTTTCGATCACGGTCCTCAAGCCGGATAATACCGAAGCCACTTACACCATCGTGCGATCCGAACATTACGCCGAGACGCTGCGACAGGCCGGCCTTTCTGTAGATGCTATGGCGGGCTATTTTATTGGCTTGTCGTTGTTGCTTACGCTGGCGTTCATGGTTCTGGGAAGCGTTGTTTTTCTCAGCCGGCCCCAGGACAGTTTGTTCGTGCTGGCGGCTTACGCCTTGTTGCTTCTGCCGGTCAGCCTGAATATGGCCAATGTGGTCAGCAACGGGGCAGCGACGTTGAATGTCGCGTGGCTGTTATCCCTGTTGCGGGTGATCGGACTCTTCTTGTTGTATTATCTGGCGCTGGCTTTGCCGGACGGCAAATTGCACAGCGACTGGGCGCGGCTGGCGCTGATGTTGATGGGAATCTGGCTGGTTCCTTATTTCCTTTCCCTGATTGTGGAAGGTTTTCTGACTGCCACAGCCCATGCAGTCATCTGGGTGATTCTGTTCCTGCTGGGAGCCGGCGTGGCGGCCCATCGGTTCTTCTCGATTTCCACCAAGAAGCAGCGCTGGCAGACCCGTCCGGTGTGGATTGCCGCCCTGACGGCGCTGGCGGCTTACTTGCTGGTCGTTGGGCTGGGATTTTTACCCGACACGGCCTTCAGCGAACCGGGCTGGGTTTGGTACTATTTGATCGCCGAATTGCCGTTCACGCTCGGCCTGCTCTATTTGGGAATCAATCTCACGCGCGCCATGCGACGCATCTGAGTTAAATCCTGATGCGGCCAAGGACCCGTTCCCTGTCAGGAAACGGGTCCTTGATTTTTCAGCCACCGTTCGAAGCGGCGCTGTTCGATGGCCTGCACCAGGTGATGCATGGGAAGGAAGCGGTCGAGGAAGAGAATCATCCGGTAGACGGGGGAGGGGAAGACCCGCGTCCGGTCGCGGCGGATTCCGGCCTCGATCGCCCGCGCCACCGCCTCGGCGGTCTGACTCGGCCAGGGCAAAGGCACGTCCTTCCCGGCGGCGCGGAAGAAGCCGGTGCGGGTCGAGATGGGATACACGACCATGATCTTGCGCGGGTCGTCCAGTTGCCAGCGATAGCCGTCCACGAAACGGTCGAGGGCTGCCTTGGTCGAGGCGTAAATGGCATAGCCGGGGACGGCAATCTGGGCCATGGCCGAGGCGGTGACGACGACTTTGTAAGGCCGGTCGCCGTACAGCGCCTGCATTTTTTCGATGGTGTAAAGGGTGTTGAAGACGTTGACCCGGTAGATTCTTTCCAGCCGCTCCCAATCGGGGACTTCGATGCGTTCGTAGTAGGCGAAGCCGGCGTTGGCAATGAAGAGATCGATTCGTCCGAGGCGGGCGAGGGCTTCCTCGAACAGACGGTCAACGGCCTCGGCGCTGGAGAGATCGCACGGCCAGGGATGCAGGGCGGCGGGGCGGCCCGTCAGCCGCCGACAGGCCGCCTCGAGCGCCTCGGCGTTCAGGTCCGCGGCCAGGATGCGCGCCGGGTGGGCTGCCAGCCGTTCGAGCAGGGCCAGTCCAATGCCCGAGGCGGCGCCGGTCAGGACGATGGAAGTATCGGCGAGTTTCATGGCAGATGGTGTCAGTCGAATTGCAGGAGGTGCAGGATGTCGTCCAGGCAGGCGGCGAATATCTCCTGCATCACGCCGTCGGGGGCCTGGTAGGGGCCGCCGAAGGAGCCGTCGCCGTAGACCTGACGGGCCCGGGCGGCGTCCAGAACGTCAGACGGCACGACCGGCGGCGTTTTTTCGCCCTCGGGCAGTTCGCCGACAACGGTAAAGGGGAAGGCCTCCAGCCAGTTGGCATGAGTCGGTTTGAGGCCGTGGCAGACGGCGACCGCCTCCACGCTGTGAGACTGCCACCAGGCGTACCACTGGATTTTCAGGCCCGGCAATTCGTTGACCAGTTCGGCCAGGCGCGTTTTGAGGCCGGTGTTCCCGCCATGGCCGTTGAGCGCCAGGATGCGCCTGAATCCCTGCCCGTAGGCCGAGCGGACGATGTCCTCGACGGCATCCATCAGCGTGGAAAGGCGCAGGCTGAGGGTGCCGGGGTAGGCGAGGAAGTAGGGGCTGGAGCCAAAGTTCAGGGGCGGGGCCACCAGGACGCCGGTCTGCTGCGAGGCGGCGTCGGCCAGGGCCAGGGGGATCTTGACGTCGGTCAGCAGGCTCAGGTAGCCGTGCTGTTCGCAGGCGCCGACGACCAGCATCAGCCGGTCGTCGCTCTGCAGATACTCTTCTACATCCATCCAATTCAGGTCTTCGATGCGCATATCGCTATTATACAATGCCCGGAAGGGTATAATCGTCTCATGTCTGCTTCTGCGCCTCTGCCGCCCTTCTTTCTTGAACGCATGTTCCGCCTGCTCGGCGATGAGTTCCCCGCCTTTGCCGCCGCGCTGGAGGGCGAACCCGTCAGCGGGCTGCGGGTCAACACGCTGAAATTGAGCGCGGAGGCGTTCGAGAAGATCGCCCCTTTTCCGCTGGGGGGGCGAGTGCCGTGGTGTCCGGCGGCTTTCTTTTTGGAGGGGGAGGAGCGGCCTGGCAGGCATCCCTATCACCTGGCCGGCCTGTATTACTTGCAAGACCCTTCAGCGATGGCGGCGGCCGAAGCGCTCGCTCCCCAAGCAGGGGAACGCGTCCTCGACCTGGCGGCCGCCCCCGGCGGGAAGACCACCCATCTCGCCGCTCTGATGCAGGGGGGCGGCTTGCTGGTCGCCAATGAGATCAAGAACAGCCGCCTTGGGCACCTGGTTCAGAACGTCGAGCGCTGGGGCGCAGGCAACATCGTCATCACCAACGAGACGCCCGAACGCCTGGCCGACCACTTCGGGGCGTTCTTCGACCGCGTCCTGGTCGATGCGCCCTGTTCGGGGGAGGGCATGTTCCGCAAAGACATGGGGGCGCGGCGCGACTGGTCGCCGGAGATGGTGGCGGGCTGCGCGGCGCGCCAGACCAACATCTTGCGTGTAGCCAGAAAACTCGTCCGGCCGGGCGGGTATTTGCTGTATTCCACCTGCACGTTCGCGCCGGAGGAGAATGAGGCGGTGGTCAACGGACTTTGTCACGGATTCACGGATGGGAACGGATTGCGGTCAACGGACTTGGTCACGGAATCACGGATGGAAACGGATTACGGAAACGGACTTGGTCGCGGAATCACGGATGGGAACGGATTGCGGTCAACGGACTGGGTCACGGATTCACGGATGGGAACGGATTGCGGAAACGGACTTGGTCACGGATTCACGGATGGAAACGGATTGCGGTCAACGGACTGGGTCACGGATTCACGGATGGGAACGGATTTCATCAACGGACTTGGTCACGGACTCACGGATGAAAACGGATTTCGGAACGGATTTTTACACGGACGGGTGGATGAAAGCGGAGGGAGGGAATTCGAGGTCGTGGCTTTGCCCAGGATGGATGGATTTATGCCGGGGCGACCGGAGTGGGCCGGCTTGCACACAAAAGAATTGGAGGGCGCAGTGCGCCTGTTCCCCCATCGGATTGCCGGCGAGGGGCATTTTGTCTGTCTGCTGCGGCGAGTCTCGATGGACGCCGACGCGGAGAAGCGGGGGAAGACGGCGGGGCGGCCTGGGCGCTTGAACCCTCCGACGCGGGCGCAATGGGCGGACTGGGAGGCGTTCCGCGAAGCCGCGCTGACCGTCGAGTTTCCCGCCGAACGGCTGCGGGTGCGCGGCGAGCGCTTGTACCTCGTCCCGGAGGAGATGCCGGATTTTGGAAATTTGCGCCTCGTCCATCCCGGCGTCTGGGTGGGGACGTTCAAGACCGGCCGCTTCGAACCGGCCCATCCGCTGGCGCTGTTTCTGCGCCCCGGCGGGGCGCGCCGGACCCTGGACCTGTCTCCCGGCGACCCGGCCCTGGCCGCCTACCTGCGCGGCGAGCCGCTGACCTCGGCAGGGGAGGCCGGCTGGCTGCTGGTCACGGTGGACGGCTGGCCGCTGGGATGGGGCAAGCGCGTCGGCGCGGTGGTCAAGAATCACTATCCGAGGGGTTGGATGGGGTGAAGGGGTAGTTCTTCGGTAAACAGAAACCCGGTCTCTCGAAGAGGCCGGGTTTTTGCTCTCGGTGTTGGGGTTCTATTTCTCCCACAGGGCCGGGATTTCGGCCGGGCTGTAGGGCTTGAGTTTGACGTCCTTGACGCCCAGCCTCAGGAGGCGCGTCAGCCGGTCCACGTCCAGCGCGGCGGTGACGACGATGGTCTTGCCGAGCAGGCCCGCCTTCTGGATGGCCTTCAGAGCCGGTTCGAAGCCCTCGGCGAATTCGTCGAGCAGAATGAGGTCGGCTTTCTCGGAGGGCCGGTCTGCCCGCTCGGCGGTGCGGATGGTCTTCAGGAAGAAACGCGCCCATTCGTCGTCATCGTCGATCAGAAGGATGTTGGGCGTCTTGCCCAGGTCGCCGAGCAGGGGATTGGCGGCAGGCAGGAGGATCTCGACGGTGGTCCCTTTCCCGGCCTGACTCTTGATGGAAATCTGTCCCTGCAATTGTGTGATGACGTGCAGCGCGGCGGGCAGGCCCAGGCCGTGGCGCCCCGGTTTGGTGGTGTAGAACGGCGACCAGCATTTCGCCAGGATTTCGGCGTCCATGCCGGCGCCGTTGTCGGCGACGGTGATGCGGACGGAGCCTTTTTCGCTCCCGGTCCGGGCGCGGACGGTGATCTGTTTCGCCCCGGCCTCGCTGGCATTGCGGAGCAGGTTGACGAGGACGCGCGTCAGTTGGGTGCTGTCGGCAATGACGTAGGCGGCGTTGGCGGCAATCTCGCTTTCGACGGCCTCGACCTGGCTCTGGCGGATGGCCGCCTGCAGGACGTCGGCCAGGAGGACGGGGCGCGGTTTCTGTTCGCGCGCCTGGCCGATGAGTTGTTCTTTCACTTCCAGGATGGTCTGCGCCGATTCGGCGATCAGCGCCAGGTCTTCTTTCAGGGAGTCCAGGTCGGGCTGGCCGCTGGCCAGGTCTTCCTGCAGGCGGGCGATGGTCATAGTGATGGGCATGGCCTTGTTGCCGATCCAGTGGATGGCTTCGGTGGTGGCGACCGTCAGCGCCTCGTAGACCTTGGTGCGCAGCAGTTCGGCGTGGGCGGCCTGGAGGGCTTCCAGGGTATAGGCGTTCTGGACGGCCACGGCCAGATGGTCGGCCATGGTCTGCAGGGTGGTGATGTCATCGGGGCTGAAGGCGCGTTCCTCCTTGCTTTGGATGGTGATCGCCCCCAGCACTTTGCCGCCGAAGATGAGCGGCAGGGCCATTTCGGAGCGCGTGTGGGGCAGATGCGGATTCTTGAAGTGGACGCGTTCCTCGCCGACGTCGAGGGCGATGCGCGCCTCGCCCAGGCGGATGCAGGTGCCGATCATCGAGTTGCCGCCGACCTGGAGTTTGTGGCCCTCGGCCAGCATGGCCTTGCCGGCCTCCCCGTAGCCGGCGCGCAGGACGGCCCATTCGCCGCTCTCGTCCACCAAGAAGACGCCGGCGTAGTAGAAGCCGTAGGCTTCGACGACGATGTCCACCATGCGCGGCAGGAGGCGGTCGATGTCGAGGATGGAGGTCGCCTCGCGCCCGACGGTGTTGGCGGCGCGCAGGAGGCGGGCGCGCCGCTCGGCCTGGCGCAGGAGGGTTTGGTTCTGGCGATGCAGGCGGGCGTTGGCGATGGCCACGGCCAATTGGTCGGCCATGGTCTGCAGGGCGGCGATGTCCTCCTCTTTGAAGGCGGCCTCCAGTTCGCTCTGGACGGTCAGGGCGCCGATGACCTCGTCGCCGGCGATGAGCGGCAGGGCCATCTCGGAGCGAGTCCGCAGCAGGTGGGGATTCTTAAAGTGGACGGCTTCCGCGCCGACGTCGAGGGCGATGCGGGCCTCGCGGTTGGCGATGGCCGCCCCGACCATCGAGTTGCCGCCGATGTGCAGTTTGTGTCCCTCGGCCAGCATGGCGCGGCCGGGCTCGCCGCGTCCGGCTGCCAACACCGCCCAACTGCCGCTTTCGTCCACCAGGAAGACGCCGGCGTAGTAGAACTTGAACTCGTCGCAGATGATGTCCACGGTGCGGTTGAGCAGCAGGTTCAGGTCGAGGATGGAGGCGATGCTGCGCGAGACGCGCGCCGCCGCGTTCAACAGGATGGCGTGGCGTTCGATGCCGCTGGCTTGATGTGCTTTCATGCGTTCCTCTCTTTATAACTAACGATTCAGAATTTGTCCGATCAGTTCGACCAGGCCTTGTTCGCGCCCTTTGACGAAGTAGGCACGCGCCCCGCCCTCCACAGCCTCGCGGGCCTTGCCGACCTCGTCATAGGCGGTCAGGATGATGACGGGCAGGTTCGGGCGGACATCGGCCACCTTTTTGAGCAGCCCCAGCCCGGCCTCGGCCTGCGGAAGCCCGTCGAAGCCGGGCATGTTCAGGTCGAGGATGGCGATGTCGATGCGGTCAGCGTTGGCCCGAAAGGTTTCCCAGCCGCTGAGACAGTCGCCGGCGGTCAGGACCTCGAAACCGGCCCGCAACAGGGTCTTTTCCAGACTGCGCAGGACGAGTTTTTCATCGTCCACGAGCAAGACGGTTGTCATTGGTTTTCCTCCTTGGGGTGAGATGGGGAGGCCGCAGGCAGGAGAACGTGGAAAGCGGTCCCCCGGCCAACCTCGCTTTCCATCCAGATTCTGCCGCCGTTCTGGCGGACGATTTCCATGCAGGCCGAAAGGCCCAGGCCGGTGCCGCCCTTGCCGGCCTTGGTGGTGAAGAAAGAGACCCAGATTTTGTCCTGGATTTCGGGCGGAATGCCCGGGCCGTTGTCGCGGACGCAGGCCCACAGCATGGAGGGGTCGCTGGCGCGGTCCAGGCTGACCTGAATCTGCGGCCGGGGATGTCCCTCCAGGGCTTCCCAGGCGTTCTTGATCAGGTTGTTGAAGAGTTGGTCGATCTGGCGCGGGTCGGCGTAGACGGGAGGCAGATCGGCGGGCCGGGAGAGGGTCACGACCTCCTTGGGCAGGGCCATGTTGGCGATCAGGCGCTCGATTTCGGCGGCCAGGTCGAAGGCGAGCGGCTTGCGCTGACGGGCGGGGCCGATCAGGTCTTCCTTGATGGTCAGGATGGTGTTGGCGCTGGTCTCGATGATGTCCAGGTCTTCGAGCATCGACTCCAGGCTGAGGCGGGCGGCGCGCTGAGCGGGGGGCATCTGGCGCAGGGCTTCGCCCAAGGCGTCCAGGTCTGCTCCGGCGGCGCGGGCTTCGTCAAAGAGGCGTTCGGCCAGGCCGGGCAGCGGGTCGGGGTCGGCGGGGGAGGCCGAGAGGAGCAGACGCAGGGCGGCGATCAGCTGGAGCAGGTCCTCGCGCAGGCGGCGCGCCGCGCCGGGGACGGGGGCGGCTTTGTTGCCGACCCAGTGAATGGCTTCGCCGGTGGCGGTGGCGATGGCTTCGTAGGTCTTGCTGCGCAGGAGTTCCTGATTGGCTTCTTCGAGGCGGCGCAGCAATTGGGCGTTGTGGATGGCAATCGCGATCTGGTCAGCCAGCGATTGCAGGGCGGTGATGTCGTCTTCGGTGAAAGCGGCCGGCTCCTCGCTCTGGACGGTGAGCGCGCCGAGGACTTGTTCTTTGAAAATCAGCGGCAGAGCCATCTCAGAGCGGGTCTTGGGCAAGAAGGGATTCTTGAAGTGCGACGGCTCCCCTTTCACTTCGGAGACGATGAAGGCTTTCTTGTCCAGCACGGCGCAGCCGGCCATCGAATGACGATCCACGGGCAGGGTGAAACGCTCGCGCAGCAGGGCCTGGCCCGCCTCGCCATGGCCGGCGGCAAGGCGGAGGGATTGGCCGTCCTCGGAGAGCAGGAAAATTCCCGAATAATACAGGTCGAATTCGGAGCAGATGATGTCAACGGCGGCGGCCAGCAGGTCGTTGAGGTCGAGGATGGAGGTGATGCCGTGACTGACGCGCGCCCCGGCCTCCAGCATGCTCTGGCGGCGGATGAGGATGTTGATCATCTCCTGGTTCTGCTGGTGGAGATGATGGTTGCGGACCAGGACGGCGTTGAGTTCGCGAATCTTGGCCTCGAGGTGTTCGACGATTTCGCTCTGGTAGGCGCGCAGATGCAGTTCGGCGTCGCTGACTTGCTCGCGCTTGCCGTGCAGGAATTCTTCGATCTGGTCGGCGAAGGTCTCGACGTCGATGGGTTTGGTCAGGTAACCGGCGAAACCGGCCGCCAGGGTGCGTTCGCGCGCCCCGGGGCTGGTGTCGGCGGTCAGCGCGACCAGGGGGGCGTTCGGCACGATGGTCTGCAGACGGATGGCGGCTTCGCGTCCGGTCAGGGTGGGCAGGCTGAGGTCGAGCAGGACGAGGTCGGGGAGGGTGTCGGCGGCCAGTTCGAGGCCGCTCAGGGCGTCGCTGGCTTCGAGGACGAGGAAGCGGCCGTCGAGCAGGCGGCGCACGAGGGCGCGCGACTCGCCGTCGTCCTCGATATACAAGACCTTGGGAAGCGATTGGATAGCCATGGACGCCCGAATTATCTATATTTTACCTACTAAAGTCTGATTTGGGCTTTACGAATTCATCACAAACGCGGCTTCTCTGACGGGCGGATTCCCCATTGTTTTATGTTTCCAAAGAGGATATACTGAAGCGGGGAAACGAATGTCTTTCGGTGGTTCTTTGGAAGGGAGGAAGTCATGCCGTTTACTGCCATCAAGGGAACGTTTCATATCACGGGCTACTCGCCCGACGGCGATTCGATTCGCTTCAAGGCGTTCGACCCGGCCAACTGGAGCGCGCTGGACGGCAAGAAGGTGGCGCTTAACGCCAAGGGCCACGCCCAGTTGCGCATCGAGGCGATTGACACGCTGGAGACGCATTACAAGAACCAGCACCAGCCGCTGCAATGGGCCGACGCGGCCGCTCTGCGCCTGTTTGCCCTGCTGGGAATCAAAAATGTGGTCTGGAACGCGTCGCATTCCAAAGTGATCTCCGCCGAGGACGGCGTGGAGGGATTCATCGTCAGCCGCACGACCGAGGAGAACGGGCGGCCGGTCTCGTATGTGTTCCCGGCTTCGTCTGGTTTGCAGGACGGGCAAATTCTCTTCCTGGAGAAACCGCTGGTGCGCAAGTCCATCAACTTCCGCCTGCTGCGCGAGGGGCTGGCCTATCCAACCTTCTACGACGGCCTGTTCTACGACCTGCGCGAACTCTTTGCCGCCGAGACGAAAAAGGCGCGCGCCAAAAAGATCGGAGTCTGGTCGGGCGACATGTCCCACAAGTTCATGCGCATCAACAGTCTGGCCGACATCACCGACCGGCTGGTGCTGCTGCCCAAGTTGTTCCGGCGCATGGTGGCCTATTTCGAGCAGAATCCGGTCTTTGACCCGATTCGCTTCCTGCAATTCGTGGACGCGCTCAACGAGCGGGTGCTCATCCTGAGCAAACTGCACTTCACGCACCTGGAGGACGTTCTGGAAGTGAACGCCAATGGGGAAATCCGGCTGGCGGAGGAACCGGAGGGGCTGGTGTTTTTGGCGTGATTGAGAGAGCGTTCGGAAAATCCCGGCGCGAGGCCTGGTTGCTGTTTGTCGGCATCGAATGACGCGAATGGCGCGAAAATGGTTTTGGGATATTCGAAAAATTCGATGCTTTTAACTGCCGGATCATCTTTGCAACAAAAAGGCTAAATCGGGGGCTTTCTATTCGACTATCCGACTACCCAACTATTCGACTAAACGACAATATTGACCAACTTCTTCTGCGCAATGATGACCTTCTTCGGCGGTTTGCCTTCGGTGAACTTCTGCACCGCTTCGCTCGCGAGCGCGGCGGCTTGAATCTGTTCCTCGGTCGCGTCCGCCGGGACGGTGATGCGGTCGCGCAGTTTGCCGTTGACCTGCACCGGGATGACGATTTCCTCCTCGCGGGCGGCGTTTTCGTCCACGCTGGGCCAGGGCTGGGTGTGGACGGAGTACGTCCGGCCGGTGCGTTCCCAGAGTTCCTCGGCAATGTGCGGGCAGACGGGGGCGAGCATGCGCAGGTAGATGTCCACGGCTTCGTTCCATTCGGGCGTGCCGTACGCGCCGGCTTCTTTGGCCTTGGTCATCTCGTTGAGCAGTTCCATCAGGCCGGAGACGATGGTGTTGAACTCGAACTGCTCGAAGTCGCGCGTCACGCGGCGCAGGGTCTGGTGGACGCGGCGGCGGAGGGTGCGCCTGGTTTCGTCGGAGCAGGCGGCGGGTCCGGCGGGTTCGGTGACCAGCGTCCAGAGGCGTCGCAGCCAGCGGGCGGTTCCTTCGATGCCGGCGTAACTCCAGGGCGCGCCCAGGTCCCAGCGGGCGAAGAACATCAGGTAGGCGCGCACGGTATCCGCGCCGTAGCGCCCGACCAAATCGTCCGGGGCGACGACGTTGCCGCGGCTCTTGGACATCTTTTCGCCGTCTTCGCCCAGCACCATGCCCTGGTTACGCAGTTGAATCATCGGCTCGCGGCCTTTGGTGATGCCGATGTCGCGCAGGGCTTTGTGGAAGAAGCGGGTGTAAATCAAGTGCATGGTGGCGTGTTCGATGCCGCCGGTGTAGGTATCCACGGGCATCCAGTAGTCGTATTCTTTGGGGTCGAAGGGGCCTTCGTGATACCAGGGGCTGAGGTAGCGCAGGTGATACCAGGAGGAGCATACGAAGGTGTCCATGGTGTCGGTCTCGCGCTCGGCCGGGCCGCCGCAGACCGGGCAGGCGGCGTCCTTCCAGGTGGGGTGCAGTTTGAGCGGGGATTCGCCGGTCGGCCGCCACTCGACGTCATCGGGCAGGAGGACGGGGAGTTGGTCGTCTGGGACGGGGTTCCAGCCGCAGGTCGGGCAGTAAATCATCGGAATGGGCGCGCCCCAGTAGCGCTGGCGGGAAATCAGCCAGTCGCGCAGTTTGTAGGAGACGGCTTTTTTTCCCAAGCCGCGCTCTTCCAGCCAGGCGATGACCTTCTGCATGCCGGGGTCGGCGTGGCCCTTGCCGCTGACGTAGGTGCCGTCCATCGGGCCGCTGTTGATCATCCGGCCGGGGCCGATGTAGGCGGCCTCCATCGTGTTGCCGTCGAGGAGCGGTTCGCCCTCCGGCTGGATGACGGGGATGACCTTCAGGCCGTATTTGCGGGCGAAGGCGAAGTCGCGCTCGTCGTGGGCGGGGACGGCCATGATGGCACCTGTACCGTAGGTCATCAGGACGTAGTCGGCAATCCAGACCGGGATGCGCGCCCCGTTGACCGGGTTGACGGCGTAGCCGCCGGTGAAGACGCCGGTCTTCTCCTTGTCGGCGGCCTCGCGGTCGATGTCGGACTGGCGGGCGGCCTGCAGTTTGTAGGCTTCGACCGCGGCGCGCTGTTCGGGCGTGGTCAGGCTGTCCACCAGCGGGTGTTCGGGAGCCAGCACCATGAAGGTCGCGCCCCAGAGCGTGTCCGGGCGGGTGGTGAAGACGGTGATGGGTGCGGCGTGCGACGTGCCCTGTGGGTCTTCGACCATGAAGTTGACATCCGCGCCTTCGGAGCGGCCAATCCAGTTGGTCTGCAGGATGCGGACGCGTTCGGGCCAGTCCATGCCCTCGTAGTTGAGCAGGTCTTCGGCGTAGGCGGTGGTCTTGAAGAACCACTGCTCTAGTTCCTTCTTGACGACCGGCGTGCCGCAGCGCTCGCAGTGACGGTCCTCGCCCCAGACCTGTTCGCGCGCCAGGGTGGTGTTGCACTTCGGGCAGAAGTCCACGGGGGCCTGTTTGCGGTAGGCCAGGCCGTGCTTGTAGAGTTGGATGAAGAACCACTCCGTCCACTTGTAGTATTCGGGGTCGGAGGAGATGGCCTCGCGCCGCCAGTCCCACATGGCGCCCATCGAGCGGAGTTGCTTGCGCATGCGCTCGATGTTCTGGTAGGTGCGGATTTTCGGATGGATGCCGTCCTTGATGGCGGCGTTCTCGGCGGGCAGGCCGAAGGCGTCGAAGCCGATGGGGAACAGGACGTTGTAGCCCTTCATGCGCATGAAGCGGGCGCGGGCGTCGGAGGGCGTCATGGCGTACCAGTGACCGATGTGCAGGTCGCCGGAGGGATAGGGGAGCATGGTCAGGGCGTAGTGCTTGGGACGGCCGGGGTCGATGTCGGCATGGTAGAGGCCGTCAGCTTCCCATTTCGCCTGCCATTTGGGTTCGATTTCTTGCGGGTTGTAGTTGCTCATGGTGTACTCCTCGAAGATGAGTCAAAGGTCAAAAGTCAAAGGTCGGTAGTCTGCGGTCTGTAAAACAAAAATCCCTTCCTCCACTCTGGGACGAAGGGAAAGGCCTCCGCGGTACCACCCGGATTACGTTTTCACGTTTCCACGTTGGAACGTTCCAACGTGTCAACCTGCAAACGTCTCTCAATGGCGGTAACGGGCTTGCCCGGCGCTGACTACTATCGGTTCACCAGCGCAGTCTTCCCTTGCTTTCGTTCGGGATGACAGGCGAGTTCGGCCTTTCGACCTCGCTCAAGGCGAGTCTGACGCGCTCCCGCGGGCGCGGCGAAGGGCTTCCACCTCGTTTTCCCTTCTCGCTGACGGGATGACCTACTACTCCTGTCCTGACTTTTGAGGTATTGGTTCCAGTATACCACAAGCGGCCAGGCGCGGCGCATGCCGTCTCTGACCGCTTCAGGTGGACCCAGAGGGATTCGAACCCTCGACCTTCTCAATGCCATTGAGACGCGCTCCCAACTGCGCTATGGGCCCATTCCAATTTGCGATTTTCGATTTCGGATTTACGATTATTGTGCATCAATCTGAGATTGTAAATCGTCAATCGTCAATCGTAAATCCTGGTGGACCTGAGGGGATTCGAACCCCTGACCTCCTCAGTGCGATTGAGGCGCTCTCCCAACTGAGCCACAGGCCCGTGACGGGCGACGGCTATTCTACCTGAGACGGTAGGGAATGTCAAGCGCAGCGCGCCTCAGGGCCGCGGCTCGGCCCAGGGGAGAAAATAAGCAAAACGCTTGAGGTCCCAGCCGTAAAGCACCGGCCGGCGGGAGAGATAATACAGACGGTTGAAATTCTGTTCCAGGTAGGGTCTCAGGCCGACGGCGGCGGTGTAAGAAGCGTGCACTTGCTCCAGGAGAGATTCCGCAGGCTGCCAGGAAAAGAGCGCGCTCAGGATTATAAACTTCGCATAGCCACTATTCATATCCCTGTGCTCTGTTTTTGGCTCAACCAGCCGGTTTGTTCAATTCCCAGATGATGCGCAGTCCTTCCAGTGTCAACCATGGAGCAATGATATCCACGACTTTTGTTTCTTTGGCGACCAGGCTGGCCAGGCCGCCGGTAGCGACGACCTTCATCTCCGGCCCGAGTTCGGCCCGGAAGCGCGCCACCATTCCCTCGACCATGGCAACGTAACCGAACAACAGCCCTGACTGCATGGCATGGACGGTGTTCCGCCCGATGACGGAGGGAGGGCGCTGCAGGTCGATGCGCGGCAGTTTGGCGGCGTGGGTGAAAAGCGCCTCGGCTGCCAGGTTGATTCCGGCGGTGATGGCTCCGCCCAGATATTCGCCGTCCTTGGTGACGGCGTTGAACGTGGTCGCTGTGCCAAAGTCGATCACGCAGGCCGGCCCGCCGTAGAGATGGAGGACGGCAACAGCGTCGGCCACCCGGTCTGCCCCGACCTGACGCGGGTCATCGTAGCGGATGCGCAGGCCGGTCTTGACGCCGGCGTCGACCACCAGCGGCTCCTGTTGCAGGTATTCGCGGCAGGCCTGGATCATCCGCCCCGTCAGCGGCGGGACGACCGAGGCCAGGACGATTCCGCTCAGGCAATCGGCCTGGCAATCGGCGCGGCCCAACAAGCCCAAAAGTTGTAGGCCGTACTCGTCAGGCATGCGGGCGTGATCGGTGGCCAGCCGCCAGTGATGACGCAACTCTTTGCCGTCATACAGGCCGATGGTCAGGTTGGTGTTGCCGAGATCGAGAGTCAGGAGCATGGGCGCTTTGCTTTTAGACGGTGGACAATGGACGGTGGACGGTAGACGGTAGACGGTGGACGGTAGACGGTGGAGGAAGAACACGGTCTATGGTCCACCGTCTACGGTCTATTTTACCGCTTCCACAATCTCTGCGACCAGATCGTAGCGGCTGAACTGCGGCATCAGGTAGACGCCCTGCGCCCAGGGCCGAACGGCCTCGATCAGGCGCACGGCCAGTTCGACGCCCAGGCGGGGGCCGTCCTCGCCAGCGGCCTCCATTTGCCGACGGACCTCTTCGGGGATGACCACCCCCGGCACCTCGTGGTGCAGGAAGTTGGCGTGGCGGGCGCTGACCAGCGGCAGGACGCCGACCAGCACGGGCTTGTCCAGCGGGCCGTGCTGGGCCGCGTAGTGGTCGAGAAAGGCCCGCGCTTTTTCCGGCTCGTAGACGGGCTGGGTGAGGAAGAAATCGGCTCCGGCCCGCAATTTGCGGCGCAGATTCTTGATCTCGGCCTCCACATCCTGGGCCGACAGATTGAGCGCCGCGCCGACGAAGAAATTGGTCGGCTGGCCGATCGAGGTCCCGGCGTGATCCACGCCGACGTTGAATCCCTGCTTGATGAGTTTGATCAGGCCGGACGGGACCAGGTCGTAGTTGTCCATCGCTTCGGGGTAATCGCCGATGGCGGTCGGGTCGCCCATGACGACGAAGATGTTGCGCAGGCCGAGGGCGTGGGCGGCCAGCAGGTCGCCCTGGACGCGCAGCAGGTTGCGGCCGCGGGTGGGAAAGTGGAGGACGGTTTCGATCCCCACCTGACGTTGAATGACCTCGCAGACCGCCCAGGCCGACATGCGCATGCGCGCCATCGGGCTGTCGGCGACGTCGATGACGTCGGCCCCGGCCTCGGCCAGGAGCGAAGCGCCGGCGATCAGTTTGTGGGTGGAGAGACCGCGCGGCGGGTCCATCTCGACCGAGATGACGAACTTGCCCTCGCTCAGTTTGCGCGCCAGTGTCGAGGGAGGCTCGACGGCCGGGACTCCCGAAGCCTCGAAGACTTCGGAAGTCTCCAAGACTTGCACGCCGCAACCTTGCGTGGCGGTATCCAGGGCGGCGCGCATGGCGGCGATGTGCTGGGGCGTCGTCCCGCAGCAGCCGCCGATGACGCTGGCGCCGGCTTCGCAAAAGGCCAGGGCGTAGTTGCCGAAGTAATCGGCGTCGGCGGGGTACATGATTCGCCCGCCGACCTGTTCGGGCCAGCCGGCGTTGGGCTTGACCCACAGGCGGGCGGTTGGCGCGGCGGCGCGCATCTGGCGCAGCAGGCGCAGCAACTGGGCCGGGCCGCCCGAACAGTTGACGCCGATGACGTCGGCGCCGAATTCGACCAGGCGGCGGGCGACCTTTTCGGGCGAATCGCCCAGCAGGGTGCGGTCGTCGCGGGTGAAGGTGACCGAGGCGACGACCGGCAGGTCGCAGGTCTGGCGGGCGGCCTGGACGGCCGCCTCGACCTCGTACAGGTCGCTCATCGTCTCGATGAGGATGAAGTCGGCCCCGGCCTCGGCCAGGGCGGCGATTTGCTCGCCGAAGGCGGCGCGCGCCTGCTCCGGCTGGACGCGTCCGAAGGGGGCCAGGCGCACTCCCAGCGGGCCGACGTCGCCGCCGATGAGGACTTCTTTGAAGGAGGCGGCCACGGCGCGGCGGGCGAGTTCGACCCCGGCGCGGTTGATCTCGGCGACGCGTTCCTCCAGGCCGTGTTTGGCCAGTTTGTAGCGGTTGGCCCCGAAGGTGTTGGTCAGGATGATCTGCGCGCCGGCCTCGATGTAGGCGCGGTGGATGTCGGCCACGGCGGCCGGGTTGCTCAGGTTGAGTTCGTCGAAGCAGCGGTCGAAGGGGATGCCGCGGGCGTGCAGCATCGTCCCCATGGCGCCGTCGGCCAGGAGCGGGGCGGCGGAGGTCTGCAAAAGGGAAAAGAAACGGGAATCGGACATGATTGTCCTTTGGCGAAGGAGGGGAATTTATTTGATTTCGACGACGCGATTGTGCTCGTCCACCAGGACGATGGTGGGCTTCCAATCGGCGGGCAGGGGTTCGGGCACCTGGGCGAAGGCCATGATGATGAGGTGGTCGCCGGGATAGACCAGGCGGGCGGCCGCCCCGTTGGGCTGGACCACGCCCGAGCCGGGTTCGCCGGCGATGAGGTAGGTATCCAGGCGGGCGCCGTTCTCGACGTTGACCACCTGGACCAGTTCGAACTCGCGCAGGCCGGCCGCGGCCAGCAGATCGGCGTCCACCGTCAGGCTGCCCTCGTAGTTGAGGTCGGCGCTGGTGACGACGGCGCGGTGGATTTTGGATTTGAGGAGGGTGCGAAAAGTCATTTTTTACCTGGTTAACTGATCGACCCGGCTGCCGCCGATGTTGAAGTAACGCGCCTGGCTGTGATGGACGATGATGGCAGCGGTGGACTGCTCGGGCACGAGTTGATAGGCGGCGGTCAGCGACATGCCCAGTTCGGTTTCGGCGGGCAGCAGGTCGAAGACTTTGCGATGGTCGGCCAGGTCAGGGATGGCCGGATAGCCCCAGGAGTAACGTTTGCCCTGGTCGGGGGCCAAGCCGAGTTCGCGGCGGATGTGGCGATGGAGGTACTCGGCGGCCGCCTCGGCGGTCTGGACGGCCAGGCCGTGGACGTAGTACATCTCGGCGTACTCGCCCGCCGCCTCCAGCCGCTCGAAGCGTTCGGTGGCCTCCTGGCCGACGGTCACGACCTGGAAGGCGACCACGTCGAGCTGGCCGGAATCGACCGGGGCGAAGTAATCGGCCAGGCAGAGGCGGTCGCCGTCGGGCTGGCGCGGGAAGGTGAAGGTCGTCAACGGCCTCGGTCGCGGATTCTCGGACGAAACGGATTGGGGATCGTAGATGATCAGGTCGTCGCCGTCCGAGTTGCAGGGCCAGTAGCCGTAGACGCCCTGGGGTTTGAGCCAGCCTTCTTTGAGGGCTTCTTTCTGCATGCGCGCCAGGCGGGCTTCGAATTCGGCCTGCAGGCGGGTCCATTCCTCGCCGTGGGCGTTCTTGGCGCCCCACGAGAGGCGGAAGAGTTCGTTCTTGAACAGGCACAGGAAGACCATCTCGAGCGGCATGGACTTGACCACCCGCGGGCCGAGTCTGGCGGGGAGAGGAAGCGGTTCAGGGTTCATAACGTGTCCGATAACAGTAAAAGGAGGCCAAGCGCGACATTCACAAATTCTTTTGCGGCCTTTGTACGTTGTGCTTTATCCGCCGGCGCTTTGCGCCTTTTCCATCTCCGCCTCGCGGTGGATGCGGTCGAGCAGTTCCTCGCGCGCCTGGGGGTCGATCAGGGTGTCCATGGTTTCCAGGCCCTCGAAAGCGTCCTTGCAGTAGAAGACGCCCGGCATGTAGGGCGAGCCGTCCTCGGTGAACAGGATGCGGCGTCCGAAGCGGCGGTTGATGGCCGCGCCGCCGATCAGCACCGGGAAGTGCAATTTTCGGCGGTGCATCTCGTTGACGATCAGCGGCATTTGCTTAGAGGTGCTGACCAGCAGGGCGCTCAACCCGACCGCGGTGGCCTGGCTCTCGACGGCCTTGGCGATGATGGTCTCGGCCGGCACCTGCTTGCCCAAATCGATGACGGTGTAGCCGTTGTTGGCCAGGATGGTCTTGACCAGATTCTTGCCGATGTCGTGCACGTCGCCGTAGACGGTGGCCAGCACGACCGTCCCCTTGCTGACGCCCTCTTTCTTCTCAAGATAATTTTCCAGGTGGGCGACGGCTTTCTTCATCACCTCGGCCGATTGCAGGACGAAGGGCAGAATCAACTCGCCGGCGCCGAATTTGTCGCCGACCTCCTTCATGGCCGGCAGGAGGATGTTGTTGAGGACGGCCACGGCGGCCTCGTGCTTCGAACCGCTGGCGGCGGCGATGAGTTCGTCAATGTCGGCCTCGACGCCGTCCTTGTGGCGGTGCAGGATGCGCCAGTGCAGGCGGGCGGCGGCGTCCATGCCGGCGGTGGGGTCGGCCGGGGCGGTCTCGGCGGCGGCCTGGGCTTTGGCGGCCTCGAAGTAGGCGATGTACCGTTGCAGGGCGTCGGGGCGGCGGTTGAAGATCAGATCCTCGGCCAGTTGGCGCGCCTCGGCCGGGATGTCGGCGTAGGGGGTGATGTGCTGCGGGTTGACGATGGCCGCGTCCAGGCCGGCCTGGACGGCGTGATAGAGCATGACCGAGTTCAGCACCGGCCGGGCGTTCGGCGCGAGGCCAAAGGACAGGTTGCTGACTCCCAGCGAGCAAAGCACGCCGGGCAGTTCCTTCTTGATGAGGCGGATGCCCTCCAGGGTCTGGATGGCCGAGTCGGCGTATTCGGGGTCGCCGGTGGCGAGGGTGAAGGTCAGGGCGTCGAAGAGCAGGGCGTCGGGGCGCAGGCCGTGCTCGTTGACGGCGATGTCATAGATGCGTTTGGCGACCTCCAGTTTGCGTTCGGCCGTCTTGGCCATGCCCTGCTCGTCGATGGTCAGGACGATGACGGCGGCGTTGAGTTCCTTGGCCAGGGCGAAGACGCGGTCGGCCTTGGCGCGCCCGCCTTCGAGGTGGGTGGAATTGATGAGACAGCGCCCCGGGGCGGTCTTGAGGGCGACCTCGAGGACGGCCGGTTCGGTCGTGTCGATGACCAGCGGGACCTCGACTCCGGCGGCCAGTTTCTTGACCACCTTGCGCATCAACTGGTCTTCGTCGGGGCGCTCGGTGACGGCGGTGGAAATGTCCAGGGCGTGGGCGCCGAAGGCCACCTGGCTGCGGGCGATTTCGAGGATGGCGTCGTAGTCCTCGGCCAGGAGGAGTTCCTTGAATTTCTTGCTGCCCTGGGCGTTGCAGCGCTCGCCGATCAGGAAGGGCGGCGGGTCCTGGATGAGGGGGACGGCCTGGGTGGCGGAGGCCAGGCGCGGGGTCGAGAGTATGGGGCGGGGCGGACGCGGCCGCCGTCCAATTCGCTCGACCAGGGCTTTGAGGTGGTCGGGCGTCGTCCCGCAGCAGCCGCCGACCACGCTGATATGGTTCTTCTCGACGAACTCGGCCAGGGTCTCGGCGAAGGGCTGCGGTTCGAGTGGATAAACGGCCACGCCGTCCACGTTGAGCGGCAGGCCGGCGTTGGGGATGCAGGAGACCGGCAGGGTGGCATGCTCGCCGAGGTAGCGGATGGGGTCGCGCATCAGGTCGGGGCCGGTGGAGCAGTTCAGGCCGATGACGTCGATGGGCAGGTCTTCGAGGATGGCCAGGGCGGCGGCGATGTCGGTGCCGAGCAGCATGCGGCCGGTCGTGTCGAGCGTGACCTGGACCTGGAGCGGCAGCCAGACGCCGGTCTCGGCGAAGGCTTTCTGGACGCCGACGATGGCGGCCTTGACCTCGAGGATGTCCTGCGAGGTTTCGATGAGCAGCACGTCCACGCCGCCCTGAATCAGACCGACGGCCTGCTCGCGGAAGACGTCGGCCAGTTCGTCGAAAGAGATGTTCGACATTTCGGGGTCTTCGGCGGAGGGCAGTTTGCCGGAGGGGCCGATCGAACCGGCAACGAAGCGCGGTTGGCCGGTCTTTTCGGCGTACTCATCGGCCAGGCGGCGGGCGAGGGCGGCGGCGGCGCGGTTGATGTCGAGGACGCGGTCAGCCAGGCCGTATTCGTTGAGGGTCAGGCGGTTGGCGCGGAAGGTGTCGGTCTCGATCACGTCCACGCCGACCTCGAGGAAGGAGCGGTGGACGGTTTCGACGGCCTGGGGATAGGTGATGACCAGGTAATCGTTGCAGCCGTTGTACTGTTCGCCTCCGAAATGTTCGGCGGTCAGGTTTTGTTTCTGCAGGCTGGTGCCCATCGCGCCGTCATAGATGAGGACGCGTTCCTGGAGGGCGTCGAGATAGCGGCGGTTGGTGTATTTTCGGGACATGGTTTTCTCCTCTTCTGGCATTTTTCCAGCAACGAAAACGCCTCTCTGGAATGGAGAGGCAGCGCAAAGGGTCTGTCCTCATCTTCCAGTGTGGATGCCCGGATGGGCATTCCGCCTGCCGGATTTGGCACCTTCCACGCGCTCATGGGGTTGCCGAGGCTTCATCGGGCCGGTCCCTCCGCCTCTCTGGATGAGTGGGGTGTATTCTGAAGAGTTGGGCGTGAGTTTATCACAGGCAAAGCGGGCTGTCAAATGCGTCCAGTTGCACATTAGACTCTGTTCTTCATCACTTTCAAGGCGCGAAGAAGCCAAGACATGATCCAAATTCGCCAAGAAGCGATTCAGACTTTCGATGTGCTGTTCATTCGCATCGAATGACGCGAATTTTGCGAGACATTCGTGAGATTCGATGCGCTTCCTCGCTTCGATCAGTTCACCGGCTTCTCTTATGGAGCGATGCCGGTCGAAATGTATCCGGCTTGCAGGTCGTCCAAAACCTGCTGGACCAGCCGCTGCTTGCCCTCGGTGAGAATCTCTGGGTTGACGTCGGTCAGCGCCAGGGGGGTGGGGAATTCCTGTCCACCCTGACCGGTCAGCAGGGCAGGGAAAGCGGCCGAGAGGGCGTCGGCGGGGCGGGCCTCGATGCCCATCACCCAATTGGGTTGGAGGCCCGGAAACGGCATCCGTTCGCTGATCAAAAGCATGTTGTAGGTGGCCATCCGGTCTAGCATCTCGGGCGTGGCGACAGGCGGGTAGACGTAGGTCACCTCGACCAGGAAATCGAGGATGGCTTCGCCATAGGCGGGGTAATATTCGACGCGTTCGTCTGGGGGAATACGGATGACGATTGGGTAGTCGTACCAGGGTGGGAATTGTTGAGTGCACAGGCCGCAGTAGAAGCGATAGCCGTTCTCGAAGGCCCGGACGGCGATTTCCCCGCGGGGATCGTCCCGCAGGGTGATCATCCCGACGCGGTAATCATCGGCGAGCATGGCGGCGGTGTAGCCAGCCAGGAAGGCCTGCTTGTCGATGGGGACTTCGATGCCGATGGTGGAGATGTTGCCGCCGGCAGTCACGCCGGGGATGCCGACGGCCAGGAACTGCGCCTGGGGCGCGGCGGCGGCCAGTTCGGTCAGGCCGGGGTCGGGCGGAAAGACGATGACTACTTTGAGGGCCGGGCCTTCCAGGCGCGCTTCCTCCGGCGTGAGCGTGTTTCGCACCTGGAAGCGCATGCCGTTGGCCTGCGCCAGGTCGTAGATGAGCGCCTGGTAGGCGTCGTACTGTTCGCGGGGCAGGTCGGCGGGCATGACCAGGATGGTCAGGGGCGCGGCCGGGGTCGCCGTCGGAGAGGGGGCCGAGACGGGCGTCTCGGTCGGCGCGGCGGCGGGGGCGGTCTCGGTCGGCCCGCTGCAGCCGGCCAGCAAGAGGAATACCGTCAGCAAGAAAACGAGTCTGATGCGCACGAGAGTTCTCCTCGAAAGAAGTAAGAATGACTGATGATCAGCAGCCGGGCAGAGCGGCGGGTCGCCGCGGATACTCCAGGCTGTCCCCCGATTTTACCCTGATATTGCGCGAAGCGCCCCGGTCGAGGCGACCGAGGCGCTTGCTGAGAAGGAGGAAGAATGGACCGGCGAAACGTTTATTTGGCGTTGATTTTGATGCTCTTGGGGCGCGCCGATTCGGCCTTGGGCAGCCGCAAGGTCAGGACGCCGTCGCGGATGCGGGCTTCGGCCTGGTCGGCCTGAATGGGGGTCGAAAAGCGCAGGGTGCGGCGGAAGGGGCCGTGCGGCAACTCGCGCAGCAGGTACTCGTTCTCATCCTGCTTGAACTCGCCCTCGATGGTGACCAGATTCTCGAGGATTTGAATGTTCAAGTCCTCGGCCTTCAGGCCCGGAACCAGGGCGCTGAGCGTGAAGGCGTCTTCGTCCTCGCGCACGTTGACGGCCAGGGTAAAACCAGAAGCAGGGGTGCAATCGGCGGCCAGGCGCGCCATGCGGCGAGCCATGCGATACGGGTAAGGGGCAATGAAGTACGTCATTTTTTGCTCTCCTTTATGAGTGGAACCGATCATTGAATTGCCCCTATCTTACCGGCGGGGTGTTAGAAATATGACAATTTCAGGTAGGATTTGTGTAAGAAATGAGGACGAAAATTTAAGCCAAACATACGTGCTATAATCGCATTGCTTTGATTGGTTGCCCGCGCCCGACGCCCGAACACTGAACACTGAACACTGAATACTGAACACTGAATACCCTCCCCATGTCCTTCGTCCACCTTCACGTTCACACCACCTATTCCCTGCTGGATGGCTTCTCGAATGTCAAGCGGCTGGTCGAACGCGCCCGCGAGATGAATATGCCGGCCCTGGCCATCACCGACCACGGGACGATGTTCGGCGTCATCGAGTTCTACCACGCGGCCCGCGAGGCGGGAATCAAGCCGATCATCGGCGTCGAAGCGTATCTGGCGGCGCGGACGATGAAGGAGCGCGATCCGCAGGAGGACAAGAAATCCACCCATCTGTTGTTGCTGGCCGAGAATCAGACCGGCTATCGCAACCTGTTGCAGATTGCCTCGGCGGCGCAACTGGAGGGCTATTATTACTACCCGCGCATCGACAAAGAATTCCTGGCCGCTCACGCCGAAGGGCTGATTTGCACCTCCGGATGCATGTCGGCCGAGGTGCCGCGTTTCCTCAAGCAGAGTCAGCCCGACCTGGCGCGCCAGGCCCTCGATTGGTACTACGAAGTCTTTGGCCCCGACCGCTTTTTCATCGAACTCCAACAGCACGACATCCCCGACCTGGAAGCGGTCAACAAAGGATTGCTGGAATTGGGCCGCCGTTACCAGGCCCGCTATCTGGCGACGAACGACGTCCATTACATCAACCCGGAAGACGCCCGCTTGCAGGACATCCTGCTCGCCATCCAGACCGGCAAACTGCTCTCCGACACCGACCGGATGCGCTATGAGGATCCCACCTATTACCTGCGCTCGCCCGCGGAGATGGCCGCCCTGTTCGCCGAGATTCCCGAGGCGGTGACCAACACCCTGGCGGTGGCCGAGCGGTGCAACCTCTCGCTGGACGTGGACGATTACCGCCTGCCCCAGTTCGACGTGCCGGCCGGTCATACCGCCGAGACGTATCTGCGGCTACTGTGCGAGGAGGGGGCGAGGCGGCGCTACGGGGAACGGGCCGACAGCCCCGAGGTCCGGCAGCGCCTGGACTACGAACTGGGCGTCATCCACACGATGGGCTTCGACGCCTACTTTCTCATCGTCTGGGATTTGTGCCGTCACGCCCGTGAGCGCGGCATCTGGTACAACGCCCGCGGCTCGGCGGCCGGTTCCATCGTCGCCTATGTCCTCGATATCACCCTGGTCGATCCGCTCCAGCACGGCCTGCTCTTCGAGCGGTTCCTCAACCCCGGCCGCGTCTCGATGCCCGACATCGACCTGGACTTCCGCGACGACCGCCGCGCCGAGATGCTCGAATACGCCGTCCAAAAGTATGGTCAGGAGCGGGTTGCCCAAATCATTACCTTTGGGACGCTGGGGGCGCGCGCCGCGCTGCGCGATGTCGGCCGCGTCATGGACATTCCGCTCTCGGAGGTGGACCGCGTCGCCAAACTGGTGCCCAACATCCCCGGCAAGCCGATCACCTTGCGCGAGGCGCTCGAACAGGTCCCGGACCTGAAAGCGGCCTACGAGTCGGCGGATCATTTGCGTGAACTGATCGACACGGCCGCCCAAATGGAAGGGGTCGTCCGCAGCGCCGGGACGCACGCCGCCGGCGTGGTCATCTCGGACAGGCCGCTCATCGAGTACTTGCCGCTGCACCGCCCCACCTCCGGGTCTGAAGACAGCCCGGTCAAGATCGTCACCCAGTTCGAGATGGGCATCCTCGAAAAACTCAAGATGCTCAAAGTGGATTTCCTCGGCCTGGCGACTCTGACCGTCATGGCGCGCGCCTGCGACCTGATTCGCCAGCGGCACGGCGTCGACTATCACCTGGGCAACATCCCGACCGACGATCCTGCCACCTATGAATTCTTGGGCCAGGGCAACACCGCAGGCGTCTTCCAGTTGGAAGGTTCGGGCATGACCAAGTGGCTGGTGCAGATGAAGCCGCGCAGTTTGGAGAACGTCATCGCTATGGTGGCGCTCTTCCGCCCCGGCCCGATGGAATTCATCCCCGATTACATCAGCCGTATGCACGGCGAGGCCGAGGTCGAGTACCGCCATCCGGCCATGGAAGCCATCTTCAAAGATACTTACGGCATTCCCATTTACCAGGAACAAATCATGCGCGCCGCCGTCGAACTGGCCGGCTACAGCCCGTCCGAGTCCGACGACCTGCGCAAGGCGATTTCTAAGAAGAAAAAAGAAGACATCGAACGCCATCGTGAGAAGTTCGTCAAGGGCGCGATCGCCCAGGGAATCCCGCCGGCCACGGCCGAGGCCATCTTCGCCGATTGGGAGGAGTTTGCCCGCTACGGTTTCAACAAGAGCCATGCCGCCGACTACGGCGTCATCGCCGTCCAGACCGCTTTCCTGAAGTGCCACTATCCGCTCGAATACATGACGGCGCTGTTGACCGTCTCCAAGAACGAGACCGAGAAAGTCGCCTTCTACGTCAACGACGCCCGCAACCTGGGGTTGAAGGTTCTGCCGCCGGATGTCAACGCCAGCGAGTGGGATTTCGTGATCGAGGAGCAGGAGGGCCAACCGGCCATCCGCTTTGGACTGGGGGCGGTCAAGAACGTCGGCCTGGGGCCGGTCGAATTGATCGTCAACGCCCGGCGGGAGGGCGGGCCGTTCAAAGACTTGAACGATTTTGCCGCCCGCGTCGACCTGCGCGCCGCTGGCAAGCGCGCCCTCGAAAGCCTCATCAAGGTCGGCGCGCTGGATGCTTTCGGCTCGCGCGCCGCCATGCTCGATGCGCTGGACCGCATCGTGGCGGTCAGTTCGTCCTACTTCCGCGCCGCCCAGGCCGGTCAACTCTCGCTCTTCGGTGGGACGACCGGCGTGCGCGAGACCATTCACCTGCCTGCAGTCCCCGAAGCCGACCGGCGCGAGATGCTCAATTGGGAGCGCGAACTGGTCGGCCTCTACCTCTCCGAGCATCCGCTCACGCCTTACCTGAACGACCTGCGCCGGGTGGTGACGCACGATTCCAGCACCTTGAGCGAGGCCCGTCACGAGGAACCGGTTCGCCTGGCTGGCATGGTGACTAGCATTCGCCCGCACCAGACCAAGACCGGCAAGATGATGGCCTGGGTGGTCCTCGAAGACCTGACGGGCGTCGTCGAACTGGTCGTCTTCCCGCGCGTCTGGGAAAAATTTCAATTTGTGCTCGAAATCGGCGGAATCATCATCGCCGAGGGCAAAGTGGACGCCCAATCCAGCCCGCCCAAGGTGCTGGTGGATAATTTCCGCACCCAGATCAAACTGACCGAACCGGCCCAGATTGCCCTGCAGCCGATCCGGGACGAGCCGCCTGCGCCCCCTCGACCGGCTGGCCGGCGCGCCGCCGAAGCGCGTCCCGCCTATCGCCGCCCGCCTGCAGACAGCCCCTCGAACGAAGACGTCGAATGGCCGGACGACATGCCGCCCCCTCCGGAAAATCCTCCCGAATGGGAGACCTTCACCCCGGCCGCCCGCCCGGTCTTCCCCGTCCCAGACCTGCAGGTCCACGCGCCCGATTTGCCCGGCGACGAGGAGTCCTCCCCGGAGAACGGCGAACGGTTGACGGGCGTCGGACAGCCGTCGGCGGTTGGGCGCGAACCCGCCGCGGCGCGTCTGCGTCCCGCCGGGCCGCTCCCCAGCCGCAGCGACGATCGTACTCCTCAGATGATCACCGTCATCCTGCGGCCGAGCGGCGATTCCCAGCGCGATGTCCGCCGCATCAGCCGTCTGCATGGCACGTTCATTTCCTTCCCGGGCCGCGACCGCTTCCAGTTCCACATTTTCGAGGACGGCAAGGGCCATCTGATCGATTTCCCCAACGACACCACCCGCCTCTGCCCCGAACTGCTCGAAAAAATCCAGGCCGCCGTCGGCGCGGAGAACATCCGCATCGAGCCGATTCTGTACCAGTAGGTTTTTCTGCTGTTTCGGGCATCTCAGCGGTTTGTTGTATAATTTTTAGGCTGAAAGTATGACGCGCGCCGAGCAGATTAAACGCAACCGCAAGAATATCCTGCGCCTGGCAAAACGCTACGGCGTGACGGATATTCGCGTCTTTGGTTCGGTTCTGCGCGGTGAAGAGACCCCTGATAGTGACATTGATTTTCTGGTGAGTCTGGAGCCGGGCCGAAGTTTGTTCGATGTGGGAGGCTTATTGGTGGAACTGGAAGCCCTGTTTGGCTGTAAGGTAGATATTGTGACTGAAAAATCTTTGCACTGGTACATCCGTGACAAGGTGCTGAAAGAGGCCAGGCCATTATGAAAGATGACCGGCTCTACCTAATCCACATCAGCGAATGTATCCAGCGCATCGAAGAATATCTTGGCGAGGGTGGGAAACAGGCTTTTATGAATTCTGGTCTCGTCCAGGATGCAGTCATTCGTAATTTACAAGTCATGGCCGAGTCTGCCATGCGAATTTCCGAGATTGTCCAGGAAAACCACCCTGAAATCGATTGGCACAAGATTCGGGGTTTCAGGAATGTTCTTGTTCACGATTATCTGGGTGTTGACCTGGAACTGGTGTGGAACATCATCGAGAACGACCTGCCCCGTTTGAAGGCTGCAGTGGCAAACATGTTATAGCCATCGGCGCGGAGAACATCCGCATCGAGCCAATCTTGTATCAACGCTGCCGTCTCGCAACGGATGGCATCCTCTGGCCGATCGCCAGGCAGGACAACCCCTCGCTTTTTACGGCTTTCTCAAGATCATTTCAGCCACAGATTTGGCCCGACCGCTCCGTGAAATCTGTGGCCGTTTCTTGGGCTTTGAGAAAGCCCTGCCCCGCTTTTTTATTCGCATTGCGCCGCGCCTTGCAGCGTGTTAGAATAACATTACCCCGATGGGTACGGGAGGCGCTTATGGCAGAGATGGTTGAAGTTGTAATTGACAGCGTGCGCGTGAGTTTGATGTCGCCTCAGCGGGTGATCTTGCTGCGGCAGACGGATGTCGAACGCTATCTGCCGATTTGGATCGGCCCCTACGAAGCCGAGTCGATCACGGTCGCGTTGCAGGAGGTCGAAATGATTCGGCCTCTGACCCACGACTTGCTGCGCAATGTCTTCAAGGCTTTCGGCGGCAAGATCGTGCGGGTGGAGATTGTCTCGCTGAAGGAAGACATTTTCTACGGCAACATCGTGGTCGAAAAAGAGGGCCAGACGCTGGAGATCGATTCGCGCCCCTCCGACGCGCTGGCGCTGGCGGTGCGCGCCCGCGTCCCGATTCTGGTCAATCGCGAAGTCATGGATGCGGCCGGCATCGTCCCGGAGAAAGACCTGCGCCTCGAGGCGGCCGCCGAACCGCCGACGGCCTCCTCTGAACCGTCTTCTCCGGCAGGCGAAGAGCGCCTGGATGTGTTCGAGGATTTCTTGAAGAAATTGGACGATTCGGAGGGCCAGGATCAGCCGCCCGCCGCCTGACTCTCTGCGCCTGGAATGCCCATGAGCGAATATCCTCCTCCTGACGAGACCTCGTTCTCCTCTGCTGCAGTCATCCCCCACAATCGCGAAGCCGAAGAGGCCGTTGTGGGGGCTGTGCTCATCAATCCCGAAGTCTACTACGACCTGGCGCAGTTTCTCCAGCCGGAAGATTTCTATATCCACCGTCACCGCTGGATTTGGGAGGCGTTCAATCGTTTGCATGAACAGCGCATCCCGATCGACTTCCTGACGGTGACGGAGGAACTGGAGCGCGCCGGTCAACTGGCCGAGATCGGCGGCCCGGCCTATCTGACCGCCCTGCTCAACCAGGTGCCGACCTCGCTGCACGCCGAGGCCTACGGGCGCATGGTCGAGGCCGCCGCCATCCGCCGCCGCCTGCTGACCGCTGCCAATCAGATCGCCACCCTGGCCTACAACCAGCAGGAGACGGTCGAGAACGTCATCGGCGAGGCCGAGAAGCACCTCTTCAACGTCAGCGAGCGACGCCTGCGCCACGACGTCCGCCCGATTGCCAGCGTCCTGAGCGAATACTTCGACCGTGTCGACGAACTGGCCCGCCGGTCCGAGGACATCTTCGGCGTCCCCACCGGCTTCATCGACCTGGACCGCACGTTGACCGGTATGCAGCCCTCCGACCTGCTCATCATCGCCGGCCGGCCGGGGCAGGGTAAATCGGGCTTTCTGCTGTCGGTGGCCCGCAACGCGGCTTTGCTGCACAAGAAACACGTCGCCATCTTCTCGCTGGAAATGTCCAACGAGCAAGTCGTCCAGCGTCTGCTGGCGCAGGAGACCGGAATCGACTCGCAGCGCCTGCGCAACGGCAAATTGAACGAGGACGAATGGCCGCGCCTGACCCACGCCATCGAAGTGCTCGGCGACACCCACATTTACCTCGACGATACGCCCGCCATTACCCCGATGCAACTGCGCACCAAGTGCCGCCGTCTGCACATGGAATTCGGCCTCGATTTGATCGTCCTCGACTATTTGCAATTGATGGCCGGCGATACCCGCACCGAAAACCGCGTCCAGGAAGTCTCCTACATTTCGCGCAATCTCAAGGCGCTGGCGCGCGAACTGAACGTGCCGGTGCTGGCCGCCGCCCAATTGAGCCGCGCCGTCGAACAACGCACCGACAAGCGGCCGGTGCTCTCCGACCTGCGCGAGTCGGGCTGCTTGACAGGCGAGACGCTCATTCCGCTGGAAAACGGCCAAAACGTACCCATCCGCGAGTTGGAAGGGAAATCCGGCTTCGAAATCTGGGCGCTCAATCCAAACACCCTGAAGTTGGAAGCCATGCCCGTCAGCCGCGCCTTTTGCACGGGGACAAAACCGGTCTTCAAGATGCGAACGCGGCTGGGCCGGGAAATCCGCGCCACCGGCAATCACCAATTTCTGACCATCGAAGGCTGGAAGCAGCTGGATGAATTGAGCATCGGCGAGCATCTTGCCCTGCCGCGGGTCTTGCCCGTCCGGGAAACCCGACAAACCATGTCCAACGCGGAACTGGCGTTGTTGGGCCACCTGATTGGCGACGGCTGCACGCTGCCGCGGCATGTCATCCAGTACACAACCCGCGAAAGAGATCTGGCCGATTTGGTGGCCACTCTTGCAACGGAAGTCTTCGGCGAGGAAGTGGCGCCGCGCGTCTCGTCGGAAAGACGCTGGTATCAGGTTTATCTCAGTTCCACCCGCCATCATACCCACCATGTTCACAGCGCCGTGACCGAGTGGCTGGAGGAATTGCAGTCTTTCGGGTTGCGCTCTTATGAAAAACGTATTCCGGCGCAGGTGTTTGAGCAGCCGAATGAGGCCATTGGCGTTTTTCTGCGGCATCTTTGGGCTGCAGATGGAAGCATTCAATTGGTGCGAGGGAAGAAAATCCGCCCGATTGCCTATTATGCGACTAGCAGCCCGCAACTGGCGCAGGATGTGCAAACCTTGTTGTTGCGGCTGGGTATCAATGCCATCCTGAAGCGCGTCTCCCAGAACGGAAAGGGGCGCGACCAGTTCAATGTGTTGATTACGGGAAAATCCGACCTTGAAATTTTCGCCCAAAAAATCGGCGCGGTGGGCGAATACAAGCAGAGAAGACTTGCCGAAATTCTCACCCATCTGGACGGGCGAGCCGTCAATACAAATCGCGACGTCATCCCGCGCGACATCTGGCGCATGCACGTCGTCCCTGCCATGCAGCAAGTTGGCCTGACCACTCGTCAAATGCAGGCCGCGATTGGAACACAATACTGCGGCACGGGCTTGTACAAGCAGAACGTCAGCCGCGAACGCGCCGCGCGCGTGGCCGGCGTGGTGAAATCCGAGGAACTTGCCCGCCTCGCCGACAGCGATATTTACTGGGACAGCATCGTTTCCATTGAACCCGACGGCGAGGAGAAAGTCTATGATTTGACCGTGCCGGGTCATCATAACTTCGTTGCCAACAACATGATTGTCCACAACAGCCTCGAACAAGACGCCGACGTGGTCATGTTCATCTACCGCCCCGACCAGTACGAGAAGGACACCGTCAAGCAGAACGTGGCCGAAATCATCATCGCCAAGCATCGCAACGGCCCGACCGGCAGCGTCGAACTCATCTTTATGAGCCACCTGACCAAATTCCTCGACGCCGCCACCCGCCACCTCGACTTCACCCCCTCCTGAGACGAGCCATGTTCCCCGGCTTTACCGAGTCCGAGACCTTCACCCCCATGCCCGATTCCTTGTTTCAGCGGCTGCTGAATGAGATCGAGGATCTGGCGGAACTGAAGGTCACCCTCTACGCCCTGTGGCGGGTCGCAAAGATGGAGGGACGCGTCCATCTGCTGCGCGCCGAGGACTTTGCCGCCTGCGTCCCCGACCCTGCGGCGGCCCTGGAGAAGGCCGCGGCGCGCGGGACCCTGATCCGGGTCGCGCACGAATCGGGCGTGTACTACTGCCTGAACTCGCCGCGCGGCCGGGCCGTCGCCGAGGCGCTGAAGAACGGACGGCTGAATCCGTCCGCCTTGCCCCCCTCCTTGCCGCCGCTCGAACGCCCGAACATTTTCCGCCTCTACGAGGAGAACATCGGCCCGCTGACCCCTCTCCTCGCCGACGCCCTGAAAGACGCCGAACAGACGTACCCGCAGGAGTGGATCGCCGAGGCGATCGAGATCGCCGTCGCCCGCAACAAGCGCAACTGGCGCTATGTGGAAGCCATTTTGAAACGCTGGAAGGATGAAGGTCATGCCAAAAGGCAGGATAGACGAGACGCTCAAGAAGATGGCCGCCGCTACGTCGAAGGCGAGTTCGCCGACTTCGTCGAACATTGAGCCGACCCCCGGCCTGGGCGCGCCCGACTGCCCGCATTGCGGCGGCCTGGGCTATCTGCGGCGGGACGTCCCCCCCGGTTCGCCCGACTTCGGCAAACTGGAGATTTGCACCTGCCGTCAGGGCGCGGTGGCGCGCGCCGTGCGCGACCGCCTCTTTTCGCTCAGCCATCTCGATGAACTCCGGCACCTGACCTTCGAAACCTTCCAGCCGCGCGGCCAGGTCGGCCTGGGGGCGCGCCAGGCCGAGTCGCTCGAAAACGCGTATAAACTCGCGCGTCATTACGCCAGTTCGCTCAACGGTTGGCTGCTGCTCCAGGGCGGCTACGGCTGCGGCAAGACCCACCTGGCAGCGGCCATCGCCAACTTCGCGGTGGGGATGGGCGTGCCGACCCTCTTCCTGACCGTCCCCGATTTGCTCGATTTGCTGCGCTTCGCCTTCGACGCCGAGGATGTCACCTTCGAGGAGCGCTTCGACCAGATTCGCAACGCGGCCTTGCTCGTCCTGGACGACCTCGGCACCCAGAGCGCCACCTCTTGGGCGCAGGAAAAACTGTTCCAGATTATCAACTACCGTTACATCAACCGCTTGCCGCTGGTGGTGACCACCAATGTGCCGCTGGACGAGATCGAGCCGCGCATCCGCTCGCGCCTGACCGACCCGCAACTGGTGACCTCGGTGCGCATCCTGGCCCCCGACTATCGCCGTCCCTCCGACGACAAGGGCCATCCCGAACTCTCCTCGCTCGATTTGCTCGCCCGCTGCACTTTCGATAGTTTTTCGCTGCGCGAGGAGGAGTTGGACGCCGCCCAGAGCCGCTCTTTGCAAAAAGCCCTCAAAGCGGCGGTCGCTTTTGCCGAGCAGCCCAAGGGCTGGCTGGTGTTGACCGGCCCCTACGGTTGCGGCAAGACCCACCTGGCGGCGGCCATTGCCAACGCCCGCAGCGAAATCGGCGATCCGCCGCTTTTCGTCATGGTGCCCGACCTGCTCGATCATCTGCGGGCGGCCTTCAGCCCGTCCAGCAACGTCACCTACGACCGCCGCTTCGACGAGATTCGCACCGCCCCGCTGCTCATCCTCGACGATTTGGGGACGCAGTCCATGACCCCCTGGGTGCGCGAAAAACTCTATCAGTTGTTCAATTACCGCTACAACGCCGAACTGCCGACGGTCATCACCACCGCCGACACCCTCGAAGAGATGGACGCCCGCATCCGCTCGCGCTTGCTGGATACCCGCCTGTGCACCATCTACGCCATTACCGCCCCGGCGTATCATGGGAAGAAAAAGGGCAAGCGATAGAGATGGAGCGTCTAGGAGCTCTCTGATTTTGTCCAGCGCATTTGGGGGCCAGCAACCTGTTCCAGCCTGTTTCTTCGGGGGTTTAGCCCCCGAAGAAACAATTCGGCCTCCGAAGGAACGGGTGTTGGGCTTAGAGCGTGTTATGAACTTGGGTAAGGTGGTAGACTCTGGTCATGACCAGAAAAGCCTACCCGAGTGATGTAAGTGACGAAGAATGGGCATTTGTAGCTCCATATCTGACA
>JAIOAU010000007.1 GCA_019873655.1 Chloroflexota bacterium | reverse complement strand
TGCTTTGGCTGAATTGCCTGCTCCAGAGCCTTTTCAATTGCCGCTCCCTATCCCTTTGTCAGGGGTATGATTTTATGAGACTGTAAAGGTACGAATTTATGAGACTTTACACAGTGGACAGAGTTCAGTGTTCAGTGAGCAGTTATCGGCCATCAGAGAGCAGTTGGCGGCGGTGGAGGAGGACGCCGCGATGGACTGCGCGGCGAAGGCGGAGGCCATTCAGGCCAAAGCGCGCGAACTCTTGTCCGGCGGCGAGTACGGCTGCGTCATCGGCTACGAGGTCGGGCCGCGCGGCCGCACCCGTCCGGCTTTCGTCTACGAGGCCGGGGACGCCGCCCGCCTGACCTGGAACCCCGACTGCACCCACAATCTGACCACGTACCTCGCCGACAAGGTCGGCCTTTCCGGCGCGCGGATGACTGCCCACCGCAAGGAGCCGCCCAAGCCCGTGGCGGTGGTGGTCAAGCCCTGCGACGCGCGCACGGTCAACGTGATGCTGGCCGAGAACCGCTTCCCGCGCGAGATGGTGCATCTCATCGGCGTCGTCTGCGAGGGCGTGCGCGGACCGGACGGCCATCTGCAAGCCCGCTGCGCCGCCTGCGAGGAACGCACGCCGGTCGTCTATGATACGCTCATCCCGGCGGCGCAAGTCGAAAGTCGAAAGCCCGACATTCGACCTTCGACCAACGTTCTTGAAGCGCTGGAAGCCGCCTCCCCCGCCGAGCGCATGGACTTCTGGCTGGCGCAGTTCGACCGCTGCATCCGCTGTTACGCCTGCCGTCAGGCCTGTCCGCTGTGCGACTGCCCCACCTGTCTCTTCGAGCGCGACGACTCGCTCTGGGTGGGGCTGGGCCTCGGCCTGAACGAGAAGCGTACCTTCCATCTCGGCCGCGCCTACCACCTGGCCGGGCGCTGTGTGGGCTGCAATCAGTGCGAAGAAGCCTGCCCGATGGACATCCCTATCAGCCTGCTGAACCAGAAACTGGCGCAGGAAATCGAACGCGCCTTCGGCC
The DNA here is from genome assembly GCA_019873655.1 of Chloroflexota bacterium. GTDB lineage: Bacteria > Chloroflexota > Anaerolineae > Anaerolineales > Villigracilaceae > JAFGSI01. Next base: position 126,200 of record JAIOAU010000007.1, on the reverse strand, counting down.
ACCGCGCCGGCAGACAAGTCATTCCCTCGCCGGTCGTGACTGTCCTGGCGGGCGAGTACAAGGAGGGCTAGGATGAACACCGCCGCCTGGAAAGTCTCCCGCTCCGACCTGGCCGCCTGGCTCGACTCGCTGGCCGCCGAGGCAACGCTCCTCGCCCCGCGCCGCGTGGAGGGCGTCCTGCTCTACCGGCCGGTGAGCGGCAGCGGGCAGATTGATTGGGAATACACCCGTCCGGCCCTCTCGGCCAAGGAGTTCTTCTTCCCGCCCACCGAGCGCCTGTTCGAGATTCGCAAGCGCGGCGGCGAGGTGACGCTGACCGAAACCCTGCCGGAGGGCCGCGCCGTGCTGTTCGGCGTGCGTCCCTGCGACGCCCGCGGCCTGCTGACTCTGGACGCACTCTTCCTGAACCACGCCCCCGCCGACCCCTACTACGCCCGCCGCCGCGAACAGACCGTCCTGGTTGGCCTGGCCTGCCGCGAGATGCAGCCGACCTGCTTCTGCACCTCGATGGGCGGCGCGCCGGACGATGACGCCGGGATGGACGTGATGCTCTACGAAACGGCGGACGGCTACCAGGTCCGCGCGGTGAGCGAACGGGGCGCGGCGCTGTTACCCTCCGGCTGGACGCCCGCCGACGAGGTCCCGCCGCCAGCGCGCCGCTCGGAGACGGTCTATCCGCTCCCGCCGCGCGCCGCCTGGCCGTCCCATTTCGACGACGAGTACTGGCAGAAGACCGCCGAGCGCTGTCTTTCCTGCCGGGTCTGTTCCTACGTCTGCCCGACCTGCCGCTGTTTCATCGTGCGCGACGAGGCCCTCGAGGAGGCGGGGCGCTTCGAGCGCATCCGCTGCTGGGACGCCTGCATGGGCGAGAATTACCGCCGCGTGGCGGGCGGTCACCGGCCGCGGGCGCAGGCGGGCGAGCGTTTGCGCAACCGCATCTTTTGCAAGTTTTATTACTATCCGGAGCAGTACGACCTGGGCGAGGCCCCGGCCTGCACCGGCTGCGGGCGCTGTGTGGAGTCCTGCCCGGTGAACATTGACATCACCGAAGTCTTGAGCGACCTGGGGAGGCCGGCATGAGCGAGAATCCCATGATGCCGCACCTGGGGCGGCTGGCCGCCGTCAAAGACCTGGCGACCGAAATCAAACTCTTGCGCGTCGAATTGCTCAACGGCGGAAGCAAAGCCTTCTGCGACTGCAAGCCGGGGCAGTTTGCCTTCCTTTCGGCCTTCGGGCTGGGCGAAGCGCCCTTTGGGATCGCCAACGCCGCCGAACGCGGCCCGTACCTGGAGTTTGCCGTCAACCGCCTCGGCAACGTGACCACCGGCCTGCACGAACTGGGCGAGGGCGACATGGTCGGCGTGCGCGGCCCGATGGGCAACTGCTTCCCGATGGAGCAGTTCCGCGGCAAGAACCTGGTGGTGCTGGGCGGCGGAATCGGCGGCGCGCCCCTGCGCCCGGTCATTCAGCACGTCCTCGACCACCGCGCCGACTACGGACGGCTGACCATCCTGTGGGCGGCGCGGCGGCCCGATTTGCTCGTCTTCACCGATGAGTACGAGGAGTGGCGCAAAGCGCCGAATGCCTGTCTGCACCTGACGGTGGACGTCCCGGACAAGAAATGGGACCACAACGTGGGTCTCATCACCGACCTGCTGAAGAAGGTGGACCCCTCGCCGGAGAACGCCGTCAGCATCACCTGCGGCCCGCCGATTATGATTCACTACGTCACCCGCCTGCTGGCGGAGATGGGCTTCGCCCCGCGCAACAACTACGTCACGCTGGAGGCGCGCATGCACTGCGGCCTGGGCAAGTGCGGACGCTGCAACCTGGGCGAGAAACTCATCTGCGTGGACGGGCCGGTGTTCAATATGGAACAGGTGGGGGATTTGTTGGAGACGTATTTGTAGTGATGCCCGTCTTCTTGCCTGTTTTCTTCTGTGTTTGCAGTGAGGCTTAGGCCGTTTTCTTCAGGGTTTGCCGTGGGGCTTAGCCCCGTTTTTCTCTGTTTCTGGTGGGGCTGAGCCCCACCAGAAACGCCCAAACAAAAGATTGCCCCGGAAACAAATCCCCCGCCGCAAACAGAATCGCACAGAAAAGCCCCGCAGCGGGGCTTTCGTTTTGGCCTGGCCCGTTTGCCAAAAGGCAGACTATCTTCCCCAGAATCCAGTACAATAGGGCTGCGTTCTGCAGGTCTCGTCCATGCCTATCGATAACTTCTATTACCGCTCTGCCCTCGAAGACTTCCGCAGCGCCCGTCAGCGGGCGGCGCTGGAGGAGATTCTGGCGCGCCTGCGCGGGCGCTCGAACGAACTGCTCTCCTACGAGGAGGTGGCGCGCAAACTGCGCCTGGGCGCACGCGCCGACCGCGGCGTCCAGCAGATTCCGGTCGCTGCCATCGTCGGCAGCGTGGGCCGTTACACGGACTTCACCCGCTCCTTCTTGCCGCGCGAAACCACCGACGAGCGCCGCTGGGCGAGCGTCAAGGCGGCCGCGCAGGAGACCGGCATGCCGCCCATCGAAGTGTACAAGGTCGGCGAAGTGTATTTCGTCCTGGATGGCAACCATCGCGTCTCGATCGCCCGCCAGGAGGGCATGGAGACCATTGACGCCCACGTCATCGAGGTGCGAACCCCCGTCCCGCTCACCCCCGACGTCCAGCCCGACGACCTCATCATCAAGGCCGAATACGCCGAATTCCTCGAGCAGACCCGCGCCGCCGACCTGTTGCCCGGCGTGGACCTGAGCCTGACCGCCCCCGGCCAGTACGCCCGCCTGAAAGAACACATTGACGTCCATCGTTACTTCATGGGCCTCGACTTGCAGCGCGATGTCTCTGCCGAGGAGGCCCTCCTCGACTGGTATGAGACCGTCTATCGGCCGATCGTGGAAGCCATCCGCGCTCACGGGTTGCTGCGCTGGTTCCCCGGCCGCACCGAAACCGACCTGTACTTGTGGGTCTCCGACCACCGCTACGAGTTGCAGGAACAACTGGGCTGGCCGGTCAGCCCGGCGGCGGCCGTCGCCGACCTGGCGGCGCGCGAGAAGCATCGCCCCGGCAGTGAACCCGGCGCTTGGCGTCAGGCCAAGACGGTCGAACGTTACACCGACCGCCTGTTCGCCGATGTCCTCGTTCCGCTGAACGGCTCGGAGGCGGGCTGGCGGGCCCTCGAACAGGCCGTCGGCGTGGCCGGGCGCGAGGGCGCGGCGGTGCATGGACTGCACATCGTCCGCCGCGGCGCGCCGCCCGACGCGGCCGAAGCCATTCGGGCGCGCTTCGAGCAGACCTGCGCCGCGGCCGGCTTGCGCAGCACCTTCCTGAGCGAAGAGGGCCGGGTGGCAGAACGGATCGCAGAACGGGCCTTGCTGACCGACCTGATTGTCCTCGGGGTGGAGCATCCGCCCGAGGGCGGGCTGACCGCTTTGGGGTCCGGCTTGCGGACGATTTTGCAGCGCATCAACCGGCCGCTGCTGGCCGTCCTCGAACAGGCCAGTCCGTTGGACCGCGCCCTGCTGGCCTACGATGGGAGCGTCGAGGCCCGCGAGGCGCTCTTCGTCGCCGCCTACCTGGCCGAGAGGTGGAAAACGAGTCTGACGGTGACGGCAGTCACCGGACGCAAACGCGTCCCCGCCTCGGCGCTGGACTATGCGCGCGCTTATCTGGAAATCCATGAGATCCAGGCCGAATTTCTGTACCTCAAGGGGACGATCGACATCCTCCATGCCGTCATGCACGAGCGCGGCCTGAACCTGTTGCTGATGGGCGGCTACGGCATGTCCTTCCTCGAACGCTGGCTGGCCGGCAGCGCCGTGGACGTGATGCTCCGCATGCAGCACTGGCCGATTTTGATTTGCCGCTGACCCCATTACAATCGCCTTGCAGCCGAATCCGCGCTATTGACATTCGAATCAAAATGTGTGATACTGCTCCTAGAGGGGGTTCATCCGTCCGCCATCCTTACAGAAGAGGAGGTGGTGCCTACAATGGATAGTAGTATGAAACGAAGCGCTGTGGCATCCCTCCTCGCAAGTCTGCGATAGGAGCCACAGCGCGCCCAGGGAGACCGCCCGCACCGGGCGGCCTTCCGCGTCTGGGGGCCGAATCCCGCCCGACCCGCCGCCTGCTTACTCGTCCCCGAACGAAATCCCCAGCCCGCGCGCCGTCTGGACGGCGTCGCCGTGGACGTCCACCCGTTTGGGGACGGCCAGCGCCTCCTCGAGCGGGATGTCAACGACTTTGGCGTCGCGCAGGGCAACCATGCGCCCGAATCGGCCGGCCGCGGCCGTCCGCACCGCGGCGGCGCCGTAACGGGTGGCCAGCCAGCGGTCGAAGGCGGTCGGCGAGCCGCCGCGCTGGAGGTGCCCCAGCACGGTGACGCGCGTCTCGAAGCCCTGTTGCTCGATGTATTGGCCGACCTGCTGGCCGATTCCGCCCAGCCGCGGCACATAGACGGCGTCTCCGCTGCGGGCATAGACGGCCTCTCCGCCCTGCGGTTTGGCGCCTTCGGCCACCGAGAGCAGGCTGAAGCGGCTGCCGCGCTGGTTGCGCTCGCGAACCTTGGCGACGACCGCCTCGTAGCGGAAGGGGATTTCGGGGATGAGAATCACATCCGCCCCGCCGGCCATGCCGGCGTGCAGGGCGATGAAACCGGCGTCGCGGCCCATCAGTTCCAGCACCATGACGCGGTGATGGGCCTCGGCGGTGGTGTGCAGGCGGTCGAAGGCCTCGGTGGCGATCGTCAGGGCGGTGTCGAAGCCGAAGGTCACCTCCGTCCCGCCGACGTCGTTGTCGATCGTCTTCGGCACGCCGACGACGGGGACGCCTTTCGCGCCCAGTTCCAGGGCGATGTGCAGTGTCCCGTCGCCGCCGATCACGATCAGGGCGTCCAGCCCGAGGGCGTGGATGGCGTCCACCACCTGGTCGGAAACGTCCTCGATGACCTCCCTGCCGTCGCGGACGACTTTGCGGGCGAAGGGGTTGCCGCGGTTGGCCGTCCCCAGGATGGTGCCGCCGCGCGGCAGGATGCCGCGCACCGCAGCCAGGTCGAGGGGGAAGACGCCGCCGGGGGTGAGGAAACCGTCGAAGCCATCCTGGACGCCCAGCACCTCGCAGTCATAGACCAGGATGGCCGTCTTGACCACCGCCCGGATGACGGCGTTCAGGCCGGGGGCGTCGCCTCCGCCGGTCAGTACGGCAATGCGTTTCATGGCATTTCTCCCGAACGATTCGATTATAACTTTTCTTGGGGTTTGGGGGTTGTCCAAATAATGTTCGCCGCCAGGGCGCAAAGACGAGACGAAATGAAGGCCGCTCCTGGCGTATTTGGAGTATTTCTCGGCGCTCTCCGCGTCCTGGCAGTTATTACGAAACCGCTACAGTTTGTTTTTAAAAGCAGAATGACCGCCAGATTCGGCGGCCATTCTGTTTTCGAAAAGGCTTTTGAGATAGCCCTTCGACGCTCACGGCATCTGATGGATGAAGCGCCAATTTTCGGGCTGGACTTCGCTGTTCAGGCCGACCACTTCGAACCAGGTCGCGCCGGGCTTGAAGGGGAAGGGCGAGCCGTCGGCGTAGGCCAGCGAAAGGACGGCGTCGGGGGCGTTGCGCTGCCAGATCGCCTCGTAGGCCTGTCCGTCGCGGAAGGCGATGGCCCGGCCGGAGCCGGTCAGCAGGATGTCCCACATCTCCGGCGTGCGGCTGTAGGCCTCGTGGGTGACGAACAGGACGACCACGTTCTCGAAGGCGAGTTGCTGGCCGGTCGCCCGGTCGAGGAGCGGTTCATAGACTTCGCCCGCGCCGCCAGAGTAGTCGTTCTGGACGTCCGAGGAGCGCAGATAGCGCCCGCTGGCCGGGTCGTAGTCCCAGCGGTTGTAGATGGCCGCCGAGTAGCGGACGGTCAGGCTGGGGGCCGGTTGGCCTCCCTCCGGCGGGGTCATCTGGAAGAACATGCCGGTCAAATCCTGGCGGCCTCCGTCGATGCCGCGGCTGACGGCGTACTGACTCAGGGCGGCCGTGTCTACGACCAGCAGGTTGTAGCCATTCGGGTCGATGCGCCGCAGCGGCGTGTTGGGGCCTTCGACCACCAGGCGGTTGGCGAACTCGGCGGCGCGCAGCCGGTTGAGGACGCGCTCATCCGCCGAACCGAAGGCCAGGATGGCTTTGTAACCGCGCACGATGTTGGCGTCGAAGAAGCGCGCCGAGCGGATCGGGCCGACCGTTTCGGCGTCCTGGCCGTAGAAAATGGCGATGAAACGGGTGGTGCCTTCCTCGGTATAGTATTCGTACACCAGATCGGCCTGGGAGAGGCCGTATTGCGGCCGGTGATTGCGCGGCAGGTTCTCGACCTTGATCGCCAGCGGACGGCGCTCCAGGAGGGCGGGGTTGGCGACTTCCAGGCCGGTCAGCGGGTTGACGTCGGCGGGGAAGTCGGTCGGGCCGCGGCCTTCGGGAGGGTAGGCCGGGGTGGGGGACGGTTCGACGGTCGCGGTGGCGGTCGGCGACGGGATCGCGGTGGCGGTCGGGAGCGGCGTCGCCGTCGGCTCTGCCGGCGTCTCTGCTGGCGTGCATGCGCCAAGAACGAGTAAGAGGAACAACAATGCGAAACCTTTTTTCATGGAACCTCCTTCATTCCGAAGACGCAATGATACCGCGTTTGGTTCTTTCCGAGAGGAATTTTTCCATTTTTCCTCCATTAAGTTATAATGGCTCATCATGCAAACGCCGCCTCGGAAACGCCTCGAACTTCTTTCCCGAATCTTCGTCCTGCTGGCGCTGGTCTTCGTCCTGTCCGGCTGGCTGCTCAACACGCCGCCTGGCCTGTTCGGTAAATTGAACGCTGTCGGTTACGCCGTCTGCCATCAGATTCCCGAGCGCTCCTTCCCCCTGGGGGAGGGACGTCACTCGCCGCTGTGCGCCCGCTGCAGCGGCATGTACGTGGGGGCCGTCGCCGGCCTGGCCTTCCAGGCGCTGACCGCCCGCAAGCGCTCGGCTATGCCGCCCTGGTACGTGATCGCGCCGCTGGCGCTGTTCGTGGTCGCCTTCGGCGTGGATGGGGTGAATTCCTATCTCTACCTCATCAAGCAGGCCTCGCCCGGGGCGCTGGCTTCGATTCCCAATCTGTACATTCCCAACAATACCTTGCGGCTGTTGACCGGCAGCGGCATGGGACTGGCCATGGCGGCCGGCATTTTCCCGGCCTTCAATTCGACCATTTGGGCCGACGCGGTAGAGCAGCCTGCTTTGCCGGGGCTGAAGGCCTTCGGCCTGCTGCTGGGAATCACGCTGGCGGCGGACCTCTTGATTCTGACCGAAAGCCCGATCGTGCTCTACCCGATGGCTTTCCTGACCACCGCCGGCGTCTTGTTGCTCCTGACCATGGTCTACACCATGGTCTGGGTGATGGTCATGCGCCAGGAAAACGCCTTCAGGCGGCTGCGTGAGTTGTGGTTGCCGCTGCTGGCCGGTTTCACGATTGCTCTGCTCCAGATCGCCGTCATCGACGCGATCCGCTTCTGGGGCACCGGCAGTTGGGAACCGTTTTCCTTTCCTGTGCGTAGATAAGAGTACGGAGGTTGTTCGCATATGGACGCTTTGTTAGGTATTCTTTCTGCCTTTGGGCTTTCGGCCAGCGCCGGGCTGAACGCTTACATTCCCCTGCTCATCGTTGGCGTGATTGCCCATTACACCGACCTGATTAAACTCAACCCGCCCTTCGACTTGCTGGCCAATCCGTGGGTGTTGATTGTGTTGGGCCTGCTGGTCATCGTCGAAATGGTGGCCGATAAGGTGCCGGCGGTCAATCACATCAACGATGTGATTCAAACGGTCATCCGGCCGGCGGCGGGGGCGATCATCTTCGCGGCCAGCGCCAACGTCATCACCGATGTCAACCCGGTGCTGGCGTTGATTCTGGGCTTGCTGGTGGCCGGAGGGGTGCATACCGTCAAGGCGGTGGCGGTGCGGCCGGCGGTCACGGCCACGACCGGCGGGGCGGGGAACGTGCCGGTGAGCATCGCCGAGGACGTCATCGCTACCATCCTGTCCATCCTGGCGGCGGTCATTCCGATTCTGGTGGCTGCCTTCGTGATCTTGTTGTTGTCTCTCGTCATCTGGTGGATGTGGAAACGCGCCCGCCGGAGTCAGGGACGAGTCTAATCCATACAAAAGGAGTTTTCGATGAACCAAGGTTATCCCCCTTACCCGCCCGTTCAACAAACCCGCACCAGCGTCATGGCGATCGTCAGCCTGATTACCGGTATTCTGGGCTTTATCCAGGTTCTGCCCGTGCTTGGGCCGATCGTGGCGGTCATCACCGGCCACCTGGCCAAGAGTGAGATCAAGCAAAGCGGGGGCCTGGTGACCGGCGACGGCCTGGCCACCGCCGGCCTGGTGCTGGGGTATCTCACGCTTGCAATCGGTCTGTGCGCGCTGTGCGCTTTTGTCCTCTTGCCCCTCCTGGGTATCAGCCTTTCGATCCCCTTCCTGAACAGCGGCTATTGATGACGGTATGGAAGCGCATCCCTGGAACTCGCCGGCCCGCCCAAGCAAGCCAAACCCCTGGCTGATCGCCGGGGTGGCGGTGGTCGTCCTGTGTTGCGCCTGCTTCGGCGCGCTGGGATTGATTCTGGCCTTCGGCGAGGATTTGCTCAACGCCTTGGGCCTGTAAACCAAAACGGTTCGATCCGAACCCCGTTTTCGATGAGGTGATTCAACTTTTTGCTGCGGCTGGCGCGTTGCTGCTTTTTAGCATCGAATGACGCGAATTTTACGAAAAAGATTTGGAAAATTCGCGAAATTCGATGCTTTTACCTTCCAGACAATCTTTGCGCGGCTGGCGCGTTGCTGCTTTTTAGCATCGAATGACGCGAATTTTACGAAAAAGATTTGGAAAATTCGCGAAATTCGATGCTTTTACCTTCCAGACAATCTTTGCGCGGCTGGCGCGTTGCTGCTTTTTAGCATCGAATGACGCGAATTTTACGAAAAAGATTTGGAAAATTCGCGAAATTCGATGCTTTTACCTTCCAGACAATCTTTGCGGCAAAAAGGTTGAATCAGTTCAATCCGAAAGCGGGGTTTTTCGGTTTGCAAACGCCGCCTGCAACTCGGCCAGGGCCGCCCGCGCCCGGGCGCGGCTCTCCGCGTCCAGGTCGAGGAGGGCGAACTCCTCCTCGTCGAGAACGGTCAGCGACCCGTCGGCGGCCACCCACAGGTCGAGCGCCAGGTCCACGTACGAGAGCCGGTCGGCGGCCTCCAGCACGGCCGGGCGGCCGATGTTGCAGTACCAGCCCTTGATGCGGTCGTCCTCCCGGTCGTGAATTTCGAAGACGTTGTACCAGCGGTCGGTGTAGAAGGTCTCGACGAAGCGGTCGCCCTGGCGCAGCGTGACGCCCATGAAAGGCAGGTCAGGGCGGTTGAAGCGCGCCTCCAGGCGGACAAAGCCGGGGCCGCGCTCCAGCACCCGGCCGGTGTAGCGCCAGGTCTCCCGGCCGGCGGCGTCGCGCTTGATGACGGTGATGGCCTCGTTCAGTCCAGCCATTCGACGGCCTCCGGCGGGACGTGCAGGGTCAGGACTTCCCCCCGGGTCGGGGCCTGGCGCAGGCGAAAGACCAGGCCGTTGTCCAGCGTGACGCGGTAGTGATCGTCCTGGAACAGGAGGTCGGCGACGCGGCCGCCCAGGGGATTGACGCCCGCTCCCAGGCGGGCCGCGCCGGGACGAATCAACAGGCTGACCGGGCGGCCGACCGTCTCTTTCTTCCCGTGAGTTGTTTCCAAAACCCCCCAGGCGGTCTCTACCCGACCGTCGCCCAGGGCGCGGCCCTCGAGGACGTTGCCCAGCCCGAGGAAACGCGCCGCCCAGGCCGAGCCGGGCCGACGCCAGACCTCGGCCGGGCTGCCGTCTCGCAGGATGCGGCCCTCGTGGAGGAGCAGGATGCGGTCGGCGAGGGCGAAGGCCTCCTCCTGGTCGTGGGTGACGTAGATGGCGGGCGTCTCGCCGGCGTGGAGGATGCGGCGCAGTTCCTCGAGCAGGTCCTGGCGCAGGGTGCGGTCGAGGGCGCCGAGCGGCTCATCGAACAGGAGCAGACGCGGCCGCGGGGCCAGGGCGCGCGCCAGCGCGACGCGCTGCTGTTCGCCGCCCGAAAGGTCGGTGACGCGGCGGGCGGCGAAGGCGCTCAAATTGACCAGCGCCAGCGCTTCGGCCACGCGCTGCTCGATTTCCTGACGCGGCAGGTTTTGCATCCGCAAGCCGAAGGCCACGTTTTCGGCGACGTTCAGGTGGGGGAAGAGGGCGTAATCCTGGAAGACCAGCCCAAAGCCGCGCCGATGCGCGGGCAGCGAATCGAGGTCTTGCCCATCCCAGAGCAGGCGGCCGCGTTCGGCGCTTTCCAGCCCGGCGATGATGCGCAAGAGCGTGGATTTGCCGCTGCCCGAAGGGCCGAGCAGGCAGACCGTCTCGCCGGCGGCGACGGAGAAGGAGACGCCTGCCAGCAGGGGCTGACCCTCGTAGGATTTGTGGATGTCGATTAGAGTAAGCATGGGGTTGGGCGTTTTCTTTTCCCGGCGGTCAGGTTGCGAAGATGCAGAATGAATTGTACTGCAAAAAAGAGGCCCGCCAGGGGGGACGTTTTCGGCGCGTAAAAACGGCTATCCGACGCGTAAGGGCTGTCCCCAAAGATGGGACAGCCCCTATTTTGGATAGCCTCTTGCTTTTCGGGGGCTTAGCCCCCGAAGAAACAGCCCCCGAAGAAACGGTTGGAGTGGGAAGGCTTTTGGGATAGCCCTGCCTACTTTTGTCCTTCTTGCGCCTGGGCGGGTTTCTTGCGGGGGCGGACGAGAACCAACAGGACGATGCCGATGACGGCCAGGATGACGCCTTCCAGCAGAAGGGGTTGGAAGAACAAGCCGGTCAGACGCTGCAGGCTGCTGCCCACTTCCTGGCGCACAAACGGGGTGGTGGCGGACAGGAGCGTGGCGTTGATGAATTGGGCAATGCCGAATTGGCCGATGAGGGCGATCAAGATGGCCAGCCCGCCGGTGACGAGCAGGGGAATCCCCAGCCATTTTCCCAGCGAACGAGGCGAGCGCGCCTTCAGCGCCGCCAGCCATCCCAGCAAGATCAACGCCAGCGCCCAGCCCCATTGACCGATGAACCGCAGCAGGCGCAGGCCGAACTTGAGCACCTGCGGATTGATTCCGGCGCGCCCGGCGACTTCGGCGAAGGTGGTGCGCGGGGCGACGTTCTCGTTGACGTCTTCGAGGGCGTCCACGTAGTCCATCACTTGATCGGTATGCCAGGGTTCTGGGAACTGGCAGAGGTTGTACAGCACAGCCACGCCTGGCGGCACCCTCGCCAGCCGGCTCAGGAAGTCGGCGATTTGTTCATCGGTGCATTCCGGCAGGTAAGAATACGCCACCAGGATGGCGGCTTCTCCCTCCCGGCCGGTCAGCCGCGCCTTGAAGGGGGTCATGTCCCAGACAATGTCGGGCCATTGGGCGTCCGAGTTGACCCAGGCGTAGAGTCCGTCCACGCTGACCGAGATTAAGTGGGCGACGAATTCGTCGCTGACCAGCAGCCGCTTGATTTCGCGCCAGCCGTCGGCGTCCACGAACGAGATCAGCAGGGCGATGTCCGGTTCGTCCACGCCGCTGAGCGCCTCGTTGTTCGCGATGCGCTGCTCGGCCCGCCGCTCCGATATGACTTGCAAGACCGCCGGGGCCAGGTCCGAGGAGACGATTTCTTCTGTCAGAACCTGCTTGACCAGGGTGGGATTGAACAGCACCCGCCAGATGTCAAATCCCAGCAGGGCGACAACGGCGACCAGGACGAAGAGGATGGCCAGGATGGTTGCGCATCCCGTCCCCTTGCCCCTGGCGGCCTTTTTTGCAGACTCAACCTCAACATTTTGGCTCATGGTTGTCCTCCGACAAAAATAAGAATGTAGGTCATTTCGGCTCCCTGCTTTTGGAGAATCAAGGTCTCGCCCTCGTATCTTCCCATCACCGTTCCGGAAATGACATCCGAGCCGGGCGGGGCCAGCGTGAAGCGGATGGCGCTGCCGGAGAGTTCATAGCGGCCGTGGCTGAAGATGTCGGTTGCCGTTTCTTCGACGTAGGGCGCGATGTACTCCCACGTCCCGGCGCAGCCTCCGTGATTGGCGACGTTGAAGTCGAGCACCACTCCGCTGGGGAAGAAGCGCAGGAAATTGAGTTCGTCCTCGTCCTGGATTTGGTTGATGACGGGGTCCAGGCAGTAGGCGGCGTCAATGTATTCGAGTTGTCCGAGGGTGGGGAAGGGGGTGGGGGTGGGGAGAATGGCAGTCGGCGTGGGCGAAGCGGTCGGTTCGGGCAGGGGGACAATCGAGCGGAGGACATCACAGGCGCTGATGACCCACCCTGCCCAGGCAAAAAGAAGAAGCAAACAAAGTTTTCTCATGATCACCTCCAAATCTGAAACTGTCCAGCCTTTCTTGCTGGCGGCGATGGTATGCTGTGCTTTTTGTTGGCATTCTTTGTGATTCATTATACTGCTTTCGCCATTGTTCGTCATTTCATCATGTGAGGGAATTTTTACGCATGGCTTACCAATTTAGAAGATAACCGGACTTACAAAAACCTATTAAAATAGTCAAAAATATTGATTTATCAGGATTTATGTACTATAATATTGGTGTATCCAACCAAAGGATTGTGAATGGCCCATTTTTCTGCTTATTTACAGGGACAACAGCCTCCCCTGGAGACGGAGACCGAGGAGGGGATTAATGTCGGCCGGCGTCTGCGTCTGTTGCGCACCGACCGCGGATTGTCCATCCGCGCGCTGGCCGAGATCAGCGGGCTGAACGTCAACACGCTCAGTCTCATCGAGAACGGACGGACTTCGCCCAGCGTCAACACCATTCAGCAACTGGCGCGGGCGTTGAACGTGCCCATCACGGCCTTTTTCGAGACCAGCGCTCCGAAGAAAGAAGTCATCTATCAGAAGAACGGCAACCGGCCGGCGGCTGTCTTTTCGTACGGTTCGTTGGAGGATCTGGCTTCTGGTCTGGCCAGCGATCACGCCCAGCCGTTCATCGTCACACTCAAGCCGAAGGCGGAGAGCGGGGCAACGCCTATCGTACACACCGGCCAGGAGTTGATTTATTGTTTGGAAGGCCGGATCAGGTATTGGATCGGCGACGAGTCCTACGACCTGGATGCGGGCGACAGTCTGGTTTTCCAGGCTTACCTGCCGCACCGTTGGCTGAATCCGGGCGATGCGCCGGCGCGGGCGCTGCTGATTCTGTGTCCGCTAGACGATCGCGACCGGCCGACCGAGCGTCATTTTTTGAGCGGTTGAAGCAAGGTATAGGAGGTGGTGATATGGAAAAGAAGTTCATGCGGGTCTTGGTTTGGGGGCTGATTTTGGTGGGCGCGTTCCTGTTGACGGCGGCGGTGGTGATCCCGGCGGCCGCCCAGCCAGCCGGCCTGACCCAGAGCACAACGGAAGACGTCAACTCCTGCCGCACATGCCACACCCGGTTGTATCAAAATTATGACACCGGCAACTGGTTCTGTCTGTGCGCCAAGCGCAACGAGCGTTGTGTGGCCTGTCATGCTGGCGATGAAACTTCTTTCGAAGAGTCAGTCGCTCATGCAGGGCTGGTCCCCAATCCGCTCGTGGATCCGGCTACCTATTGCGGCCAGTGCCACACCGAAGACTACCAGGCGCGCGTGGATGCATTCGTCCAAATGACCGGCGCTCATCCGCCTGCGTTGGCCGTCCATTACGACTATGCTGCTCCGGAAGTGTCGCCGGCTCGGTCCAGTTTCCTGACCGAGATGCGTCCGGCCTGGCAGGTCTACAGCGGATATGGCCTGGCGGTGGCGGCGGTTGTGGCGTTTGGCATTATGTGCTATCGCTGCCGGAAGGGAAAACAGAAGTCGGACAACGGCTAAAGCGCGCCCCGTTTCAGCGGGGGTTTGGTACAATTGCGGGGTATGTCCGCGCCTGCCGAACGCCGCCCCGCTCTGCTGGATACGCCGCTCAAGCGGTGGATTCCCTTCAACCTTGAGACCCTGACGATTGCCGTCATCTTTCTGGCGGCAGTCGTTTCGCGCTTCTATGACCTGGGCGCGCGCGCCATCAGCCATGACGAGGTCAACCACGTCGTCCCGGCCTATGGTTTCTACCAGAATGGCAATTACTATTACGATCCCCTCAGCCATGGGCCGCTCCAGTTTCACATGATGGCGCTCTCGTATTTCCTGTTCGGCGACAACGATTTCACCTCGCGCATCCCGGCCGCGACGTTCAGCGTCGCCACGGTCCTGGCGGGTATGCTTCTCTTCCGCCGTTACTTCGGCCGGGCGGGGGCGATTGCCGTCGGGGTGATGCTGCTCATCTCCCCCTTCATGCTCTATTACGGACGGTATGCCCGCAACGAAGTCTATATCGTGATGTGGGGCTTGCTGACCCTCTACGCCATCCTGCGCTACCTGGAGAAAGGCGAACGCTGGGCGCTATTCCTGTTCACGGCGGCGAATGCCTTTCACTTTGTGGACAAGGCCACCTCGTACATTTTCGCCGCCATGGAATTGATTTTCCTGGCCGTCTATCTGCTCGACCGCCTGACCCGCCGCGAATGGCCGCGGCCGCGTTGGCGGCAGGCGTTCATCATTCTGTTGAGCCTGGCCATCCTGCTGGCGGCCGGGGCGGCGACCGTCTCGCTGGAGATCAGACAGCAAACTCAAGACGCGGCCGCGGCCGACCTCGCTCTCACGGAAACGCCCGCGGCGACCGCGCCGGTTGTCGCCCCGGGGCTGAGAATCGCCGTCCCGGCTTTGGGCGGGGCGGGTGGCCTCCTGCTGATTGCCGCCCTGGCGATTCTCGTGCGCGGTCTGGGCTGGGACGAAATCCGCCGCGAGCGCGCCTTCGACCTGGCCTGGCTGCTGGGGACGCTCATCCTGCCGCTCCTGGCGGCCCTCGTCCCGACGGCCCTCGGCAAATTGCCGTCTGCGGCCCTCGAGCGCCTGCCGTTCTGGCTGCAGCCCTGGAATCCGCGCGATTATCTCTTCGCCTGGCCGGGCTGGAACGCGGCGGCCATCTTTACCATCCCGCTGGTGCGCACGCTGCTGGTGATTCTCGTCCTGGGCGGGCTGGCGGTCTGGCTGGGCCGCTGGTGGAATCGCAGTCAGTGGCCGCTGCATGCCGCCCTGTTCTATGTACCGTTCGTCCTGTTCTACACCTCCTTTTTTACCAATCCGACCGGGCTGTGGGGCGGTTTCACCGGCGCCCTGGGTTACTGGATGGAACAGCAGGCGGTCATGCGCGGCGGCCAGCCTTTGTACTATTATGCTTTCCTGCAGATTCCCCTTTACGAATTCCTGCCGGCGCTGGGGGTGTTGGCGGCGGTGATCATTGCCTCGGCCAGGCGGCTCTGGCAGTCGCGGCCGGGGGCGCCCTTCGAGCCGGGCGGAGGGGAGGCGCAGCCAGTGCCGATTGCGGCCTTGTGCGTCTTCTGGTCGCTGGCCAGCCTGGCGGCGTTTACCATTGCGGGCGAGAAGATGCCCTGGCTGACGATTCACATCGCCCTGCCGATGATTCTGACGACGGCCTGGGCGGTGGGCTGGCTGGTCGAGACGGCGAGCAGGCCGGAGGTCCGGCGCGCGGGTATGATATTGCGCATAGCCACGTTAGGGGTATTCATCCTTCTGGCGTTGTTGACAGCCCGCGCCGCCTACCGCGCCGCCTATCTGTTCTACGATTACCCTTACGAATATCTTGTCTACGCCCACGGCACGCCCGACGCCAAAGCAACGTACGAGGAGATTGCCGAACTCTCCGAGCGAATCACCGGCGGGACCGACCTGGTGGTGGCCTACGACAACAACGTGCGCTATTCGTACTGGTGGTACATGCGCCACTTCCCCAACCGGCTGGACTACAACACCGAGCCGTCGCGCGACCTGCGCCGGGCGGTGGTCATCGTCGCCAGCCCGGAGACGATCGCCAAACTCTCTCCCGTCGTGCGGGATGATTATTACTCTTTCAACTACAACCGCCTGTGGTGGCCCAATTTGGATTATTGGAGCCTGAAGTGGGAGAACATCGAATACGAGTACCGCGCCGAATTCGGTTATGACCAGCGCCTAACCTTGCCGCTCTATTTCCAATTTGCCTGGCGGCACATCCGGCCGTTCTTTACCGACCCGGCGGTGCGCAGCGCCGTCTGGCAGATCTGGCTCAACCGCGATTACCGCGAGTGGGCGGCGCTGCGCGCCAGCAACGCCTACACCCTGACCAACTGGGGCGTGGCCGAGCGGATGACGTTCTACCTGCGCAAGGATGTCAACAATCTGATATGGAATTATGGGACCGCGGCGGGCGAGCCGGCGGTCGAAGTGACGGATCCCTACCTGGCCCTGACCGTTCCCTTCGAGCCGGAGCGGGCGGTGGGAGGCGAGGGGAATGCCGCTGGTCAGTTCCTCGGGCCGCGCGCCATCGCAGTGGCCCCCGATGGCAGCCTGTACGTGGCCGACTCGCGCAACCACCGCATTCAGCATCTCAGCGCCGAGGGCGAGGTGCTGCACGTTTGGGGCGGGCCGGGGAGCGAGCCGGGTCAGTTCAACGAGCCGTGGGGGGTGGCGGTTTCTCCCGATGGCCATTATGTGTACGTCAGCGACACGTGGAATCACCGCATTCAGCAATTTACGGCCAGCGGGCGCTTCCTGCGCGCCTGGGGCTTCTTCGGGACGGGGGAGTTGCCGCAGGCGTTCTACGGGCCGCGCGGCATTGCAGTGGACAGCCGCGGCCGCGTCTATGTGGCCGATACCGGCAACAAGCGCATCGTCATCTTCGACGCCGTCGGCCGCTACCTGGCCCAGATCGGCGGCCCCGGCTTCGCGCCCGGCGAGTTCGACGAGCCGGTCGGCGTGGCGGTCGATGCCGCGGGCCTGGTCTATGTCACCGATACCTGGAACCGCCGTCTGCAGGTCTTCGTCCCCGATGGGAGCGGCGGATTCTACGTCACGGCCGCCTGGCCGGTGGCGGGCTGGTACGGCCAATCGCTGGAGAACAAGCCGTTCGTGGCGGTCGGGGCGGACGGCCGCATCTACCTCACTGACCCGGAAGCCTGCCGCGTCATCGAACTGGACGATGCGGGACGGGTGAGCCGCGTCTGGGGCGGTTGCGGCGGCGACCTGCGCCTGCCCGACGGCCTGGCCCTCGACGGTCAGGGCGGGCTGTGGATCGGCGACGCCGGCAGCGGCAGGCTGTTCTATCTCCGGCTGGATGAGCCGTAGAGGCGTCAGGTTCCGGCGATTTTTCGGAGCGCCGGAATTTTGTCCTTCGTTTTCCCCCACACCCACTTGATGACCAGGCCGGCGCGCCAGAAGGCGACCGCCGCCATGCCGTGCGCCAGGACGGCGAAGAAGGGCGGGGTCTGGTAGGTGTAATACGTCCAGCACTGGCGGGTGGTGCCCCACAACTCGAGGAAGTAGCCCAGCCCCGATCCGGCGGCGAAGGTCAGCACGGCCAGGCGATGGTCGGTGGGCGTGAGAATCAACAGGCCGCACAAGAGCAGCGCCAGGAGGGTGAAGGACTTGTCGAAGGTCGGGGCGGTGAAATAGAGCATGTAGGCGTAGAAGCCGAGGAAGGTGAACCAGTAGAGAATTCTGAACACGAGGGGCGCGATCTCTTCTTTGGCGAATCCCTTCGCGGCCCGAGAGGTCAAATAATTCAACAGCCGCGTCAGGCGGTCGATCGAGAGCGAGGCGATCGGCCAGGCGGGGATGATCCACAGCGGCGGACGCTCGGCGGTGTAGTAGAACCACAAATTGGTCTGGGTGCCCCAGGATTCGATCACCAGGCCGCCGAACGCGCCGACGAAGACGATCAAGGAATCGGCGCGCAGGTCGGCGCGGGCCATGATGGTCAGGCTCATGAACAGGAAGATGCCCAGCAGCAGCCAGTCCATGTACAGCCACCAGGGGCCGTTCCAGTCAATGTAGGCCATGGCCGCCTCGGCCAGCGGCCACCAGATGTAAACGATGAGGAAGATGACGAGAAAGAACCCGCCCAACAGGACGGTGCTGTGTTTGGTCCAGCCGAAGAGCGCCCACAGACGGCGGAAAAGGGAGGGGGGACGAACCGAATCAGCCATGAGTGGATTATACTTGAAGGAAGGTTGACTTTATTTTGGCGAGTCAGGAAAGGAAGAAACCATGTCCTCCCGCATCCTTCGCTGGGGCCTGCTCAGCACGGCCCGCATCAACAAGGCGCTCTTCGAGCCGCTGCGGATTTCGAAGCGCAACCGCCTGGCGGCGGTCGCCAGCCGCTCGCAGGAGAAGGCCGAGGCCTACGCCCGCCAGCACCGCATTCCGAAGGCCTACGGTTCGTACGAGGCCCTGCTGGCCGACCCGGAGATCGACGTCATCTACAACCCGCTGCCCAACCATCTGCACGCCGAGTGGACGATTCGGGCGGTCGAGGCGGGCAAGCACGTCCTGTGCGAGAAACCCCTCGCCCTGACCCTGGACGAGGTGGACGCCATCGCCGCCGCGGCCCGGCGACACGGCCGCGTGGTGGCCGAAGCCTTCATGTACCGCACCCATCCGCAGACGCTGGAAGTGCAGCGCCTCGTCCAGAGCGGAGCATTGGGCGAGGTCCGGCTGGCGCGCGGTTCGTTCACCTTCGTGCTGGACAACCCCGGCGATTACCGCCTCGACCCGGCGATGGGCGGCGGCGCGCTGTGGGACATCGGCTGTTACCCGCTCAGTTACACGCGCGCCGTCCTCGGCGCCGAACCGCTGGAGGTCTTCGGCTGGCAGACGCTGGGCGAGACCGGCATTGACCGCGCCTTCGTGGCCCAGATGCGCTTCCCCGGCGAGGTCTATGCCCAGTTCGACTGCAGTTTCGACCTGCCCTATCATGTATTTATGGAAATCGTCGGCAGCGAGGCCACCCTCATCGTCCGCACGCCGTTCTGCCCGGGCCTGAACGAGAAGTTGTATCTGGTCAGCGAGAAGCGCAAGAAGAAGACGCAGGTCATCCTGGTCAAGGGCCTGCCGCCTTACCTGAGCGAGGTGGAGGACATGGCCGACGCCGTGCTGGAGGGCAAGCCGCCGCTGGTCAGCCTGGCTGACAGCCGGGCGAATACGGCGGCCATCCTGGCGCTGTTCGAGTCGGCGCGGACGGGCAAGCCGGTGAAGATGTGAATCTGGCGTCGAGATTCGTCGTAACCGCCAGGGCGCAAAGACGCCAAACAAATTCAAGTGCGCCAAGTCTGCTCTTGGCGCACTTGAACGATTTCTTGGCGTCCTCCGCGCCTTGGCGGTGAGTGTGATTTTGGATGATGTCTAAGAATACACTTCGGGGTTGACGCAATTGGGCAGGCGCTCGCCGCGCAGGCCGGCCAGCAGGTTCTCGGCGGCCATGCGCGCCATCTGGCTGCGCGTCCGCCAGGTGGCGCTGGCGATGTGCGGGACGATGGTCAGGTTGTCCAGTTCGAGCAGGGGGCTGTCGAGGGGCGGCGGTTCGGGGTCGGTGACGTCCAGCCCGGCGGCGAAAATGCGCCGGGATTTGAGCGCCTGGTACAGGGCTTCCTGATCGACCACCGCGCCGCGCGAGGTGTTGACCAGCACGGCGGTCGGCTTCATCTTTGCGAGGAAATCAGCGTTCACCAGATGGCGGGTCTGCTCGTTGAGGGGGGTGTGGATGGAGACGAAATCCGATTCGCGCAGCAGGGTGTCGAGGTCGACCGGGGTCGCGTCCAGGCCGGGTTCGGGCGCGGCCGAGGCGGGGTCGTAGTAGAGGATGCGCATGCCGAAGCCGGCCGCCCGGCGGGCGACGGCGCGTCCGATGCGCCCGAAGCCGACGATGCCCAGCGTCGCCCCGGCGAAGTCGGCCCCCAGCAGGTACGACGGCCCCCAGGTCTTCCAGCCGCCGCTGCGGACTTCGCGGGTCCCCTCCACGATGCGCCGCCCGGCGGCCAGCAGGAGGGCGAAGGCCATGTCGGCGGTGGCGTCGGTCAGGATGCCGGGGGTGTTGCCGACCGGGATGCGGCGGGCGGTGGCGGCGGCGACGTCGATGTTGTCCACGCCGACGGCGTGATTGCTGATGACCTTGAGTTGCGGGCCGGCGGCGTCCATCACCTCGGCGTCGATGCGGTCGGTCAGCAGGCAGAGCAGACCGTCCACGCCGCGCACGCGCTCGAGCAGGGCCTGGCGGGAGGGCGGCAATTCGTCGGGCCAGACCTCGGCCTGGCAGGCGGCAGTCACCAGGTCGAGGCCGGCGGCCGGAATCAGGCGGGTGACGAACACTCGGGGCAGGGTCATGGCATCTCCTTGAGCGAATTCAACTTTATCCTCGAAAGATTGTCCGGTAGGAAAAAGCATCGAATTTCACGAATGTCCCAAATCTTTTTGTAAAATTTGTGTCATTCGATGCCGAACAGCAGCAATGCGCCAGCCGCGGCGAAAATTTGGATCGTCTGTCCCAATTTTTTTGTAAAATTCGTGTCATTCGATGCCGAAAAGCAGCAATGCGCCGGCCGCGGCGAAAATTCGAGTCGCCTCCTCGTTCGCGCTTTAATGCTATCATAGGAGCATGATTCCTGCCGAGTCCTTCCTGACCGAGAGTCTGCGCCGTTCTCCCTACGGCGGGGCGGCGGCCCGCATCCTGGCGGCGGCGGTGAACGCGGTCGATCCGGCCGAGGCGGTGCGGCGGCAGGTCCGCCGCGACGGGGAGCGGCTGTTTGTGGCGGGCCGCGCCTATGACCTGGCGGCCTTCCGCCGCGTCTGCCTGCTGGGGCTGGGCAAGGCGGCCGTCCCGATGGCGGCGGCGCTGGCCGACCTGCTCGGCGAGCGGCTGACGGCCGGGCTGGCGGTGACCAAACACGCCGCTGGGCAGGGCGGGACGGAGAGGCTGACGATTGTGGAAGGCGACCACCCCGTGCCGGGGCGGCGCAGTCTGGAGGCGGGGGAACGCGCCGCGGCCTTCCTGGCGGCTCTCGGGCCGGACGATCTGCTCTTTTGTCTGATTTCGGGCGGCGGGTCGGCGCTGGCGGCCGCGCCCGCGGCGGGCGTCTCGCTGGAGGACCTCCAGGCTCTGACCCAGGCCCTGCTGGCCTGCGGAGCGCGCATCGACGAGATCAACGCCCTGCGCCGCCGCCTGGACCGCCTCAAGGGCGGCGGGATGGTGAAACTGGCAAACGGGGCGCGGATCGTCAGCCTGATTCTTTCGGACGTGGTCGGCAGCCCGCTCGAGGCGATCGCCTCCGGCCCGACCGCTCCCGACCCGACCACGCGGGCCGAAGCGCTGGCCATCCTGTCCCGGCACGGGTTGCAGCGGCGCGTTTTCCCCTCCCTCCTGCACGTCCTGCGCTCTTCTCCCGAAACGCCCAAGCCCGGCGACCCGCTCTTCGAGCGGGTTCAGAACGTCCTCATCGGCAGCAATCTGACGGCGGCCCAGGCGGCGCTGAGCCAGGCCGAGGCGGAGGGCTTCCATCCCTATCTTTTGCGCGCCGACTTGCAGGGCGAGGCGAGTCAGGCGGGCTTCGAACTGGCGACTCTGCTCCGTCAGGCCTGGCGGACGGGCGATCCCGTCCCGCCCCCGGCCTGCCTCGTCGCCGGCGGCGAGACGACCGTCACCCTGCGCGGCGGCGGCCGCGGCGGCCGCAACACCGAACTGGCGCTGGCGGCGGTCACCGAACTGGCCGGTTTCCCCGGCGCGCTGCTGGTCACGCTGGCCACCGACGGCGAGGACGGCCCGACCGACGCGGCCGGGGCGGTCGTCACCGGCGAGACCTTTCGCCGCGCCGCGGCCCTCGGCCTGCATCCGGTCGAGCATCTGGAGCGGAACGATTCGTATTCGTTCTTCGCCGCCCTGGGGGATTTGCTGAAGCCCGGCCCGACCGGGACGAACGTCAACGATTTGGTCTTCCTGTTCACCCTGCCGGGATCGTAGGCGCTCTGGCGGTTGACGTTCTGCTCAACCTGGTCTACACTTAACCCATGCTGGCCCGTGTGTATTCCTGCGCCGTCATTGGCCTGGACGGGGTGGTCGTAGAAGTCGAAGTTGATTACACACAGGGCTTCCCCGGAATGACCGTCGTCGGTCTGCCCGACGCCGCCGTGCAAGAGAGCCGCGAACGCGTCCAGGCAGCGGTGCGCAATGTGGGGGCGCCCTATCCGCGCAAGCGGCTGGTGGTCAACCTGGCTCCCGCCTCCGTCCGCAAAGAAGGCCCCGCCTACGACCTGCCCATTGCGGTGGGAGTATTGATCTATTCTGGCATACTGCCGCCCGATTGCGTCGAGGGGACGATGGTGGTGGGCGAACTTTCGCTAGACGGGACGGTGCGGCATGCCCGCGGCGTCCTGCCGATGGCGGCGACCGCCCGGGCGGCCGGCTTCAAGCGCATCGTCGTCCCCGAAGCGGACGCGGCCGAGGCGGCGCTGATTCCCGACATTGAGGTCATCCCCGTCCCCTCGCTCTCGGCGCTTTTCTTTCATCTGACGGGGCGCAAAGTCATCCCGCCCTATCGGCGGACGGAGGTCGAGTCGGCGCCGATCTTTGTCCCGACCGATTTCGGCGAGGTCAAGGGGCAGGAACACGTCAAGCGGGCGCTGGAGGTGGCTGCCGCCGGCGGTCACAATGTGCTGATGATCGGCCCGCCGGGGGCGGGCAAGACCCTCCTGGCGCGCGCCCTGCCGGGCATCCTGCCGCAGATGTCGGTCGATGAGGCGCTGGACGTGACCCGCATCTACTCGGTGGCCGATCAACTGCCCCCCGGGACGCCGCTCATCCGCAACCGGCCGTTCCGCGCTCCGCATCACACCATCAGCCACGCCGGGCTGGTGGGCGGCGGCAACTGGCCGCATCCGGGCGAGATCTCGCTGGCCCACCGCGGCGTCTTGTTCCTGGACGAACTGCCCGAGTTCGGGACGCGCGTCCTGGAGGTGCTGCGCCAGCCGCTGGAGGACAAGGTCGTGACCATCAGCCGGGCGCAGGGTTCGCTGACCTTCCCGGCCAATTTTCAACTGGTAGCGGCGATGAATCCCTGCCCGTGCGGCTACTACGGCGACCCGGCGCGGCCCTGCACCTGTTCGAACACGGTGGTGACGAAATATCAAAAGCGTCTCTCCGGCCCGCTGCTGGACCGGATCGACATCCATGTCGAGGTGCCGCGGGTGGAATACGAAAAACTATCGGACGACCGGCTGGGGGAGTCGAGCGCGCGGGTGCGGGAACGGGTGGAGCGGGCGCGTCAGATTCAGCGCCAGCGCTTTGGGGCGGAGGGGCA
The DNA here is from genome assembly GCA_019873655.1 of Chloroflexota bacterium. Taxonomy (GTDB): domain Bacteria; phylum Chloroflexota; class Anaerolineae; order Anaerolineales; family Villigracilaceae; genus JAFGSI01. The sequence continues at coordinate 102,920 of JAIOAU010000007.1, read as the reverse complement.
ATCGTCTGCGCTGACCTGCAACGCCGAAATGCGCCCGGCCGAGATCCGCCGCTACTGCGCTCTGGACGAGACCGGCCAGCGGTTGATGCAGGCGGCGATGAACCAGATGCAGTTGACCGCCCGCGCCTATCACCGCGTTCTGAAACTGGCGCGCACGATTGCCGATCTGGCCGGCAGCGAGTCGATTCAACCGGCGCACCTGGCCGAGGCGCTCCAGTACCGGCCGCGGCTGATGATGGGGTCTTGAGGGACGACTACAGGTTGACTTCCTGTTCGCTTTCCCACAACCCATGGATATTGCAAAAGGCCAGGGCGTGGAAGACGCCGGGCTTGTTGATTTTGACCGTCACGGTCAGGTTGGGTTCGGTGTAGACCGGCCCGGTGTTGGCTCCCGCCACCGCCGCGCCGTGGGCGCTGAAGGCGAAATGGCCGACTTGATGGGGGAATTTTTCACCCGCCGGGTGAAAATACAGGTCGATCCAGGTGATGTGATGCTCGGTGGTGTTGGGGTGCGGAATCTCTTTGCCGATGCTGACCCTGACCTGAAACGGCTCCCCCGCCGTCACCTGGGCCGGGATCTCGATGACCGGCATGTGTTTTTCTTTCTTCCAGTCGTCTTTCTGGATGTACATGGCGTCACCTCCTGTCCTGTAAGATTATAGTATCTCCTGCTTCGGGTGGAAAGACGTGGACAGATGTTACCTGGGAATTAGGAATTTTATCGTCTGGCAGTCGGACTGAAATTCGGCTACAATCGGGCTGCACATTATCCAAAATGCGCTGGATAAAACTTTTTCGAGGAAAGGTTCTTCATGCCCGAACCATCTGCTGTTTCGACTCAAACGCAAAGTACGCCGCCCCCGGCCGCGCCGCGTAAAGGCCCGCGCGGCGAGGTGATCATCTACGCCAAGTGGTGCAAGGGCTGCCACATCTGCGTCGAGTTCTGCCCGACCAAAGTGCTGGCGATGGAGGCGGACGAGGATCATCCGCGCGTCGTCGCCCCGGAGAAATGCACCGCCTGTCACTTCTGCGACACCCATTGTCCCGACCTGGCCATTGTGGTGCGGAGACTGGAGTAGGAGGATCGTATGACAGTCCAGTTGATGCAAGGCAACGAGGCCATCGGCTGGGGCGCGATCGCGGCTGGCTGCCGCTTCTATGCCGGTTATCCCATCACCCCTTCCACAGAAGTCGCCGAAATCCTGGCCCGCGAACTGCCCAAAGTGGGCGGCAAATTCATCCAGATGGAGGATGAAATCGCCAGCATGGCCGCCATCATCGGGGCGCGGCTGGGCGGGTTGAAGTCCATGACCGCCACCAGCGGCCCCGGTTTCTCGCTGATGCAGGAAAATATCGGCTACGCCGCCATCGCCGAAATCCCCTGCGTGGTCGTGGACGTCCAGCGCCTCGGACCCTCGACCGGCCAGCCGACCGCACCCTCGCAGGGCGACGTGATGCAGGCCCGCTGGGGCACGCACGGCGATCATCCGATCATCGCCCTGGCTCCCGTCTCGGTGCGACAGGCCTTCGATCTGACGGTCGTCGCCTTCGATATGTCCGAGCGGTATCGCACGCCGGTCATCTTGTTGACCGACGAAGTCATCGGCCACATGCGCGAGCCGGTCGAATTGCCGGATTTCAGCAAGATTCAAATCTTCGAGCACAAGGTGACCGAACCGCCGGAAGAGTACAAGGCCTTCCGCAACACGCCCGACGGCGTCCCGCCGCTGGTTCCGTTTGGACAGGGCTATCGCTATCATGTCACCGGCTTGCTGCATGACGAACTCGGTTTCCCGACCCAGCGCATTGACGAAATCGACCCCTGGCTGGAGCGCGTCAACACCAAGTTGGACAAACACATTGACCAGATTACCCTTCTGGCGGAAGACGCGCAAGACGGCGCCCGCGTCGGTCTGCTCTCCTATGGCTGCACGGCCCGCGCTGCCCGGCACGCCTTGAAGGTCGCCCGCGCCCGCGGCCTGAAGGTCGACATGCTGACCTTGTACACCATCTGGCCGTTCCCCGAAAAGCAGGTCGAAGCGTTTGGGGAGCGCCTGGACAAAATCATCGTGGCCGAGATGAACCTGGGGCAGTTGGCCTACGAGGTCGAGCGCGTCGTTGGCCGCAAGAAGGTTGTGCGCGTCACCCGCGCCAACGGGGAGATGGTCACGCCGCAGATGATTCTGGACGCCATGGAGGGCTAGAACGATGGACGATCACATTCTCGAAGCCCACGAACTCGAAAAACACGAGGCCCTCATTCCGCAAGCCGATTGGTTCAACCGCAGCGAGACTCTGCAGAAACTGCGCAAGAACAAGAAATTCCCCACCATCTGGTGTTCGGGCTGCGGCATCGGCGTGGTGATGGGGGCGCTGATTCGCGCCATCGATCACCTCGGTTTGAGCAACGACGAGGTGGCGCTCGTCTCCGGCATTGGCTGCACGGCGCGCATGCCGGTTTACATGGATTTCAACACCCTGCACACCACCCACGGCCGGGCGCTGGCGTTTGCCACCGGATTGAAAATCGCCCGCCCGGATATGAAAGTCATTGCCATCATGGGCGACGGCGACGCCCTGGCCATCGGCGGCAACCACTTCATCCACGCCGCCCGGCGCAATCTGGGGATCACCGCCCTGGTGGTCAACAACGCCATCTATGGCATGACTGGCGGCCAGTACAGCCCGACCACGCCCATCGGCGGCCGGGCGACCACCGCGCCGTATGGCAACATCGAACCGCCCTTCCCAATCTGTGAATTGGCCATCGCGGCCGGGGCCTCTTATGTAGCCCGTTCCACCGTCTATCACGCCCTCGAATTGGACAAGTTCCTGGCCGAAGCCATCGCCAAGGACGGTTTCAGCGTGGTCGAGGCGGTTTCCTACTGCCATACCACCTACGGACGGTTCAACAGACTCGGCACCGCCGCCGATATGATGCGCGCCCTCAAAGACAACACCATCGCCCAGAGCGCCTATGAACGCTTGACGCCGGAGGAAAAGGCCGCCAATACGAAAATCGTCCGCGGCAAGTTCCTGGATGTCGAGCGACCTCAGTACACGGTTGCTTATGACAACCTGATCACCCGCGTCCAGGGAGGCGAAAAATGAGCCACGAAGTTGCAGATCGCATCGAAATCCGCCTCGCCGGCGAGGGCGGGCAGGGGATGATTCTGGCCGGTATCATCCTGGCCGAGGCCGCCTCGATCTACAGCGGCAAGAACGTCGTCCAGTCGCAGTCTTACGGTCCCGAAGCGCGCGGCGGGGCGAGTAAATCGGAAGTGATCATCTCCAATGGCGAGATCGACCACCCGGAAGTGATCGAGGCCGATATCCTGGTGGCGCTCAGCCAGGAAGCGTATCGAAAGTTTCATAAAGAGGTCAAACCCGACGGCTTGCTGATTGTAGACGCCGACAAGGTCAAAGACGCCGACGAGAGAGCCATCCGCATCCCCATCACTCATCTGGCCTTCGAGACGACCGGCCGGCAGATCACGGCCAACACGGTGGCCCTGGGCGTGCTGGTCGGCCTGACGGGAATCGTCGAGCGTCAGGCGATCGAGAAGGCGGTCGCTGCCCGCGCCCCGCGCGGCACCGAGGAGATGAATCGCAAAGCCCTCGAGGCGGGCTTCGCCGCGGCCGCGGCCGTGAAAAAGTAAAAACACGGGGTTTCCGAGGAACATGGGCCGCTGCGCTGCTGCCTGGCCCATGTTTTTCTTTTCGGCGGCCGGTCTGATTCGTCAGAGGATCGATTTTCAAATTTGAGACCTTTTGAGAGTCTTCGCGAGTCCGCCATGGCTATCCTCGGCGGAAATTTGCGGGAGGAGGTGTCCCATGAAACGTTCCCATGTTCTCTGGATCACAGTCCTGTTCTTGGGGTGGTGTTTCGACTTTCTGTTCTGGAATCACAAGCCGGGCCTCAGTTTCGCCCTCTTCGTCGTCTTGTGCCTGGGGGGGCGGTTTCTTGATTCTCGGCCTGGAAGGTCTCAAGCCCTCCTGGAAAACGCTGCTCCTGCCGGCGCCGATTTTGTTCTTCTCAGCGACGACCTTCCTCCGCCTGGAGCCGATGACGGTCTTCCTGGCGGTGGTCTTCGTCCTGCTCCTGATGGGGGTGCTGGCGGCGACCTATTTGGGCGGACGCTGGGTGGAGTACGGCCTGCTGGATTACCTGGCCAATCTCTTTCGCCTGGTGGGCAGCCTCATCGCCCGGCCGTTGATTTTCCTGTCGGAGAGGAAAAACGCTCCGCCGCAGGCCGACGCCCCCGCCCGCAAGGTCGGCTGGAAGCATTTCTGGGCGGTGTTGCGCGGCTTGTTGATTGCGCTGCCCATCCTGGCGGTCTTTGCTGCCCTGCTTTCGGCCGCCGACCCGGTCTTCGACCGCTGGACGCAGGACTTCATCGACCTGTTCCGCCTGGAACGGCTGCCCGAATATATCCTGCGCGGTTTCCTCATCCTTCTCATCGCTTATCTGCTGGCAGGAGCCATCCTGCACGCCGCCGCTAAGAGCCGGGACGAAACCCTGCTCGGCCTCGACAAGCCGCTCGTGCGTTCGTTCCTGGGATTCACCGAGGCGGCCATTGTCCTGGGCGGCGTGGTGACGCTGTTCACCGTCTTCGTCATCATCCAGTTCAAATATTTCTTCGGCGGGCAGGCCAACATTGACATCGTGGAGGGCTACACCTACTCCGAGTACGCCCGGCGCGGCTTCGGCGAATTGGTGACGGTGGCCTTCTTCAGCCTGCTCCTGTTCCTGGGCTTGAGCGGGATCGTCCGGCGCGAGACCCGTCGGCAGCGCGGCTGGTTCTCCGGCCTGGGAATTGCGATGGTGGCGCTGGTCGGCGTGATCCTGGTCTCAGCTTTTCAGCGCCTGCTGCTCTACGAGGCGGCCTACGGCTTCTCCCGCCTGCGCACCTACACGCATGTCTTCATGATCTGGCTGGGGATCGTGCTGGCGGCGGTGGTCGTGCTGGACCTCCTGAACCGTCAGCGCCAGGCGACCCTGGTCCTGCTGCTCGCTTCGATCGGCTTTGCCGCCAGCCTGAGCCTGCTCAACGTGGACGGCTTCATCGTCCGGCAGAACCTGGCGCGCGCCGCCGAGGGGGAGGGGCTGGACGTGGCCTATCTGGCCTCGCTCTCGGACGACGCTGTCCCGGCGCTGGCCGAGGCTTTCCAGTCCGAGGAGTTGCCGCCGCTGACCCGCGACGCGGCCGGGGCCGTGCTGGCCTGCCGCCTGTCCGCGGCCTCCCGGCAGGGCGATTCGGACTGGCGCGCTTTTCATCTCTCGCGCTGGCAGGCCGAGCGCCGTCTGGAGCCGCTGTTGGATGAATTGGAAGACTATCGGGTGTACACCGACCGCTGGCCCAGGCAAGTGCTGACGCCAAGGAATGTTCTGTACGATTGCGCCAGCAGTTATTCGGATTGATCGGAGGAAGCCGCTTTTGCTCTCGAAGAGCGTTCCAGAATGGCGAACAACAGGAGCGCCGCCCAGATGATCAGGCCGATGACCCGGTACATGCCGGCCGCGCCCAGACTCTGCAGCAGCAGGCCGCCGATCAGCCCGCCGGCGGAGGCCCCGAAGCCCATCAGGGCCGAGCCGAACATGCCCTGGGCGCTGGCCTTGACGCCGGGCGGCGCGCTCTGGTCGGCGTAGGAGACGCCCGCCAGATAGATGGCCGGGAACGTCAGACCGTGCAGGAGTTGGATGAGCAGGACGACCCACGGCAGGCTGGTCAGCGAATACAGCAACAGCCGCAGGCCGATGACCGCCATCGCCAGGCACAGGGTGCCGCGTGCCCCAAAACGCCGCAGCAACCGGTCGCCGAAGAACATGACCGGCAGTTCGGAGAGAGTCGAGACGGTCAGGGCCAGGCCCATCAGGCCCTCGCCTGCCCCCAGTCCGTTCATGTAAATGAATAGATAGTTGTTGATCGAAGACATCCCGATCCCGCCGAAGAAGACCATCAGCAGGAAGAGCATCCAGCGGCGATTGGTCAGGAGGGCGCGCATGCCGCTGCGGAACGATCCGCCCGCCTGGATGCGATGGAAGGGGATGTTCAGGGCGATGATCAGGCCGATGCCCAACAGGATGGCATAGCCCCAGAAAGCCCAATGGATGCCGAAACGCTCGATCAAATCCCCGGCGACCGGCGCCATCACGCCCCAGCCCACCGTGCCCCAGATGCGCACCCGCCCGTAGCGTTCGCGGCGCTCGCCGAGCATGGACAGGGTGGCGCTGTCGACCAATGAGAAGATCGGGGCGGAGAGGAAAGCGTACAGGCCCAACAGGGCAATCAGCCAGCCGAACTGGGTCTGGCGCGAGAGCAGCAACGCCGCGCCGCCCGCTCCCACGATGGCGAAGGTCAGAATGGCCTTGTGACGGCGGGTGGCGTCGGCGGCGCCGGTCCAGAACGGGCCGGCGGCCAGCGAGACGAGCGGCGAGAGGCCGGCCAGCAGACCGATCTGGCTGCCGCTCAGCCCCACGCTCTGGTAGAAGAGCGTCAGGAAGGGGAAGAGGAAGGAGATGGCGGCGTAGACGAGAAAGTAGAAGGCGGCAGGGAAGAACATGGGGGTAGTGTCACACTTTCGGGGAAAAATGTCAAGATGCCGATTGCCCGCAGGCGAAGTCGTAGTCCCGCAGCACATCGCGGACCCGGTCGCGGAGCAGCGCCGCGGGAGCGGAATCCAACTCCCCGCGCCGGACGCGTTCGTACTGGCGCGGCAGGTACTGGCTGAGGAGCGTCAGCGGCAGCGGCCGGGCCTCCAGGTTGCGAATCAAGCGCGCCAACGCGGCCTGCGCCTGCAGATCGGGCCAGTAGTAGCGGATGCGGTCGCTCAGGCTGAACTTGCGTTTCAGGCGGCGCGCCGGCTCGTCGCCGCGGTAGTATTTCTCCCAATGGACGGGGTTGCGCAGCATGGCTTCTTCGAGCGCCTGGACGATGTTCGAGCGCGCTTCGGGCGGCAGGAGTTCGTCCTCGATGGCCGCCAGGGCGAAGACCGCCTCGCGGAAGGCGAAGGTCAGCGCCGGGCCGACTTTGAGAATGGCGAAATGGTCCTCCACAAGGGCGCGCAAGGCGGCGGGCGTCTGGTAATCGGTCGAGTGGGCCTCGTAGACCAGGCCGGGGACGGTCTCGATGAAGCGCGCCAGCGGCGCGGCCGCGGCGCGGTCGTACTCATGGACGGTTTCATCGCCGAATTCGACGCCCGGCTGGACGACCAGGGCGCGGACGCGCTCCCAGGCCGCCTCCAGCCCCTGGGCGTGGAAGGCGCGGCGGACGGCGTCCAGCGTCGCCGCGGCGGCCTCCGGGGAGGTGACGGTCAGATGGTCTTCGCCGGCCTTCGCGCCCCCGGCGGGCGGGACCTCGGAGCCGATGACGTAGCGTAAGGGACGGGAGGCGGGAGACGGGGGACGGGAGACGGGGAACGGGAGACGGGAGACGGGAGACGGGGGACGGTTTGAGTCGAGGGTTTGCTCGGCGATTTTTGCCAGGTCTGCCGTGCGGCGGGCGATGACTTCGAGCGGCAATTCGCGCTCGCCGCCGAGAGGCATGGAGCAATCGAGATGAATCTTGGTGAAACCGGCCTGGACGAAGGCGCGCACCATCTCGGCGGCCTTTGGCAGGGCGCGTTCGGCGGGTTCGTGCGCCCAGGGGAGCGGGCCGAGGTGGTCGCCGCCGAGAATCAACCGCTGACGGGGAAAACCCAGCCGGTCGGCGGTTTCCAGCACGAAGCGGGCGAAGTCGGCCGGGGTCTGGCCGGTGTAGCCGCCGAATTGGTTGACCTGATTGCAGGTGGCTTCAATCAGCACGGGCCGCTGATGGGCGAGTCCATGCTGCAGCGCCGTCTCGATGACGAAGGGGTGGGCGGAGCAGACGGACGGCAGGCCAAAAGGGCGGCCGGAATGATGGGAAGCGGCGAGGCGGTCGAGGTGAGTCATAGGTCGGAAGTCGGAAGTCGGATGGTCGGATAGTCGGGAAGTCAGATTGTCTATCGTCTGCGGTCAACCGTCCATCATGGCCAGGGCCTGGTCGAGGGCGGGCTGGGCGGCGACGCCGCCGGCGGCCTGGGTGGACAGCGCGCCGCAGACGGCCGCCAGGCGCAGCGATTTTTCGAGCGGCCAATCGTGCAGGAAGCCGTAGAGGAAGCCGGCGTTGAACGTGTCGCCCGCGCCGACGGTATCCACGACCGTGACCGGAATCGAACTGACCCTGACCATCCGGCCTTCGCGGACGCCCAACGCCCCTTCGGGGCCGAGTTTGACGGCGACGATTCTGGCCAGGGCGGCCAGTTTTTGGGCGGCGGGTTCCACCTCCTGCTCGCCGGCCAGGGCGCAGACTTCAGCGCGGTTGGGCAGGAAGACGTCCACGAGCGGCAGCAGGTCGCGCACGCCGCGCCACTCGCCGGCGGGGTCCCAGTTGGTGTCGAGGGAGGTGGTCAGGCCGAGGGCGCGGGCGCGGGCGAAGAGGTCCGGCAGGCCGGGGCGCAGGGCGTCCTGCAGAAAGTACGAGGCCACATGCAGGTGACGGGCGCGGCGCAGCAGGTCGTCGGTCACGTCTTCGGCGCGCAGGGCGGCGATCGCGCCGGGGAAGGTGAGCATGGCGCGGTCGCCCTGAGCGGGGCCGAAGGGCTTGTTCAGGATGACCGTCAGGCCGGTCTGCCGGGCCGGGTCGCGGCGGACGGGGGAGACGTCCACGCCGCGCTTCGTCATCTCCTCGAGCATGAAGCGGCCGAAGAGGTCGTCGCCGCAGACGCCGACGAAGGCCACGCGCAGGCCGAGCCTGGCCGCCCCGCAGGCGGTGATGACCGAGGACGAGCCGACCGTCAGCGCGGCCGAGTCCACCAGTTTCTCGACCTGGCCGAACTGCGGCTCGACGTCGCCGGAGAGGATGAGGTCGGGGTTGATTTCGCCGGGGATGAGAATATCGTATTTATTCATAGGGAAAGGGTTTTGGCAGGCAAGTACACAAGGAAACGGGTAGACAAGTATGCAGACAAGTAAGTATGAACTGGTTTCCTTGTGTACCTGTATACCCGCTTACTCAATAGGTTTTGTACCAGTCGAAGGGGGCTTCGGCGGCGTAGAAATCCGTCCAGGGGCGGGCGAGGGCCTGACAGAGGGCGTTGAGACGCAGGAGACGCTCGCGGGCCGGGCCGCGCAGGAAGTCGAGACGCTCCTGACCTTCGAGATGCACGGCCTCCTGCCAGACGGCGCGGCCGACGGCGACTCCGCTCGCCCCGGCCTGACAGGCGGCGGCCGCCTGGCGCAGGTAGGTCTCGAAGGCGACCGCGGCGGAGAGGACAATCCAGGGGACGCGGCTGGCGGCGTTCAGGTCGGCGCAGGCGGCGGCCCACTCGGATTCGGGGGAATCGGCGGCCAGGGGAAATTCGGCCTTGAGCAGGTCTACGCCGGGGAGGGCGGTCAGGCGGCGGGCGGTCTCGACCACGACGCGGCGCTTCTCCTCGGCGGAGAGTTTCTCGCCCGCGAGCGGGTAGGAGAGCGGTTCGAGCATCAGCGCCAGGTCATGCTTCTGGCACTCGGCGGCGACGCCGGCGGTGAAGTCTTCGATTTCTGCGGCGGCGGGCGAATCGGGGTGGTAATAGACGAGCAGTTTTGCCATCTGCGCGCCCATGCGCTTGGCCTTCTCCACGCTCCAGCCGGGGAGGATCTGGGCGCGGCGGGCGGTCGGCTCGCCGGTGTAGCCAGTCGATTCGAGGGCGACGACCAGCCCGCGCTCGCCGGGCAGCGCGCCGACGGCGATGGCCTGAGCGGCGGAGACTTCCGGGTCGAGCAGGACGCCGGTGGACAGGTCCGCCAGCGCCGAGACGACTTCGAGTTTGAAGCGGCTGAGTTCGGCGTCGTCCTGGAAGCGCGGGTTCGCTTTGCGCAGGTTCTGGCGATGGTCGAGGGCCAGGAAGGTGAAGGTCCCGCGCCGGGAGGCGGTCTGCTGGAAGGAACGGTATTTGGCGATGGAGGTATGAATCATTCAGATACTCCGATGCGACGAATGGCGTATAATATATTTTGCATGGCAAAACTCAAGAAAATCTTGACCAAAGTACTCTCAGGCTCCAAGAACATCGCCTTTGGCGATTTTGTTCTGCTCGTTGAGGGGTTCGGTTTTCGCCTTTCTCGCGTCAACGGCAGCCATCATATTTTCGTGCACCAGGATATCAAAGAACTGGTCAATTTGCAAAATGTAAACGGTCAAGTGAAACCCTATCAGGTACGCCAATTCATGGAACTTGTTGAACGGTATAATCTCCATCTGGAGGAATGACCATGAAAGACTATCACATCAATATTTTTTACAGCGAAGAAGACGGCGGGTATATTGCCGATATTCCTGATTTGGTTCATTGCTCCGCTTTTGGAAAGACGCCAGAAGAGGCCCTGGCCGAGGCGCTGCGGGCGAAGCAAGCCTGGCTGGAAGCAGCGCGGGCAGAAGGAAAACCTGTTCCACCGCCGCGATACCGTCCCATTATTTATCAGGTACCCAATCTCCTTTCAACCGGCTGACTCAACCCCGCCCCTACGGCGGGGATTTTTATCGCAAAAGATGCCTTGCCATTCAATGATGGACAGGTCGTCGCCGCGGGGTGAGGATGCGTTCCTGGAGATGCGCTGAGCAATTTTACCGTCTTTTGGGCGCTTCGGGCGGGATGTTTAGTGACGAAATCGCCTGCGCCGATATCGTGTATAATTTTTTCGTCTCTGCCGTCCATTATCCAGGAATCTCATGACGGTTCATTCAGCAGGCAGTCTTCACATTAACTACCGTTACGTCCTTGCTCTTGCCGACCGTTTTTGTCAGGGGAGGGAGGAAGCAAAGATTTTGGATTTCGGCTGCGGCGCGGCGCAGACGGTGGTCGCCGGCAGAGAGCAAGGCCTGTGTATCTTCGGAGCGGATGTCTTCTACGCCGGCAGCACCGACCGGCAGGCGGTGGAAAAGGCCGGTTTGCTGGGCGGGTGGGTCCATGAGATACGAGAGGGGAGGATCGATTTTCCGGACGGCTATTTCGATTTCGTCTTCTCGAATCAGGTGCTGGAACACGTCGAAGACCTGGACGGCGCCCTGGGCGAGATCCGGCGCGTTCTCAAATCGGACGGGCATAGCGTTCACCTGTTCCCCTCGCGGGATGTCTGGCGCGAGGGCCATTGCGGCATCCCTTTCTTGCACTGGTTTCCCAAAGACAATCCATTCCGCTATCCCTATGCCCTTGCTCTGCGCACCCTCGGTCTGGGCAAGTTCAAGCGCGTAGATCACAAGGGCTGGACGCGGCGGATGCTCGATTTCTTGGATCGCTATTGCGTTTACCGCGACCGGGCGACGATCTTCGCCGCATTTCGCAAATATTTCGACTTCGAACTCATTGAGGATGATTACATTTGCTATCGTTTGGGCGAAACCCGGCTTCGTTTTTTGAGGCCGTTGATCCGATGGCCGGTTGTCAGGCCCGTTGCGAAAGAGATGTTCCGCAAACTGGGCGGCTTGGTCTTGCTGGCAAGACCGAAGACGCGATCCGAATAAACTGGCGAGGAAAATATGTATCTTGCAGACCCAAAACGTTATGATTCCATGCCTTACGTCCGGTGCGGCCGCAGCGGACTGAAACTGCCGCGCCTTTCGCTCGGCTGGTGGTACAACTTTGGCGGCCTCGATCCCTTCGAGAACGCCCGCGCCATGGCCCGCTATGCCTTCGACCACGGTATTACGCACTTCGACCTGGCCAACAACTACGGTCCGCCGCCCGGCTCGGCCGAGGAGACGCTCGGCAAACTTCTCAAGCAGGACTTCGCCCCCTACCGCGACGAACTGGTCATCTCGACCAAGGCCGGCTGGGGCATGTGGGACGGCCCCTACGGCGACTTCGGCTCGCGCAAGTACCTGGTCGCCAGCCTCGACCAGTCGCTCAAACGCATGGGCCTCGACTACGTGGACATCTTCTACCATCACCGCCCCGACCCCGAAACTCCGCTCGAGGAGACGATGGGCGCCCTGGACTTCATCGTCCGCAGCGGGCGGGCGCTCTACGTGGGCGTCTCCTCCTATTCGCCGGAGCAGACCCGCGCCGCCGCCCGCATTCTGCGCGAGTTGGGGACGCCCCTGCTCATCCACCAGCCGTCGTACAACATGTTCGACCGCTGGATCGAAGAGGGTTTACTGGATGTGCTCGCCGAGGAGGGCGTCGGCTGCATCGTCTTTTCGCCGCTGGCCCAGGGTCTGCTCACCGACCGCTACCTGAACGGCATCCCGGCCGGGGCGCGGGCGACCAAGACCGAGCGCGTCTGGCTGACGAAGGACGACGTCGAGCGCAGCCTGCCCAAGGTCCGCCGGCTGAACGAAATCGCCCGGCGGCGCGGCCAGAAACTCTCGCAGATGGCCCTCGCCTGGGTGCTGCGCCAGCCCCAGGTCACCTCGGCGCTGGTCGGGGCGAGCAGCGTCCAGCAGTTGGCGGAGAATCTCGGCGCGCTGAATCAATTGGAGTTCAGCGCCCAGGAACTTGCCGAAATCGAGGAGATTTTGTCTTAACTCCCAAGACCCCGGTCGTAACGGGTTCGTAAGGAGAAGATGAGATGAAAAAACATCCCGTTCTCTGGTTCTACATCCTGGCGTTTCTGTTTTCCTGGCTCGGATGGATTCCGCAGACGTTGCAGGCGCGCGGCCTCTTCCCCCTCGACCATCCGCTCCTGACCATCCTGTTCACCCTGCTGGGCGGCGGCGGGCCGACCTTCGCGGCGCTGATCATGGCCTCCATCGTGGACGGGAAGGACGGCCCCGGCAAACTCTTTGCCGCCCTCTTCAAACTGCGCGCCGGTTGGACCTGGCACCTGGTCGCTTTTCTGCTGATGCCGTTCCTCGCCGCCCTTGCCCTGGCCCTCGGGGCGCTCTTCGGCCAGCCCTTGCCGGATTTGACCGGTTTTGCCTGGTTCAGCCTCCTGCCGCTCTTCCTCGGCATGCTGCTCTCGAACGTCTGGGAGGAGATTGGCTGGCGCGGCTTTGCCCTGCCGCACTTGCAAAAACGTTTCAATGACCTGGTCATCGTCCTGCTCATGGGCTTTTTGTGGGAATTGTGGCACCTGCCGCTCTACCTCAACCCGGCCAATCCCATGTCGGGCCTGAATCCCCTGCTGTTCGTCCTCTTCAGTCTGGCGTTGACGGTGATTTACACCTGGCTCTACAACCACACCCGTGACAGTTTGTTCTTCGTGACCGTCTTTCACGCCATGTCGAACACGGTCGCGGCGGTGTTGATCGAAGGCAAGGTCTTTGTCTCGTCCTATCCGGCGGTGGTGGCGGTCACCGCAGCAGCGGCGGGAATCATTCTTTTGAGGAACCTGTTCCCCGCGAAGGAGCGAATCCTTTAGGAGCAGTTAATTCCATGACCAGCATGTCCAGGGCCAGGTCGAGGGGGACCTGGCTCGTTTTGACCCCCTCGTCGATTTCCAGCAATTGGTGATAAATCGCCTCCAGCGCGGCGAGCGAAAAACGTCCGGCCTGGGCGCAGATTTTGCCCGCCACGAACTCGTGCAGCCCCAGCGCCTTCTGGACCTCGGGGACGGAGGCGCGTCCATCCAGCATTTCCCTGGCCTGGAGCAGCAACCGGAACTGACGGATGACCATGCCCCACAGGGCAAACGGGTCCTCGCTTTCCAGCAGGCGGCGCAGCACCGCCTGGGCTTTTTTGCCCTCCCCCGCGCCGAGGGCGTCCACCAGTTCGAACACACTCCCCTGGGCGCTGACGATGCTGACCGCCTCGACGTCCGCCGCGGCGACCGGGCGGGCGAAATCCACGTAGGTGAGCAGTTTGGCGATTTCCTGGGCGGCGGCGCGGGTGTCCTCGCCGACCATCTCGGCCAGCAGGGCGGCGGCGGCCGGTTCGATTTTGCCACCCTGTTTCTTCGCCTCGGCCTCGATCCAGCGCGGCATCTCCCAGCGTTTGGGCAGGCTGTAGAGGTGGACGGCCGCGCCGGGTCCGGCCTTGGCCGCCCACTTGACCAGCCAGTGGTCGTTCTTGAGGGCCTCGTCCTCCACCAGCGCCAGGATCGTCGTCGGCGGGACGGCCTCCAGCACGGCCAGCAGTTGCTCGCGCGGCAGCGCGGTCGGGTGTTCCAGGATGACCAGCCGCAGCGGAGAGAGGAAGGGCAGGGCGTTGACGGCGGTGTTCAGGCTCTCGAGGGAGAGGCTGCGGCCGTCCAGGCGCGAGAGGTTCATCTCGGCCGTCGCCGGGTCGAGGCCGGCCTGCAGTTTGCGCAGATGCTCGCGGATGGCGAACTCGTCGCTGCCGTGGAGGAGGATGACTCGGGGGGAATCGCTCATGGGAGCAATCGAAACGGGCGCGGACGGGCGGGCCGGTTGACCGCTATCCCCGCGTCGTCACGCGGTGGAGGGTCAGCCGCCCAAAGGGGACGGGCGAGACGTCCACAATGGTCAGCCCCTGGGGGTCGCCGTCGGTCATGATGCGCTGTTGCACGAGCGGGCCGAGCGGCTGGGTGAGGATGAAGGCCAGGGTGACGAGCGTGACCACCAGCGGCAGTCGCTCGAGGCGCTCGCGGCGGGTGCGCGTCCCGGCCATGCCCAGCCAGGCCAGCAGTCCGGCCGCCAGCCCGGAGACGGCGTAATTCGTCCCGCAGTGCGGATGGACGGCCAGGCGGCGCTCGCCGTTGTTCAAGCGGGCCAGGGCTGCGGCGACGGCTTCGCGCAACTCGTCGGCGGCCACCTCGCCCAGGATGTAGAATCCGCCGGGGAAGGAAATGCCGGCCAGGCGGCGGGAGGGGAAACGCTGCGCCAGCACGGTCAGCGTGGCGTGTTCCAGGCCGTGGTTGCGGCGGAGACGGGAGAGGAGGGGAAGATCGAGGAGGGTCATGGCAGCCTTTGCCTGAGCAGAGAATCGTTGGGTCAGGTACGGGGGAGATTATACCTGCAAAAAATCCCTTCCTCCGCCGGGGATGGAAGGGATGGAGAAGACGGCGCGTCGCTAATCCACGGCCAGACTGGCGCGCTCGGCCGGCGAGAGTTCGGCGGCCCGGCGGCGGAAGGCGGCCACGCTGATGCTGCCGAGCAGGAAGACCGCCGCCAGCAGCATGGCGGCCTCGACCGCGAAGACGACCACGTAGCCGGTCAGGGCGTCTCCAACGGCGGTCGTGACCAGGTCGCGCAGCGCCCCGCCCAGCACCGAGCCGGTCAGGCGCGAGAGGGCGTTGGAGAAGCCCCAGGCGCCGATGAACAGGCCGGTCTGTCCGGGCAGGGTCAGGTCGAACATCAGCGCCAGGTTGGCAACGGTCGAGAGACCCGTCCCCGCGCCGAGCAGGACCACGCCCAGGTAGAACAGTCCTTCCAGACGGAGCATTCCGCCGAAGATGAGCAGCAGGAATCCGGCCAGCGCGCCCAGGTTGCCGATTTGGGCGGTCAGGCGGCGGGAAAGACGCCGCTCCAGCGCCCCGGCAAACAGGATGGCCAGCAGCACGAAGCCGCCCCACAGCGAGGTCAGACGCGTCGTCTGGGTGACGGTCCAGTCGAAGGCCTCGGCGGCGAACGGTTCGAGCAGCACGTCCTGGCCGAGGATGGCCGCCAGGAGCAGGAGCAGGTAGAGGAAGAAACGCCGCGCCTGCGGGTTGCCGAGAATGGCGTCGGCCATGCGGCGCGAGGAGGGCTTTTCGGAGGCGGGCAACGGCAGGCTGCCGCGCGGCTCCAGACGAATCAGGGCCAGCAGACCCAGGACGAGCGCGGCCAGCCCCACCTAGCGAAAGGCGGCGGACAAGGCGGCGGGCGTGTACGGGTCCAGCATGCGGCTGAGGCTGACGGCGGTCAGAATGATGCTGACAATCATCATGAACCACATCACGGCGACCGTCTTGCCGCGCCCCTCCTCGCCGGAGAGTTCGGAGGCCAGCGCCAGGTAGCAGACGCTGGCCAGGTTGTAGCCCATGCCCCAGGCCAGGAAGGGCAACAACCCGGCTAGGATTCCGGCCGCGCCGCCCTCGGCCAGTTGGAAGGCTGCCCAGGGGCTGATGACCACGCCGGTCACGCACAACAGCAGACCGGCCACGATGTACGGCGTGCGCCGCAGGCCGAAGAGGGAGTATCGGTCCGAGAGGGAGCCGATGGCCACCTGAACCGGCGAAAAGAGATACGGCAGCGAAGCCAGAATCGCCACCAGCGTGGCAGGCAGCGCCAGTTCCCGAATCATCACGCGGTTGAGGGTGCTGTTGATGGGAACGAGGGTCATGGCCACGGCCACATGCACCAGGCCGAGTTGGACGCGTTTGAGAAGCATGGCGTTCATGCGGAAAATTCTAGCCTGCTCGGTTAAAAACAGGATGAGATTTGCAGACGTTACGCGACCTTGCGCCCCTTGGGCAGTTCGCGCTGGACGCCGAAGGCCAGGTCGAGGGCCTGATAGAGCGAGCGCGCCTCGGCCACCTGAATCTCCCCCGGCCAGGCCTCGCCCTTGCGCAGGCGCTTCGGCACGATGGCGGTCTTGAAGCCCAGTTTGGCGGCCTCGCGCAGGCGGACGGGCATCTGCCCCGGCAGGCGCAGTTCCCCCGCCAGACCCACCTCGCCGATCAGCACCGTGTCGGCGCGGATGGGCAGGTCGCGCATCGAGGATGCAATCGCCGCGGCAATCGCCAGGTCGGCGGCGGGTTCCTCGATTTTCAATCCGCCGACCACGTTGACGAAGATGTCGGCCTCGGCCAGTTTCAGCCCCAGGCGGCGCGTCAGCACGGCGGCAATCATCTGCAGACGGTTGTAGTCCACGCCGTTGGGCGTGCGGCGGGCGTTGCCGAACTGCGCCGGGCTGGTCAGCCCCTGCACCTCCACCAGGAGCGGGCGCGTCCCCTCCATCGTCACGGCAATCGCCGAGCCGGGGACGTTGACCATCCGCTCGGCCAGGAAGGCCTCCGAGGGATTGGTCACCTCGACCAGCCCATGCTCGACCATCTCGAAGACGCCCACCTCGGCCGTCGCGCCGAAGCGGTTCTTGACCGAGCGCAGGAGACGGTACGCCTGGAAGCGGTCGCCCTCCAGGTACAGCACCGTGTCCACGATGTGTTCGAGGACGCGCGGCCCGGCAATCGTCCCCTCTTTGGTGACGTGGCCGATGACGAAGACCGCCGGCCCGGCCGATTTCGCCAGTTCGCGCAGGCGGTTGGCGCACTCACGCACCTGCGAGACGGACCCGGCGGCGGAATCCAGGTCGGGAAGGTACACGGTCTGGATGGAGTCGACAATCAGCAGGTCGGGTTTGAGCGCCCGGACGTGCTCGAAGATGGCGTCCAGGTCGGTCTCGGTGACGAGGTAGAGGTTCGTCAGCGCGGCGTGTTTCGGGTCGAGGCGGGCGGCGCGCATCTTGACCTGGCGCTCGGATTCCTCCCCCGAAACGTACAGCACCCGCAGGCGGCCCGCCAGCGTCATCGCCAGTTGCAGGAGGAGCGTGGATTTGCCGATGCCCGGGTCGCCGCCGACGAGGACGATGGAGCCGGGGACGATGCCGCCGCCCAGGACGCGGGCGAACTCGCCGATGGGGACGGGGATGCGTTCTTCGGCCTCGCCGCTGACCTCGCCGATGCGGCGCGGAGCGGAGCGTCCGCCCAGGCCGCGGCCGGGGGCGCGGGCGAGGGGTTCCTCGGCCACGACCTCCTCGACCATCGAGTTGAACGAGCCGCACTGCGGGCAGCGTCCCATGTAACCTGCGGAGACGCGTCCGCACTGCTGACAGACGTAGCGGGTGTGGGTCTTGGACATGGGCTTATTATACGACAGGGGAGAGCCATCCGAAGAGAAGAAAGGGGTGAGAGGAAACAATAGATTGGCGAAGAACCCGTTTCCTTCGAGGAAACGGGTTCTTCACATGTCCGTTTATTAACTAAACGTTAAACTTCCGTTCCACAGGTCTTAAACAGCAGTTGATAAACTAGAAAGCGCTGAAAAAGAAAATCATAAGGAGAAAAGAAATGCGCAAACATCTGTACGTTTCCCTGTTCGTCCTGCTCATCGCCGGTCTGGTGCTGAGCGCCTGCGGGGCGCAGACCCCCACTGCCGCTCCGACCGAGGCTGCCACCGAAGCGGCTACCGAGGCGGCCACCGAAGCCCCGGCCCCCACGCCGACCGTCGATCCGCTGGCCATGTACCGTCCTGAGAACGTCAGCGGCGACATCATCACCGCCGGCTCCTCGACCGTCTTCCCGCTCAGCGAGCGCATGAAGCAGCGCTTCGAGGAGGAAGGCTTCACCGGCAACATCACCATCGACAGCATCGGCACCGGCGCCGGCTTCGAGCGCTTCTGCGTCAACGGCGAGACCGACATCTCGAACGCTTCTCGGCCGATCAAGGACAGCGAACGCGAGTCCTGCCGCGCCATCGGGCGTGAACCGCTCGAATTCCGCGTGGGCACCGACGCGATCGCGGTGGTCGTCAGCCGCGACAACAACTTCGTCAACGATGTGACCAAAGAGGAACTGGCGCTCATCTTCTCGACCGCCGTGAACTGGTCGGACGTGCGTCCCGAGTGGCCGAATGAACCCATCCGCCGCTTCATCCCCGGCACCGACAGCGGCACGTTCGATTACTTCGTCGAGGCCATCTTCGACAAGGATGAGGCTCCCATTCTGGCCGCCAGCAACCTGCAACTTTCCGAGGATGACAACGTCCTGGTGCAGGGCGTGCTCGGCAGCCCGTATGCCATCGGCTTCTTCGGCTTCGCCTACTATGAGGAGAATGCTGGCCAGTTGCGGACCGTTTCCATTGACGGCATTGCTCCCACTGAAGAGACCGCCGAGAATGGCACCTATCCGCTGGCCCGTCCGTTGTTCATCTACTCGACGGCCCAGATCATGCAGGAAAAACCCCAGGTTGCTGCCTTCATTTACTTCTACCTGACCAACGTCAACGATGAGATCATCGACGTCGGTTACTTCCCGGCCAGCCAGGCCGCCCTGGATCAGGCTCTGAACACCTGGTACATGGCTGTCGGCCTGCAGCCGTAACGGTCAAAAAGAGACCCTCCTCTCACAGTTCCTTCCCCCCTCTGAGAGGGGGGAAGGAAAAGTTCGTCTGAAAAGGGAACACCATGATTGGAAAACAACGCAACGGGGTGGACGCCAGCGGCTATCCGCTTCGCAAAGAGGGACTGCGCAAGCGGCCGAGGGTGAACGAAGTCATCATTCAATCCGTCTTGTTCTTTGCCGGTTTTTTCTCCATCTTCACGACGCTGGGGATCGTCTACGAACTGGGCAAAGAAGCCTTGCTTTTCTTTCGCACGCCAGAAGTGAATTTGTGGAATTTCCTGACCGGCACCTCCTGGCAGCCCCACATCAACCAGTTCGGAATCCTTCCGCTGGTGACCTCGACCTTCATCACCTCGGCCATCGCCATGACCATCGCCATCCCGCTCGGGCTGGCCGCGGCCGTTTACCTGAGCGAATACGCCACCGAGAAAGTCCGCAAGACGCTCAAGCCGATTCTGGAAGTGCTGGCCGGAATCCCGACCATCGTCTACGGCTACTTTGCGCTGATGTTCGTCACGCCGCTGCTGCGCTCGATCTTCGGCCGCGACGTGGTCGAAATCTATAACATGGCCTCCGGCGGCCTGGTGATGGGAGTTTTGATCCTGCCGCTGGTCGCTTCGATGAGCGAGGACGCCCTCAACGCTGTGCCGCGCGCCTTGCGCGAGGCGGCCTACGGGCTGGGGGCGACAAAACTGGAGGTGGCCCTCAAGGTTGTCTTCCCGGCGGCGCTTTCGGGGATCGCGGCGGCCATCATCGTCGGCATCAGCCGCGCCGTCGGCGAGACGATGATCGTCGCGGTGGCGGTCGGCGCCGGCCCCAACTTCACCTTCAACCCCTTCCGCGGGGCCGAGACGATGACCGGCCACATCGTGCGCATGTCGGGCGGCGACCTCAGTTATGACTCGATCGACTACAACAGCATCTTTGCCATCGGCCTGGTGCTCTTCTTCATCACCCTGACCCTGAACATCATCAGCCAGCGCATTGTGCGGCGCTTCCGCGAGGTGTATGAATGAGCGCATCCTCTCCCGCCCCTCTTGGACCTTTCCAGGATAACTTGCCGCACCGCCACCGCGTGGGCGCGGTCTGGCAGTGGATTTTCTTTTCCGCCACTGTCATCGGCATCTTTGTGCTGAGCGCGCTTCTACTCAACATCATTGATGGCGCTTTCGGCTACGTGGCCCTCGAAGCGCGCGTCGACCCCGACACCCTGGCCGTGAATGGCGTCCCTCTCGAAGAACTGCCCAAAGAGGAACTGATTCGCATTTTGCAGGAGCGCCTTTCGGCCAGCGCGTTCAACAAATTGAACGATGAAAAACCCTTCGAGGAACGTTCGCAGGCCAACGTCTATGACCTGGTCATCGAACGCGTTGTCAAATACCAGGTGCTGGAGACTTGGTCGCTGTGGGAGTCGCTGACCCGTTCTGCCGAGATTCGCGCCCGGGTGGCCGAGGAGTTCCCCCAAGCCGAACTGCGCTTTGTCTCCTGGCTGACGGTCGAGACCATCCGCCGGCCGCAGTCGTCGGAGGCGGTCAACGCTGGCGTCCGCACGGCCATCCTCGGCTCGCTGTGGACGATTATGATTACCATCGTGGTCGCCTTTCCCCTCGGGGTGGGGGCGGCCATCTATCTGGAGGAATACGCCCGCGACGACTGGCTCAACCGTCTGATTCGCACCAACATCAACAACCTGGCGGGCGTGCCTTCTATCATTTATGGCATCCTCGGCCTGGCGATTTTCGTGCGCGCCCTCGAGCGGCTGACCAGTGGGGCGATGTTCGGCCTGGTGGACCCGACCACGGCCAACGGCCGCACCGTCCTCTCCGCCGGCCTGACCCTCGCCCTGTTGATTCTGCCGCTGATCATCATCAACGCCCAGGAGGCCATCCGCGCCGTGCCGCAGTCGCTGCGCAAAGCCAGCCTGGGAATCGGGGCCACCAAATGGCAGACGATTTGGGCGCACGTCCTTCCCAACGCCCTGCCTGGCATCCTGACCGGCACCATCCTGGCCGTCAGCCGCGCCATCGGCGAGACCGCCCCCCTGGTGGTGGTCGGCGCTTCCACGGCGATCAGTTTCGACCCCAACCTGTTCTCGCGCTTCACCACCCTGCCGATTCAAATTTACCAGTGGACGTCGCGCCCCCAGGGCGAGTGGCGTCACCTGGCAGCGGCGGCCATCCTGATTCTGCTCACTTTGCTGCTCAGTTTGAACGCTACAGCCATCGTGCTGCGCAATCGCTTCACCAAGAGGTTCTAATGGACACCCTCGACAATAATCGCTATGTCATCCAGGCCCGCAACCTGGGCATCTATTACGGCGATTTCAAAGCCGTGACCGATGTCAACATGGACATCGAACGCAACAAGATCACCGCCATCATCGGACCTTCCGGCTGCGGCAAATCCACCCTATTGCGCGCTTTCAACCGCATGAACGAACTGGTCCCCGGTTCACGCGCCGAGGGTCAGGTCTTCTTCGACGGCGAGGACTTGTACGCCAAAGGGGTGGACCCGGTCGAGGTCCGGCATCGCATCGGGATGGTGTTCCAGAAGCCCAACCCGTTCCCCAAATCCATCTATGAAAACATCGCCTGGGGGGCGCGCATCCACGGCTATCGCGGCAATATGGACGAACTGGTTGAGCGTTCGCTGCGCCAGGCCGCCCTGTGGGACGAGGTCAAAGACATCCTGCACCGCTCCGGCCTGGCCCTCTCCGGCGGCCAGCAGCAGCGTCTGTGCATCGCCCGCGCCATTGCCGTCCAGCCCGAGGTCATTCTGATGGACGAACCCGCCTCGGCCCTCGACCCGATCGCCACCCTGAAGATCGAGGAACTGATGCAGGACCTGAAGAAGGACTACACCATCGTCATCGTCACCCACAATATGCAGCAGGCGGCGCGCGTCTCGGATTACACCGCCATGATGATGCTGGTCAACGACGGCAGCCGCTCCGGGACGGTGATCGAGTTCGGCGAGACGACCAAGATTTTCACTCGTCCGAGCGACAAGCGCACGGAAGATTATGTCACCGGCCGATTTGGCTAATCCGAGGAGGGCGAAAATGGTTATAATTAATGGACGGAAACAAGAAAGAAGGGCTTCCATGCGCAAATCCTTCGAAAGCGATATTCAACATCTGAAAGATGAATTGCTCCTGCTCGGCAGCATGGTCGAACAGGCCACCCTGGACTCGGTCGAGGCGCTCAAAAAGCGCGACATCGAGGCTTCGCGGCGCATCTACGACATGGATCTCAAAATCAACGCCAAGCGCTACGCCATCGAAGAGCAGGTGATGATTCTGATTGCCACCCAGCAGCCGATGGCGCACGATTTGCGCCTGCTGGCTTCCATCCTCGAGGTGGCTGGCGAACTGGAGCGCATGGGCGATTACGCCAAGGGCATCGCTACCATCAACATCCGCATGGGCGAACAGCCCCTGCTGAAGCCGCTGGTGGACGTGCCGCGCATGGCCCAGATCGGCGCCAGCATGCTCCACCGCGCCCTGACCGCCTTCGTCAACGAGGACGCCGAAACCGCCCGCAAAATCCCCGCCGAAGATGACGAGGTCGATCTGCTCTACAATCAGGTCTATCGCGAACTGATGACCTTCGTTCTGGAAAACCCCCAGAACATCGAGCGCGCCAACTGGCTGTTGTGGGTGGCTCACAATCTGGAACGCCTAGCAGACCGCGTGACCAACATTTGTGAACGCGCCATCTTCATCGTCACGGGCGAAATCAAGGAGATCAAGAGCACCTACGACGAGTTCGAAGAGAAAAAGTAACTTCTTCGTCGAAGGAGAGACGTTTTCTGAAAGGACTTTCGCCTCGTCATGGGCGAAAGTCCTGTGTTTTTCTCATCGGGTTGACTCGGCTTGGGGGCGGTGGGCGGCTAGGCGATGATTTGTCGCGTCTTCCTCTGCCCGCGCCAGCGCATCACGTCCAGCAGGCGCGGGATGACCTGCGTGTACATCCGATACAGCAGCGGGCTGGCGGGGTAATCCCACGCGCCGAGGGTGCGCGTCACCTGCCCGCCCAGCCCCTCCTTGAAGCGGAAGACGCCCCACATGCTGTCGCGCTCGTCGAATTCGTCCGGCGCGCCCCACAGGTCGTACACGGCGCAGCCGTGGGCCTTGGCGCGCCGGATGGCCTCCCATTGCAGCAGATAATTGGGCATCTTCTCGCGGTGAATCTCGCGGGACATGCCATAGAGATAATAAGCCCGGCCGGCAAAGTAGAACAGGAACAGTCCCGCGACCGGCTGGCCTTCGACCTCGGCAATCAGCGCTTCGGCCCAGGGCTGAGGGTCGGCGGGCGGCCGCAGAAAGGCCTCCCAGACGGCGCGGTAGTATGCTTCTTCGCGGATGACGAAGCCGTCGCGCAGAGAGGTCTCGGCGTACATTTTGTACAACAGCGGCAGGTCTTGGGGCGTCGCCGGGCGCACCCGCACGCCCTTCTTCTCCGCCAGGCGGAGGTTGTAGCGCGTCTTCTGTTTCATGCGGGCTAGGATTTCCGCTTCGGAGGGGGCGAGGTCGAGCAGGACGGTGTTGCGGAATTGAATCTGATCCTGCGAGAAGAGCCAGCCGCGCCGCGCCAGGTCGGCCTGGACCCTCGACCCGGTCTCCGTCTCGACGGCTTCCGCCCGGCCGGGAACGCCCGTCCCGAGCAGTACGTCGGGATCGGCCTTGAGGAAGATCGCGCCCGCGCGTTTGGCCAGCGCCTGCAAGTCGTCGAGGACGCGGCCGCGCAGGGCGGCGTCGGACCAGTCGAGCAGCGGACCCTTCGGCGTGTACAGGAGGCACATCTTCTTGGCGAAGCCGCCGGCCGGGATGACGCGCTTCAGCACCATCGCAGCAGCCAGCGGCGGACTGCTCGGCTGGCCGCTCCAAACCAACGGCATCGGCTGCCAGCCGTACTTTGCCTTGACCTGCGCCCATTCCCAGGTCTGCAGCAGGTGCGCGCCCGGCAGGCGGGCGATCAGGGCGTCCCATTCGGCGGCGGAGCCGCGGAAGGTTTGCATCATCCGGCCTCCCGTCCGGCCATGCGCCACAGATAGAGGCGGTAGAGCAGGGGATGGTAGACGCGGTCGAGGGCGGGGACGGCGCGGCGCAGTTCGCCGCCGAAGCCGCGCTTGAAGCGGTAGACGCCCCACAGCCCGTCGCGGCGGGATTCGAACTGGGCCTCCAGCGCCGCCTCGTCAGCGTCGGGGACGCCGTAGAGGTCGTATTCCTCGGCCCCGCGTTGCCGCGCCCAGCGCATGGCCTCCCACTGCAGCAGATAGGTCGGCATGCGGTTGCGCTCGCGGTCGGTCGAAGCGCCGTAGAGATACCAGGCGCGCCGTCCGCGGGCGAAGACCATCAGCGCCGCCAGCGGTTCGTCCTCGTATTCAGCGACCAGCAACTCGGCCAGGCCGGCCGGATGGAAGAGTTCGTAGGCCCGGCGGTAATAAGCGGCGGCGTGGACGCCGAAGGCGTCGCGCGCCCCGGTGGCCAGCATCATGCGGTGGAAGCCGTCCAAATCGTCCCACGGGCGGACTCTGACCCCCTTCTTTTCGGCCAGACGGATGTTGTAGCGGCATTTCTGCTTCATCCGGCCCAGGATGGCTTCTTCGCTGCCGCGCAGGTCAACGACCAGGGTACGGCGGGGCTGAATCGAGTGCCGGCTGACCCGGAACGAGGCCGCGCCGACCGTCGGCGGCTGGCCCTCCTGCTCCCAGGCGTCCGGCTCGATTTTCAGGAAGACGGCCCGCTTCCGGCGGCAGAGGGCGTCGAGTTCCTCGACGAACGGTTCGCTGAATGCAGAAGGCCGAACCCTGTCCACTGGCCCCCTCGGAATGTAGGCCACGGTGAACCCGAGCGGCAGGCGGCGGAACAAGACCTGCGCCCCGCATTCGCCGACGATCAGCCGCACGGCCTCCCAGCCGAAGGCGGACTTCAATTCGCCCCATGGGCCGGTTTGCAGGAGATGGGCGTGGGGATGGGCGTCGAGGAATTCGTTCCAGGCGGCGAGCGAGACTTCCATGAGGGTTCCGTCAGGGTGTTCGTTTCGAGCGGCGGCCGGTCAGACGATCGAGGTGAAGTCCGGCGGCGGGGCGGCGCGCACGTCGGCGTCGGGGATGGCGGCGTCGAGCAGGGACAGGATGGCGGCGGTCTCGCCCCGGCGCGCCAGGCGGGCGAGGTCGTCCACCACCTTGTGCAAGTCGGCGGGCAGGTTGGCCTCCTCGGCCTCCAGGCGGAAGATGTCGGGGTGGGCGGTCTTCTGGTAGAGGAGGCCGTCCTCCCAGAGGTCTTCGCTGAGTTTTTCGCCCGGGCGGATGCCGGTGAAGACGATTTCGATGTCCTTGCCCGGTTCCAGCCCGGAGAGGCGGATGAGGTCCTCAGCCAGGTCGAGGATGCGCACCGGCTGGCCCATGTTGAGCAGGAAGACCTCGCCGCCCTGTCCCAGCGCGGCGGCCTGCAGGACGAGGTGGACGGCCTCCGGGATGGTCATGAAGTAGCGTTTCATCTCCGGGTGGGTGACGGTGACCGGCCCGCCGCGGGCGATCTGGCGCTTGAAGAGCGGGACGACGCTGCCGCGGCTGCCCAGCACGTTGCCGAAGCGCACCACCGAGTAGGGCCGGCCGGTGCGCCGGGCGGCCTCCAGGACGATCATTTCGGCCAGGCGCTTGGTGGCGCCCATCACGCTGGCTGGGCGGATGGCCTTGTCGGTCGAGATCATCACCAGCCGTTCGACGCCACCCGCCGCGGCGGCTTCGACCACGTTGCGCGTCCCGATGACGTTGTTGCTGACGGCCTCCTCGACGTTGCTCTCCATGAGCGGGACATGTTTGTGCGCCGCGGCGTGGAAGATGACCTCCGGCTGGAACTGTTTGTAGAGGCTTTGCAGGCGCGGCAGGTCGCGCACGTCGGCGATGACCGGCTGGAGCGGCTGGGCCGGGTAGGCTTCGCGCAGTTCCAGCAGTGCTTCGAAGATGCTGTTCTCGCCGTGTCCCAGCAGGATGAGATTTTCCGGCTCCCAGCGGGCGATCTGACGGCACAATTCGCGCCCGATCGAGCCGCCTGCCCCGGTCACCAGGACGCGCTTGCCGCGCAGCACCAGGCCGGTCTGCTCGGTCTGGATGTGGGCCGGTTCGCGCCGCAGCAGGTCGGTGATGTCCACCTCGCGCAGGGCCGAGACGCTCACGCTGCCGCCGATCAACTCGTAGAGGCCCGGCATGGTGCGGAAAGGCACGCCTTTGGCGCGGCAGGTATCGGCGACCATGCGCACCACACCGCCGCCGGCGCTGGGGATGGCGATGATGACCTCGCTGACGCGCTTGTTCTCCAGCACGCGCCCCAGGTCGCTCAATTTTCCCACCACCGGCACGCCGTGAATCTGGTGGCGCTGTTTGGCGGGGTCGTCGTCCAGGAAGCCGACCGGCGTCTTGTTCAACTGGGGGTTTTTCTGCATCTCGCGCACCACCAGCGCCCCGGCGTCCCCGGCCCCGATCACCAGCACCCGCTGCGAGCGGCCGCGCTGGGCCTGCCTCTCGCTGGCGGCGCGGCTCTCGGCCAGCAGGCGGATGGCGAAGCGGATGCCGCCGACGCCGAAGAGCGAGAGCAGCCAGTCGATGGCCAGCACCGAGCGCGGCAGGCCGGGGCCGAAGACCTTGAGCAGGAACAGGGCGATCATGATGGCCGAAACCACGCCGGAAGCGGTCGTGACCGCCAGGGCGATGACCTTCAACTCGTTGATGCTGGCGTAAACCCACAGGCGGCGGTACAGGCCGAAGAGGTAGAAGACCAGCGGTTTGACCAGCAGACTGACGCCCGTCAGCCACAGCGCGCCCTGCAGGTAGTAGCGGAAGAAATCCGGCCCCATCTCCAGGCGCAGGGCGTAACTGCCCAGGGCCGACAGGATGATGACGGCCAGGTCGAAGACCAGCACGAAGCGGTTGCGGATTTGCAGGCGGGGACGCGTGTTTCGGCTCATGCGCGCATCCATTCGAACGTTCGACGCAGGCCCTCGGCCAGAGGGGTCTCGGCGCGAAAACCGAGCAGGCGGGCGGCCTTGCCGGGATCGCCGACCGAGCGGTAGATGTCGCCCGGGCGCGGCGGGCCGAAGCGGACCTCGGGGCGGCGTCCGGCCGCTGCGCTCAGGGCCTCCAGCAAGTCGAGCAGGGAGGTCTCCTGGCCGGTGCAGATGTTGAAGACCTCGCCGTCGGCGGCCGGGTTTTCGGCGGCCAGCAGGTTGGCGCGCACCACATCGTCTACGAAGATGAAGTCGCGCGTCTGCTGCCCGTCGCCGAAGATGTCCACGGCCTGGCCGCTCTGCAGGCGGCTGACGAAAATGGGGATGGCGGCGGCATAGGGCGAATCGGGCGCCTGGCGCGGCCCATAGACGTTGAAGTAGCGCAGGGCGGTCGCCGCCAGGCCGAAGGCGCGCGTGTAGAAGCCGCCGTACTGTTCGCCGACCAGTTTCGAGAGGGCGTAGGGCGAGAGCGGGCGCGGCGCTTCGCTTTCGGCCAGGGGCAGGCGGTCGTTATCCCCATAGACGGCGCTGCTCGAGGAGAACACCACTTTGCGGACGCCCGCCCGGCGGGCCGCCTCGAGCAGGGACGCCGTCCCGGCGGTGTTGACCTCGAAGCAGGTCTGCGGGTCGCGCAGCGAGGCCGGGACCGAGATGAAGGCCGCCAGGTGGAAGATGACTTCGGTCTCCTGCACGGCGCGCTGCAGGAGGGCGGCGTCGCGCAGATCGCCTTCCAGCACCTCGAGGCGGGAGTCGGCGGCGGGAAGGTTTTCGCGCCGTCCGGTGCTGAAATTGTCCAGCACGCGCACGCGCGCCCCGCGGGCGAGCAAAGCGCGGACGATGTGCGAACCGATGAAACCGGCCCCGCCGGTGACGAGAAAAGTGGTCATCTTACCTGCCGCGCAATCCGAGCACCTGGCCGATGGTGCGGAGAATAATGAAGATGTCCATCAACAAGTTGCGGTGCTTGATGTAATACAAGTCGTACTCCAGTTTGACGGCCATCTCCTCGACGGTGGCGTAGTAGCCGTAATTGACCTGCGCCCAGCCGGTGACTCCCGGCTTGACCAGCAGGCGCGCCCGGTAGAAAGGAATCTGCTTCTGGAATTCGGCCACCCACTCCGGGCGCTCGGAGCGCGGCCCGACGACGCTCATCTCGCCGCGCAGGACGTTCCAGAACTGGGGGAATTCATCCAGGTGGGTGCGGCGCAGGAAGTTGCCGACGCGGGTGATGCGGTCGTCTTTTTCCTGGGTCAGGCGCGGCTTGCCGTCCTTTTCGGCGTCCTGGCGCATGGTGCGGAATTTATAGACGTAGAACGGCTTGCCGCCCTTGCCCAAGCGAATCTGTTTGTAAATGATGGGGAAGCCGCTGTCGATCAGGATGACCAGGCTCACCAGGGGGAAAATTCCTGCCAGGATGGCCAGCCCGATCAGCGCCAGCAGAATATCGAGCAGCCGCTTGCCCAGTTCGTAGAACCCGCCGACCCGCGCCTGGTCCACGAACGAACGCAGCAGCCACTCCGACTCGAGGTGATGGACGGGGACGCGGCCGAGCAGTTCCTCGTAGAGGGTGGGCATCGGGACGACCTCCAGGCCGCGCTCCTGGGCGTCCAGGATGGTCTGGAAGGTGCTGCCGCGCATCTCGCCGACGATGGCCACCACCAGGTCCGAGACGGATTCGTTCTCGACGATGGCCAGCAGTTGGTCGCTGCTGCCCAGCACAGGGTAGCCCTCCAGAGAGGTGCCGACTTTTTTGGGGTCGTCGTCCACGAAGCCGACCAGGTGGAAGGGGGGCGGGTAGAGGCTCTTGTAAGCCAGCGCCAGGGTGCGCCCGGCCTTGCCGGCGCCGATGATCAGGACGCGGCGCATGAAGGCCGGGGCCGAGAAGATGCCGATATAGAGCAGCCGCCAGAAGAGGGTCAGGATGAAGGAGAACAGCAAAAAGGCGCCGACGCCGATGCGGGCGATGGCGCCTTCGAAGAAGAAGTAGATAGCGGCGTAGCCCATCAGCCCCACGACGGCCGCGAAGGTGACGCCGCGCAGAGTCACCTGCCAGTTGTTGGCGCGGTGGGGGTCATACAACTGAACCAAAAGCACCAGCCACAACCACGGCAGGAAGTAATACCAGACTTCCACCCGCAGGCGGAAGAACTCGGGCGAGAAATCGAGCCAGGGATCGCGGATGCTCCAAACCACCAGGGCGATCACCAGGCCGATATACGAAACGAGCAAATCGCCGATGATGAGAAGGGTGCGCTGGTCATGCGGCCGCATGCGCCAGGCGGGGGGTTTCGGTTTTGCCGTCGAACCCATTTATCGTTTCCTCTTCGGATTTGCCGGAGCGCCGAACCCCTTAATCATACTCCATAAAAAGCCGCTGCCCCAGGCAAGATGCATGACGGCGATTGCAACCGGCAGGCCGATGGCGAGGAATGGCTTTCTGCGCTTCCAGGCGGCATGCAGCCCGGCCGCGGACAGGGCGGCCGCGTAGAGTAGGATTTCGGCGGATACCAGCCAGCACAGGCCGGGCCGGAGGACCGCCAGCAGGCCGCCGGCCAGCAGGCTCAGGACGAACAGCGGCGGCAGCGCCTGCCGCCAGCGCAGGGTCTTCGGGTAGCGGCGCAACATGCGGTATTTCCAGAAGCCGTAGCGGAAATATTGACGCGCCAGGGCGGTCAGGGTTGGGCGGGCAAAATAGACCGAGCGGATGGCCGGGTCCAGCCAGATTTTGCCTCCCTGGGCGCGGAGGCGGGCGTTGAATTCGTAGTCTTCGTTGGTCAGGAGAGATTCATCGAAAAAGCCCACCAGCGCCAGGAGTTCGCGCTTGAAGGCCCCGAAAGGGACGGTGTCGGCGTAGGACGGGCGGGTCGCGTGACGGTAACGGGCGTCGCCCACGCCCAGCGGATGGGCCGCCGCGGCGGCGATCGACTCGGCCAGCCAGCCCGGACCGCCGGGGCGGATTTCCCACACCCCGCCCACGTTCTCGCCCAGGCCGGCCTCCAGCGCGGCCACACAGCGCTCGACGTAATCGGGATAGGGCCGCGAGTGCGCGTCCAGGCGGACGATGATCTCGCCCGAGGCGGCGCGCAGGGCGGCGTTGAGCGCGGCGGGGATGTTCCGCTTCGGGTTGTCCAGGACGGCAATCTTCAGGTCCGGATGCGCGGCGGCAAAGGCGGCAATCTCCTCCCGCGTCCGGTCGGTGGAGAGGCCGTCGGCGATGACCACTTCCAGGTCGCGGCGCGGGTAGGTCTGCTCGTAAATGGCCTCCAGCAGCGAACGGATGGTGCTCTGTTCGTTGTAGCAGGGAATGATTATGGAAACGGTCGCAGGCATTCGTGTAGAAAGTCGCGCAGGCAAGCGATGGATTCGGCGTCCGGGGGACGCGGCGCGGCGGCAGGCGGATGGCTGTCTTCTACTTTTTTGCTCGGACAGTCCGCCGGGGCGCTAATTTTACCACTTTATGGGAGGCCGGTCTCTTGGGCCGCGCCAGACGCCTGACGGGGTTCGAAGCGCAGATGGCTTACTTGGGCAGCGCCACGACCTCGATTTCTACGCTGGCGCCTTTGGGCAGACCGGCGACGGCAACCGTCGAACGGGCGGGCGGGTTGACGGGGAAGAATTCGGCGTAGATGGCGTTCATGCGGGCAAAATCGCTCATTTCTTGCAGGAAGACGAGCGTTTTGACGACATGGTCCAAATCCGAGCCGGCCGCCTCCAGGACGTTGCGGATGTTGGTCAGCGCCTGACGGGTCTCGGCTTCGATCCCGCCGGGGACGAGCTCGCCAGTGGCCGGGTCCAGGCCGATCTGGCCCGAGGTGTAAATCAATCCATCTATCTTGACGGCAACAGAATACGGGCCAATGGCCTTGGGGGCCTTGTCGGTCGAGATAATTTGTTTGGTCATGGTTCCTCACAGGAGATGAGTTTTCTCAATTCTACTGCAAAAGCAGGCTTGCCGGGCAAATTTGCGGCAATTTACGCGCGCCCGGCAAGCGGGTCTGCTTGACGGGCAATGAATCGGGCTTATAATTCAACCGGTCTTCCGGCTGGAACGAGCAACCGGGCCGAGATTGCGCCGGATGCGGCCGAGCCTTCAGGGAGTTCCCCTTCGATGAAACGCCTGCGGACATTTTTTCTCCGTTCTGCAACACAACGTTTCTTGCCAGATGCGACCGCGCTGTTGGGCGGGTTGCTTTTCCTGGCGCGCGCCTGGAATATCGCTCACACGTTCCCGCCCGACTTGGACGAGGCTTCTTATCTCCTCAAGGGCTATCTCTTTGCCACGGGGGTCTATGAACCGTTCCAGCCCTACGGGTTCTGGGTCAACAAGATGCCTCTTTCCTTCCTCATCTGGGGCTGGGTGGAGCAGTTGTTCGGGCCTGGGTTGCGGACGGGGCGCTATTTTGCCATTTTGCTCGGCGCGCTGACCGTGCTGGGGGTCTGGCTGGCGGCGCGGCGGCTGGGGAACCGCTGGCTGGCGGCGGGGGCCGTCTGGGCGCTGGCGCTCAACCCGGCGCTGCTCTCGCTCTACGGGGCGGCGGCCTCCCAGATTCTGGTCGCCTGCCTGTTGACCTGGACGCTGGTTCTCTCCCTGGGCGAGGGGCGGCCCGGCTGGCAAATCGCCCTTGGCTCCGCGCTGGCAGGCGTGATGGTGTTGACGCGCGAGAACATGGTCTTCGTCCTGCCGCTTCTGTTCCTCTATGTGTTCTGGGAACACGGCTGGAAGAAAGCCCTGATTTCTCTGACGAGCATGCTCGCGGTGGTGGGCGTGGGTCACTGGCTCTACTGGCCGGAGATTCTGCGCCTGTGGGCCAATTGGCTGCCCTTCCCCCTGCCGGCTGGCCTCTACGAATCCTCCTCTGCCGCCCCGGCGGCGGACGCGGTCTCGGAGGCGGCGGCCGCCGCGGCCGCCGTGACCGAGTCCCAGCCGCTGGTGACGCGCCTGCACAGCCTGTCGGTCGGCCTGCGCGTCTATTTCATCCCCCTGGTCGGCGGGCTGTTGACCCTCCTGCTCTGGCCGAAGCGGGGCGCATGGCGCAGCCGGTCGCATGTCCGCGCCGCCGTGTTCCTGGCGCTCGTCTTCTTCGTCCTGACGCTGGCCCACGCCTGGGCCTCGCTGATGCAGGATTATTGCATTTATTGTTTCTCGCCTTACCTGGCCTTCTTCAGCAACGCCGGCCTGCTTCTGGTGGCCGTCTCGCTGGGCGGCTGGAACCGGCGTCCGTCCTGGCTGATGCAGGGGGCGGCGGGGATCGTCTTCCTGGCGGCCTGGGCGGCGGTCTTCTTCTCGCTGTTCGAGCAGATCGGGGCCGGGCTGCTGCGGCTGCCGGTCCCGCGCCTGCGCGAGGGACGCATCCTCTCCGGCGGGGCGACGCTGTGGGACATCCTGGCGAACAAATTTCACGTCGAGTACGACGCCGCCCGGATGTACACGCCGCCGGTCTTTGGCTTGCTGATCGGCGTCCTGCTGGCGTTGGTTTTGTTCGTCATCTATCACCGCTCGGCGCGCTGGCGGGCTGGCGGGCGTTTTGGCTATTTCGCCGCCTGCGTTCTCCTGGCGCTGGGCTTCGTCTCCACGCCCATCGTGAACGCCCTGCCGCCGAGCCTGGTCTGTGAGACGGATGTGATTCGCTCGCACGAGCGCATCGGCGCGCTGCTGGCGACGGTCGCCCCGCCCGGGACGCGCATCTACATCGATGGGCGCGTGGCGGCCATGCCGCTGCTCTACACGCCGGGCGTCGTTCTCCTGCCGCCGCAGGTCAACGACCGCTACAATTTTGAGGTCGGCGGCGATCCCGACAGTCTGTTGCGGGACGGCTACTGGAACGAGGCGATTGCCCGGCAGTGGCGCGAGCAGGCCGAGGTCTTCGTCATCGCCGAGAACCGTTACCACGATTGGAACGATGAGTACATCGCGCCGCAAGGCCTCGTACAACTTCAAATCCCGCTGGACTTCTACGCCTGTCCGGCTGAAGACCGTCTCTATATCTTCTACCGAAAATGAAAACTCAGAAAACTCTCTCCGTCGTCATCCCGGTTTACAACGAGGTGGACAACCTGCCCCTCCTGTTCGACGCCCTGCACGCCGCCCTCAACCCGCTGCCCCATCCCTGGGAGGTGATCTTCGTGGACGACGGCAGCCAGGACGGAAGTTGCGAGGTCCTGCAGCGGCTGGCCGCCCAGGACGCCGGTCACGTGCGCGTCGTCATCCTGCGCCGCAACTTCGGCCAGACGGCCGCCATCGCCGCCGGCATCGATTACGCCCAGGGCGACATCCTGGTCCTGCTGGACGCCGACTTGCAGAACGATCCCGCCGACATCCCCCTCCTGCTGGAAAAACTGGACGAGGGCTACGATGCGGTCAGCGGCTGGCGCAAGGAGCGCAAGGACGCCTTCCTGACCCGCACCCTGCCTTCGCGGATCGCCAACTCGCTCATCTCCTGGGTGACGGGCGTCCATCTTCACGATTACGGTTGCACGCTCAAGGCCTACCGCCGCGAGGTGTTGGGTGGCTTCCGTCTCTACGGTGAGATGCACCGCTTCATCCCGGTCTATGCTTACGCCGCCGGGGCAAAGATCACCGAAATGCCGGTGCGCCACCATCCCCGCCGCTACGGCAAGACGAAGTACGGGCTGGAACGCACGCTCAAGGTCATCCTCGACCTGCTAACGGTGCGCTTCCTGCTCAGTTATTTCCACAAACCCATCTATCTCTTCGGCGGGACGGGCGTCGGGCTGATGCTCATCAGCGCGGCGACCATCCTTTTCCTGATGATTCGCCGCATAGCCTTTGGCATTTCTCCCTTCACCTCGCCGTTCTTCCAGATGAGCGCCATGTTCTTCATTCTCGGCTTCCAGTCCATTCTGATGGGGCTGATTGCCGAGATGCTCGTGCGCACCTACTACGAATCGCAGCGCAAACCGACCTACCGGGTGCGCGAGACGCTCAATGTCCCGCCGTCGGACGACGACCGTCCATGAAGATTCTGACGCTCATTCATGAGTTCCCGCCGGTCGGCGGCGGGGGCGGACGCGCCGCCCAGGATATTGGCCGCGGCCTCGTCCGGCGCGGTCATCAGGTGACGGTGCTGACCGCCCACCTGCCCGGCCTGCCGCGCCGCGAAACGATCGACGGCCTGGAGGTGGCGCGCCTGCCCTCCCTGCGGCGGGAGGCTTTCCGCGCCGGCCTGCTGCCGATGGGCGCTTATCTCCTGGCGGGGCTGGCCGCCGGTCTGCGGCTGATTCGGCAGTGGAAGCCGGACCTGATTCATGTGCACTTTGCCGTCCCGGCCGGGGCGCTGGCCTGGATTCTCTCGCGCCTGACCGGCCTTCCTTACCTCTTGACGGCCCATCTGGGCGATGTGCCCGGCGGCGTGCCGGAGAAGACCGGCAAGTGGTTCCGCTGGGTCTATCCGTTTACCCGCCCCATCTGGCGCGACGCCCGGCGCGTCGTCGCCGTCAGCGAGTACACCCGCCGCCTGGCGCAGCAGCATTATCCGGTCGCCATCGAGGTCGTGTACAACGGCGTCGACCTCGAGGCGGTTTCGGCCTCGCCGGAGGAACCGGCCGCGCCGCCCCGCATCGTCTTTGCCGGGCGCTTCGTCCCGCAAAAAGACCCTCTCCAAATCGTGCGCAGCCTGGCCGAATTGAAAGACCTGCCGTGGCAGGCCGTTCTCATCGGCGACGGTCCCCTGCGCGGCGAGGTGGAGCGCCTCATTGGCGAGCATGGCCTGGATGACCGCATCACGCTGACGGGCTGGCTGACCCCCGAGCAGGTGGCCGAATGGTTCTCCAAGAGCGACATCCTTTTCATGCCTTCGCGTTCGGAGGGATTGCCGGTGGTGGCCGTCCAGGCGCTGGCTTGCGGCCTGGCGATCGTCGCCAGTCAAATCGGCGGGTTTGTGGACGTCGTCGAGGACGGGCAAAACGGTTTCCTGGT
This sequence comes from Chloroflexota bacterium, assembly GCA_019873655.1. Lineage (GTDB taxonomy): Bacteria > Chloroflexota > Anaerolineae > Anaerolineales > Villigracilaceae > JAFGSI01. Next base: position 67,972 of record JAIOAU010000007.1, on the reverse strand, counting down.
GGGCCGCGCCCGCCCGTCCGAATTTTCGGCGGCGTTGCGACCGTTGCTGAGCGATCCGGCCCGTCTGCGGGGGTGCAAGCGGGCGAGCCGCGAAAAAGCGGCCGCCTTCGACCTGCGGCGGGTGGTCGAACGGTACGAAACCCTCTTCCAGGAAATTCTCGATGAGCGTTAAGGTCATCGCTTCGATTGTGGGGGCGCGTCCGCAGTTCATCAAGGCCGCGCCGGTCTCGCGCGCCCTGGTCGGTCACTTCGACGAGCGCCTGATTCACACCGGCCAGCATTACGACTACGGCATGTCGGAGATTTTCTTTGCCGAGATGGGCCTCCCGGCTCCGGTCTGTAATCTGGGAATCGGCAGCGGCTCGCATGGCGAGCAGACCGGCCAGATGTTGATCGCCCTCGAGCGGACTCTGGCCGAGATGAAACCCGACCTGGTGCTTGTTTACGGTGATACGAATTCCACCCTGGCGGGGGCGCTGGCGGCGGCCAAAGCAGGCATCCCGCTCGCTCACGTGGAGGCCGGCCTGAGGTCCTTCAACCGGGCGATGCCCGAGGAGATCAATCGCCTCGTTGCCGATCATCTTGCGAATCTTCTCTTCTGTCCGACCGAAGCGGCGGTTCGTAATCTCGCGCAGGAGGGGATTCGGGAGGGCGTCCATCTGGTGGGGGATGTCATGTACGACGCGTTTCTCTACAATCTGGCGACGGCGCGCGCCCGCTCCGACATCTTGCGCCGCCTGGGCCTCCGCCGAGGGAACTACGCCCTGGCGACCGTCCACCGCGCCGGCAACACCGACGACGCCGCGAATCTGGGCGGCATCTTCGCCGCTTTGGGGCGATTGCCGATCCCGGTCATTTTGCCGCTCCATCCGCGCACCCGCAAACTGCTGGCGCAATTCGGCATTTCCATCCCCGCAAACGTCACCGCGCTCGAGCCGGTCGGCTACCTCGACATGCTGATTCTGGAGGAAAACGCCGAGTGCATCCTGACGGACTCGGGCGGAATTCAGAAGGAGGCCTATCTGGCCGGGGTGCGCTGCATCACCCTGCGGGAGGAGACCGAGTGGGTGGAGACGGTCGAGGCAGGCTGGAATCGTCTCGCGGGGGCCGATCCGGACCGGATTCTGTCCGCTTACGTGGACTGGCGGCCGCCGGCGGAACGTCCGCCGCTGTATGGAGACGGTCACGCGGCCGAAAAAATCTGTGACCTCCTGCGCGCCCGAATCTGATTTCCCTAACGCTTGACAAAGTCCGCTTTCTGTGTGAGAATTCAAAAACTGAATGCTGAATCCCATGGCCGATACCGAACGCCACGAGTACGAGGTCTTGAACGAGATTGCCCGCGATTCGCTGGTCACCCAGGCGACGCTTTCACAGCGGCTGGGACTGGCCGTCGGCAGCGTGAACTGGTACATCAAGCGGCTGATCAATCGCGGCTGGGTCAAGGTCTCGCACTTGAGCCGCACGCGCCTGCAATATGACCTGACGCCGGAAGGCATGGCGGTCTTCACCCAGCGGGCGCTGCAATACGCCAAGGACTCGCTGCGCGTCTATCAATCCTTTCGTCAGCAGGCCAAGGCCCTGGTCGCCCAGTTGAAGGCCGAGGGCGTTTCCCACGTCCATTTGGACGGAGACGATGAAATTATGGACATCCTGCGCCTGACGTGCATCGAGGCTGGCCTCTCGCTGGAGGCGACTGCCGATGCGGTGATTTTGCGGCACGAGCAGGAGGGCTACCGGGCGATCTATCCGGCGGCGGTCGAAGAGATCGTCCAGCCGCGAAGCAGGCAGGGATGACGGAGGCGGTCTGAAGAAGGAACGGTGATTCGATGGCCTATAATTTTGCAATCATCGGCGTCGGCGGGTATGTAGCGCCGCGTCATTTGCGGGCGATACGCGACACCGGCAATCGTCTGGTGGCGGCGGTAGATCCTAAAGATTCGGTCGGGATTCTCGACCAGTTCGGTTTCGACATTCACTTTTTCACCGAGATCGAGCGTTTCGACCGCCATTTGGAGAAACTGCGCCGCGGCCCGGCGGAGAATCGCGTCCATTACGTGAGCATCTGCTCGCCGAACTATCTCCACGACGCCCATTGCCGGCTGACGCTGCGGGTGGGGGCGGATGCGATTTGCGAGAAGCCGCTGGTCATCAATCCCTGGAATCTGGACGCCCTGGCCGAACTGGAGGCCGAGACGGGCCGCCGAATCAGCACGGTGCTGCAATTGCGCGTCCATCCGGCGCTGCTCGCCCTGAAGGCCAAATTGCAGCAGAATCCCGGCCGCAGCCAGCGCGAGGTGGTGCTGACGTACATCACCAGCCGCGGCAACTGGTATCACGTCTCCTGGAAGGGACAGGCGGAGAAATCGGGGGGAGTGGCGACCAATATCGGCATCCATCTGTTCGACCTTTTGCTGTGGCTGTTCGGCCCGGCCGGCGATCTCAAGGTCTATCACGCCGACGAGCGGCGGGTGAGCGGCTGGGTCGAACTGGAAGGGGCGCGGGTGAAGTGGTTCCTGTCGGTGGACCCGGCGGACTTGCCGCCCGAGGCGCGGGAGGCCGGGAAGACCACCCACCGTTCGATCGTGGTGGACGGCGAGGCGCTGGAATTTTCGGAGGGCTTCACCGATTTGCACACCCGCGTCTATGAAGAGACGCTGGCCGGGCGCGGCTTCGGCATCGCCGAAGCCCGTCCTTCGATCGAACTGACCTATCGGATTCGCACGGCGCAGGTCGTGGCGGCGGATTCGGACGCCCATCCGGCGTTGAAGCAGGCTGGAGGTCCGGGATGAACTATTTCGTGCATGAGTCGAGTTTCGTGGACGAGGGCGCTGTCATCGGCGAGGGCACCAAAATCTGGCATTTCTGCCACATCATGAAGGATGCCGTGATCGGCAAAGGCTGCAACCTCGGCCAGAACGTGTTCGTGGCCAGCCGCGTCACCATCGGCAACAACGTCAAGATTCAGAACAACGTTTCGGTGTACACCGGCGTCCAGATCGAGGATGACGTCTTCCTGGGGCCTTCGATGGTCTTCACGAATGTGGTCAATCCGCGCAGCGAGGTCAACCGCAAGGACGAGTATCAGCCGACGCTGGTCAGGCGCGGGGCGAGCATCGGGGCCAACGCCACCATCGTGTGCGGCGTGACGCTGGGACGGTACTGTTTCATCGGCGCGGGGGCGGTGGTGACCAGAGACGTCCCGGACTACGCGCTGGTGTACGGCAACCCGGGCAAAATCCAGGGCTGGATGTGCCAGTGCGGGGTGCGCCTGCCCTTCGAGCGGATCGAGGGCGAAGAGCGGGCGCGCTGCACGGCGTGCGGGCGCGAGTTCCGGAAAGAGGGCCTGATGGTTTCTCCGGTGGAGGAGGCGGCGTGAACATTCCCCTCGTGGATTTGACAGCCCAGTACCGCGCCATCAAGGAGGAAATCGACGCGGCAGTCTTGGCGGTGATCGAGTCGGGCCGCTTCATTCTCGGACCTCAGGTGGCCGCTTTCGAAGAGGAAGTGGCGAACTACCTGGGGGTCAAACACGCCATCGGCGTGGCCTCCGGCACCGACGCGCTGGTCATCGCTCTGCGCGCCCTTGAGGTCGGGCCGGGGGACGAGGTCATCATCCCGGCCTACAGTTTCTTTGCCACGGCGGGCGCGGTTCTCTCGGTGGGGGCGCGGCCGGTGTTCGTGGACGTCCAGCCGGGGACGTATCTGATGGCGGTCGAGCAGGTCGAGGCGGCGATTACGCCGGCGACAAAGGCGATTCTTCCCGTTCACCTGTACGGCCAGCCGGCCGACATGGACGAGATTCTGGCGCTGGCGCGCAAGCATCGCCTGGCGGTGATCGAGGACAACGCCCAGGCGTTCGGCGCCGAGTACAGGGGCAGGAAGACGGGCGCGATGGGGGAGGTTGGCTGCCTGAGTTTCTTCCCCAGCAAGAACCTGGGCGGCTACGGCGACGGCGGCATGGTCGTCACGAACGACGACCGCCTGGCGGAAACGATGCGCATGCTGCGCACGCACGGCTGGAAGAAGAAGTATTTTCCCGAAATGCTGGGCTACAATTCGCGGCTCGATGAATTGCAGGCGGCGGTGTTGCGGGTCAAGTTGCGCCACATCGACGAGTGGAATCGCCGCCGCCGCGAACTGGCCGCGGCGTACAACCGTCTCCTGGCCGACCTGCCGCTGGGGCTGCCGGTCGAGGCGCCGGGGCGCACGCACATTTATCATCTGTACGTGATTTCGTTCTCCCGGCGGGATGAACTCCAGCAGCGGCTGCGCGAGGCAGGGATTGCCAGCGAGGTCTACTATCCCCAGCCGCTGCATCGGGCCGAGCCGTGCCGGGCGCTGGGCCATCAGGAAGGGATGTTCCCGGTAGCCGAGCAGGCCAGCAAAGAATTGTTGGCGCTGCCGCTCTATCCGGAAATGACCGAGGGTCAACTGCAGGAAGTCAGCGGTCGTGTCCGGTCGATTTGTCTTGGAATTTTGGGAGTGAAACCATGAAAGTTGTCATTCTGGCGGGCGGGTTTGGTTCCCGTTTGGCGGAGGAAACGGAAAACCGGCCCAAGCCCATGGTGGAAATCGGCGGACGTCCGATTCTGTGGCATATCATGCGCTATTACGCTCATTATGGTTTCAAAGAGTTCTTGATCGCTTTGGGATACAAAGGAAATGAAATCAAGCGCTATTTTCGGGATCAATATGAACTCGGCGGGAGCATGACCATTGATTATGCCCAGCGTCGGGTGGAAGTCTATAACCGCGACCGTGAGTGTGAAGATTGGACCATTCACATGATCGAGACCGGGTTGAACACCTATACGGGGGGGCGCGTCAAGCGGCTGGAACCCTGGCTGCGAGGGGAGACGTTTATGGTGACCTATGGGGATGGCGTCAGCAATGTGGATTTGCACGCCCTGCTGCGTTTCCATCAGTCTCATGGCCGGATTGCCACAGTGACGGCTGTGCGTCCGCCGGCGCGCTTCGGCGGCCTGGTCTTCGACGGCGATCTGGTGAGCACGTTTATCGAGAAACCCCAAATCGGCGAGGGGTGGATCAACGGCGGTTTTCTGGTCTTCAACCCGGGAATCTTCGATTATTTGAAGGGCGACGAGAGCAGCCTCGAGGCCGACGCCCTGGAGGCGCTGGCCGCCGACCGGCAATTGGCAGGCTATCGTCACGATGATTTCTGGCAGTGCATGGATACGCTGAGGGATAAACGCCTGCTGGAAAACCTCTGGCAGGAGAAACGCGCCCCCTGGAAGGTGTGGGAATGAGCGATTTCTGGCTCGATCGTCCGACTTTTGTGACCGGCGGGACCGGTCTGGTAGGCTCATGGCTCGTCCAGCGATTGGTCGAGGCCGGGGCCGATGTCGTCTGTCTGGTGCGCGATTGGGTGCCGCAGTCCGAATTGGCGCGCAAAGACTTGTTCGCGAGGGTCAAGGTCGTGCGCGGGGATGTGCGCGACCAGGCGCTGATGGAGCGCATTCTTGGGGAATATGAAATCGATACAGTCATTCATCTGGCCGCCCAGACGACTGTGCCGGTCGCCAATCGGAATCCGGTTTCGACTTTCGAGACCAACATCGGCGGGACGTGGTCTTTGTTGGAGGCCTGCCGGCGCAGTCCTCTGGTCAAGCAAATCGTGGTGGCTTCTTCTGACAAGGCGTATGGCGCGCAGGAGAGACTGCCCTACACAGAGGATATGCCCCTGCAAGGGCGTCATCCTTACGATGTCAGCAAGTCTTGTACGGATTTGATCGCCCAGATGTATGCCCGCGCTTATCAATTGCCGGTCATCATCAGCCGCTGCGGCAATTTCTACGGCGGCGGGGATTTGAACTGGAATCGGATTGTGCCTGGCACCATTCGGGCGGTGTTGCGGGGGCGCAGACCCGTGATTCGCTCGGATGGTCAATATGTGCGCGATTACTTCTATGTGGAGGATGGCGCCGCGGCCTATACCTTACTGGCCGAAAAATTGGCAGAGGATCGCACGTTGCTCGGGGAGGCGTTCAATTTTTCGAACGAAACTCCTTTGACGGTTTTGGAACTCGCCCGCAAGATTCTGGAGTTGATGAACTCGGACCTCGAGTTGGATGTCCGCAACGAGGCTGCCAATGAAATTCGGCGTCAATATTTGAGCGCCCAGAAAGCGCGCCAACGCTTGAATTGGAAGCCCGCTTTCACGCTCGAGGAAGGTTTGCGGCGGACCATTGCCTGGTACCAAAAATTCTTTGGAGAGCAGCAGGATGTTTGAAAATTTGTCATGCCGTTCTTGTGGACAAAAGGGATTGGAGGCCGTTCTCTCGCTGGGCCTGACGCCTTTAGCCAATTCCCTTTTGCCAGATTTGCAATTTGCTTCGGCGGAGGAGAAATTTCCTCTCGATCTTGTGTTCTGTCCCCATTGTTCGCTGGTGCAAATCACTGAAACCATTGCACCCGAAAAATTGTTCCGGGAGTATTTATACTTTTCGTCCTTCTCGGATACGATGCTGCGCCATGCGCAAGAACTGGTAAGCGAAATCATCCCTCGCGCCGGCCTCACGTCGCAGAGCCTGGTTGTGGAAATCGCGAGCAATGATGGGTATTTGCTGCAGTATTACCAGCAAGCCGGCATTCCTGTTCTTGGCATCGAACCTGCGATCAACATTGCGCGGGTTGCGCAGGAGGAAAAAGGCATTCCTACGCTGGCAGAATTTTTCGGTTCATCGTTGGCAGAACGGTTGAGCAAGGAGGGCAAAAAGGCCGACGTGATTCATGCTCATAATGTCTTGGCTCACGTGGCCGATTTGAACGGTTTCGTAGCAGGCATTCGAACGCTCCTCAAGGACGAGGGGATGGCGGTCATCGAAGTCCCCTATGTGAAGGAAATGATCGATCGCTGTGAGTTCGATACGATCTACCATGAGCACTTGTGCTATTTTTCTCTCACGGCGCTGGATCGCCTCTTCCGGCGGCATGGGATGACGATTTTCGATGTCCGGCGCGTCCCCATCCATGGAGGCTCGTTGCGCATTTATGTGATGCATTCTCCGATGGCCAAAGTGCAATCTGGCGTGGTGGATTTATTGAAAGAAGAAGCCATATGGGGCGTAGAACGACTTTCCTTCTATAAGGATTTTGCCCGACGTGTGCAGGCGCTCAAAGAGTCGCTGACGGATTACTTGAGGACGTTGAAGGGACAGGGAAAGCGTCTGGCGGCCTACGGGGCCTCGGCGAAGGGGAGCACCCTGCTCAATTATTTCGGAATCGGCGCAGACATCCTGGACTTCGTGGTGGATCGCAGCACGTACAAACAAGGCCATTACATGCCGGGGGTTCATCTTCCCATTTACGCCCCCGAAAAATTGCTGACCGAAATGCCCGATTACGCCTTGCTCCTGGTATGGAATTTCGCCGACGAGGTCATCGCGCAGCAAAAGGAATACCTTCAGCGGGGCGGACATTTCATCATCCCTATTCCCAACGTGACCGTCATTTGAGGCTGCAGGCATGATTTTTGTGGAGACTCCGCTCCTTGGGGCCTACGTGATCGAACTGGAACGCCGCGAAGATGCGCGCGGTTTCTTTGCCCGCTCCTGGTGCCGCGAAGAATTTGCCCTTCATGGCCTCGACGCCAGTCTGGTTCAGTGCAATATTTCTTTCAATATCAAGCGCGGCACTTTACGCGGCATGCACTACCAGGTTGCGCCCTATCCGGAGGCCAAACTCGTGCGTTGCACCATGGGCGCCATCTATGATGTGATCATTGACTTGCGCCCCGAATCGCCGACGTTCAAGCAATGGTTCGGCGTGGAATTGACGGCGGAGAATCGGCGCGCTTTGTACGTGCCGGTCGGTTTCGCCCATGGTTTTCAAACGCTGGAAGACAACAGCGAAGTGTTCTATCAAATGTCCGAATTCTTTCATCCCGAGTGCGCGCGCGGCGTGCGTTGGAACGATCCTTGTTTTGGGATTTCCTGGCCGATCGAGCCGCCGATTCTTTCCGAGCGGGATCAATCGTTCGAGGATTTTTGCTGCGATGAGTGACGTTTCGACCCCTGTCCTGGTCGCCGGCGTTGGAGGCGCTTCGCTGGGCACTGAAATCATCAAGTGCCTGAGCCTGGCCGGCCGTTACACGGTTTATGGATGCGATATTTCCCCCCTTGCTTTTGGGCATTTCCAGGAGGGGGTAGAAAAGAGTTATTCCATCGATCGCCAGAGATATGTCGATTCCATTCTCGAAATCTGTCGGCGGCACGAGATCAAAGCCGTCATTCCCGGCGGCGAAGAGCCGATGAAGTTGCTGGGCGAAGCAGCCGATAGGCTGAACAAAGAAGGAATATCTCTGGCCGGAAATTCGGCGGCGCTCATTGCACTATGCAGTGATAAGAATCGCTTGTTCGAGCATCTCAAGCAACGCGATATTCCCATCCCATACTCGTTATCTGTTGCAAATCTGGATGATCTGAAAGATTTTCCTACTCCTTGCATCATCAAACCTGCGACCGGGACGGGCGGAAGCCGTTTTGTCTTTCTGGCGGCCGATGAGCAGGAAGCCCGTCTGTACCTGCGTTATGTATTGGAAAATTGCGAGAGCGCCCTGGTGCAAGAGTACATTCCTCTCGACGAAGGGGAATTTACCATCGGCGTTCTCTCTCTCCCGGATGGGCAGGTGTACACCTCGATTGCATTGAAGAGACTGTTCCACGCCAAGTTGTCGGTGTTGATGAGCACCAAGACGGGATTGATTTCCAGCGGATACAGTCAGGGATTGATTGATCATTTTCCAGACCTGTGCAGGCAGGCGGAGGAGATCGCAAAAGTCATCGGGAGCCGGGGGCCGATCAATGTCCAGGGACGGGTCCGAAACGGCGTGCTGCTGCCTTTCGAGATCAATCCCCGCTTTTCTGCCTCCACGTATCTGCGGGCGCTGGCCGGAGTCAATGAGATCGATCTTTTCATTCAATTTCTGCTGTATGGGCGGCTTCCCGAGGAGCGGCCGCAAATCAAGCCGGGATATTACTTGCGCAGTCTCACCGAGCGCGTCGTTCCCAAGGAAGAGGTGGCGCAGTGATTCGATGGATTACCGACCGGCTGGGTACGTCCTCTTGGGATTTTGCCCACACTCTCCCCGACCTTCATCTTGTCGATGTGCGCGACCTGGTGGACAAACGCGGCAACGTCGAGACAGCGATTCGAGCCAAGATTGCCGAGGCGGTAGCCGGTTTGGAGCAAGGGAAACGCGTGGTGATCTGTTGTGATTATGGAATCTCTCGCAGCAATTCGATTGCGGCGGGGGTTCTGGCGGTGTATGAAAAAATCCCTATGGACACCGCCGTCCAGCGCGTTTTGGCGGCGACAGGCGAGGGGGGAGTGAAACTCGAGGTGCTCGACGCGGTCCGGTCGGCGGTCGAGCCGCCGGTTCGTTCTTCTCTGCCCGGCAGTGTACTGGTCACCGGGGCCTCGGGGTTTATCGGTTCGTCTTTGGTTCGATGGTTGTCGGAAGCGGGCGAGACGGTTCTGACCCCTTCTCATCAGGAAATCGATTTGCTGAGAGATGTCGTTCCTTTGGACCTGCTGGTCAAGCGACATGGGGCGCGCAAAATCGTTCATTTGGCCACGCCGCGCATTTACACGACCAATGAGGCGTTGGGAAACACCCTGCTCATGCTCAAGAATGTGCTGGATGTCGCTGTGCAGAACGGGGTCAAGTTTTACTACTTGAGCAGTTGGGAAATTTACTCCGGCTACCGGGCGCAAAGTTTGCTGGCCGATGAGAATCTGCCGGCGCGTCCGGGTTCGACGTATGGCCAGGCGAAATATCTATCGGAGGTTCTGATTCGACAGTTCGTCGAGCAGCGCGGGCTGGAGAGTCTCATCATTCGTTCGGGACCGGTCTATGGGGCGCGCAGCGAACGTCCCAAGTTCATTTGGAATTTTCTCGCAAAGGCAAGGAAGAACGAAGAGATTGTCACCCATCGGTATTTAAATGGGCTGCCGGCCCTGGATTTGTTGTACGTGGACGATTTGGCGTCGGCGCTCGGGAAGGCGATCCAGGCGGATCTTTGCGGAGAACTCAATCTCGGCGCGGGCGTCGGCGTGACCACGGCAGAAGTGGCGCGCCTGATCGTCGAGAAGACGGGGTCTCGCAGCCGGGTGTCGCAGACAGCGATAGACGATTACGTAGGAAATATTGTGATGGATGCCCGCCGCGCCAGAGCGCTGCTCGGTTGGGAGCCGACGGTGACCATTTCGCAGGGATTGGACCGGTGTATTCAAGGGAATTGAGGAGTCAATGTCATGAGCGAACATTTTTCGATGCTTCTCCCACAAAATCAGACGGAAAAAGACGTCGCTTTTTCGCAGGGGATGGAAGAGTATTTTTCTCGAAGCATGGGAACGAACATGGATAAGTTGCGGAATTTCGCCAAGTTCGTTCCCCGCCAGGCGCTGAGTCAGTTTCTGGCCAAGTATGAATTGTTCCAACAGGTGCTCAATGTGCATGGGCATATCATAGAATGCGGCGTTTTCCTGGGAGGAGGCTTGATGACCTGGGCACAACTGAGCGCGATTTATGAGCCGGTCAATCATGTCCGCCGGATTGTCGGTTTCGATACGTTTACCGGTTTCCCGGAGATCGGGGAGAAGGACCGCGGCCGCAATCCCAGTTACGCCGTCGAGGGCGGTTTGTCGACGAACGCTTACGAGGATCTGCAGGAGGCCATTCGCCTCTATGACCTCAATCGGCCGGTTGGACACATCCCGCGGGTCGAGTTGGTGGTCGGCGATGCAACCCAGACGATTCCGGAATATGTGCAGAACAATCCCCATCTGGTCGTGGCCATGCTGTATCTCGACTTTGACTTGTTCGAGCCGACGCGCGTCGCAATCGAGACGTTTCTTCCCCGCATGCCCAAGGGGGCGGTGCTCGCTTTCGACGAACTCGACCAGGCCGCCTGGCCCGGAGAGACGCTGGCGGTTTTAGAGACGGTCGGCCTGCGGAACATCAGAATCCGGCGTTTTCCCTACACGCCGCAATTATCGTATGCAGTTTTGGAGTGAACCGTCGCGGCTCGTCTCCCTGGCTGAACCATTCTGTAAGGATGTCCAAGAGAGGTCATATGCATGAGGCAGAACAGGCTTTTCGATTAGAGAGAAAGAGAAATCTCGAGGCGCAGGGGCAAGATAGCGCCTTGCGCGGGCTTTCCAACGTATGGGTGCGGGAAACCGCCCGCTACAAGTATGTGTACAATTTTTCGTGGCTGGGACGGCCCATCATTCAACTCCCGCAAGACATGGTGGCAATGCAGGAGATTATTTGGGATGTCAAGCCTCAACTCATCATCGAGACCGGGATCGCCCATGGCGGCAGTCTGATTCTCTACGCCTCTTTGCTCGAGTTGATCGGCGGCGATGGGATGGTTTTGGGGATCGATATCGATATCCGCCCCCATAATCGCGTGGAAATCGAAAGGCATCCGATGTCGAAGCGCATCAAAATGCTCGAGGGTTCGTCCACGAGCGCGGAGATCATCGAGCAGGTGAAAGAGATCGCCGCCGGACGAAGACCGGTGATGGTAGTCCTCGACTCGAATCACACCCATGAGCATGTTTACCGCGAACTTCAGTTGTACTCTCCGCTGGTCACGCCCGGCAGTTATCTGGTGGTCTTCGATACGCTGGTCGAAGACATGCCGGACGATTTGTTTGCCGACCGTCCCTGGGGAAAGGGCAACAACCCCAAGACGGCCGTTTGGGAGTTCTTGAAGACGACCGACCGTTTCGTGATCGATAAAGAAATCGAGGACAAACTGTTGATTACGGCTGCGCCGGACGGTTTTCTCAAGTGCGTGAAGGAAGGAGGCGAGGCATGAAACGTATCCCGGTGGCGGGTCCCTGGATCACCCAGAAAGAGATCGACTATGTGACGGATGCGGTCACGAATGCGTGGTATGAGAACGCCAATGTGTACCACCAGCGTTTCGAGAAAGCCTTTGCCGAGTATCTGGGAGTCCGGTTTGCAGTGGCTTTGCCCTCTTGCACCTCGGCGATTCACCTGTCCCTTCTTGCATTGGGGATTGGGCCAGGGGACGAGGTCATCGTCCCCGAGGCGACCTGGATTGCGACGGCGGCCCCGATCAGTTATGTGGGGGCCACGCCGGTCTTCGCGGACATCGACCCTCTGACCTGGTGCCTGTCGCCGCAAGCGTTTGAGGCGTGTATCTCGCCGCGCACCAAGGCAGTGATTCCGGTCGATCTATACGGCGGCGTGCCGGATTGGGATGCGCTTCGGGCGGTTGCAAAGCGCCATCATATTTTTATTATCGAGGATGCTGCCGAAGCGATTGGAAGCGAATACAAAGGGAAAAAAGCGGGCAGTTTTGGCGAGACAGGCGTGTTCAGTTTCCATGGCTCCAAGACTTTGACCACCGGCGAGGGGGGCATGCTGGTCACCGACCGCGAGGACGTGTATCAGCGCGTGTTGCAACTGCGCGATCACGGGCGGCGTCCGGGCGATACGCTTTTCTGGAATTACGAGGTGGCCCACAAGTACAAGATGAGCAGTATGCAGGCCGCGCTTGGGCTGGCCCAATTGGAACGCATTGACGAACTGCTGGCCCGCAAGATCGAAATCTTCCAATGGTATCAGGAAGAATTGAAGGATTTAGAGGACGTCACCCTCAATTACCAACTGCCAGGCAGCAAGAACACCTATTGGATGGTCACGATCGTTTGGACGCCCCGATATGATCTCTCCAAAGTCCAACTCATTTCGTTGTTGAAAGAAAGGAACATCGATTGCCGTCCTTTCTTCTTCCCGTTGAGTTCCCTGCCGGCCTATGAGAACTCGAAAGAGGCGCTGGCGGCCCGTCAGAGAAACGGGACCAGTTACCAGATCAGCGAGAGGAGCGTCAATCTTCCCTCGGCCTTGAATTTGTCGAGGGAGGATGTGCGTTATGTTTGCGGAATCGTCCGTGAACTATTTGCTTCTAGAAAGCAGTAACCCGCCTGGGCAGATTGCAGGACCAGCCATCAACGGTATCGCAAAACCGTCAAAAGGAACATGAAGCGTATTTCATGGCCAGTAAAGTCATCCTGAGAAACATCGTCGCCAACGGCATTGGGCAGTTCGTTTATCCGCTGCTTTCGCTGCTCTTTGTCCCGATATTTATCCACTACTTAGGATTAGAGGCGTATGGTCTAGTAGGCTTCTTTTCTCTGGTGGTTACGTTGCTGGGATTTTTCGGCGATGGCCTGGGCGCAGCGATCCAGCGTGAATTTGCTCGCAGAGGCGGCGATCCCGAAAAGAAAGGCGCTTTGTATGCTCTATTGCGCACTTTCGAGATCGTTTATGGCTTGCTCGGGGGGATGATCGGAATTGGCCTGGGAATTGTCTCGGTCACCTCGAAAGCCTCTTTTCTCAATACACAAACGATCACAGATGAAACGGCCAGAATATGCCTGTTGATTATTTCGGTCTCTATCGCCCTTCGTTTCCCATTGAGCGTGTATCAAGCGGCTTTGAACGGGTTACAAGAGCAAGTGGTCCTGAATATCCTCAACGGGATGTTCGCTTTGTCTCAAGCGCTGATTGGCTTGTTGGTAGTGATCGTTTGGAAATCGGTTGTTCTCTTCTATGTAAGCGGGTTGGCGGTTACGATTTTACAGGTTCTCTTTACACGCCATTGGTCTTATCGGAAATTGCCGCAAGCGGAACATCAGACTGTCATTCTGCCTCGGAAAGAAATCCAAGGATTGATCAGCATCTCGAATGACCTGATTTGGATCAACGGGATGGGGTTGTTGATTTCACAAACTGACCGGGTGGTCATTACGTGGTTGTTGCCGCTTTCTATCCTGGGGGTGTATACGGTGGTGATCAACGGAGCACGGCTTCTGGCCTATTTCTATGGGCCTTTTTTAACGGCTACCTATCCTGAGTTGTGCCAGCAGAGCCAAATTGCCGATAGGGAGGATTTCAATCGTCTTCTTCTTCGTAATGCCAAGGTGGTGATGTCCATTGGGGTCTCGATAGGATTGACGATTGCGTTTTTTTCACGAGAGATCCTTGCAGTTTGGGCTCGCGACGCGACCGTGATTGCCGAGGGCTGGCTTCCTCTTTCGATCTGTGTAGCGGCGAATGTTTTTATCTCTTACGCCTCGGTCTTGTACCATGGTCTGCTGGCCCTCGGCAGAACTCGTTACAACGTATGGTTCAATGTTGTCGCGATGTTCTGGTACCCGGTTTTGATGTGGTGGGCAGTCAGTAAGATGGACTTGTTGGGCGCGGCTCTCAGTTGGTTGGTCTATTGTGTGTTAGCCTGGTTGTGCAATATCCTTTTGATTTCTCGTCTTCACTCGAAGGACATTTTGAGGACTTATACGACAGCGTTCGTGAAGACCACCGCGGTCGGTCTATTCTTCTCGCTGTTCGCCCATCATTTGGCATTACATTTCTTCCCGTCTCAGATTTGGCCGAGACTTTCGTTGGGAATTCTCAACGGTCTCATTGTAGGCGCGATCGCGATGTTGATGGGTTTCGGTCTCTCTTTTCCGAAAGAAGTCGTACGCCTTCTGATGAAAAATTGGTTCAAGTAAGTGGACAAATAAGGGTAGATTGCAACCGATTGACCCTTCGAGGCGTTTTCAAACATCCAGAGTGTGATTGACAGGAAGATGATGAAAGGCGATTCACCTAAGCCGCTGGTCAGCATTGGAATGCCGGTCTATAATGCCGAGCAATTCCTCCCTCAGGCCTTAGATTCTCTCTTGGAGCAAGATTTTGATGATTTTGAGTTGATCATTTCCGACAACGCCTCGACCGATGCAACCCAAAGAATATGCGAGGAGTATTGCCGGCGCGATCGTCGCATCGTTTATTCGCGCAACGAAGAGAATCATGGGGCGATCTACAACTTCAATCGGGCGCTTTTCCTGGCGCGTGGAAAATATTTTATGTGGGCGGCCCATGACGATCGGTGGGAGCCGCGCTTTCTATCGGAACTTGTCTGCTCTTTAGAACGAAAACCAGACGCGGTTTTGGCTTTTTGCTCGTGTGATAGAATTGATTCCGATGGCAACGTGACGCGTGTTCATCGGAAGTATGCTCGCCTTTCGCATCCCAACCGTCTTGTGAGAGCGCAGCGTTATATATGGTTTCCTACGGACGAAGGGCGAGCGATGGTTGTGTATGGCGTATTCCGCCTTTCTGTGCTCGAGACTCTAGGGGGAGTCAAGGCATATGAACCTTATGAATGCTCTGACGATATGCTGGCGCTGCGGGTGATCCTCCAAGGCGATTTCGTCTTTGTCAACGAACTCCTCTTTCACAAGCGTGACGTTCCGGGCAGTTTGACTTTCAAAAGATGGACAATGGCTGATTACTCTGCCTATTACCGAAGTTACCGGCGCGTTGTGCGTGAGAGTGATTTATCGGCCCGGGAAAAGATTGCGCTCTTGTTTTTTGTTCTTGCGCATCAGTTCGTGTATCAGTACGGAAGGCCGATTCGCCGTTTGTTCTGGCCTTTGCGAAGGTCCATCGGTCGTTTCATGAGCCGTCGAACGGCAAACCGGTGACCCGTCCACTTACGGGACAATCTTGGGTATCTATGGCTCGTGCATTTATCACTGGCGCAGCAGGTTTTGTCGGTGGTCATCTGATAGCGCATTTGGCGGCAGAGGGCTGGGATCTGTCCGCTCATGATGTGCGAACCGCTGGGGCCTTGTCGAAGTTTTACCAATTCGACCTCATCGAGCAGGCTTCTTTGCAACGCGCCTTGCAAGAAGCGCGCCCCGACGCCGTTTTTCACCTGGCGGGGGCGCTCAAGGCGGAGCGGCCGGAGCAGTTCTATACCTTGCATGTTTTGGGGACGGTCGCTTTGCTGGAGGCGGTGATCGCAAGCGGTCTGCGGCCGGTCATTCTGATTGCCAGTTCCAGCGCCGTCTATGGCGCAGGGACGGGACAGAAGCCCATCACTGAACGTTTCGAGCCGCGCCCGCTGACCCATTACGCCGTCAGCAAACTGGCGCAAGAGATGGTCGCCATGCGCTACTGGCGGGCGTTCGGCCTGCCGGTGATCCTCGTCCGAACGTTCAATTTGCTGGGGCCGGGGCTGTCGCCGCAGATGGCTTGTTCCGATTTCGCCCGGCAGATTGCCCAGGCGGAGCAGACCGGCCGACCGGCCGCGATTTCGACCGGCAACCTCGACGCCCGCCGCGATTTCGTGGACGTGCGCGACGCGGTCCGAGCCTATGCGCTGCTGGCCGGAAAGGGCTGGCCTGGTCAGGTTTATAATGTGGCCTCCGGCCGCGCCGTCTCCATTCGCGAATGCCTGGAGTTTTTGCGCGCCCAGGCGCGGGTCCCGACCGAAACGGCGCTGGACCCGGCGCGGGTGCAGCAGAACGACGTCCCCGTCCAGGTGGGGAGCGCGGAACGCTTGAGACGGCGGACGGGTTGGAAGCCCGAAATCTCGGTCGAGCAATCGTTGACAGACTTGTTGGAGGATTGGCGCCAGAAAGTCAGGATGGAGCAGAGATGATGTTGCAAGGGAAAAAGGTTCTGGTGACCGGGGCAGGCGGTTTCATCGCCAGCCACCTGGTCGAACGGTTGGCGATTGAAGGGGCGCGCGTGCGCGCCTTCGTCCGCTACAATTCGCGCGGCGACGTCGGACGCCTGCGCCTGCTGCCGCTGGAGGTGTTCTCGCAGGTCGAGGTCATTGCCGGAGACTTGCGGGACGCCGAGGCGGTGCGGGCGGCCATGAAGGGTGTGGATACGGTCTTTCACCTGGGGGCCTTGATTGCCATCCCCTATTCTTATTTGCACCCGCGCGAAGTCGTCGAGACAAATGTGCTGGGAACGTTGAACGTGCTGATGGCCGCCCGCGACCTGGGGACGCGGCGCGTGGTTCATACTTCGACCAGCGAGGTGTACGGCACGGCCCAATATACGCCCATCGACGAGCGCCACCCTCTCCAGGGACAGTCGCCCTACTCGGCCAGCAAAATCAGCGCAGACAAGATCGCAGAAAGTTTTTACCGTTCGTTCGATTTGCCGGTCGTCACGATTCGCCCGTTCAACACCTACGGGCCGCGGCAATCGGCGCGAGCCGTCATCCCGACCATCATTTCGCAGGCGCTCACCCGCCCCGAGGTGCATCTGGGCAGCCTCGAACCGGCGCGCGACCTGACCTTCGTCTCGGACACGGTGGAGGGATTCCTGCTTGGCGCGCAGGCGGAGGGCGTTCTGGGCCAAGAGATCAATCTGGGCAACAACGAGACCATCACGGTCGGCGATCTGTGCCAGAAAATCTTTGCCATTCTGGGAAAATCGCCCCAGATTGTCGTGGAAGAGCGGCGCAAACGGCCCGAGAAGAGCGAGGTGATGGTCTTGCAGGCCTCCAATCAAAAGGCCGGGCAATTGCTGGGCTGGCAGCCCAAAGTCAGCCTGGACGAGGGCTTGCGAATCACCATCGAGTGGATTGCCGAACATCTCGACCTCTATCGGCCCGATGAATACATGATTTGAGGCTGTCATGAAAGCGGTCATTCTTGCCGGCGGCAAAGGGACGCGCCTCGCGCCCTATACCACCGTCCTCCCCAAACCCCTCATGCCCATTGGCGACATGCCCATCCTGGAAATCGTCTTGCGGCAACTGGCTCATCACGGCTTCGACGAGGTCGTGCTGGCGGTCGGTTACCTGGCGGAACTTTTGATGGCTTATTGCGGCGATGGGAGCAAGTTCGGCCTCAAGATTCAGTATTCGCGCGAAGAGCAGCCGCTGGGAACGGCCGGCCCTCTGGGGCTGATTTCTGGCCTGACGGAGACCTTTCTGGTGATGAACGGCGACCTGTTGACCACGCTGGATTACCAGGCCCTGTATCGTTACCACCGTCAGCGCGGGGCTATCGCCACCCTGGCGGCCCGCCAGCGGGAGGTCAAGATCGATTTGGGGGTCATCGAAGTAGACGACCAGCATTGGCTGCAAAATTACATCGAAAAGCCGTCGATTCGCTACCTGGTCAGCACCGGCGTCTATATTTTCGAGCCGCAGGTGTTGGATTTCATCGTCCCCCATCAGCGGCTGGATTTGCCGGACCTCGTTTTGCGGCTCAGAGAAAACGGCCAGCGGGTCAATGTGTATCCTTTCGATGGCTATTGGCTGGATATCGGCCGACATGAGGATTATGAGATCGCCATGGACGAATTCGCCCGCCGCCGCGCCGAGTTTTTGCCCCCGGCCGATTCAGGAGAACAGGCTTGATTCTGTTCCTTTTTCCGTTGTCTTACCCTTATGACGGCCAGCGGGAACAGACCTTCCTTGAACCCGAACTGGACATTTTGCGTTCCTATTTCGACAAAATCGTGATCGTCCCGAAACAGTTGCGGGGGCAGCGTTTGCCGCTTCTCCCCGGCCTGGAGGTTGACGAAAGCCTGGCGGCCTCTTTGACTCTCTGGCGAAGAGCGCTTCGGCTGCCCGCCGTCTTCTCTTGCGCCTGTTTTTACCGGGACCTCTTTTCGCGCCCGTCTCTCTTGGCCCGCTTTTCGGCGCTGGCGAGACTGCTCGTCCATCTTTCCGAGGCCCTTTTGACGAAGCAGTGGGTCAGGCGCTGGTTCAGGCGGACGGGGCATTCTCCCCGCGACTGCCTCTTCTACACGTATTGGTTCGAATCGCTGGCGACGGGGCTGGGGCTGGCGCGCCGATCCCAGCCCGACATGCGCATCGTCTCCCGCGCCCATGGATTCGACATCTACGAAGAACGCTATCCGGTCCCTTATCTTCCCTGCCGGACCGAAGCCTTTGGCCGGGTGGACGGCGTCTACCCCGATTCGCTGGCCGGGACGGAGTATCTGCGGAAACGGTACCCGGCCTATCGGTCCAAGATCGAGACCGCCTTTTTGGGGATTCGAGACCCCGGCTTCGTGACCCCGGCCTCGCAGGACGGCGTATTCCGCATCGTCTCGTGCGCGGTCATCCGGCCGCTCAAACGGGTGGATTTGCTCCTCGAGGGAATCGCCGAGGCGGCGCGCCGCCGCCCGGCCCAGCGATTCGAGTGGCGCCATTTTGGGAACAGCGAGGTAGAAGGCGTCCGCGAAGCAATGCAGGCGCGGGCAGACGCCGTCCTGCCCCCCAATGCGCGCGCCTGGTTCCCCGGCTATTCCTCGCAGGCGGCGCTGTTCTCCTTTTACCGCGACCATCCAGTGGATGTTTTCGTCAATACCAGCACCTCCGAGGGAACGCCGGTCTCGATCATGGAGGCGATCGGTTGCGGCATCCCGGTCATGGCGACGGCGGTGGGCGGCAACCCCGAAATCGTCTCCGAGCGGAACGGCCTTTTGCTGCCCCCCGATCCGAGTCCGGCGGACATTGCGGAGGGCTTCTTTGCCCTCTTGGACGATCCGCAGGCCGCGGCCCGCAAACGTCAGGCCAGCAAGCAGGTCTGGCGCGAGAGGTATAATGCGGAGACGAATTTCCACGCTTTTGCTCAAATGCTTCGCCAGATCAGGGAACGCTGAATGATCACCATCGTGGACTACGGCGTCGGCAATCTGGGTTCGATTGCCAACATGCTCAAGAAGATCGGCGCGAAGGCCGAAGTCGCATCCGACCCGGCCGCGCTGCGCCGGGCCGAAAAGTTGATTCTGCCCGGCGTGGGCGCTTTTGACGCCGGCATGCGCAAACTGAACGAGTCCGGCCTGACGCCGCTCCTGAACGAACTGGTCCTGGAAAAGAAGACGCCCATCCTGGGCCTCTGCCTGGGGATGCAGTTGATGACCCGGCGCAGCGAAGAGGGCGTGGAGGCCGGCCTGGGGTGGTTCGAGGCCGAGACGGTCCGCTTCCGCTTCGGGCCGGAGCAGGCCCACCTCAAGATTCCGCACATGGGCTGGAACACGCTCGAGGTCCGCCGCCCGCATCCGCTCGTCGCCGACCTCGGACCCGAACCCCGCTTCTACTTCGTCCACTCCTACCACGTCGTCTGCGCCGACCCGGCCGATGTGGTGGCGTGGACCGATTACGGCCATCCGGTGGCGGCCGTTATCGCCAGGGAAAACATCCTGGGCGCGCAGTTTCACCCCGAAAAGAGCCACAAGTTCGGGATGCAATTGCTCAGGAATTTTGCGGAGCGCATCCCATGATTCGCCCGCGCGTCATCCCGGCGCTCCTGCTCAAGGGGCAGGGGCTGGTCAAGACGGTTCGGTTCAAAGAGCCGCGCTATCTGGGCGATCCTATCAACATCGTCCGCATTTTCAACGACAAGGAAGTGGACGAACTGATCTTCCTGGATATCACCGCCACCAACGAGAATCGCCGCCCGTCCTTCGAGATGCTGGGCAAGATCACCAGCGAGTGCTTCATGCCGCTCGGCTACGGCGGCGGGATTCGCACGCTGGAGGATGTCCGGCAGTTGCTCGGCCTGGGGGTCGAGAAGGTCATCCTCAACACCGCGGCGGTCGAACGTCCGGACTTCGTGAGCGAGGCGGCCGACTACGCCGGCAGCCAGGCGGTGGTGATTTCGATGGACGTCAAGCGCAGCCTGCTGGGAAAATACGAGGTCTTCACCCGCAGCGGCCGGCAAGCGACCGGCCTGGACCCCGTCCGCCACGCCCAGGAGATGGAGCGGCGCGGGGCGGGCGAGTTGTTCGTCAATTCGATCGACCGTGACGGGACGATGCAAGGCTACGACCTCGACCTGATTCGCCGCGTGGCCGAGGCGGTCAGCATCCCCGTCATCGCCTGCGGCGGGGCGGGGACCATCCAGCACCTGGCGGAGGCCATCCGCGCCGGGGCCTCGGCGGCCGCGGCCGGGAGCATGTTCGTCTTCCAGGGGCCGCTGCGCGGCGTCTTGATCAGTTATCCCTCGCGTGAAGAACTCAGCCGGCTCCTGCCGGCCTGACAGGAGAAACCATGCCTGCCGAATATCGCATTTGCACCCGCTGCATCATGGACACCAGCGACCCGGAGATCGTCTTCGACGAGAACGGCGTCTGCAACCACTGTCACGATTATGACCGCATGATGGCGCAGAAGGTCATCCCCGGCGAGGCCGGGCGCATCTACCTGGAGCGCCTGGTCGAGCGGATTCAGCGCGACGGGCGCGGCAAGCCCTACGACTGCGTCATCGGCGTCAGCGGCGGGGTGGACAGCACCTACGTGGCCTACCTGGTCAAGAAGATGGGACTGCGTCCCCTTGCCGTCCACCTGGACAACGGCTGGGACTCCGAACTGGCCGTCAAGAACATCGAGCAGGCCCTCACCCGCCTGGGCATCGACCTGTACACCGAGGTGCTGGACTGGGAAGAGTTCCGCGATTTGCAAGTCGCCTTTCTCAAGGCCTCCACGCCCGATTCGGAAATCCCGACCGATCACGCCATCTGGGCTGTGCTGGGCGATATGGCCGATAAACTCAAGGTTCGCTACATCCTCTCCGGCTTCAACGTCCGCACCGAGTCGCATCTGCCGCGCGCCTGGTCGTACGGTCACTTCGACTGGAAGTACATTCGCAGCCTCTACCGGCGGTTTGGTAGCAAGCGGCGTCTTGAGACCTTCCCGCACATCGGCTTTTTCACCTATTACCGCCGCCTGTTGACTCAGCGGCGGGTGGACATCTTGAATTATATCGACTACAACAAAACCGAGGCCATGCGGGTCTTGGAGCAGGAACTTGGCTGGCGCTACTACGGCGGCAAGCATCATGAGTCCATTTACACGCGCTTTTATCAGGGCTACATCCTGCCGGTCAAGTTCGGCTTCGACAAACGCCGCTGCCACCTTTCCAGCCTGATTTGTTCGGGCGAGATCAGCCGCGAAGCGGCCTTGCAGGAAATCCAAAAACCCACCTACGCGCCTTCCTTGCAGGAGGAAGACCGCGAATATGTGATCAAGAAACTCGGCCTGACCGAAGAGGAATTCGAAGCCATCATGAAAGCGCCGCCCAAAACGTTCTGGGATTACCCGTCCTACAGCCGGATCGTCGAGGGACCGCTCTTGCGAGGCGCGTACCGCCTGGCGCGTGACTGGTACCGGGCGCGCCAGAAGCGTCAGCATCGTCTGGAGGCGGATTGATGCGGATCGCCTACGTCAGCCTGCACTGGCCGCGCACGCGTCACAGCGGGGTCGGCAAGAAGTTGAATCGTCAGATTGAATCCTGGCAGGCGGCCGGACACGAAGCCCGCCTCTTCATGCACACCTCCCGCTACGAGCCGGCCGCGGACCTCGTGCCTGCGGAGGTGATCCCCTACGATTCGTCCGGCGGACTCCGCGCCGAACTGGCCCGCAGCCGCGCCGCCCGCCGCTTGGTGGACGCCGTCCGCGCCTACCGCCCGGACGTGATCTACCTGCGCCTGGCCATGTACGTCTATCCTGTCCATCGCCTGGCCCGGATCGCTCCCCTGGTGGGCGAAGTCAACACCAACGACTTGACCCAGCACGAAGAACTGGGAAAACTCTACGCCCTCTACAACCGCCTGACGCGCGGCATCTTGTTGCGCCGCCTGGACGGCCTGGCGGCCGTCTCGCGCGAATTGGCCGAGGCCCCGGCGTTTGCCGCTTTCCGCAAACCGACCCGCGTGATTGCCAACGGCATCGATCTTCAACAATTCGATCCGTTGCCTGCCCCGGCCAACTCCCAGCCCCGTCTCGTTTTTATTGGCAGCCCCGGCTACGTCTGGCATGGGGCGGATAAATTGGTCTCCCTCGCTCGTTTGCTTCCCGAAATTCAATTCGACGTGATTGGCTATGAAACTCTCCCGGCAGCCGAGCCAGTTCCTTCAAATTTGCATCTGCATGGTTACCTGACCGCCGATGAATATCGACGCATTCTTGCTCAGGCAGACGCGGCGATCAGTTCGCTCGGATTGCATCGCATTGGTCTGCAAGAGGCCTCTCCCCTCAAAAGCCGCGAGTGCCTGGCCTACGGCCTTCCGCTCATCCTGGCCTACCGCGATACCGATTTGCACGACTTGGATTGTGATTTTCTCTTGCGGATTCCCAACACCGAGGATAACGTGCAGACTCACGCCGAGGCCATCCGCGATTTCGCCTATCGCATGCGCGGCCGGCGCGTCGATCGCGCCGCCATTGCCGCCATCGACCAGGCCCACAAAGAGGCCGAACGATTGGCCTTTTTTCAGGAAGCGATCGCCCGCCGCAAAGGAGCCGGCCGATGAAACGGTCGCTTTCGAAGTTCCTCGCCAGCGGACCCCTCTGGCTGTTTCCCGCAGCCGCTGTTTTGGGACTGGCCTTTGGCTTGTTCGTCTATGCCCACTGGCTGAGTCATCTTTGGCCGCCTGCCAGCAAACGCTTGCTGGCTTTCACCCTCCTGGCCTGCCTGTTGGGCGCGGCGGGACATTTTCTCCTACTCAAGGCGATTCTCCTGCCGGCCTGGCGGCGTTTCCAGGCGGGCGGGCGCTGGTTCTTCCTGGCCTGGAGTTTGGCGGGGGGCTTCCTGGCCTTGTTCTTCGGTTCGAATGTGGGGCAGGCGCAGACGGACTATCTCACCTTCCTGCTGCCCCGTCAAAGCCTCGAACTGTCGGCCCGGCCGGGGCTGGGGGGCGAGGCGCAGGTGTTGTGGCTCAATACCTCGGTCGGCGAGGTCTCTTTCGACGCCGCCGAGTTGAACGGCTGGGAAAAGGTCGAGGGGACGCTCGTCCTGCGCCAGGCGGAGGGCAATTTCGTCCGCTGGCGCGGCCGGACGGGGGCCGAGGCGGTCCTCGTCTGGGCGAGTTCGCCCGCCGGCGGCGAGGGGGTGGTCGCCTGGAACGGCGTCGGCGAGACGATCGACTTGTTTTCGGAAACCCCCGGCCAGTTGACCCGCGCCTACGCCTTCGATGTGCCGTTCTACGCCTCGCCCGGCATGGTCTTTTTTCTGGGCTGGCTGAACGCGGTCGTCTTCTTTGCCGCGGTGAGCGCCCTGGCCTGGTTCGGCATGCAGGCTCCTCTCCGGCAATTGCAATCGTCCTGGCTGACGGTTGACCGGCCGGAGACGAAGCGCCGACGTTTTCTTCTGGATGGGGCTGCGCTGCTCGCCCTGTTCACGCTGACCCTCCTCCTGCGCGTTTTCAACCTGGACGCCCTCTCTCCCTACACGGATGAGTACATGCATCTCCTAGCGGCCCGGCAAATCGTCCACGGCGCGGCGATTGCGCAGGTGGGCTATGAACGCAGTCTGTTCATCGTCACCCTGCCGGTGGCTCTCTTCTTTCGTCTCTTTGGAGAAAGCCTCTGGTCGGCCCGCCTGGCGAGCGTCGTGTTCAACGCGTTGGCTGTCTTCCCCCTGTACTTTGCGGTCAGGAAAGTCAACCGCCCGCTGGCCGTGACCGCCGGTCTGTTGTATGCCGCCAGTCCCTGGGTCATCGGCATGGCGCGGACGGTGCGCGAGTACGCCTATTACCCTTTTTATTTCTACCTTCTCCTCCTGGGGATGATTGCGCTGATCGAACGCTTCCCGCCCCGCTTTGCCCTGCGCCGCGACTGGAAGGCGCTGTTCAGGCCCGGCTTTCTCTCTTTGACTCTGCTGCTCCTCTTGCCGGTGGTGTACAGCCGCTTTCTCGATGAGAATTCCACGTTTTCTGTGGTGTTATTGGCTTACCTGACGCTGATTCTCTTCCTCCTCGCCCGCCTCGATTGGAAAAGCAGAGAAAATCTCGTCCTCTTGGCGCTCATCGCGGTGGGAATTGGGGTCGGCTATCGCTGGTTTGTGGGAGCAGGCGGCCTCTCCTCGAACCTTTTTTACACCGCCTCCCGCGTGAGAGACCTGTTTTTCTCGGATGCCCCGCAGCAGTGGTTCTACGGGCGGACCATCATCGTGCCGCTTCTGGCGCTGGGCAGCGTCCTGCTGGTGAGCGTGTATTTGCGCGAACGATTTGTTCTTCCTTTCTTCGTTTTCCTGTATTTTGGCAGCGCCCTGGTGTTCAGTCTGTTTTTCGCCGGTTTTGCCTCTCCCCGCTACTATTTTCATCTCTTGCTGTGGCATCTTCCGCTGATGGCGGTCGGCCTGTACTCCCTCTGGTTCTTCCTGCGGATTCTGCTGACGCGCTTGAAATTGCCCTCTGCCGCAGCGGGCCTGACGGCGCTGCTCCTGCTGGCGCTCAGCCTCAACCCCCGACAGATTCTACTTCCCACCTTCTGGGATCAGCCCGGCCTGATGCCCGTCACCGGCCAGTATCACGAGAACGTCGCGGAAGTCCACGCCTATCTGCTCGACCGGGCGACGGATCAGGATGTGCTCGTCGCCACCGTGTACGCGAACTACAGCCAATGGGTCGAGCAGCCGCCCTTCCGGGCGATCTACTCCTTCGATTACCGGCGGCCCGACGGCCGCGACTACCTCCTGTCGCTGGTCGAGCAGCACCCATCCGGCTGGATCGTTTTGGACCAGATTCGCTACGAACAATCGCAGCCGATCCCGCTGGAGACCTTTTCGAGCGGCGGGCGGCTGGTCGAGTATCGGGGCCAGTTTGCCGATGAGTACGTTTGGCGCTGGAGCACACATCCTTCCCCCTAGGGTAAAATTCCATCATTGGAGAGGCCATGAACAGTTATCTTGCTTTGCTCATCACCCTGATCGTTGCCCTGGTCGAGATTCGCTCGCTGGATTTCGCCGCCCATCGCGGCTGGATTGGCTCGCGCCTGAGCCGCAAACTCATCCACATTCTGACCGGCCCGTTGTTCGTCCTGTGCTGGCTGCTCTTCCAACCCGACGCTCCCGAAGCGCGCTGGCTGGCGGCGCTGGTGCCGCTGCTGTTCACGGTTCAATTCGCGCTGATCGGCCTGGGGGTGGTCAAGGACGAGGCCTCGGTCAAGGCCATGTCGCGTTCCGGAGACCGGCGCGAAATTCTCAAAGGCCCGCTTTTCTACGGCGTCATCTTCGTCGTCCTGACGCTGGTCTACTGGCGCGAGACGCCGATCGGCATGGTGGCTCTGATGCTGATGTGCGGCGGCGACGGTCTGGCCGACATCACCGGCCGCGGCCTCAAGTCGCCCGCCTTGCCCTGGAACAAGCAGAAATCCTGGGCCGGGACGGCGGGCATGTTCCTCGGCGGCTGGGGACTGGCGGCGCTCATCGTCGGGATCTATGTCTTGGTCGGCGCTTTTCCCGGACCCTTCAGCGGCTACCTGCTCCCGATCACCCTCATCGCCCTGGCCGGGACGCTGGTCGAATCGCTGCCCCTCCATGACGTAGACAATATCACCGTCACGCTGGCCGCGGCCTTGCTGGGGCACTTGCTCTTTTAGATGAGTAACAGGAACCCGTTTCCTCTCAGGAAACGGGTTCCTGTGTTTTAAAGGCCATGCCGCTGGCGCAGTTCGTTCAGCCTTGCCCCGATGTCCGGCTCCAGGTACGGACTGGGATCGGCGGGGGTGAACGGGCTGCCGGTCAGCGCCGAGAGGACGGCGTCCAGCCCGGCGGCTATATTTCTCGGCTCGTAGCCGCCTTCCAGGACGAAGACGAGTTTCCCGCCGCAGAGTTCCTCGGCCAGGGCGGTCAGTCGCTGGGCCAGCGAAAAGTACCCGGCCGAAGACAGGCCGAGGTGAGCCAACGGGTCGCTCCAGTGTCCGTCGAAGCCGGCCGAGACGAACATCATCTGCGGGGCGAAGCGGCGCGCCAGCGGGACGAGAATCTCCTCGGCCAGGCGCGCAAAGGCGGAGTCGCCGGCCAGGGGCGGCAGCGGCAGGTTGACGATCCGGCCGCGGGCGTGCGGGGCGTCGTCGAGGCGGCCGCTGCCGGCGGGGTAGATGTTTTCCTGATGGGTGGAGAAGAACGCCACCCGCGGCTCGTCCCAGAAAATCGTCTGGGTGCCGTTGCCGTGATGGACGTCGAAATCGAAGATCAGCGCCCGCTCGATTCCGTGGGAGAGCGCAAAGCGGACGGCGATGGCGATGTTGTTGAGCAGGCAGAAGCCCATCGGCCGGTCTGGTTCGGCGTGGTGGCCGGGCGGGCGGACGATGGCAAAGGCGTTGCGCGCCTGGCCCGCAAGCACAGCCTGGGCGCAGGCCAGCGCCCCGCCGGCGGCCAGGAGGGCGTCGGCATACGTCGAGGGCGTGACGTAGGTCGGAGCGTAGTCCACGATGGACGTCCCCTCTTGACAGGCGGCCTGGAGAGCGCCTAGCATCCGGTCGGTGTGGACGGCGGCGACCGTTTCGAGGGGGGCCGGCTGCGGGTCCAGGAAAATCAGCCGCTCGGCGTAAGGCCGTTCTGCCAACCTGTCTGTGAATTGCAGGCGGGAGGGATTTTCCGGGTGGCCGGGAAAGGTGTGGTCGGGTGAACGGACGAGAGCGCAGGCGGTTTTCACGAGCGGGATTATAGTCGACAATCTCTGCTTTTGATTAGGGACGACTGGCCGTTAACCTCGATCACCAGGCCGAGGCCTGGTGATCCTGAGGGGAGGGGACACCACCGATCCCGGCCAGCATGGGGGGGACATGCTGACCTGCGATGGTTCATACCTGCAATACCAGTAAAAGGGAGGCAGGTATGTTGGTCATACTATACCCAAAAATCGCCGGGATTGCATTAAATTTAGATTAGAATTATCTAAATTGTACGAATTATTTCCCCCGCCGCTCTCTGAAGAGGGTCAGCCATTCTTCCAGTTCTTCGGGGCTGAGTCCGGGCTCGGCCGGAGGGGACTGCGTTTCATGGAGAGAGGCTGCCCGAACCTGGGCGGCGAACTCGCCCGCCGAGAGCGCCCGGGCGTGGACGGCCTGGGCGGCGCGGCGGACGCGCCCATCCGAACTGACGACTGTCCAGTTGCGGGCGGCGCGTCCCAGGGCTTGCAGCCGTTGTTCGAGCGCGGCGTCGGCGCTGGACCCCTGGCGGACGAAATGGGCGGTCACCAGCCCGAAGCCGCGCTTGCCGGCGTAGCCGGGCGGCGCGCCGTCGAAGTAGACTTCTGCCCGCGTGCGCTGCAGGCGGCAGAATTGCTGCAGGCGTTCGATCAGCGCCAGTTCGTCGTCGGGCGAGTCCAGGCGCAGGCCGAGGCTCGGAATCAGATTGTGTCCGTCAATCAGGTAGGGCATAGGGTAATTTTACCCCAGGACAAATTCGATGCTGTTGTTTTGACAAGCGTTTTGGGATATACTTATTCAAATCTTTTGTTCAAAGGAGCGCATCATGTACGACTCGAGTTCGTCCTATCCCCCTCCGCCTCTCGAAGCAGCCGCCGAGCCGGCGCCCCAGAAACATTCTACGCTGGGAATCATCTCCTTCGTCCTGGCCATTCTGGCGATGTTGGTCATCTGCATCGATATGGTCATCATCTTTTCGTTGAGCGGCGGCCTCCAGGTGAATCCCGCTTATAATACGATCGACGTCGCCTTTTCCTGCTTCAGCGGCATCCTGGCGCTGGCGGCGCTGGGGTTGGGCATCGGCGCAGTGACGCAGAAAAACACCAAGAAGATTTTTGGCATTTTGGGCCTCGTCCTCAGCGCCCTGTTCCTGGTCGGCTATTGCCTCATCGTTGGTCTCAATTTGATTCGGGTCATGGGGAGTATGTAGCCGGCTGTTCTGGCCGACGAATCTAAACAACCAAGGAGTGTGCCCTATGAATGATTCCTCTCTTCCCCCCGTTTCTGACGCGGCTTTGCCTCCCGCCGGACAAAAGCAATCCAAACTGGGCGTGGCTGCCTTCATTGTCAGTTTGGTGGGCGTGTTGGTCTTCTGCGTCGCCGTAATGCTCTCCGCCGTATATGGCGCTTCGGTGGGGCTGAGCAATCCCGCCGCGGCGCAAAATCCTTTTCAGGCCATCGATCCGTCTTCGCCGCTGATGGTGGCCTCCTCGATTCTCTCCTGGTGCGGCCCGCTCTTGAATTTCATCGCGCTCATCATGGGGATTGTGGCCCTCCTGCAGAAGGATGTCAAGAAGACGCTAGCGGTCGTCGCCGTCATCCTGAGCGGGTTGGTGGTGCTGTCCTTTTGCGGCTTGACCATCATCGGCTTTCTCGGTCAATTGGCCAGTCTATAAACGTCCTTGCCCCGGGAATGGCCGGGGCAAGGAGTTCATAAGAATTCTCGTCCGAGTTCCTGCCAGGTTTCGTCTGGCAGGTTTATGTATTTCGCCAGCAGGGGGTGGACGCGACGGATTTCTTTGGCCAGGCGCTGGGCCAGGCGGCGCATCGAGAAGTGGGCGTTGGGCGCGGCGCGCAGACGGCAGAAGGCAAACGCCTCGCGCAGGTTCATGGTGAACAAGACGCGCCGATAGAAGCCGTTGGGGACGATGTAAGCGGCGACATGCGGATTCCACTCGGCTAACTTTTCGTACGTTTCGGCGGCGGCCTCCATCGCGGCCCGATACGGGACCTCGCAACCGGCCTCCGCGATCCGACGCGGCAGGGCGTAACCCAGGCGGGCGGTCAGCGCCTGGGGCGTCTGGGTCATCATGCGGTGGCGCTTGAACTCGGCGTACGCGCCCTGGTCGAGGAGGATTTCGAAGGTGTAGGCGGTGTGTTCGAGTTCGCGCAGGGGCGCGTCGTGTTTGCCCAGTTTGGCGAGCAGCGCGGCGGCCAGACTTTCGCACTCTTCGGGCGGCGCGGCGCGGACGGTCTCCAAAGCCTCGCGGAAGGACATCTCGCTGAAACGAAAGAGCGCCGCGGCCAGGACTTTGGTCTCGCCCTCGGGGTCGTAGTCGTGCAGAATGCACCAGTCGGACGATTGGGGATTGACGATTGGCGATTGACGATTGGCGATTGGCGATTGACGATTGGCGCTCAGGAGAGGGTGATTCTCGATGTCGGCGCGGGTTTCTGTGAGGTAGGGGAGGGCCTCGGCGTATTTGACCAGGGTCGGGACCTCGGCCTGTGCCACCCGTTTCATCTCTTCGCCGATCTGACGCACTTCCTCCAGCGGATGCGAGAGCATCTTGCCGATGGCGTGTTCGAGGACGCGGGCGTTGGCGGTCATGCCCAGGTTGGCGAGCGAGGCGGCCGGGAGCAGGAAGCGGCACGAGTCGACGTACTGTGAGCGGATGCGCCGGTCGTAGGCGTCCTCGCTCTCGTCGGGCCGGCGCGGGGACTGCTTTTCGACCAGCGCCTTGACCGGGGCCAGCGACCGCGCGTAGGTCTCGAAGAGCAGGCGGCAGGTCCGGGTGTAGGTTTCGAGCAGAGGATGGCCGTCCAGTTCGGGCGGAGTGAAAAAGGCGTCCGAATCCCACTTCTGGTAGCGGGTGGATTTCTCGGTGTAGGAGGCCAGCCGGTTCGACTCGATGCATTCGACCGCCAGCCGCGAGACGTTTTCGATGGCGATGTGCAGGACGGCGTGTTCGGCCACCGAGGCGTGACCGTAGCCGACCACCCATTTTTCGTGGAAGCGGGCGGATTTTTCCTCGCTTAGTTCGGCGGCAATCTGGCGGAACGACTCTGGCGAGCGGGAGGTCTTGGCAAAGGCGACGGCGATGGTTTCGGGGGGGAGTTCTTT
This sequence comes from Chloroflexota bacterium, assembly GCA_019873655.1. GTDB lineage: Bacteria > Chloroflexota > Anaerolineae > Anaerolineales > Villigracilaceae > JAFGSI01. Next base: position 37,585 of record JAIOAU010000007.1, on the reverse strand, counting down.
GGGGGACAGGAGGTAGATTTGGCGGTTGGGCATGGGCAAACTATAGACGAAAACGCCCCGGCAGTCAACCGGGCTGTTGAGAGTATTTGCAGGCTGGCTTTTCTTTTTTCTCAACGTCCCATGGATACAGGCGGGACATGACATTTGTCATATTTTATAGTGACAAATTACATGTGCATATTGTTTTCATAAACCTTATAATTTGCTATAGTATATTATAGCAAATGATTGCAAGCGCGGTTGGCTCATCTTACATCACCTATGAATAATACGCTTCTAACAGCCAAGCAGGCCCAGGAATTGCTTAAAGTGGATCGCACCACTATCTATCGCATGTTGAAAGATGGTCGTTTGAATGGTGTGAAGGTGGGAAACCAATGGCGTTTCTACGCAAGCGATTTGGAAGAAATGCTTTCCGGGCCCAGGTATGTCAATCAACGGAGTATCCCCCTCGATGCAAATATTCTGCCATTGCATTGCATGCAGCCTGTGCAGGATGTATTTGCTGAAATTGCCGAGATTGGCGCGGTGACGGCTGATAAGGAAGGCCGTCCGCTCACGCGCATCAGTAATTCGTGTGATTTTTGTAAATTAATTTTAGGGAGCGAAGAAGGCCGGCAGGCCTGCATGGCCTCGTGGCGGAAGTTGGTGGAACAAAGGAATTCCGAGCCAGAATTCATATCCTGCCACGCCGGTCTCCAATATGCCCGCGCCCGCATTGAGGCGGAGGGAGAGTTGATCGCCATTTTGGTGGCGGGTCAATTTTATTTGCAGGCTCCCAATGCGGAAGAGGAAGATGAGCGCCTGCGAAATTTGTCTCAGCAGTATCACATTGATAAAGATTTGCTGAAGCAGGCCTCTGAACAAATCCCGATACTGGAAGAGCGTAAGGTGGCGCAGATCAGCGGCTGGCTGGAGCGCGTGGCGCGCACGTTTGAGCAGATCAGTTTGGAACGCGCCAATTTCATGAGTCGTCTGCGGCAGATTGCCGAGATGAGTGCTATCAACCCTTAAGGAGGCTCGTATGTCGTTCAACTTTGATCAGGAACTGGATTGCAGTGGTTTGGCTTGCCCAATGCCAATCTTGAAAACCAAGAAGGCAGTGGACGGCTTGCGGGTGGGACAGGTGCTCAAGATGATTGCCACCGATCCGGGCTCGCTGCCCGATGTCCAGGCGTGGACAGCCAAGACCGGACAGGAACTGCTCGGCCATGAGCAGGACGGTGGAAAATTCACGTTCTATATCAAGAAGGTGAAGTAGAGAAAGGTCTGCCAAACGGCAGTCCTTTTTTATTTGGCTCAACTTTGCCTGAATTAGTTTAATTTATGGAGGTGCTATGGCGGAAAAGTTAATTCTTATGTGTACACATGGCCCCGAAGACCCTGAGCGAGCCACCATTCCCTTCGTGATGGCGACTGCGGCCCAGGCTTCAGATATGGATGTGACTCTGGGGTTCCAAGCCAATGGCGTGATGCTCATCATGCAGGGTGTAGCCGAGCACGTCTTTGCAGCCGGCTTCCCGCCCCTCAAGGAACTGTTGGATATTTACCTTGAGAATGGCGGCAAACTGCTGGTGTGCGGGCCTTGCGTCAAGTCCCGCCAAATTGACCCAGAGAAAGAGTTTGTCAAAGGCGCGGTGGTTGTCAACGCGACCACTTTCGTGAAAGAGTGCGCCGAGGCTACCAACGTGTTGGTCTATTAATAAATAAGGAGATTCTTATGGCAAAACGAATGGCAATCATTGCTGCGCATGGCAGTCTGGACGCGGCCTATCCGCCTCTGATTCTTGCTACTGCCGCGGCTGCGATGGATATGGAAGTGGCGATCTTCTTCACTTTCTATGGGTTGGAAATCATCAAAAAAGGAAAGGCGGATAAACTCCAAGTAGCGCCAATTGCCAACCCGGCCATGCCCCAGCCCATCCCTGGCATTTCTGTCCCAAACATTCTTGGAGTTCTGCCCGGCATGACGGCGGTTGCGACGAGCATGATGAACAGTTGGATGAAGAAGGCCAATGTCGCCAAACTCAGCGAATTGCTTGAAATGGCCGTCGAAAGCGGAGTGCGCATCATCGCCTGCCAGATGTCCATGGATGTCTTGGGAATCAAAAAGGAAGACCTGATTGATGGTGTGGAAGTGGCTGGCGCGGCGGCCTTCATTGAGTATGCTGCCAACGACGCCATTGCCCTCACATTCTGATCCCCCCATATTTAGGAGAATACAAATGGCTGACGAAAAAATCCTCATCATTATGACCAGTGGTCCTGATACGCCGCGCCGCTGCGCCACGCCGTTCTTCTTTGCCACCTTGGCGGCCGCGATGGACTATGAGGTTACCATGTTCTTCACCATCGATGGAACTTTGCTTCTCAAGAAAGGGCTGGCCGAGAACGTCTATCCCAAGGCTGGAGGAAAGCCGGTCAGTGATTTCATCCAAGATGCCTTGGATGCCGGCGTTGAATTCACAGCCTGTACGGCATCCATGGAACTCCACGGCCTCACCCAGCAAGATCTGATCGATGGCGTAAAAATGGTCGGCGGGGCTGCCATGTGGCAGATGGCCGAGGATAGCAAGACGCTGACCTTCTGACAAATCAGGAAAGGAGAATTTCAATGGCCGATATTCGTGGTTGCTATTTGCCCGAAGATTTGTACTACTTGATCGAAAAGCACGTCTGGGCAAAACCAATTGAAGGCGGGCTGGTGCGCGTCGGCATGACGGCGGTGGCTGGAAAATTGTCCGGCGGCAAGCTGGCCGCGGTGACGGTCAAGGCAAAGGCTGTCGGGCAGGAAGTGGCCCAGGGGAAGAGTCTGGCGACGGTCGAGAGCAGCAAATTTGTCGGTCCTGTTCCTGCGCCTGTAACCGGTATACTGGTGCGTGGCAACGACAAACTGGCTGCCGATCCCAACCTGGCAATCACCGATCCCTACGGGGAAGGCTGGATTGCTGAGCTCAAGCCGAGCAACTGGGAGGTTGAGAAAAGCGGCTTGGTCACCGGAGCGGATGGTCTGACAGCCTACCAAAAGAAGCTGGAAGCTGACAATATCTCTTGCGCTTAGTGGTTCAGGAAGCATGCGAACGGTTGACCGGCGCATGCTTCCTAAATTTATTCTAACCTTGTCTTACTGAAGGAGGAGGATATGCCCGAAGAAACCATTGCTGAGGGCTTGAAAAAAAGCGGCGTTTCACGGCGCGATTTTCTCAAGCTGAGCGGCTTGCTGGCCGCCGCGATGGGGTTGACGAACGTTCCGCCGGTCTCTGCCAGCGGATTGCCTCCCAGACTGGGACGCGGCTATAGCGTCAACCGTGTCATCGCCAAGGCCCTGGAGACCAGGCCCCGCCTGCCGGTCATCTGGCTGGAATTCCAGGACTGCGCCGGCTGCAGCGAGGCCATCACCCGATCGAACTCGCCCACGCTGGTGAACCTGGTCCTCAACACGCTGACCATCGAATACCATGAGACGCTTTCGGCTGCTGCCGGTTTCCAGGTGGAGCAGGCCAAGCAGGACGCCATGCAAAGGTACGCCGGCCAGTACATCCTGGTCGTGGAAGGCAGCATCCCGGTTGCAGACGATGGGGTTTATTGCACCGTCGGCGGACGGACGGCTCTGGACCTGTTGCAGGAAGCCGCGGCCGGAGCGGCGGCGATCATCGCCACCGGCAACTGCGCTTCGTTCGGCGGACTGCCGAAGGCCAAGCCCAATCCCACCGATGCGAAAGGCGTTTGGGAACTCATCACCGACAAGCCGGTTGTGAACATTCCTGGCTGCCCGGCCATTCCAGAAGCCACCACTGGCACGATCGCCCATTTTGCCATTTTCGGTACCCTGCCGGAACTGGACGGGTTGCACCGCCCGATGCCGTTCTACGGTGTGACCGTCCACGACCGCTGCCTGCGCCGCCCGTTCTACGAGGCGGGCAAGTTTGCCCTCTCGTTCGATGACGAAGGCGCCAAGAAGGGCTACTGCTTGTACAAGTTGGGCTGCAAAGGTCCCACGACTTACAACGCCTGCGCTTCCATCCGCTGGGATACGGGGCTGTCGTTCCCGGTCCAGTCCGGGCATCCGTGCCTGGGATGCTCGCAGCCCGATTTCTGGGACGGCGGCGGGTTCTACCAGGGCCAGTCGGCTCCGCTGGATCGTCCCGAACTGGCCGCGATCGGCGCTGCAGCGGCGGCTGGCGCGGCGCTTGGCGTTGGAGCAACGCTGGTCAATCAAGCAAAGAAGAAGGCCAAAGGAGGCGAGTGATGAACTGGACTGCTATCCTTGAATTTGCACGCGGCCCGTTTTTCTATGCCGCGCTGCTCATCTTTGTGGCCGGGATGATCTACCGGCTGGTGACTGTGATCGGACTTGGCTGGAGCAAAGACCGGGTTCCGGCAAAGGGAAGCAAGGCCGGCGGCGTGGTCATGTCCTTCCTGAAGGGCATCCTGGTCTGGCCGTTCATCCCGTGGGTCAAGAACACCTTCAAGCGCAATCCCTTGATCTACATCGGCGGCGGATTGTTCCACCTGGGATTGTTCGTGGTCGTTTTCCTGGGAACCGCTCACATGCTGGTCTTCAAGAGCCTGCTCGGCTTTGGTTGGGGAACCCTGCCTTTGCCGATTGTGGACTGGCTGGCGGCAGCGGGCATCGTTGGGATGTTGATCCTGCTAATCAACCGCATCATCCACCCGGTCTTGAGACTCATCTCCGGTCCGGCGGAATACTTGGCTTGGCTGTTCGTTTTCCTGCCGATGATTACGGGATACGCTTTAACCCACCACCTCGGCCCACGCTATGAAGTCATGTACAGCCTGCACATGATTTCGGTGAATGTGTTGCTGATCTGGATCCCGCTCAGCCGCATCTCCCACTTTATCTTTTACTTCTTCTCGCGCGCCATCCATGGCCAGGAATTCGGCAAGCGCGGCGTGAGGGTATAGGAGGTGTGACATGACTGCTACCAAACAAGCATTGAACGCGTTCGTTCATGAGACCGGCGGCTGGGTGGCTTCCCAACTCGAAGCCTGTACCCGTTGTGGGATGTGCGCCGAGGCCTGCCACTTCTATCAGGCGACCGGCAACCCGGAATATGCTCCTGTCTGGAAAGTCGAACTGCTGCGCCGCGCTTATGAGCAACGTTTCACCATCTTTGGCGCTATCAAGACCGCTTTGGGCATTGACAAACGCATCACCGACGAAGACCTCCAGCACTGGAGCGACTTGAACTACTACGCCTGCACCGTCTGCAACAAGTGCTCGATGGTCTGCCCGATGGGCATTGACCTTGGCTCGCTTCTCCATGGAATGCGAGCCGGTCTGGCCGCCGCCGGGATGGTCCCCGCAGACCTGATGACGGCGGTCAACAAACAGATCGAGGAGGGCAGCCCGCTGGGTATGACCGACTCGGTCTGGGACCAGCGCCTGGAGTGGGTGGCCGACGAATGGGAAGTCGAGATTCCGCGCGACGTGCAGGGAGCAGATACCCTGGTTGTCTTCTCTTCCATCGAAGTGATGAAATTCCCCACCAATATTGCCGCCATTGCCAAAATTCTCAACGCGGCTGGCGAAAAATGGACGGTGAGCAGCAAGGCGCGCGAAGTTGTCAACTTCGGTTTCTACCAGGGCAGTGAGGAGAACACCAAACTCTTTCTCAGCCGTGTGCTGGAAGGCGCGAAGGAACTGGGCGTCAAGCGCATCGTGGTGACCGAGTGCGGCCATGCCTACGACGCTCTGCGCTGGCATGCTGCCAACTGGCTGCCCGAGGCCAATGATTTCGAAATCATCCACATCACCGGCGTTCTGGGAGAACTGGTGGGCAGCGGCAGGATCAGGCTGAAGCCGGGCGCTTTTGACGGCGATGGTACGATCACCTTCCACGACGCCTGTAAGATCCAGCGCAAGGGTGGTCATATCCAGGAGCCGCGCGACATCCTCAAGGTTCTGGCTCCTGAATCGTTCAAGGAAATGACCCCCAACCGCGAGCAGTCTGTTTGCTGTGGCGGCGGCGGCGGCGTGATTGCTGTCAAGGCTGCCGATCCGGTCCGCTACGCTGCATTCGAACTCAAGATTGACCAGGTGAACAAAGTCGGAGCAAAGACGGTTGTCATGACCTGTTCCAACTGCCGCTTGCAGTTTACCGACAGCGTGGATCATTTCAAACTCGATTGGAAAGTCATCGGGCTGGCGCAGATGGTCGCCGACGCCCTGGTGGAGTAGGAGGTATCCCATGGCACAGAGACTAGTTATTGACCCCATTACCCGTATCGAAGGCCACCTGCGCATCGAAGCGGAAGTGGACTCCCGTAACACCATCACGAAGGCATATTCCTCCGGCACAATGGTACGCGGCATCGAAATCATCCTGAAAGGCCGCGACCCGCGCGATGCCTGGGCTTTTGCCCAGCGCGCCTGCGGCGTTTGCACCACCGTCCATTCCTTTGCTTCGATCCGCTCGGTGGAAGATGCCTTGAACATCAAAATCCCCAAGGCCGCCAACCTGATTCGCAACCTGATGATCGCCCAGCAATACGTCCATGACCACGTGATGCATTTCTATCACCTGCACGCCCTCGACTGGGTCGATGTTACCGGATGCCTTAGCGCGGACCCGGCTGCAACCGCTGACATTCAGAAGGCGATCTCCCCCTGGCCGAACGCTTCACCGGGTTACTTCTCGGATGTGAAGAACAAGGTCAAGGCGATTGTGGACAGCGGCCAGCTCTCCATCTTTGCCAACGCCTACTGGGGCCATCCGGCTTACAAGCTCCCGCCCGAAATTAACCTGCTGGCTGTGGCGCACTACCTGGAAGCCTTGGACGCGCAGCGCACGTTTACCAAGATCCACACCATCTTCGGCGGCAAGAATCCGCACCCGAACTTTGTGGTGGGCGGCGTGCCCATGCCAATTGACATGAATTCTGACACGGCTATCAATGCAGAACGCCTGTCCATCATCAAGGACAGCATTGACCGGATGATTCAGTTCGTTGATCAGGTCTATTTGCCGGACCTGCTGGCTATTGCGCCCTACTACTTGGATTATGCCGGTTTGGGGGAAGGGCTTGGCAACTTCCTGACCTGGGGCGAGTTCCCAGATACTGACAACAGCGACACTTCCAAGTTCCTTGTGCCGCGTTCGGTCATTATTGGCCGCGACCTGGCCAATATTCAGGAACCCGATCCGCGCGACTTCGAGAAGATGCAGGAATTTGTGGCGCACTCGTGGTACGAGCAGAGCGTCGGCGACGAAGCCGGTCTGCATCCCTGGGAAGGTGAGACCAAGTTCAACTACACCGGCCCCAGACCGCCCTATGAGCAGCTGGAAGTCGAGCAGAAGTACTCCTGGCTCAAGGCCCCGCGCTGGGCAGAGACCCCGATGGAAGTCGGCCCGCTGGCGCGTGTGCTGGCGATGTATGCCAAGGGTCACGAGCAGACCGTGGAACTGACCAACATGGTTCTCGACGCGCTCGGCGCGCCGCTCTCCGCTGTCTTCTCCACGCTGGGACGCACCGCCGCCCGCGCCATCGAGACCAAGGTCTTTGCCGACTTTATGCTCAAGACTTACAACGACCTGATCGACGCGATCAAGGCTGGTGACACCGACACCTTCAACGGCGAGAAATGGGAACCGACCACCTGGCCCGCCCATGCCGAAGGTTTCGGCTATATGGAAGCCCCGCGTGGCGCCCTCGGTCACTGGTGCGTGATTGACAACGGCAAACTGACCAACTACCAGATGGTCGTGCCCACCACTTGGAACGGTTCACCGCGTGATCATAAGGGACAACCTGGCGCCTACGAGGCGTCGCTGGTCGGAACACCGTTGGCCAATCCCGAACTGCCGCTTGAGATCCTGCGTACCATCCATTCGTTTGATCCATGCATGGCTTGCGCCATCCACATGGTGGATGCAGACGGGAATGACCTGAGCGAGGTTGCGACCGGTTTGACGGTGTGCATCGATTGATGCCAAACAAGCATTGGATCAGGGCGCGGTTCTAGGACTGCGCCCTGATCCAATAGATAATCATTCGTTTCTGGCAATGAACATGATTGGAGCAACCCGGAGAATCGTCCTTGGCTTGGGTAATACACTTAACCGTGACGAAGGATTGGGGGTCTTCGCCTTAAAACGGCTCGAGGAACGTTTTGGGAGAAAATATCCGCAAATCGAATTCCTCGATGGCGGAGCGCTGGGGCTGAATTTATTGCCCTGGGTGGAAGAGGCTTCCCATCTGCTGGTGTTGGATTCGATGGTTTCCCGTTTCTCCCTGCCGGGATCGGTCATGGAGTTGGCCAAAGACGAAATTCCCCTCTATCGTAATATCAAGATGTCTGACCATCAGATCACGTTCCAGGAAGTGCTCGGACTAGCGAAGTTCCGCGACAAATTCCCTGAATATTTGCATTTGGTCGGCGCCCAGCCTGTAGATCTCTCTATCGGCTACGGCATCAGCCCGCAAATCGAAGCGGTCATGCCAGAAATCCTGACCCGCGCCGAGCGCGTTCTAAGGGAGTGGGGATTGATCGAATGAACGGTTCTTGACAGTCATTTGAATTCAGAATACCACAAAGGAGAATACAAATGGATTATTTCTTTCTCGACAAGGTTTCCTGGGAACACAGTCAGGCCCTTTACCATGCAGCAGCCTATTTGCAACACGAGGCATTTTTCATCCTGCGCCCTGCTACGCCTTACGTTTGCATCGGGTTTCACCAGGATGCCGAGCAGGAAATCGACCTGGACTTTGTCCGCGAGAATAATATTCCTGTCTTCCGGCGCGAAGTGGGCGGCGGCGCGGTCTATCTGGATGGCAACCAGTTATTTTTCCAGCTCATCCTGCATAAGGACAGGCCCGAGATTCCGGAAAGCAAGGATGAGTTCTATCGTAAATTCCTCGCGCCGGTCATCGAGACCTACCGGGAGTTTGGCGTGGCGGCGGAGTACAAGCCGGTCAACGACATCATTGCGAACGGGCGCAAAGTATCCGGCACCGGAGCGGCCGAGATTAACGACATGGTCATCCTTGTGGGCAATTTCATCCTCGATTTCGATTACGATATGATGAGCAAATGTCTGCGGGTGCCGGATGAAAAGTTCCGCGACAAGGTTTTCAAAACCCTCCAGGAAAATCTGAGCACCTTCCTACGCGAGACTGGAAAAATGCCCGAGACGCGTGCGTTGGGCGACGCGCTGGCCCGCCGTTACGAGGCCCTTCTTGGTCCAATGACGTATAAAACTGTTCCGGATCCGGAACTGGTTGCCAAAGCCGATGAACTGCAAGCCGAACGGTACACGGATGAGTGGTTGTTCGCCAACGATCGCCGCCGTCCCGATGCCCGCCAGATCAAGATTCGCGAGGGTGTGTACGTAGTCCAGAACATGCTCAAAACGCCGGGCGGACTGATCCGAGTCACAGCAGTCAATGAGAACGGAAAACTGCGCGATGTGCATATTTCAGGCGACTTCTTCTTTTTCCCGGCGGGAGATTTGCCTGCGCTGGAAAAAAGCCTGGACGGTGTTAGCGCAGATCCAGAGTCCGTGACCGAAGCAGTGGCGCAGTTCTACGCTCGTCGCTCGGTCGAGTCGCCCGGCGTTCAGCCGGCCGATTTTGCCCGCGTGCTGACTCCCGCTGCTTCGTAAAGAAAGAGCAATATTTGCCAAATTGGGTCTCCCTAAATGACCTGTTATTCTGGCAGTAGGATGTTCCTTTTTAGTGCGGGCCGGATCGGGAAGATTGCGGGAGAATTGGATAACGGTATTCGCTCTTTCCGTGAAAGGCTGATAGGCGGGGAGAGAAATGGAAAAGACAAGTAAGCTTGGCTGATCCTGCATCTGATGAAGACGCCCCGGTTGACCACCGGGGCGTTTGACTACTCGATAAGGATTTTCCTCACGCGGCCGATGTCGGCCTGGATTTGGGCGAGGAGCGCCTCGACGGAGGGGAATTTTTGTTCGCCGCGCAGCCATTCGATGAATTCGAGACGCAGTTCCCGCCCGTACAGGTTGCCGGAGAAATCGAGCAGGTGGGCTTCCACGCTGACGGTCTGACGGCTGGGCGTGAAAGTCGGGTTGACGCCGATGTTGACGGCGGCGGGACGGCGCTCGCCGCCGACCCAGGCCCAGGCGGCGTAGATTCCTCGCCCGGGGATGAGTTTTTCGGGCGCGATCTGCAGGTTGGCGGTCGGGATGTTGATGTGCCGGCCGCGCCCGTCGCCGTGGATGACCGGCCCGCTCAGGGCGTAGGGACGGCCGAGCAAGGCGGCGGCTTCGGCGACCCGACCCGCGGCCAGCGCGGCGCGGATGGCCGTCGAGGAGATGATCGCTCCCTCCCGCCGTACCGGCGCGAAGACCTCGACGGTGTACCCCAGCCGGCGGCCGATGTCCGTCAGACGGGCGGCGTCGCCCTGACGGCCGCGGCCGAGAGCGAAGTCGTGGCCGATCAGGAGATGGCGCAGGCCGATGGCGCGCCAGACGCGGTCCATGAAGGTCTCGGCGCTTTGCTGGGCCAGGGCGCGGTCGAAGGGCAGGGTGACGACATGTTCGACGCCCAGTTCGCTCAGTAGGGCGGCTTTTTCGTCCGGCAGAGACAGGTAAGCGAAGTCCTTTTGGCCCCCCAGGACCACGGCCGGATGCGGGTAGAAAGTCACCACCACCGAGGGGCTGGCGGCGCGGCGGGCGCCTTCGACCAGGCGCTCCAGCAGTTGACGATGGCCGCGGTGGACGCCGTCGAAGACGCCGATGGTCAGCCAGGCGTTTTGCAGGGCAAGATCATCGAGGGAGCGGAAATGAGTCACATTTGCCCTGTTGAGGTCTTGCGGAAGGAGTTCCAGGCGCAGGGTTCAGGAGAAGAAGACTTTCTTGGGCTGCCACTCAAGGGAGCCATCCTCGCCGGTTGCCAGGTCCATGATGGCGATCAGTTCGCCGGCCATGGAAACGCCGCGCACCAGGCCGGGCTTGGAATCAGGAGCGGCCTTGACGCGGTGGCCGTGTTTGACTTCCTCGACCTCGTCGGGGTTGAGTTCGACGGCCGGCCAATCGGCCAGGGCTTCGGCGGCCGGGATGAGGTACTGGTACCAGTTGCCAGCGGCGAAGGCCTCTTGCAGTTTGCGCAGGGGGACGGCGTCGCGCAGGCTGAAGCGTCCCGATTTCGTCCGCCGCAGGCCGACCAGGTAAGCGCCGCAGCCGAGGGCCGCGCCCAGGTCGTTGGCCAGCGAGCGCACGTACGTGCCCGAGGAGCAGTGTACGTCGATGACCACCTCCGGCGGCGCCCATTCCAGCACCTCGAGGTGATAGACGGTGATCTTGCGCGGTTCGAGGTCTACTTCCTCTCCCTGACGGGCCATTTCGTAGGCTTTGCGGCCCTGGACTTTGACCGCCGAGTAGGGCGGCGGCACCTGTTCGATCTCGCCGATAAAGCCTTTGAGCACTTTCTCGAATTGTTCCTCAGTGATGTTGACCGGGGCGCTGGCCTGACGGGTGAAGCGGCCGTCGGCGTCGTAGGTGTCGGTCGTGCTGCCCAGGCGCAGGATGGCCTGGTAGCGCTTGTCGGAGGCCGAGACGAATTCGCTCAGGCGCACGGCCGGGCCAATCAGGATGACCAGCACGCCGGAGGCGCGCGGGTCGAGCGTGCCGGTGTGCCCGGCGCGGCGGATGCCGGTCCCTTTGCGGATGACCTCGACCACGTCGTGAGAGGTCATCCCGACCGGCTTATCCACGACCAGGATGCCGGAGATGGCGTTTTTGATGTCTTGACTTTCCATATCGAATTCCTCCTGATGAAACTGACCGCGGCGCGCCGCTTGGGGCGCGGGCGGATTGATCACTCGTGATTGAGCGCCCGGCGGGTGAGACGCAGGACGCGTTCCTGGACCTCGGGCAGGCTGCCGCGCACCTCGGCCCCGGCCGCGGCGCGATGCCCGCCGCCGCCGAATTGTTTGGCGATTTGGGCCACGTCGAGGTGCGGCTTCAGCCCGCGCCAGGAGACTTTGACGCGCTCGCTATCCTGCTCGACGAAGATGATGGCGATCTCGCTCTCGTCGATCGAGGAGACGACGCTAATCAGGTCGGCGTCGTCGCGGCCGCTGTAGCCGCTGGCCTGGCGGTCGGCCAGGGTGAGAGAGGTGTAGACGATGCCGTCGCTGCGCTGCAGGCGCGAGAGGCCGGCTCCCCAGTAGCGGGCAGCGGCGAAGGTGCGGCGCACCAGGCTGCGGAAGTAGAGCGTGCTCATGTCCACGCCCAGTTCGAGCAGGTCGGCGGCCTGACGCAGGACTTCCGGGGTGGTGTTCGAGGTGCGGAAGCCGAGCGTGTCGGTGACCAGGCCGGTCAGCAGGTTGGCGGCGATGGGGGCAGTGATGGTCAGCCCCCAGGCGGGCAGGTGACGGGTCAGCACCGAGGCGGTGGCGGCGGCGGCCGGATCGACCAGGTTGAGTTCGCCAAAGGCTTCGGTGGTCAGGTGATGGTCGATGACGATGTCGGGCCGGCGGTTGGGCGGCAGGGCTGGGCCGGCGCGCGCCGCGTCGGAGCAGTCCACCGTGATGATGAGGTCGAATTCGCCCTCCGCCTGGGCGCGAATCTGCTCCGCCCCCGGCAGATGCTTGAAGGTGGCCGGCAGGCCGTCGCTCAGCACCATCTGGACCTGTTTGCCGGCGTCCTGTAAAGCCAGGCCGAGCGCCAGCATCGAGCCGATGGCGTCGCCGTCGGGGCGGACGTGCGAGAGGATCAGAATGCGCTGGGCGGCCTGGAGTTTTTGGCGAATGGCGGTGTGCAGGTCAGTCATTCTTGCGCAAGGAGGCGAGCAGGCGCTCGATGTGGTCGGCGTTTTCGGGCGTCGGGTCCCAGTGGAAGCGCAGGCGGGGGAAGACGCGCAGTTCGACCCGGGCAGCGAGTTCGCGGCGCAGGTAGCCGCTGGCGTGTTCGAGTCCCTCGAGGATTTCGGCGCTGCGGGCCGATCCCTCGACCGCCGAGACGTAGATGTCGGCGTAGGCCAGTTCGCGGTCGACGCGCACATCGGTGACGAAAATCTGGCGCAGGCGCGGATCGTGAATCTCCTGCAGCAGGAGTTCCGAAAGTTCCTGGCGCAAGCGGTCGGAGATACGCTGGAGTCTAATCTTGCTTGGCATAATTCGGTAGAGTACTTCAGATGGATGCGCGCGGCGGGGAGCGGCTGGCGCTAGTCGACCTTTGTCTTTTCCAGGATGTAGCATTCGATGACGTCGCCGACCTGGATGTCATTGAAATTCTTCAGGCCGACGCCGCACTCGAAGCCCTGGCGCATTTCGCGCACGTCTTCCTTTTCGTGGCGCAGCGAGGCCACTTCGCCTTCATAGACGACGTCCTTGCCGCGTAGCAGGCGCACTTTGCTGTTGCGTCGCACTTCGCCCTCGGTCACTTTGCAACCGGCGATGCGATTGCCCCGCGAGAGTGTGAAGACCTGCAGGACGGCGGCCTTGCCGATGACCTTCTCGGTAAATTCGGGGGCCAGCATGCCTTTGAGGGCTTTTTCGATGTCCTCGGTCAGACGGTAGATGATGTCATACAGCCGGATCGAGACGCCCTCCGCCTCGGCCAGCCGCCGGGCCGCGACCTCGGCCTGGACGTTGAACCCGACGATGATGGCCTGCGAAGCCGACGCCAGCATGACGTCGTTCTCGCTGACGTTGCCGGTTTCGGCGTACAGGATGTTGATCTTGATCTCGCCTTTGCTCAAATTGTTGATTTCGCTGATGATGGGTTCGAGCGAGCCTTGCACGTCCGCCTTGATGATCAGGTTCAGTTCCTTGGCCTGCCCGGCCTGGAAGCGGGCGAAGAGTTCCTCCAGGGTGGCTTTCTTCTGGGCGCTGACCTCTTTTTGGGCGGCTTCTTGGCGCTCGAGGACGATCTGACGCGCCTGGCGCTCGCTCTCTACGACCTGGAAGAGGTCGCCGGCCGAGGGCAGGTCGTTCAGCCCCATCACCGAGACCGGGACGGACGGCCCGGCCTTCTGGACCTTGCGGCCGCGGAAGTCGAACATGGCGCGCAGCCGCCCGAAGGTCGTCCCGGCGACGACGATGTCGCCCGTCTCCAGCGTCCCGTTTTGGACCAGCAGGGTGGCCACCGGCCCTTTGGATTTGTCGAGTTGGGCTTCGATGACCGTGCCGATCACCGCGCCCTTGGGGTTGGCGCGGATGTCGCTGTTGTCGGCGACCAGCAGGATGGCTTCCAGCAGGTCTTCGATGCCTTGCTTTTGCTTGGCCGAGACCGGGATGACCATCGTATTGCCGCCCCATTCGTCCGGCACGAGGCCGTTTTCGCCGAGTTGTTTCTTGACGTTATCGGGGTTGGCGTTGGGCTTGTCGATCTTGTTGAGCGCCACGATGATGGGGACGCGGGCGGCTTTGGCGTGGGCGATGGCCTCTTTGGTCTGCGGCATGACGCCGTCGTCGGCGGCGACGACCAGCACGACGATGTCAGCGCCTTGGGCGCCGCGGGCGCGCATGGCGGTGAAGGCGGCGTGGCCGGGCGTGTCCAGAAAAGTGATTTGGCGGCCCTTGTGTTCGACTTGATACGCGCCGATGTGCTGGGTGATGCCGCCGGCCTCGCCAGCCGCTACGTTGGCGTTGCGGATGGCGTCGAGCAGGGAGGTCTTGCCGTGGTCAACGTGTCCGAGAATGGTGACGACCGGCGGGCGGCGGGTCAGGGATTGTTCGTCCTCGCCGGCGATCATCTGACGCCAGACGGGTAGTTCGCCGGTCTCTTTTTCTTCGGCCTGTTCGCGCTCGGGGACGGCCTCGAAACCGAATTCGGCGGCGATGATGGCGGCGGTGTCGTAATCGATCGTCTGGTTGATGCTGGCCATCACGCCGTTGTTCATTAACTTCTTAATGATCTGGATGGGACTGGCCTCGATGCTTTGGGCCAGGTCGCGCACGCTGATCAGAGCAGGGAGTTCGATTTTTTTGTGCCCATTCTCGCTCATCATGCACCTCATAAGTTCAGGAATGCCGCCGTTACAACAAGAGGCGGTTCGTGTCTGGGAACAGAGCGTGCTTGCTGAGCGAATGGGGAGTGTATCAGCCCATAGGACCTTACCGCTCGACGCTCTCCGTCTCGTTTTCTGCCGGCAGGGACGCCATGAATTGTCGCAGGCGTTCGAGATCGGCAGGCGTCAGGTCGATTTTCAATGCATGGGCGAGCGATCCTCGCAGACCTCTCTCCCAGCAAGCACGACGGTCATGCAGATAAGCCCCCCGCCCGGCCAGTTTGCCGGTTGGGTCGATTTGCACGCCCTCCGGCCGCCGCACCAGGCGGATCAGCGACCGCTTGGGCAGCACGCTTCGGCAGCCCACGCAGGTCCGCTGGGGGATGTGTTTCGGTCGTTTTGCAGGTTTGCCAGACACCTTGGTTTCTTTTCGATCTCGTTCAGTCGTTTGGCTCGCCGCGGCGGCGGGACTACCAGTCCTCGTCCCAACTGTCTTCGCCGCGCTTGTGCTTCTTGCGGGCTACGACCTCGCCGCGCTCCTCGTCGAATTCCAGGGCGCGGTCTTTCTTGGCTTTCTTCTTGCCTTTCTTTTCCTCGGCGGTTTCGATGACCGCCGGTTGGATGGTGATGCTCTCCAGCGAGAACATCTTCTCGAATTCTTCCTCGGCGGGCGCTTCGGCCTCCTCGGCTTCGGCGACGGGCGCCGGGGCGGTTTCCTCGGCGGCGGCCGCTTCGGGCGCTTCGACCGGCTCGCCCGGCAGTCCCGCCTCGGCTAAGCCGCTCGGCACTCCTGCCTCGGCTAACTCGCTCGGCGCTCCTGCCTCGGCCTCGACCGGCTTTTCCGGTTCGGGGAAGGAAACCGTTTCCAGCGCGCTTTGGATGGCTTGCATAGCCTTGGGGCCGATTCCGGCCAGTCCCAGCACGCTGTCGGGGTTCAATTTCATCGCCAGCATCAGATCGCCGACCGTGCGGTGTTCGGCCTCGGTCAGGATGGCGTACACATGGTCGGGCAGATTGAGGGCTGCCAGATCGGTCTCGAAGGCGGCGGCCGGAATCTCGGCCCGCGCCGCGCTCAGGCGTTCCTCCTCGGCGGCGATCTCGGCCCGTTTCTGTTCCACCGTGCGCCGCTCGACGCGGTCGATGAATTGAATCAGCAGGGCGTATTCTTCGGGCGTCACCGGGCGCTCCTCGGCCTTCTTGGCCAGGATGGCCGCGATGACCGGAATCTGCTCGGCTTCCTTTTCGCGCAGCGATTCGAGCGCCGGGTCGCTCTGCAACTTGGACAGGGCGTCTGCCGCCGCTTCGGGCAGCGACTTGATGTCGATGCGCCAGCCGGTCAGTTTGGCGGCCAGGCGGGCGTTCTGCCCGTCGCGGCCGATGGCCAGGCTGAGTTGATCCTCCTGGACGACCACGGTCGCCGTCTTTTCGGCCTCGTTCAGATAGACGCCCGAGACGCGCGCCGGGCTGATGGCCTTGGAAATGTAAATCACCGGGTCGGGATTCCACTCGATGATGTCGATTTTCTCGTCGTGCAATTCCTTGACGATGGCCTGGATGCGCACGCCGCGGATGCCCACGCAGGCCCCCACCGGGTCCACGTTGGGCTGGGTCGCCGAGACCGCCACCTTGGCGCGCTGGCCGGGTTCGCGGGCGATCGCCCGAATCTCGACGATGCCGTGATAGATTTCGGGCACCTCGTTTTCGAGCAGACGGCGCAGGAAGTTGCGGTGCGAGCGCGAGAGGATAATCTGCGGCCCGCGCGGGCTGTCCTTGACTTCCAGGATGATCGCCCGCACCCGGTCATGCACTTTGAAGCGCTCGCCCGGAATCTTCTGGTTGGGCGGCATGATGCCCTCGGCTTTCATGTCCAGCCCGATGGTGATGCCCTGGCTGGCGCTGACCGCCTGCACCACGCCGCTGATGATTTCGCCGATTTGCTTGGCGTAATAGTCGGTCTGAATCTGGCGCTCGGCTTCCCGGATGCGCTGTTGAATCACCTGGCGGGCCGTTTGGGCCGCCACGCGCCCAAAGTCCTTCGGCGTCGACTCGACGATCACCATGTCGCCCACCTTGGCCTCCGGATTGACCCGCCGCGCCTCTTCCACCGAGACCTCGGTGCGCTCGTCCTGGACTTCCTCGACGACCTCTTTCTCGGCGTAGATGATCACTCGGCCGGTCTCCGGGTCTATCTTGGCCTCGACATGCTGCGCATTGGAGGCGTTGACCGCCCGCCGATAGGCCGAGGCCATGGCCGACTCGATCGCCGCCAGGATGACCTCTTTGGGCAGTTGTTTTTCTTCGATGACCTCGTTGAAAGCCAGCGCAAACTCGTTCTTCATGCTCTCTTGCTCCGTTGGGGTTTACAAGCAGAAAAGTGGGGGCTGCCCACTTTTCGGTGCGTGCGGTATCGGGTTACGAACAGGCCGGATTCTAGCACACAAGCGGCAGATGTGCAAGGTATAATCATCGCCATGCAGCCACGCGATTTCGACAAAGCCGCCCTGTGCGGCGAGCCTTCCTACGTCTGGCGGGCGGGACAGCAGCGCCGCCTGGAGATGATCGTCCGCGCCGCCGGCGAGCGCATTCGCGGCCGGATTCTGGAGAACGGCTGCGGCGTGGGCATGTACGTCGAACATTTGCAGACTTTCGGCGGCCGGGTCTTTGGCCTGGAATTCGACTTCGAACGCGCCGCCGAAGCCCGCCGCCGTTCGCCCCGCATCGTCAACGCCGCCGGCGAGGGCCTGCCCTACCCGGCCGCGACCTTTGACCTGATTCTCAGCCACGAGGTGCTCGAACACGTTTCGGACGACCGCCGCGCCCTCGAGGAGATCGCCCGCGTCCTCAAACCGGGCGGACGGCTGGTCCTGTTCGTCCCCAACCGCGGCTATCCTTTCGAGACGCACGGCGTTTACTGGCGCGGCCGCTATCGGTTTGGCAACATCCCGCTGGTCAACTACCTGCCGCGCCGCTGGCGGGACCGGCTCGCCCCGCACGTGCGCGTCTACGCCCGCCGCGACCTGACGCGCCTGTTCGCCGGTCTGCCCTTTCGGCCGGTCGAGCAGACTGTCATCTTCGGCGCGTACGACAATCTGATCGCCCGTTTTGGCGGGCTGGGCAGAGCCCTGCGCGCCGTCCTCCAGTTCCTCGAAAAGACGCCGCTCAGGGCGCTGGGCCTCTCGCATCTTTGGGTGATGGAGAAGGTCGAGGGGTAAACGATGTCCAGAGTCGTCGTCGCCATGTCCGGAGGGGTGGACTCCTCCGTCGCCGCCGCGCTGCTCAAAGGGCGGGGGCATGAAGTCATCGGCATGATGCTCCGTCTTTGGTCCGAGCCGGGCAGAGAAGACTCGAATCGTTGCTGCACGCCCGATTCGATGGCGCTGGCCCGCCGCGTCGCCGCCAGACTCGACATCCCTTTCTACGTGGTGGACGCCAAAGAACGTTTTCGCCAGACGGTCGTCGAATCCTTCCTCCAGGGCTACGCCGCCGGCCGGACCCCGAACCCGTGCCTGGTCTGCAACCGCCTCATCCGCTGGGGCCTCCTGCTCGACCGCGCCCTCGACATGGGCGCCGAATTCCTGGCCACCGGCCACTACGTCCGGCGGCGGACGGCTGACGATGGACAGGTGGAGTTGCTGCGCGCCGTGGACCGCGCCAAAGACCAGTCCTACGTCCTCCACGTGCTGAACCAGGAACAACTCGCCCGCAGCCTCTTTCCGGTGGGCGAGTACACCAAGCCCGAAATCCGCGCCCTCGCCCAGACCTTCGGCCTGCCCACCGCCCGCCGCCCCGACAGCCAGGACCTGTGCTTCCTCGCCGGAGAGGATTACCGCGCCTTCCTGCGCCGTCACGCCCCGCAGGCGCTTCTCCCCGGCCCCATCCTGACCCGCGACGGGCGGACGCTCGGAACGCACACCGGCCTGGCCGATTACACCATCGGCCAGCGCAAGGGGCTGGGGATTGCCTCGCCCGCGTCGCTCTATGTGCTGGAAAAGGACGTCGCCCGCAACGCCCTCATCGTCGGCCCGGCGGAGGAACTGGGCGCAACCGAGGCCCTCGTCGACGGCGTCCACTGGATTTCGGGCGCGCCGCCCGCTGCGCCCTTCCGCGCCGAGGTCAAGACGCGCTACACCGCCCGCGAAGTCCCGGCCGAGGTGACGCCCCTCGAAGCGGGCAGCCGGGCGCGGGTCCGCTTCGACGCGCCGGCGCGCGACCTGACGCCAGGTCAGGCCGCCGTCTTCTACGTCGGCGACCTCGTCCTCGGCGGCGGGACGATTGTCTCGAATTTCGTGTAGTCATAAAATGATATAATATTATCCAGAATAACGTTCCCGGCCAAGGCGCAAACGAAATAAAACCGTCTCTTGGCGACTTTGGAATATTTCTTGGCGTTCTCCGCGTCCTGGCGGTTGTTACGAATAAAGTCTAAGATTCATCCGGATGGCAATATGACTCTCCCCGCGCTCTTGTTTGGCATGGTGCTTGCCTCTGCCTATGGGACGGCCTTTCACTTTTGGAAAGGCGGCAGCCTGGGCAAACTGGTTCTCTATGTGGTATTGGCCTGGGTGGGATTCTGGGCCGGTCATTTGCTCGGCTCGGCGCTGGGCTGGACGTTTGCCGCCATTGGACCCCTGAACGCTGGCATGGCCACGCTGGGCGCGGCGGTCTTCCTGTTCGTGGGCGAGTGGCTCGGCCGGGTGGAAGTGTCGCAGCGTTGATTTTTCCGACAAAAAACCTCCCCGGCAGGGGAGGGTGGATCGGTTCAAATCGAGGATTATAGGGGTTTGACGTTGGCGGCCTGCAACCCCTTCGGCCCCTGTTCGATCTCGAACTCGACTTGCTGGCCTTCATTGAGGGTTCTGAAGCCCTCGGTTTGAATGGCGCTGAAGTGGACGAAGACGTCCGGGCCGCCTTCGCGGGCGATGAAGCCATAGCCCTTCGATGCATTGAACCATTTGACCGTTCCGGTCACGCGCTCTGCCATTTCTCTACTTCTCCTTACTTGCGATGAAAAAAGAATAGGATGGGCGTTGCAGTCCTGCGGTTATAAAAATTCGGCCCGCTGTCTCGGCCGTCTTTCTATCCAGCAAGAACGCTTGCAACAGACCATGGCCGAGTCTATCAGGGTGGGGAGGATTCGTCAAGTTTTATCTTTGTCCTGCCTGCGGTTGGCGGAAGACAAGATTTCATTTCCCTATAAAATTGCAGGACAAAGTTCTGTGATAAGATTATTCTGTTTGTAGGTTGCTCTGTTCAAGGAGATTTCCATGTCCTACCGTATCGAATCCTTCCTCTCTGCCCGCCTGCACCTTTCGCCGCAAATTGTCGAAGACCGCATCTTCTTCGTCAGCAGTCTTTCGGGCAAACTCAGCCTCTACGCCATGTACTACGGCGGCTCGGTCCCGGAGCCGCTCCTGCCGCCGCATATCGCCATGCAGAACCCTCATCTGGTCGGCGGCTACCCGTTCTACGTTTTCCCCCTGCTCGACAAAATCCTGGTCATGCTCGACCGCGACGGCGACGAAAACTACCAGCCGATGCTCATCCCGCTCGACGGCGGCTACCCGGAGCCGGCTTTTGACAATTTCTTTGCCAATCACCGCGTCCACCTGGCCGATTGCGACATCGAGAAGAACATCGTTTACTTCAACGCCGAGCGGCGCGATAAACCCGTCCAGGAAGCCTACCGCGGCGACCTGCGCACCGGAAAACTGGAAAAACTGGACGAATCGGCCTGGGGCGCCTACCCCGGCGCGCCGGACAAAGACCACCGCCGCCTGTTCCTCATGGACGGCTACACCATGGGCGACTCGGTGCTGTACCTGTGGGAGGCCGGCCGCAAGACCCTCCTGCTGGGCAAGCCCCTCGAACAGCGCGCCGAGGGCGAGGTCGTCCCGCCCAACGGTCTGCAGAGCGTTGCCTGGACGCCCTCCGAAAACAATGTCCTCATCTCTTCGGCCCTCTTCGACGACAAATACAGCCTCGGCCTGATTGCGCTCGACAAGCCCGGCGAGGCCGCGCCGGTCAAACTCGAAGGCGTCCGGCACAGCGGCGTCGGCGTGCTGGAAGGGTTCCAGCATTTGAAAGGCGCGCATTACGCCGTGCAGCTCAACATTGACGGCTGTTCCTGGCTCTACGAAGGCGTCTTCAACGAGGAGAAGCGCACGATGTCCCTGCGCCACGTCCTGGTCGGCGAGGGCGACCTCTCGGACGGCGTCCTCGAACACTGGCATTACGACAAGGCCAAAGACCGCTTCGTGATTTCCTTCTCCACCGCCGTCAGCCCGACGCAAATCTACACCATCGAGGGCAAGGAGCGGGATGTCATCGTCATGCACACCGAAGAGCGGATTCTCGGCATCCCGGAGACTCTGCTCTCGAAGGGCGAGGACGCCTCCTTCACCTCCTTCGACGGGACGCGCGTCTCGGCCCGCCTCTACCTCCCCTCGCCCGAACTCGGCTTCACCGGTCCGCGCCCGCTCGTTTATTACATTCACGGCGGCCCGCAAAGCCAGGAGCGCCCCGATTTCGCCTGGTTCTCCATGCCGCTCATCCAGTTCCTGACCCTGCGCGGGTTTGCCGTCTTCGTCCCCAACGTGCGCGGCTCGACCGGCTATGGCCTGTCCTACACCAAGCAGGTGGACCGCGACTGGGGCGGTCAGGACCGCCTCGACCACGTCCACGCGATGACCAAAGTCCTGCCGAAGGACAAACGCCTGGATGTGAGCCGCGCCGCGGTCGTCGGCCGCTCCTACGGCGGCTATATGACCCTGACGCTGGCCGGCCGTCACCCCGAACTCTGGAAGGCCGCCTGCGACATGTTCGGCCCCTACGACCTGCTGACCTTCTCCGAGCGCATCCCGGAGACCTGGAAGCCGTACTTCAAGGTGGCGCTCGGCGACCCCGAAACGCCCGAGGGCCGCGCCTTCCTGACCGAGCGCTCGCCCAGGACCTACCTCGACAACCTCGCCTGCCCCCTGCTCGTCATTCAGGGACGCAACGACCCGCGCGTGGTGGCGAAAGAATCCGAGGAACTGGTCGCCGACCTGCGCGCCAAAGGCAAACAGGTGGAACTGCTCATCTTCGAGGACGAAGGCCACGATGTGCTGAAATACGCCAACCGCGTGACTTGTTACAACGCCATCACTGACTTTTTTGCCAGATTCCTCGTTCCCTGAGCCTCGTTCCTCGACTTTGAACTTTTGACCTTCAACTCTCTATGCCCTGGAATCTCACCTCCACCCACGCCCAGCCCGGCGACCTGGCCCTGCTCGTCGGCCTGCGGCACAAATACTACATCTTTCCGCTCATCCCCGGCGGCGTGATGCATACGCACCGCGGCATGCTCAACCATGACGACCTCATCGGCAAGCCGTGGGGCAGTCAGGTTTTTAGCCATCAGGGCAGTCCGTTCTTCCTGCTCCAGCCCTCGCTGGCCGACATTCTGACCGACCTGAAGCGCAGCACGCAAATCATGTACCCGAAGGACATCGGCTACATCCTGACGCATCTCTCGGTCGGGCCGGGGCAGACCGTCCTCGAAGCGGGGACCGGCTCCGGGTCCATGACCGTGGCGCTGGCCTTCGCTGTCGGCCCGGGCGGACGCGTCGTCAGTTACGAGAAGCGCCCCGAGTTCCAGAACCTGGCGCGCAAGAACCTGGAACGTCTCGGCCTGGCGGAACGCGTCGAGTTTAAACTGCGCGACATCGCCGAGGGCTTCGACGAAACCGACGCCGACGCCTTCTTCCTCGACGTCCCCAACCCCTGGGATTACGTCGCTCATGTACGCGCCGCGCTCAAGCCGGGCGGCTTCTTTGCCAGTTTGCTGCCGACTTTCAACCAGGTCGAGAATCTGCTTCACGCCCTTCGGCGCGAGAATTTTGCTTTTGTCGAAGTGTGCGAAATCCTGCTGCGTTACTACAAACCCGAACCGACCCGCCTGCGCCCCACCGACCGCATGGTGGCGCACACCGGCTTCCTGATTTTCGCCCGCCGCGTCGAACCGGTAGAGGATGGGCGCGTACAGGAGTTGCTGGAGGAACAGGGGAGCGGCGGGGAACCGTTTTTAGAAGGAGAGGAATGATGTTTCGCCGACGACCCTTCGTCCGTCCTTTCCGCCGCGCCGTCATGCCGGCCATCCCCCCGGCGCTGATGCGCGCCAACGAATTGCTCGCCTCGGGCAATTACCCGGCCGCGGCTGAGGCCTACGAACAACTGGCGCGCGGCGCCCAGACCCGCGGCCTGCCGCACGACGCCCAACTCTTCCTCCAGGCCGGACGCTGCCGCATTCTCGCCGGTCAGATTCCGGCCGGAATGACCGACCTGAAACAGGGACTGGCCATCCTTGCCGCACGCGGCCGCTGGCCGCGCCTGCTCAACGCTGCCCGGCGCGCCGCAGCCGACCTGAACGCCCGCGGCCTGACCGCCGAAGCCGCCGAAATCGAGGCCTGGCTAAAGCAAACCCTGCCAGCGGGGTTTGCCGAAAGTCCCGCCGTTGCGGCCCCCGCCCGTCCCCGTCTCCTGCCCACCGCCTGCCCGGCCTGCGGCGCGCCGCTCCACGCCGACGAGGTCGAATGGTCGGACGAGTTCACCGCCGAGTGCCCTTACTGCGGCGGCGCGGTGCGGGCCGAATAAATCCATCCAATCTGTGTAATCCGTGTAATCTGTGGCTTTTCTCTCCGAAGACGAAATCTCCCTCCGCCTTCAGCGCGCCTACCGTCCCGGCGTGATTGCCTCCACCGACGGCTACGCCGAGATGTACGCTGGCGTCCCGCTGACCTGCGCGGCGGTGCTGATTCCGCTGGCGCGCATCGGCGAGGAGTGGCGCATCGTGTTCACCCGCCGCGCCGAGACGGTGGAACACCACAAGGGACAGGTCTCCTTCCCCGGCGGGGCCTGCGACCCCGGCGATTCCGGCCCCGAAGCGACCGCCCTGCGCGAGGTCGAGGAGGAGATTGGGCTGAAGCCGGAGGATGTCCGCCTGCTGGGGCGGCTGAATGATGTGGTCACCATCACCCGTTACCGCGTCACGCCGGTGGTGGGGGTCGTTCCCTGGCCGTATCCCTTTCGGCCGGCCCCGCGCGAGGTGGCGCGGGTATTCACCATCCCGCTGACCTGGCTGGCGCAGCGCGGAAATTATTCCGAACAGCCCGTCACGCCTGCCGGTCAGCCGCGTCCCTTCCCGGTGGTGATTTACCGCGAATACGATGGCGAAGTGTTATGGGGGGCCAGCGCCCGGATCGTGTTGAATTTCTTGGATACTTTGGGGATTTAACCACAGCCCACAACTCTGGATCTGCGGACGCGCGTTGGGCAATCCTTTTTGGATGATTTCGTGCAATTCGATGCAACGAGATTCATAAACAAACTCCCGGCCTCTGCACGAAGCCGGGAGTTGCGATTCCAACGAGCAGCGAATTACTCTTCGCCTTCCTCTTCCTTCTTGCCCTTTTCGATGACCTCGGGCTCGGCAGCCTCTTCGACCGCGGCCGCCTCCGGCGTGACCTCTTCCAGGACCTCTTCCTTCGGAGCGGTGGCCAGGATGATCATTTCGTCGGCGTCGGTCAGGACGGTGACCTTTTCGGACAACACCAGGTCGCCCACCCGGATTCCATCGCCGATCTTCTTCAGGCCCGAGATGTCCACCACGATGCGTTCCGGCAGGTCTTGCGGATAGGCTTCCACCTCGAGTTCGTTGAGGGTGGTGACCAGGACGGCCGAGAAATCCTTGACGGCCGGGGCCGTGCCGGTGATGACGATGCCCACGTTGGCGCGAATCTTCTCGGTCAGCGAGACGACCTGGAAATCCACATGAATCAGGTTGCCCTTGATGGGATTGCGCTGGCGTTCGCGCACCAGAGCCGGATATTCCTTGCCCTCTACGTCCACCGTCACCAGGCTCGAAGCGGTCAACCGGTTCAGGATTTTGCTGGCGTCATGGGCGTTCAGCGAAATGCTCAGCGGCTCCATATTGTGTCCGTAGAGAACCGCTGGCAGGATTCCCGCCCGGCGCAGGGCGCGGACCTGTTTCCCCGTCACACTGCGGCGGTCGGCTTTCAATACGACTTTCTCCATCTTTACCTTCCTCGAGCGCCTCTCACCCCTCCGGCGGAGGGATTACCTTCGCTCTGTGAATGATTTTCCGGCGAGTGCGCCGGAAGCGGGCCGAATTGTAGACGATTGGAGGAAAATCGTCAAGGCCGGGATAGTTCCTCTCTCTTCTGTCCAGGGGGACTCCTCCGCCGCAACAGACGAAAACCGGCCCACGCCTGTGAGCCGGTCAGAGGCCATCTCCTGGCCGCTTATTCTTTGGGCGTGCTTTCGGGGGCTTTTCCGGCCTCCTTGGGCTCGTCTTTTTTATGATGGGTGTGGGTTTGCCCCGAAGGCGATCTGTGGTCGGTAGCGTAGAATCCCGACCCTTTGAAGGTGATTCCCACCGGGTAATACACTTTGCGCAACGCCTTCTTACGGCACTCTGGACAGCGGACGAGCGGTTCGTCGCTGAACTTTTGTTGTTTTTCGAATTCGATGCCGCAGGCATCACAATGGTACGTATAAACGGGCATAGTCCAACCTGATGCTTTCTGAGACTGACCGGCGGGATTATAGCGCACAGATGGGGGAGTGGCAAGGTCTCGGAAAGATTAGAGTTTTGTAAAGGGCTTGCATTTAACAGAACATTTGTGCTATTATTAAGCCGCAAGACGATCCGGTTGGAACTTTCTTTCCTTTGCCGAGTTGGTTTTATGGAATTGCCGCCTATCGATCAAGTCGAAATTGCTTTCCAGGCCTACCGCGAATTGCAGGCCGAACTTCGAGGCGAGGCTCCCCCAAAAGAAGTCCCCGCGCCCGAAGCGCCGCCGTCTCCGGAGAACGAGACGCCGGTCTCCCCGCCCGACCGTCCCGACCTGAATCAGGCGCTCGAGGAGATTGGCCCGCTGCCTCCCGGGGCGATTTTCCTCGGCCTGGCCGACGACGGTTCGCCGCTCTTGCACGACCTGTTCCCTCCCGGGGAACAGCAGGCCGCGGCTGGCCCCTTGCTCATCGTGGGCGACGCCCGCAGCGGCAAGACCGCTTTGCTGCAAACCCTGGCTGCCGGCCTGGATGCAGGCGACGAACCCGGCGATATTTTGTTTGGCGTGTTGACGCCGCGCCTGGCGGAATGGGAAGCCTTCGAGGCTCATCCGTCGTCGCTCGGCATTTGGCCGACTCGTCCCCCCTTGATGGCCCGCCTGCTGGGGCAATTGTGCGCCTGGGCCGAGGCCTCGCGTCATCATCGGGCGGGGGTCATCTTGCTGATCGACGGCTTGGAATGGCTGGCGAATGCAACGCCCGAGATTCGCCGTGATTTGCGCTATCTGCTGCTCTACGGCCCTTCGCGCCGCATCTGGCCGGCGGCGACGGTCGAAGCGGCCCAGGCAGGCGAGTTGCGCGCCTGGCTGGACTATTTTTCCAGCCGCATTTACGCCCGGGTTGCCAGTCGTCCGCTGGCCGAGTTCCTGACCGATGACCCCGCAGCCGCCCTCGACGACCTGATGCCCGGCGAATACCTTTTGGAATTGCCGGATGGCTGGCTCAAGTTCTGGATCCCGGCCTTGAATCCGGAAAGGAGATTGCCATGAACGTTGGCATGTTGTGGTTCGATGACGACCCTCGCACGGCGCTCGCAGCCAAGATCGAGCGCGCCGTGGGCTATTATCGCCAGAAGTACGGCCATCTGCCGGATGTGTGTCTGGTGCATCCGAGCATGCTGTCGGCCGCGCCCGCCGACCGGGTGGGCAAAGTGACCGTTCGCCCGAATCCCGTCATCCTGCCCGGCCACTTGTGGATCGGCGTCGAAGAGCAAGCCTAGGCCTTTTCAGTTCTCATGTCTCATGCAGGGGGAAATTTGCCGGTGTGGAAAGTCTCCACGTAGAGGCCGTGGAGACTTTCGATTCGAACGAAGAGAGGCGCGTCCGTCAGCCCGGACCGAGGGCGACGACGACCGCGGCGGCCATTTCGCGGCTGTGAGTCAGGCTGACGGACCAGGCTGTCAGGCCCAGCCGGGCGGCGATGTCCGCGGCGCGCCCGTACAGCGTCAGGTAAGGTTCGCCGCTGGGATGGTGGCGCACCTCGACCTCGCGCCAGCCGATCGGTCCGATTCCGGTGCCGAGGGCCTTCGAGGCGGCCTCTTTGGCAGCGAAGCAGGCGGCCAGGGCCTCGGGCCGTCCGCGGCAGTCGGCAATTTCATGGTCGGTGAAGATGCGTTCCAGAAAGCGTTCGCCGAAACGCTCCAGGGCGGCGCGCAGGCGCGGGATTTCGATCAGGTCGATTCCGGTTTTGAGTTTCATGGCTTAAGGCCCGGCGATGGCAATTGCCAGCCGGTCGGGGTCAAGGTATTTGCGGACGGCTTCGACCACCTGCTCGGGCGTGACGGCGCGGATGAGGTCGGCGTAGCGGCGGTAGTAGTCCAGGCCGAGGCCGAAGCGTTCGATGTTGATGAGCGCGCCGGCGACTCCGGCGTTGGATTCGAGCGAGAGCGGCAGGCGGCCGATGAAATTGGACTGGCTGTCGGCCAGTTCCTCGGCGCTGACGCCCTCTTTCACGAAGCGGGCGATCTCGGCTTGCACCAAGTCGAGCGCCTTGCGCACGTTGCGCGGGTTGACGCCGGCGCTGACCTCCCACGAGCCGGGGCCGACGCCGGCGCTGAGGGAGGAATAGGCGTAATAGGCCAGGCCGGATTTTTCGCGCACCACCTCGCCGATCCGTCCCATCATGCCGAATTGCCCCAGGATCGAGTTGCCCAGGGCGGCGGCGTGGAACTCGGGGTCCAGGCGGCTGGGGCCGGCGGCGCCGATGACCAGGTCGCTTTGCGATTTGCCGGGAATTTTGACCCGCCGCTCGACCGTCTTCTTGAGGGGCTGGAGGGGAGGCAGAGGCGGCGGATCGGGCTGTTCGGGATTCGACCAGTCGCCCAGCACTTTTTCGATTTGCGCCGCCGCCCGGCGCGGCTGCACCGCCCCGACGACGGCGATGACCATGCCGCGCGGCCCGTAATGTCGGCGGTGGAAATCGGCCAGGCGCTGGCGCTCGATGGCCTGGATGGTTTCGGGGTAGCCGTCTTCGGGGCGGCGGTAGGGGTGGCCGGCGTAGACGATTTCGTCGAAGGTCAGGCTGGCCATCTCGCCCGTGTCCTGGGCGCGGATGGCCAGGTCGGTGAGCAGGCGGGCGCGCAGTTTTTCCACTTGATCGTCGGGGAAGACGGGGCGGCGGAGCGCCTCGGCCAGCAGTTCGAGCAGCAGCGGGAGATCCTCGGCCAGGCAGCGGCCATGAAAGCCGGCGGTGTGGACGCTGGCGTTGAAGGCCAGGCTGGCCGCGACCGATTCGAGGGCGTTGTACAGGCGCTGCATGGAATAGTTCTCGGTGCCGCGCAGCAGGGCGGCGGCGGTGAAGTCGGCCAGTCCGAGGTATTCATCCGGGTCGAACAGGCTGCCGGCCAGCAGGTAGCCGCTGATGACCACCGACGGGCTGTTGTCGTTGGCGCGCGCCAGGATGGTGATTCCATTGGGCAGCGTTACGCGGAAAATGTCTTCCGGCCCGGGCAGGGAGGCGGGGACGGGACGGCGGTTTCGGTTCATGCCGCGCCTCCGCTGGGCAGGTAAACGCCCACGACCCGGTTTTGCGGGCGCAGCAGACGACGGGCGATTTCCTGAATCCCGGCCGGGGTGACCCGCGCCAACTTTTTCAAATAGTTCAGGAACCAATCGTACGTGGCGAACATCTCGGCCTGCCCCAGCCAGTAGGCCTGGTTGGTGACGTTTTCGGAGCCGTAGGCAAACAGCGCCCGCGCCTGTTTGATGGCCCGCCGAACCTCTTCCTCCGGGACGGGTTCGTCCTGGATGCGCTTGATTTGCTCGTCGAAGGCGGCCAGGGCTTCTTCGGCCTTGCGCTGGGGGTGGACGGTGATGGTGATGGTGTACAGGAAGGGGTCGGCCGTGACGAACAGGCCGCCGCTGACCGAGACGGCCAAGTCTCTTTCGACCAGCGCCTGGTACAGGCGCGAGGTCTTGTTGGAAATCCCGCCGCCGCCGAACATGTTGAGGCTGGTGGGGCCGGTCAGCAGGCTGTCGAGGACGGTCAGGGGGAAGAAATCGGGGTCGTTGCCGGCCGGGGCGCGGTAGCAGATTTGGAGGTAGGTGGTCTCGCCGGGGCCTTCGAGGGTCAGGCGGTGTTCGCCCTGCGGAGGCGGTTCGGGGCGGTAGAGACGGGCAGGCGGCTCGACCGGCGGAATCGGCTCGAAGAGTTCGCGCAGACGGTCGAGCATCTGGCCGGTCTCGAAATCGCCAGCGACGGCGATGACGGCGTTGTTGGGGGCGTAGTAGGCGCGGTAGTGCTGGTAGAGGTCGTCGCGGCGGATGGCGTGCAGGTCGGCCATGTCGCCGATGACTTCGTGATGATAGGGATGGACGCGGAAGGCGGCGTTCTGGACGGCCTCTCCCAGCCGGAAGAGCGGCTCGTTTTCGTTGCCTTCGCGCTCGGAGATGATGACCGTCCGTTCCGATTCGACTTCCTGGACCTCGTAGGTGCAATTGGTCATCCGGTCGGCTTCCAGGCGCAGGGCCAGGTCGATTTTGTCGGCCGGCATGGTTTCGTAGTAGGTCGTCCAATCCAAGAAGGTCATGGCGTTCCAGAAGCCGCCGTCTCGGGAGATGGCTTTGTCGAGGACGCCGGGAGGAAAACGCGGCGTTCCCTTGAACTGCATGTGTTCGACCCAGTGGGAGATTCCCGTCCGTCCGGTCGGTTCGTCGCGCGAGCCGACGCGGTACCAGATCCAGAAACTGGTCAGCGGGGCGGTGTGGATTTCCTTCAGCAGGACGAGCAGGCCGTTAGCAAGTGTGGCGCGGGTGATGGGTTGGGACATGGCATCTCCACGGAGGGCGGATTGTATCACAGTCCTCACGGCTGCGGAAAGCCCACCTCGACGAACCACAGGTTGCATAAGCCGCGCAAGGATTGGCAGGCGGGCGAATCGAGCCAGGGGCGTTCCCACTCGGTGGGGACGCGGCTGGGATCGTGGAAGGCCAGGGCGTAGGGTTCGACGGCCCGGCGCAGGGTGACGAAGGGAGCGTGCAGTTCGGTCTGATTGAGCGGGATGTTGACCGGGACGACCATCGAGACGGGGATGTCGGCTTCGACCGGCACGGTCAGGTTGAGTTGGACGGGCAGGACGGTGCCGGCCGGCAGGATGATGTTGGTCGGGGCGCGGACGATTTCCAGGCCGCCGGTGCTGAGGGTGACGTAGGCGCGGTTGATGGTCGTGTCGCGGGTCAAGACCACCTCGGTGACCTGGTTGATGGTCACGGGCAGGCTGGCGTGGACGGTGGTGTTGACAGGGATCTGGGTGCGGATGCTGGCGGCGTCCATCGCGCCGAAGGACTCGTACAGGCCGTTGTAGAGCAAGTCGTTGGAGAGGCGCGCCGACAGGACGTAGACGTAGCGGCTCAGGATGATCACTGCGGCGATGAGGATGGCGTTGACGATGAGGGAAATGGTGCCGGTGACCGTCCAGTAAGCCTGCATGGTCAGTCGGCCTTCGGGGCGGCGGAAGAGGCGTTTCAAGAAGGGCAGCCGCGGCGGTTCCGAGTCGCGGCCGGCGCTCTCGATGGCGCGCAGACGCAGGCCGGGATTGAGACCGCGCTCGCGCGGGCGTTGGGCCGTCTCTTTAGGAGCGCTTGCCGGCGGTTGGGCGGTCGCCGGCTGCGAGGCGCTGAGCGGCCGCGATGGACGCGGCCGGTCGGCGGTCGGCGCGGGGGAGGGGGGCTGTTGCGTCCCCGCTTGCAGGCGCGGCGGGATGAAGGTCGGCCGGGGACGCGGCTGCGCCGGTCTCGGCCGCTTGGGGAACGTTTCACCGCGTTCGATAGACTCTTTTTCGTCTTTGTCTTTGGAGGACGAGTCGGGCATGCTCATCATTCACCTCCTCAAGCGCAGGAGCCATTGTTTTGGGGAAGGATGTTTCGTCGCGAAATCCGATCTGTGTATAAATATAGCATAGGCTGAGAAAATTCGTTTGGGCAGGAGAGGACGAACTTGGGAGTGTGACTTTTGTACTTGCCGCCCTTCTCCGGCGCGGCTATAATACCGCCCGGAATTCAAAGGAGAGACGTTTCTATGGGAGATTGCAAATATCTGGTTGCGGTGGCCGGGGCCGGGCCGGCTGGCCTGTTCGCGGCCCGCAAACTGGCCGAGAATGGGGCGCGGGTGGCGCTCTTCAATCGGGATGTCAAGCCGGGCGGACTGGCCGAGTACGGAATCTACCCGGATAAGTTGAAGATGAAGGAGGGGCTGCGCCGTCAATTTGCCAGCATCCTGGCGCATCCGCACATCGAATATTTCGGCAACGTCAGCGTCTGTGCAGGCGGCAGTTTTGTAGTCGAAGATTTGTTGATGGCCGGTTTCCAGGCCGTCCTGGTGGCGACCGGCGCGCAGGGTACGAAGTGGCTGCGCCTGCCGGGCGAGAATTTGCCGGGCGTGTATCACGCCAAAGAAATCGTCTATCATTACAATCTGCTGCCGCCCTACAGTCAGAAGAAGTATTTGCTGGGGAAGCGCGTGGCCATCGTGGGGGCGGGCAATGTGATGATGGACATCGCCCGTTACCTGATTCGCGAGCGGAAAGTGGAGGAGGTCATCGCGGTGGTGCGGCGCGGCCCGGCGGAGGTCAAATTCTCGAAGCAGGAGATGGAGGCTCTGGCGGCCAATCTCGACCTGGCGGCGCTGGAGGCCGAGTTCGCCCGCGTCGGGCCGGTGATGCGGGCGGTCGGTCAGGATGTGGAAGCGGCCCGGGCGGCGTTTACCGACGCCCTGCCGCGCGCCCTCCCGCCGGTCTCCTCGACCCGTTTCCGCTTCGAGTTCCTGGCCTCGCCGGTGCGCGTCATGGGCGATTGGCTGAACGGCGTCAGCGGACTCAAGGTGGAGGAGAACACGCTGGTCGCGGTGGATGGGACGATCAAGGCGCGCGGCACCGCTCAGACCCGGCAGATCGAGGCCGATACGGTTATCTTTGCGATCGGCGACACGGTGGACCGTGATTTTTGTATCCCGGTCTTCAACGATTCTTATATGGCCTGTAAACAGCCGCGCTTTCCGGTGGAAGGCATTTCCTTTGAGGCGTTCAACCCCGATACCAATCAGCCGATCGAAGGGGTTTTTCTGGCGGGCTGGGCGCGCCAGGCCAGCACGGGGCTGGTCGGGTATGCCCGCAAGGACGGCGAACTGGCGGCCGAGGCCGTCTTGCAATATTTGCGGACTCTGCCGGCGCTGGCGGATGTGGACGGCCTCTATCAGCGTTTCGTGAATCGCTTGCTGGAGACGCACCTGCGGGTGGTGCGCCGCGCCGATCTGCAACGGCTGGAGGCGGCCGAGCAGGCCAGGGCGGCCGAATTGGGCCTGCCGGACTTCAAGTTCGCTTCGAACGATGAGATGTTCGCGGCGATGGGATTGTGAGCGAGTTTTCTGGAGGGCTTTTTTGCATCGAATTGCGCGAATCGTACAAACCGTTTAAGCGACGAAAACAGGCAGAGATCGTTCCATAGGGCGTTCTCTGCCTTTGTTTTTGCGGCGGCGGAAGGGCATTCCGCCCCGTCCGGGTGATTTCATCGTTTGGCGGCTTGTTCCTGCAGGGCGCGTTTTTCCTCGGCGCTCAGGAACGCCGTTTCGAGGGCGTTGACCTGCGCCTGGCGGATTTGCTCGTCCGTCAGCCCGGCCTGCGGGGCGGCGACTTCGTATTCGTAGGGCAGGGTGATGGCGCTGATGCCCGGGTCGTCGGTGTTGAGGCTGGCCAGGATGCCATGCTCCAGGAAGGTCTTCAGCGGGTGACTGGCGTAGTCGGGTACGCAGGAGGTCTGTACGTTGCTGGTCAGGCAGGATTCGACCCCTATGCGGTGCTCGGCGAGGTAATCGAGCAAGGCGGGGTCTTCGGCGGCGCGCAGGGCGTGGCCGATGCGTTCGGCCCCCAGGTTGCGGAGGGCGCTCCAGATGCTTTCCGGCCCGGCGCTTTCGCCGGCATGGACGGTGATATGCCAGCCGGCGTCGCGGGCGCGGCGGAAGTGGTCGCGGAACCATTCGGCGGGGAAATTGGCCTCGTCGCCGGCCAGGTCGAGGGCGGTGATGTGGTCGCGGTGATGCAGCAGGGCGTCCAGTTCGCGGCGGGCGGACTCCGGGCCGTAGGTGCGGCTGAGGATGCCGATCAGGCGGACGCGCACGCCGAAGTCGCGCGCCCCGGCGGCGACGCCGTCCACGACGGCCTCGGTCACGGCCTGGGGGTCGAGGCGGTTGGCCTCGGCCATGAACCAGGGGCTGAAGCGCAGTTCGGCGTAGTCCAGCCCTTCGCGCTTCAGGTCTTCGACGTTCTCATAGGCGATGCGGCGGATTGCGTCGCCGTTTACCATCACGGCGGTCATCCAGTGAAATTTAGCGATGAAGGCCATCACGCCCGGCTGGGGGTCGGTGACTTGGACGTGAGGGCGCAGCCCCTCGAGGTCGAAGGCCGGGAGGGGCAGGTTGTAGCGGCGGCCGAGATCGAGGATGGTCTCGAGGCGGACCGCGCCGTCGAGGTGACGATGAAGTTCGGCGAGGGGCAGGCGGGGATCGATCAAAAGCGGGAGGGGGTGAAGTAGGTGGGGGTTTCGCGCTTGCCGAATTGTTCGGCGATTTTTTCGAGCAACTGGGCCTGGTGAGGGGTCAGGTTTTCGACTTTCAGGCCGATGTTGTAGACGTTCGGTTCGAGTTCGTCGGGCTTGCACCAGACGGTGCGAGTGGCGAGGGTCACCAGGGGGTTGTCGGTCAGTTCGCCGACCAGTTCGATTTGCAACAGGAACGGCATGCCGGGGGGAATCTGGAGGTGGCTGTCGATGCGCAGGCCGGACGGGGCGACGTCCACCAGATGCCCGATCATCTGCCCGGAAGTGCTGTCCATGACGCAGATGTAGTAGGAAATCTCTTTCCGTTTCTGTTTGCGTCGTTCGTGCATAGGTTCTCTTCGTTTGTTCCGCCAGCCTACGGTTTGGCTGCCTGGGGCGGTTCGGTGGGCCGGTTCGAAATGGCGCGGCGCTGTTCTTGCAGGCCGTAGGTGTCGATGATGCGGTCGATGACCTCTTTGCCTTCGGGGGCGATTTCGATGATTTCGAAGCCGGCGTTGTAGAAGTGCGGGTCGATGTCGGGATGGCACCAGATGCTGCGGGCGGTCATTTCCAGGAAGGGTTTGTTGGCGATGTCTTCGGTGAGTTCCAGTTTGATGCGGAAGGTTTCGCCGACCGGCACCGGGTCATCGCAGAGGAGCATGGCTCCTTTTTCGGCGATATCGACCAGGTAGCCCAAAAGATTGCGCGTGCGCACGTCGAAAGCGCGCATGTAGTAGATTAGCGTGTGCCGTTTGGCTTTTCTGCGCTCTTGCATGCCCGTCCTTTCTCTGCTTGTACTAAGTATAGGCGAAATTCGTTCCAGAATCAACCCTTTTTGGTCGCCCGGCGCGAAAGAGGAGAGATGCTATAATCGACCTGTCTAGAGCGACTGTCATACTTGAGCAGGAGCGTTTTCGATGTCGAAGTTAAAACTCGTCGGCGCCATCCTTGCGGCTTTCTTGCCCTTCAATTGGATGCGGGTGTGGGCTTACCGGTTGTTCTTTGGTTACCGCATCAAAAAAAGGGGCAAGGATCGGTTGGGGGACTATCCTGGGCGTTGCCTCGGCCAGACTGGGGCGTTGCAAGATTGGCTTCCTTAATCAATTCGTCGGACCCATGATGCTCGAGATTGGCGATGGCGTCAAAATCGGCGACCAGAATCGTTTCGTGTGCGGTTTCTGGACCCTCGAGTATGGTGAGCAATACGCCCGCCGTCTCACTATCGGTGAAAATGCTCTCATTACCTCGTCTCATTACTTCGACGTTTGCGGATCGCTGGAGATCGGCGCCGGCTCGTGGGTGGCTGGAATCGGCTCGCAGTTCTGGACGCACGGGGCGGGCATTGCCCGGCGTTACGTCCGGATCGGCAAGGATTGTTACCTCGGCAGCGCGGTGCTGTTCGGGCCGGGAGCCGTCATCGAGGATGGCGTCATGGTGGCGCTGGGGAGCGTGGTGACGCGTAAATTCGTGGGTAATCGTCTTTTGATCGGCGGCGCGCCGGCCTCGGTGGTGATGAGCCGCTACGATTGGAAGTCCCGGCAGGGATGACGCCCCACTTCGTTCCTGTGGGGGAAACGGTCTCGAAAGGAGTCTTATGTGCGATTTTTGCACTCAGCATGGGGAAGGCAAGAAATGGTACCTGGCAGTCGAAAATTACGCCCGCGACCTGCTCGACCAGGACGGCCGGCGCGAGTATATTGCCCACTTCCTGAACCACTTCGTCGAGGAAAAAGGCCCCGGCATTCGCCAGTTGGAGGCGGTGATGCGGACTCCGCTCTATCCGGCCGTGCGGACGGTTTTGCAGCGCAACGCCCGCCGCAATCACTTCGGTCAGGTGGTGACCATCGAGGAGGTCGAACAAATCCTCGCCATCGTCGGCGAGGTGGTGCGCCTGCCGTGCGTCTGCCGCCGGCTGACGACCGGCCGCATGGACGCCCGCTACTGCTACGGTCTGATGGTCGATCCCCGCTTGAACGGCCTGCTCGACGCCTCCTTCAGCCTGGAAATCCTGACCCCGGCCGAGGCGCTGGCCGCCATTCGCCGGCATGACGCCGAGGGGCTGATTCACTCCGTCTGGACGTTCAAGACGCC
This sequence comes from Chloroflexota bacterium, assembly GCA_019873655.1. Taxonomy (GTDB): domain Bacteria; phylum Chloroflexota; class Anaerolineae; order Anaerolineales; family Villigracilaceae; genus JAFGSI01. Next base: position 1,895 of record JAIOAU010000007.1, on the reverse strand, counting down.
CTACATCGGCGGCCTGTGCAACTGCGATCAGGACTGCATGGCCTATCGCGCCACCTACAGTCATCACTATTTCAAGAACATGTTCCGCGGCGAGTGGCTTGCCCGGATCGAACCCGAGGCTTGCAACGGCTGCAAGGCCTGTCTGCGCCAGTGTCAGTTTGGGGCGCTACGCTGGTCGGCGGCGAATAAGAAGGTCAGCGTCGATCCGCGCCTGTGTTACGGCTGCGGCGTCTGCCGGGCGGCCTGCCGTCGCGCCGCGATTGTCCTCCAACCGAGGGCGGAGAATCCCGTTGCAGCAGGACTCTGGTGAAGAGGGGGGAAATTTGTACCTTTGATTCTCCTCTACTTTGTGTTATATTCTGACAAAGGAGACAAAACATGTATAAAAAACTGTTCTTTCCGATTGCTATCTTGGTCTTATTCGTCCTAGCATGTTCGATCCCTGGCCTGACGGAAACGCCCGTCGTGACCGAACCGCCCGGGACGACGACCGATACCCCCGCTTCTCCTCCCCCTCCGTCGGCCGAACTGCGCGTGGCTTATGCCAGACTTGGCGATATCTGGCTGTGGAGCGAGGCGGGCGGGTCGAATCGGTTGACCTACTCCGGCGGGGCTTTTGACCCCCGGATTTCTTCCGACGGCGCGGTGGTCGCTTTCCGGCGCGGCGAAGAGTTGTGGGCGGTCAACAGCGACGGCAGCAACGAGCGCGTCCTTGTGGGGGCCTCTTATCTGGCAACCCTCGTCCCGCCCGACTATGGCACGGGCGTCCTGCACTGGTTTGCCTGGCAGCCCTCGACGCACGTCGTTTACTTCGGCGCTTCGGCCCAGGGCGAGGCCTACACGGTGCCCGTCCTCGATCTGCACCGCGTGGACGCGGACGCCAGCGCGCCGCCCTCGCTGCTTCTACCGGCCGGCGCCGGCGGCTGGGGATATTTCTCGCCGGACGGCCGCTACCTGGCCTTGTCGCAGCCCGAGGCCATCGTCTTGTTCGACACGCTGAACGGGAGCATAAACTCCTTGCTGAGTTTCGAATTCGTGATGACCTACAGCGAGTGGTTCTACCTGCCCGAGGTGACCTGGAAGGCCGACGCCTCGGGGTTCTGGACGGTGATTCCCGCCCACGATTCGCTCGGCGTCCCGACCGAGCCGACCGAGGTCTGGTACGTTCCGCTGGCGGGCGGCGCGGCGCTGATCGATTCCTTCGTCGCCGCCCCGGTTTTCGTGGATTTCCCGCGCCTGTCTCCGGATGGGACGCGGGTGCTGTACACGCAGGAAAGCGGCGGCTCGTACACCTTGCTGCTGCGTCAGATCGGCGGCGCTGAAACGACCATCCTGACCGGCTCGGGTGGTCAGTTCGGGACGATTGGCTGGGCGCCCGATTCGACCCAATTTGCCTACTGGAATCCCCTGCCGGCCAACGCCTATTACGGCTATCCTGCTCTGGGGTTCTCGTTTGTCTCGGACGTTGGTACGGAGGCCGAGCGCGTCCGCTGGGTGGACCCGTCCCGGCTGCTCTTCCTGGCCGGCGGCGATCTGCGCCTGCGCACCGGCCCGGCTTCCGGCCTGTTGATTGACCACAGCGTGGACTCTTACGATTTTACGCTGCGCTAAAAGAGGCAGAGACGCCAGGGCGAGATAGTGATAGAAGTCTGTTTCTTCGGGAGAAGTCCGTTTCTTCGGAAGAAGTCTGTTCCTTCGAGGGCTTAGCCCTCGAAGGAACAACGACCGTAGTAGTCTGTTTCTAGTCTGTTTCTTCGGGGGCTTGGCCCCCGAAGAAACAACAAGGCTCATCTGTAGAAAGAGTGAACAGCGACGAGAGCAGAAATGAATTCTGGCGAAATGCGCTTCAGGTTGACGCGAAACTCGTGGATAGCCACATAACCGCTCAAGAAATG
>JAIOAU010000006.1 GCA_019873655.1 Chloroflexota bacterium | reverse complement strand
GAACCCCTGAAATCCTGGAAGGACTTCACTATTTGGCTTTTGCTATCCTGATGCTTCACCAGTTCGTCCGATCCATCGCTCATCTTTTGTGAAAGTTCATAACAGGCTCTAGATATTTCATGTTATATGATGCAGGATCAGGTGAAATCACCAGGGTGGCCGAATCTCCCTCTGGATATTTGTATAGTCACTTCTATAGTTACTCCTATCCCAATACTATATGGTCTCCGACGGGATTTCATGTTGCCCTCACCGCTTTCCCCTTGACTGCGGGACAACCCTCGCTGAGCACTCCACTATTATGTCTCATTGATATCCAAACACAAATCCAAGATTGTTTAGATGTCGTAGAGCCGGGGGCATCTGTGTACGCCTATGCCTGGTCTCCCGATTCTCAATCCATAGCATTTATCGAGATCGATGCTGAATATCACCTTTGGCTGAATGTTCTATCTGTAGAAGATCAAAGTGTGGTGCTGCGAACGGAGATCAACATCAGCCTTGCAGAAATCGATGAACTCGTGTGGATCGGGCCTTGATGGAAACAACGACAAAACTCCGTAAACCAGGGGGACTCACAAACCGCAGCCGCCGCGGCCCCGCCCGCCGTCCACGGTCCACCGTCTGCCGTCCCCCCAATCCGTGACAACTGCTTTGAATTCAATCAGCGCCAGCGACCAGTGTGTCAATGAGCATTCATCCGCGGCCTTTTTGCGCCTTTTCCACCAGGTCCGGTAGAACGGCGAGGAAGGCCTCGACCTGTTCGGCGGTCGTCCCCGCGCCGAGGGTGACGCGCAGGGAGCCGAGACCCCACTCGCGCGGCAGGCCGAGGGCGGTCATGACCTCGCTCGGCTCCGGGTTGCCGGTCTTGCAGGCCGAGCCGGACGAACAGGCAAAGCCGGCGGCGTCGAGCAGTTGCAGGAGGAAATTGCCGTCCGCATTTTGGAAGACAAACGAGGCGTGATTGGGCAGCCGGTCGACAGGATGGCCTGTCAGGCGGGCGTCCGGCACGGATTCCAGCACCGCGCCAATGAGGTGGTCGCGCAGCGGGCGGACGTGGGCGGCGCGGGCCTCGCGCTCCGCCGCCGTCAGGCGCAGGGCCTCGGCCAGGCCGACCAGGTACGGCACGTTGGAGGTCCCGGCGCGGCGGCCGCCCTCCTGCCCGCCGCCGGTCAGTTGCGGGAGGAGCGGCGTCCCCTTGCGGACGTACAGCGCGCCGACGCCCTTCGGCCCGTAGAACTTGTGCGCGCCAAGGGAAAGCAAATCCACGCCCAGCGCCTGGACGTCCACCGGCAGGTACGCGGCGGCCTGCACCGCGTCGGTGTGGAAGAGGACGCCGCGGGCGCGGCAGACGGCGGCAATCTCACGAATAGGATTGATTGTGCCGATTTCATTGTTGGCGTACATGATCGAGACCAGCGCCGTCTTCTCGTCCACCGCCCGCTCCACCGTCTCCGGCGCGACGCGGCCGTATTCGTCCACATCCAGCCACTCGACGCGGAAGCCGTAATGCGCCTCCAGGTCGGCGGCGGTCTTGCTGACGGCGGGATGCTCGGCGCGGCTGGTCAGAATCCGGTCCGCGCCGGTCTGCGCGCGGACGGCCAGAGCCGCGCCGCGCAGGGCCAGGTTGTCCGATTCCGAGCCGCAGGAGGTGAAGATGATTTCGTCCGGGCGGCAGTTGAGGACGGCGGCGACGGTCTCGCGCGCCTCGTCCACGGCGGCTTCGGCGCGCTGTCCATAGCGGTGAACCGACGACGGGTTCCCGAAGGTTTCGCTGAAGAAGGGACGCATCGCCTCGAAGACGCGGGCGTCCACGGGCGTGGTGGCGGCGTAGTCGAGATAGATTCTGGACATAGTTCTCCGTGAATCTCTGAAAGCCGGGGTTATCGCATCCCGGCCGGGGGAATGACCGAGGCGGCGTGCGGCAGGACGGCGATCCGCGCCTGGGGCGGCAGGGAGGCCAGGGCCTGGGCCAGGGCCGCTTCGAGCGAATCGGCGGGGGTCAAGAGCAGCGAGCGGACGAAGGCGGGGGGCATGTCCGAGACCAGGATCAGGTTCAGGCGCAGGGCGTCGCGGGCGATCTGATAGGCCTTGTGCGGGCCGATGCGGAATCCCTCCGCCATGAAACGTTCCACCACCTGTTCGAGCGAGGCGCACTGACGCGCCCAGACCTCGTACTCGGGGCTGCCCGTCCCCTCCGGGCAGGCGGCCGCCAGGATCACCGTCCCGCCCGGCCGCGTCAGCAGGGCGGCGTGGGCCAGCGTCTTCTGGGATTGGTAGAGGTTGATGTCCTTGGGATGGCCGCCCGGCGAGGCAATCACCAGGTCGTAGGGCGCGGCGGCCTCGACCTCGGCCAGACGGCGCGCCAGCGGGACCCCGACGCGCATCACCGCCCCCGGCTCGCCGGCCAGGACGGCGACGATCCGCCGCTCGCCGTTCAGGATGGCGTTCAGAACGAAGTGAACGCCGATGAGACGGCCGATCTCCTCGACATCCTGGCGGGCGGGGTTGGTCTCGTACTCGCCCAGGCGGGCGGCCGGGTCGAGCATCCAGGCGTGGTTACGGACGATGGTCGCCTCGCCCGCCAGCCCGATGGCGACGCTCTTGACGCCGCCCGAAAATCCCTGGAACTGGTGCGGTTCGATGTTCCCGACCGCCAGGCGCAGGTCGGCCTGCCGGTAGCGGCGGTTGACCCAGACAGGCGTGCCGCGCCCGGTGACGCCGACCTCGACCAGGGCGGCGTGATCGCGGGCGTCATGGCAGACCACCGGATAGCGGCGCAAAATCTCCTCGGGCAGGATGGCGGCGAATTCGTCCGCCTCCATGGGCGGATGCAGACCGGGAGCGATGAACAGGGTGATGGCCTGCGGCGGCAGGCCGAGGGCTTCCAGCCGCGCCAGCAGCGGCGGCAGGAGAATCTCGTGGGGGACGGGGCGGGTCTTGTCGTTGACGGCGACAGCCGCCGACCGGACGCCGCGGAACCCTTCGAGGCGGATTCCACCGAGCGGCTCGTCGAGGGCGGCGCGGACGGCCGCGGCCGGGTCCGCCGCCGGCGCGGACGGGCGCGGGAGGAGCAGGTCCGCCGTCCGTCCGGCGGGCAGGGTAAAGGTCAGGGAGGTCCTCCCGTAGGGGAGGGTGTAGGCGGCAGCCACGGGCGGGCGAACCGGTCAGAGGCCGTCAGGCGCTGCGATAGAGTTTGGTCAGGACGAACTCGTCGTGGCGCAGCGTTTCGGCGGCGGTCAGGCGGCCGTTGATGGTGCGGGCGAGCATCGTCAGCGCCAGGTCGGCGGCCTGGTCGAGGTTAATTTCGAAGCGCAGCAGGCCGGTCAGGTCGACGTCGATGTGCTCGGACATGGTCGCCACGGTCAGCGGGTTGGCCGAGAGTTTGATGACCGGCAAGAGCGGATTGCCGATGACGTTGCCCTGGCCGGTGGTGAAGAAGTGCGCCACCGAACCGGCCGCCAGGCAGAGGGTGACCATCTCGGCCGCGGCGCTGGACGAGTCCATGAAGTGCAAGCCGGGGCCTTTCGGCTCCTCGGCCGGCTGCAAGACCGAGCGGACGGTGCAGCGGCCCATCTTCTCGACGTTGCCGAGGGCCTTCTCCTCGATGGTGGTCAGCCCGCCGCGGATGTTGCCCTGCGTGGGCTGGGAGCCGAGCAGGTCGGCGTCCACCGAGTTGACGAAATCCTGATAGGCCTGGAAGACGCGCAGGAATTCGGCGCGCACCTCGGGCGTGGCGCACTGCTCGGCGATTTTGTCTTCCGCGCCGGTGACCTCGGTCGTCTCGCCGAAGATGAGGGTCGCCCCGGCGGCCTCGAGTCGCTCGAAGGCGCGGCCGACGGTCGGGTTGGAGGCCAGGCCGCTGGTGGTGTCGGATTCGCCGCATTTGGTCGAGAAAGTCATCTCGGCGAAGGAGACCGGCTGGCGCTGCAACTCGGTGGCGTACTGGACGAACGCCTGGGCCTGGCGGGCGGCGGCTTCGATGGTCTTCAAGTCGCCGGCGCGTTCGATGCTGAAACCGGCGACCGGCTTGCCCGTCTCGGCGATGCCGGCGACGATCTTCTCGGTCCAGTTCGGTTCGATGCCGATGACGACGACGGCGGCGACGTTGGGGTTGCGGCCGGCGCCGATCAGGGTGCGGAAGGTCAGGTCGAGGTCGGGGCCGAACTGGAGGCGGCCGTAGGGATGCGGCAGGGCGATCGTCCCGCGAATCAGGCGGGCGACGCCCTCAGCGGCGGCGTTGGAGATGTCGTCCACCGGCAGGATGACGACGTGGTTGCGGATGCCGACCTTGCCATTGGGGCGGCGGTAGGCGAAGAGGGGAATGTCGGGGAGAGTCATTTCGACCACCTCAGCGTCTTGAGATTGTGGACGTGCACGTGCGCGCCGCGGGCGATGTCCTGGGTCGCCGCGCCGATGGGCCGGCCGTATTCGAGCACCTTTTGACCGGCTTTCAGGTCGCGCAGGGCGACCTTGTGGCCGAGGGGAATGTCCTCGCGCAGGACGAGCGTCGCGACCGGCTGGCCCTCGAGCGTGGCCGCGCCGACCTCGGCCCCGGCAGTCAGGTCGGTCACCGCCACGCCGACGTCGTCGTTCGGTTCGTGCATGAGAATGCCATATTTCATGAGAGATCTCCTTCGAGAAAGATTTTGCATCGACTGACTCGAATAATAGGAATTTTTGGATCTGCTCTCGAAAGTCCGATGCAGATGACGAGTGGAAGCCCGGATCATTCGTAGGGCGTCTGGTCCCAGAATTGCTGGAATTTGCGCAGGCCGTCGCGCGTGTACGGGTGATCGAGGGCCTCCTGATAGACGGCCAGCCCGGCGGTGACGATGTCGGCCCCGGCGACGGCCGCCTCGACGATCTGCCGCCCGTTGCGCACCGCGGCGACGATGATTTCGGTCGCGAATCCGTACTGGTCGCGGATGGCGACGATTTCCTCGACGAGTTGAAGCGTCGGCTCGCCGTTGGCCTCCTTCCAGCCGATGAACGGCGAGACGTAGAACGCGCCCAGGCGCATGGCCTGCAGAGCCTGGACGGCCGAGAAGACCAGCGTCAGGTTGGCGCGGACGCCGCGCCCTTTGAGCAAGCCGATGGCCTTGAAACCGGCCTCGGTGGCAGGCAACTTGATGACGAAGTTCGGGCTGAGGGCAGCGAGTTTCTCGCCCTCGGCGGCCATGGCCTCGGCCTGTTCATGATGCGGATTGACCTCGACAGAGACGGTCAGCGGGCTGCCCTCCACCAGGCGGGCAATCTCGCCCAGGGTGGTCAGGAAGGGCTTGCCGGCCGCCTGGACATGGCGCGGGTTGGTCGTCACGCCGGCGATGCCCAGGAAGTCCATGGCGTAGCGAATTTCGTCGGGACGGGCAGAATCGAGAAAAAATTTCATCGTTCCTCCAGAAAAGAGTCAAAGATGCAAAACGGGCAGGCGCAGCAGGCGGGCCAGGGCCTGCAACTCCTCCACGTAGTCGCCGTAGGTCAGGGAGAGGTGATGTTCGAGGCCCTCGGAGAGAATCGTATCCAGCACCTGGCGGGCCGGGCGCTCGAAGCGCACCACGCCGGAAGTGCCGGAGAAGGACGGCGGGGCGGAGAGCATTTCGCCGCGCCCGACCACCAGCCGCAGCCTGCCGCCGGCGCGGCTCAGGCGGGCCAGGGTGACCACGCCGGGCTTGAGGGGGAATTCCATCACCAGCGGCAACTTGCGGTTCGAGTGGACGCCGGCGCGCGGACGGACGGCCGGGTCGGCCATCGAGAGGGGGGCCAGGCCGCAGTGCCACAGGACAGCGCAGTCCTCGGCCTCGTCCACGGCGACCAGGTCGCTCCCCATGGCCGGTTCGCCGCTCAACCTCTGCAGAATCAACTGCGTCGCCGTGCCGTTGAAGTCGGCCTCGCACGAACAGGGCAGGCCCTCGTCGCTGAGCAGGGAGATCGCCCCGCAGGCGGCGCCGCCCAGGTCGGTGAAGAATTCCGGCCAGCAGCGCACGGCCAGGCCGGCCAGCCCCCTCTCGACGGCCATCTGCCGGAGCGCCAGAGTCGCCCCCAGCGACCCCTGCAGAGCAGACGGCTCGACCTCGGCCAGGCCGTCCAGGCGCGGGGCCAAACGGGCGCGCAGGTCCGCCAGCGCCGCCGGGGACTGGGCCCGGGCCGCGGCAAAGACGGCCGCCAGGTCGAGGCGCTCGACCGTCAGCCCGAGGACGTCCAGGGCAGACTCCTCCAGAAAACAGGAGTCCAGGCCGGCGGGCGGTTCGCCGACCACGCCCAGGCGGACGCTGCGCAGCCAGCGGCGGACGTCGCCGGCCGCGGCCAGCGTCCGAATCTTGCGCAGCGCTTCGGGAGAATCGGGCGCGGCGTAGGCGTAATCGTAGTCGCGGCCGCGCAGACGGAGGGCATGCGCCGCCAGGTTGACGCCGCACAGCGAGTTCAGGCGCAATCGTCCGCCGGTGCGCGCCTCGGGGAGCGCCCACAGGAAGAGCGGGGCGTCCACCGCCTCGGCCAGGGCGGCGACCAGGGTGCTGTCGGCAAAGGTGGCCTGGAAGACGACCAGCAGGTCGAGCGGTTCGTCTTTCAGCCAGTCGGCGACCAGACGGGCGGCGGACAGGTCAGCGACCAGTTCCCAGGCCGGGTCGCGGGTCTGAGGGTCGAGCAGGTCGAAGTCGGCGGCCAGGCGTCGGCGGGCCGCGGCGGCGACTTCCCGCGCCAGAGCCACATCGAAGGTTTGGCGGGCCAGGGGGACAAATCCCAAACGGTATCTCACGGCAGACATCCTGAGGGGAATACGAGCAGGGCTATTATACCGCCTGCCCGGAAGAGGGCCCGAATCAGACACACAAAGAGAAAATCCCTATATAATCATGCCAGAGCAAGTCATCTCTTCCAAGAAGGAGAACCGCATGACTGCCGAAGCCATCTCCCCCGAACGTAAACTCCACTGGTACGATTACATCTTCATCAACACCAACTGGTTCGCCCTGACGCTGCGCTCGCAGGTGCTGGCCGGGCTGGTCGTCCCGCTGCTGGTGCAGACCTTCGTCGGCGAGGAGCAGAAAGGTACGTACTTTGGCACCATCCGCCTGTGGGCGTTGATGACGGCCCTGCTGGCGCAGGCGCTCTTCGGCCTGCTCAGCGACCACTCACGGCTGAAATGGGGCCGCCGCCGGCCGTTCATCTTCCTCGGCGCGCTCCTGGAGGCGGTCATCATCCTGAGCATGATCTGGGTCGCCAGCCTGGAAGGCATGACCGGCTACGCCATCCTGTTCGGCGTCTATCTGCTCTCGATGATCTCCTCGAACATGTCCCAGGCCGGGACGCAGGGCCTGATCCCCGACGTGGTCCCACAGCCCAAGCGCGGCATTGCATCGGGCGTCAAGATGCTGCTCGAGGTGCCGCTGCCGCTGGTGCTGGTCGGCCTGGTGATCGCCCCGATGATCAGCCGCGGCCAGATGCCGACCGCCCTGGTCGTGACCGTCGCCGCCATGCTGGTCTGCATGGGCCTGACGATGCTGGTGCGCGAGAAGCGCCTCGAGACCGCCCCCGGCCCGCTGAACTGGAAGCCATTCCTGAGCCTGGCGCTGATGACCGCCGTCTTCACGGTCATCATCCTTGGGCTGGGGCAAATCGTCAAGTGGAGCATCCCGGCCCTGGAGGGCGCTTCCCGCTTCGTCTTTGGGGCCATCGGCGTGGCCGCCATGGCGGCGGCGGTGGTGGCTGGCATCTTCGCCAGTCTGGCCGTCCATCTGGGCAAGGAGGCGCGCCAGAACACCCCGTTCACCTGGCTGGTCATCAGCCGCCTGGCGGCGCTGGTGGCCATCAACAACATCGCCTCCTTCCTGCTCTACTTCATCCAGGAGAAATTCGGCCTGCCGCGCGAGCAGGCCGCCGGTCTGGCCGGGACGCTGCCGATGGTGCTGGGCGGATTCGTCGTCCTCTTCGGCCTGGTCGCTGGCTGGCTCTCCGACCGCTTCGACCGCAAACTGCTGACCTTCCTGAGCGGATTGATCGGCGCGGCGGGCGTTGTCGTCATCGTCGTCGGGCCGAACATCCCGCTGATGTACCTGGCCGCCGCCATCATCGGCCTGGCCTACGCTCTGTTCAACGTCGCCTCCTGGGCGCTCGGCACCGACATCATCCCCAAGGAACGCGCCGGCGAATACCTGGGCCTGCAGAACCTGGCCGGGGCCGGGGCGGGCGCCATCGGCGCGTACATCGGCGGGGTGATCGCCGATGCCTCCGGCTACGTGCTGATGATGGCCATGTTCGGCGTCATGTTCCTCCTGTCGGCGGGCGCGGCGCTCTTCATCCGCAAGTAACATAACACAGGACGGGCTTCCAGGCCCGTCCTGTCTTTTGGAGGCGGCATGTTCCAAATCGAGACCCGCGAGGGAGTTGTCATCGTCCGCCTCGGCGGACTGGAAATTCTGCGCCATGAGGCGGCCCGTCCGCTCCTGGAAGTCGGGCGGGCCGACTTTCACTATCGCAGCACCGGCGGCGGGATGCACCGCATTCAAAGCCGGGTGAGCGAATGGCTGGCGCTGCACGGCTGCGAGGCGCGGCCGGACGGTCTGCGCCTGTTCGCGGGCGGGGCGGAGGCCGAACTGCGCTTCGAACCCGAGGCGGACGGCTTCACCGTCAGCATCCGCATCCCCGAAGGGTTCAACTGCGCCCGCCTGACCCTGCCCGCCGAACGCGGCGAGGCCGTCTACGGCGGCGGGATACAATTCGGGGCTTTGAACCTGCGCGGGCGGCGCTTCCCCATCTGGACCAGCGAAATGGGCCTCGGCCGCCATCCCCTGCGCCCCTACACCTGGCTGGCCAACTGGATCGCCGACGCCGGCGGCGAGTACTGGAACACCTACTTTCCCCAGCCCTCTTTCCTCTCGACGCGCGGCTACGGCTGCCTGGTCGAGACCAGCGGCTACAGCGCCCTGGACTTCACCGGCCGCGACCGTCATCGGCTGGAGGTCCCGGCCGGGGCGCGCCTGCGCTTCTTCGGCGGCGAAAGCCTGAAGGCGCTGGTCGGCGGCCTGGCGGCGCGGCTGGGCGTCATGCCCCCGCCGCCCGACTGGGTCTTCGAGGGCGGCATCCTGGGCATCCAGGGCGGCCTGCCCTACGTCGCCGAGACGGTCGACCGCCTGCTCGCCGCCGGGGCGAAACTGACCGGCGTCTGGACCCAGGACTGGGCCGGGGTGCGCATCTTCTGGCAGGGCAAGCGCCTGTACTGGAACTGGGTCCTCGATTCCGAACTCTACCCCGGCCTGGCGGACGAAATCCGCCGGCGGGCCGACCAGGGCATCCGCTGGCTGACCTACCTCAACCCCTACTTCAACGCCGAGAGCGACTACTTCCGCCTGAGCCGCGAACGCGGCTACCTGGTGCGCGGCCCCGACGGCGAGACGCACATCGCCAGCATCGCCGGTTTCCAGGTCGGCATCCTCGACCTGACCCACCCCGAGGCCGTCCGCTGGTTCAAGGAAGAAATCATCCACAAGAACCTGCTCGCTCTCGGCGTGCGCGGCTGGATGGCCGACTACGGCGAGGACATCCCCGAAGCCGCCCGCTTCCACGACGGGCGCAGCGGGACGGAGATGCACAATCTCTACCCGCTCCTGTGGGCGCAGTTGAACCGGGAGGCGGTCGAGGAGGCCGGCCTGCAGGAGGACGTCCTGATTTTCCACCGCTCCGGTTACACCGGCTCGACGCGCTTCACCAACATGGTCTGGGGCGGCGACCAGGTGGTGTACTGGAACCGGCACGACGGCTTCCCCGCCGGGGTGCGCGGCGGCCTGAGCGCCTGCCTCTCCGGCATCCAGTACTATCACACCGACGCCGGCGGTTACTTCTCGTTCAAGTGGATCAAACGCTCGCGGGAGGTCTTCTTCCGCTGGTGCGAGGCCAACGCCCTCTCGCCCGTCCTGCGCACCCACGAGGGCAACCGCCCCTGGGCCGGAGTCCAGCCCTGGCAGGACGACGAGACGCTGGCCCACTTCGCCCGTCTGACGCGCCTGCGCGCTGCCCTGGCGCCCTACCTGAAACAGGCGTCCGGGCAGGCTCAGCGCGCCAGCCTGGGCATGATGCGTCCCTTCTGCCTCGAACACGCCGGCCCCCGCTGGAACGACAAGGACGACGCCTACTACCTCGGCGACGACCTGCTCGTCTTCCCGGTCATGCGGCCGGGGGTCAGGCGGCTGCGGGTGGACCTCCCCGAGGGCGAGTGGATCGGCCTGTTCGACGGTCAGCCGGCCGGGGCAGGGACGCGCCTCGTCGCCGCCCCGCTCGGCCGGCCGGTCGCCTTCTACCGGCGCGGCTCGCCGTTCGAAGGGCTGTTCGAGAGCGTCCGCGAAATCATCCCATAGCCTCGTTTTCAGAACATTGGGGACGGAGCGGGTATAATCCACGGCATGTTCCTGCCGACGACCCCCGAAGAAGTCCGCCGCCTGGGTTGGGATGCGCTCGACGTCATCCTGGTCACCGGCGATTCGTACATTGACAGCCCGTTCATCGGCGCGGCGGTCATCGGCAAGGTGCTGTGGAACGCCGGTTACCGCGTCGGAATCATCGCCCAGCCGGACGTTTCAAACACGGGCGACATCGGACGCCTCGGCCTGCCGCGCCTCTTCTGGGGCGTGACCGCCGGCTGTGTGGACTCGATGGTCGCCAACTACACCGCCCTGAAGAAGAAGCGCCGCTCGGACGACTACACCCCCGGCGGCGAGAACACCCGCCGCCCCGACCGGGCGACGATTGTGTACAGCAATCTGATTCGCAGGTTTGCCAAATCTGTGGGGCAAATTGGCAATTTGCCCCTACCGCCCATCGTCCTCGGCGGAATCGAAGCCAGTCTGCGCCGCATCGCCCACTACGACTACTGGGACGACGCCGTCCGCCGCTCGATTCTGTTCGACGCCAAGGCCGATTACCTCCTCTACGGCATGGCCGAGCGCAGCGTGCTGGACCTGGCGGCCTGTCTGCGGGACGGACGCGACCCGCGCGGCGTGCGCGGTCTCTGCTACATCGCCAAAGAGCCGCCTGCGGACTACCTCGAACTGCCCGCCTACGAGACCGTCGCCGCCGACAAAGAGGCCTTCACGCAAATGTTCCACCTCTTCTACCGCAACAACGACCCCGTCAGCGCCCGCGGCCTCTATCAGAAACACGCCGACCGTTACCTGGTCCAGAACCCGCCCGCCCCAACCGAGACGCAGGCTGAACTGGACGCCATCTACGCCCTCGACTTCGAGCGCCGCCAGCATCCCTTCTACGAGAAGCAGGGCAAGGTCAAGGCGCTGGAGACCATCGGCTTCTCCATCGCCACCCACCGCGGCTGTTACGGCGAGTGCAACTTCTGCGCCATCTCCGTCCACGAGGGGACGACCGTGCGCTGGCGCAGTCCCGAGTCCATCCTGGCCGAGGCCGAGCGCCTGACGCGCCACCCGGACTTCAAAGGCTACATCCAGGACTTGGGCGGCCCGACCGCCAACATGTACGGCTTCGAATGCCCCAAGAAACTCGCCAAAGGCATCTGCACGGCCAAACGCTGCGTCTTTCCCGAAGTCTGCCCGCTCCTGCCGGTGAACCATCAGCCGCAGACCGAACTGCTGAAGAAAGTGCGCCGCATCCCCGGCGTGAAGAAGGTCTTCGTCGCCTCCGGCCTGCGCTACGACCTGCTCCTCTGCGACCGCGAACACGGCGACGCCTACCTGCGCGAACTGGTGGAGCATCACGTCTCCGGGCAGATGAAAGTCGCCCCGGAACACGTGGACGACCGCGTCCTGCGCCTGATGGGCAAGCCGGGGAGCCAGTCTCTGCTGGAGTTCAAGCGCCGCTTTGACGACCTGAACCGCAAGGCGGGCAAGCGGCAGTTTCTCACCTACTACCTCATCGCCGCCCATCCTGGCTGTACCGAGGCCGACATGCAGCGGGTGAAACACTTCGCCAGCCGCGAACTCAAGATTCACCCGGAGCAGGTGCAGGTCTTCACGCCTACGCCGTCCACCTACTCCAGCGTGATGTACTACACCGAGCGCGACCCGTTCACCGGCGAGCCGCTCTTCGTCGAGAAAGACCTGCGCCGCAAGGAACGCCAAAAGAGCATCGTAACGCAAAAGGAAGTCAAACACAAAGGAACACAAAGAAAAACACAAAGAAGACCTTTGTGAACCTTCGTGTTCCCTTCCTGTCCTTTGTGTTGAAAAACCCGATTTCCCTTGACCAACTCAGACAAAAACAGTATAATTTGTGCCACTTGAGAGATAATCGAAATCTGCGATCAACGGCGAGCGCTTAGACGGAATGTCTGAAGCGCTTGCTTTTGCGTGTCCCTGACGCCGGTGCGGCCCAGGCGCGCCAGTCAAAAGACGAGGAGACGGAACATTGGAAACCAAGGGGCTTACCTCACTCAAAATCAGTCTGGCATCGCCAGAAACCATTCGCTCGTGGTCTTACGGCGAGGTTCTCAAACCGGAAACCATCAACTACCGTCGTCTGCGGCCCGAAAAGGACGGCTTGTTCTGTGAAGCCATCTTCGGGCCGACCCGCGACTGGCAGTGTTACTGCGGCAAATACAAAAATCCCCGCTACAAAGGCATCACCTGCGACAAATGCGGCGTCGAAGTGACCCGCTCGGCCGTGCGGCGCGAACGCATGGGCCACATCACCCTGGCCACGCCCGTCGCCCACATCTGGTACACGCGGCGGATTCCGTCCTACCTGGGTCTGCTCCTCGACATCTCCCGCCGCAACCTCGACCGGGTGCTCTACTTCGCCCAGTACATCGTCACCTACGTGGACGAGGAGGCCCGTCAGAAGGCCCTCAAACGCCTGGAAGAGGAGATTTCCGTCTCCGAGCGCGAGCAGGCGGCCCAGGTCAACGCCAAGATCGCCGAGATCAAAACCGCCCGCGACAAGACCCTGGCCGAACTCCAGCACAAGCGCGCCGAAACCGAGCGCCAGTACGATGAACAAATTGCCGCCCGCCTGGACCCCATCATCCAGGAGGGCCAGCGCCTGGAACGCCTGCTGCAGGAACAGATGAATCAAGTCGCTCAGACCGACATCCTCTTCGGCAGCAGCGACACCGTCATCGTCGAGGCGGGCCACAAAGTCACCTCCGCCTCGTTGACCAAGGTGCAAAAGGTCGTCCAGAGCCGCCTGGAGAGCATCGAGAACGAACTCAAGGACGAGAAGAACCGCGTCCTCGAGGAACTCAAGATGGAGGCGGCCCGCATCAAGGCCGAGGCCGACGAACAAATGAGCGCCCTGCGCTCGCAACTGGAGGATCAGACCACCAGCAGCCAGGACCAGAACGCCCGTCTGCGCGACGAACTGCTCGATCTGCGCCCCTTCACCTTCCTGGGCGAGACCCGCTACCGCGAACTGAAACAGCGCTGGGGACAGGTCTTCCGCGCCGACATGGGCGCTGAGGCCTTCTACGACATCCTGCGCCGCCTCGACCTGGACAAACTCTCGGAAGAACTCTGGCGCGAGGTGCGCACTTCCAAGAGCAAGCAGAAACGCAAGAAAGCCACCACCCGCCTCAAAGTGGTGGAGGCCTTCCGCCGCTCGGGCAACCGCCCCGAATGGATGATCCTGACCATCCTGCCGGTCATCCCGCCCGACCTGCGCCCGATGGTGCAGCTCGATGGCGGGCGCTTCGCCACCTCCGACCTGAACGACCTGTACCGCCGCGTCATCAACCGCAACAACCGCCTCAAGCGTCTGCTCGAACTGGGCGCGCCGGACGTGATCGTGCGCAACGAGAAGCGCATGCTCCAGGAGGCGGTCGATTCGCTGATCGACAACAGCCAGCGCGGCAAGGCCCTCAGCCGGCGCGGGCGGCGCGAACTGCGCTCGCTGAGCGACATGCTCAAGGGCAAGAAGGGCCGCTTCCGCCGCAACCTGCTGGGCAAGCGCGTCGACTACTCCGGCCGCTCGGTCATCGTCGTCGGCCCGCAGTTGAAACTCTACCAGTGCGGCCTGCCGAAGAGCATGGCCCTCGAACTCTACCGGCCGTTCGTCATCAGCCGCCTGGTCAGCCACAACTACGCCGCCAACGTCAAGGGCGCGCGGCGCTTCATCGAGCGCAACCGGCCCGAGGTCTATGAAGTGCTCGAAGAAGTCATCAAAGAGCGGCCGGTCCTCCTGAACCGCGCCCCCACCCTGCACCGCCTGGGCATCCAGGCCTTCGAACCGGTGCTCATCGAGGGCTCGGCCATTCAGTTGCACCCGCTCGTCTGCCCGGCCTTCAACGCCGACTTCGACGGCGACCAGATGGCCGTCCACGTGCCGCTCTCGGATAAAGCCGTCCAGGAAGCCCGCCGCCTGATGCTGGCCTCCAAGAACCTGCTCAAACCCGCCGACGGCGAACCCATCATCGGCCCCTCCAAAGACATGGTGCTGGGCGTGTTCTACATGACCATGACGGACGCCAAACAACACCCCGGCGACGGGCGCGCCTTCGTGGACATGGACGAAGTCGAGATGGCCTACCAGTTGGGGCAGGTGGACATCCACACCAAGATCAAGGTGCGGGTCAATACCTGGTACGCCGAAAACGGCGACCGCCTGCCGGAGATGGAAAACCGGCTCATCGAGACCACCGTCGGGCGGGTGCTGTTCAACCGCGTCCTGCCCGAGAAGGTCCAGTTCGTCAACCGCCAGTTGGAAAAGGGCGGCGTGAAAGACCTGATCGCCGAAGTGTACGAAATCTACGGCCAGGAAGTGACCACCGAGACCGCCGACGCCATCAAGCGCATCGGCTTCGAGTACGCCATGCGGTCTGGCACGACCATTGCCGTCTCCGACATCACCATCCCGCCGCAAAAAGCGGAAATCATCGAAGCGGCCCTGAAAGAGGTCGAACTGGTGCAGCGCGACTTCCGGCGCGGCCTGCTGACCGAGCAGGAGCAGAACGAACGCATCATCCAAATCTGGCAGCGCACCACCGACGAGGTCGCCAAAGCCGTCAAGAAGAGCATGGACCCCGACGGAAACCTGGCAACCATGGCCAACTCCGGCGCCACCAAGGGCGGATTCAGCCAACTCTCGCAACTGGCCGGCATGCGCGGCCTGATGGCGGACCCCTCCGGCCGCATCATCCCCTACCCCATCCGCTCAAACTTCCGCGAGGGGCTGACCGCCCTGGAGTACTTCATGTCCACCCACGGCGCCCGCAAAGGCCTGGCCGACACCGCCCTGCGCACCGCCGACGCCGGTTACCTGACCCGCCGCCTGGTGGACATTGCCCAGGATGTCATCATCAACGAGTACGATTGCGGCACCAAAGAAGGCTTCTGGATCCGCAAGCGCGATGATGTGGCCGGGCAATCCATGGTCAGCCGCCTGTACAGCCGTCTGGCCGCCGAGCGCGTTCTCGATCCGCAAACCGGCGAGGTGCTGGCCGAGCGCGACGATGTCATCGACCACGAACTGGCGCGCAAGATTGCCGCCGCCGGCGTGCCGGAGGTCAAAGTCCGCTCGCCGCTGACCTGCGAATTGCAGCACGGCATCTGCGCCAAATGCTACGGCATTGACCTAGGCCGCGGCACGATGGTCGAACTCGGCGCGGCGGTCGGCATCGTGGCCGCCCAATCCATCGGCGAACCGGGCACCCAGTTGACCCTGCGCACCTTCCACACCGGCGGTGTGGCCGCCGGCGGCGACATCACCACCGGTCTGCCGCGCGTCGAGGAACTGTTCGAGGCCCGCAAGCAGCCCAAGGGCGAGGCGGTCGTCTCGGAAATCAACGGCACGGTGCACATCATCCAGTCCGACAAATACGCCGACATGCGCCTGGTGCGCGTCGAGCACAGCGAGATGGTCCAGGATGAATACGAGATTCCGGCCGAATGGAAGATCACCGTCAAGACCGAGGACGAGATCAAGGCCGGGGACGTGATCGCCACCCTGGACGAGGCGACGATGGTCGCCCAGCACGGCGGCCGGGTGCGCATCGAAAAGAAACGCAAGGTCATCGTCGCCTACGAACAGCGCGAGGAAGTGGAGCACGAGATTCCGACCACCCTGCGCCTGCTGGTCAAAGAGGGCGACAAAGTCCAGGCCGGCCAGCCGTTGACCGAGGGTTCGCTCAACCCGCACCGCGTCCTGCGCATCCAGGGGCGCGAGGCCTGCCAGATGTACCTGCTGACCGAAATCCAGAAAGTGTACCGCTCGCAGGGCCAGAACATCCACGATAAGCACTTCGAGGTCATCATCCGCAAGATGATGTCCAAGGTGCAGGTCAGCCGCCCGGGCGACACGCCCTACCTGCCCGGCGACGCCGTCGACCGGCTGGAAATCCGCAAGGTCAACGAGAAACTGCTGGCCGAGGGCAAGCAGCCCGCCAAATACAGCGAACTGCTCCTGGGCGTGACCAAGGCCTCGCTCTCGACCGACTCGTTCCTCTCGG
The DNA here is from genome assembly GCA_019873655.1 of Chloroflexota bacterium. Lineage (GTDB taxonomy): Bacteria > Chloroflexota > Anaerolineae > Anaerolineales > Villigracilaceae > JAFGSI01. Next base: position 132,237 of record JAIOAU010000006.1, on the reverse strand, counting down.
CGTCGTCGTTCCAGCACACCATCAAAGTCCTGGCCGGCGCGGCGATCGCCGCGGCCACCGACCCGCTGTACGGGTTGAAAGAGAACGTCATCATCGGCAAACTGATCCCGGCCGGCACCGGATTCGTCCACGGGCGCTTCCAGTCGGTCGAGAAGAGTCCCGAAGGCTCTTCGCAGTGGACCGAAATCCCCGACAGCAGCGCCAGCGATTAACGAACACGTCACGAACCCGTTTCCTCCAAAGGAAACGGGTTCGTGACATTTCGGGGATTGCCGCCCGTCATCGAAAGAAGTATGATGGAAATGGTTCGCTGAACCGCTCGTGGTTAACGTCCAAAGGAGGATGAAATGAAATTTCCACGTATCCCTTCGATTTTACTCATCCTGCTCCTCATCCTGACCGCCTGTAACATGCCGAACGCGCCGCGCGGCGCCGAATCTCCACAGGGGAACGGTCAGACAAACGGCGCCGACCCGCTGGCTGCCACCGCCCAGGCCGCGACCGCCGTCCAGCAGGCGCTCGAGGCCACCATGACCGCCATGGCGACGCCCATTCCTCCCACCCCGTCCTTTACCGACACCCCCGCGCCGACCAACACGCCGAGCGTCCCCATGCTGAGCGTCAGCGTCGCCACCAACTGCCGCACCGGCCCGGGGACGGCCTACGACATCCTCGGCGGCATCGCGCCGGGTCAGCAGGCCGAGGTCGTCGGCCGGGACGCGACCGGCAACTACTGGATCGTCCGCCTGCCGAGCAGCCCGACCGTCATCTGCTGGGCTTGGGGCCAGTACGCCACCGTCACCGGCAACATCGCCGCCCTGCCCATCTTCGACCCGCCGCCCACCCCCACGCCCGCCCCGGGATTCACGGCCTCCTATATTGGGATGGTCACCTGCGGCGGCCAATATGCTTTCCGTTTCCAGATCAGCAACACCGGCTCGATCGCCTGGGAATCCATCCGTATCTTCATCACCGACAACACCACCGCCGCCACCTTCACCCACCAGCAGGATTTCTTCCGGGATTACACCAGTTGCGTTCTTGGAGAGACCAACCAGGACCTGATGCCCGGCGAATCCGGCAATGTAGCCAACGCCAACCCCGGTCACTTGGGCTATGACCCGACCGGCCACAGCATCACCGCCACCATCACCGTCTGCTCGGCCAACGGCATGGGCGGAACCTGCCTCTCGCAGACGCTCAACTTCACGCCGTAGGAAGGAGTTGAACACCGAAGACAAGAGACCAGGCCTCTCCGAAGAGACCTGGTCTCTTCGGACTCCGTCCTCCTTGACGCCCGCCCCCTTTCCCCGTAAGATAAAGCCAGACGACCAGGGCAAGATACAAAGGGACCGTCTTGTGTCCTTTGTGTCCCCTTCGTGACCTTCGTGTTAAACCCCCCCGGAGCCTCCCATGGAACTCGGCCTCGTCCGCAAAATAGACATTGACCAGGAAATGCAGCAGGCGTACCTCGACTACGCCATGAGCGTCATCGTCGCCCGCGCCCTGCCCGACGCCCGCGACGGTCTCAAGCCCGTCCAGCGGCGCATCCTCTACGCCATGTACGACATGGGCCTGCGCGCCGAAAGCGCCTACCGCAAGTCGGCCCGCATCGTCGGCGAGGTGCTCGGCAAGTACCACCCCCACGGCGACCAGGCCGTCTATGAAGCCATGGCGCGCATGGCGCAGGACTTCACCATGCGCCTGATGTTGATTGACGGACAGGGCAACTTCGGCTCGGTGGACGGCGACCCGCCCGCCGCCATGCGCTACACCGAAGCCCGCCTCGCCCCGCCCGCCCTCGACCTGCTCGCGGACATCGGCAAGAACACCGTGGACTTCGCCGACAACTTCGACGGCACGCTCACCGAGCCGACCGTCCTGCCCGCCGCCATCCCCAACCTGCTGGTCAACGGCTCCTCCGGCATCGCCGTCGGTATGGCTACCAACATCCCGCCGCACAACCTCGGCGAGGTGGTGGACGCCTGCGTCTATATGCTCGAAAAGTGGGAAAAACTCGACGACATCAGCATCTCCGACCTGATGGAATTCGTCGAAGGCCCCGACTTCCCCACCGGCGGCGTCATCATCGAACAGAAGGGCGAGGAGGGCATCGAGGCCGCCTACGGCAAGGGACGCGGCCGCGTCACGGTCCAGGCCAGGGCGCACATCGAAGAGATGGAGCGCGGCAAGAGCCGCATCATCGTCACCGAACTGCCTTACCAGGTCAACAAGTCCAGCCTCATCGAGCGGATTGCCGAACTCGTCCGCGACGGCGCGCTGGAGGGCATCACCGACCTGCGCGACGAATCCGACCGCCAGGGACTGCGCATCGTCATCGAACTGACCAAGAACGTCGAACCCGAAAAGGTGCTGGCCGACCTCTACAAGCGCACGCCCATGCAGCAGACCTTCGGCATCACCCTCCTGGCGCTCGTGGACGGCGAGCCGCGCCTGCTGACCCTCAAGCAGGCCCTGCGCGTCTACCTCGAACACCGGCTGACGGTCATCCGCCGCCGCGCCGAATTCGACCTGGAGAAGGCGCGCGCCCGCGCTCACATCCTCGAGGGGCTGATGGTCGCCCTCCGCCACCTCGACGAAATCATCGCCCTCATCAAGGCCGCCCCGGACGTAGAAACCGCCCGCACGCGGCTGATGAAGAAATACAAACTGACCGAAATCCAGGCCAACGCCATCCTCGACATGCAACTGCGCCGCCTGGCCGCCCTGGAACGCAAGAAAATCGAGACCGAGTACAAAGAGACGCTCGCCCTCATCAAGGAACTCGAAGCCCTGCTCAAATCGCCGAAGAAGATGCGTCAGGTCGCCGCCGAAGAACTGCTCAAGGTCAAGGCCGCCTACGCCGACCGCCGCCGGACGCAAATCGTCAGCCTGCGCGGGCGCAAGGCGAAGAAAGCCCCGCTCACTGCCGCTGAACTCCTGCCGGAGCAAACCGTCTGGATCGGGATGACCACCGAGGGAATTCTCGCCCGCACTCGCGAAGACAAGCCGCCGCGCCTCTCCGGCTCCGACGCGCCCCGCCTGCTCGTCCGCGCCGGCGCCGCCGACACGCTCTACCTGGTCAGCGAGAAGGGGCTGGCCGCGGCGGTGGCCGTCCACACCCTGCCGGAGGCCGAAAAACTCTCCGACGGCGTCCCCTTCCACAAAGCCTCGCCGCTCCAGGCCGATACCCCGCCTGCGGCCGCCTTCGCCCTGCCCGCCAAACGCTCGACCCTGCCGGAGGAGACCTTCGTCCTGACGGCGACGCGCGGCGGCATGGTCAAGAAGAGTGCCGTAAGCGAACTGCCCGGCCCCTCGGCGCAGACCTTCCGCCTGGTCAACGTCAACGAGGGCGACGCCCTGGGCTGGGTCGCCCTGACCGACGGCAGGAAGGAAATCCTGCTCGTCACCGCCCTCGGCATGGGCATCCGCTTCAGCGAGGAGGAAGTCCGCCCGATGGGGCTGGTTGCGGCGGGCGTGGCCGGCATCAAACTGGGCGTCGGGGATGAAGTCGTGGGCGCGCAAATCCTGCCTGCGGCGGGTGACCTGTTCGTGATTGCTTCCGATGGCAAGGCCAAGCGTCTTGCCCAGAACGACTTCCCCGCTCAGGGACGCTACGGCAAGGGCGTCATCGTCTGGGAACTGCCGCGCGGCGTCAAACTGGCCGGGCTGGCGCTCGGCAAACCGAACGCCATCGTGACCCTGCACCTGCTCCGCGCCGCCCCCAAGATGACCCGCCTGGACGCCGCCCCCCTGCGCAAGCGCGCTGCCGTGCGCGGTGAGGCCGTGGTGGAGGTCAAGCCCGGCGACGCGGTGGTGGGCCTGACCGAAGGGTGGACAGCCGAGCGGTTTGTGGCCGTGGGGAAGAAGGAAGAAACCAAGAAAAAGTCTGCCGCCAGGAAAACCGCGCCGACCAAGAAGCCGGCGCCTGCAAAACGCAAGAACTAAAAGAGTGGCGGAGTTGATTGCGAGCAGTGGACGGCAGTCCAACTGCCGTCCAAACACCCAATTGATTGCGAGCAGTTGCACTGCGAGCACGGGCAGCGGACGGTAGTCCAACTGCCGTCCGAACAACCCGTTGATTGCGAGCAATTGCACTGCGAACGCCGGGCAGCAGATGTCAGTCCAACTGCCGTCTAAACATCTAATTGATTGCGAGCAGTTATACTGCGAGCGCCAAGCAGCAGACGGCAGTCTAACTGCCGTCCGAACAACCCGTTGATTGCGAGCAGTTGCACTGCGAGCGCCGGGTAGCGAACGGCAGTACAACTGCCGTCTAAACATCGCAATTGATTGCGAGCAGTTTCACTGCGAGCGCCAAGCAGCAGACGGCAGTCCTGAACAACCCGTTGTCTGTTGATCGCGAGCAGTTATACTGCGAGCGCCGGGTAGCGAACGGCAGTACAATTGCCGTCCGAACAGCCTAGTGATACCGCTCGATCGCGAGCAGTTGCACTGCGAGCGTCGGGTAGCGAACGGCAGTACAACTGCCATCCGAACATCCAATTGATATAAAGGGGTTGATTTCAATATGACGAACCGTTATCGGGTCTTCAGCGAGCAGAATTATGCCTACTTCGTCACCTGTACCATTGTAGATTGGCTACCGGTGTTGGCGCAACAGCCATATCGCCAGATCGTTCTCGACTCTCTGGCTTACCTTCGCACTCACAAACAAACGCAACTGAATGCATTCGTTATCATGTCCACCCATCTTCACGCCATTCTCTGGCCGGAGGAAGGTACCAACCTGTCCGATGTTATGCGCGATTTCAAAAGATTTACCTCACGGAGTATTTCTCGGGAAGCAACGCGCCTGAATGATCGAGAACTTCTGGAACGGTTCTCGGCCGCCCGACAGAAAGGACGAGCGCAGGATGTGTCGCAATACCAAGTTTGGCAAGAAGGCTCCCATCCCGAAGCAATATTCACGTTCAAATTTGCCCGCCAGAAACTGGATTATATTCATTACAATCCGGTCCGCGCCGGGCTCGTCGAATCTGTGCTCGACTGGCCGTATTCCAGCGCGCGGGCGTATTACCTGGGCGAAGAAACATATCCACCAACAGACATGCTCATAACGGGATAAAAAACCAGCGGACGGCAGTACAACTGCCGTCCGAACCCATTGATCGCGAGCAGTTGCACTGCGAGCGCCAGGCAACGGACGGCAGTCCAACTGCCGTCCGAGCACCCAATGATCGCGAGCAGTTGCACTGCGAGCGCCAGGCAACGGACGGCAGTCCAACTGCCGTCTGAACAGCCGGTTGTCAAAAATAGGATTTGTTGGCGCGCAGTTGCACTGCGCCAATAGCGAACGGCAGTCCAACTGCCGTCCGAACATCCAATTGATCGCGAGCTGCGAGCGCCGGCAGCGGACGGCAGTACAACTGTCATCCGAACGAGAGCCAGGAAGACCCGTCAGAGAAGATCGCCCTGGTACTTCTCGGCAAACAGGGCCGGCTGCCCGCCGGTATGCCAGAACAAGACCGTTTCGCCCCGCTTGAAGAACCCCTTGTGAATCAGATCGAGCAGACCAGCCGCGGCCCGGCCCGTATAGACGGGGTCGAGCAGCAGGCCCTCGGTCTGGGCGAAGAGGCGGACGGCGGCGCGCTCGGCCTGGGTCAGGACGCCGTAACCGGCGGCGCAGTAGTCCGAGTTGACCAGCGCCTCCTCGGGGGCAAAATCCAGACGCTTGCCGAATTTTTCGGATGTTTCGGAGGCCAGTTTCGCCACCCGCTCCTGCAACACGGCCTGCGGCTCGTCCACGCTGATGCCGAGGATTTTGCCGGCGTAGCCAAACAATCGCTGACCGAGGAGCAGGCCGGCCTGCGTCCCGCCCGAAGAGGATGCGAAGACGATCCAATCGGCCGGCGCGCCCTGGGAGAGGAATTCCTGCATAGCAAAGGCATAGCCCAGCGCGCCGGTCGCGTTCGACCCGCCGTAGGGGACGAGGTAGGGCTTCCGGCCCCGCTCCCTGGCCGCCTGACAGACCTGATCGAGGGTCGCATCCCGCTGCGATTTTTGCGTCCAGACCAGTTGCGCCCCGAAGAGGCGGTCGAGGAACAGGTTGGCGCTGGGCCGTTCGGGCGGCTCGCCGACCAGGACGAGGGTGCACTCGAAGCCGAAACGGGCCGCGGCCGCGGCCGTTTGCCGGCAGTGGTTGGATTGCAGCGCGCCAGCCGTGACGAGCATGTCTGCGCCCTGAGCCTGGGCCTCGGCGACCAGGAACTCCAGTTTGCGCGTCTTGTTGCCGCCGAAGGCCAGGCCGGTTTGATCGTCGCGCTTGACCAGCAGGGTGGGGCCGCCGAGGGCGGCTGAAAGTCGAGGCAGAGAATCGATCGGGGTAGGCAGATGAGCAAAGTGCAGTCTGGGAATCATATTTCCTCCACAAGATGTCAGTCGATTCGAGCGAGCCAAGAGGCCGAGGGTCCCCTCTACGCCGTCGCAATGATAGCACAGAACGGCCGCCGCCGGTCAACCATTCGAGGCGTTCTCCCTCTATCGGAACAGGAGACAATCATCTTGCTTTTCGAACAGAATCATGTATAATAACGGCGCGGACAGGGAAACCGATCATGCATCTCTGCTACGGAGATGCACATTTTTTACCAGGAAGTCATACCATGCCGACCACATTCCTGACCAAAGAAGGCTATCAGAAACTCCAGGAAGAACTCGACTACCTGCGCACGGTCAAACGCCAGGAAGTCGCCAACCGTTTGCACGAGGCGATGGAAGGCGGCGAATTGATCGAAAACGCCGAGTACGAGGCCGCCAAGAACGAGCAGGCCTTCGTCGAGGGGCGCATCCAGGAACTGGGAATGATCCTGGCTTCGGCGCGCATCATCGAGGAGACGACCGACAAGAAAGACAAACGCGGCCTCATCCAGGTCGGCTCGACGGTGGTCATCAAAGAGGAAGACGGCCCGTCCGAACGGTACACCATCGTGGGTGCGGCCGAGGCCAACCCGCGCGAAGGCCGCATCTCGAACGAATCGCCGCTGGGCAAAGCCCTGCTCAATCACCGCGCCGGCGACGAGGTCACCGTCGAAGCGCCGGGCGGCACCTTCAAAGTCAAAATCGTCAAGGTCGAATAGGCCTGGGGCAAGCCCGTTCAGGCCCCGCGCATCCTGCCCGATGCGCGGGGCTTTTTGCGCCAAGCGCCCGGCCTCGAATGGTAAAATAACGCTCAGAAAGGCTGCGCCATGCCCGAATACACCTCCCTCGAAAAAATTCGTCTCGAAAAACTGCAAGCCTTGCGCCAGCAAGGGATCGAACCCTACCCGCCCCGCGCCGAGCGGACGCACACCAGCGCCGAGGCGATCGCCGCCTTCGAGGCGGCCGAGCGCCAGGCCGAGGCGGGGCAAACGCCCGAACTGCGCGCCGTCCTGACCGGCCGCCTGCGCGCCGTCCGCCCGATGGGCAAACTGACCTTCGCCCACATCGAGGACGGCGACGGGCGCATCCAGTTGCTGCTGCGGCTGAACGAAATCGGCCAGGAACGCCTCGCCTTCTTCAACGACTACTTCGACCTGGGCGACTTCATCCAGGCCTCCGGCGTCCTGATGCGCACCCGCACCGGCGAGGTGACCCTGCTGGTGCATGACTACAAAATGCTGGCCAAGGCCATCAGCCCCTTGCCGGCCGCCAAAGACGAAACCCTGCCCGACGGCACCGTCATCCGCCACGCCGCCCTCGAGGACCCCGAACTGCGCGCCCGTCAGCGTTACGCCGACCTGGCCGTCAACCCCGAAGTGCGCGAAACCTTCCGCAAACGGGCCGCCATCCTGCGCGCCCTGCGTCAGTTCCTGGATGGCCGCGGCTTCCTCGAGGTCGAGACGCCCATCCTCCAGCCCATCTACGGCGGCGCGGCGGCGCGGCCGTTCGTCACCCACCACAACGAACTCGACCAGGATATGTACCTGCGCATTTCCTTCGAACTCTACCTCAAGCGCCTCCTGGTCGGCAACCTCGAAAAGGTCTACGAAATCGGGCGCGATTTCCGCAACGAGGGCGTCTCCTTCAAACACAACCCCGAATTCACCCAACTCGAATTCTACTGGGCCTACGCCGACTACCTGAAGGTGATGGATCTGACCGAAGAGATGCTCGCCTACGTCTGCCAGCAGGTGCTCGGTACGACCCGCCTCACCTACCAGGGCCATGAACTGGATTTCACCCCGCCCTGGCGGCGGCTGGAAATGCGCCAGGGCCTGCTGGAGACGAGCGGCATCGACATCGCCGCCCACCCGACGGCCGATTCCCTGCGCCGCGCCCTCGTCCAGGCCGGCAAACAGCCCGATCCGCAGGCCACGCGCGGCAAACTGATCGACTTCATGCTCTCCGAGTACCTCGAACCGACCCTCATCCAACCGACCTTCCTGTACGACTACCCGCGCGATATCTCCCCCCTGGCCAAAGCCAAGCCGGGCGACCCGCTGACCGTCGAGCGGTTCGAAGTCTACGTGGCCGGCTTTGAACTGTGCAACGCCTTCACCGAACTCAACGACCCACTCGACCAAGAACAGCGTTTCCTCGAAATGGGCCGCGACTACGCCGACGGCGACGAGGAGAAACACCCCATGGACGAGGACTACCTGCGCGCCATGCGCTACGGCATGCCGCCGTGCGGCGGCTTTGGCATGGGCATCGACCGCCTGACCATGCTCCTGACCGACAAACACTCCATCCGCGAGGTGTTGCTCTTCCCGCACATGCGCGCCGACGAAAAATAGCGTCGAAACAGTGGGGTAAAATAGCCCAGATGGACGAACCCGCCCTCATCCGCGCCGCCCAGCGCGGCGACCTGGAAGCCTTCAACCGCCTCGTCCTGGCCTACCAGGATGCGCTCTACAACGCCGCCCTGCGCATCCTCGGCGACGAAGACTTGGCGGCAGACGCCACCCAGGAAGCCTTCCTCTCCGCCTTCCGCGCCCTGAACGCCTACCGCGGCGGCTCCTTCAAAGCCTGGCTGCTGCGCACCGTCACCAACGCCTGTTACGACGAACTGCGCCGCCGCAAGCGCCGCCCGACGACCCCCCTCGAACCGGAAAACGAAGCCGGCGAGGAAGTCGAAGCCCCGCGCTGGCTGGCCGATCCTTCCGCCTCGCCCGAAGACGAACTCATCCGCGCCGAACTCGAACACGCCATCCAGCACTGCCTGGACGCCCTGCCCATCGAGTTCCGGACCGTGGTCGTGCTGACCGACATCCAGGGATTGGATTACAAAGACGCCGCCCGGGCGGCGCGCCTACCGCTCGGCACGATCAAGTCCCGCCTGGCGCGCGCCCGCCTGCGCCTGCGCGACTGCCTGCAGCGCTTCCGGGAACTTTTGCCCGCCGCCTTCCGTCTGCTGGAGGAGCGTGGCGCATGAACGATTCTCTCTCCTCCCGCGACCTCGAACAACTCTCGGCCTATCTGGACGGGCAACTCCCCCCGGCCGAGGCGGCGCGCCTGGAAGCCCGCCTGAACGCCAACCCCGCCCTGCAAGCCGCCCTGGACGAACTCCGCCAGACCCGCGGCCTGCTGCGCCGCGCCCCGAGGCGGCGCGCCCCGCGCAATTTCACCCTCACGCCCCGCATGGCCGGTCTGCGGCCGCCCGCGCCGCGCGGCGTGCCCATCCTGTCTTGGGCTTCGGCCCTGGCCGCCCTGCTCTTCGTCTGCACCTTCGGCGGCAACCTGATCGGTCAACTGCCGCTGGGCGCTTCTGCGCCGGCCGCCGCGCCCCTCCCCAGTATGGGCGGCGGCGCGGCCGAATCGGACGAGGTCATCACAGAGGCCGCCCCCATGCTCGCCGCGCCAGCCGAACCCGAACCGCAAACCGCCGACTCGGCCCGCCTGGTCGAGGCCACCCCCACCCCTGCCGCGACGCCCGAACCGGCCGCCTTTGCCGCCCAGGAACAGCCGGCGACGCCGCAGGCAAAACGCCCGGCGGCCGATCTCTGGCCGTTCGTCTGGTTGGCCCTGGCCGCCCTGTTGGGAGGCGCGGCGCTCCTGCTGCGTTGGGCCTCCCGCCGCCGCTTCCGCCGCAGGTATCCCCGTTAGCCCCGATCGCCAACGCCTCTCGCCGAACAAGTCGTTTGCAGCCGTGCTAAAATTGAGAAGGAAAAAGGAGGCCGTATGACCACGATTGCTCCTGTCCGTCCTTCGCCGATTGCCGGCGCCTGGTACGAGGGCAACCCCGACGCCTTGCGCCGCGCCGTCGATTCCTACCTCGACCGCGCCAGACTGCCCGACCTGCCCGGCGAGGTGGTGGCCGTCATCGCCCCGCACGCCGGTCACATCTACTCCGGCCCGGTGGCCGGGTACGCCTTTGCCGCCGTGCGCGGCCGCCGCCCCGACCTGGTGGCCGTCATCTCGCCGATGCATCAGCCCTATTACGAACCCCTCCTGACCACCGCTCACGAGGCCTATGCCACCCCGCTCGGCCCGATTCCTGTGGATCAGGAGGCCCTGGCCGCCCTGGACGCCGCCCTTCGGGCGCGCCTGGCCATCGGTCTGACGCCGGTGGCCTACGACCGCGAACACTCCCTCGAAATCGAACTCCCCTTCCTGCAGCGCGCCCTGGCGGGCGATTTCCGCCTCCTGCCGGTGATGGTGCGCGCCCAGGAACCGGCCATCTCCCAGGCGCTGGGCGAAGCCCTGGCCGAGGTGCTGCGCAGCCGCAACGCCCTGCTGGTCGCCAGCACCGACCTCTCCCACTTCTACGATCAGGCCACCGCCAAGAAACTCGACGCCGAAGTCCTGCGCTGCCTGGAGGCCTTCGACCCCGAAGCCCTCTTCGAGGCCGAGCGGACCGGCAAGGGCTTTGCCTGCGGCCATGCGGCGACCGCCGCCGTCCTGTGGGCAGCCCGCGCCCTGGGCGCTGACGCCGTCAAGGTGCTGTATCACGCCACCTCGGGCGATGTGACCGGCGACTACGCCTCGGTGGTCGGCTACGGGGCGGCCGTGGCGCTCAAGACCGCCCCCGCCGGATGACGCCGCCCGCCCGCGCCCCTTCCCCTGTGACCGAAACTTTCTTTGCCCGCGTCGCCGTCAACATCCCGACCCTTTCGGGCGTCTTCGATTACCATCTGCCCGAAAACCTGCTCGGGCGGGTCGGGGCCGGGCATCTGGTGACCGTGCCTTTCGGCAAACAGACTGTCCAGGGCGTGGTGCTCGAATTGACGGCGACGCCCGCCGTCGCCGAGACGCGGCCCGTCCTCGACCTGCTCGACCCCCTTCCGGCGCTGACCGCCGCCCAGATCGCCCTGGCGCGCTGGATGGCAGACTATTTCCTCGCGCCGCTGGCGGCGGTGATCGACCTGATGCTGCCCGCCGGGCTGAGTCAACAGGCGGATGTGCTTTATCGGACCGCGGACAGCGGACCGCAGACCGTCAATCATGGTCTGCCGTCCACGGTCCATGGTCAGATAGCAAACCGCTTGCTGGAATTGCTCAAGACGCGCGGCCCCCTGCGCGGGCGGCAAATCGACCGGCATTTCTCCCGCGTCGATTGGCGCAAGACCGCCGAGGCGCTGGCGCGGCGCGGCGTGCTGACGCGTCAATCCGTCCTGCCGCCGCCGAGTGTCCGCCCCAAGTTCGTCCGGACGGCGCAACTGGCCGTCCCGCCCGCCGAAGCCGAAGCGGCCCTGTCGGACCTGGGAAAAACGGAGGCCACGCGGGCGCGGCGTCAGGCCGCGTTGCGTTTTCTCATCGAAGAGCCGCAGGCGGTCAACGTTTCCTGGGTGTATGCGGCCAGCGGCTGTACCCTGGCCGACTTGCAGGAACTGGCCGAGCGCGGCCTGATCGTCCTGCGCGAGACCGAAATCTGGCGCGACCCGCTGGCGAAGATCGAACCGGGCGGCCCGGAAGAGACGCCGCCCGACCTGACCGCCGACCAGCAGAAGGCGTGGGAAGCCATCGAGGCGGCCTTCGCCTCGCCAGTGGCGTCCCAGCCGTTCCTCCTGCACGGCGTCACCGGTTCGGGCAAGACCGAACTCTATCTGCGCGCCGCGGCCGAGGCGGCGCGACGCGGCAAACAGGCCCTCATCCTCGTCCCCGAAATCGCCATCACCCCGCAGATGGTGCGGCGCTTCCTGGCGCGCTTCCCCGGGCAGGTGGGGCTGGTCCATTCGCGCCTCTCGGACGGCGAACGCTACGACACCTGGCGGCGCGCCCGCCTGGGGTTGCTCCAGGTGGTCATCGGGCCGCGTTCGGCGCTCTTCACGCCCCTCCCCAACCCCGGCCTGATCGTCCTGGACGAATGCCACGACAGTTCCTATTACCAGGCCGAACCGCCCTTCTACCACGCCGAGACGGCCGCCCGCCAATACGCCCGCCTGTGCGGGGCGGTCTGCATCCTCGGCTCGGCCACCCCCTCCGTCGTCCAGCGCTACCAGGCCGAGAGCGGGGCGAGTCTGCGGCTGGCGCTGCCCCGCCGAATCGTCCAGCCGAACCTGCCGCCGGTCGAGGTGGTGGACATGCGCGCCGAACTCAAATCGGGCCATCGCGCCATCTTCAGCCGAGTCCTGATCGAGAACCTGGCACGCGTCCTGGACAGCGGCCAACAGGCGATTCTGTTCCTCAACCGGCGCGGCGCGGCCACGTACGTGTTCTGCCGCGAGTGCGGGCATGTTCTGAAGTGTCCGAATTGCGACACGCCGCTCACCTATCACATCGAAAGCCCGGCGTCGAGGAGCGGGCAGGCGGAAGAGGCCCGTCCTGCGACGTCCGACCTGCGCTGTCACCGCTGCAACTATCGCCGCCGGATGCCGCAGACCTGTCCGGCCTGTGGGAGCCGGCAGATTCGCGCCTACGGGCTGGGCAGCGAAAAAGTGGAGAGCGAGGTGCAGGCGCTCTTCCCGTCCGCCCGCACCCTGCGCTGGGACTGGGAAACCACCCGTCAGAAGGACGCCCACGAAATCATCCTGAGCCACTTCGCCGCCGGCCGGGCCGACATCCTGATCGGGACGCAGATGCTGGCTAAAGGTCTCGATCTGCCGCGGGTCACGCTGGTGGGTGTGGTGCTGGCCGAAGTGGGCCTGCACCTGCCCGATCCCTTCGCCGCCGAACGGACCTTCAACCTGTTGACTCAGGTGGCGGGGCGGGCCGGACGTTCGGCCCTCGGCGGGCGGGTCATCCTGCAGACCTTCCAGCCGGACCATTACGTCATCCAGGCTGCCTCGGCCCACGACGTGGACGGTTTCTACGCCCGCGAACTGGAGGAGCGCCGCCGCTTGGGGTATCCGCCCTTTGCGCGGCTGGTCAGGTTGGAATACCGCGCCCTGGACGCGGCCAAGGCGGAAGCGGAGGCCAGGCGGACGGCCGAGAAGATCGCCGCCTGGCTGACGGCAGAAGCGAGGCGGGAAACGACGCTGATCGGACCCGCGCCCTGTTTTTTCGCCAAGACCGCAGGCTGGCACCGCTGGCAGATCATCCTGCGCGGACCCGATCCGGCCTCCCTGCTGCGCGGCCGGGAACTGCCCGGCTGGCGGGTTGAAGTCGAACCCATAAGTTTGCTATAATCATCTCATCTTACAGTTTGGAGGCGTCCTATGCAATCGTTTGCCCGCGGCTGGTCGTTCCTCAAGCAGGCCTGGCAGATGGCCCTCAAGGATCGCGACCTGATCAAGCCGTCTATTTACTCCCTGATTGTCGGTTTCCTCGTCTCGCTCCTGTTCATCCCATTCATGATCGGCGCCGCTTTTCTGTTCGGCGGCGAGAACTGGATCGGGCAGGCGGCCATCTTCGTCCTGGGAGCGGTGATGATTTTCGCCCAGTTTTCGGTCGGTTATCTTTTCTCGGCGATGACCATTTATCTCATCTTCGGTTATCTGGCCGAGGGCGACGGGCGCATGGACAAGGCCTGGGCGGTGGTCAAGCGCGATTGGCTCGACATTCTCAGCCTGGCCGCCGCCTCGACGGCGGTCAACATTTTCAGCGACTGGGTCAAGGGAAAAGGCCAGAGCCGCGGCCGCAATCTCCTGGCCGGGACGATCAACGTGGTCTGGACGGAGGCGGCCTTTCTGCTCCTGCCGGCGATGGTCATCGAAGACATCAATCTCAAAGAGGCGCTCAAACGCGTCTACAACATCGTCAAGAACAATCTGCTGTTGGTGGGCATCAGCACGGTGGGAGTGAAGGCCGTCAACGGGTTGATTGGCTTCTTCCTGGGCGGTTTGGGCGTCGTCCTGGGGCTGGGGGTCGGCGTGGGGCTGGTCTCGCTGGCCGGGCCGCAGGAAATCCTCGGCTGGGCGCTGGGCGTCGGGCTGGGCGTGCTGATTGCGGGCGTCTTCATCATGATTGCGACGGTGATCACCTCTTACACCGCCACCGCCTACCATACCTGCCTGTATCTGTGGGCGCGCGAGGTGGAAAAAGCCCAGGAAGCCGGTTCGCAGGTCGCGGTCGCCGCGCCCGCCCCGCTGCAGGCTGTGCTGGGGTAGCCACATGCAGGCCGGGCCGCGCAACATCCTACTCTCCTGGGATGACGTCGACCGTCTGATCGATTCGCTGTTGCCCAAATTCAGGGGGGAGTTCGACGCGCTGCTGATGGTGACGCGCGGCGGCATCATCCCCGGCGGGCTGCTGGCCGAGAAAATGGGCCTGACCACGCTGCTGACGGCGGCAGTGGACTTCCCCGCCCTGCTGGAGGCGGAAAAAACGTCGTTGCTGGCCTGGCCGACTTTCTTGCAGTTCCCCGCCGACGATTTGCTGCGCGGCCGGCGCGTCCTGTGCGTGGACGACGTCTGGGGGTCGGGGCGGACGATGACCGCCGTCAAGAACCGCGTCTCGGCGGCGGGCGGGTTCCCCGAAACGTGCGTCCTGCATTTCAATCCGTACCGCTCGCTGTTCGGCACGCTGCGGCCGGATTATTACGCCGAAGCCACCGAGGCGTATGTCATCTATCCGTGGGAAATCGACCGCGGCGCAGACCGGGTGTTGACGGGGGCGGATGGTTGACAACGGACTTGGTCACGGACTCACGGAGGGGAACGGATTTGGTCAGCGGACTTTGTAACGGACTCACGGATGGGAACGGATTCCAGTCAGCGGACTTTGTAGCGGACTCACGGATGGGAACGGATTTGGTCAGCGGACTTTGTAGCGGATTCACGGATAGGAACGGATTTTGGTCAACGGACTTTGTCACGGATTCACGGATGGGAACGGATTTGGTCAGCGGACTTTGTAACGGACTCACGGATGGAAACGGATTTGGTCAGCGGACTTTGTAACGGACTCACGGATGGAAACGGATTCCAGTCAGCGGACTTTGTAGCGGACTCACGGATGGGAACGGATTCCAGTCAGCGGACTTTGTAGCGGACTCACGGATGGGAACGGATTTTGGTCAACGGACTTTGTCACGGATTCACGGATAGGAACGGATTTTGTGGATGAGGAATCGGGGTTATGAGGGTTTTAAAGGTTGAATTCGATGAAAAGTTGCGCGCGCTGCGCGAGAATCCTTATTTCGAGAATCTGCCCGAAACGGATTTGAAGCGCGCCGCGGAGTGCACCTCCCTGCGCCAATTCGAACGCGGCGAGCCGCTCTTCTGGGAAGGCGAACCCTGCGCTGGTTTGCACATCGTCCAACACGGATGCGTCAAGTTGTACCGCCTCTCGCCCCAGGGACGCCAGTACATCGTCCGCCTGGTGCAGGAGAAAGAGACGTTCAACGAGGTGTCGGTCTTCGACCAGGGCGGCAATCCGGTCAACGCCGAGGCGCTCGAAGAAAGCCGCGTCTGGGTGGTCGAGGCGGAATGCATCCGCCAGACGGTGGCCGCCAATCCCGAGTTCGCCCAGAAGGTGATCGATAACCTGTGCGCCAATCTGCGCCACCTGGTGCAGGCGGTCAGCGAGATGGCGTTCTATCAGGTCACTCACCGCCTGGCGCGCCTGATCCAGGAGACGCGCCGCACCCAGTTGACGCAAGACCAGATGGCCGCCCGCCTGGGAACGGTGCGCGAGGTGGTCGCCCGCTCGCTGCGCGAACTGGAACGCTCGGGGGCCATTCGCGTGGAGAAACGCCGCATCACGGTCGCCGACCCGCACGTGCTGGAACAGTGGACGCAAGGACCATGGAATTGACCAATCCGCCCGGCGATACAAAAGGCTTCGAAGGTTCTTCTGCCGCCTTCGAAGCCTTTTCTGGCAAGAGGAAGATTACGGCGGGGAGGCCGGCGCAGGCGGCGGGTCGATGGTGTAATAGACGCCGGTCTGCAACAGGTCAAGGTTGCCGGTTGCCTGGGCCGCCAGCATCTGCGCCTGGCGGGCCAGATTGGTCACCTCGGTCAAGATGGAAAGGGCGTATTCGGGATTGTGAAAGCCCATGCTGTTCTCGGCCGAGACGAAATCCCACATGAACTGCGCCCGCCGGTGCAGTCGACGCGCTTGCTCGAGCAGGACCGGGTCGGCGCGCGGATCGGCGGCCGCGACGGAGAGGGCGGTGATGGCATCGATCAAGGCGTCCTCGGCCGCGATCTTGGCGGCGAAGACTTGATCTTGAATGACATTCACCCGCTCCACGACGTAGTCCACGTCCGTGTGACACTGGCCGCAGGCAGCCATCGGATCGAACAGAGGCGAGTGAATGTTGTGGCTGGAGTATTTGGCCGCGCCATCGCGCACGTAGGGCATGTGACAATCGGCGCAAGCGACGCCGGCTTCGTAGTGGGTGCTTCCGGCCGTGAAAAACTCGAATTCGGGATGCTGGGCTTTGAGCATGGGCGTCCCTGTGCCGGGATAGGTCCAGTCGGCGAAACCGATCTCGTCATAGTAGGCAATGATTTGGTCGATGCGCGTGCCGTTGGCCCAGGGGAAGGTCAGGATTTTGTCCTCGCCGACCATGTAATACTCGACGTGACAGTTGGCGCAGACGACGGTGCGCATCTCCTGGCGGGAGAAATTGCGCCAGTCAATCCCCTGGGCCTCGAAGGCGGTCTCCAGCGAGGGATTGGTGACGATTAGACGCATCGTCCCGGCCTCGTGACAGTTGGCGCAGCCGATCGAGTACTCCATGCGCGGGGCTATCTCGGAGAAGAGCAGGGCGTCATACCCTTCCCGCCCCATCTCGGCCCACAGGGCGGGGTTGTTGGATGACTTGCACGAGTAGCAAGTGGCGTGGGTCGAAGCGGTGACGCGGGCGGTGGCTTCCACATCAGCCAGGGCGTAAGCGTGGCCGCGGTCGTCATTGTATTCCCAACTGAAAGGATAACCGGCAAACAGGATCACCTGGCGCGGGTCGCGCTCCAGGTGCGAGAAGCCGCTCGAACCGCCGTACTCGGTGTCGGCGCGATTCTCGGCGGTCAGCAACATGCTGCTGTACTGGTTGGGAAAATTCTCGCCCCAGACGGCCGAATCGGGTTCGAAGGGCGCGACTTCGACGATGGGCTGAAAGGCGCGCGGCTGGGGCGGCTGACTTTTCAGAAAAATCAGCACCCCTGCCAGCAAAGCGGTCAGAATCAAGATGACGCCGACCAGAATCAGGTGCGTGTACTTTTTCATCGGTGGTACACCTCCTCATCGTGATAGGGGGACTGCGAGAGGCCGCGCTCTCCGTGGGCCACGTCCCGATGGCACTCCCAACAGGGACGCTCGAAGGGCTGGGGCGCCATGACGATGCTCTCGACCGCGTCCAGGTGGCAGCGGATGCAGTTGGACTGGATGATGCGGCGCGTCCGCTCGGTGGCGCGAATGCGCTCCGGGTAGGTCCCGGTCGAGAAGACGAGGACATCATGGAATCCGGAACGGCCCTTCTCGTACCAGTAGGCGATAAAATTCTCGTGCGGCAGGTGGCAGTCGGTGCAGACCGCCCAGCGTTGGTGCGGGGCGTGGAACCAGTTCTCGTAGGCGTCGTGCATGACGTGGCAATTGTTGCAGGTGGCAGGTTCGTGGCCGGCATAGGCCGGCGCGTCGCTCGCCCAGGCGAACACGCCCAGCGCAGCGACCAGCGCCAGCAAGCCAACAACCAGCGGCCAATGGGCGGCAAACGTTTTCATCACCCTCTATTGTAGCAAATCCGTGGAATAAATTTGTGACTTAGGTCACATTTCGGCGATAGCGCCGGCCCTTCCAGGTGACGCCCCGGCCGGAGAGCACCTTCCAGGCCGAGGCGAACATCATCGCCGCAAAGACGGCCGCCCCCAGCGGGACGGTCAGGGCATAGAGGGGCGGCACGTCCATGCTCCGCAGCGCCAGGACGCGCCAGAAGATGAGATAGCCCCACAGCAGAGCCGCCTCGAGCGCCGTCAGCAGCGCCGCGGACCCGCCGCCAGCGGCGAACCAGGCCAGGCCGCCCGCCAGCCAGAGCGGCAGCACGAGGGCGGCCATCAGGCTGAGAAAAGCCCCAAAAGCGCCCAGCAGGAGCATCCCGGCCGAGCCTTTCAGGCCGAGGAAGATGTTCTTCGTCCAGCCCTCCCACATCTCGGGCAGCGAGGTGTACATGCGGGTCGAGGCGACCTGCCGCCCGTCGGCCACCACCAGCCGATAGCCGGCCCGCTTGACCAGGACGGCCAGGTCTTTGTCCTCCACGATGGAATTCTTGATGGCGGCGTGCCCGCCCACGGCCTCGTACACCGCCCGCCGGATGAAGATGAACTGCCCGTTGGCAATGGCGTCCTTGCGCTTCGGATCGTTGACCTTGCGCGGCGCGAAACCGACCGAGAGCGCCGTGAACACCAGCGGCAGGATGACCCGCTCCCAAAAGGTCTTGATCTCCTGGGCGGTCATGAGCGTGAACAGGTCGGCCTGCTGCTCCTGCGCCGCGGCGTAGACGGACGCCAGCGCCTCGGGGGCGAGGAAGGTGTCGGCATCCACGAAACAGAGCCACTCGCCGCGCGCCTGGGCGGCGGCCTGGTGCAACGCGTGGGGTTTGCCGGCCCAGCCGGGGGGTAGGTCGGCGCCGCGCAAAACGCGCAGGCGGGGATCGCGCCCGGCCAGTTCAGCCAGGATGCGGGGGGTGGCGTCGCTCGAGCGGTCGTCCAGGACCAGCACCTCGTAGTCCGGCCAGGTCTGCGCCAGGAGGGCCTCGACGCAGCGCCGGATGTTGCGTTCCTCGTCGCGGGCCGGGACGATGACCGAGAGGCGCGGCCCGCGCCGGGGCGGCGCAACCGGCCGGACGACGATGTTCATCTGGTGCTGGTTGTGCAGCCAGGTGACGATGACGGCGCCGATCAAGCAGGCCAGGGTCGAGAAAAGGGCCAGGAGCGCCCCGCTCATCCGATCACCTTCACCTGCGACCCCCGCTCGGTCTTCTCGACCTCGATGCGGGTGGGGAAGGCGTCCTTGAGTTCGTCCATGTGGGTGATGACCAGAATCTTGGCGAAATCGCCGTGCACGGCGTTGATGGCCTCGATCAGCCGCTGACGGCCCTGGGCGTCCTGCGACCCGAAGCCTTCGTCAATGATGAGGGTTTGCAGGCGGGCGCCCTTGCGGCCGGCCAGCACCTGCGAGAGCGCCAGGCGGATGGCGAAGTTGACCCGGAAGGCCTCGCCGCCGGAGAATAATTCGTAATCGCGCTGCCCGGCCCCGTCGCTGATTTGAATCTCGAGGGTCTCGCGCAGGTCGTCGCGCTTCTTGTCCTTGTAACCGGCTTGGGTGACGAAGCGGACCGACATGCTGCCGTCCGAGAGACGGTCGAGCAACTCATTGGCGCGCGCCTCGATCTCGGGCAAGGCCTGTTCGATCAGCAGGGCCGGGACGCCATCCCGCCCGAAGGCGCGTTCGAGGACTTTGTAGCGGCCAACCTGCCGGGCGGAGGCTTCGCGCTCGGCCTGCAAACGCTGCCGGCGCGCCCGCAGGTCGTCGAGGACGTTCACCTTCTGGCGCGCCGCGCCGACCTCCTGATTCAGGCGGTTCTCCTGCTCCTGCAAATCGAGCAAGACCCGCTCGGCCTGCTGGAGGTCCGCGGCCGGGACTTCCTGCTGGCGCAGATATTCCTCGCTCGAGAGCAGGGCCTCCACCTGGGCGAGGCGCTGCGCGCCGCCCGCCTCCCAGGCCTCGACCGCCTTGCGGATGGCCTCCAGGCGTTCGCCGAACTGGGCAGCCATGTTCGAAGCCCTCAGGCGTTCGCGCTCGGCCTCCTCGAAGCGGGCGGCCTGCTGTTCTTGGACGCGCATCTGCTGGACGAGTTCGTCCATGCGGGCTTTGTTGGCGCGGAAGCGATCCCCCTTTTCTTTGCCCTCCGCCTCCAACTGCGCCAGGGTGCTCTGCAGGTGAGTCTGGCTCAAGGGCTGGCCGCACAGCGGACAGACCGCCGCGTCCTTGGCCGCCGCCAACTGGTCGAGGCGCGCTTTGAGGTCGTCCATGGCCGCCTTGAGCCACTCGTTCTCGGCCTTCAACTGGCCGAACTGTTCGCGGGCGGCCGTCCGCTCGCTCTCGAAGGCGGGGCGTTGGGCCAGGGTCTGTTCGGCGGCCTGGAGGGCGGCCTGGGCGTCCTTCAGGCGCGCTTCCAGATCGGACAGCGCCCGCGCCTGCTGGCGGACGGATTGCTCCTGTTCCTGCAGGGCGCGCCGTTCTTCCTCCAAACGCGCCTTCTCGGCCGCGACCTTCGAGGCCGCCGCCTTGCGCAGACTTTCCAGAGCAGCCTCCTGCGTCTTGCGGACGGCCGTCAGCCGCGCCAATTCGGCTTCCAGTTCCGCCAAGCGCTGCCGGCGCTGCGGCTCCTCGGCCAGTTCGGCTTCGATCTCCTGCAGACGGCCATCCACGGCCGCCAACTCGCCCTCGACGGCCTTGCGCCGCTCGGCGGCGCGCTCGCGGTAGGCCTCCCAGACCTCCAAGCCGAGGATGCTGCCCAGGATTTCCTTGCGCCGTCCGGGCGTCTGCTGGGCGAACTGGTCGGCTTTGCCCTGCAAGAAGAAGGCCGCGTTGACGAAGGTCTCGTAGTCGAGGCGCAGCGTCTGTTCGATGCGCGCCTGCGTCTCGCGGCCGGTGCGCTCGGTGAGGGGCCGCCAGGTCCCGCCGTCGGAAATCTGGAACTCCAGTTGAGTCGGCTTGCCGCGCGGCAGGCTGCGGAGGACGCGGTACAGATTGCCCTCGTACTGGAACGTAAAGGCCACCTCGGCGGCCTTGACCGCCGGGTGGCTGTTGACGAGCGAATCGTCGCGTTTGCGGGCCTGGCCGAAGAGCGCCCAGGTGATGGCGTCGAGCAGCGAGGACTTCCCCGCCCCGTTATGGCCGGAAATGCAGGCCAGGTCGAAGGTGGTGAAGTCGATTTCGGCCGGCTCGCGGTAGGAGAGGAAACCAGCAAGTCGCAGATGAACGGGAATCACACCGTAATTTTACCATCCCAGGGACGTCCTCCCGTTGCCGGTTCACTCCCATCGAAACAGCCTGGAGGAGGCCAGCACTCCTACGACCAGGGCGACCGCCAGGACGGCCACATCGGTGACATGCTGGCTCCAGGCCTCTCCGAACCACAGGCCGCGCAGCAGGTTGACCACGTAAGTGAGCGGCAGGAACGTCGCGATCTTTTGGATGGTCGCCGGCAGCAATTCGCGCGGGAAACCGGCCCCGGAGAGGAAGATCATCGGATACAACAGCACCATGCCGACAATCTGCGCCGTGCGCGGCGTGGGAACGATCCCCGCCAGGAAAAAGCCAATCCCGAAGAAACTCAGACTCGCCAGCGTAAAACCGGCCAGCAGGCTGAGGGCATTGCCCTCGAACTGCACATGGTAGACCAGTTTTCCCGCCAGCAAAAGCAGCATCATGCCGGCGGCCGTCATCAGGAACAGGACAATCACCTGCGCGCCCAGGATGACCAGCGGACTGACCGGCGTGGTGCGCAGGCGGCGCAGGATGCCGTACTCGCGGTACATCGCAATGGTGATCGTCGTGGACATCAGGCCGGTGGTCGCAATAATCATCGCCGTGTAGGACGGCAGGGAGATGTCAATCGTCCCCCGGCCTCCGAACAGCGGGCTGGGTTCGTTGCCGTAGATGCTCCCAAAAAGGAACAGCATCATCAGCGGAAAGGCCAGGGTAAAAAAGGTGCCAAATGGCTCGCGCAAGAACAGTTTGGCTTCCATCCAGGTCATTTTCCACAGGCTTTTCATCTTTGCATCTCTCCTTGAGAAGGACTCGTTTCCTCGAAAGAAACGGGGCCTTCGAGAAATTCAATCCCTCATCTCCCGACCCGTCAGGCTCAGGAAGACATCTTCCAGATTGGGCTGCTCGGTGCGCAGGTCCCGGTATCGGATTCCCTGCGCCGAGAGGAGGCCGACTACCTCGACCACCAGCGGGACCTGCCGTCCGTTGCGGCTGTACACCGTCGCCCGCTCGCCCTGGACCTCGAGGCGCGTCCCCTCCGAGAGAGCCGAGGCGAACGCCGGGGGCAAATTCCCCTCGATGTGGAAGACGACGCGCTCCTCCGCGCCCAAAGCGCGAATCAAAGCCTCCGGCGTATCCAGCGCTACGATCTTGCCGCGGTCGAGGATGGCGACGCGGTCGCACAGGCGTTCGGCTTCTTCCATGAAGTGGGTGGTCAGGATGACCGTCTTGCCGCGGGCGCGGACGTCGCGCACCAGGTCCCAGATGGCGCGGCGCGCCTGCGGGTCGAGGCCGGTGGTCAGTTCGTCCAGGAAGACCAGTTGCGGGTCGGGCAGGAGCGCCAGGGCGATGAAGAGGCGCTGTTTCTGTCCACCGGAGAGTTTCCCAAAGGGGGTGTTCCGTTTTTCTTCCAGGCCGAGTTGGACGAGCAGGTCGCGCCAGTCGAGCGGCTTGGGGTAGAACGAAGCGTACAGGTCGAGCGCCTCCCAGACCTTCATCCGGTCGGGCAGGTTGGACTGCTGCAACTGCATGCCGGCGCGCAGGCGCAGGGTCTGGCCCTCCTGCTGGGGATCCACGCCGAGGACGCGCACCGTCCCGGCGTCCGGTTTGCGCAGGCCCTCCAGGCATTCGATGGTGGTGGTTTTGCCCGCCCCGTTCGGCCCGACCATGCCAAAGATTTCGCCCTCGTGGACGACGAACGAGATGTCATCCACGGCGACGGTCGCGCCATAGGTTTTTCGAAGTCCTTGCACTTGCACAATCGTTTCCATCTCTTCCCTCACTTGTTTTTCAGAATCGACTCCAGCGCCGCCACATGCTCCCGGAACACCTTACGTCCGAGCGGGGTGGCCGAGACATAGGTGCGCGGTTTGCGTTCCACGAAGGTCTTGTTGACCGCGATATAGCCGGCCTCTTCCAGTTTGCGCAGGTGCGCGCCCAGGTTGCCGTCGGTGACCTCGAGCAGGTCGCGCAGGTAGGTGAATTCCAGTTCCTGGCCGGGGTCCAGGGTGACCAGGGCCGCCATGATGCGCAGCCGCACGGGTTGGTGAATAGTCTCGTTGAGTTCGGCCACGGCTCACCACCTGTTGCGAATGTAAATTCCAAAGGCAATCATGCCGCCGCCGCCGAGAAACGCCATGATGAAGTGAAAATAGGCCGGAAAGGCGAAGTAAGCGACGAGGGTCAGGGCGGTGATGGCCAGCGTCAGGCGGATCGAGGTGATCGAGAGCAACAGTCCCATCGCCAGCCAGCCGAGCATGATGACGAGCACAATGAATACAGCAATCTGTTTGACATCCACCGGCCAGGCGACGCCGATCAGGGCCACGACATACAGGAACAAGAGAATCCAGAACCAGGCAATGCGTTTGCCCGAGACGCTCCCGCCAGCGCTGCGGACGCGCCGTCCCATCCGCGCGCCGATGAACCAGGAGAGCAGCGCGCCGACGATGTCCAGCCCGAACCAGAGATACCCTGCGTGTTGCGAGGTCAGAAATTGATTGCCCAGGAATCCGACCAGCCAGACAGCGCCCCAGACAATCAGGAAGAGATACGCGCCGCTGCTGGAGAGCGCCCGGCGGGTCTTCTGCGCCATGGTTTGGATGGCGGCCAGGGCTTGTTGGGCTTCATCGGGAGTGATGTTCATTCACTATCTCCTTTAGAGTAATATATATTTTAGAGAACTCTATAATACAGAGTAATAATACACCCTTTTGCCAGGAAAGTCAAGTCTTTTCGGAGAAATCTCTCCAAACCAGTTCGCGAAGGATACAAACTTTTTCGTAAAATCCCGCCATTCGATGCGACCCAAGCCGCAAAAAATCACCTGCCCCGGCCGCTTTGTTGTAGAATATTTTTGGAAGGAGGCGTTATGGATAGTTCTGTGCTAGAAGACCCCAAAACCGTTTTGCGAAAGATTCTCGCCCCTTATCAAACCGCCGACGCCCGCCGCGCTGTCTGGCAACTGATCAACACCCTGGTCCCGTACTTTGCTCTCTGGGCGCTGATGTTCCTCAGCCTGAAGGTTTCCTACTGGCTGACGCTGCTGCTGGCCATCCCCACCGCTGGCTTCATGGTGCGGACGTTCATCATCTTCCACGATTGCGGTCACGGCTCGTTCTTCCCCTCCCGCAAAGCCAATGACGTCGTCGGCGTCATCACCGGCATCCTGACCTTCACCCCCTGGGCGCGCTGGTGGCGCGACCACGCCATCCACCACGCCACCGCCGGCGACCTCGACCGGCGCGGCGTCGGCGATGTGTACACGATGACCGTTCAGGAATACCTGCAAGCGCCCTGGTGGCGCAAACTCGCCTACCGCCTGATGCGCAATCCCTTCAACATGTTCATCATCGGCGCGCCGATCGTCTTTGCCATCGTGCAGCGCTTTTACGGGCGCGGGACCGGCAAGCGCGAAAGGGCCAGCGTGTGGTGGACCAACCTGGCGCTGGTTGTCCTGATCGGCGGCCTCATCTGGCTGGTGGGCTGGAAGGCCTATCTGATGGTGCAAATCCCCGTCTTATGGCTGGGAACGGCCGTCGGCGTCTGGCTCTTCTACATGCAGCACCAGTTCGAGAACGTCTACTGGGAACGGCACGAGAAATGGGACTTCTTCGAGGCCGGGCTGAAGGGCTGTTCGTACTTCAAACTGCCCAAAGTCCTGCAATGGTTCACCGGCAACATCGGCTTCCATCACATCCACCACTTGAGCGCCCGCATTCCCAACTACAAACTGGAAGCATGTTTCCGCGAGAACCCGTTGCTGCAAAACCCGCCCACCCTGACCCTGCGCTCCAGTTTGAAGAGTTTGCGCCTGCGGCTCTACGACGAGGAACAGAAAAAACTGGTCGGCTGGGAGGCGCTCAAGCGCTACGCCGCGCCGGCCTCCCCCGCTCTCTGAGACTTTCCGCGCCCCGCTGGGCGCAGAGGACGCTCACGCCGAAGCCGACTCCCACCGATAGCCGCTCAGCGCCCACAGGACGACATTCGTCCCGTAGAAGACCCAAACGATGCGGAACATGACCTCGGAGAGGTCGCCCAGCCCGAGGTTGTAGATTTCGCCGGTGATTTCGGTGGCGAACCAACAGGCGGCGGCGACGGCCGCCATCCAGGCGTTCGGGCGCGGCAGCAATCGGCGGCGGACGGTCTCGGCGGCCAGCCACAGGGTGGTGCAGAAGAACGTCGTGTAGGCCGGGGCAATCGCCGCGTGGCCGACGCGCACGATATGCGGCCACAACCCGGCCAGAAGGAGCGCCGCCAGGCCGAAGATGGCCAACGGCAGCCAGAGATTCGACCCCACGCTCTCTCCCTTCTTCCAGCCCGGCGCGCCGTAACCCACCAGCCGCAGGATGAGAAAGAGATGCGCCAGGATCGAAAGCACGCCGCCGACCATGAACACCGCCGAACCCACCCCGACCTGCGGGCTGACGGCCACCACGCTCATCAGAATGTCGGTCGGCAGCATACAGGCGAAGGCAGCCAGGAGCAGCCCCCAGTCGCGGTCGCTCAGCCGATTCCGACCGATGAGCAGCGCCAGAGTCATCGCCAGCAGGGTGATGAGCGGCTTGCCAATCGCCGGATAGAGCGCTTGTGTTCCGAGGAAATAATTGGTCCAGTCCACCCCAAAGACCGAACCGGCCAGGAGCAAAATGCCCCCCAGCAGGGCAAACACAAGGACGCGCTTGCGTCCTCCAAGAGGAGAAAAATCCATTCCAACCTCCCGACAGATTCTAGAAGGGTTCGGGCCAGAAAAAGGATCACCGCCTGACCGGATTGACCCGACCGGCCTCAATGATACTCAAGGGTCGAAGATTTGACCATCCTATCTTACCGTCGTTCAGGCTATAATAAACCTGCAGACAGAGGAGGCAAGATATGCTGATCATCTTGAGCGACATTCACCTGGCCGACGGCACCTGCGCCA
This sequence comes from Chloroflexota bacterium, assembly GCA_019873655.1. Taxonomy (GTDB): domain Bacteria; phylum Chloroflexota; class Anaerolineae; order Anaerolineales; family Villigracilaceae; genus JAFGSI01. Next base: position 106,058 of record JAIOAU010000006.1, on the reverse strand, counting down.
AGCCGGTCTCGCAGGCAGCCTTCGAATTGTTCATCGACCGCCTCGAAGAGATGGCCTTCAACGCTTCCTGGCGCAAAGACGGACATTATCGGCCCATCGAAAGCATCGACATCGTCCTCCTGGGCGACGTGCTCGAAACGCTGCATTCCACCTTGTGGATTCAAGACAAGAATGGCCAGCCGCACGAGATCCGCCCCTGGTCCGATGTCCGCGACCCGGCATACGCCAGAGTCCTCGATTCCATCACCGAGGCGATTCTGGAAAACAACGCCGGCAGCCTGGCCCTGTTGCGCGATCTGACGCAAAACGGCCTGGGGTTGACGCCTCCCACCCGCAAAGGAGAGCCGGCGCTGAAGACCCGCGAGCAGGTGATGGTTCCGGTGCGCATCTTCTACCTGCTCGGCAATCACGACTGGTACTACCACCTCCCCGGCTCGGCCTTCGAAGGCATCCGCAAGAAAATCCGGCAGGCGTTTGGACTGTCCAACCCGCCGGGGCCGTTTCCGCACGAGGCGCGCGAATCCGCCGAGGTTCAGGCCCTGCTGGACGAATACGAAATCTACGCCCAACACGGCGACCTCTACGACCCCTTCAACTACTTCAAAGAAAAGGGCCGCGACGCCGCCAGCCTGGGCGACGCCCTGGGGGTGGAGGTCTTCAACCGCTTCCCGCTCGAAGTCGAGAAACAGATGGGCGCCGACCTCCCGCCCGGCATCGTGGACAGCCTGCGCGAACTGGTCAACGTCCGCCCGGCGCTGGCCGTCCCGCTGTGGATCAGCGGCCAGTTGCGGCAGAACCACGTCAGCCGCAAGCGCCAGGAGCAGTTGAAGACCATTTGGGACGACCTGTGCAAGCAATTCCTGGACCTGCCGCTCGTGCGCCAGGCGGACAGGCGCTTCAGATTAGACCTGGTCGACGTCTTGCAACTGGCCATCACCGTGACCGACCGCATTCCTTTCAAGACGCTGGATGAACTGGTGGTCTGGCTGCGCAAGAAAATGTGGGGCAACGAGATTTCCTTCACCCGCTTTGCGCTGCGGGAAGAGGCCTTCCTGAAGCGCGAAGCGCGCTTCGTGGTCTACGGTCACACCCACCACCACGAGGTCGTGCCGCTCGATTCCATCTCGACCGGCGCTGAGCGGACGAATCAGATGTACCTGAACTCCGGCACCTGGCACACCTACTACGACCTGGCGCGTTACAAACCGAAGGAACAAAAATTCGTCCCCTATCAGGTGCTGACCTATCTGGCGTTCTACAAGGACGGCGAGCGCGGCGGCCGGCACTTCGAAACCTGGTCGGGAGCCTTTTCTGACTGATGCCCGAATACCTCTACCTCCTTCATCCCTACCGTCACGGATTCTTCGAGCAGCCCACGCCCGAAGAATCCGTCATCATGGAAGAACACCTCGCCTACCTGCGGCAGGCCGCCGCCGAGGGGCGCGTCCTGCTGGCCGGCCCCTGCCTGGACGACACTTTCGGTCTGGTGGTCTTCCGCGCCGAGAACGACGAGGCGGCGCAGGCGTTCATGTTCGCCGACCCCTCCATCCGGGAGAACGTCATGGCCGCCGAACTCCATCCGCTGCGCATCTCATTGTGGGGGCGGAACGATGAGTAAACGTCTCGATCCCGCCCGCCTGCTGGCGCGGCTGGAGGAGGGCGGCAATCCGGTCATCGAGGCGGACGCCGCCGTCTTCGTCTGGAAAGGCGAGACCGCGCCGCATCTCCTCTCTGACCTGCACGGCTGGGAGGAAAACCCGCGTCCCCTGCGCCGCCTGGCCGACGGCCTCCACGCCCTGCGCCTGCCTCTGCCCCCCGACGCCTACCTGGAGTACGCCTTCTTCGACCCGCAGACCGGCCAGCGGGTGCGAGACCCGTTCAACCCGCGCCGCATCTGGAACGGCGTCGGCCAGTACAACCATTACTTCTACATGCCCGCTGCCGCGCCCAGCCCGCTGACCCGCCGCGGCCCGGCCGTCGCGCGCGGCGCAGTCACCCGCCACGAGGTCCCGACCGATGACCTGGCGGCCGGGCGGCAGCGCCTGGTCTATCTCTACCGCCCGCCGACCGACGCGTCCGTCCCGCTGCTCGTGGTCTACGACGGCCACGACTACCTGCGCCGCGGCCGCATCGCCGTCATCGTGGACAACCTCATCGCCCAGAAGCGCATCCGCCCGATTGCCCTGGCCCTGGTGCAAAACGGCGGCCCGGCGCGGATGATCGAGTACGCCTGCTCGGACGCCACCCTGGGTTTCCTGCTGCAAGCCGTCCTGCCGCTGGCCCGCAGTCAGTTGCGTTTGATCGACCCGGCCCGCCAGCCCGGCGCGTACGGCATCCTGGGCGCTTCGATGGGCGGGCTGATGGCCGTCTACACTGCCCTGCGCCTGCCGCACATTTTCGGCCAGGCCATCAGTCAAGCCGGGGCCTTCGAACTGGGCGACTGCGAGACGGTCGTCGTCCAGATGGCGCGCTGCCTGCCGCCTCCGCCGGTCCGACTCTGGCTGGACGTCGGCCGGATGGACTTCTTGTACCCGGCCAACCGCCGCATGGCGGCGCTGCTGAAGGAAAAGGGCTACTCTCTGACCTATGTGGAGACCGGCGGGGCGCACAATTACACCACCTGGCGCAACGTGCTGGGCGAGGCGCTGGCGACCCTGTTCGGCTGAAAGCGCCGTCCTCCGATGATTCTGGCGACTTTGTGCTACCTCAAACACCAGGGCAAGACCCTGATGATTCACCGCAACCGCAAAGCCGGCGACATCCACGCCGGCAAGTGGAACGGGCTGGGCGGCAAGTTCGAGCCGGGCGAAAGCCCGGAGGCGTGTGTGATTCGCGAAGTGCGCGAGGAGAGCGGTCTGGAAATCCACGCCCCGCGGCTGCGCGGCCTGTTGATGTTCCCGAATTTCAAGGGGAATGACTGGTACGTCTTTGTCTTCACGGCGACGGAATTCCAGGGCCAATTGCGCGATTCCCCGGAAGGCGAGTTGCGCTGGGTGCCGGATAACGAACTGGACCGGCTGCCGCTCTGGCCGAGCGACCATATCTTCTTCCCCTGGCTGGCGGGAGAACGCTTTTTCTCGGCCCGATTCGTCTATGAGGGGGATGAGATGAAGAGCCACGAGGTGGTTTTTCACTGATCAGTGGCTTTTTCTGCATCGAATTGCACGAATGGTACGAAAGACTCGTGCAATTCGATGCTCTGGGTTTTCTGGATACGCTCGACAGCAAGCAGGGCTGGTCTCCTCGTTCCGGCAATGCACTGGGCGGTTTTAATATATAATCAAGGTATATGTCCATTTTGTCTGACAAACATATCCTCCTCGGCGTGACCGGTTCGATCGCCGCCTACAAGGCCGCCGACTTGGCCTCCCGTCTGACCCAAGCCGGGGCGCGGGTGGACGTGATCCTGACTCCGGCCGCCGAGAAATTCATCACCCCGCTCACCTTCCAATCGGTCACCGGCCGCAAGGCCTTCACCGACGCCGACCTGTGGGGCGGCGAGGCGCATGTCCTGCACGTCGGCCTGGGCCACACCGCCGACCTGCTGGTCATCGCCCCCTGCACCGCCAACACCCTGGCCAAACTGGCCCACGGCGCGGCCGACAACCTGCTCACCATCACCGCCCTGGCCGCCCGCTGCCCAATCCTCCTCGCCCCGGCCATGGACGCCGGCATGTACGAACACCCCGCCACCCAGGAAAACGTGCGCATCCTGCGCGAACGCGGCCTCTTCTTCGCCGGGCCGGGCGAGGGCCGCATGGCCTCCGGCCTGGTCGGGCGCGGACGGCTGCTCGAACCGGTCGAACTGTACGGCCACATCCGCCTGGTGTTGGGGAAAAACGGCCGTCTGGCGGGCAGGAAAATCGTCGTCACAGCCGGCGGCACGCAGGAACCGCTCGACCCCGTGCGGGTGCTGACCAACCGCTCGTCGGGCAAGCAGGGCTACGCCCTCGCCCAGGCCGCCCTCGACGCCGGCGCGGAGGTCGTCCTCATCAGCACACCCACCGGCCTGACCCCGCCCGTCGGCGCGGACCTGCGCCAGGTGCACACCGCCGAACAGATGCTGAACGCCGTCCTGGCCGAGTGCGCCGGAGCCGACGCCCTCCTGATGGCCGCCGCGGTGGCCGACTTCCGCCCCAAATCGGTCGCCGGCGAAAAACTCAAGAAGCGCGACGGCATTCCCCAGGTCGAACTCGACGCCGCCCCCGACATCCTCGCCGCCCTGGCCGACTCGGACTCCCGGCCGCGCTGCGTGGTGGGCTTCGCCGCCGAGACGCGCGACCTGCTCGAAAACGCCGCCGCCAAACTGAAGGCCAAAAAACTCGACCTCATCGCCGCCAACGACATCTCCGCCCCCGACGCCGGCTTCGGCGTGGACACCAACCGCGTCACCCTCCTCTACGCCGACGGCCGGAGCGAGGCCCTGCCGCTGATGAACAAGACCGAAGTCGCCGAGGCCATCATCGAACGATTAGCGGCGCTTTTGGAACATCCATGAGTCAAATCCTGGTTATCTCGGACATTCACGCCAACCTGACGGCCCTGGAGGCCGTCCTGGCCGACGCCGGCAAGGTGAGCGAGGTCTGGTGCCTGGGCGACATCGTCGGCTACGGCCCCGACCCGAACGACTGCGTGGAAAGAATCCGCAGCCTGCCCAAACTGACCTGTCAGATCGGCAACCACGATGTCGCCGCGATGGGCGAGATGCCCCTGGCCGCCTTCAACACCGAGGCCAAACGCTCGCTTCTGTGGCAGAAGGAACAATTGACGCCGGAAAATATGGCCTTCCTGCGCAGTTGCGCCCGCGAGGTGACCGTGCGCGGCGAGGTTTCGCTGGTCCACGGCAGCCCGCGCGACCCCATTTGGGAATATGTCCTGAACACCCTGGTCGCCCGCCTCAACCTGAATTATTTCAACACCCCCTGGTGCTTTGTCGGCCATTCGCATTTCCAGGCCGTCTTCCAATATCGCCAACAAGATGACGATTTTACGATCGAGATTCCCAAGCCCGGCACGCGTTACGAGATGACCGACCGCGCCATCTTCAATCCCGGCTCGGTCGGCCAGCCGCGCGACCGCGACCCGCGCGCCGCGTACGCGATCTACTATCCAAAAACGCATCTCTGGGAGCCGCGCCGCGTGGAATATGACGTCAAGGCCGTGCAGCAGCGCATCCTGGCAGCCGGGCTGCCCCAGCGTCACGCCGACCGCCTGAGCGGCGGGTGGTAAGCGTTCCCCCGTCTGCCCAAAACATTGTTCGCCTCCATGGAACTTTTGGGCAAGGGGGAACGTCCTGAGAGCGAACTCATTCACCCTGGAGGAGAAAACGCCATGAAAAAGAAACTTGTCTTTGTCCTTGTGCCGCTGGCGCTGATTCTGCTTCTGTCGGCCTGCGCTCCGGCCAGCCGACAGGTGCCGGCCGTCGAGCGAGTCGTCGTGACCGAAGCGCCGATGGCGGCCGGAGGGGGCGCACCGGCGGGCGAGTCTGCCGTCGCGCCGGCCTACGACAGCGCCGCGCCGACCGACCGCCTGGTCATCATGAACGCCGATTTGAACATCGTCGTCCCCGACCCGCGGGCCAAAGTGCAGGCGATTGTGGCCCTGGCCTCCCGCATGGGCGGCTTCGTGGTCGAGATGAACGTCTACCAGGTCCGCGCCAGCAGCGGGCGGCAGGTCCCGGAGGGCTTCGTCCGCATCCGAGTCCCGGCCGCCGACCTGGAGCGGGCGCTGACCGAAATCAAGGCCGACGCCGTCGAGGTGCGCAACGAGACCCGCAGCGGGCAGGATGTCACCCAGCAGTACACCGACCTGCAGTCCCAGTTGCGCCATCTGCAGGCCGCCGAGGCCGAGTTGATGGAAATCATGGAAGAGGCCGCCGACACCCAGGATGTGCTGGACGTCTTCAACCAACTCGAATACTATCGCGCCCAGATCGAGAGCGTGCGCGGACAAATGCAATACTATGAGCAATCCGTCGCCTACTCGCTGATCAGCGTGACGGTGGTGGCCGAGGAGACCATCCAGCCGATTCAAATCGGCCCGTGGACGCCCAAGGGCGCGCTGAACAAAGCCATTCAGGACCTGGTGCGCTTCCTGCAGCACTTCGTGGATTTCGTCATCCGCTTCTTCCTGTTCATTCTGCCGGTGATGATCTTGATCTTCGGCCCGCCGGCCCTGTTCGTGTGGGGCATCGTGGCGCTCGTCCGACGCGGCCGCCGCAAGAAAGCCCCTCCCGCTTCCTCCTGATCTTTCCCAAGGGGGGTTGTCCCAAAAGATGGGACACCCCCCCTTGCTCCTTCGGGGGCTTGCTTGTTTCTTCGGGGGCTTAGCCCCCGAAGAAACAGGTTGGAGCAGGTCGTCGGCCATCCGAAGGCGCCGGACAAAATCAGAGAGCCCCAACTTTGGCTTTTGGCCCCTGGGCAGAATAGTATCCTGCTCTATTTTTTGACAGCCGCTGCTTTGTTTTATAATTGAAGTCATGGAGAAATTGATTCGCGCCGCCCAGGAGTTGTTCGGCGTCCACCTGACCGGGCGTCAGGTGGTGGCGCTGATGACCTTCGAGCGCGAACTGCTGGCCTGGAACGAACGGGTCAACCTGACCGCTCTGCGCGACGCCGAGAGTATCCGCACCAAACACTTCCTGGACTCTTTCTCCTGCGTCCTGGCCTGGAAGGGACGCCCGCCGGCCCGGCTGGTGGACGTCGGCACGGGGGCGGGTTTCCCCGGCCTGCCGCTCAAAATTCTCTACCCATCCATGCGCCTGACGCTGATCGAATCGGTCGGCAAGAAGACTGCTTTCCTGCGCCACATCGTCGAGATATTGAAACTGGAGAACGTCGAGGTGCTGACCGCCCGCGCCGAGGAGGTGGGGCAAACGCCCGCCCACCGCGAGCAGTACGACTGGGCGGTGGCGCGCGCCGTGGCCAATCTGCCCATCCTGAGCGAGTACCTGCTGCCGCTGGTGCGGGTCGGCGGCTGCATGCTGGCCCAGAAGGGGGCCAGCGGCCCGGCGGAGGCCAACAAAGCCGCCCACGCCATCAAGGCGCTCGGCGGAAGCATGAAACAATTGATCGGCGTCCGGATTCCGGGCGTGGACGAGGACCGCTATCTGCTGGTGGTGGAAAAGGTCGCCGCCACGCCCAAGATTTATCCCCGCAAGCCGGGTGTGCCGGCCAAGAAACCGCTTTGACGTTCCCGGCCGGGAATCTCGTCAGCAATTCTTTTCGTCCACGATCGTGACGACGTCTTTCGTCCCGGTGGGGATGACGCACAGGAAGACGAAGTCGTCGTCGCCGATGTTCTGGTACCAATGCGGCACACCGGCGGGGATGAAGACCACGTCCCCGGCCTGGACCTCGAACTCCTCGCCGCCGATGCTGATGCGCGCCCGGCCCTGCAGCACGTACTGGCCATGCTCGACGGTGTTGGTGTGGTTGGGCATCCCGCCGCCAGGGGCCATGCGGAAACGCCGGATGGCGAAGTTGGGGGCCTCCTGCCCCGAAAGCAGCACCTGGATGGTGGTGAAGTCCCCGGCCTGGACCTCGGCCTCGGGCACATCGCTTGCATGTTTTACAGGCATCCGTTCCTCCTCACTGGACACTGAACACCGCTCACCGAACACTGACCACTCTTCCTGCCTCCACTTCCCAGACGGTCGCTTTCTCCACGAAAGCCGGCGTGAACAGGTTCAGGTCGGTGGTGGTCAGCAGGGCTTGTTCGCACTGCTCGAGGCGGGCCAGCAGGTCGGCCCGGCGCTGGAGGTCGAGTTCGGCCAGCACCTCGTCGAGCAGCAGGACCGGCCAGTGGCCGGTCTTGTCTTTCATCCATTCGACCTCGGCCAGTTTGAGGGCCAGCAGGGCGGTGCGCGCCTGGCCGCGCGAACCGTACTCGCCCAGGTCGATGCCGTCGGCCAGGAAGCGCAATTCGTCGCGGTGCGGGCCGATGGTCGTGACGCCGCGGGCGATCTCCTCGCCGCGAATCTGCCGGAGGCGCTCGAGGAAGCCGAGGCGGATGTCCTCCTCCGTCAGGCCGCGGCGGTCGAGGGGCGTGTCGAGGCGCAGGGACATCTGTCCGGCCGGGCGCGGCAGGGGGTCGTAGGCTGGCTGGTAGTCAAGGCGCAGGATTTCCTTGCCCTGAGTCAGGTCACGATGGAGGCGGGCGGCGCGCTGCTCGATCTCGTGGATGGCGGCGATGCGGGCGGCAATCAACGCCGCGCCGGCGCGGCCGAGAATCTCATCCCAGTAATCCAGTTGGGCCGGGTCGCCGCCGCGCTCGGCCAGCAGTTTGAGCAGGGCGTTGCGCTGGGTCAGGGCCTGGCTGTACTCGTTCAAGCGGGCGGCGTAGGCGGGGACGGTCTGCGCCAGGGTCAGGTTCAGGTAGCGGCGGCGCTCGTCGGGGCCGCCTTCGATGATCTGGGTCATCTGCGGCGCGAAGAGGACGGCGTTGAAGTGGCCGATGACCTCGTGCATGGGCCGTTTGACGCCGTCGAGCAAGATTTCCTTGCGCAGGCGCTGGCCGTTCGCCCCAACCGGCTCGAGAATGAGGCGCACTTCCAGGCGGTGGGCGGCGCGGCCGCGCTGGTAATCGGCCACCACGCGGCCGACGGCCAGGTCTTTGCGGGCTTCAAGGAAGTTGACCAGTTGGCGGTCGGCGTGGGTCTGGAAGGAGGTGAACGCCGCCAGGAAATAGACGGCTTCCAACAGGGTGGTCTTGCCCTGGGCGTTGCTCCCGACCAGCAGAACAACCCGCCGGGGCACGTCCAGGTCCAGGCGGGCAAAACTGCGAAAGTTGGTCAAGGAGAGATGGGTCAGGTACACGTCGGCGCGGTCAAACGTTGTCCTCGACCGGCTCGGTCGGCTGCCAGACGCGCAGGGCGCGGTCAGTGTAGAGGACGCCGTCCAGGTGGTCGATTTCGTGCTGGAAGATGCGCGCCAGCCAGCCTTTGGCCTTGATCTTGATCGGCTGGCCGCGGCGGGTCTGGCCGCGGACGGTGATGGCCAGGTCGCGTTCCACCTCGCCCTGCAGGCCGGGGATCGACAGACAGGCCTCCACGGCGATTTCTTTTTCCTGGGAACGCTGGCGAATCTCCGGGTTGACGACCACGAAGAGTTTCTTGGGGGCGTCCTCGTCTTCGTCATCCTCGGGATACTCGACCACGATGACGCGCTCGGAGACGCCCACCTGGGGGGCGGCAAGGCCGACGCCGGGGGCGGCGCGCATGGTCTCGATCATATCATCCACCAGGGTTTGCAGGTCGGAATCGAAGCGGGTCACGGGGCGGGCCTTGCGGCGCAGGACGGGGTCGGGGACGGTTACAATCGGGCGAAGGGTCATGGAAAGTCACCACTAAAAAAGATGCAGGAGGCCTATTTTACTTCACTTTCGTCGGTTTTTTGCAGGCTTTGTTCGCGGCGGAACTCCTCGGCGCTCTGATGGTAAGTGGCCAGCCAGGAGGACATCCGTTCCCGCTCGGCGGCGGCCTCGGCCTGGCGTTTGGCCTCCAGGCGGGCCACCCGCCGCTGATCGATATCCTGCTGGACGGCCGGGGGGTCCTGGACATCCTGGAAGATCAACTGCGTGCCGCCGACGGAGATGTACACGTCGCCGTAGTTGAGCAGGACTTTCAGGAACGTATCGCGCTTGTACTCGGTGCTCAGGATGTCGTCAAGCGAGGCCGATTTGCGCTCCTCGCGCCCAAAGGGGGTGCGGTCGATGTCGAAGATCTGGTCTTGGGTGACCTGGAACTTGTCGTTGCGCCAGTCCACATACTGGTACAACCACCACAAAAAGGCGCCGAAGAAGGCCAGAAGTAAGATGAGGGAGACCACGTCCAGAGTGGGTTTGTTTCGAATCCAGTGGTAGCCCAGCAAAACGAGCATGATCAGCCCAATCAGCCCGGGCGCCCAGGTTTGTTTGAAGAGGACGAAGTAGTGCTTGCGGTAGGTGATCGTCCCGCCGCTTTCGACGATGCGCATGCTGAAGAGATTGCCGAACAAAGCCCGGGCAAGGCCCCGCCGCGAGACGGGAGGCAGGAGGGGCGGTCCCTCCTGTTTCTGGGGAGGGGGCGGAGTCGGCAGGCCAAGTTTCTCGCGGATGGCGCGCTTCATCGCCTCCACATCGGCCTGACGGGCCACGGCCCGGCTGCGGCTCCAGTATTCCTCGATCATCTGGGCGGCCTCTTGGGGACGATACACCTGCGTAAACAGGATGCGCCCGACGAAGGTGCGCACGATGACCGTGCCGTAATCCAGCATGCGGCCGAGTTGGTCGGTCTCGACGCCGACCGAGAGGATGGTGCTGAGGGGCGCTTCCTGGCGGCTGTCGTAGATGCCGATCGTCTTCTCCAGGCGGATGACGCGCAGATTGGTGACAATGTAATAGTCGTTGCTCCAATCCAGCCATTTCCAAATCATCCAGAAGGCAATGAGCGCCAGCACCAAAGAGCCCAGGTCGAGGATAATGGGGGATGGGAAGACGAAAAAGAAGATAATGAAGAAGACCGGCAGAATCAGAGCCAGGGTGGGCGCGAAGAGGGATTGTAACAGGACGACGGTATGCTTACGGGCCAGGAAATAAATCGACTCGTTGGGCTGAAGCCATTTGAAGCGCGCCTGGCGGATGAGACGATGGCTGTCGATGGCGACCTCGAAATTGCGGCGCAAGCCGCGAGCCTGTTTTAAGAGTTTCTCGAACTCCTGGCGGTGCAAGACGAGCGCCACCACCTCGCTGCGGGCCGTGACCGTGGCCGAGCGACGGTGATGGCGGCGCAAGAGCGCCTCCTCGCCGAAGTAGTCGCCCTCCATCAGGAAGCCCAGCGTCCGGGCGCGGCGGCCGCGGCGCGTCGACACCTCGACCCGGCCGCTGTAGATGATAAAGAACGTCTCCCCCTGATCGCCCTGCTGGACGATCGTTTCGCCGGCCTTGAAACGTTTTTCCTGCAACTTTTCGGCCGCCTCGGCCAGTTGCGCATCGTTCAGCCCGCGAAAGATATGCAGCCGTTTGATGAAGTTTTGCCGTTCGGAAACGCTGAGGTTCACATTTCGATTTTAGCATGAAATGAGGGAACGGGTCTCCTCGAGAGACTCGTTCCCTCTCCAGTCTAGGCCAGCGTCGACTCGATGTATTCGTCCACGACGCGCTCGAGGATGTCGAGCGGCATCGAACCGTTCTTCAAGACCACATCGTGAAAGGCGGGCAGGCTGAACTTCTCGCCCAGGGCCTTTTGCGCTTTCTCGCGCAGTTCGAGCATCTTGAGCATGCCAATCTTGTAGGCGCAGGCCTGGCCGGGCATGACGATGTAGCGCTCGATTTCGCTGACGATGCTGGCATGGTCTTGCGCCGAGTGGGCTTCCATGTACTCGATGGCCTGCTGGCGAGTCCAGCGCTTGTGATGGATGCCGGTATCCACCACCAGGCGCACGGCGCGGAAGAGTTCCGAATCGAGCGCGCCCAGTTCGCCGAAGGGGTCGTCGCGGTACATGCCCATCTCGCGCGCCAGTTTTTCGGCGTAGAGCGCCCAGCCCTCGGCGTAGGCGGTGAAGGGCACCATGCGGCGGAAGAACGGCACACCCTTGAGTTCCTGGGCAATCGAAATCTGGAAGTGGTGGCCGGGGATGCCCTCGTGATAGGCGAGGGTCTTCATGCCGAACTTGTGGACTTCCTTCATGTCGCGCAAATTGGCGTAGAAGACGCCCGGGCGCGAGCCGCTCAGGTCGCCGGGCATGTAGTAGGCCCCGGCGGAGGTCTTCTCGCGGAATTCGGGGATGCGCTCGACCTTGAGTCTGGCCTTCGGACGGATGTTGAAGTACGGGCCGAGGGCGGCGTCCATCTCGTCCAGGATGCGCTGGTAGTCGGCCAGGCATTGCTGACGGCCCTCGTCGGTGTTGGGGTAGAGGAAGCGTTCCTCTTTCGCCAGTTCGGCCAGGAATTTGGTCGGGCTTTCCACGTCCCGGTAGCCCTGACCTTCCAGGATGGCGCGCATTTCGGCCTCAATGCGAGCCACCTCCGCCAGTCCGGTCTCGTGGACCTGCTCCGGCGTGTACTCGGTGGTGGTGTTGGAGCGCAGGCAGTGGGCGTAGTAGGCCGCCCCATCGGGCAGTTTCCAGACGCCGTCGTCGTCGGTCGCCTTCCCTTCCAGGTCGGTGAAGTAGTCAATGAACTTGCGGTAGGCGGGGTAAACGGTCCGCTCGATTTCGGTCTCGGCCGCGGCGAGCAGGCGTTCGCGGTCCGCGGCGCTGACCCTGGGCAGTTTCTCCAATTTCTCTTTGAAGACGGTGTAGAGCGGATTTTCGCGCGCCGGCTTCGCCACGAAGGCGGTCATCTCGTCCAGGACGCGGCGGATGACAAAGCGCGGCGGGATGACCCCCTTCTGCTCGCGGATGACCAGCCCCTCCATCACCTGGTCGAACTTGACCCCGAAGCGGCTCAGACGTTTGACGTAGTTGCGCGCTTCGAGTTTGCTGACCACCGGATGCATGGTCATCATGAAGTTGGGCAGTTCGGACTGGATGCCGAACATCTGGTTGAGGGGATAGTCGTGATGCCGCCAGCGTTCGCCGCGGACGATGTCGTCCAGGAACCAGTCCATGATGTCGGTCGAGAGCAGGGTGGCCTTGTCCTGACGGCGGCGCGGGTAGGAGCGCAGCAGGCGCAGGTCGCGCTTGACGAAGGCGAACATCTTGTCCTCGAAGGCCTGCGAGGCGTCGGAGAGTTTGGCGTTGTGACCGTGAATGCCGAACTTCTCCAGGATGCCGAGCATGGTCAGCAGTTCGGGGCCTTTGAGGGCGAATTTGAGGAAGGTGCGCAGGAAGAGGCCCTTCACGCTCCACGGCTTGCCCCAGATGAGCGCGATGAGGTACCAGGCAAGCAGGAGAACGAGCAGGCCGAGCAGGAGGTAGAGATAGATCATGGGATGTCTCCTCGGGTGAGATGAGGAAATGATACTCCAAATCGAGGAAAGGGGGAGGGATCACAGACCCCGTTTCCTGTGAAGAAACGGGGTCTGCGGTTTACTTCCCAAGAGGTTAAAAGCAAGGATGATCTCTTCGCGCGCCCGGTTGCTTGAGGTATATCGAATACATTACACCCACTGAATCTTAATCTGCTCCTCCAGCGGTTTAAATTCCCTATCCCCCGTCACCAAATCCGCCTTCCTGACCTTGGCCAGCGCCGCGGCGTAGCAATCGGCGTAGGACATCTTGTGCTGCGCCTTGAAGCGCGCCGCCTCCTGCGTCAGTTCCCAATCCACATCCACGAACTGGATGCGCAACTCGCGCAATTCCTTGATGCTGCGATTCGCCTCCTCCTCCGATATTTCGCGGGCAATAATGTACCAGATCTCCCCGGCGTTGACAACGCAAAGATAAACGGGGATCGCCTCTTCATGAGCACTGGCGATCAAGTCAGCCACCTGCTGCCCGGCCGGCTCATCTTCGAGATAGGCAATGACCGCCCATGAATCGAGGACGAGCGCTTTTGGTTTGCGGGCCATTTACCGTTCCTTCTCTCGCTGCTTCTCAGCCATCAAGGCTTTCATCAACCCTCTGCCTTTATATTTGCCGCGCAGGGAATGGATATACTCCCGCGTGATGGGGGTCAGGATGATTTTCTTGGCCGTTTCATCCACATCAACCTGGAGATAAGTTCCCTCCTTCACGCCCAATTTGCGCCGGATTTGCGACGGGATGACCACCTGTCCTTTGGAAGTAACAACCGTCTCCATGCAAACACTCCTTCCTAAACTCAATCATAAGTATACTATTCAGTAATAAGTAAGTCAATATAGAAATGTCTTACTTTATATTTTCTTTCAGAAAATAAAAGAGTCGGGCCAATCCATCACCCGACTCCTTGGCAATGTGACGGTCACCTGGCAGGTAACCGTCACTTCATTCAGTGCTATTTCTTTCCAAACTTCTTCTTCAAAATGTCCTCCAGCGTGGGCTGGCCGATTTCCTGCAGTTCGTAGCGGACGCGCTGGTAGGGCTTGTCCAGTTTGATGACGCGCGTCAGGTCGATCGGCGTGCCGACGATGACCATGTCCACGTCGGCCTTCTTGATGGTGGCTTCCAGGTCTTTCATCTGCTGGCGGCCGTAGCCCATGGCGGGCAGGATGGGGCCAGTCTTGGGGTATTTCTTGTAGGTCTCGGCGATGGATTTGACCGCGAACGGGCGCGGGTCCACGATTTCCTTCGCCCCGAAGCGCTGGGCGGCCACATAGCCCGCGCCGTAGGCCATCTCGCCGTGGGTCAGCGTTGGGCCGTCCTCGACCACCAGGACGCGCTTGCCCTGGATGGCGGAGGGGTTATCCACGAAGAGCGGGGAGGCGGCCTCGATGACGGTCGCGGTCGGGTTCAGGGCGCGCAGGTTCTCGCGGACCTTGATGACGGCCTGCGGGTCGGCGGTGTCCACCTTGTTGATGACGATGACGTCCGCGTCGCGGGCGTTGGTCTCGCCGGGGTGGTAGGTGGATTCGTGGCCGGGGCGGTGCGGGTCGGCGACGACAATCTTCAGGTCCGAGACGTAGAACGGGAAGTCGTTGTTGCCGCCGTCCCACAGGATGATGTCCACTTCCTGCTCGGCCTGGCGCAGAATCTTCTCGTAGTCCACGCCGGCGTAGACGATGACGCCGTTGTCGAGGTGCGGTTCGTATTCCTCGCGTTCCTCGATGGTGCATTCGTGCTTGTCGAGGTCGGCGTAGTCAGCGAAGCGCTGGACTTCCTGCTTGACCAGGTCGCCGTAGGGCATCGGGTGGCGGATGGCGGCCACTTTGAAGCCCATCTGGCGCAGGATGAGCGAGACGCGGCGGGTGGTCTGGCTCTTGCCCGAACCGGTGCGCACCGCGCAGACCGAGACGACCGGCTTGCTCGATTTGACCTGGGTGGCGTTCTTGCCCATCAGGCGGAAGTCGGCGCCGGCGGCCAGCACCATCGAGGCCTTGTGCATGACGTATTCGTGCGGCACGTCCGAATAGGCGAAGACAACCTGGTCCACTTTCAACTCTTTGATGAGTTTGAGCAGGTCGCTCTCGGCGTAAATCGGGATGCCCTTGGGGTAACGTTTCCCGGCCAGCGCGGCGGGATAGACGCGGCCTTCGATGTCGGGGATTTGGGTCGCGGTGAAGGCCACTACCTCATAATCGGGGTTGTCGCGGAAGGCAACGTTGAAGTTGTGAAAGTCGCGCCCGGCGGCGCCCATGATAAGAGTACGGATTGGCATAGGGTCTCCTTATGAGTTGTTCTGTGTCACGTGTGTCGGTGCCACGTGCCATGTGCCAGGTGCCACGTGCCATGTGTTCCAGTGTCACGTACAAGAATGGTTTGACACTTGACACGGGAGCGCTTGACACGCTTTTACATCACTTCCGGCGCTTCGATGGACAGCAAGCGCAGGGCATTGGCAAGGACTTGTTTCGCCGCCGCCACCAGCGCCAGGCGGGCAGCGCGGACGTTTTCCTGCCCGGCCTGAATCACCGGCACGGCGTGATAGAACGAGTGAAAGGCGTTCGCCAAATCGTAGGCGTAGGCGGCCATGACCAGCGGGCGGTACTCGTTGGCGGCCTGCTCCACTGCCTGCGGAAAGCGCGAGAGCTGCTCGATGAGTTCGATTTCGTGCCTGGTCAATTCATAATCAAAGGTCGAAAGTCCCAAATCCGACTTTTGACCCTCGACCTTCGACTTCTTCAGAATCGAACTCGCCCGCACATGCGCGTTCTGAATGTACGGGCCGGTATGCCCCTCGAAGGAAAGGGCGGCGTCCATGTCGAAGACGATGTCGCGGTTGTTGTCCACGGCCAGCATGGAATAGGCCAGCGCGCCCAGCCCAATCTGTTCGGCGACGCGGCGGCGCTCGGCCTCGTTCATCTCCGGCGACTTTTCCGATTCGACCGCCAGGACGCGGCGGACGGCCTCCTCGAGGACATCCATGAACAGCACCACCCGTCCGCGCCGCGCCGACATGGCTCCCTCCGGCAAACTGACGAAGCCGTAGCCGAGGTGGTAACACTTCTCGGCCTGCGGGAAGCCCATCAGCCGCAGGATCGCAAAGGTCTGCTGTAAATGCAGCGACTGGCGCACGTCCACCACATAAATCGAGCGATCCACGCCGTATTTCTCGAACTTGATTTTCGCCAGCGCCAGGTCTTTGGTCAGGTAGAGGGTCGTCCCGTCCGAGCGCAGGATGACGTTGGTGCGGTATTTTTCCTGCTTCAGGCCGAGTTTCTCGTCAATGCGGACGATGACCGCCCCGCCCTGCGGACGCTCGTCGTCGGCGATGCCGCGCTGGACGAGTTCCTCGACGATGGCTTTGGCCGGTTCGTCCACCTCGCTCTCGAAGAACCAGACGTCAATCTTGACATCCATGCGGCGCAGAATGTCGCGCAGTTCTTCCAGGCTCCACTCACGCGTCCGGAGCCAGAGGTCGCGCACGTAGGGGTCGCCGGCGTCCCAGCGGCGGTACATCTCGCGGCGTTCGGCTTCGTACTGCTCGCGCCGCGCCGTCTCTTCGGGGGTCTCGTTTTCCTTCTTCTCCAGCAGGGCGGTGGCCTCAACGTACAGTTTCAACAGCCACTGGCCACGGGCGTGGACTTCCTGCGGCTCCTGCCCCTTGTAGAACTTGTCGTACATCCACAGCACGGTGATGACGCCCAGGCCGATGTCGCCGGGGTAGGAGGCGCGGATGGTCTCGTAACCGGCGAACTCCAGCAGGCGCGCCAGCACCTCGCCCAGGATGGTGTTGCGGTAATGGCCGATGTGGAAGGAGTGGTGGGTGTTGGGCTGGGCATACTCGACCATGACGCGCTCGCCTTTGGGCGCGCCGCGTCCGAAGTCCGCGCCTTGCGCCAGCACGGTCTCGACCACGCGGCGGGCGTACGCGCCGGTCTCGAAGTAGATGTTCAGATAGCCCTTGACCGACTCAACGCGGTTGACGCCTTCCAGACCTCGCAACTGGTTCCTCATCCGCTCGGCCAGTTCCTGCGCCCGGACGGGGACCGGCTTGCCCGTCCCGCGGCCGGCGCGGGCCTCCTCGGCCGCCATCTGGAAGAAGGAGGTCGAAACGCCCCACTCGCCGGCAAACGGAATCGGCTTCCATTGCGGCGCGACGAAAGGAATCCCCTCCGCCTGGCAAAACGCTCTTAACGTGGTCTCGACTGCCTGTTGGATTTCCTGGAACATCGTTCACCTGCGCGGGCCGATTATAACATTGCGCAAAAGCGGGAGCCCCGTCGTTTCGGGCGCTCCCGCTCAGGATTTTTGCAAGCCGCGAACGTCAGGACTCTTTGGCGCTCGTCTTTTTGGCGGCTGTCTTCTTCTCGGCCGAGGCCGGTTTCTTGGCCTTGGGTTCCTCGACGGCTTCCTCTTTCGCCTTCGGCTTGGACGCGGCCGCCCGTTTGGCCTTCGGCGCTTCTGCCGCTTCCGGCTGGACCTCGGCGGCCGGCGCGGCGACTTCCTTGACCTCCATGCTTGCCAGCGCCTTCATCAGGCGGCTCTTGCGGCGGGCGACGTTGTTGCGATGCAGGACTCCATGCTGGGCCGCCCGATCCAGTTTGCGAATGGCGAGCAAAACCGCCGCTTTCGAAGCCTCCGGGTCGCCGGTCTGAATGGCGACGCGCGCCTTCTTGATCGCCGTCCGCGCCTCGCCGCGGAAGACGCGGTTGCGCAGGCGGCGCTTCTCGTTCTGACGGTTGCGTTTGATTTGAGACTTGATATTAGCCACTTACTTCCTCCAAATGAATGAGCAATTGCACGGCGCTCAATTTTACATGAGGGCCGAGAATCTGTCCAGCCTGGCGCGTTCACAGTTTGACGCGCACATCCACCGCCGCCGCGCCCGATCCGGGGGCCAGGACGCGCAGGGGGTTGATCTCGATCTCGCTGATTTGCGGAAAATCGTGCGCCAGGCGCGCCAGGCGGATGAGCACATCCTTGACCGCCGCGGCGTCGGCCGGCGGGATGGAGCGGAATCCGGCCAGTTTGCGCCCGGCCCAGGTGCGGGCCAGCATCCGCTCGGCGTGCGCCTCGGCCAGCGGCGCCAGGTCGAAGGCCACGTCTTTCAGCCCCTCCACCTCCACGCCGCCGGAGCCGAACATCATCAGCGGCCCGAAGACCGGGTCGCGCGCCGCGCCGACGATCACCTCCTGACCGGGCGGCAGCATGCGCTGAATGTGAGCGCCCTCGATGCGCGCCGACGGCATCGCCGCCCGGGCGCGCGCGACGACCGTTCGGAAGGCCTCGGCCGCGGCCTCGCTCGTCTCCACGCCCAGAATCACGCCGCCGACATCGGACTTGTGGGGAATGTCTGCCGAGGCCACCTTGACAGCCACCGGCAAGCCCAGGCGCGCCGCCAGCGCCGCCGCCTCTTCGGGGCTGCGCGCCAGTTTGACGGCCGCGGTCGGGATGCCGTAGGCGGCCAGCAGACGGTCGGCGGAATCGGGGTCCAGCCAGGTTCCGGGGACGGCCGCCTCCAGGGCGCGGGCCGCCGCCTGGCGGTCGATGCCGGGCGGTTCGGGCAGCGGCAGGTCGGGGGCGCGCTCGAATTCGGCCCGGCGGGCCAGCGCGGCCAGCGCCAGCGCCGCCCGCTCGCCAAACGGATAGGTCGCCACCTGGGCGCGGCGGAAACGGTTCAACGCCTCGGTCACCAGCATCTGACCGAGCAGGTTGACCACCACCGGCTTGCTCGTCGCCTTGATGAGCGGGATGATGGCGTCGGCCACGTCCTCGGCCTTGCACATCGGCGGGGCCGGCAGGATGACCATCACCGCGTCCACGCCGGGGTCGTCGAGCAGCAATTGCAGACTGCGCGAGTAATCCTGCGGCAGCGAACCGCCGAGCATGTCCACCGGGTTGTAGAAATTGGCCGCCGGCGGCAGGAATTCCTTCAGGGCCGAGACGGTCTTCTCCGAAAGTTTGGCCAGTTCCAGGCCGTGGGCCTCGATGGCGTCGGAGGCGATCACCCCCGGCCCGCCGGCGTTGGTCAGGATGGCAACCCGCCGCCCGGCCGGCAGCGGGCAATACGAGAAGGCCATGATCAAGTCGAAGAGTTCCTCGCTGGTCTCGGCCCGCAGGATGCCGGCGCGGTCGAAGGCGGCCGCGTAGGCGGCGTCCGACCCGGCCAGCGCGCCGGTGTGCGAGGCGGCCGCCCGCTGACCGGCGCTGTAGCGCCCCACCTTCAGGCCGACCAGCGGCTTGCGGCGGGCGGCCTTGCGCGCCTCGGCGATGAAGCGCGGCCCATCCACCAGCGCCTCGATGTACAGCGCCAGGACGGCGGTCTGATCGCCGCCGGCGGCGGCCTCGAGCACATCCGCCTCGACCACGTCGGCTTTGTTGCCCAGGCTCATCAGGCGCGAGAAGCCCAGCCCCTCGCTGCGCGCCCAGTCGATCATCACCAGCAGCATCGCCCCCGACTGCGAGACGATGGCCACGTTGCCCTTGGGCGGGGCCGGTTCGGGCAGGAAACTGGTGTCGAGCGGCAGATAGGCGTCCGTGAGGCCGACGCAATTCGGGCCGACGATGCGGATGCCGTAGGCGCGGGCGATGCGCATCACCTCGGCCTCCAGCGCCTCGCCCTCCGGGCCGACCTCGCGGAATCCGCCCGCCAGGATGATCGCCGCCCGAATGCCGCGCGCCCCGCAGGCCTCCAGCGCCTGGGGGACCGCCGGCGCCGGGACGATGATGACCGCCAGGTCCACCGGGTCGGGGACGGCCGCGACCGAAGTGTAGATCGGACGGCCGAACAGTTCGCCCTCCTTCTGGCTGACGAAGTGAATCGCCCCTCGATAGCCCGAATTGGCCAGGTTGCGGGCCACCCCGTAGCCCGGCTTGACCGGATTGGTCGAGGCCCCGACCACTACCACGCCCTTGGGATCGAAAAAGGGGAGCAGAGAAGCATCCATTGCAAATGTCCTTTCCAGAGATTCCAAACGCCTGAGCGCCAAACCATAAAAAACGCCCGCCCTAAACGGCGCGGGCTTCGGTCGATCAATTACACAAGCCCAGCAAGACCGCCGCGCCAGCGCCCCCGAACAACATCAGATGTTTGACGCTGATTCCGGCCGCGCGGCTTTCCAGGCGGCCCACCTTCTGGCCGGCGCGATAGACGCCGCAGGCTCCCGCCCCCTCCGGCCGGACTTCCCCCACATCGGTCAGGCCGCGGTGAATCCGCCCGCTGCTGCGGCCATAACGTTCGACCGTCACCCCTGCGCAGGGGTTGCCGGCGACGAAGGCCGTCGCCTCGTGCTCCTGGTCTTCCTCGCCCCAGTCCACCTCGATGCGTCCGATTCGCTCCGCGCCGCGGTACAGCCAGCCAACCGTCTCGCTCTCGATCAGAACGCCGCCGACCAGACTCGTTTGATTGTAAATGGCAATGCTCATCCCGCCTCCTCGGGAACATCTCAATCACGCGCTTTCCGGCCTCGATGCGCTTCCTGCCACTTATTATACCTACTCTGGGATATAATTTGCGCATGCACGATACTTCGCGCCCGTCTTTTCGCCCGTATCTGGCCTCCATGCTGGGGCTTTTGATTCTCGGCTGGGGCGGGCTGGCGCTGGTCGTTTTTACGCTCACGCCCACCGTCTGGGCGCGCTGGCTCTTCTTCGCCCTCCTGACCCTCGCCCTGACCGGAACCGCCCTGCCAGCGGTCTGGTTCTTGAACCTGCGCTTTCCGAGCAACCCGCCTGCCGAGTCGGCCGTCATCCTGCGCCAGGCCATCTGGTTCGGCGTGTACGGCGCAGTCCTGGCCTGGCTGGAGATCAACGGGGTGGTGACCATCTGGATCGCCCTGGGCTGGGCGCTGGGGTTGATCGCCGTCGAATACATCGTCCGCATGATCGAGCGCTCGCGCTGGCGCCCGCCGGTCATCGCCGAGGAGACGCCGCCTGCCCCCGAACCACCGCCCTCCGATGACTGACCTGCGCGCTCTCCCCTCCGTCGAACAACTTTTGCAAACGGCGCAGGCCGCCGACCTGACGGCCCGCTACGGCCGCCCGCTGACCGTCGCGGCGGTGCGCGCCGCCCTCCAGCAGACCCGCGCCGCCGCGGCCCAGGGCGCGCCCCTGCCCGACCGCGCCCACCTGCTCGCCCAGGCCTCCGACCTGCTGGCCGCCTGGACGCGTCCCAGCCTCCTGCCGGTCATCAACGCCACCGGCGTCATCCTGCACACCAACCTCGGGCGCGCCCCCCTCTCGGCGGCGGCGCTCGCCGCCATGGACGCCGTCGGGCGCGGCTACTCGACCCTGGAGTTCGACCTGGAAAGCGGCAGGCGCGGCTCGCGCCTGATTCACGCCGAAGCCCTGCTCACCCGTCTGACCGGCGCGGAGGCGGCGGTCGTCGTCAACAACAACGCCGCCGCCCTCCTGCTGGCCTTGAGCGCCCTGGCGGCCCGCCGGCGGGTCGTCATCGCCCGCTCGCAGTTGATCGAAATCGGCGGCGGCTTCCGCATCCCGGAGGTCATGAAACAATCCGGGGCCAGGCTGGTCGAGGTGGGGACGACCAACAAGGTGCGTCTCTCCGACTACGAGGAAGCCCTGGCCGAACCCGCCGCCCTGGCGCTGCACGCCCACGCCTCCAACTTCCGCATCATCGGTTTCACCGAAGAACCCTCCCTGGCCGAGATTGCCGCCGCCGCCCACCGGGCGGGCGTCCCCTGCCTCGACGACCTCGGCTCCGGCGCTCTGCTGCCCACCGAACGCTACGGCCTGGCCCACGAACCGATGGTCCAGGAATCGCTGGCCGCCGGGGCCGACCTGGTCTGCTTTTCGGGCGACAAACTGCTCGGCGGCCCGCAGGCGGGCATCCTCCTCGGCCGCGCCGACCTGCTGGCCAAAATCAAAAAGCATCCCCTCGCCCGCGCCGTCCGCGCCGACAAGACCTGCCTGGCGGCCCTCAGCGCCACCCTGCTGCACTACCTGCGCGACGAGGCCGAGCAGGCCATCCCCGTCTGGCGCATGATCGCCGCCCGGCCCGAGGACCTCCGGGCGCGGGCGCAGGCCTGGGCGCAGGCCCTCGGCCGGGGCGAGGCGACGGCCAGCGAGTCGACCGTCGGCGGCGGCAGCCTGCCGGGCGAGACCCTCCCCACCTTCGTGCTGAGTCTGGCCGTCAACAACCCCGACCGATTCCTGGCCGCCCTGCGGCGCGCCTCGCCGCCGGTCATCGCCCGCGCCGCCCAGGGGCAGGTCCTGCTCGACCCGCGCACCGTCCTGCCGGAGCAGGAAACCAGTCTCCTGGCCGCCCTGCGGCAGGCGCTGAACCACTTCCAAAAGGACAAACCCCAATGAAATCCGATCTCGACACCCTCATGCAATCCAAGAACCTCGACGCCATCCTGGTGATCGGCAACGCCACCCATAACCCGCCCATGTACTACCTGACCGGCGGCGGGCATGTCTCGGCCGCCACGCTCCTCAAGAAGCGCGGCGCGCCAGCCGTCCTCTACTGCAACGACATGGAACGCGACGAAGCCGCCAAATCGGGCCTGCAAGTCATCCCTTACAGCACCTACAATTATGAAGAACTCCTGAAAGAGGCCGGCGGCGACCCAGCCCTGGCCGCCGCCCTGCGCTACCAGCGCATCTTCACCGACCAGGGCGTGCGCGGACGGGTGGGCGTCTACGGCCACACCGAGGTCGGTTCGGCCCTGGCCGTCTTCGACCACCTGCGCCGGCGCATGCCGGACCTCGAACTGGTCGGCGAGACGCGCGACGGCTCGCTCTTCATGTACGCCATGGAGACCAAGGACGAGGCCGAGGCCGCCCGCATCCGCAAGATGGGCCGCGTCACGACGACGGTCGTCGGCCGCGTCGCCGAGTGGTTGACCGGCTCGCCGGTCCGGGAAGACGAGGTCCTCCTGAAAGAGGACGGTTCCCCGCTGACCATCGGCGACGTGCGCGCCCGCATCAATTTGTGGCTGGCCGAACTGGGCGCCGAAAACCCCGAGGGCTGCATCTTCGCCATCGGGCGCGACGCCGGCGTCCCTCACTCCGTCGGCGCTGACGGCGACCCCCTGCGCCTCGGCCAGACCATCGTCTTCGACATCTACCCCTGCGAGGCCGGCGGCGGCTACTTCTACGACTTCACCCGCACCTGGAGCCTGGGCTACGCCGTCCCCGAAGCCCAGCGCCTCTACGAGGAAGTCAAAGCCGTCTACGACAAAGTCGTCGCCGCCCTGACGCCAAACGCTCCCTTCAAAGACTACCAAAAACTGGTCTGCGAGGAATTCGAAAAGAACGGCCATCCGACCCCGCTCCACACCCAGGCGCCCCTCGAAGGCTACGTCCACTCGCTCGGCCACGGCGTCGGCCTCAACGTCCACGAGCGCCCCTGGTCGGGCCTGACCGCCGCCGACGACAACCTGCTCAAACCGGGCGTGGTCGTCACCATCGAGCCGGGCCTGTACTACCCGGAGAAGGGCATGGGCGTGCGCATCGAGGACACCTACTGGGTCCGGCCCGACGGCCGCATCGAAAAACTGGCCGATTACCCCTACGACTTCGTCCTGCCCATGAAACACTGGCGCCCCTGACCCCCGACGAATGACTGACCTCCCCCCCGCCCGCATCCTCGCCATCGAGACCTCCTGCGACGAGACCGCCGCGGCCGTGATCGAAAACGGCCGCCTGCTGCTCGCCTCGACCGTCGCCTCGCAGATGGAGATTCACGCCCGCTTCGGGGGCGTCTTCCCCGAAGTGGCCTCGCGGCAGCACATCCTGGCCGCCGTGCCGGTCGTCGAGCAGACGCTCGCCAAGGCCCACCTGACCCTGGCGGACCTCGACGCGGTCGCGGCGACGCGCGGCCCCGGCCTGGCCGGGTCGCTGGTCGTCGGGCTGAACCTGGCCAAGGGGTTGGCATTGGGGCGCGGCCTCCCCCTCATCGGCGTCAACCACCTGGAAGCCCACATCTACTCGGCCTGGGTCTATCCTGCCAGCGAGATGCCGCCGCCCGAACCGCAGTTTCCGCTCGTCGCCCTGCTCGTCTCCGGCGGCCACACCGAAATCAACCTGATGGACGCCCACCTCCGTTACCGCCGCCTGGGCGCCACCCTCGACGACGCCGCCGGCGAGGCCTTCGACAAGGTGGCCCGTCTGCTCGGCCTGCCGTATCCGGGCGGCCCCCCCATCCAGCAAGCCGCCGAGGCGGGCGACCCGGCCGCCTTCAAATTCCCGCGCGCCTGGCTGGAGGGCAGTTACGACTTCTCCTTCAGCGGATTGAAAACCGCCGTTCTCAACGAGACCAAGAAATTCGAGGGCCGGCCGCTGCCCGTCGCCGACCTGGCCGCCTCCTTCCAGGCCGCGGTCGTGGACGTCCTCTTCCAGAAGACCATGAAAGCCGCCCGCCAGTTCGGGGCCAGAGAAATCCTGGTAGCGGGCGGCGTCTCGGCCAACCAGACGCTGCGCCAGGCGTTCCAGAGTCAGGACGAATTCCCCGTCAACATTCCGGCCTTTTCGCTCTGCACCGACAACGCCGCCATGGTCGCCGCCGCCGGCTACTACCGCTTCGCACTCGGCCACCGCGACGATCTCTCGATTGACGTCCTGCCCACCTGGCCGCTCTCCTGAAGCATTTTCCGCCGCGGAAGACGACCGAATCGAGAAAGCCGCATCCTGCCAAAGGGGGATGGAGAATTGAGACAACCATAGTAAAATTGAGACATTCTTTATCAGGATAATCCTATGAAAAAATCTTCCTCGGCTGTTCCCATTCTTGTCGGTGTGCTGTTGGCGCTGTGCTGCTGCCTCATCCTGGTTTCCATCGGCGTTTTCTACGCCTTCTACCAAATCGGCAGCAATTTGGCCACGGCCATGCCCCCTACCACCGGCGCAGACCCCTTCGGACCCACCCCCACCCCCTTTGAGGTGACCCGCCTCCCGTCCGAGGAAGTCTCCGCAGAAACGCTGCTCACCCTGCAGCGGACCATCGTCCCGATCGCCGACCCGCCGGCGCTGGCCTGCCGTCTGCGCGGCGTCTGCGACGCGCCCGCCACGCTCGACCCGCCCGCCGTCCCGCTCGCCGTCGGCGCCCGGCAGACCTTCTGGGTCAGCAACAACGACACCAACGAGACCTTTCAAGTCCAGGCCACGCTGCGTTACATCACGCCGCACTCCTACTTCTGGGCCGAGGACGGCGTCAACGTCAACGAGAACGCCATGCGTCAGTTGATGGACACCTTCGAGAATCAAATCTACCCCACCAACCGCGAATTCTTCGGCTCCGAATGGACCCCCGGCGTGGACGGCGACCCGCACATCTATCTCCTCTACGCCAGGAACCTCGGCTTTTCGGTCGCCGGTTACTATTCTCCCTCCGACCAATATCATCCGCTGGTGCAGCCATACTCCAACGCTCACGAGATGTTCTACATCAATGCCTCGCAAAGCCTGAGCGACAATTACACCTACAGCGTCCTGGCCCATGAGTTCCAGCACATGATTCACTGGCATCAGGACGGGAACGAGGGCTCCTTCATCGACGAAGGCTTTGCCGAACTGGCCGTTTTCCTCAACGGCTACCAAACCGGCGGCTTCGACTGGTACTATACCAGCAACCCGGACATGCCTCTCACCGCCTGGCTGCCCGACCCCGGCACCAACACCGCCCATTACGGCGCGAACTTCCTCTTCGCCGTCTACTTCCTCGACCGCTTCGGCGAGGAAATCACCCAGGCCGTCGTCCAGGAGCAGGCCAACGGCCTGGACAGCATCGACGCCGTCCTGGCCGCCCATCAGGTCCGCGACCCGCTGACCGGCCAGCCAATCCAGGCCGACGATTTCTTCCTCGATTTCGTCCTCGCCAATTTCCTCCACGATCCCGCCGTCGCCGATGGACGCTACGTCTATCACAACTATCCGGCGGCCCCGCAAGCCTCCGAGACCGAGTTCGTCCAGACCTGTCCCTCGCCGTTGGCCACCCGCCAGGTCAACCAGTACGGCGTGGACTACATCGGCATCACCTGTCCGGGCGAGTACAACATCTACTTCAGCGGCGCCACCTCCGTCCCGCTGCTGCCCGTCGGCCCCCACTCCGGCGATTACGCCTTCTGGTCGAACAAGGGCGACAAATCGAACATGACCCTGACGCGCCGCTTCGACCTGAGCGGAGTCAGCGGCCCGGTCACCCTGACCTACTGGACCTGGTACGACATCGAAGAGGATTGGGACTACGCCTACGTGGAAGCCTCCACCGACGGAGAGCATTGGGAAATTCTGATCACCCCCTCCGGCACAAGCGAAAACCCGATGGGCAACTCTTACGGCTGGGGCTACACCGGCGCGACGAACGGCTGGATTCAGGAATCGGTCGATCTCTCGGCCTACGCCGGCGGCCCGGTTTACATCCGCTTCGAATACATCACCGACGCGGCCGTCAACGGCGAGGGGATGCTGATCGATGACATCGAAATCCCCGCCATCGGCTACCGCGAGGACTTCGAGAACGGCGACGGCGGCTGGGAAAGCGCCGGATTTGCCCGCGTCCAGAACATCCTGCCGCAGACCTTCCGCCTGGCGCTCATCACCCAGGGCGCGGGCGGCGCGACCGTGCAGTTCATCCCCGTCCAGCCCGATCAAACCGCCGTCATCCCCATCTCGGTCGGACGGGACGGCGTGAGCGAAGTGGTGCTGGTCGTCAGCGGGACGACCCGCTTCACCCTCATGCCGGCCGCCTATCAATTCGAGATTCGCTGATCGGCTTTTCAGCCAGGAGAATTTCATGGCCACCGTCCCTCCATCGGAAGCCCTGGAGATCGCCTCCCTGGCCGAATACCAGACCGGCGCGGTCGTCTCGCGCCAGATCGCCAAGAGCGAGGCGGGCAATGTGACCCTCTTCGCCTTCGACGCCGGTCAGGAACTGAGCGAGCACACCGCCCCCTTCGATGCCCTGGTCCACATCCTGGACGGCGAGGCCGAGATCAAGATCGGAGGCAAGCCCTTTCTGCTCCGAACGGGACAGGCCATCCTCATGCCGGCCAACGTCCCGCACGCCGTGCGGGCGGCAACCCGCTTCAAGATGCTCCTGACGATGATCAAAAGATAATGTAATCAAAACTTTCGCTGCGGCCGGCGCGTTGCTGTTTTTCGGCATCGAATGGTACGAATTTTTAAGAGCATCATGACCGCCAGATTTGGCGGCCATGATGTTTTTGAAAAGGCCTTTGAGGCAGCCCCTTGATAATTACAGCGGCTGGCGGAAATCGTAGATCCCGTCCCGTACGCCCCAGGCGCGCCCGCAGGCCGGGCAGACCAGCCGTTCCTTCTCCTCGGCCAGCGGCGCGTGGCCGCATTCCGGGCACCGGAAGAACGCCCCCGGCGGAGCCGATTCCGGTCCGCCGACGGCCGCCGCCTGCACGAAGACGCTGGGCGTCAACTGAAACAGGCCGCCGGTCGGCTGCAACAGACCGTCCAGCGCGGCCAGCAGACGGGCCGGGACGAGGCGCTTGAGCAGCCCGACGCGGAAATGGGAGACCGTCCGCACCTGCTGGACCTCGAAGCCGATTTCCTCCAGCCAGGCGCGCACCGCCCGCGGGTGGAAGTCGAAGTTGAGGGGGGCAAACTCGACCGGTTCGAGCGTGAACGGGCTCCAGGTCTGGCGGCGCAGCAGGTAGCGCAGGATGGCCTTCAGGTTGCGTTTGCTGGCATATTCCAGGATGAAAATCCCGCCCCGACGCAGCGCGCCGCGCACCTGACGCAGCGCCGCCGGGGCATCGGCCATGTGATGGAGGACGCGAATCATGGTCGCGGCGTCGAACAGCCCGGCCGCGAACGGCAGCCGATAGACATCCGCCGCCACGTAGAGGTAACGTTCACTTCGCCCCAGGCGCTGCTGCGCCTGCTCCAACTGGGTGCGCGAATAATCGAGCAGGACGATTCGCTCGAAGCCGCAGTAACGGGGCGTGTTCCGCCCCGCTCCGGCGCCCACTTCGAGTAGCAACCGGCCGCCGGAGGGCAGTAAATGCCGCAAGGCGATGGCCTCGCAGCGGTCCTCATATTCGCGGCCGCCCCGATCCCAAAACGAGGTCTGATAGTCGGAACCTTCGTAATCACAGATGGGAGGACGGGCTGCTTCGCTCATTCCTTCGCCTCGTAGCCGCGCCCCACGCCCTGATAGACAAAGCCCAGTTTGCGCATCTCGACCGGGTCATAGACATTGCGCCCGTCGAAGAGGACCGGCGTGCGCATTTGGCGCTTGAGTTTCTTCAAATCGAGTTGCTTGAACTCGTTCCACTCCGTGACCACGATGAGGGCGTCGCAACCCTTGGCCATGACATAGGGATCGTCGAACATGTCCACCGCCGGCAGGAGGGCGCGGGCGTTCTCCATCGCCACCGGATCGTAGGCGCGCAGGCGCGCCCCGCCGGCGATCAGGCCGTGGGCGATGTCAATCGAGGGGGCTTCGCGCATGTCGTCGGTGTTGGGCTTGAACGCCAGCCCCAGCAGTCCAATCACCTTGCCGTTCAGCCCGCCCAGCATGGCATCCACCTTGCGGACGGCCATGCGGCGGCGTTCATAGTTGGTGGCCATGACGGTCTTCAAAATCGAAGGCGGCACGCCTTTTTCCTCCGCCATGTACGCCAGCGCTTTGACATCCTTGGGGAAACACGAACCGCCCCAGCCCAGGCCGGCCTCCAGCATGGCCGGACCGATGCGCTTGTCGTAGCCCATGCCCTTGGCCACCTCGCGCACATCCGCGCCGAGCGCCTCGCAGATGTCGGCAATCTCGTTGATGAAGGAAATCTTGGTCGCCAGGAAGGCGTTGGAGGCGTATTTGATCATCTCGGCCGTGCGCAGGTCGGTGATGAGAATCGGGGCGTTGAGCGGCAGGTGCAACTGCGCCACCTTTTCGGCCGCCTGGCGGTCGAGCGAACCCAGCACCGTGCGGTGGGGATTCATGAAATCGGCGATCGCCGTCCCCTCGCGCAGGAATTCGGGGCAGGAGACGACCGAGAACGGCAACGGACGCGGCTGGGCGGAGCGCACGATGTCGGCCACCCAGTCGCCGGTCCCGACCGGAACGGTGGATTTGTTGACGATGATCAGCGGGGCGGTCATGTTCTCGGCGATGCTGCGGGCCGCGGCGGCCACGTACTGCATATCGGCCTCGCCGTTGACGCCCGAGGGCGTGCCGACGGCGATGAAAACGTACCCCGTCCCCTTGAGCGCCTCGGCGTAGGAGGTGGTGAAGAACAGCCGCCCCGCCCGCACGTTGCGCTCGACCAGTTCTTTCAACCCTGGCTCATAGATGGGCATGACGCCCTGTTTGAGGCCCTCGATGCGCTTCTCGTTGACATCCAGCGCAATGACCCGGTTGCCCAGGTCGGCGAAACAGGCGCCGGTGACCAGGCCGACGTACCCGACGCCGATGACACAGATTTGTTCCATGAAAACTCCCAAAGAGCGAAGATTGAGAAACCAGCAGGCTGTAATATACCAGAAAAAAGCGCCGACGCAACACCTGCGCCGCCGAAAATTGCAGGGCAAGAGACACTTATTGACCTGCTCGATGAGAATTCTTGTTCCACTCAGAATTCTTGCTCCTTCGGGGGCTTAGCCCCCGAAGGAGCAAGGAGGCGATGAAAATTCTTGTTCTTTCGGGGGCTCAGCCCCCGAAAGAACGGGCTGTTCCATTTGGGACAGCCCCTACTCGATGAGAATTGCGCCTAGCCGAAAGGCCGTTCAGCCGCTCTCCGGCCGCGGCGGCAAGAAAGCCGCCAGCGTCTTGAGCAGACTGGGCAAATCGATCGGTTTGGAGACATAGCCGTCGAAGCCGGCCGCCATCGCCCGCTTCCGGTCGCCGGGGAGCGTGTGAGCCGTCAGCGCCACGAGCGGGATGGCCGAGAGCGCCGGGTCGGCTTTGATTTCGCTCGCCGCCGTCCAGCCGTCTTTTTCCGGCAGCGAGAGATCCATCAGAATCAAATCGGGCCGCTCCTGCCGGGCCAGCGCCACCGCCTGAGAACCGGTCTGTCCAACCAAGATTTCATAGCCGGCGCGCTCCAGCACAAACCGCACCATGTCGCGGTTGTCCACATTGTCTTCGATCAAAAGAATGCGCGGTTTCGCCATGCCCGGTCTCCAGCCATTCCCTTTGCTTCCGCTTCTGAGGGACTTTGCCCCAAAATCCGCTGGGCAAAGCCCACATTCAAACCAAATATGCCCGTCGCTATCTACTTTATACCCAAATCGGAGCATTCCGTCAAACGATTCGCCCCGAAGAGTTTGTGGTATATTGCAGCCATGCGCCTGCTCTTCGTGGCCGACGGCCGCTCCCCGATTGCCCTGAACTGGATGCGCTACTGGATCGAGCGCGGCGACGAGGTCTATCTGGCCTCGACCTTCGCCTGCGCCCCCGACCTGCCGTTGCGCGGCCTCGACCTGGTCCCGGTCGCCCTCAGCGGAGCGCGGAGCGCGCTCCCCGCCGCCGCGCCGCGCCGCGGCCTGCTGCGCGGCCCGCAGGGGGCCGTCCTGCGCGCCGCCCTGCGTCAGTGGCTGGGACTGCTCTCCCTGCCGCGCGCCGCCCGCCGCCTGGAGGCCATCGCCGCCCAAGTCCGGCCCGACCTCGTCCACGCCATGCGGATTCCCTTCGAAGGCCTGCTGGCCGCCCGCGCCCGACTGCCCGCCCCGCTGGTCATTTCCTCCTGGGGCAACGACTTCACCCTCCACGCCCGCCTCTCGCCCTGGATGGGCGCGGCCATGCGCAGCGCGCTGCGCGCCGCTGCCGCCCTGCACGCCGACTGCCGGCGGGACCTCCGCCTGGCCCACGCCTTCGGCTTCGACCCGCGCAAACCGACCCTGGTCATCCCCGGCAACGGCGGCATCGACACGAACCTCTTCCACCCGCCGCCCGTCCCCCCCGCCGAGCCGGTCATCGTCAACCCGCGCGGCTTCCGCGGCTACGTGCGCAACGATACGTTCTTCCGGGCCATCCCCCTTGTCCTGGCCGTTCGTCCCGAAGCCCGCTTTCGCTGTGCGGCGATGGCCGGCGTCCCCGCCGCCGAGGCCTGGGTGCAGAAATTGGGCCTTGGGCGCGCTGTCGAATTGCTGCCCCCCCGTCCACACACCGAAATGGCCGCCCTCTACCAGTCCTCTCAGGCGGCCGTTTCCCCCTCCACCCACGACGGGACGCCGAACACCCTGCTCGAGGCGATGGCCTGCGGCTGCCTGCCCATCGCCGGCGACCTGGACTCGCTGCGCGAATGGATCATCCCCGGCGAGAACGGCCTGCTGGTCGACCCCACCGACCCGGTCAGCCTGGCGCAAGCCATCCTGACCGCCCTGGACGACCCCTCGCTGCGCCGGCAGGCCCTTAAAACGAACGTCCGCCTGATTGCCGAGCGCGCCGAATACCGGCGCTGCATGGCCCAGGCGGAAGCGTTCTACAGGCAAGTAACCGGCGGCTGATCAGCCCGCCTTGGGAGCGCGCAGACTTTCCAGTCGGTCCTGGAGTTCGATTCGCTTGGCCGTCGCTGCCTGGCGGACCTCGGTCGCGAAGGTCTCGGCCCGCTCCCGAATCTGAGCGCGCAATTCAGCGCCCGATTCGGGCGCATACAGGAGCGCCAGCGTGGCTCCCACCAAACCGCCGACAATCGCGCCAACGATGAAGCCCAATAGTTTACGCATCACAGCCTCCTCATTCCTGGTGAAAATCGTCCAATTCTGTCAGGCTTATTATAGAACAAAGCAGGGGGATTGAAAAGATAACCGAACTGTGGAATAATCCTTCTGCCGCGTGGATTGGCCTGCCAACCGCGACGGCAATTCTTCATCGTGCGGCTTCCCTGCGATAGAGAGGCCCCTACCTTTACGGAGGGTACCATGTCCACCCCACCCCCTGCGCCGCTCCCCAAGAGCGCGCGCAAGAAAGTCACCATCCCCGCCCTGCAAAAAATGAAGGCGGAAGGCCGGCGCATCTGCATGCTGACCGCCTACGACTACCCCACCGCCCTGGCGCTGGACGAGGCCGGCATCGACGCCATCCTGGTCGGCGACTCGCTGGCGATGGTCGTGCTGGGATACGAAAATACCCTGGCCGTCGGCATGGAGGAGATGCTCCATCACTGCCGCGCCGTGCGGCGCGGGGCCTCCGCCCCTCTCCTGATCGGCGACATGCCCTTCCTGTCCTATCAAGTCTCCCCCGAAGAGGCCGTCCGCAACGCCGGGCGCTTCCTGCAGGAGGGCGGCATGGACGCCGTCAAACTGGAGGGCGGGCGCGAGCGCCTGGAGACCGTCCGCCGCATCGTCGAGGCGGGCATCCCGGTCATGGGCCACCTCGGGCTGACGCCCCAGTCGGTGCACCGGCTGGGCGGCTTCCGCCCGCAGGGACGCACCGCCGAGGCCGCCCGCCGCCTGCTCGAAGACGCCCTCCTGCTCGAACAGGCCGGCTGCTTCAGCCTTGTGCTCGAATCGGTTCCCGCCCGCCTGGCGCGCCTGATCAGCGAACGGCTGACCATCCCGACCATCGGAATCGGGGCCGGGGCCGGCTGCGACGGTCAGGTGCTGGTGACCCACGACCTGCTCGGCCTGTTCGAGCGCTTCACGCCGCGTTTCGTCAAACAATACGCCAACCTCCACGCCGAGATGCGCCGCGCCTTCGGCGAGTACATCGCCGAGGTGCAGGCGGGCGTCTTCCCCGCCGAGGAACACTCGGTCGAAATGCCCGACGAAGAATGGCAACAGTTGCTGGCCGAGATCCGATCCTGATCGTCGGCGCGGGCGCGTTGGCCACCCTGTTTGCTGCCCGACTGACGGCGGGCGGGACGCCGGTCGTCATGCTGGACGGCTGGCAGGAGGGACTGGCCGCCCTGCGGCAAGGAGGAGCGCGCCTGGTCGGCGAGGACGGCCGGGAGGCGGCCTTCCCCGTCCAGGCGACGGACCGGCCGGAAGACTGCCCGGCCGCCGCGCACGCCCTCGTCCTGGTCAAATCCTGGCAGACGGACGAGGCCGCCCGGCGGCTGTCCGCCTGCCTGCGGCCGGACGGATTGGCCGTCAGTTTGCAGAACGGCCTGGGCAACCGCGAGCGGCTGTCCGCCGCGCTGGGGAGCGAACGCGTCGGCCTGGGCGTCACCACGCTGGGCGCGACCCTGCTGGGGCCGGGACGCGTCCGCCCGGGCGGGGAGGGGCCGGTCTGGCTGGAGCGGCATCCCCGCCTCGGGCCGCTGGCCGCCGCCCTGGCGGAATCCGGCTTCGAGGTCCGGCTGGTGGACGACGCCGAGGCGCTCGTGTGGGGCAAACTGGTCGTCAACGCCGCCATCAACCCGCTGACGGCGCTGCTGGGCGTCCCCAACGGCGAACTGCTCCGGCGTCCGGCGGCGCGCCGCCAGATGGCCGCCCTGGCCCGCGAGGCCGCCGCGGTCGCCGCGGCGCGCGGCGTCCGCCTGCCGTTCGACGACCCGGTCGCGGCCGCCGAGCAGGTCGCCCATCAGACGGCGTCGAATTTTTCTTCCATGCTTCAGGACATCCGGCGCGGCGCGCCGACCGAGATCGACGCCATCTGCGGCGCGATCGTCCGCCTCGGCGAGCAGGCCGGCGTGGCGACGCCGCTCAACCGGCGGATGTGGGAGGCGATTCGGGCGCTTGTCCCCTCCCGGCCCTCTGACTCTCCTCCTGCCTCCAGCCGCCCGCAGGCATGGTAAGATTGCAGCAAATCTTTTCTGGAGGTGCACGATGCGCAAGGTCGCGCTGGCATTGGCGGCGCTGATTCTGTGGTTCAGCCCGGCGGCGGCCAACGCACAGGCCGGGGTCGCTTTCAGCCAGGTGACGGTCAAACTGTGGCCCGAGTACGACCGGCCCGCGATGCTGGTCATCTACGATTTCGTCCTGACGTCTGCGCCGGACGAGGTCGCCCTGCGCATTCCGGCCGCCGCCGGCGAACCCTACGTGGTGGCCGTCGGCCCCACGCCCGCGGCCGTCTCCGACCAGAACGTGCAGTACGAAACCCGTCCCGCCGGCGACTGGCTGGAGGTGACGATTCGTCTGCGGCCCGACAGCCGCGCCATCCGGCTGGAATATTACGATCCGAGCCTGATCCAGGAAGATCACACCCGCCGCTACCACTACGAATGGCCGGCCGATTACGCCGTCGAGGCGCTGCGCGTCAGTTTCCAGTCGCCGGCGGGGGCCTCCAATCTCCTGCTCCATCCGCCGTTGAGCGAGGCGCGGACGGGCAGCGACGGGCTGCGCTACTACGAGGAAACGTTTGGCCCGCTGGAGGCTGGCGAGACCTTCAGCCTGAGCATCGCCTATCAGAAAGCCAGCGACGACCTGAGCATCGCCAGCCTGCCGATCCAACCTTCCGGCCCGCTCGAACAGCGATCCAGCCGCAACCTGGCCTGGAACACCATCCTGCCGTGGGTGCTGGGTATCCTGGGCTTTTTGCTGGTCCTCGGCGGGCTGACGGGGATTTTCCAGCGCCAGCAGGCCAAGCGGCCGAAATCGCCGCGGCGGCGGAAACGGGAAAGCAGCGCCGAGCCGCTCTACTGCCACCAATGCGGCAAGCGCGCCCTGCCCGGCGACCGCTTCTGCCGCGCCTGCGGGACTCGTCTGCGCCGCAACGAGGAGTAGGGGGGAACCTGACCAGGACGAGCGTCGCGCCCATAATCTCACAACATCTATCAGAATAATCGCATTCTCACCGCGAATTAATCTCAATATGTAGAATTGCAGGCAGTTGCTGAAGAGGCAAGAGAAGAGAGCGTAAAAGCGGTTCTTTTCCAAAATCACGACCGAATTATCTCCCCTCAGGAGTCCGAAGTCTCCAGACTTCGGACCCGAATCGCTTCTGACAACGAGCCTTTTCGAGGCGGGCCGTTGTCGGGCTGCAAACACGGTCGCTTTGTGCTTACGGGTTTGATTATCATGGAGGTGTTATCATGCGTCCGAAATTCCTGGTCGGCGGGCTGATCATCCTGGCGGCCGTCATCTATCTCATCGTCAGCGCCACGCAATCGAACGCCGAGTATTTTCTCACCGTCCGGCAGGTGCGCGAGCAGGGAGAGCAAGCCGTCGGGCGCAACCTGCGCGTCTCCGGGGCGGTCATCGGTGATACAATCCAATACGACGCCGAGACCTTGAGCCTGCGCTTCGACATCGCCGACATCCCCGGCGACAACGCCGCGATCGAAGCCCAGGGCGGGCTGGCCGAGGTCTTGCATCAGGCCGTGCTCGACCCGACCCGGCCGCGGCTCACTGTCGTGTACGTCGGTCCGCGCCCCGACCTGCTGCAGAACGAGGCCCAGGCCATCGTCACCGGCCGCCTCGGCGAAGACGGGATTTTCTACGCCGATGAAGTGCTATTGAAATGCCCGACCCGCTACGAGGAATCGCTCCCCGGGCAAGCCGGCAACGAGTAGCGGCTGGCGCAACGTCTTAGCGGTGTTTCTCCTCATCGTCCTCGCAAAGGAAAGTCATGCTCATTGATTTCGGTTTTGGCGTCCTGGTTCTCTCATTTTTGCTGGCGCTGTTTGCCATCGGGGCGGCGATGTACGGCGCGCAGAGGCAACGCGCGGCCTGGGTGGAAAGCGCCCGCCGGGCGATTCTGCTGACCTTTCCGCTCCTCAGCCTGGCGGTCGGCGCGCTGATCTATCTGCTCGTCACCGGTCATTACGAAGTGAAATACGTCTACTCGGTGACCAGCGACGCCATGCCGCTCTATCTCAAGATCACCGCTCTGTGGGGCGGACAAGCCGGCTCGCTGCTCTTCTGGTCATGGCTGCTCTCGGCCTTCGTCAGCGCCGTCAGTCTGCGCGATTGGAAAGGGGAGCGCGAATTCCTGCCCTGGGTCATCGTGGTGACGGCCGTCACCCTGGCCTTCTTCCTCTCCTTGAGCATTTTCTTCGAAAACCCCTTCGAGCGCTGGTGGCTGCTGCCCAACGGCGACGCCGTCGGAGCGATGTTCCGGCCCGCCGGCGGCGCGGCCGCCTTCCCTCCCGACGGCCGCGGCCTGAACCCGCTCCTGCGCCACCCCGGCATGATTCTCCATCCGCCGATGCTCTACCTGGGCTTCGTCGCCTTCGTCATCCCCTACGCCTTCGCCATGGCCGCCCTCATCACCGGCCGCAGCGATGACCGCTGGATTCGCGTCACCCGCCGCTGGACGTTGACCGCCTGGCTGTTCCTCTCCCTCGGCCTGGTGCTGGGCATGCGCTGGGCCTACGACGTGCTCGGCTGGGGCGGCTACTGGGGCTGGGACCCGGTCGAAAACGCCGCCCTCATGCCCTGGCTGATCGGCACGCCCTTCCTGCACACCGCCATCATCCAGGAAAAGCGCGGCATTTTCAAACACTTCAACATGGCACTCATCATCCTCACCTACGTGATGGTCATCGTCGGCACCTTCCTGACCCGCTCCGGCGTCCTGTCCTCGGTGCATGCCTTCGCCCAGAGCGCCATCGGCCCGATGTTCTTCGGCTTCATCGCCCTGACCGTCATCGTCTCCTTTGCCTTGCTGATTCGGCGCTGGCCCCTCCTGCGGGACGAGATCGTCCTCGAGCGGCTCTTGTCGCGCGAGGCGCTCTTCCTGCTGGCGGCGGTCGTCTTCCTGAGCGTCTTCTTCATCGTCGCTTATGGCGTCTTCTCGCCGCTGGTGTATGAAATCGTGACCAACGAGAAAATCACCTTCGGGCCGCCGTGGTACGAGCGCGCCACCGCGCCCCTGCTCGGCCTGTTGATGCTCTTGATGGGCGTCGCCCCGCTCTCGGCCTGGAGTTACACCGACGCCCGCAGCCTGGGCCGCGCCCTGTGGAAACCGGCCATCCCGGCCTTGCTCACCCCGCCCGTCCTGGCGCTGCTGGGCATCCGCAATCTCATCGCGCTCATCGGTTTCACGCTGGTCGTCTTCGTGCTGGCCGTCAGCCTCTACGAGTACGGGCGCGGCGTGCGCGCCCGCATGAAAGCCAATCGCGAGACCCCCTTCCAGGCGCTGGGACGCCTCTTCGCCCGCAACCGCCGCCGCTACGGCGGCTACCTCATCCACATCGCCATGGTCGTCATGGCCATCGGCATCCTGGGCATCGAACTGTTCCAGACCGAGACCCAGCGCAGCCTGTCCATCGGCGAAGAGATTCAACTGGGCGGCTACACCCTGCGCTACGACTCGCTGGCCCAATTCCCGCACACCGACGGCCGCCGCGTGACCCGCGCCGAGTTGAGCGTCTTCAAAGACGGCGTCTTCCTCGCTCGCCTGGCCCCGCGCTACGACCTCTACCCCGACGGCCAGCCGATGACCATCCCCGGCGTCTACAGCACCCTGGCCGACGACCTGTACGTGGTGCTGGTCAACTGGGAGAACGTCTCGACCGCCCAGACCCCCTTCAAGGTCTACCACAACCCGCTGGTCAACTGGCTGTGGATCGGCAGTCTGCTCTTCATCGGCGGCATGATTCTGACCGCCTGGCCTCCAAAGGAAAGCCAGACCCCATGAAAGAGAAACGTCTCCTTTTCGCCTTGGTCGCCCTCCTCGTCCTCGGCTCGCTGTTCCCCCTGCCGGCGCTTGCCCAACAGGCCACCCCCTCCGACGACGAGGTCAACGCCATCGCCCGCCAACTCTTCTGCCCGGTGTGCGAAAACACCCCCCTCGACGTCTGCCCCACCGAGGCCTGCCGTCAGTGGCGCGAACTCATCCGCCAGATGCTGGCCGAGGGCAAGAGCGAGGACGAAATCATCCAATTTTTCGTGGACAACTACGGGGCGCGCGTCCTGGCCGAACCGCCGCGTCAGGGAATCAACTGGATCTTCTACATCGTCCCGCCGCTGGCCTTCCTGACCGGCCTCTTCCTGCTGGGGCGCGGCCTCCGCGACTGGCAGCGAAAAGCCCGGCAGACCGCCGTCCAGCCGCCGCCCGTTCCCGCGGCGGACGAATATGCCGCCCGTCTGGAAGAAGAACTCCGCAAACGCAGATGAGGCCATCCCTATGACCCCGCCCTCCTCCCCCCTCCCCCGCCGCGGCGTCCCTCTCTGGGCGCAGATCGTCATCTGGGTCGCCCTGCTCGGCCTGCTGCTGGTCATCGGCATCGGCCTGGCGCGCGTCCAGCAGCCGATGATCGCCGTCGGCCGTCCGGTCCCCGATTTCACCCTGCCGCTGTACGAAGGCTACGAGTACCAGGGCCGCAGCCAGGTGCGTCTCTCCGAACTGCGCGGCCAGGTGGTCCTCGTCAACTTCTGGGCCTCCTGGTGCAAACCCTGCGAGAGCGAAGCCGCCGACCTGGAGGCCGCCTGGCGCGCCTACCAGCCCGGCGGTCAGGTCATCTTCCTGGGCGTGGACTACGTGGACACGCCCCTGGACGGCCTCTCCTACCTGGTCAAATTCGACATCACCTACCCCAACGGCCCCGACCAGGGATCGCGCATCTCGGGCCTCTTCAACCGCGACATGGGCGTGCCGGAAACCTACATCATCGACCAGCAGGGCGTTCTGCGTTTCATCAAAATCGGCCCCTTCGCCTCGGTGGATGAAATTCGGGCGGTCATCGACCCGCTTCTGAGGAGATGAGATGGAACTGGCCGCCGTCCTCCTGCTCCTGGCTGTCCTGGCCCTCGTCGTACTGTTCGTCGGGCGGCCGCTCGTCCGCCCCGTCCTCGAACCCCAGGCCGCGCCGCCGGACGAGGCCGCCCTGCTGGCCGAACGCGAGCGCCTCCTGACCGCCTTGCAGGAACTGGATTTCGACTACGCCCTCGGTAAAATCCCCGAGGCCGACTACGCCGCCGAACGGGCGCGGCTGGTCCAGCGCGGCGCCGAGGTTCTGCGCCGCCTGGACGAAAGGAAGCCCCGTCCGCCCGCCCGCAAGCGCCGCCTCTCCGACGAAGACATCGAGGCCCTGATCGCCAAGCGTCGCCAGGCGCGCCGCGAAAAGACCGGCGGCTTCTGCCCCCATTGCGGCAAGCCGGTGCTGCGCTCGGACAAGTTCTGCCCCTCCTGCGGCCACAACCTGAAAGACAGACCAGCCCCATGAAATTCCGTCTCCTGCTCCTCCTGCTCACCGGCCTGGCGCTGGGCAGCTGCACCTTCAGCCTCTCCGAAGACATCACCCCTCCGCCCGGCTACCGCTCCCCGACTCCCGCGCCGACTCTTACTCTCTCGGCCCCGGCCGCGCCGCCCTCGCCGGCGCGCGGCGCTGTCGTTTACGCCCAAAACTGCCTCGCCTGCCACGGCGAGCGCGGCCTGGGAAACGGCCCGCAAGCGGCGCAAATGCCGGTCGCCGTCCCGGCCATCGGCCTGGCCGAAGTCGCCAGCCAGCGCGCCCCGGCCGAATGGTACCGCGTCGTCACGCTGGGACGCGCCGAACGCGGCATGCCCTCCTTCCAGTCCCTGAGCGAACAAGAACGCTGGGACGTGCTGGCCTACGTCTACACCCTGGGAGCCACAGCGGAGCAGTTGTCCGAGGCGCAAGCCCTCTTCGCCCAAAACTGCGCCGAATGTCACGGGGTCTCGGCCCCCGATTTCCGCGACCCGGCCCAACTGGCCGATTCCAGCGGCGTCGCCCTGCGGCGCGTCATCGCTGAGGGCATTCCCAACGCCATGCCGGCCTTCGGCGGCCAACTCTCCGAAGCGCAGATTCAAACCCTGATCCTCTACCTGCGCACCCTGGCCTTCGACCTCTCGCCCCTGGCCGAACCCGTCCCCTCGCCGACCCCCGCCGCCGAGGCCCCGGCCGAGACGGCCGAACCGACCGCCGCCCCGGTCGAGGAGACCGGCGTCGTCATCCGCGGACGGGTCGTCCACGGCGGGGGCGCCTCCGCGCCCGCCGGTTTGCCCGTCACCCTGCGCATCTACGACGCCTCTCAGGAAACTGGCCGCCAGATGACGCTGACCACCGCCGACGGCGCTTTCCTCTTCAGCGGCGTCCCGCCCATGCCGGACGGCGCTTACCTGGTCACGGTCGAGTACGGCGGCGTGACCTACGTCTCGGCGGCCGCTTTCTACGACGGCCTCTCCTCCGAATTCGACCTGCCCGTCACCATCTACGAATCGACCGCCGACTTCAGCCTGCTGCGCTTCCAGCAGGTGCATACCGTCCTGGATTTCTCCACCCGCGGCCTGATTCGGGTCTATGAAATTTACATCTTCACCAATCCCAGCAATGTAACCGTCACCGTCGAGACCGACGGCGCCAGCATCCCCTTCATCCGCATCCCCGCCGAGGCCGGTTCAGCCGTCACCTTCGAGTTGACCGAAGGCAGCGCCCCGCTCTATCCGGCGACGAACGGCTTCGCCATCCTGCCCGGCGAAAGCCTGCAATACGGCATCGCCGCCAGGTTCTCCCTGCCCTACGAGCGCCGCCTGGAGTGGGATCACGCCTTCCTCCTGCCAGTCGAGACGCTGGACCTCTTCGTCCCGCCCGGAGTCAAAGTGCGCAGCGACCGGCTGAGCGACCGCGGCGTCAGCAGCATGCAGGGCGCTGAATACCGCATCTACGAGGCCGCTTCGCTGGCCGCTGGCGAGCCGTTCGACCTGACCATCACCGGTCAGCCCGGCCAGACCGGCCTGCTGGGGCTGGGCGAGCAAAGCGGTCTGCTGATTGGCATGGCCGCCCTCGGAACCGCCTTCCTCGCCGCCGGAATTTATCTCTTCCTGCGCGACCGCGCCCGGCAAGAGGAAGAGACAGACGAAGAAACCGCCGAAGACGCCCTGGGGGACGACCCGCAGGCCCTCATGGACGCCATCATCGCCCTCGATGACCAGTATCGCGCCGGCGGCATCTCCGAAAACGCCTACCGGGCGCGCCGCCGCGCCCTCAAAGAACGCCTCAAAGACCTGCTCTGACCCCGCGCCGTATGATTCGCGTCCGCAAACTCGTCAAACGCTTCGGCCTCAAAACCGTCCTGCGCGGTTTGGATTTCGACGTCCAGGCGGGCGAATTCGTCGCCATCCTCGGCCCCAACGGGGCCGGCAAGACCACCTTCCTGCGCATCCTGGCCTCGCTCACCCGCCCCTCGCTGGGCGAGGTCGTCCTGGCCGGCTGCCGCCTGCCCGCGCAGGCCGCCGCCGTGCGCGCCCGCCTGGGCGTCGTCACTCACCAGCCGCTCCTCTACGGCGACCTGACCGCCGAAGAGAACCTGCGCTTCTACGCCCGCTTGTACAACCTGCCGCGCCCCGCCGACCGCATCGAAGAAGTCCTCGACCTGGTCGGTCTGGCCTCCCGCCGCCGCGACCTGGTGCGCACCTTCTCGCGCGGCATGCAACAGCGCCTGGCAATCGGACGCGCCATCCTGCATGACCCGGACATCCTGCTCCTGGACGAACCGCACACCGGCCTCGACCAGGAGGCCTGCGACATGCTCGACCGCCTGCTGGATCAGGTCGCCGCCCGCGGCCGCACCGTGGTGATGACCTCCCACGACCTGGCGCGCGTCGAAGACCTGGCCTCCCGCTTCGACATCCTGACCGGCGGCCTGCTGCGCGCCTCTGCTCACCGCCAGGAATTGCGCGGCAATCTGCTCGACTTCTACCGGGAGACGTTGGCGAAATGACCCCCAGCCGCCGAGTGCCGTCTTCACCGCCTTCCCGGTCGAGTTTTGCTCGCGCCGTCCTGGCCGTGCTGTGGAAAGACCTGGCGGCCGAAGTGCGCTCGCGCGAACTGCTCTCGGCCATGCTGGTCTTTGCCCTGTTGGTCATCCTCATCTTCAACTTCGCCATCGAACTGGCCCCCGACCTGCGGCCGACCATCACCCCCGGCGTCCTGTGGGTCACACTGGCTTTTGCCGGCACTCTCGGCCTGAATCGCTCGATGGCGGTCGAAAAAGACCGCGGCTGCCTGGATGGCCTCCTGCTTGCCCCGGTGGATCGGTCGGCCATCTTCTTCGGCAAGATGCTGGCCAATTGGGTCTTCATGCTACTCGTCGCGGTCATCATCCTGCCGCTTTATAGCGTGCTATACAACCTCAACCTTTTTCATCCCGGCCTGTTGCTGGTCATCCTGCTCGGCTCGCTCGGCTACGTCGCCGTCGGCACGCTCCTGGCCAGCATGGCCGTCCAGGCCCGCACGCGGGACATCCTCCTGCCCATCCTGCTCTTCCCGGTCATCGTGCCGCTCCTGCTGGCCGCCGTGCGGGCCAGCGGCGGATTCTTGCAGGCCGCCCCTTTCGAACAAATCCGCCCCTGGCTGAACTTGCTGATTGGCTACGATGCCATTTTCCTGGCTGTGGCTTACATGCTCTTCGACGCCATTGTCGAAGAATAGAAGCCTCTCCAATTCTTCCCGCGAGAAAGGACGCGCATGGAACCTCGACCCAAACTGCTTTCCCTTTTGACGGCTCTCTCGACCCTCCTCTTTCTGGCGGCGCTGGCCGTCATCTTCTTCTACGCGCCGCTGGAAGCGACGATGAATTACGTCCAAAAAGTCTTCTACATCCACATCTCCACCGCCTGGGTGGGTATGCTCGGATTCCTCGCCGCCGCCGCGGCGGGAATCGCGTTCCTGATCACAAAAAATTTGAAGTGGGACATCGTTGAAGTGGCCGCCGTCGAAATCAGCCTGGTCTTCTTCCTGGTGGCCATCGTCACCGGCTCGATCTGGGCCAAGCCCTCCTGGGGAACCTGGTGGACCTGGGACGCCCGCCTGACCACCGCCGCCATCCTCGAGATGATCTACCTGGCCTACCTCCTCCTGCGCCAGGGCATCGAAGACCCCGAGCGACGCGCCCGCTTCGGGGCTGTTTACACCCTCATCGGCGGACTCAGCGTCCCGGTCACCTTCCTCTCCATCCGCCTCTGGCAGACCATCCACCCCGCCATCATCGGCACGGCCAGCGCCCAGGCGCAGGGCGGCTTTGCCATGTCCCCGGCCATGCTCCACACCATGTTCTTCGCCCTAGGCGCCTTCTCGGTCATTTTCATCACCCTGCTCTGGCATCGCATCCGCCTGGGACGCCTGGCCGAAATCGTCGAACAGCGCAAATTACAAGCCGTCGAATGAACGAGGTCCGAGATGATACCTTACGAAACTTCCATAACATACCTGACCGCCGGTTACGCCGTCGCCTTCTTCATCCTGGGGCTTTACATCGCCAGCCTGCTTATCCGCTGGCGGAATCTAAAACGCGATCTGGAAACGCTGGAAAAACTGCAATCAAAGTAAACGCGAAAAACCTGCTGGAGTCCGCTATAATCATAGCGGACTCCAGGTTTAAGGGAATGACCCGCCCTCTCCCGCTTGCCGCCCGCGCCGCTGCCGTCCTCTTGACCGCCCTGCTCCTGGCGCAACTGCCAGGGGCCGCGGCGCGCCCCGTCCACGCCCAGGAAGAGACGCCTCCCGGCCCCGACCGGGCCGCCGCCATCACTGTCAACTACACCGCCTACGAGTGGTGGCTGGTGCGCTTCCTGGACAACGCCGTCGTCTGCCAGATTTACGTGGATCACGAAGGACTGCCCCGCCCCGGCGAAATCTACTACGCCTGCGGGGCAGACCTCTATCAAAAATGGGCCGCCACCCGGCCGTGCGAATACGCCGAAAGCGACGACCCCTCGCTGTGCAGCGGTTATTATCTGCTCTTCTGGGAATCCGGCCCCGCCCAGCGCGAGGTCGCCGTCAGCCTGCCGCCGCCGGTCGTCTGGGTCACGCTGGAGGGCTGCACCAGCCTGCCGGGGACGCACCTGTGCGACCCCGACGCCCTGCTGGTCCTGACCGGCGAAGAGCCGCTCCCCAATGAGACCATCACCCGCCTGGAGGGCGTCCTCGACGGCGAACCGTTCGTCTGCGAACCGCGCTGCTACATCGAACTCCTTCCCACCCCGCCCGAAGGCATCCGCCTCGAATTCTGGGCCTATTCGAGTTACGGCGACAGCAGCCCCGTCTTCGAGGCCCTCCTGCGGGTGGCCGACGCCGAACCGGAGACCGGCCAGCCCGGCTGGTACGTGGACGTGCTCAGCAGTCAATGGCGCGGCGCGCCTGCCGCCGGCTGCGCCCAGACCTGGGAGGCCTTCCCGCCCGTCGGCGGTCCCCCGCCCTGGCTGACCACCCCCGCCTCCCCCGCCGAACTGGCCTCCGACATCCCCTACGAATACCTGGCCTCCAACCTGATCCTCCAGGGCGTCGCCGACGTCAGTCAGTGCCCCGACGGCGGCTTCCTGCCCAACGGGCAACTCAGTCAGTGCGGCCTGCGCCAGGCCCGGCCGGCGGTCACCGCCTGGCAGAACCGTTTCGACGCCATCATCTTTGAAGTGGCCCTCGACACTGGCGTCCCGGCCCAGTTGCTCAAAAATCTCTTCAGCCGCGAGAGCCAGTTCTGGCCCGGCATCTACACCGCCGGACCCGAGGTCGGCCTGGGACAGATGACCGAGAACGGCGCCGACACCACCCTCCTGTGGAATCCCTCCTTCTACGAACAATTCTGTCCCCTCGTCCTCGACCGGGACGCCTGCGCCAGAGGTTACGCTCAACTGAAAGAAGAACAACAAGAAATGCTGCGCGGCGCCCTCGTCCAGAGCGTGGATGCCTTCTGCCCCGATTGTCCTCTCCGCCTCGACCTCCAACAGGCCGATTTCAGCGTCCCCATCTTCGCCGAGACCCTCCTGGCCAACTGCGAACAGACCGGCATGATCATCTACAACACCTACCGCCAGCCGCCCGGCCGCGTCGCCAGTTACGAGGACCTCTGGCGTTTCACCCTGGTCAACTACAACGCCGGCCCCGGCTGCCTCATCCTGGCCATCCAGAGCACCGAAAGCCTCGGCGAACCCCTCGACTGGGCGCATCTCTCCTCTCACCTGACGCCCGTCTGCCGGG
Source organism: Chloroflexota bacterium (assembly GCA_019873655.1). Taxonomy (GTDB): domain Bacteria; phylum Chloroflexota; class Anaerolineae; order Anaerolineales; family Villigracilaceae; genus JAFGSI01. The sequence continues at coordinate 61,363 of JAIOAU010000006.1, read as the reverse complement.
GAGCCATCGACTACGTCGAAGACATCAGCCGCTGAACGGGAACCTTTGCCCCTCTCCCTCCGTCTGAGGGGAAACTTTATCTCATGAGGAGGACACCATGTCTGTCAAATCGAAAACCGCAGCGATTCTTCTCGGCCTGGCTCTCCTGTTCACGGCCGGATGCGGCCGACGGGCGATCTCGCTCGATTCCGCCGCCAGCGGGCGGACGGTCGAACTGACGGTCGGGCAGCGGCTGGTCATCACCCTGCCGGCCAACCCCTCCACCGGCTACACCTGGGAGGTCCGGGAAGGCGCGGCCCCCGTCCTGGAACCCCTCGGCGATCCGACCTTCACCAGCGACAACCCCAACCTGGTCGGTTCGGGCGGGACCCTGCGCCTGGTCTTCCGCGCCGCCCAGCCCGGCGCGACCACCCTGGTCCTGGTCTATCACCGTCCCTGGGAGACAGACGTCGAACCGCTCGACACCTTCCAGGTGACGGTCACCGTGCGGTGAGAATCCTTTCCAGAGAGGAAAACGAAGAGGCCTGTTCTCTCGAAGAGAGCAGGCCTCTTCCTCCCAGGGGTTCATCCGCTCCAGGCCGAATTGCCCCCGACCTTCGTTCAAGTCGAGACATTCGATGCAAACGACTGGCCGAATCGAACGGCTAATAATTCTGTAAACTCGAAATCCTTGCCTTTTCGAAAAACCGTCAGTAAAATGTGAATTGGTTCACACATCGAACGACCGCCCTCCTCACGGCTCCATCGCAGCGGCCTTTCATCACCCCCCTTGTGATCCACCCTTCCCTGCGGGATTCCCCCTCAATCCCGCAGGTTTTTTTATTCAGAGCAGCGCCAAAACCGTGACAGGTTGTACAGAAATCTGCTATAATTCTCTCACCGGGGATGACAGGTCTCGACGGAAGAGGCTGATCCCGGAATGCGAGCCGAGAGGCGCCGAACTCGTTAAACCAGCGCAAACCATCAAGTGCCAACCGCACTTCCTACGCCGCGCTGCCCCTCGCTGCATAAGCGAGCGCAGAACGGCCGGTCTCCATGAAGTGAGGCCGCGTCCACCCCTCCCGTGCTCCACCCGGTGAAGGGATCGGGCGTCACAAAGGTGGAGTGCCGCACACGACGCCGCTACCTGTGCGAAAGAGGGCTTTCGGGTCCAAGCGGCTGACCGCAGGTCATTTTTGCCGGCTGAAAGGCCTGCGGTGAGCAAATTCAACCGGCTACGCTCGTAGATTTCCGAGGGTCGAGTCTTTCGGACGCGGGTTCGATTCCCGCCATCTCCACTGAAGACCGGGCTTGCAAAAAGCGCGGTCTTTTCTTTGGGGTAATTCAAACTTTTGCTGCGGCTGGCGCGTCGCTGCTTTTCAGCATCGAATGACACGAATTTTACGAAAAGGATTTGGAGAATTCGCGAAATTCGATGCTTTTACCTTCCAGACAATCTTTGCAGCAAAAAGGTTGGAATCGGTTCTTTATGAACAAACACCCAAAGTGTCTGAGACGCTCGATTTGGCTCGAGTCAACAATATTTCTACACAGCGTTAACGTTTTTCTTGCATCCATCGGGTATGCTATGACCGTCTGAACTCATTCAGCGCCATTCGGCGCGCCATCACTCTCACTACAGGAGCGACATTATGGGAAAAGTCATCGGCATCGATTTGGGAACCACCAACAGCGTGGTGGCCGTGATGGAAGGCGGCCAGCCGACCGTCATCCCCACCGCCGAGGGCGGACGTTTGTGCCCTTCGGTGGTCGCCTTCAACAAGAACGGCGAGCGGCTGGTCGGCCAGACCGCCAAACGTCAGGCCGTCATCAACTCTGAAAACACCATCTACTCCATCAAGCGCTTCATGGGCCGCCGCTACAGCGAGGTCGAAACCGAGCGCAAGATGGTCCCCTACCAGGTCATCGAAGGACCGCAGGGAGAAGCGCGGGTCAAGATTCCGGTCACCAACCGCGAATACACCCCGCAAGAAATCTCCGCCATGGTGCTGGCCAAACTCAAGGCCGACGCCGAAGCCTACCTCGGCCAGCCCGTCACCCAAGCCGTCATCACCGTCCCGGCCTACTTCAACGACAGCCAGCGCCAGGCCACCAAGGACGCCGGTAAGATCGCCGGTCTGGAAGTCCTGCGCATCATCAACGAGCCGACCGCCTCGGCCCTGGCCTATGGCCTGGACAAGAAAAAGAACGAGACCATCCTGGTCTTCGACCTGGGCGGCGGGACCTTCGACGTCTCCATCCTGGAGGTCGGCGAGGGCGTCATCGAGGTCAAAGCCACCAACGGCGACACCCACCTGGGCGGCGATGACTGGGATCAGCGCATCGTCAACTGGGCAGCCGACGAGTTCAAGAAACAGGAAGGCATCGATCTGCGCCAGGACCGCCAGGCCCTGCAGCGTCTGCGCGAAGCGGCCGAAAAGGCCAAGGTCGAACTGTCCACCATGACCGAGACCGAAATCAACCTGCCCTACATCACCGCCGACGCCAACGGCCCCAAGCACCTGGTGCTCAAACTGACCCGCGCCAAGTTCGAACAGATGACCGAAGACCTGCTCAACCGCTGCCGCGGCCCCTTCGAGGCGGCCCTCAAGGACGCCAACCTGAAGGCCAGCGACCTGGACGAGGTGGTGCTGGTCGGCGGTTCGACCCGCATGCCGATGGTCCAGGAACTGGTGCGCCAACTGACCGGCGGCAAAGAGCCGAACAAAGGCGTCAACCCCGATGAGGTCGTCGCCATCGGCGCGGCCATCCAGGCCGGCGTCCTGGGCGGCGAGGTCAAGGACATCCTCCTGCTCGACGTCACCCCGCTCTCGCTGGGCGTCGAGACCCTGGGCGGCGTCATGACCACCATGATTCCGCGCAACACCACCATCCCGGTGCGCAAGACCGAGGTCTACTCCACCGCCGCCGACAACCAGACCGCCGTGGACATCCACATCCTGCAAGGCGAGCGTCCGCTGGCGGCCGACAACATGAGCCTGGGCCGCTTCCGCCTGGACGGCATCCCGCCGGCCCCGCGCGGCATCCCGCAAATCGAAGTCACCTTCGATATCGACGCCAACGGCATCCTCAACGTCACCGCCCGCGACAAAGCCACCGGCCGCGAGCAGAAGGTCACCGTCACCGCCTCGACCAACCTCTCGAAGGAAGACATCGCCCGCAAGATCGAGGAAGCCAAGAAGTACGAGGCCGAAGACCGCCGGCGTCGCGAACTGATCGACGCCCGCAACAACGCCGACAACCTCATCTACCAGACCGAAAAAGCCCTGCGCGAACTGGGCGACAAGGTCTCCGCCGACGAGCGCGGCCGCATCGAAGCCAAGATCAACGACCTCAAGCAGGTCATCCAGGGCGACGATTTGAACAGCATCAAGAAGACCAGCGAAGAACTGCAGAACATGTTCTACGCCCTCAGCCAGCAGTTGTATTCGCAAAGCCAGGCCCAGCCCGGCGGCTCCGGCCCGCAGACCCCGCCTCCTTCCGACGGCGATGTCATCGACGGCGAAGTCCGCGAAGCGTAATCTCTCCATCCACCCCAGGGCGCAGCGACGCTGCGCCCTTTTTTGTTATAATCCCCCCCATGCGCACAAGACCCCCCTTCCAAGCTAAGACTCTGGCGCTCCTCCTGGCAGGCATCGCCGTGATTCTTGGCCTGTCCCTCCTGCCGCCGGTTCAACGCAAATTGAGCGAATTCTGGGTGGATGTACGTTTCTTCTTCAATCCGCCCGCTGAAGTGGTTTTCGTCCCCACCCAGCAAGCGCAACTGGATTTGCTGGCCACCCCCACCGCGCCGAACAGCACGCCCACGCCGACCGCCGCGTCCCTGCCGCCCGAACTTGCCACGCCGACCCTCACCCCCACGCCCCTGCCGCTCTACGTCCGCCTCTCCGGCGTGGTCTATGTGGATCAGGCCAACCGCTGGAACTACTGCGGCCCGGCCAACCTGACCATGGCGCTCAAATTCTGGGGCTGGAACGGCACGCGCGACGACGTGGCCGCGGCCGTCAAACCCGGCCGCAACGACCCCAGCGTGGACTTCATCGAACGCGGCCGCACCGACGTGAACGTCATGCCCTATGAACTGGTCAACTTCGTCAACGAACAGACCGAGTTCCGCGCCCTCTGGCGCTACGGCGGCAACATCGACCTCCTGCGGCGTTTCCTCGCCGCCGGCTATCCGGTGGTCGTCGAAAAAGGCCACTTCGACACCGACTCCAGCGGAACGTTCTCCTGGATGGGGCATTACCAGTTCGTCACCGGCTACGACGACGCCGACGGCACCTTCCTCGTCCAGGACACCTACCACTACGGCCCCAACCACCTGGTGGCCTACGAGGAGTTCGAGGCCGAATGGCGGGCCTTCAACTTCCTCTTCTACATCGTCTATCCGCCCGAACGCGAGGCAGAAATCTACACCCTGCTCGGCAACTGGGGCGACCCGGTCTGGGCCAACCAGCATTCGCTCGAGGTGGCCCGCGCCGACACCCAATCCCTGACCGACCCCTGGGACCTATACTTCGCCTGGTTCAACGTCGGCACCGCCAACGTCCAGCTCTACCAGTACGCCGACGCCGCCAGCGCCTACGACTACGCCTTCCAACTCTACGCCAACCTGGGCGCCGAAAACACCCAGCGCCCCTATCGCATGCTCTGGTACCAGACCGGCCCCTACTTCGCCTACTACTACACTGGCCGCTACCAGGACGTCATCAACCTGGCCAACATCACCCTGGCCAGTTCGCGCTTTGGCCCCACCCTCGAAGAAAGCCTCTACTGGCGGGCCATGGCCGAATACGCCCTCGGCGACTACGTCTCCGCCTACAACGACATGCGCCAGACCGTTTACTACAACCCCAACTTTGCCCCCGGCTGGGCCAAACTGCAAGAATGGGGCATCTCGCCCTGACGCGCCTGCGGAGGCCCGATGAAAATCCTGCATTTTGCCGACGCCCACATTGACATGGCCAACTACGGCCGCCACGACCCCGCCAGCGGCCTGCCGCTGCGCGTCCTCGACTTCCTCAAATCGCTGGACGTCATCGTCGAGACGGCCATCGCCGAAAAAGTGGACCTGGTCCTCTTCGCCGGCGACGCCTACAAAGACCGCCAGCCGGCCCCCACCTTCCAGCGCGAATGGGGCCGGCGCATCATGCGCCTGTCGCGGGCCGGCATCCGCACCCTCCTGCTGATCGGCAACCACGACCTCTCCCCCGCCCTCGGCCGCGCCCACGCCGTCCAGGAATTCGAGACCCTCGAAATCCCGTTCGTGACCGTCCTCGCCAAACCGGCCTTCCTGACCGCCGACGACCTCGGACTGCCCCTCCAGGTCATCGCCCTGCCCTGGGTCTCGCGCTCCGGGCTGCTGGCCGCCCTCGGCCTGGACAACGCAGACCCCGCCCGCGCCTTCGAGGCGATCGAACAGCGCCTGACCCAACTGGTCGCCGAATGGCTCGACCGCGCCGACCCCGCCCTGCCTGTCATCCTGACCGCCCACGCCTCGGTCGAGGGCGCGCGCTACGGCGCCGAACGGACCGTCATGCTCGGCGCTGACCTGGTCCTGCCCGGCTCGCTGGTCAAAGACCCGCGCCTCGATTACGTCGCCCTCGGCCACATCCACAAAGCCCAGAACCTGAACGAAGACGCCCACCCGCCGGTCATCTACCCCGGCTCGATCGAACGGGTGGACTTCGGCGAGGCCGGCGACGACAAATTCTTCGTCCTCGCCGAGGTCGAAAAGGGCCGCGCCCAGGTCCACTGGCGCAAACTGGACGGCGTCCGCCCGTTCATTGATCGGCGGGTGGTGCTGACCTCCGCCGAAGGCGTCGCCGCCGCCCTCCAGGCCGCCCTGCCGCCCCCGGCCGACCTCCAGGGCGCGATCGTCCGTCTCACGGTCGAGTACCCGCGCCCCTGGGAGGCCCTGATCGACGAGGCCGCCCTGCGGGCCTGCGCCGCGCAGGCCTTCGAATTCCACCTCATCAAGCGTCCCCAGGTCGAGGCCCGCATCCGCCTGCCCGCCGACCAGACGGTCGGCAGCCTCAGCCCGCTCGACCTGCTCGACCAATACTGGCGCGCCAGCAAGACCGACCCCGCCGAAATCGAAGCCCTCAACCGCCTGGCGGCCGAAATCGTCGCCGGCGACGAAACCGATGTGGAATAGCGCAACCGACATCCTCTGTCTCGAAGTTATACCGGACAATTCGAGAGCACTCGATGGACAAAATTCAAAATCCGTGAAATCTGTGTAATCTGTGTAATCTGTGTAATCTGTGTAATCTGTGGCTAAAATGCGCTGGATTTACCTCTCGCCCCACTTCGACGACGCCGTCCTCTCCTGCGGCGGCCTGATTCACGCCCAGGCCCGGCAGGGGCTGACCGTCGAAATCTGGACCCTCTTCGGCGGCGCGCCGCCCGCCGGTTCGCTCTCCGACTTCGCCCGTCAAATCCACGCCCTGTGGGGCACCGGCGACGGCCCGCAGACGGTCGCCCTGCGAAAAGAAGAAGACCTGGCCGCCGCCGCCCGCCTCGGCGTCGAAGTCGTCCACTTCGACTTCCTCGACTGCATCTACCGCCGCGCCCCCGATGGCGAGCCGCTCTACCCGCAGAGCGTCTTCGTCCCGCCCCATCCTCTGGACGCCGACCTGCCCGCCGTCATGGCCGCCGCCCTCGACTCCGAACTGCTCGCCGAGGACATCCTGGTCTGCCCGCTGGCACTCGGCGGCCACGTGGATCACGTCCTGGCGCGGACGGCCATCGAACGCCTCGGCCGCCCCCTCCGCTACTACGCCGACATCCCCTACCTGGTCAACTACCCGGAGTCCCTGCCCGCCGCCAGCGCCGGCCTGGAACGCGAAGGCTTCCCCCTCTCGGAAGCCGACCTGCGCGCCTGGCAGGAAGCCGCCGCCGCCTACGCCTCGCAAATCGACTCGCTCCTCAAAGTCGAGGCCAGCCTCGACCAGGTCCTGCGCGACTACTGGCGCGAACAGGGCGGCCTGTCTCTGTGGCGGCCCAGGCGCGACTGAGCGGCGCTCCCCTCGATCTCCTCCATGGATTCCAAAACCCTCGCCGTCCTCGAATTCCCCAAAATTTTGGCCCGTCTGGCCGAATTCTGCGACTTTTCCGCCTCCGCCGAACTGGCCCTCGCCCTCCAGCCGACCGCCGACTACGAAGAAGCCGTCGGCCGCCTGGCCGAGACGACCGAGGCCCGCAAACTGCTCTCCCTGACCGACCTGACCATCGGCGGCGCGCACGACATCCGCGAGCAGGTCGACCTGGCCGCCCGCGGCGGCGTCCTCGAACCGCAGGAACTGCTCGACATCCAGTCCACCCTCATCGCCTGCGGACGGCTGCGCCGCACCCTCGAAAAACACGCCGACGACTACCCTCATCTGGCCGAGATCGCCCTGCGCCTGCCCGCCGCCCCCGAACTGGTCGAGGCCATCGGCCGCTGCATCGCCGAGAACGGCGAGGTGCTCGACAGCGCCTCGCCCGTCCTGGCCGACCTGCGCCGTCAGGTGCGCATCGCCCACGACCGGCTGATGAGCCGCCTGCAGCGCTACCTGACCGACGCCGAGACCGCTTCCAAACTGCAAGACGCCGTCATCACCCAGCGCGACGGCCGCTACGTCATCCCGCTGCGGGCCGAATTCAAGGGGCAGGTCAAGGCCATCGTCCACGACCAATCCTCCACCGGCGCGACCCTCTTCATCGAACCGCTGGCGGTCGTCGAACTCAACAACGCCTACCGCGAAGCCCAAATCGCCGAGCGGGACGAAATCCGCCGCGTCCTGACCGCCCTCTCGGCCCAGGTCGGCGCGCTGGCCGGGCTGATTCTCCCCGGCATCGCCGCCCTGGCCGAACTCGACCTGGCCTTCGCCAAGGCCAAATACGCCGAAGCCGTGCGCGGCTGCGAGCCGATTCTGCTGAAAATGGATGGCAAACGACGGAGCGCGGACGATGGGAAATCGTCAATCGTCCGTCAATCGTCCATTCGCCTTTTGAACGCCCGCCACCCGCTGCTCGACCCGGCCACGGTCGTCCCCATCAACATCGACCCGCCCGAAGGGACGCTGGCGGTCGTCCTCACCGGCCCCAACACCGGCGGCAAGACGGTCACCCTCAAGACGGTCGGCCTGCTGGCGGCGATGGCCCAGACCGGACTGCACATCCCGGCCCAATCCGGCTCGGCCCTGGCCTGCTTCCAGGCCATCTTCGCCGACATCGGCGACGAACAATCCATCGAACAATCGCTCTCGACTTTCTCCGGCCACATGCGCAACATCGTCGCCATCTTGAAGAAAGCCGACTGGCGCTCGCTGGTCATTCTGGACGAACTCGGCGCCGGCACCGACCCGGCCGAAGGTTCGGCGCTGGCGCGCGCCATCTTGAAGGAACTGCTCGAGCGGCGGGCGACCACCTTCGTCGCCACCCACTACCCGGAACTGAAGACGTTTGCCCACACTACACCGGGCGTTGTCAACGCCTCGCTCGAATTCGACTTGCAAACCCTGCGCCCGACCTACAAACTGACCCTCGGCCTGCCCGGCCGCTCCAACGCCCTGGCCATCGCGGCCCGGCTGGGACTGCCGCAGGCGGTCATCGAGGCCGCCCGCGCCGAAATCGACCCCGCCGAACTGCGCGCCGACAAACTCCTGGCCGACATTCACCGCCAGCGCAAACTGGCCTTCCGCGAGCGCGAGAAGGCCGAAAAAGCCCGCGCCGAGGCCCGCCGCCTGGAGCGCGAACTGGCCGCCCGCCTGGAGCAGATCGAGGCCGAGCGCCAGGCCGAACTCGAAAAGGCCCGCGCCGAAGGCCTGCTCGAACTCGAAGTCCTCAAGGCGCAGATCGAGACCCTCAAACAGGAACTCAAGAAAGCCCGCCAGCCGCTCGAAGCGGTCAAAGCCGTGGAGGAGCAGGCGGAAGAACTGCAAGAGAAAATCGAGAGGCCGGTCAGACGGAGAAAGGCCGCCGACGAAGGACGTCCCCCCTCCGGCCAGCGGCCGCTCGCCGCGGGCGACCGGGTTCTCCTGCGTCACCTCGGCGTCGAGGGCGTGATTCTGGCCCTCGACGAGGAGCAGGCCGAAGTCCAGGCCGGCGCGCTCCGACTGCGCGTCCGCCGGGAGGAGTTGAAGAGAAAAGAGGAAGCGGAATCCGCCGCCGCGCCCTCCACCGAGACCGAGACTCCGCCGCCCGCGACCGGCCGCCGTCTCTCCCTCCCCGCCTCGCCCGGCCTGGAACTCGACCTGCGCGGCCAGACCGCCGACGAGGCCCTCGACCGCCTCGACGACTACCTCGACCGCGCCTTCCTGGCCGGCATGCCCTTCGTGCGCATCATCCACGGCAAGGGAACCGGCAAATTGCGGCAAGTCATCCGCGAAGCCCTGCGCAATCACCCCCACGTCCACTCGTTCGAGGAGGGCGGAGAAAAAGAAGGCGGCGCGGGAGTGACCGTCGTAAAGATTGCCTCGGCCTGATTTTTCTGGTATATTTTGGAAAACTCCCTGGGAGGTCGCCGCATGTCGCTCGACGATGCCATCAACGACCTGAAAGCCAGAATCGCCGCCGTCAGCCAGGCGGCTGAAATCAAAGTCGTCAAAATGTCCGAAGAAGAGGCCCGCATCAGCGTCTTCGTCAGCGCGGCCGAAGTCCAGCCCATCCGGCAAGCCACCTTCCAGCCGGTGCTGGATTACCTCAACAACGATGGCCTCGATATCCAGGTGCTGGTTTACGACAAGGACCATCCTCCTGAAATTGGCTGATTCTTGAGTGAGTAGGCTGAGGGGCTGTCCCAAAAGATGAGACAGCCCCCTGCTTTTTGGACAGCCCCTTGCTTCTTCGGGGACGAAGTCCAACACTCGTTCCCTCGGAGGCTGAGTTGTTTCTTCGGGGGCTAAGCCCCCGAAAAAACAGGTTGCTGGCCCCCCTAAGCCCCCGAAGAAACGGGTTGCTGCCCCCCGAACGCGCTGGACAAAATCAGAGAGCCCCGACTCAGGCTTTTGGCCCCTGGGCGGGAGAGTATCCTGCTGTATTTTTTTGACAGCCCCTCGTCCTTCGGAAGCCCGTTCAACGCCCCGTCGCCGCCCGCCAGACCCGGTCCAGCGCCTGCAGGCCGGTCAGACGGTGGACTTCCTGCGCCTCGGGGGTCAGGTAAATGTCGCCTTGCAGGGGGCGATCGCGGCGGGTATAGACGCCGCGCCCGGGCAAGTCCTGCACCGCCGCCCAGAAGTTCCACAAGGGAAGATCGTACTCGACCGCCAGGGCGGCGTAGTCCTCGTTGACGCGCTCATCCTGCTCGCGGTTATCGGCCTTGGTGACCAGGATGGGGACGACGCCGGCGTCCATCAACTGCTCGATGATTTCGCGCAGGTAGTTGATGTTGCGCGCTTCCCAGTGCGTCCCCACATGAATGAAAACGAAAGAGGGACGGTGAAGGCGCAGTTCACAATCCACCGGCGTCTCGCTGAACGAGCAGCCGTACATGCCCTCATGCCATTCCGTCCACAGCAGAGCGCCGGCGGTCGTCCCGCCGCGCACGGTGGGACTGCGGCGGCTGAACGAACCGGCGAACCAGGCGGCGGTCTCCTGCAAATCGGGCGGCAGGGCCGCCCGCGCCGCCGGGTCGGAATCATACGGACCCCAGAACTGCTCCGGCTCTGACTGGCAATCGCCGAAGACCGAGAAGGCATGCGGGTCGTTGCCGAGCGCCTGGCCTTGCAGATAGATCTGGCGGGCGCGCTCGGGGACGATGGGCAGCACCGGCCAGGATTTCCAGTCGGCCGGGTCCAGGCCGAGATGAAGCGGCAGAGGCGTGGGCGAGGGCGTCAGCGGCGGGAGCGTGGGGCTGGCCGTCAGGGTCGGGCGGAGAGGGGTGGGGGAGGCGGTTGGCGGCGCGGCGGTCGGCGGGCGCGGCGTGGCCGTCGGCAGGTCGGGCAGGTACGGCGCGCAAGCCGGCAGAATCAGCAAAAAGGCCAGAAAAAGATAACGGCCGCGCATCATCTCAAATTATAATGGGGCCGTTCAAACGGAGGAATCTTTATGCACGCCCGACGAGCCCTGCTCTACATGCCCGGCGACGACCGGCACAAAATCGAAAAAGCCATCTCGATTGGCGTCGACTGCATCTGCATGGACATGGAAGACGGCGTGGCGCAGAACCGCAAGGCCGAGGCGCGCGCTAGCATCGCCGCCGCGCTGCGCGAACTGGATTTCGGCCGCGCCGAAAAACTGGCCCGCATCAACCGCGTCGGCTCGGGGCTGGAGGCCGACGACCTGGCCGCCGTCCTGCCCTTCCGCCCGGATGGAATCGTCATCCCCAAGATCGAATCGGCCGAGCAGATTCAGTGGGCCGCCGAGCGGATCGAAGCCGCCGAACTGGCCAACGGCTGGCCGGTCAATTCGATCCGCATCATCGTGGACGTGGAGACGGCGCGCGGCATCCTGAACCTGAAGGAAATCGCCGCCCACCCGCGCCTGGACGCCCTCATCTTCGGCGGCGAGGACTTCGCCGTCAGCATCGGGGCGACGCGCACGCCCGACGCTTGGGAACTGTTCTACGCCCGCTCGGCGGTCGTCACCCACGCCAAGGCCTTCGGCCTGCAGGCCATCGACATGGTCACGACCGACTTCCGCGACCTGGCGCGCGTCCGCCGCGAGGCCGAGTTCGGGGCGCAACTGGGCTACACCGGCAAACAGACCATCCACCCGGCGCAGGTCGGGCCGGTGCAGGAGGCCTTCACCCCCAGCGACGAGGCGATTGCGCGGGCGCAGCGGCTGGTAGAGGCCTTCGAGGCCCATCAAAAGGATGGCCGCGGCGCCTTTGCCCTGGACGGCGAGATGATCGACCTGCCGCTCGTCCGCGCCGCCCAGGGCGTCCTGGAACGGGCGCGCGCGGCAGGAAAACTATGAAATCTGCCCGAAAAAGCAGCAGCCTCTTCGCCCCATTCGACGCCGCAAAGGAATTCTCTAAAGCCCCATGATCGCCGTCCGCCCCGTCCGCACCGCCCGTGAAAAGTCCCTCTTCCTGACCTTCCCCTGGAAAATCTACCAGGGCGACCCGCTCTGGGTCCCGCCGCTCTTGCCGGAACGCCGGAAGATGATCGACCCCCGGCGGGGAAAATTCTTCGTCCACGGCCAGGCCGACCTGTTCCTGGCCTGGAAGGACGGCCGCCCGGCCGGGACGATCTCCTGCGGCGAGGATCTCTCCGCCACCCGCAGCCGCGGCTTCGGTGAATGCCAGATTGGCTTCTTCGAATGCGTGGAGGACTACGCCGTGGCCGAGGCGCTCTTCGCCCAGGCCGAGGCCTGGGGGCGCGCCCGCGGCTTGCGGCGGCTGGTCGGCACCTACAACCTCGACCGCGAGGACGGGCGCGGGGTGCTGATCGAAGGCCGCGACCGCCCGGCGGCGGTCTATTGCGGCCACAACCCGCCCTACTATCCGGCCTTCTTCGAACGCTACGGCTTCCGCAAGTGCGGCGACGACGGCCTGGCTTACGCTATCGAAATCGACCTCGAGCAGCCTCCCGTCCGCCGTCTGCTGCGCCTGGCCGAGCAGATTCGCCGCCGCAAGCCCAACCTGCGCGTCCGCGGCGCGAACCTGTCCGACCGCGACGGCGAAATCGAGCGCATCCTCGAATTGCAGAACCGCGGCCTGGCCCACTTCCCCGACTTCACCCCCTACACGCGCGCCGACATCGAAGCGATGGTCCTGCCGATGCTGGACGTGGTCGACCCGGACCTGGTCCTGTTCGCCGAAGTGGACGGGCGGCCCGCCGGCTGGTTCCCAGCCGTCCCCAACCTGAACGAGGTCTTGATTCACCTCAACGGTCTGCGCTATCCCTGGGACTACCTGCGCGCCTTGCGCTATGCCAGGCATCGGCCGCAGAGCCTCGCCATCAAAAGCGTGATCGTCCTGCCCGAATACTGGGACACAGGGGTCGGCGTGCTGCTGTTCGCCGAAATGGCCGTGCGGGCGGCGGCGAAAGGCTATCGCTGGGCCGACCTGTCCCTGACGGGGGAAAACAACCCCGACACGCGTCCGCTGGCTCTGCGCATGGGGGCGAAAATCTACAAGCGCTACCGGTTCTACGAAAAAGAAATCGTCCCCGATCCGCCAGGTCGGTGAGAGGGGCTGTCCCAAAAGATGGGGCAGCCCTACTTTTTGGACAACCCCTTGCTCCTTCGGGGACGAAGTCCAACGCTCGTTCCTTCGGAGGCTGAGTTAATGTTTCTTCGGGGGCTAAGCCCCCGAAGAAACAACTCCTGAATCAATATCCTGACGACCCAACGGTTTGGCCTGGCGAAAACGGGCAGGAGGCTGAAATCCGCTTGCTTCCGCTTCTGTTTCAGGCTACACTATAAGCATGGAGACTCCTGCATCCGAGAATTCCCTGCGCCAGGCAGCCGAACAACTGGCGCGCCTGATCGAGATCAGCGTGACGCTGAACTCCACGCTGGACGAACAGGAATTGCTGCAATTCATCATCGGGACGGCAGCCGAACTGCTCGACTGCGAATCGGTCTCGATTCTGCTCTATGACGAGATTCAAGGGCGGCTGGTCTTCTCGGCGGCGACCGGCTCGGATCCGCGCAAACTGTCGGAGATTCCGGTGCCGCTGGAGGGAAGCGTGGCGGGGAAAATCTTCCGCGAGAACCGGCCGTTGATCCTCAACGATGTGCAAAACGACCCGCGCCACTTTCCGATGGTAGCCCGTCACGTAGGCGTCAACGTCCACTCGCTGATTGGCGTGCCGATGCGCATCAAGGACCGCCTGACCGGCGTGCTGGAGGCCATCAACAAGCGGCGAGGCGAGTTCGACGAGGCGGATGTGGATTTGCTGAGCATCATCGCCTCGCAGGCCGCCGTCGCCATCGAAAACGCCCGCCTGGTGCATGAGTTGCGCCAGGCCTACGAGGAGATTCAGGCCGCCGACCAGTTGAAGACCAATTTCCTGGCGCTGGCTTCCCACGAGTTGCGCACGCCGCTGGGAATCATCATCGGCTATGCGACTTTCTTGCAGGAGGAATCGCCGGGGGAACTTTCCGAACACGCCCGCCACGTGCTCAACGCCGCCATGCAAATGCGCACGCTGGTCGACGCGATGACCAACCTGAACATGCTGCGGGCGCGCGAGATGGTCCTGCACCGCCTGACCATCCCGATCCAGATGGTCTTGCAGGCCGCCTGCAACGAGATTCGCTCGCTGGCAGACGCCAAAAGTCAGCACATCGTCCTCGACCTGCCGGCCGAACCCTTGCAGGTGGAGGCCGACCCCGAAAAACTCAATCTGGTCTTCGTCAACCTGCTGAACAACGCCGTCCGCTTTTCGCCGGCCGATGGGAACATCTCGGTCGGAGCGCGGCTGGAGGACGGTCAAGTGCTGGCCTGGGTTAAAGATGAAGGAGTAGGCATCGCCCCCTCCGAATTGCGCAAAATCTTCCAGGAGTTCTACCAGGTCGAGGCGCACATGACCCGCCGTCACGGCGGGCTGGGAATCGGGCTGACGATTGCCCAGGGCATCGTCGCGGCCCATGGGGGGCACATCTGGGCGGAAAGCGAAGGGCTGGGCAAGGGGGCTTGTTTCAAGGTCGCGCTGCCGCCCGCCTCGCCGTGAGCGGGGCTCAGGCGGGGGTCAGGAAGGCGACGGCCTTGTTCCGTTCGTCGTCCATGATCAGGGTCAGGCGGTGATTCGGGCGGAAATCGTCCACCCGAATCAGGCGCAAGCACTTTTCGAGGCAGGCGTCGGGGGGCAGAAAATCGGTCAGCCGGTTGGGGGTCTCGTAGAAGAATTTGCGGTTGAAGACCGAGCCGTTTTCGCCGAGGGTAATGGCCAGGGGGTAGATGTGGGCTTCCATCAGGTCCTGGAAAAAGTGCGTGCCGAAGGACGGTTCGAGGGCCGGGCCGACGCCCTCGCCGGTCAACTCGACCAGGGCGCGGGTGTGGTAGATGTCGCCGTAGGCGATATGGACGCCCAGGTCGGGGGTGGAGGTGCCCCAGCGGCCGGGGCCGACGCAAATGAAGCATTCGTCCTTCAGGGCGGCGTTGAGCGCGCCGATGGCGCGTTCGAGTTTGGCGCGCTCGGCGGCGGATTGCAGGCCGAAGTATCCCTCCGGCGGCACGAACAGGACATAGGCGATTCCCTCCACTTTGCCGCGCGGCACCATGTATTGAGTGGCAAAGATGATGTCGGCGGTCGGGATGTGGGACGGCAGGGCAATCTGATCCTTTTCGTCCAGGTGACTTTGGGGACGGCACTGCAAGAGGGTGATCTGCACGCTCGGGCGCAGGGCATGCGGGTCGAGAATCTCGGCAGTGAATTCGGTGTCCACCGGCGTGTTGAAATGGAATTCGAGGGTTTTCAACATGGTGCGCAGAATCTCGGCGAACGAGGTGCGGCGCAGCAAGTCATCGAAGGTGATGACCAGGCGGTTCATGTCCACCAGGTTGGTGCGCAAGGAGGCCAGGTAGCCGCCTTCGTCCACCTGCGCCAGATAACGCAGCGCCGGGTACGTTTTGTCGAGCACTTCGCCGACCGGCAGCGTTTTGAATTTGTTGTCGGCCAGGTCGAGGACATCCACCTTTTGCTGGGAATGACGGCGGATGGCCTTGGCCGAATCGGCCGGGTGGAGCAGCGGATGGCTGAGCGCCACCAGGCGGGGATAGTCGTCGCCGACCGTGTCCACGGCGCGCGTCCCCAGGCCCCAGACCAGGCGGGCGAAGCCGTCCTCTTTGCGAATCTGCGGCGACCAGCGGTAGAGGTTGCGGCTGAAGGCCACGCCCGACACCTGGGGCAGGAAATAGCGGCCGAACGTCTCGCCCTCCACGCATTGCAACAGGACGGCGATGCGCTCATCGTAGTCCACCAGGCCCTTGTGATGACGATAGAGCAGGGCGTTGGGGTTGAGGCAGGAGGCGTAGACGCGGGCGATGGCCTCGGTCAGGGCGGCCAGGTTTTCTTCGGGCGTCCCCTGGTTCGGGCAGAAGTAGGAATCGTACTTGCCGGCAAAGGAAGTGCCGTAATTGTCCTCCAATAGACTGGAAGAACGGACGATGAGCGGGCGCTTGCCGGCCTCGGCCAGGATTTCGCGCAGGCGGTCGAGGATGTCGCCGGGGAATTTGCCGCGCACGAAGTCGCGCACGATGTTGGGATACTCGCTGCGCATCTCCTTTTCGGTCTTGTATTTTTGGTCCGACCAATGCATCAGCCCATTGGCCGACATGAAGGTGTAGAACAAGTCGGAGGCCAGGAAGTAGGATTCGGGAATGCGCAGGGCGGCGCGGACCTCGGGCGGGGCGGCCTCGCGCAGGATGCGGTAGGCCAGCATCATCCCGGCCGACTTGCCGCCGATCTTGCCGTAGCCGATTTTGCGGCTGTAAATCTGGCGCAGGTCTTCGACGGTGAACCACTTGCGGGCGATGTTGACGTAAGCCAGTTGGTCGCTGATCATCGTGCGAATCAGGACAACTTTGATTTCCTGCAAACGGGCCTCGTACTTGCGGCGTTTGGAGGCCGGCATGCGTTCGATGCTCTCGGCCTGCTCGAAGAGCATGTCCTGCGGGGCCAGTTCGGGGTTGAAGGTGATCAGGTCAGGGGTTTCGCCGCGTTCGTTGAGGATTTCTTTGATGATGCGCTCGAAATCCTCCTGCAGGAGGTTGTAGGCGAAGTAGAAATCGGTCAGGGCGTCGCGGACGCGGTGCAGGCGTTTTTCCCAGACGTCGTAGGGTTCCTCAGCGAAGGGATCATGCAGTCCCTCGCGCTTCTGCGACTGAATGGCCTTTTCGCGCACGTCGGCCTCGAAGGCCTCCGGCGTGATGATGCCGCGTTCGAAGAGTTCGCGGCGCATGCGCGCCCGGATGCGATCGCGCAGGATGGGATACTGGCGGATGGTCAGATAAATCTGCAAGACGCGGTCGGAGGAGACGGGGAGGGTCATAGAGGAAGTAAATAGTGAGGAGTGAATAGTGAACGGTAAGGCGCATATTCAGTATAACAGAAAAGCGCCCGGCGGGGAGCGCGGGCGCATCCATCGACTGAAGACGGACGACCAATGACTGATGACTGATTCACCCCAAATGCATCGGCATGATGACGTGCAGGAAATTGTCGTCGCCGACCGGGCGGATGACGCCGGGAGCGTTCGGGGCGGTCGTCTCGAGGGCCACGTTGGGGGTCTTGATGACCTCCAGGACCTCGCGCAGGTAGCGCACGTTGAAGGCGATCAGCAGGCCGACGCCCTCGATCGTCGCCGCGACGATGGTCTCGTTCGAGCCGGTCTCCTCCGACTGGGCAGAAATCTCGACCGAACCGGGTTCCAGGTCGCCGGCGGATTTGATGTTCAGGCGGGCGACGTTGGAGCCTTCGCGGGCGAAGATTTCGGCTTGTTTGCAGGCCTTGAGCAGGGCCGGGGTCGAAAGGATGGTGCGGGACTTGTAGGAGCGCGGGATGATCTGCTGATAGTCGGGGAAGGTGCCGTCGATCAACTGCGAGACCACCTCGACGTCCTTCATGCGGAAGACGACCTGGCCGCGGCCCTTGGGCAGAATCATGGCGATGCTCTCGCCGCCGTCGGCGGCGACGCGCGCCAGTTCGCTCAGGGCGCGGGCCGGGATGATGGCGCTGACCGGCTGGGCGGCCGGCTGCGAGAGCGTCCCCTTGCGCACCGAGAGGCGGAAACCGTCGGCAGCGGCCATCGTCAGCGTGTCGCCCTCGATGGTCATCAGGACGCCCATCAGCACCGGCCGGGCCTCATCCACCGAGGCGGCAAAGACGACCTGCTGAATCATCTCTTTGAAGTCGGCCACGTTGATGTGGACGGCCCCCTCCAGGTCGGGGACGGGCAGGGGCGGGAATTCCTGGGCGTCGATGCACTTGATGTCCGTGTTGGACGTGCCGCAGCGGACGTTGAGGGTCTGGGTGGCGGGGTTCAGGCTCAGGTTGACCGGTTCGGCCGGCAGCGTGCTGACCAGGTCCGCGAAGGTACGGGCTGGGACGGTGGTCGAGCCTTCTTCCTCGATTTTGGCTCCAATCCAACAGGTGATGCCCAGTTCGAGGTTGGTGGCCGAGAGCCGCAGGCGGCCTTCGTCGGTGGCGATCAAGACGTTGCCCAGCACCGGCAAGGTGCTGCGCGGCGAGACGGCCCGCGATACGATGCTCAGCCCATGAGCCAGATTCTCTTGCAGTACGGTGACTTTCATCGTCTCTGTCCTCGTGATGGGGGGTGGGTGGATTCAGCCACAAGTGAATATAGATAAGTATATCCTGAGACCGGTAAAGTGAAAAGTGGCTCAGCGGACGACAAATGAGAGGGCGAGCGAAATCAGAAATCCCAGAATCGGCAGGGCGCCAAAGCCCGCCAGGATGTACACCACCACCATCGCCGCCGGGTTGCCCGCCGCTAGGCGCACATCCTGACCCTCGGCCAGTTGACGCACGGCCTGCGCCGCCTGCGCCAGGGCCGCGTTTTCTCTGAATCCGCCAGCCCAGACCCAGCCGGGCGCCGGGCGCGGGACGACGATGCGGCTGCCGGTGTAGGTTTCGAGCCAGGAACGCAGCGCCGGCGGAGGCAGCAGCGTCAGGTCGCCAGGCAGGATGACCGCCCGAGCCGACGTCTGCGGCGGGACGGGCTGGTCCGCCGCCTGGACGGCGACGGGGAGGCCGGGGGCGGCTTTGCGAATCGCCGCCTGGACGGCCGCCGCGAAGGCTCCGTCGCTGGGATCGAAGACCAGAACCGGGAAGGCGGCGTGCTTTTCGGCCAGGGCGCTGGCAGCCCGGCGGCCGTCGGCGCGCAGGACGGTGATATGGTAAACGCCCAGCAGGACGAACCAGAAGAGAGTCCGCAGGCTGTCCACCGCGATCAACAAGTCATCCGGCGGGCTGCCGAGCAGAATCTGAAGCAGGACAAAGATCAAGACGCCCGCCGAGGTCATCATGCCGATCACGCTGACGAAGAGCGCTAGATAGAGGTAAATTCTGCGGGTCAACGAGCGGCGGGCGTGGTCGCCGGTTTCGCCTGGAGCGAGCGCCTCGGCCTGCATCGGCAGCCAGGCGGACAGCCAGAGCGGAAGCCCGGCGGCCAGGATGGCCAGGGCGGTCGCCAGTTGCAGGCGCAGACTGTGCCACCACATGAGCGAGTGCCTGGGCGCATCGAGCGAAAAGTCGAGCAGCATGTTCAGGCCGATGAACGTGGCGGTCAATCCAACCGCCGAGAGAATGTAGAAATACAGCCGCCGCATGCCGGCCCGGCGCGGGGCGTCGGGGACTTCTTTCATCGTTCGGCTCAGCCAATGGCCGTAATAGGCCCACACGCCGCCGATGGGAAGGCCGATGGAGAGGGGCGCGCTGAGTTCACTCAACGCCGCGCCGAGGCCGATCTGCTCTCCGAGCAGGAGGCGCGCCAAGAGGCGGACGACGATCCCGCCCGCCGAGAGGACGGTCGTCACGCCCGCCAGCGACAGGAAGTAGAGGACGCCCAGGCGCAGCAGGGAGGCGCGTTCCTCCGTCTCGCTCAGCGAGCGCTGCACCGTCAGCCAGGCGGCGGCCCAAATCGGCGCGCCGACCAGGGCGAGCGCCAGACCGTTGGCCGCCAGGACGCGCAAATCGAGCATGACGAGCGTCGTCGGCGCGGCCGCCTTGCCCGCCCACTCGATGACGAAGCGAAGCAGTTGCTGGACGCCGACGACCAGCACGCCCAGGCCGTAGAAGACCCACAGGTAGCGATAGACGCGCCGCACCAGGCGGAAGGCGTCGGGGGGCGTGACGATTTTCCAGTCGGCGCGCAAGACGAAGAGGAGATAGGCGGCGACCAGCAGGTTGATGAACAGGGCAATCAGATTGTCGCTCAGGCTTTGCCCGCCGCCCAAGACGGCGCGATAGAGCGGGGCGTGGAAGGCCGGCATCAACAGGCGGTTGATGATCGCCGCCAGGTTCTGGGCCGCCGGAATCAGCGTCCCCAGCAAAGCGCCGTACAGGAAGAGCGCCCGCACCGCCGAGGCGCGTTCGTCTATCTCGCGGGCAGCATCGCGCTGCGCCCACAGCCAGTGGACGAGGAAAACCGGCACGCCGACCAGAATCAGCGAGAGCGCCGCCGCAAGAAGGCTGACGTTGCCGCTCAGCGCATGGTGAGAGAACATCGAGCGCATCAGGCCAATCATGCCCCACAGCACCACCTCCAGGCTGATGAGGCTGATAGCATAGACATAAATCCGCTTGACCGCGCGCATAGCGCCTCCTCAGGGTTCCTGGTACCAATCCCACTGCCAGAACTGCCAGGGCAGGCCTCGAATCTTCCAGGCCCCGTCCTGCCGCGTCAGGAACGCGATCCCGTTCTCCTCCCATGATCTCCCGAAGGGGTCGGAAGAGAGACGCGTGATGACGACCTCGACTTCGGCGCTTTCCCCAAGAATGCGTCCTGCCCCCACCTCGACGGCCAGCAGGGAGAAATCCACATTGTAACGATAATACTGCTCGAAAGCCCCCCGCGAGGGTTTCCCCGGCTCATCGGCCAGATAGGCGTAGGCGCGTTCGTAATCCTTCTCTTGGAGAGCCAGCAGATAGTTGTAGACCACCCCCTCTGGCGTATCGTCTGCCACAGGCTGAGGGCGGTCGCGGGTGAAGAAGAGGGCCAGGGAAAGCACTACCAGCAGACCAATAAAGATGAGGATGCCCAGCAAGAATTTATCCTGTTTCATGATGTTTCTCCCACCGAGATTTTGACCCGATCGCTTTCCGGCGCGGCGCTCCCGGACGGAGAGCGATCACCAAAAAAGGCCCGAGCGCCGGCAGGATCAAGGCCAGCAGCCCCCAGAGGAGGAACTGGCGCGGCGTCAACGATCGGCGGCGCAGATAAGATATCGCCATCAGATACATGACGGCAAGAAAAACGACCAGCAATCCCAGAAGAAGATCAGCGCTCATGCCGCCTCATTGTATAGTCTTTCCATACAAAAAGCAAGCGCGACGCGCTCGATCCCTGGTTTCGCTTGGGACGGGAGCGCGCCGCGCTTTTCGTTCTCGGAAGGACGAGACTCTTTACACCCAGCCGCGCATCTGCATGGCCTTGACGACGCGGTCGATGGCGACCATGTAGGCCGCATCGCGCATGTAGGCCTTTTCCTTCAGGCTCATTTCGAGCACGGCCTGGAAGGCGGCCGTCATCTTAGCGTCCAGTTTCTCCAGCACCTCTTCCTTCGACCAGTAGTAGTTCATGTCGTTCTGGACCTGTTCGAAGTAGGAGCAGGTCACGCCGCCGGCGTTGCACAGGAAGTCGGGGATGTCGAAGATGTTGTGGGCCTTGAAGTATTCGTCGGCTTCGGGCGTGCAGGGGCCGTTGGCGCCCTCGGCAACGATCTTGACGCGCTTGGACATCTTCTTGACCGTCTCGGCGTTGACCGTGCCGGAGAGAGCGCCGGGCATGAGCACGTCGGCTTCCTTCGTAATCCAGGCGTCGCCGTCCTCGACCTTGTAGCCGGCCTGTTCGGCGGCCTTCTTGTCGATCGTGCCGTACTGGTCGGTGATGCTCATCAGGAAGCGCGGATCCACGCCGCCCTCTTTGCTATAGGTGTAAGCGCACTTGTCGTTGCGATCCCAGCAAGAGACGCAGGCCACCGTGCCGCCCAGCATCTCGACGAAGCCGATGGCGGCGTACTGGGTCACGTTGCCGAAGCCCTGCATGGCAGCGACGCATTTCTTCGGATCCAGGCCGAGGTACTTCATCGCCTCGCGCACGGTGTAGATGACGCCGAAGCCCGTCGCCTCGGTGCGGCCGAGCGAACCGCCGCCGCCGACCGGCTTGCCTGTGAACACGCCGGGCGTGTACTGGCCGACCAGTTTCGAGTATTCGTCCATCATCCAGCCCATCATCTGGGGCGTGGTGCCGACATCGGGAGCAGGCACGTCCATGCGCGGGCCGATGTTCTTCCACATCGCCTGCACCCAGCCGCGGCACAGGCGTTCCTTCTCGCCGGTCGAGAGCGTAGCCGGGTCAACGACCACGCCGCCCTTGCCGCCGCCCAGGGGGATGTCGGCCACGGCGCACTTCCAGGTCATCCAGGTAGCCAGGGCGCGCACCATGTCGAAGGTCTCGGCCGGATGGAAGCGGATGCCGCCCTTGTTCGGGCCGCGGGCATCGTTGTGCTGCACGCGGAAGCCCTCGAAGACGCGGATCGAGCCGTCGTCCATGCGGACGGGAATGCGGAAGTGATACTCGCGCATCGGCCAGCGCAGCACCTCGGCAATTTGCGGGTCGAGGTTGAGCAGTTTGGCCACGTGGTCGAACTGCTTCTGCGCCATTTCGAATTCATTGAATTTTTCAGCCATTTTTTCTCTCCTGAATTAGAAGTTCGAATTTCGGGGAAAACATAAGCGGGCACCCCGGACGGGAGGCCCGCGTCAAACCGCTGCTATGTCTTTCAGGGCAAGCATAAAAATTTCCACTCCGAATTCGTTTTGCCCCTTAAAAGTACATGATTCGCGCTGTTATGTCAATGTGACAAAATCCACACCCGCTGGTGATATCCCTCGTGATTTTTATCACTGGTTGCCCAGTTGCTTTTCCAATTCCTGCCGCACGATCTGCGGATTGGCGCGCCCCTGCGACTTGCGCATCACCTGCCCGAAGAGCCAGTTCAGCACCGTGACCTTGCCGGCGCGGAAACTGGCTGCCTCGGCCGGATGCTCGGCCAGGGTCTCGCTCACCAGGCGGGCGATGAAATCGGCGTCCGAGACTTGCTCCAGGCCGCGCTGACGGACGATTTCCGCCGCGCCGCGTCCGTTCCGGAACATCTCGGCGAGGACCTCGCGCCCGCTGCCGGGGTTGATTCGGCCCGCCTCGACCAGACTCACCAATTCGGCCAGTTCGGCGGCCGGGACGGGGATCTGTTCGGCGCTCACCCCGGCCTGATTCATCAGCCCGAACAGATCGACGCTGATCCAGTTGGCGAGCGCCCGCGGCGCGACCGAAGCGGACAGGTGACAGGCCGCCTCTTCGAAGTAATCGGCCACGGCTTTTTCCTCGACCAGCACGCCGGCCGTGTACGCCGTCAGCCCGTATTGCTCGACGAAGCGCCGCGCCCGCCCTTCGGGCAGTTCGGGCAGGCTGGCGCGCAGGCCTTCGATCCAGGCCGCTTCGAGGACAAGCGGCGGCAGGTCCGGTTCGGGGAAGTAGCGGTAATCGTCCTCGCCCTCCTTGACCCGCTGCAGGACGGTGACCTGGCGGTCCTCGTCCCAGCCCATCGTCACCTGCTGGACGGCTTCGCCGGCCTCGAGCCGTTGGGCCTGGCGCTCGATTTCGTAGGCGACCGCCCGCTCCAGGGCGCGGAAGGAGTTCAGGTTCTTGATTTCGACCTTCGTCCCGAAGGTCTGGCTGCCCATCGGCCGCAGTGAGATGTTCGGCTCGATGCGCAGGGCGCCTTTTTGCAAATCGCCTGAGTTGACGCCCAGGTAGCGCAGGATGGCGCGCAGCGCCTGGGCGTAGAGGCGCACCTCCTCGGCGGCGCGGAAATCGGGTTCGGTGACGATTTCGAGCAGCGGCACGCCGGCCCGGTTGAGGTCCACCAGGCTGCGGTCCGGGCCGAGGTGGGTCAACTTGCCGGTATCCTCTTCGAGGTGGACGCGGCGGATGCGGATGGTCTTCTCCCCCGCCGCGGTGTGAATGACCAGGCGTCCGTTGCGGGCCAGCGGCTGCTCATATTGCGAAATCTGGTAGCCCTTGGGCAAGTCGGGGTAAAAATAATTCTTGCGGGCGAAGAGACTGCGCGGGTTGACCTCGCAACCCAGCGCCAGGGCGACGCGCACGCCATACTCGACGGCCGCGGCGTTGACGACCGGCAGCGTCCCCGGCATGCCGGCGCAGACCGGGCAGACGGCCGTGTTCGGCGCGGCCTCCTGCGGGTCGACGACCGGGCAGGCGCAGAACATTTTCGAGCGCGTCGCCAGTTCGGCGTGGATTTCGAGGCCGATGACGGCTTCGTAGGACATCTTCTCACCCATCACGCAAAAGCGCGCCGAGGATTGCATCGAATTTCACGAAGAACACCCATCTTTTCGTAAAATTCGCGTCATTCGATGCAAAAAACCGAAACCCTGCAATCAAAAAAGCGTGCGAATGGGCTTTCGCACGCTGGCGTTTCAATCTTCCTGGCCGGACTCATCTTCCTCGCCGGCGTCGAATTCGATTTCGACCCCCTGCGGGTCCAGCCCCAGCCACAAGAGCAGCACCTGCCCCTCGGAGGTCTCGACCGAGCGGGCCGCCAGGATGGGCGCTTGTTCTTCCAGCCCCAAGTCATTGCGGTAATGGAGCCAGATGGGTTCTTTGGATTTCCAGCGCCGGTAGCAGCGTTCGACCAGCGCCGGGCCGTTGAAGGTGCGCAGACGGGTCAGGACGGTGAGAGGCAGGCGCGGCCCCTCGCTCAGGCCAATGGCCCAGCCGTCCTGCACGGGTTCGAAAACGGGAGGAGGACCTTCGATAATTGTGATCTTGTCGTCCATAAGGTTACCTATAGGTGGCAAAATCATACCATAAAGTTGGGCGGCTGAGTTTATAATTTTGAAAACAGGCTTTGCGATGGGACACAAACTGACCCCCAAAATCATCCTCGAAGGCACCCGCCTGACGTTCAAGACCGAGATCGCGTTTGCCCTCAACGAGCACCCGCGCCTCGTCGGGCCGCGCAAGTACCGCTATCACTCGCCGCTCATCTCGGCCGAGTGGTGCGCCTTCACCAACTTCCCCTGGGGCCGCGGACTGATCAACTTCGAGCCGCAGGAGGAAGCCCTGGCGATGGAGACCTACGCGACGTGGGCGCGGCTGTTCGAACTCCAGCGCTATTACTCCTGGATTGTGGATCGCTTCCACATCTCGACGCGCGCCTACCAGTTGCAGACCTATGGCAAGGACTACGACTTCCGCTGGCTGGAGGAGCGTCTCCTGCCGCTCAACTTCCGCCTCGTCTTCCTGCACCGGACGCCGGAGTCCTTCGCCGCGGCGCGCCAGGAGCGGCTGAAAGTCTCCGGCAAACCCGACCAGTACGACGACCTGACGCGCTTCGTCCGCGAGCAGGAACTGATGCGGCGGCTGGCGGGCGAATCGCTCCTGCCGCGCCTCGACCTGGACATCTCCGACAACGACATCCCCGGCGCAGTGGAGAAAATCGCCGATTGGATGGAAGCCAGCGGCGGGTTGTGGATGACCTAAAAGAGCGAGCGGTCACGAGAGCAGAGACGAATTCCAGCAAAATACGCTTCAGGTCAACTCCAGACTCGTGAAAGAAAAACGAAGGGCTGTCCAAAAAGTAGAGCAGGATACTATTTTGCGAGGGGCCAAAAGCCTGAATCGAGGCTCTTTGATTTTGTCCAGCGCAGTCGGGGGGAGGGGCAATCTGCTCAACCCGTTTCTTCGGGGGCTAAGCCCCCGAAGAAACAAGAAAAGAAGCAAGGGACTGTCCAAAAAGTAGGGCTGTCTCATTTCTGGGACAGCCCCTTCGAAAAGAGAGAGCGACAACCCGGGTCAGCCGCTAACGGGATACACACCGATTCAGGGCATTATCCCAGGTACAGGTCGCCTTATTCAAATCGCAGGCCAAGTGATCATACCCGGCGCACGGATCCACCGGCGGAGGCGGAATCTCCGGTTCGGGCGGCGGCTCTGTGCCGCAGGAAGGAATATAGGTGGCCACCCAGGTAGGCCAATCGGCGTAGGAGGCCGAAGTAGGACTCGCCGCGCCGGTCTGTTGAATGGTGACATTCAGAGGACCAGGCGCAGAGGGCCGATTCCCAACACAATACAACCGGCCAGGGATGGTCGGGTGGACGCTGCACGAGTAACTCCTCTCGCCATCCGTCGCCGAGTAGGTGAAACTCGCTGTTGGAGTCAGCCACTCATACCCGGTGTCGATGATGACGTAGATTCTGCTCTCATCGTGACAGCCAACGGACGCGACCCGCCATCCGGTCGTTCCCTCGGACGGCCGTCCGACGCTACAATCGATGGAAGTCAAGGCATCGTTGATTACCGTGCCATCTGCCAGTGTGGCTTCGAATGTCATGACGCTCGGAGGCGAACCGACCACGCCCATGCACATATACCATCCGCCGCTCCAGTTCTCGCAAGTCATAGGCATACCAGCACAGGTCGCCGAGACGAGCGGCTGGTCGAACGGCCAATAGTGCAGACTGGCCGACTGATCCCCTCCAGGCGGATAACAAACCGTTTCGAGGATATATCGCAGCCGAGGCGCGCCCGGGCAGGTCGGGACGGTCAGCGGCCAATCGATGCAGGACTCCCCTTCGAAGCAGGTGGTGACCGTGACGATCGAGCCCGCCGCTCCGGTCAGCGGCCCGCAAATCTGGACGCCCGGCGCCATGCCAATGCAAGGCAAGGACGCGCCCGCCAGCGAAACGCTGGACAGGTGGTCGCTGGAGGGCGTATACATGACCTCGACCACCGGGCTCGTCTCCCCGCAGCCTGCGCCTACTCTCCTCTCCCTGTTCCTGAGCGGGCAATCCACAGGAACACCACCGATGGTCCAGTAGTAATATTCCGCGCCATCTGCGCCGAAACCGTGCAACTGGAATGTGTACGTCTCTCCAGGCGCGCGCGGCGGCAGGGTGCACTGCAGCGAGTCCGGGGCGGTCATTGTGCAGGCCATGTCCACATAAGACATTCCCTCCAGGTACTGCGTTGTGTCCCAGACAATTGGTGGCACGAATCTCAAGGTCGCCGACACCAGGCCGTCAGCGCCCGGACAGGAAACGGACACAAAAGCCGAAGGCGGGAAGCTGCCGGTCGGGCAGTCACGCGGCACCGGCAAGACCGCAACCCCAAAGGTGCTGCCAGGCGCCGTATAGAGCATGATCTCATAGAAAGTCAATCGATCATAATCGGGCGGGACCGGGCCTTCACAACGGAAGCCGCGCAGGCCAGCATCATAGGAACAACGGAAAGGAACGCCGTTGACCTCGACCACGCCTGCGCTCATCCCTTCCGAACTGTCCGCCCCGACAAAGAGACGGATGATCCCCGCGTCATCGGGGCAGGAGACCGATACCGGGCCGAATCGGGTCCACGGGCTGCCGTCGGGTTCATCCAAGCGCCAGCCGCCGTCCCGCGAATCGGAGGGGACTCTCTCGTGGTATTCCGTCGGCGTATACATTTCGGGCAGGGCTTCGTTCGACGCCACGCAGCGGAAGCCGACATCGTCATAGGCCCGGTGCGGATTGGCGCTTGCCCGGGCCGCCGTTCGCAATTGGATCGGTTCCGAGTACAGGCCGCCGCCGCGCACGGCCTTCAGAGGGACGTTCAAATCTTCCGGCATGTAAGGCCCCATGGGATTACTGGCCGGCGAGAGAGCGTAATAGTCTGGATCGTACCAGTCGTTGACCCACTCCCAGACATTGCCAGCCATATCCCAGACGCCGTAGGGGCTGTTGCCCAAGGCGTACGAGCCGACCGAAACGGTGTCGGCCGGGGCGCGGCAGCCGAGCATGTTGACTCGGTCGCAGGCGGGATCGTCGCTCCCCCAAGGATAGCGCAGGCTCTCGGTCCCGCGCGCCGCCAGTTCCCACTCCGCCTCGGTCGGCAGGCGTCCGCCCGCCCAGGCGCAGTAGTCGCGCGCCATGAACCAGTCCACGCCGACGACCGGGTGATCCGCGTAGGCCGGATCATCGTAACGAGCCGTCGGGCCGCTTTCGAGGACTTGGATCGGCAGGCATGCCCCGGCGGTCACACAACGGGCATACATTTCGTTGGTGACCTCATGGGTGTAAATGTAGAAGCCGCTCAAGGCGACCTGGTGGCGGGGGAACTCGTCCGCATCCGCCTGGGCATCGGCCGAGTCGCTGCCCATCCAGAACCTGGCTCCGGGGATCAGGATCGTCTCCGCCCCATCGGTGTTGGTCGGCGCGGCGGGAGTGACGACCGTGACATCTTCGCTGACCCCGCTGCCTGCCGCCGCCCCTCCGCCCGTTGGAGAACCGCTTTCCGTCGATGCGGCTGGACGATTGCACGAGACGAGCAACAGGAACAACAAAACAACCCACCTCCCCCACAACAAACACTTTGACTTCTTCATGCTCCCCTCCAAAAATAAGCCGCGATGTTCACGTCAGGAAAGCGGTGAGATTCCCCCACTCGTTTGTATCACAGAATTGTACTGCCCAGACATCCCCCTTTTCTCCCCCCTCTCTACTTTTCCTGAAAGACAGGCGAGAAGACGACCATGGCCTTCTTCGGAGGCGGCCGTTTAAGTTTAAAAAGAAAAAGTCTCTTGGCAATGACCTACTCTCCCAGGCGGTCGCCCGCCAAGTACCATCGGCGCTGACGAGCTTAACTTCCGGGTTCGAGATGGGACCGGGTGTACCCTCGTCGCTCCAATCACCAAGAGACTTATTCACGAAGCGTTGCCGAATAACGACTGACCGATCCGAAAAGTATCAAGTTCTCCGCACCACGCAGATCAGCCCTCGACCATTAGTACGGCTTGGCTAAACGCATTACTGCGCTTACACCTGCCGCCTATCAAGCAGGTGGTCTACCTGCGGTCTTACTCCATGTAGGATACAGGGATCTCATCTTAGGGCGAGTTTCCCACTTAGATGCTTTCAGCGGTTATCTCTGCCAGACGTAGCTACCCAGCGATGCCGTTGGCACGACAACTGGCACACCAGAGGTCTGTCCACTCCGGTCCTCTCGTACTAGGAGCAGCTCCCTTCAAATCCCTTGCGCCCACAGCGGATAGAGACCGACCTGTCTCACGACGGTCTGAACCCAGCTCGCGTACCGCTTTAACGGGCGAACAGCCCGACCCTTGGGACCTTGTCCAAGCCCCAGGATGCGATGAGCCGACATCGAGGTGCCGAGCGAAGTCGTCGATGTGAACTCTTGGACTTCACCAGCCTGTTATCCCCGGGGTAGCTTTTATCCGGTAGCCACGGCCCTTCCACACAGATCCGTGGGATCACTAAGCCCGTCTTTCGACTCTGCTCGACGCGTTGGTCTTGCAGTCAAGCTCCCTTATGCCTTTACACTCTATGGGTGGTTTCCATTCACCCTGAGGGAACCTTTGGGCGCCTCCGTTACCTTTTAGGAGGCGACCGCCCCAGTCAAACTGCCCACCTGGCACGGTCCCCCGCCCGGATCACGGCGCGGGGTTAGGGTCTAAGTGTAATCAGGGTGGTATTTCAACGGCGGCTCCACCGAGGCTGGCGCCCCAGCTTCATAGCCTCCCACCTATCCTACACAAATCACACCCAAACGCAATGCCAAGTTGCAGTAAAGCTCCACGGGGTCTTTTTGTCCTGCTGCGGGTAGGCAGCATCTTCACTGCCATTTCAATTTCACCGGGTCCCTCGTTGAGACACTGTTCTAGTTGTTACGCGGTTCGTGCGGGTCGGAACTTACCCGACAAGGAATTTCGCTCGGTTTGCCTCGCCCTGTTTCCAGGGGAGCCGGACTTTATCTTTCTCGTCCTGTATTCATCTGGGAAGCGATGGCGCGGATTTTCTCGATGCCATCCGGGGTCAAGTGTTCGTTGCGCTCCATCAGGAGCAGGATTTTCCTGAATTTCAAGAAATCCAGGCGTTTTTTGGATTTCAAAGGATGCTTCTCGAAGAACGGAATGATGCGTTCTCGGAGATGTTCCACGCTGCGCACCCGGTACGCCATGCGGTCAGCGTGATTGCGGCGCACCACGCCGCAGCCAAAGAAAGTCTTGAGAGCATACAGGAGTTGCACATCGCGTTCATGTTGAACGATCGTAAATTCTGGCAAAACCTGATAGCCGGTCTTCATCTCTGGCTGGGCATTGATGCCCACATAGAAACATCCTTCTCCATCTACGAACCCTACGACCCATTGGGCTTCCAGTCTGGTCTTCGACGAGATCGAACGTGAAGTCTCTGAGGGTTCTTCTTCTGGGATATCCATAGAAGCCTTCCCTGCGGATTGTCCCCATGTCCAGCGGATTTTGACTGCCGTGAAGGTCACGGCGAGTACCGTCTGGCTGTGTGAGGAGTTTCCCGCATATAGTTCGATTTTACTAAGGCTCGCGAATGAACCTTAGGACCGTTATAGTTACGGCCGCCGTTCACCGGGGCTTCGGTTCAAAGCTTCGTCCCGCTAGGCGGGACTAACCTCTCCCCTTAACCTTCCGGCACTGGGCACGCGTCAGCCCCTATACATCGCCTTACGGCTTAGCAGAGACCTGTGGTTTTGTTAACCAGTCACTAGAACCATTTCTCTGCGACCCCCCGGCGCATACACGCCAGGAGGCACCCCTTCTCCCGAAGTTACGGGGTCAAATTGCCTAGTTCCTTAACGAGGGTTCTCCCGTTCGCCTTGGTATACTCTACCCATCTACCAGTGTCGGATTGCGGTACGGGCATTTGGAATTCAACGCTTAGGGGCTTTTCTCGGCAACAAGGCTCAACCACTTATGCCTCGGGGGCGCGCTCTCGCCTCGGCTCGGCCGGCGGATTTTCCTACCGGCCTCAACGCCTAGACGGATCGCACCAGCACGACCAATCGCTGGCTGGCCTACCTCGTTGCGTCCCCCCATCGCTCCTTCCAAATGGTTCCGGAATGTTGACCGGATGTCCATCACCTACGCCTTTCGGCCTCGGCTAAGGCCCCGACTAACCCGACGCGGAATGACCTGGCGTCGGAAACCTTAGATTTACGGCGAACACGGTTCTCACGTGTTTGTACGCTACTCATGCCTGCATTCTCACTTCCGCCAACTCCAGCCGTCCTCACGGTCGACCTTCCCCGTCGGCGGAACGCTCCTCTACTGCCCTGCCTTGCGGCAAGACCCATGGCTTCGGTGCTACGCTTAGCCCCGTTAAGTTTTCCGCGCAAGGTCACTAGACCAGTGAGCTATTACGCACTCTTTAAAGGGTGGCTGCTTCTAAGCCAACCTCCTGGTTGTTCCAGTAACCTCACCTCGTTTCCCACTTAGCGTAGACTTGAGGACCTTAGCCGATGATCTGGGCTGTTTCCCTCTCGACCCCGAAACTCATCTCCCGGAGTCCGACTGCCATGCTGTGGAGTATCGGCATTCAGAGTTTGGTTGAGTTCGGTAAGCGGTAAGCCCCCTAGCTCATCCAGTGCTTTACCTCCGATACTAAACGCATGACGCTAGCCCTAAAGCTATTTCGAGGAGAACCAGCTATCTCCGAGTTCGGTTGGCATATCACCTCTACCCACAGCTCATCCCCTAACTTTGCAACGTTAGTAGGTTCGGGCCTCCACGAGCGGTTAGACTCGCTTCACCCTGGCCATGGGTAGCTCACCCGGTTTCGGGTCTAATCCCAACGACTATACGCCCTATTCAGACTCGCTTTCGCTACGGCTACGGGTGTCACTCCCTTAACCTCGCCGCTGAGATTAACTCGCAGGCTCATTCTCCAAGAGGCACGCCGTCAGGCCTAGCGCCGCGCAGCCGGGTTTCCCCGGCGCACCGACACGCCATTAGCCCTCCGACTGCTTGTAGGCTCACGGTTTCAGGTTCTATTTCACTCCCCTAACAGGGGGACTTTTCACCTTTCCCTCACGGTACTTGTTCACTATCGGTCGCCAAATGTATTTAGCCTTGGAGAGTGGACTCCCCAGATTCCTGCCGGATTAGCGTGCCCGGCAGTACTCAGGTATCCAGCGGAAGTCAGTTGATTTTCGCATACGGGACTATCACCCTCTTTGGTAGGCTTTCCCACACCTTTCTGCTAACCAACTGATTGGTAACTTCCATATGCTGGACCCTACAACCCCGCCCGTGCAAGCACGGACGGTTTGGGCTGTTCCCCGTTCGCTCGCCACTACTAGGGGAATGATCTCTTTTCCTCGCGGTACTTAGATGTTTCAGTTCCCGCGGTTCCCCTCCTCTGGCCTATGGGTTCAGCCAGAGGATGCCAGAGGTTCGCTCTGGCGGGTTTCCCCATTCGGACATCCCCGGATCAACGCTCGTTCACAGCTTCCCGAGGCTTATCGCAGTGTCCCACGTCCTTCATCGGCATTTGGCGCCAAGGCATCCACCGTAAGCCCTTAGTAGCCTCTCCACGTGATGCGGAGAAATTGATACTTTTCGGCTTACAAAAAGATCACCTTACAATTTATCAGTCGCTATTCGGTTGTCAAGGTTCAGGCTCGCCGTTTGCACCGCTTCTTTCGGTGTTGGCCGGCGAACGATGCTCTTCACTTCCGTCAAGGGCATCGGTCGCCCGTCAACTGCGTTTTTCGACAAAGCAGCCCGGCTCATCGCCGGGCGGTCTATACCCTGCGATTCGAGCCTTTCTGCTAACCCTTCAGAACCATCATCAATTTCAAACTTTTCGGCCTCCTTGCCGAGCAGCCCAGTGGAGATGACGGGATTCGAACCCGTGGCCTTCGCCTTGCAAAGGCGCTGCTCTCCCGCTGAGCTACATCCCCGAGCACTGCCTGAACATCAGGTGGGCCTGACTGGATTCGAACCAGTGACCCCAGTCTTATCAGGACTGTGCTCTAACCAACTGAGCTACAGGCCCGCCAGGCACAGGCCTCAGCAACTGAGGAGTGATAGGAAGCGCCGCCTTCGTCGACTCTCGCCCACCGTGAACGAGAGATTTGTCGTCGAGCGCCGGTCTGCCTTGCGGCTGGACCGTGGCTCATGACTCTAGAAAGGAGGTGATCCAGGCGCACCTTCCGGTACACCTACCTTGTTACGACTTCGTCCCAGTCACCAGCCCCACCCTCGACGGCGCCCTCCTTGCGGTTAGGCTACCGGCTTCAGGTGTTGCCAGCTCCCATGACGTGACGGGCGGTGTGTACAATCCCCGGGAACGTATTCAACGCACTATGGCTGACGCGCGTTTACTAGCAACTCCGACTTCACGCAGGCGGGTTGCAGCCTGCGATCTGAACTGAGGCCGGCTTTGGGGATTGGCTCTACCTCGCGGCTTAGCAACCCATTGTACCGGCCATTGTAGCGTGTGTGTAGCCCCAGGTATAAAGGCCATGCTGACTTGACGTCATCCCCACCTTCCTCCGGCTTGATACCGGCGGTCCCGTATGACACATGTAACATACGGCGAGGGTTGCGCTCGTTGGCGGACTTAACCGAACATCTCACGACACGAGCTGACGACAGCCATGCAACACCTGTGGCGACGTCCCTTGCGGGAGCCTCATGCTTTCGCAATCGTTCGTCGTCATGTCAAACCTGGGTAAGGTTCTTCGTGTAGCATCGAATTAAACCACACGCTCCGCTGCTTGTGCGGGGACCCGTCAATTCCTTTGAGTTTTAACCTTGCGGCCGTAGTTCCCAGGCGGTGAACTTATCGCGTTAGCTTCGGCACCGACGGCTTTGAACCCGCCGACGCCAAGTTCACATCGTTTACGGCTAGGACTACCGGGGTCTCTAATCCCGTTCGCTCCCCTAGCTTTCGCGTCTGAGCGTCAGAAACAGTCCAGGAGGCCGCTTTCGCCACTGGTGTTCCTCCCGATATCTACGCATTTCACTACTACACCGGGAATTCCACCTCCCTCTACTGCTCTCGAGTCCGGTAGTATTGAACGACCTCTCCCAGTTGAGCCAGGAGCTTTCACATCCAACTTACCGAACCGCCTGCACGCGCTTTACGCCCAGTAAATCCGGATAACGCTTGCCTCCTACGTGTTACCGCGGCTGCTGGCACGTAGTTAGCCGAGACTTATTCCTGAGATACTGTCCTTTCTCATCTCTCAGAAAAGCGCTTTACGACCCGAAGGCCTTCATCGCGCACGCGGCGTTGCTGCATCAGGCTTTCGCCCATTGTGCAATATTCCCTGCTGCTGCCACCCGTAGGTGTCTGGCCCGTGTTTCAGTGCCAGTGTGGGGGACCACCCTCTCAGGTCCCCTACCCGTCGTCGCCTTGGTAGGCCGTTACCCTACCAACTAGCTGATGGGACGCAGGCCCCTCCCGAAGCGCATTGCTGCTTTAGTCATCGGCTTCTAAACCCAATGACCACATGCGGTATTAGCAGCCCTTTCGGGCTGTTATCCCCCACTTCGGGGCAGGTCACCAACGCGTTACGCACCCGTTCGCCACTAGGAAGCCTCCGTATTGCTACAAAGGCTCCTCGTTCGACTTGCATGCATTAAGCACGCCGCCAGCGTTCATCCTGAGCCAGGATCAAACTCTCCGCAAAAAATCACTCTTGCGAGTGTCAGTTACGGAAAAGAACGACTAGGCTTGACTTCCTATCACTCTTCAGTTGTTAAGGTCCTGTGGACAAAGCGGGCGGAATTCTACCCGCGACCGTCCCTTCTGTCAAGGGTCAGAGAGACGAAAGCGCCGATGTTCATCCTTCAACATCGGCTCGTCAGACTGCAAAACGTACCGTCTTGGGTCTCTGACGTGAGACGTCTCTCTCGATTGTCAACGATCTGTCTTGGAAGACGAGATCTGAACGGGGTAAATGTGCTTTCTTATTATACGCATCCAGTTTCGCTTGTCAAGTACTTTTCGAAATTTTAAGGTCTTCAACGCATTTCTTGACGACCGGTCAAGGCGCGCAGCAAGGTATTTTGATCCGCATATTCCAGATCACCGCCCACCGGCAGGCCGCGCGCCAGCCGCGTCACCTGCACACCCAGGGGTTGCAATTGTTTCTGCAAATACAGGGCCGTTGCGTCTCCCTCCATGCTGGGATTGGTCGCCAGAATCACCTCGCGCACCCCCCCGGCCGCCACCCGATCCAACAGAGGCGCAATCTTGAGGTCGTCTGGCCCAATGCCCTCGATCGGCGAGAGCAGACCGTGCAAAACATGATATTTGCCTTGAAACGCCCCCACGCGCTCCAGCGCCAGCACATCGAGCGGCTCCTCGACCACGCACAACAGCGACGCATCGCGCCGCGGATCGTCGCAAATCTCACAACGCCGACGACCAGCCGCCGTAATATTGAAACACTCCTCGCAAAAGACGATTTGGGCCTTGAGGCCGGCAAGCGCCTCGGCCAGGGAATTCACCAATTCATCCGGCGCCCGCAGAAGATAAAAGGCCAGCCGGGAAGCAGTCTTGGGGCCAATGCCGGGCAAGCGCTCGAGGGCGAAGATCAGATTCTGGAGAGGGTCGGGCAGCATGGGTGTTCCTGTGTCAGGTGTTTCGGTGTCAAGTCCGCAGCGCGGAAGAACGCGACGCTAGAACGGAAGCCCGCCCGCCAGCGGACCCATGACCTGCTGCTGGAGTTCGCGGGATTTCTCCAGCGCCAGATTGACGGCCGTCAGCACCAGGTCCTGCAGCATTTCGGCGTCGGCGTCCTGCAAGACGGCCGGGTCGATGACGACCGACTGACACTTCTGGTCGCCGGTCATCGTCACGGTCACAGCCCCGCCGCCGGCCGTCGCGGTGACGGTTTCCTGCGCCAGCCGCTCCTGGGCCTCGAGCATTTGCTGCTGCAGGCGCTGGAGTTGCTGCAACATCCCCCCGCCTCCTCCGCCTGCCGGACGATTGAATCCTTTTGCCATGTTCGCTCCTCATTTCTCTGGCAGACCTCTGCCAGACGGAATCATTCCTGAATGTCGACCACCTCGCCGCCGGCCTTCAGCGCCGCCGCGACCATGCCATCGGCCCGCACTTCGCCGCGCCGGGGCTGACGGACGTTCGAGACCACGCAGCGGACGGAAAGCGTCAGCCCGGTCACGGAAGCAATCGCCCGCTGGGTCAGTTCTAATTGTTCGGGCTTGTCAGCCTTCGAACGCAAGACCTCGCTGGAAAACCCCAGCACGAGCGTCCCGTCCTTGATTTCCAATAAGGTGCAGGAATTAAGCAAGCCTTCGAGAGAGGGGCTTTGCGGTTTGACGACCGCCCGGATTTGTTTCCAGGCCTGGGCCACCTTGGCCAGGTCGGCGTTTTCGGGCGGC
This sequence comes from Chloroflexota bacterium, assembly GCA_019873655.1. GTDB lineage: Bacteria > Chloroflexota > Anaerolineae > Anaerolineales > Villigracilaceae > JAFGSI01. The sequence continues at coordinate 25,503 of JAIOAU010000006.1, read as the reverse complement.
GGGGCCGCGGCGACCGGGGCGGCCGGCCGCGCCGGTTGCGGTTCGCCCGCCGGACGGGCCGCCGGCGTTTTCTTCGGCGGCAGGTCGGCGGGGGGGCGCTCCTCGAAAGCCTCGGCGAGGGCCAGTTCGAGCGGCAGCGCCGGCTGCCAATTGCCGCGCGGTTCAGCGGCCGCAGCGTTGAAGGTCTTGATCATGCGCAGAACCTGCTCGGTCGAAAAGCCGGCGGCGTGGCGTTCGGCCTGCGGGCGGGTCTCGGCGGGCAGGTCGAGGCGGGCGGCGTTGTTCATCTGGAGCAGCAACAGGGCGCGCAGGTACTCCACGACCTGGCGGGCCAGCAGACGGGCGTCGGCCCCGGCGTCGAGGGCGGCGTGCAGGGCGTCCATGCCGGCCGCCGGATTCCGGTCGAGGATGGCGTCGATCAGGTCCAGGACGGTCTGGCTGGCGGCCGTGCCCAGCACGGCCTGGACGAGCGCCAGGTCAACCGCGCCCCCGGTCGAGGCCAGTTGATCGAGCAGAGAGATGGCGTCCCGCAGGCCGCCGGAGGCCTGGCGGGCGATCAGGGTCAGGGCGTCGGGGTCGGCCGGGATGTTCTCGCTGGCGGCGATGCGCTCCAATTGGGCGACGATGGCTTCCAGCGGCAGGCGGCGGAATTCGTGGCGCTGACAGCGCGAGAGAACGGTGGGGGGAATCTTGTGAATCTCGGTGGTCGCCAGGACGAAGATGGCGTGCGGCGGCGGCTCTTCGAGCGTCTTCAACAAGGCGTTGAAGGCGCTGTTGGAGAACATGTGGACTTCATCGATAATGTAGACTTTGTATTTGCCCTGGTTGGGCGCGAAGTTGATTTTGTCGCGCAGGTCGCGCACATCGTCCACGCCGGTCTGGGAGGCGGCGTCGATCTCGATCAGGTCGAGGAAACGGCCCTCGTTGACGGCGCGGCAGTGTTCGCATCGGTTGCAGGGACGGCTGGCCGGGTCGGGGTCGAGACAGTTGACGGCTTTGGCCAGCAGACGGGCGGCGGTGGTCTTGCCGGTGCCGCGCGGCCCGGCAAACAGGTAGGCGTGAACCACGCGCCCGCTGGCTACAGCGTTGCGCAGGGTCTGGACGATGTGAGGTTGTCCGACCACTTCTTCCCAGGTTTGGGGACGCCACTTACGGTAGAGGGCTTGAGACATGGGCTTCTGATTTCTCGGAGAAAATCCATTTCAAGGGACGCGATAGAGCGCCCGAAGTATACCCTGAGAATCGTAGAGCGAGGCGATTTCGCCTGCCTGCCAGATGGACGTGCTGCCGCCCCAGTACAAGTCGATGGCGGTATCCACGCCGCTGGCCGTATGGACCTGCACCGAGGCGCCGGGGTGGAGGGTCAACTGGGGGAAGAGATAGACGGCCCCATGACTGTCTTGCAGCCGCCAGCCGGTGAGGACGACAGCCTCCGGGCCGGTGTTCTGAATGACCACGATCTCGCTGACGGGCGAACCGGCGCCGATGATGCTGACGATATCCACATGCACCTGGTCGGCAAGCGGCGTGGCGTTGGCCGGCAGGGGCAGCGTAGGAATGATCGGCGCCCCTCCGCAGTCGGCGCGGTAGGCGCGGTCGTAAAAGTAAAGGATGCCGCCCGTCACAAGGGCAGATACCAGCACATTCAGGAGCAAATACGGAACCAATCGCCGCCGGTCCATACGCTTGTATGATAGCACAAAAATCCAGGATTGCTCCAGGGATTTCCGCCGGTCCGCCTGGTGGAAGCCACGGGGCGAGGACTTTAGGGCGGATTGCACTGCAAGAGAATCCGTTGTATGATTAACTAATAAACCCCAATCTAGTTGGACTTTCCGTTCCCTGCAGCGGCCAGCGACGCCGCCGGAGAAAAACAATGAACGCTTTGCCCGAAAAACTTTGTCCTGCCTGCGGCCATAAAAACCGCCCAGAAGCCGAATTCTGCCTCATCTGCGGGACGCCGTTGGAAAAGGCTGACAAGCAAAGCGACACCAGCACGGTCAATTTGGGGGCAGAGAGAGGCCTGCCGACGGCCGAAGAGGGGATTGTCGAACTGAGCCGGGTGCCGCCGCCCATTCGAGGGGTAGCCATCTACCTGGCAGGCGACATCAAACCCATCGCCATCATGTACGATGACGAATTCATCATCGGCCGCGTCAGCGACAGCCAGGAAGAATCTCCCAGCGCAGAACCCATCGTCGACTTGCGGCCCTACGGCGCTCTGGAAAAAGGCGTCTCGCGCCGGCATCTGCTCATCCGCCGCGCCGGCGAGGGGTACGAGGTCATGGACCTGGGCAGCACCAACGGCAGTTACCTGCTCGACAAGCGCATGGTGCCCAACCAGCCCTACCCCCTCTCGCACGGCGATCTCATCCGCATGGGAAAGATGCGCATCTTCATTACCTTCCGGGAAGATCCGCGCCCCTAGTGGTTCATGTCCTTCCCAGACGAATGAACGAACGTCCTTCGCTGAACGAACTGTTACAACAAGCCGCCCGTCTGATTGAAAACAACCAGAAAGCGCAGGCGCGCCAGATCATTCGTCAAATCCTGCTGCAAGACAACCAAAACATCCGCGCCTGGGAATACCTCTCCCAGGTCTGTTACACGCCCCAGGAGGAAATCGACTGCCTGGAGCGCATTCTGCATCTCCAGCCCGATCACGCCGAAGCGCGTCGACGCCTGAACCTGCTGCGCCCTCCGCCGCCGTCCCAGCCTGCCCAGCCCGATCGTGGGGGAGTTTCCGATCCGCCTTTGCCGCCCGTCCCAACCGCCGCCGCGAAAGTCCCCCCTCCCCCCAAACCTCCCGCCTCCCGACGCAAGAAGAGACGCCGCGAGCCGCTCGCCGGTCTGGTCGCCTTCTTCTTCCTCCTCTCCTGCGCCCTGGTGGGACTCACCGCCCTGTACAACGCCGGCGCCTTTCCGGGCGGCGAGAGCGGCCCATTGACCGCCACCGCCGCGGCCGACTGCCAGCGCCTGATCGAACAGGCCATGCAGGCCTCGGCCGAATTGTGCGAACGCATCGGCCTCAACCAGGTCTGTTATGGCAACAACACCGTCGAGGCCGACCTGGCCCCCGGAGCGAGTCTCTCCTTCTCGCAGCGCGGCGACGTCATCCAGGTGCAAGACCTGCTGCGCCTTTCGGCTTCCCCGCTCAACCTTGCCCAACAGGAATGGGGCATCGCCATCTTCCGCGTCATGGCCAATTTGCCGCGTTCCCTGCCCGGGGAAAACGTCACCCTGATCGTCTTCGGCAACACCACCCTCGATAACCCCACCCAAAGTCTGCAATCCTTCTATTTCTCCAGCGAACTGGGCCAGGTGGTCTGCGAACAGGTGCCTTTCGACGGCATCTTGATCACCATGCCGGCTGGGGCGGGCATCCGCTTTACCGTCAACGGGGCCGAACTGACCTTGATGGGCAACGCCAGCCTGCGCGCCGAGGCGGGCGGCGAGATGGTCGTCTCCGTCTATGAAGGCTCGGCCAGCCTCCTCGCCGACGGTCACCTCGTCTTCTTCGGCGCCGGCCAATCGGTGAGCGTTCCCCTCGGCGGAGCAAACGGCATGGAGGCGGTCGGGCCGCCCTCCGACCCGATTCCGCTCTCCGAAGCAGACCTGGCAGTCGCCTGCGCACTCAGCGGCCAGTACTGCGCCGAGGCGGACCTCCAGCCTGTCAACGAGGCGACTGCTCAGGCCGCCCTGGCGACCGGTTTCGGCCCGACCTCCACCCAGACGGCCGGGACCGCAACCGCCGCTTCTACCGCGACCCTCACCCCCAGCCGCACGGCGACGCCAGCCGTCTCCCCGACGATCTCTCCGACTCCTTCCCCCACCCGATCCGGCGGCGTTTCCACCGCCACCAGCGCCCCACCGACGCGCACGCCGTCCTCTTCGACTGCCACCAGAACCCCGACGGTCCCATCGCCCACCCCGCCGCCAACCAATACTCCGCCGCCGACCAACACTCCGCTGCCGCCAACCAACACCCCGCTGCCGCCAACCAACACCTCGCCGCCGCCGACCAGCACCTCGCAGGGCATTACCATTTGCCACTGCGTGGACTATCACAGCAAATGCCAGACTCTCTACTTTGCCGACGGCAACATCGGCGGCCACGCCAATCACCCCAACGACATTATCCCTGCCCCGCCCGAGGGCTGCCCGCCGTAATCCGAGTCCAGCCTCCATCTTCGCCGAGGCCCATGACAGAGACCGCTTTCTCCGCTTCCCCCGATTTCCGTCCCGGCGGTCTGTTCCAGCGCTACCAGTTGCTGGAACAAATCGGCGTCGGCGGGCAGGGAGTCGTCTGGTCGGCGCGCGACCCGCAGCAGGGGCGCATCGTCGCCATCAAATTCAGCGAGGTCGGCGACAGCGACCAGGAGCGGGCCTACAACGAGATGCTCGCCCAGCAGACCGAGCGTCTCACCCGATTGCGCCATCCCTACATCCTTCCACTCTATGAAATCGGCTGGACAGGCAAGATACGTTACTTCGTTTCGCGCTATGCAGCCGGGGGAACCCTGCTCCAGAAAATCGCTTCCCGGCCGCTGGACGTGGACGAAGCCCTGCGCTACGCCTCGGAAATCGCCGCCGCCTTGACCTACCTCCATCAGCAGGGCATCATCCACCGCGACCTGAAGTCCTCCAACGTGCTCATCGATTTGAGCCGCAACGCCTACCTGAGCGATTTTGGCATCGCCCGCTTCCTCTCGACCAGCACCCAGGCCTTGCACACCGGCCGCGGCACCCCCATTTATGCTCCGCCCGAACAGCACCGCATGGCCGCCATTTCGCCGCAGTCCGACCTCTACAGTTTCGGCATCCTGCTCTACGAACTCTTTACCGGGCATCTGCCCTGGGACGGCGAAAGCGCCCTCGGAATCCGCCAACTGTATTCCGCCGAGGAACTGCCCGACCCGCGCGACCTCAACCCGGCTCTCCCCCCCGCTCTCACCCCCGTCCTGCGCCGCCTGACCGCCGCCGAAGCCGCCGACCGGCCCGCCTCGGCCGAGGAGGCCATCCGGCTGGTTTATCAAGCCTTCGGCCTGCCGCCCGCCGAAGCGACCGTTTCCCCGCGCCAGGAGAGCGTCATCCTCCAACAAGACGTGCAGGAACTCCTCCGCCACAGCCTGACGCGCTGGCAATCTGACACCCGCGCCAGCCTCAGCCTGACCAAATTCGCTCTCGTCAGCGAATACCACCGGCCCATGCAGGCCGTCCCCGAATCCATCACGGCTTTCCTGCTCTATCACGCCCTCATCTTCGGCTTCGACGACCAATTCTGGTGGAATCGCCTCGCCTCGCCCGCCGGAAGGTTGACCATCGCCGGCGAAATCCTCAACCGTGGCAGCGCGCGCAGCGTCGCCCTGACTCTGGCGCGCCTCCAGGGCGAACAAGGGCTGAACCTGCCCTCCGAATCGCTCCCGCCCGTGCTGGTGGACGCCCTGCTCAACCTGGCGGGCGAGGCCGAGGACGCCGCCCGCCGGCAGGAGGCGTTGAGTCTGCTCGACCGGCTGACCGCCGCGCCGCCCGCCTGGAGACAGCGGGCCTTCGGCGAAACCGAGGAGGCGCGGCTGACGCAACTGGCGCTGGAGGACTCGGAGACCGGCGACCAGGCCGCCCGCTTAATCGGCCGCCTGCGTTCCGAAACCGCCCTGCGCCTGCTGCTCGAATCGCAAGACGAGGAACGGCGCGACGACGCCCTGCAACTGATCTATGCCGTCGCCGGCGGCCTGCCGCGCTGGACTCCGGCCGCCCTTCGGCGCCGCGCCCTCCTCGCCTGGATGATCGACCGTCTGTTCGCCCGCCCGCTGGCTCTGCTCGCCGCCTACGCTTCCATCGTCCTCGGCGGCCTGCTCGGCTTTGGCCTGCAAGCCTACCTGACCGCCCGCGTCCCCGATTTCTGGGAGGCGCGTCACATCATCCTCTCGCTGGAAAGGGGCGCCATCTTTGGCGCGCCGTTTGGGGTCGGGATTCTGGCGGCGCGCCTGCTCATGGAGCGCTTTCCGCGCCTGCCCCGCCCGACGCGGCTGGGATTGGCGACGCTGTTCGGCGGCCTGTTCTTGTACTTTGCCGTCTTCATCTACGACGTTCTCGTCCTGAACGCTGCGCCGGCGGGTTTTCTCGTCCCGGCCGCCTGCCTGCTGACGGCGCTGGGCTTTTCGGCTGCCGCCCTGTTCCGGGCGCGCCTGGGGCGCATCTTGCTCTCTGGATTCGCCTTCTTTCTGGCGTTGTCCGGCTCCTGGTGGGCGCACCTGCGCCTGGGCCAGGCCTCGCCCCTCCTTTTCTATGATTACGCCTGGCCTGCGACCTCCGTCCTGGGCGTCATGCTGCTGGTCAGTCTGCCGATCGCCGTCTTGGGTCACCTCATCTCCCTGGCCCTCCCCGAAGAGTGACGAACAAATGCCCTGTATCCGGAGTCCGAAGTCTCCAGACTTCGGAACCGAATCGTTTCCGACGACTGACAGCAGCCCGAAAAACGAAACCACTCCCCAGAATGATTGCAAAAAACACCAAAAAAGTTGTATTATGTATGATGTACTCTTTTGTTCGGAAGATTGGTGAAAACAATGACCGCCCAAAGCCCCGGAAAACCCTGCCCGGCCTGCGGCCACCTCAACCGTCCCGAGGCCGACACCTGCCTGTTCTGCGGGACGCCGCTGGAGGCGGTCGTCGCCTCGTCGGAGAGCAGCACGGTCAACGTCGAAGGGCGGACGACGCCCGCCGCGCCGCCAGAACCGCTCGATCTGCCTCCGCCGGCGCGCGGCGTGGCGCTCTACCTGAACGAGTCCTCTCAGCCGATGACCATCGTTTACGAAGATGAATTCATCCTGGGCCGCCTGGACACAAAACAGAAACCGCCCGCCGACAAAGTCCTCATTGACCTGGCCCCCTACGGCGCTCGCGAACTGGGCGTCTCGCGCCAGCACTTGCTGATTCGGCGCTCGGAAGGAGGCTATGAAGCCATTGACCTGGGCAGCGCCAACGGTACCTACCTCTACGAAGAACGCATGACGCCGCATCAGCCTTACCCCCTTCATCACGGCGTCTTTCTGCGGCTGGGCAATCTGCGCCTGTTCCTGACCTTCCGCTTCAGCAAAAAAGGCTAGGCGGTGAACGCCAGCGCCAGCCAATCCCCCTGACGCCGCTCCCCCACAAACGACAACCCCTGCGCCCTGGCGGCGGCAAGCACCTGCTCGCCCTGTTCTTGCAGGATTCCCGAAAGGACGAGCATCCCCCCCGCTTCGACCAGTTTCGCCAAACCGGCCTCGAAGAGCCGCAGAATGACCGGGGCAAGGATGTTCGCCAGCACCAGCGGCGCGGCGCGGAAAGCAAAAGCGCCGGCAAGAATCTCATCCACCGAACCCAGCCCCAGCAACAACTGCTCGTCGGGGATGCCGTTGGCGCGGGCGTTTTCGCGCGCCGCCTGGATGGAGACCGGGTCGATGTCCACGCCGAGCGCGATCTCTGCTCCGAGTTTCAGGGCGGCGATCGAGAGGATGCCGGAGCCGCAGCCAACATCAATTGCCGATTTTCGATTTTGGATTGACGATTGAGGGCTCAGGAATTCCTCGATGAATTCCAGACACAACTGGGTGGTGGGATGCGTCCCCGTGCCAAAGGCCATGCCGGGGTCTATTTTGATCGCGATGCGGGCGGCGTCCGGCGAATCGAGCCAGGCGGGGACGATGATCAGGCGCTCGCCGATCGGAATCGGCTGGTAACGCGCCTTCCAGGCTTCCATCCAGTTCTGGTCGGCGATCAGGTGGAAGGTCGGGGCGGGCAGGGGGCGGATGCGGCCCAGGTAGTAGAGAGCCTCTTCCAGCCGGCGGCGGGTCTCGTCCAGGCGTTCATCGGCCGGCAGATAGGCGCGCACCGTCACGTCGCCGACCGGCGTGCCTTCGTCTTCCTCGTTGACGAAACGCACCCCCTGCTCGGTCACCACCCCGTTGGGGGCGAAACGCGCCAGCACGTCGGCGACCGCCTCGGCCAGTTCGCCGTCCACCGTCAGAGAAACTTCGAGCCAGGCGGATTCACTCATAGGCGGGAGACAATCCGAGCCGCGCCAGGGCGCGCTCGATGGTCTGACGCTGGGCCGGCAGGAAGGGCGGCAGCGCCGTCAGGTCGAAGTATGCGATCCGCGAAACCTCTTCGTTGGGGACGAACTCGCCGCGCACCCCCTGACACAGATAGGTCAACGATAGATGACGATAGTGCGGCGAATTTTCGATCAGCAGCAAGTCCACTTGGTCGGCCTGCAAGCCGGTCTCTTCCCACAACTCGCGGCGGACGGCCTCGGCCGGGTCCTCGCCCGGATGGATGTCGCCGCCGGGCATGCCCCACGGGTACTCGCGCCGATAGGTGTGGTGACAGAGCAACAACCGATTGCGCTCGTTCAAGATCAGCGCCCCCACCGAGACCTCGTAATGCGGGCGGACGAACCAGGAGGCCAGCCGCTGCATCCAGCCCGGCATCAGACGCCAGAGTCCAAGCATGAATCTCTTCATCCCCGCTCCCGCTCACTGGTTCAACATCTCATTCAGCCAGTCCAGGAAACCCTTCTCCTTGGGTTTGGGCGTGTCGCCGAGGGTGGCCGCCAGTTTCTGGAACAACTCGCGCTGTTCCTTGGTCAGGCGGGTGGGAATCTCGACGTTGATGATCACCAACTGGTCGCCGCGCCCGCTGCGACGCAGGTACGGCACGCCGCGCCCTTTGAGGATGAAGACCTTGCCCGGTTGGGTGCCGGGGGGAATCTTGAGCGTCTCTTTGCCGTCCACGGTGGGGACTTCGATTTCGGCGCCCAGGGCCGCCTGGGCCACGTTGATGTCCAGGTTCAGAATGATATCGTTGTCGCGGCGCTTGAAGAACGGATGAGGCTGAACGCTGATGACCAGATAGAGGTTGCCCTGCGGGCCGCCCAGCGTCCCCGGCTCGCCCTCGCCCGGCAGGCGAATCTGGGTGCCGGTATCCACGCCGGCAGGGATGGCGACCGTCTTGCGCACCGTCTTGCGCTCCAGGCCAGAGCCGCGGCAGGTGCGGCAGGGGGTCGGGATGACTTCGCCGCGTCCGCCGCAAGTCGGGCAGGGACCCGACTGCATCATCGAACCGAAGATGGTCTGGCGCACCTGACGTACCTCGCCGCGCCCGCCGCAAGTGGAGCAGCGCTGCGGGCTGGTGCCGGGTTCGGCCCCCGAGCCGCGGCAGGCGCTGCAGACCTCGTTGCGGGTCACCTCGACCGTCTTCTCGACGCCGAAGACGGCCTCTTCAAAGGTCAGGACGACCTGCATTTGCAAGTCGCGCCCGCGGCGGGGACGGCGCGCCCGCGATGTACCAAAATCGAAGCCGAAGCCGCCCAGGATTTCCTCGAAAATGTCGCTGAAATCCATGGTGGCGTAATCGGGCATGCCGTTCATGTCGCCCAGGCCGGCGCGGCCGAACTGGTCGTAACGGCGGCGCTTTTCGGGGTCCGAGAGGACGCCGTAGGCCTCGTTGATCTCTTTGAATTTCTCCTCGGCGTCGGGCTCCTTGCTGACGTCGGGATGATACTGGCGCGCCAATTTACGGAAGGCCGACTTGATGTCTTCCGTCGAGGCGTTGCGCGGCACGCCCAGGATGTCGTAGTAATCGCGAGAGGTCGGCATAGGCTATCTCTGCGGCTGGTCTCAGCCGGCGGGCAGGCGCTCGCGCACCGCCGCCAGGAAACTCTCCCAGGTCTGGCGGTCGGCGAACAGCGACGGCGTAAAGATGTTGACGCAGTACCTGCCCTTGTACAGCATGAGCATCTCTTTGGCCTGTTTATAATGGGTGTACGAATCCCAGGGCGTTTCGATGTGCGTCTCGCCGTTGTCGGTGGTGATGCCGTTTTCATCAATGACGCCGCGGATGGGATGACGGTAGAGGCTGCCCGGCTTCTCGGCCGAGCGGGCGCTCAGGAACGGCTGATAGTAGGGCGCGGCCAGGACGATCAACACGAGCAACAGGAGGGGCAGATAAGAAGGCGGCATCCGGCCGGTGAAGGTAAAATAAACGACCGCCAGGACGAACCCCGCCAGCAGGAATCCGTTCAACCAGAGCATAACCGGGGCGTAATTCAGAAAGATGGCGCGGCGCACGTCGGCGACCGTAATCTTGCCGTGATATTCGATTCTCATTGTCCGCCCGCCTCCTCGCCCGCAGAGGAATCGGCCTCGCCCGGCGAATCGGACCCCGGCGCGGCTTGCCCCTCCCGCGCCTGCTCCTGCTGATAGACCGCCGCCCCGATCTGCTGGACGGCGCGGCTGAGGCCCTCGACCGCCTGCCGGATGGCGGCCGCGTCCTCGCCGTCGCGCGCCTTACGGACCTCCTCGATCGCCGTCTGCACGGCGGCGCGCACCGCCTCGGGAATCTGGCCGCCGAACTCGGCCAGCGCCTTCTCGGCGGCATAGACGGCGCTATCGGCGTTGTTGCGGGCGTCAATCAAATCGCGCCGCCGCCGGTCTTCGGCGGCATGCGCCTCGGCCTCCTGGCGCATGCGCTCGACCTCCTCTTTCGAGAGGCCGGAGGAAGCCGTGATGGTGATGTGCTGGCTGCGGCCGGTGGCCTTGTCCTGAGCGGTCACTTTGAGGATGCCGTTGGCGTCGATGTCGAAGGTGACCTCGATCTGCGGGATGCCGCGCGGGGCCGGCGGAATGCCGTCCAGGATGAACTTGCCGAGCGATTTGTTGTCCACCGCCAGCGGACGCTCGCCCTGCAGGACGTGAATCTCCACCTGGGTCTGGTTGTCGGAGGCGGTCGAGAAGATTTGACTGCGGCGGGTAGGGATGGTCGTGTTGCGCTCGATGAGCGGCGTGGCCACCCCGCCCAGGGTCTCGACCGAAAGGGTGAGGGGCGTGACGTCGAGCAGGAGGATGTCTTTGACCTCGCCGCCCAGCACACCCGCCTGGATGGCCGCTCCCACGGCGACCACCTCGTCGGGGTTGACGCCCTTGTGCGGCTCCTTGCCGAAGAAACGCCGGACGGCCTCCTGGACGGCGGGCATGCGGGTCATGCCGCCGACCAGCACCACCTCGTTCACGTCCGAGGGTTTCAGGCCGGCGTCGGCCAGGGCCTGGCGGACGGGCGCGATGGTGCGCTCGACCAGGTCGGCGGTCAGCGCCTCGAGTTTGGCGCGCGTCAGGGTGGTGACGAGGTGCTTGGGGCCGGAGGCGTCGGCGGTCAGGTAGGGCAGGTTGACCTCGGTCTGCAGCATGCTGGAGAGTTCGATCTTGGCCTTTTCGGCGGCCTCGCGCAGGCGCTGCAAGGCCGGCTTATCGGCCCGCAGGTCGATGCCGGTCTCCTTCTGGAACTCCTGGATGAGGTAGTCCATGATGCGCAGGTCGAAGTCGTCGCCGCCCAGGAAGGTGTCGCCGCTGGTGGCGCGCACCTGGAAGACGCCCTCGCCGACGTCAAGGATGGAAATATCGAACGTGCCGCCGCCCAGGTCGTAGACGGCAATGATTTCGTTGGTCTTCTTGTCCAGGCCGTAGGCCAGGGAGGAGGCGGTCGGCTCGTTGATGATGCGCAGCACCTCCAGGCCGGCGATCTTGCCGGCGTCCTTGGTGGCGTTGCGCTGGGCGTCGTTGAAATAGGCCGGGACAGTGATAACCGCCTGGGTGACCGGCTCGCCTAGGTAGGCCTCGGCGTCGCGCTTGATCTTGGCCAGAATCATGGCCGAGATTTCCGGCGGGGAGTATTCCTTGTCGCCCATGCGGACGCGCACGTCGCCGTTCTCGGCCGGCAGGACGGTGTAGGGAATGCGCGGCAAGGTGCGCTGGACTTCGGGGTCCTCGTACTTGCGCCCCATGAAGCGCTTGATCGAGAAAATCGTGTTCTGCGAATTGACGATCGCCTGGTTGCGGGCGACGCGCCCGACCAGCCGTTCCTGGTTCTTGTTGACGGCGACCACCGAGGGCACCAGCCGCTCCCCCTCCGCCGATGGGATGACGACCGGTTCGTTGCCGATCATGACCGCGCAGACCGAGTTGGTGGTGCCGAGATCGATGCCGATGATTTTTGCCATGTTCTCTCCTGAATCAGTGTTTCGGTGTCAAGTGTTCCGGTGTCACGTTGCAGGGTGGCGCCTAAGACAGAAGCACGTGACACGGGATCACTGGGATACTCTGACCATCGCCGGGCGCAGGACGCGCTCGCCGAGCAGATAGCCCTGCCGGACGACCTCGATGACCGTGCCGCTGGCGACGCCCTCGACCGCCTCCTGTCCGACCGCTTCGTGGATGTTGGGGTCGAAGGGCTGGCCTTCGGCGGGAATGCGGGTCACGCCCTCGCCTTCCAGCAAGGTCTGCCACTTGCGGTGAATCAACTCGATGCCCTCGGCCCAGGCCAGGTCGGCGGGACGGGTCGCCAGGGCGCGTTCCAGGTCGTCCAGGATGGGCAGGTAACGCTTGACGATGTCGCCGACGGCGATGCGATAGGCTTCGCCCTTTTCGGCGTCGACGCGGCGCTTGTAGTTCTGGAAATCGGCCAGGGCGCGCTGCCAGCCGTCTTTGTACTCGGCGGCCTGGGTCTGCGCCTCGGCCAGTTGCTTCTCCAAATCGGCCAGGCGGGCCTGGAGTTCTTCCACTTGCTTTTGCAATTCTTCGGCGCCGGGCAGAGAAACGGCCTCGGACGAAGAGGCCGCTTCTGCCGCTTGCTCGGCGCCGTCTTCCATGCGACGGGTCTTTTTACTGCTCATTTTCTTCTCCCTCGATAATTTCGGATACCAATCCGCTCAACAAGTCGGCCATGAAGCGGACGGTCGGAATGGTGCGGGTGTAGGACATGCGCATCGGCCCAAAGACGCCCAGCATGCCGGTGGCATGGCCGGGGATGCCGTAGCGCGCCAGGACGACCGAACACTGTTTCAGTTCTTCCCACTTGCCCTCGCCGCCGATCAGGACTTGCACGCCGCCCACGTCGGCGTTGCTCATCGTGCGCGCCAGCAAGTCCTGCAGGAGCGAACGCTCCTCGAACAGGCGCACCGCCCGGCGGGCCTCGTCGGACTCGAGGAACTCCGGCTCGGAGAGGACGTTGGTCAGCCCGTCCAGGTAAATCTCGCCGGAGACGCGCTGTTCACCGCGGCTCATGTCTTGCAGGACGAGGGTCAGGATGTCCTTCTCGAGGGCGTCGCTGCGCGTCGGCAGGGCGGCAATCTCCTCGGTCGTTTTGGAGACGCACAGTTGATTGAGGCGCAGGGCGACGGCGCTCAACCGTTCCTGCGAGACCGGCTCGGCCAGGGTCAAAATCTGCTGGCTGACCTCGCCTCCTACCAGGACGAGGACCATCAGCACCTGACGCCCCTGCGTGGAGATGAGTTCGAGATGCTTGTAGCGGGCGCGCTCGGCATGCGGAGCGGTGACCAGCGAAGCGGCGCGCGACTGGCGGGCCAGGATGGAAGCCGCCAGCGGCATCCACTGTTCCACGTCCTGACGCGCCTGGTAGAACTGGTGCGAGATGGTATGCCGGGCCGAATCGGGCAGGTCGGCGTGATACACCACGTGGGTGACGAAATAACGGTAGCCCTCCTCGGTCGGGACGCGTCCGGCCGAGGTGTGCGGCTGGCGCAGGTAGCCCATCTCGGTCAGGGCGGCCATCTCGTTGCGGATGGTGGCCGGCGAGAAATCCAAGCGATAGCGTTCGGCCAGGCGCGCCGAACCGACCGGCTGGGCCGTCTCGGTATAGTCCCGCACGATCAGGGCAAGAATCAGACGCTGGCGTTCGGTCAGTTCAGGCATCGAAGTGATTCCAACTTTCGCCGCGGCTGGCGCGTTGCTGCTTTTCCGCATCGAATGACACGAGTTTTACGAAAAAGGTCGCGAAATTCGATGCTTTACCTTACTTGCTTCCATTTTAGCACTCTCGAACCGAGAGTGCTAAAATCGCAAGAATAATCATACCATTCCCCCGCAAGCGCGTCAATAAGAGCAATATTAGAAACCCGGCCCTCGATGCTCCATCTCAATATTCTCTGTGGTACAATCTGACTCGTGCACCGGCGATGAGGCTCGCCGCAACCGTCTGCAAGACTGATAGCCTCTACTGAATCTGCTTCAGTAGAGGCTTTTCGTTTCGATGATGTTCTCTTCTTCGACCCCTGCGCTGGGCTTTTGCCCCTCCTGCCGCGCCCCCGCCCCGGCCGGGACGCCCTGCCCGGTCTGCGGCGCGCCCTGCGACGATTCGCCGCGGGATTACGTCGAGCGGCTGCTGCAAACCGTCCTCTCCACCGAGACCAGCCGCGCCGGCATGGCCGTGGACGTGCTGACGAAGTGGCTACGCGAGCCGCGCGCCGTCGTCCCGCTCATCCTGCTCATCGAAAGCGACCGCGACCCCTATCCGCTCGTGCTGGGAGCGCGCGGCCTCGGCTGGCTGCGCGACCCGCGGGCCATCCCGGCCCTGACCCGGCTGCTGGAGGACGACCGCAAGCCCTTCGTCGCTCGCGTCGCCGCCGCCGAGGCGCTCGGACGGATCGGCGGCGAGGCCGTCGTCCCCGCCCTGACGCGGGCCAGCCGCGATCCGCTCGGCAGCGTGGCCGGGGCCGCCGCCCGAGCGCTGCAAGCCATTCAAGAGACCAGGTGACCGATGACCTTCCGCAGCATTTTATTCGAGAAAGAAATCCTCCCCCCAGAGACGGCCGAACCGCCCGCCTGCCTGACCGACCTGAACCTCGATCAGGTCATCGACGCCGTCACGGCTAAAAAGGAAGAATACAACCTGAAGCCGTTCTTCTACACGCCGCTGGCCGACGCCGAGACCATCCGCTACCGCCAGGAAGTCGGGCGCGATCTACAGGACGAGGCCTGGCTGGCGCAGGTCAAAGCCTTCGCCGAGCGCATGGCGACGACGCGCCGCTATCTGGCGCTCTCCGAAAAACTGGACTTCGAGTACCACTACAAAGGCTGGTTCCTCGAAGCCGCCCTGACCTACTGCGAAGCCGTCCGCGGCCTGGCCGAGGCCGCCCAGACGGCGGACCTGCGCTCGCGCGGCTTCCGCAGCCTGCGCGCTTACCTCCAGGACTACGTCCGCTCCCCGGCCTTCGAGGCCCTTGCCGCCGAGGCGCGCCAGGTCAAGGACGGGCTGGCCGGCGTCCGCTACAGCATCCGCATCCAGATCGGGCGCTTCAGTGTCCAGAAATACGAAGACGAGACGGATTACAGCCTCGAGGTCGAGAAGACGTTTGCCAAATTCAAGCAGGGAGCGGCCAAGGATTACCGCGTGGACTTCTACACGGCAACCGGCATGAACCACATCGAGGCGAAAATCCTGGAATTCGTCGCCCGCCTGTATCCCGAACCGTTCGCCGCCCTCGATAACTTCTGCGAGCGCCACCCGGCGTTCCTGGACGAGACCCTCTGCGCCTTCGACCGCGAGGTGCAATTCTATGTGGCCTACCTCGACCATCTGGCCAGCCTGAGCCACAAGAACCTGCCGTTTTGCTTCCCGGAAGTGACCGAGAGCCGTGAAATCTTCGGGCGCGAGGTCTTCGACCTGGCGCTGGCCGGCAGCCTGGCTTTGAGCGAAGCGCCGGTCGTCCTCAACGACTTCGAGTTGCGCGGGGCGGAGCGCGTCATCGTGGTCACCGGCCCGAATCAGGGCGGCAAGACCACCTTCGCCCGGATGTTCGCCCAGTTGCACTACCTGGCCGCGCTCGGTCTGCCCGTGCCGGGGCGTCAGGCGCGGCTGGCGCTCTTCGACCGGATTTTCACCCTCTTCGAGCGCGAGGAGACCATCCGCAGTCTGCGCGGCAAGTTGCAGGACGACCTGGTGCGCATCCGCGACCTGCTGGCTCAGGCCACGCCGCGCAGCATCGTCATCCTGAACGAGATTTTCTCCTCCACCACCCTCAAAGACGCCCTGTTCCTCAGCCGCGAGATCATGACCCGCCTGCTGGACCTGGACGCCATGGGCGTCTGGGTGACCTTCCTCGACGAACTGGCCTCCTTCAGCGAGAAGACCGTCAGCATGGTCAGCACCGTCTCGCCCGAGAACCCGGCCGAGCGCACCTTCAAGATCGTCCGCCGTCCGGCCGACGGGCTGGCCTACGCCCTCTCGCTGGCCGAAAAACACCGCCTGACCCACCGCCACATTCTGGAGCGCATCCGCCCATGAACGTCTTCCTGATGCATCCCGACCGCGATTTCGACCCCCAGGCGCCGCTCCCGCCCCACGAGGCCGACCTCGTTCAGGACCTGGAACTGAACACCCTCTTTGAGGCCATGGCGCAGGGCGACAAGTTCCTGTTCGAGACGGCGCGCCAGACCGTCCTCTGCAGCCTGGACGATCCCGCCGTCATCCGCTACCGGCAGGCCATCCTGCAAGACTGTCTGAAGAACCCCGAGGTAGTGCGCGCCCTTTACCAGATTCCGATCGAGTCGATTCAGAACAAACAGCGCCGCTGGCTGGGGATCTTTTCGCGCCACCCGGCAGGCATCCTGAGCAGCGCCGTCGAAATGTTGGAAATGTTCGTCGGTCTGCTGCGCAAACTGCGGCAAATCGCCGATGAGCACGCTGCTCGCTTCGAGTCCGAAGGCTTCCGGCGTTTCTTCGCCATGATTCAGGCGGAACTGGACGAAGCCTACTTCGCCGAGGTGGAGGCCCATCTGCGGCAACTGCGCTTCCGCGAGGGCGTGCTGGTCAGCGCCGAACTGGGGCGCGGCAACGAGGGGACGAACTACGTCCTCCGCAAGCCGCGTTCGCACCAGATGTGGGTGAAGCGCGTCCTCTCGCGGAAATCGCCGGTCTATTCCTACACCCTCCACCCGCGCGACGACCACGGGGCGCGGGCGCTGGGCGAACTGCGCGACCGCGGCCTCAACCTGGTCGCCAACGCCGCCGCCCAGTCCGCCGACCACATTGACGGTTTCCTGAACGCCCTGCGGCGCGAACTGGCCTTCTACCTCGGCGCGCTGAACCTCTACGAACAACTAACCGCCCTGGGCGAACCGGTCGCCTTCCCCGACCCCCAGCCGGCCGAGACGCGGCGGCACGCCTTCCGCGGCCTGTACGACGTCTGCCTGGCGCTGACGATGAAGAAGCGCCTGGTCGGCAACGACGGCGAGGCCGACGGCAAAGACCTGGTGATCATCACCGGCGCCAACCAGGGCGGCAAGTCCACTTTTCTGCGCAGCGTCGGCCTGGCGCAGATGATGATGCAGTGCGGCCTCTTCGTCCCGGCCGAGGCGTTTGCGGCCAACCTGGTCAGCGGCGTCTTCACTCACTACCGGCGCAAAGAGGACGCCTCGATGAAGAGCGGCAAATTCGACGAGGAATTGAAGCGCATGAGCGCCCTCGTGGACCATCTGCGCCCCCATGCGCTGATGCTGTTCAACGAGTCCTTCGCCGCCACCAACGAGCGCGAAGGCGCCGAGATTGCCCGCCAGGTAGTGGACGCGCTCCTCGAGCGGCGCGTCAAAGTCTTCTTCGTCACCCACCAGTACGAACTGGCGCGCACGTATCACGCCCGCGCCCTGCCGAACGCCCTCTTCTTGCGCGCCGACCGCAAGCGCGATTTCAAACTCCGCCCCGGCGACCCTCTCCCCACCAGTCACGGCGAGGATGTGTATCGGAAGGTATTTGGGGAAGAGTCCGCCCCTTGACACCTCCCCGCTGACGGGAGTATATTCGCCCCGTTCGTCATCATGGACTCGCACAGTTCGACCGACCCTCTTCGTACTCTGACACCCATCCCGGTTTGACGCGCCCCGGCGGGGGTTTGACCCTGCCTGCCAGAAGGCTGTCTTCGGCCCCGCGCTCGAACCGGCGCGGGGTTTTTGTGCATTCTGTAATGTAGGATGTCATTGCGAGCCGTCCTGAGCGGAGCAAAGCGAAGTCGAAGGGCGGCGAAGCATCTTCCGCCTGTTTTGGCATCAGGCCAGGGCTTCGGCGGAAAACCGCCGCCTCGCAGTGACATAACCAGGAGACAGCATGGGACTCCTCGAAAATCTCCTCCCGCCAAAAGAACGGATGCAACGCCTCTTCACCTGGGGCGATGCGGTTGTCCTGCTGCTCATCGCCGTCCTGCTCTACGGAGGCGTGCGTCTGGCGTTCAACGCTCCGGCCGAGATTCAGGGACCGGACATCCGCCTGGAGCCGGGAGCCCTGCCCTGGTACACCCTGCTCTCGGTGGGACGTATGGCGTCTGCCTACTTTCTCTCCGTGCTGTTCACCATCTTCTACGGGCGCGCCGCGGCCTACAACCGCCGCGCCGAGCGCGTCCTGATGCCTCTGCTCGACGTTCTTCAGAGCGTGCCGATTCTCTCCTTCCTGCCGGTCGTCCTGCTCAGTCTGAGCGCCCTCCTGCCGCAGGCCGTCGCCGCCGAACTGGCCTCCATCGTCCTCATCTTCACCAGCCAGGCCTGGAACATGACCTTCGGCTGGTATCAATCCCTCACCACCATCCCGGTCGAACTGCGCGAGGCCAGCAGCATCTTTCGTCTCAACACCTGGCTGCGCTTCAAACGGCTGGAATTTCCCTACGGCGCCATCAGTTTCATCTGGAACAGCATGATGTCCTGGGCGGGCGGCTGGTTCTTCTTGATGGCCGCAGAAATCTTCACCGTCGGGGCGCGCGACTTCCGTCTGCCCGGCCTGGGCGCGTACCTGCACGAAGCCGCCAATCAAGGCAACTTAAATGCCATCCTGTGGGGGCTAGCGGCGCTCATCCTGACCATCATCGCCCTCGACCAGTTTGTCTGGCGGCCGCTCCTGGCCTGGTCCGACCGCTTCAAACTGGAGATGGTGGAAAGCGACCAGCCGCCGACCTCCTGGTTCTACGACCTGATTCACAACTCGGCCCTGGCGCACTTTCTCAGCCATCTCTTCGCCCCGCTAACCGAGCGTCTCGACCTGTGGCTGGTGCGCCGTTCCCCGATGCGCGACACGGAGGAGACGGGGCAAAAGCGCAACTGGCTGAATATCCTGCTCGCTCTGGCGCTGGCGGCGCTGCTGCTCTACGGCGGTCTGCGCGCCGCGCACATGCTCGCCTCGCTGCCCGCCCCCCAATGGGGCCGGATTCTGGTCGGCGTGCTGGCCACCCTGCTGCGGGTGGCCGTCTCCCTGCTCATCGCCCTGGCCTGGACGATTCCGGTCGGGGTCGCCATCGGGACGAATCGGCGCGTCGCCGCGGTGCTCCAGCCCATCGTCCAGGTGACCGCCTCGGTGCCGGCCACGGCCATTTTCCCGGTCTTCCTCCTGCTGGTCGTCAACCTGGCCGGCGGTCTGGACGTGGCCGCCATCATCCTGATGCTGATGGGCACGCAGTGGTATCTCCTGTTCAACGTCATCGCCGGGGCGAGCGCCATCCCGCAGGACTTGAAATACACCTCGGCGCTGATGGGGCTGAAAGGCTGGGCGCGCTGGCGGACGTTGATTCTGCCTGCTCTCTTCCCTTACATCATCACCGGCACCATCACCGCCAGCGGCGGGGCCTGGAACGCCAGCGTGGTGGCCGAATACGAGCAATTCGGCGGTCAGACATTGACCACGACCGGCATCGGCGCGCTCATCTCTCAGGCAACCGGAGCCGGAGATTATCCGCTCCTGCTGGCCTCCACGCTCAGCATGGTGCTGACCGTGGTGCTGGTCAACCGTCTCTTCTGGCGGCCGCTCTATCGCCTGGCCGAGGAAAAATACCGCATGGAGTAGGACAGGCTTTCAGCCTGTCGAAAGAACGGGGCTAAAGCCCCTGCTCAATGCTTGAAAGTCGGCTGGAAGCCGACTCGCCCTACCGCTATCACAGTCCGCTTTGAGCGGACTTCCACGAACTGAGCCGTGGATTTAAATCCACGGCGACCAGGAGTGTCTTATGCCCAACGGAACGCCTCTTCTCGAACTCAAGCACATTCATCAAATCTACACCAGCGGCGCGCGCAAGTTCACCGCGGTGGAAGATGTCAACCTGACCGTCAGCGAGGGCGAATACGTCGCCCTGCTGGGACCTTCGGGCTGCGGCAAGAGCACCCTGCTGCGCATCCTGACCGGTCTGCAGAAACCCTCCGAGGGACAGGTGCTCTACCGCGGCGAGGTATTGCAGGGCGTCAACCCGCACGCCACCATCGTCTTTCAGACCTTCGCCCTCTTTCCCTGGCTGACCGTGCTGGAAAACGTCGAACTGGCGCTCAAGGCGCGCGGCCTCCCGGCCGGCGTGCGCACCCCGCGCGCCCTCGACCTGATTGACCGCGTCGGCCTGGACGGGTTTGAGAACGCCTACCCGCGCGAACTTTCGGGCGGCATGCGCCAGAAGGTCGGCTTCGCCCGCGCCATGGCCGTCGAGCCGGAACTCTTGTGCCTGGACGAACCCTTCTCGGCGCTGGACGTGCTTTCCGCCGAATCCCTGCGCGGCGAACTGCTGGAACTGTGGACGAGCGGCAGCATCCCGACCAGGGCGATTCTCATGGTCAGCCACAACATCGAGGAGGCCGTCTTCATGGCCGACCGCATCGTGGTCATGGACAAGGAGCCGGGGCGCATCATCGCCGAGATGAAAGTGCCGCTGCCGCATCCTCGTCAGCGCCAATCGGACGAGTTCCGCGCCCTGATTGACGAGGTCTATGCCCTCCTGGCCGGGCAGACGCAGTCCGAGAGCGAGGAATTGGGCGCCGCCCCGGGCGAGGCCGGGCGCGTCCGCTCCCTGCCGGACGTCCACATCGGCGACCTGACCGGTCTGCTCGAACACCTGGCCGAGAAACCCGGCGACCAGGCAGATATCTACCGCCTGACCGAGGAACTGACCCTCGACTCCGACCACGTCCTGCGCCTGAGCGAGGCCGCCGAACTGCTGGGCTTCGTCACCATTGCCAAAGGCGATATTCAACTGACCCCGCTCGGCGAGACCTTCGCCGAAGCAAGCATCCTGGCGCGCAAGGAAATCTTCGCCACCCGCATCCGCCGCCTGCCGCTGGTGCGCTGGCTGACCGGCATGTTGCAACGCGCCGAAAAGCACGCTCTCAAGGACGAAGTGGTCAAGATGGCGCTGCAACTGGAGTTCCCGCCCGAAGAGGCCGAGAAACAACTCGATACGCTCATCAACTGGGGCCGCTACGCTGAGATCTTCGCCTACGACGACGGCAGCGAGGAGATTTATCTGGAGAGCGCGCCGGAGAAGGCGGCCGCCTAGGAGAGCAAGAGACCAAGTTTCTTTGAGCAACCTGGTCTCTGCCGCTTGTTACCTGGGGTATACTTTGAGTAATGCAAAACCCAACCTCAATCCAAAAAGTCGTTCGAAAAATTCGCCTGGGCGCAAAGCAGAACGATGCCGCCTACTGGCGCTCGCGTCCGTATGCGGAGCGTTTGGCGGCCTTGGAAGAGATTCGGCGCGAGTACCACCGCTGGAGGCAAGATGCTGAATCCGGATTTCAAAGAGTTTGTCGAGTCACTAAACGCCAATAGGGTGCGTTATCTGGTGGTGGGCGGCTACGCGGTGGCGTTGCATGGTTACCCGCGCTATACCAAAGACATGGACATTTGGATAGAACGCACTCCCGAAAACGCCGCCCGATTGCTCAAGGCGCTCGAACAATTCGGCTTTGCGTCGCTCGGCTTGCGAGAGAGCGATTTTCTCGAGCCAGACCAGATTATCCAACTGGGCTATCCGCCGCGCCGCATTGACCTGCTGACTTCGCTGCCAGGGGTGGAGTTTCAAGAATGTTATCTGGGGCGCGTGGAGGTGGAAATCGAGGGGGTTACTGTCCCTTTCATCAGCCTGGAACATCTCAAACAGAACAAGCGCGCTTCCGGACGTCACCAGGATTTGGCCGACTTGGAAAATCTGGAATAAAAGCAGCAGGTTGGTCATCCAAGCCTGAATTACATCAGAATTTTGTTGCGGCAATCACATTCAAAAAGATGAATATCATGCTTTCTTCATGACATCCTGCCCTTCCCTGGGCGCAATTTCAGGATACAATAACATTCAAAACCTTGAATATAAAAGCCATGAACGAATTTCGTGACGAAATCACTCTCCTGAAAGCCCTCGCCCACCCGGCGCGGCTGGCGATTCTGGAAGCCTTGCGCGGCGGCGAGGCCTGCGTCTGCCACCTGGAGGCGCTCTTCGGCTGGCGGCAGGCATATCTCTCGCAACAGTTGATGGCGCTGCGCGAGGCCAGCCTGGTTGCCGACCGGCGGGAGGGATGGAACGTGTACTACCGCGTCATCCGCCCGGAAATCTTCGCCGTGCTGGATGCGCTCTATCAGGCCGTCCCGGAGCGAAAGGGCGAACCTCTGCCGGCGGTTGTCCCCAATTGTCCCTGCCCGCGCTGTCAGGAAAAAGCAGATTGCTGCGGGTAAGCCAAAATTGCCGAGGAAGTCATGGACCAAAATCCCAATTCCATTCGAGATAGCGTTCGCAGACGTTATGCAGAACACGCCCGCGCCGGCAGTTCCTGCTGCGGGGAAAGTTCATGTTGCAGTGAAAACAACCTGCTCTATCCCGACCAACTGCTGACCGGCCTCCCCTCCGACGTGGCAAATTTCAGCCTCGGCTGCGGCGACCCCATCACCGCCGCCGCGCTTCAGCCCGGCGAAACGGTGCTGGACCTCGGCTCTGGCGGCGGGCTGGACTGTTTCCTCGCCACGCGGCAGGTCGGGGAAACGGGCCGTGTCCTCGGTGTGGACATGACGCCGGAGATGCTCGCGCGCGCCCGCGCCGCGGCGGACAGGCTGGGGGTCCGCAACGTGGAATTCCGCCAGGGCTTCCTCGAAAGCCTTCCGGTCGAAGACGCCAGCGTGGATGTCATCCTCTCGAATTGTGTCATCAACCTTTCCCCCGACAAATCGCAGGTCTTCCGCGAGATGTTCCGCGTCCTCAAGCCAGGCGGGCGCGTGGCCGTCTCCGACATCGTCATCGACGGCCCGCTGCCAGAGCGTGTGCGGGAGGACATGGAAGCCTGGGGCGCGTGCCTGGCCGGGGCGCTGGAGGTGAACGAATACGTCAAGGGTTTGGCAGATGCTGGCTTTACCGACGTCCAGGTTCAGCCGAAGGGCGACGCCAGCGACCTTGTCAAGGCCGCCCCGCTGAAGGGAAAGATTTTCTCGGCCATCATTACGGCGCGCAAACCCCGCTGAACCCTGAATCGGTCAACCCCTTCGCATTCTTTGTAACCTTTGCGTTATCCCGCCTTATTTTGCTCTCCATGACCTTCGTGTTTCCTTCGTGACCTTTGTGTTAAACCCCCTCACTCTGGAGCCCCTATCTTGAACCCCATCCTGCAATTCCTCGTCAACCTGCTCTCCGGCGGCCTGGGCAACCTGGCTGCCTACCTGGCCGCGCACGTCCTGTTGTGCCTCCTGCCGGCCTTCTACATCGCCGGCGCGATGACCGCCCTCATCCCCAAAGAGTCGGTCACGCGCTTTTTGGGGCGCAACACGCCCAAGTTCATCTCGTACCCGGCGGCGGCCGCGGCCGGTTTCCTGCTGGCGGTCTGCTCCTGCACGGTCATCCCGCTCTTCGCCGGCATCTACAAGAAGGGCGCGGGCTTGGGCCCGGCCATCACCTTCCTCTTCGTCGCCCCGGCCATCAACATCCTGGCGCTGACCTACACCGGCGGCGTCATCGGCATTGACCTGGCCATCGCCCGCCTCGTCCTCTCGCTGGCCTTCGGCATTGGCATCGGTCTCATCATGGCGCTCCTCTTCCGCAAGGCCGACATCGCCCACGACCAGGCCGCCGACGCTCTCTTTGCCGGGCAAAAGTCCATGCGCCGCGCCGCCGTCCTCTTCCTCCTGGCGCTGGTCTTCCTGCTCGTCGCCGGCACCTTCCAACTGGACTTCCTCAAGCACACCTACGCCCAGGTGACCCTGCCCCTCGGCGGCGTGGACGCCTTCCAGGCCTGGCTCTACCGCCTCGTCCCGTTCGACCCGGCGCGCGGCGAGGAGGGCGTCACCGCCCAGGGCGCGCTGCTCATCGTCATGCTCGTCCTCATCGGCCTGACCTCCTGGAAGGGCATCGAGAAGATTCACGACGGATTCAACGCCTGGACATGGGTTTCGACCGCGCTGGTTGGGCTGACCCTGCTCCTCGCCGCCCTCGGCGTGACCCCGCAGGCGGGCGCGCTGACCCTCGGCCTGACCGGCAAATTCTTCGGCGTGCTCCTCGCCCTGGCCGCCCTCGGCCTGCTCCTGCGCTTCGGCCTGACCGAGGACGAGACCCGCGACTTCCTGTGGGAGTCGTGGAAGTTCGTCAAGCAGATTTTCCCCCTGCTCCTCGTGGGCGTCTTCGCCGTCGGGATGATTCGGACGCTCATCCGGCCGGAGTGGATTCAGTTCATCGCTGGCGAAAACACCCTGCTGGCGAACCTGGTCGGCGTGGTCTTCGGCGTCTTTATGTACTTCCCAACGCTGGTGGAGGTGCCGATTGCGCAGATGTTCCTAAGCCTGGGCATGCATCGCGGCCCCCTGCTGGCCTATCTCATCTCCGACCCCGAACTCAGCCTGCAGAGCATTCTCATCACGGCGGCCATCATCGGGCGGCTGAAGGCCTGGGTGTACGTCTTCTGGGTGGCGCTCTTCAGCACCTTGGCCGGTCTCCTCTACGGCGCGTGGGTGGACGGCGCCTCCCCTGGACTGCTGATTCTCTACCTGACCATCTTCCTGGCTGCGCTGGCCGGCATGCTCTGGCGGGTCACCCAACGCTCCCACACCACCACCCGCTAGCCCAATGACCAATGTCCAACCGCCTTAATCACCCAATACCTCAATCACCCAATGCCTCAATCACCCAATGTCAAGGAGGTTCCCATGCTTACCATCAAAATCCTCGGCTCCGGCTGCGCCAACTGCAAGCGTGTGGAGCAAATTGCTCGTCAAGTCGTCGCCGACCTGTCCATCGAGGCCGAAATCGTCAAGGTGACCGACTACAACGACATCATGAAATACGACATCCTGTCCACGCCGGGACTGGTCATCAATGAGAAAGTCGTCTGTTCCGGGCGCATTCCCACCCCGGCGGAGGTGACCACCTGGGTCACCACGGCGCTGATGACAGAATGAAACGCAAAGTTCTCTTTCTCTGCACCGGCAACTCGTGCCGCTCGCAAATGGCCGAGGCCATCGTCAACGCGCGGCTCGGCAGCGAGTGGGAGGCGGTCTCGGCGGGAACCAAACCGGCGGGCTACGTCCACCCCAAGGCGCTGGCTGCCCTCGAGGAGATTGGCATCCATCATCAGGGCCGCTCCAAACTGGCCGACGAATTCCGCGGCGTGGACTTCGACCTGGTGGTCACGGTCTGCGACTCGGCGGCGGAGGAATGTCCGCTCTGGCTGGGCAAGGGCAAACGCGTCCATCACGGCTTCCCCGACCCGGCCAAAACCGATGACATGGACGACTTTCGCAAGGTGCGCGACGCCATCGAGCGGGAAATCATTCCGCTGCTGCGTGGGGTAAGTCTCTAGATTTGTTGCATAATTGATGAAAATCATCAAGGGAGAGTGCAAGCATGGTCTTGAGTTATAAGCAACTTTGCGGTCGGGCAAGTTCATTCCGCAATTTGGTTGGCAT
>JAIOAU010000005.1 GCA_019873655.1 Chloroflexota bacterium | reverse complement strand
ATCCGCGCATTCAACGGCGCTTGGCGCTTGCAGTCACCTGGTGACCTTTGGCGATCTCCTCGCATCATGGAGAACGATTCAACTTTATACAATTACGCAACAAATCTTCTGACGATTGTATTCGAGAACAAAGTAAATATTACCATTCTGATCGGCTCCCAGAAAACGCTTGAACTGCATGCCTTCTGGAAAAACAAGAATCCAGTATTCTGTAGAGGATTGGGTGAAATCGCCGCTGGCGGGTAACTGCCATGACAAAATGACCTGGAATGCTTGATCGGGACTCCCCACAGAGGGTTTGTAGAGAATATCGTTCCACCCCACTCTCAAGGGCGGAAAGTTACGCACATTGAAAAAGCGCAAATCTGAGACAATCGAAAGCGATTCTCCGTGAATGTAAATAAGTCCACCGGTACCGGTTACATAAGGATCGCAGGCTGCCACATAAAGGTTTCCACGAGAATCGACTTGCAACACAGGAGAGATAGCATCAGTGTTCATGTAAGGGAGATTAATTTCTTGGAGGACGCTGCCTCGATGATCGATGATGCCCAGACGTGGATATCGGGAATCCAATGACTGGTAAAAAAAGATGAAGGTATTCTGATACGCAGTAAAGTCGCCGAAATAGAGAACTCTAGGGCCGGCGCCATAGTCATCTTGTAGAGCAGTGTATTCACTTGGGACAGGAATGATTGTAGGCGTTGAGGCATCTTCTTGATATGCCAATATTCGATGGTTGATCACATCATAAAAGAATACAGCGCCGTCTCCGAAAGCAAGAGGCGGAATCGTATTGTCCCCATTTGCCCAATTGTATAAGTGATATTGGTGTGGACTCCCCCAATTGGTTGGCCCATCTCCCCATGTCGCGTTCACATAAGTGTTACATTCAAGGCGCCCCTGACGGAACTCGTATATGAGATTGGGCGTACTATCCACGGATATCGCATAGATGGTCGGAGTCGCCGATATTTCTGGCGCAGATGCCGGTGTATGATTACAGCCGGTGAACAGGACAATAAGCAGAATGAGTATCATCGAAATTTTCTTATTCATTCGTTTACCCGTCCGAAATTTATGAGTTATGGGAGGCGGGGATGCCAGGGGGGCGGCGGGTAGCGTCCCGGCGCGCGGAGAGGCGGAGGGAAGGAAATCTTGCGCAAGGATACGCATTCGCTGCTGGAGACGAGGACGCATCGTTTTCCGCCCTGATGAGTGGTCGTCGGGTGTGATTGAGATTTATTGTACAGACATGGAGAGGGAGAAGCAAGTGATGAATGTCATGTTTTGAGACGGTGGATAGCGGACGGTAGACCGAGGACGGCGGACGGTAGACGGCAGACGGTGGACCGTGGACGGTAGACGGCAGACAGTGGACCGTGGACGGCGGGCGGGGCCACAGCGATTAGATATTCACTCCTCGATAGGGGGCTTGACAAAGTCGTACAAATGTTCTATACTAACAGTGTGTAGAACACATGTTCTATTGATAGCAAAACTGCTCTTCCTCATACGCCGACGGTGTTCCCAACAACTCCACAAGGGCAGTTGGTATCCGGTTCAGTTCATATCAAAGTAAAGGAGACTGTTATGAACACCACTTACAGCAAGAGCCG
The DNA here is from genome assembly GCA_019873655.1 of Chloroflexota bacterium. Lineage (GTDB taxonomy): Bacteria > Chloroflexota > Anaerolineae > Anaerolineales > Villigracilaceae > JAFGSI01. The sequence goes on along the minus strand of JAIOAU010000005.1, from coordinate 200,683 downwards.
CGGGATGGGTTCCGCTTTCAAGGGGCTTTCCCTGCGGCGCGGGTTGGCCTGGGGCCTGATGATCATCGGCGCTTTGATCGCCTTTGAAATCTTCAATTACAGCACCACCCAGTACGCCCTGGCCGATGTGCTCGGCGATTTGAAATTTGCCGGTATGCGTTGGGCGACCATTCTAGCCATCGCGTTCTGCGGCATTGACTTCGCCGGCATCGCCCGCCTCTTCACGCCCGAGCAGGGGCGCGACGAGCCCGCCGAGGTCTGGTATCTCTTTGGCGCCTGGCTGCTGGCGGCGGCGATGAACGCCATGCTCACCTGGTGGGGCGTCAAGGCCGCCATCGTCAATAATCCCTCCGTCCCCAGCGCGGTGATCGCCAGCGACACCCTGGTCAAGGTCGTGCCGGTCTTCGTCGCCATCATGGTCTGGATGATTCGGGTGTTGATCATCGGGACCTTCTCCATCGCCGGCGAGCGCCTTTTCAGTCAGGTGGACGCCAACGTTTCGCAGGCGAAACGGACTGCGCCCTTGCTGCAGCCGGCCAGCCAGTTGACTCCCCGCCGCCCGGCCGTCAGCGGTTCGTTCCGCCCGGCGGCCCGGCCGCGCCCGGCGCCCACCTACGGCGTCCGCCCGGAGCCGACCTATCACAACCTGTCCATGAGCGCCCGCCCGGCGCGCGAGCCGGAATACACCGACCCCGTCCGACATGCCTAGCCGATCCTCCCCGCCTCCTCCCGCTCGGGCAACCGCCTCCTCCGCCGGAGGCGGTTGTCTATCTGAAGCCCTGCCGCCGTTGGTCGTCGCGGCCGTCGGCGTTTTGATGGCCGGTCTGCTGCTGGGCGCGCCGTCTGGCGCGAGCGCCCCGCCGCAGCCAGCGCGGGGGGAGGGGATTTCGCCCGTCTTCACGCCGGAGGTCGCTTACTGGGCCGACCGGATTCGGGTCTGGGCGGCCGAGGCGGGGCTGGACCCGAACCTGGTTGCCACAGTCATGCAGATCGAATCCTGCGGCGACCCGCGCGCCTGGTCTTCGGCCGGGGCGCTGGGATTGTTCCAGGTCATGCCCTATCATTTTGCCCTCGGCGAGGATCCTTACGATCCCGCTACGAACGCCCGCCGCGGCCTGGACTATTTGCGGCGCGCTCTGGCGGCCGCCGGCGGCGATCCGCGCCTGGCGCTGGCCGGGTACAACGGCGGCATCGGCCTGATCGGTCGCAGCGAATCGGCCTGGCCGGCCGAAACGCGGCGTTACGTTTACTGGGGCAGTGGACTCTACGCCGAGGCCGTCGGCGGGGCGGAGGAAAGCCTGCGTTTGCAGGAATGGCTGAGAGCCGGAGGGGCAGGGTTGTGTCAGCGGGCGCGGCTCCGGCTGGGGTTGGGGGAGGACAGGTGAGGGGGATTCAGGCGGCCGGTTCGGGCGAGGCCAGGAGCGGCAGCCAGACGCGAAAGGTCGTTCCTTCCCCCTCTTTCGAATCGACCTCGATCCGCCCACCGTGGTGGGTCACGATCCAGTAGGCAATCGAAAGTCCGAGGCCGAAGCCCCCCGTGCGGGCGCGGGTGCGCGACTTTTCGGCCCGATAGAACCGCTCGAAGATGTGCGGCAGGTCTTCGGCCGGGATGCCCGGCCCGGTGTCGCGGACGATCAGGCGCGCCTGGTTGCCGACTTTGCCCAGACTGAGGACGACTTCCCCGCCCGCCGGCGTGTAGTTGACGGCGTTCGAGATGAGGTTGATGAGCACCTGCTTGAGGCGGTCGGCGTCCCCGTTGACGAGGACCTGGTCGATATCGCTGACTTTCAACTGGACGCGCTCGCGGGCCAGGACGCGCATTTCTTTGCAGACTTCCAGCAGGAGCGTGTCCAGTTCGACCGGCCCAAACTTGAGCGGCAGTTTGCCCGACTCGGCCTGCGCCTCGAGCAGCAGGTCGCCGACCAGGCGGTTCAGGCGGTCGGTTTCTTCTTCGATGCTGGAAAGGGACTCTTCATCGCTGCAGCCCATCTTGCGCATCAGTTCGACGTTGCCCTTGATGACGGTCAGCGGGGTGCGCAATTCGTGGGAGACATCGGCCAGGAAGCGCTGCTGGGAGGTGAAGATTCGCTCCAGCCGCTCGAGGGTGTCGTTGAAGGCCTGGATGAGTTCGCCGATTTCGTCGTTTTCGCTGGTCAGGGAGGGGATGCGCATCGAGAGGTCGTCGGCGTGGGAGATGTTGAGGGCGGTCTGCGTGACGGCGGCCAGCGGCGAAAGCGCCCGCCCGATGGTGAACCAGGAGGCCAGGGCGGCGATGATCATCGAGAGGACGGCGGTGAGGGTGATGATTTGCAGGAGGATGGTGCGGGCCGAGTCGACAAAACTGAGGGAGGAGGCCAGTTGGATGACGCCGATGGGACGTTGTTCGGCCCCGACCACCAGCGGCACCGTCAGGACGCGCAGGTGCGCCCCGCTCAGGTAGTGATCGCGGTAGACGGGCATGGAGGATTGCAAGCCCGTCGGATCGAGCGGCTGGCTCAAGCCGCGGATGCCGGCCGAACTGGTGACCAGCCGTCCCTCGGAATCCCAAACCTGGACGTAGACGTTGGCCGTCAGGTCGAGTTGCGGCATGGAAATCACGTTCAGTTCGCCGACCGAGTCGACGCGGGTGTTGGTCAGAATGTCTTGAAAGGTCTGCCGCAGGGTGTCATCCACCTGCTTGATGAAAAGCACACTGACCAGCGCGTAGAGCAGGATGCCAAACAGGAGCAGAATTCCCCCGGTCAGCGCCGAGTAGAGGATGGTCAGGCGCAGGCGCAGTGACATTTAGGGATTCTCGCGCAACACATAGCCGACGCCGCGCACCGTGTGCAGCAGGCGCGGCTCGCCCTGGGCTTCCAATTTCTGGCGCAGGTAGCGGATGTACACCTCCAGCACATTGCTCTCGCCCCCAAAATCGTAGCCCCAGACCCGGTCGAAGATGACCTCGCGGGTCAGCACTTGGCGCGGGTGGCGCATGAACAGTTCGAGCAGGTCGTACTCCTTGGCCGTCAGCGGAACGACGCGCTCGCCGCGTTTGACCTGGTGCAGGGCGGTGTCCATCGTCAGGTCGGCGAACTGATAGACCTGGTTGCGTTCGGTCTGGGTGCGGCGCAGGAGAGCGCGCACGCGGGCGGCCAGTTCGTCGAGGTTGAAGGGTTTGACCAGGTAATCGTCGGCGCCGGCGTCCAGCCCTTCGACGCGGTCCTGGACGGTGTCCTTGGCGGTCAACATCAGGATAGGCAGATTGCCGCTGCTGCGCAGCCGGCGGCAGACCTCCAGCCCGTCCATGCCGGGCAGCAGCCAGTCGAGGATGACCAGATCGGGGCGGCGGTCGCGGGCCATGTTGAGGCCCGTCCGGCCGTCAGTGGCGATGTCCACGGCGTAGCCTTCGTAAGCCAGGCCGCGCTGGAGGACTTTGAGGATGGCGGGATCATCCTCGATGATCAGGATGCGCTCGTTCATACTTGCCTCGGTTAAGAATATACCACAAAGGCCAAGTTTTGGTAGAATGAACGCGTGTTTCCCGAAGGAATTCCGCTCTCCAAACGCCTGTTCGATCTGACCGCGGCCGCCCTCGGCCTGATCGTGATTTCGCCGCTCCTGCTGATTCTGGCGCTGCTGGTCCGCTGGCGGGTGGGGAGTCCGGTTCTCTTCCGCCAGACGCGGCCCGGCTACCGCGGCCGGCCCTTCGTGCTGTACAAGTTCCGCACCATGACCGACCGCCGCGGCCCCGACGGCCGCCTGCTGCCCGACTCCGAGCGCCTGACCCGCTTCGGGCGTTTCCTGCGCGCCTCCAGCCTGGACGAGTTGCCCGAACTCTTCAACGTCCTGCGCGGCGAGATGAGCCTGGTCGGGCCGCGTCCGCTGCTGATGCAGTACCTGGAGCGTTATTCGCCCGAACAGATGCGCCGCCACGAGGTCCTGCCGGGCATCACCGGCTGGGCGCAGGTCAACGGCCGCAACGCCCTGACCTGGCAGGAGAAGTTCCGCCTGGACGTCTGGTACGTGGACCACTGGTCGTTCTGGCTGGACCTCAAGATTCTGTTCCTGACGCTGTGGAAGACGCTCAAACGGGAAGGAATCAATCAGCCCGGCCAGGCCACGGCCGAAGAGTTCATGGGGAACGAATAGGACAGGAAGTTTGGTATAATCACGGCATTCGAAGACCTGCCCGGAGACGAGTAACCGTCATCCCTGCCCAGAGAGCCGCCGGTCGGTGCGAGGCGGACAGGAAAGCGGCGAAATCCACTCCGGCGTCCGCCCGGCCGAGGCCGGCGGACGGTCGCTCTCGGAGAGGCGCTCGACGCGCCCCAAGAGAGACGGGATGCGCCCGGTAACGCGCCAACGAGGCTGCGACCGCCGTCGCAGCGAAAGCAGGTGGCACCACGAGACGCCCCCTCGTCCTGCAAATCGTGAGGGGGCGCGTGTTTTTTCCTTCGGAGGCGCAAAATGTTGGACCTGACTCTCATCCGTGAACAGCCCGAGCGCGTGCGCCAGGCGCTGCGCGACCGCCAGATGGACGCGGCGGTGATCGATTCCATCCTGCAATTGGATGAGCGCCGCCGCTCGCTGCTGGCGGAAGTGGAGGCCCTCAAGGCCGAGCGCAACGCCGTCTCGAAAGAGATTGGGAAGATGAAGGACGCCGCCGCCCGCCAGGCGAAGATCGAGGCGATGCGGGCGGTCGGCGAGCGGATTGCCGCCCTCGACCGCCAGGTGGACGACGTCGAACAGGAACTCAAGGCGCTGGTCGCCGGTCTGCCCAACCTGCCCGACGCGCGCACGCCGGTGGGGCGCGACGAGAGCGAGAACGTCGTCGTGCGTACGGTCGGCCGGTTGCCGGAGTACGACTTCGAGCCGAAAATTCATTGGGACCTGGGGCCGGCGCTGGGCATTCTGGACTTCGAGCGCGGCGTCAAGATCACCGGTTCGCGCTTCTACGTCCTGACCGGCGCGGGGGCGCGCCTGCAGCGGGCGCTGATCGCCTACATGCTCGACCTGCACATCCGCCAGGGATATGTCGAGCAATATCCGCCCTTCATGGTCAAGGAGGCGACCCTCTTCGCCGCCGGTCAACTGCCCAAATTCGCCGACAATCTCTACCACGACGTCGAAGAAGACCTGTGGATGGTGCCGACTGCCGAGGTGCCGCTGACCGGCCTGCACATGGACGAAATCCTCGAGGAGGCGTCTCTGCCGCGCCTGTACACGGCTTACACCCCCTGCTTCCGGCGCGAGAAGATGAGCGCCGGCCGCGACGTGCGCGGCATCAAGCGCGGCCATCAGTTCGACAAGGTGGAGATGTACATTTATTGCAAGCCCGAAGACTCGGACGCCATGCTCGAAAAGATGCTCCAGGACGCCGAAGCGACCTGCGCCGGGCTGGGGCTGACCTACCGCGTCAAGCAGTTGTGCACCGGCGACCTCGGATTCGGTTCGAGCATGACCTACGATGTGGAGGTCTGGGCGCCGGGGCTGCAGGAGTGGCTGGAGGTCTCCTCGGTCTCGAATGTGACCGACTTCCAGGCGCGGCGGGCCAACATCAAGTATCGTCCCGCTGACGGCGGCAAGGCGCGCTTCGTCCACACGCTGAACGGCTCCGGGCTGGGACTGCCGCGCACGCTGATCGCCGTGCTGGAGCATTATCAACAAGCCGACGGGTCGGTGGTCGTGCCGGAGGCCCTGCGGCCCTGGATGGGCGGGGTGGAGGTCATCCGGCCGTCGGTTTGAAACGAGACGCTTTTCCTTTTCGGCGCGGATTTTGTCGAAGAAGCAATCTTGTAGAAAACGTTGAGATAGCGCGTCGGTTAAAGGCTGCGCTTCGCCTGCAGCAAGTCGCGCGACGGCGAGGCCCTCAGGCGGAAGCGCGCGTTGAGCGGCGCTGTTGAAAGACAAGATAGGGCGCTTTTTGTTCCAGCAATTGCAGTTGAATCGCGCGATTGACAGGATAATTCGTGATCACCAATTCTGTGATCTTGCCGCGCTTTGCCCCATTACAATTGATAGCACGATTAGCCAGAACTTCGTCAATGGAGAAATACGGAGAGTTATATAGAGAACGCACGATGGCCGTGTCGGAATTGGAAACGGTGATATAAACATTGTTCTGGCTCAACGTGATGCAAACGTCTCGCAATCGCTGCTGGTCTTGCAAACCGAAGCCGTTGGCATGGTAAGAAGTAAAGCTCGCCGTTTGAGAGAGGGGAACGTAGGGAGGATCGAAATACACCCAATCGCCTGCTTCTGCTCTCTCTACGACGGTATCAAACGAGGCGCAGAACATCTCGACATTTTGTAGCGCCTGAGAAACGGCCAGTAAATTCTCCCGATCCAAATATTTAGGCGACTTATATCGTCCAAATGGCACATTGAATTGACCCCGCTGATTGACGCGATACAGACCGTTGTATCCCGTTTTATTCAGATAAATCATCCTGGCCGCTCGTTCGGGCAGGCTCAATTCCCATGGGTCTTTGCTGCGGATTTCGTAGTAGAACTCCTTGCTATGAGGGAATTCTGACAAAATACGGATGACTTCGGCGACATGGTCGCGGATAGCCAGATAAGTGTCTATTAATTCAGCATTGATGTCTGAAAGAATTGCGCGCCGAACCTGACCGTCTCGATAGAGACGGAAAAAAATCGCCCCACTTCCAACAAATGGCTCGTGGTAGGCGTTGAAGCAAACGGGCTTGCGCTCTAACAACGCATCTGCCAGTTGAGTCTTGCCGCCCGCCCACTTCAGAAAAGGTCGTGGAACAGGTAAGTCGCCCATTTATAGTCCAAAATACAGGCGCAACCAGTCTTCCAGTTCGTCAAACCAGACCACCTTTCCGGTGGACATCAAATATCCCCGCATGTTTGCAGAGAAACCTTCGCCGTCAATGACGACGATGCCCTGGATAGGCCAATGAGCAATATCTTGAATGGTCGCGGGGATTTTTTCTTCCGCTGTCCCAGTCGTGGCTTGAAATTTGCACTCGATACCCAGTCGTTTGCCGCTCTTATCGTCGGTAAGCACCACATCAATGTAGCGTTGTTGTCCCCATAATCTTCTTGCTGCTCTCACTTCCGTTTGCGCTTTTAATCCTAGACGTTGAGCAAGGCTAACAACCCGTTGTTTCAATTCATCGCCGCTTTTCGGAGCCGTTCCTTTTCCTGGCATATAACACTCCTGCAACCATTTCTCTTCTATTATTTTACCACTCAAATGTTCTATAGAGCGCCGATTCTGAGAGGGAGAGAGCGCCCCACCGAGTTCTAGAAAATGTTGTCGGCGCGCCGTTTTTTTTATACAATAGGGCTATGAAGAAATCTGCCCCGCGCGGGCGCCTTTCCCTGCACAACCTGTTGCCGGTGGTCGTCGCCTTTCTGCTCGTACTGCACGAGATTGTCGCCGCCCTGCCCAACCTGACGACCCCGCTCGAACGGCTGGAACTCTCGATGCGCGACACCCTGATGCGTCTGCGAGGAGAGCGTCCGCCCAACGATCAAATCGTCATCGTCGCCATTGACGACGCATCCTTCAATTTGACCGGCTACCAGTGGCCCTGGCCGCGCGCCTACCTGGCCGAAATCATCGACTGGCTCAACGCCGCCGGCGCGCGCCTCATCGGCCTGGACATCTTCCTGTTCGAGCCAGACAGAGACCCCGCCGGCGACGCCGCCCTGGCCGCTGCCCTCGAACGAAGCCCCGCCGTGGTCACCGTCGCCCAGATTTTTCGCGACGATTCCCAGCAGATGGTCACCATCAAATTGCCCCTGCCGGTCTATCGCCCGGCAGTGGACGGGGTGGGAATCACCGTGATCACCCGCGACGATGACGCCATCGTGCGCGGCGTGCGCGCCGTCCAATTCTACGGCGACGATCCCTACTACAACTGGGCTTTCGAGGCGGCTGCCCTCGTCCTGCAGACCGAACCGCCCTCCGATTTCACCTCCACCGGTCTGTACTTTGCCGGTCGGCGCGTTCCTCTTTCCAACGCCACCCTGCTCATCAATTACGCCGGCCCGGCGGGCGCCTACCCCACCTATTCGGCCGCCCGCCTCGTGTTGGGAGATTATCCGCCCGACCTCTTCCGCGACAAAATCGTCCTAATCGGCGCGACCACCATCACCCTCCAGGACGTCTATCCAACCCCCTTCTCGGCGCGAGAACAGATGCCCGGGGTGGAAATCGTCGCCAACGCCATCGACACCCTGCTCAGCGGCCGTTTCTTGCGCATTCTGCCGCTGTGGGCCTCGCTGTTGATCCTCCTGAGCATGGCGCTCCTGGCCAGCCTGCTGATTCGCCTGCGCCGCCCCGGTCTGACCCTGCTGCTGATGGGCGGCAGTCTGGCCCTCTACTTGACGGCCGCTTACCTCGTCTTCGCGCGCGCCGGCTGGTACTTGCCGATGACCGCTCCCCTGCTGATGCTCCTGCTGGGCGTCCTGCTGCCCACCACCGAACAGGCCGTCTCGCAGGAGGTCGAAAAGCGCCGCGTCCGCAACCTGTTCAGCCGCTTCGTCTCGCCCGAGATGGTGGATCAACTGCTGGAGACGCAGGACATCCGCTCGCTCAACAAGCGCGCCGTCCTCACCATCCTGTTCTCCGACATCCGCGGCTTCACCTCGCTCTCCGAAAAACTCGCCCCCGAAGAGGTCGTCGCCCTGCTCAATCCCTACCTCGAAGTGATGACCGGCGTGATTCACAAACACGGCGGCACGGTAGACAAATACGAGGGCGACGCCATCGTGGCCTTCTTCGGCGAGCCGGTCCCCTACCGCGACCACGCCCTGCGCGCCGCCCGCGCCGCCGTCGAAATGCTGACCCGCCTGGCAGAATTGCGCAGAAAATGGAAAGCCGACGGCCTCTACACCGGCCGCTTCGAGATTGGCATCGGCATCAACAGCGGCGAGGCCTTCGTCGGCCTGATCGGCTCGGCGCAGCGCATCAACTACACCGTCATCGGCGACAACGTCAACCTGGCCTCCCGTCTCCAGGACCTGACCAAGACCTACACCTGGCCCATCATCGTCAGCGAAAGCACCGCCCGCGCCATCGAAAGCGAATTCGAGGTCGAATTCATCGAGGCCGCGCCCATCAAGGGCAAGGCCGAACCGGTGCCCATCTACAAACTGCTCGGCCGCAAGGGCGGCGCGCCGCTCGAAACCGCCAACCCCTAGCGACGCCATCCTGCCGAGGGGAGAGCGCCGGCGGCGCTCTCCTTTTGTTGCCATGAAACGACTCCTGCCTCTCGTTGTCCCCTTCTTACTCCTCCTGAGCGCCTGCCTGCCGCTGCCGCGCCCGGCCTCGCCCTGGACAGTCGCCGACCTGCGCGCCCTCGACCCGGCCGGCGACGCCCCGACCCCCGCCCGCGACCTGCTGGCCGTCTACACCCGCCTCACCGCCCAGGAAATTCAGATCCGCCTCGACTTGCTCGACCTCGACCCGGCCGGCGGCTACGACCTGCGCCTCTCCCTTTGGGATTCGGCGCGCTTCGCCGCCGCGCCCCTCGACATCCGCTTCGTTGCCGGCTGCCCCGCTGTGGTCGAACAGCCCGGCCGCCCCGCCCCGGCCATTCGCCCGCGAGTCGTCTATGACCCCGCCCTCGACGCCGTCACCCTCTCCCTGAGCCGCGCCCTGCTCGTCCCGCCCTACCGCCTCGACGTCGTCAGCCAGACCGCCTCGGGCGGGCAGGCAGACTCGATCACCGGCGTCCGCTCGGACGCCCTCCCTCCGACCCAGCGCGCCGCCGTCCTGCTGGCTTTCTGGGACGCCTTCCCGGCCGCCACCCCCGCCCAGGCCCTGCGCCGCTGGGACGGCGCTCACACCGGCCCGACCGGCGAGCGCCACGGCCTGCGCCATCTGCTGGAGGCCGCCGAACGCAACCGCCTGCCGGTCTTCCTGCTCGACCTGAAGACGCCTCCCAGCCTGGCCATCCTGGACGCCTTCCAGGGCCTCGACCAGATCGCCGCTCTGCAGGCAGACGGCCTGCTGATTCTACCCGACGTGGTCAACGCCCCGCCGGCCGAGATCGCCCTGGCCTACAACCGGCGCGCCGCCCAGACCTTCAACCTGCCGGCCAGCGACTTCATCTACGCCGCCGACGGCGGCCTCGTCCCCGGCTACCGCGCCCAATTCCTGCCCCTGGACGACGCCTCCCACCTGAGCCGCGCCGGCCAGACCCGCCTGATCCCCCTGCCGCCTGCCGACGCCCTCCAGGCCTCCGCCGACGGCCCGACCCTCGACCTGCGCCGCGCCCTGATGGAGGCGGCCCTCTCCGCCGATCCCGCCGACCTGGTCGTCCTGGGCGGCAGCCTGCCGCGCAGCGCCTGGGGCGACTCGGATATGGCCGGCCCCTCGCTGGCCTGGCTGGCCGCCCATCCGTGGATTCGCGTCCTGGACGGCCCCGGCCTGCTGACCTTCCCGCTCGGAGAGCCGCAGACCGTCCCCGCGCCGCCGCCCGCCGCGCCGGACCCCTTCCTGGCGGACTTGCAAAACGCGCCCGCCAACGCCCTGACCGACGCCGCCTGGCAGGCCCATTTCATGCTCGCCGGCAGCCCCTCTCAACTCCGCGCCGCCTATCAGGGGCAGATCGGCGTCCTGCTGGCTGGCAGCGCCTGGGCCGAGCGGCCGTATGACCGCGCCTCCTGTGAAGAAGACCCCGACCGCGACGGCCAGCCCGAATGCGTCCTCGCCAACCTCGAATATTACGCCCTCTTCGAGACCGACGGCGCTCACCTGACGCACCTCTTCTACCGCGACGCAAACGGCGCTCACCAGTTGATCGGCCCCACCGCCCAATTCCTGCTCGGCATGAGCGACCCGTCCTTCTGGAATCCCGCCGCCGGTCAGGCCGCCGACCCGGGCCAGATCATGGGCGCTTTCAGCGACCGCGACCGCCCCTTCCAACCCTACCAGTTTGCGCTGCCGGGGACGAACGCCCTCCGCCTTACTGCCGCCGATGGCTGGCGCGTCAAGACTTTCTCCCTCGACGCCGGCGGCCTGACCGCCCAAATCGAAGACGCCTCCTCCTTCCTGCAGACCTCTCTGCCGCTGGCCGTCGATCCGTGGGAGTTTTTCTTCGGCGGCCAGGAATACGCCGGCGCGCTTTCGGGTAACGCCTGGGAGTGGGGGCCGCGCCGCGGACTCCGGCTCGAGGTCCGCGCCAGCGCCCGCCTTTGGGCGCAGGGATACCCGTCCTCCCTCCTCTTCTTCTCTCGCCCCGAGAATCCCAATCTGGATTATCCGGTCGTTCACTATCTGCCCTTTCCGCTCTCCCTGGTCGAGGTGCGCGGGCAGACGCCCTTCGAGATCCATCTGGGGGTTCGGAAGTAGAGGATTCGAATTGCACGAAGCCTCTTTTTATGGTAAATTCTGTTTTGGCGGTCGATTTTCGAAAACAGGCGGATTTTATGAAAGAGATACCAGACATCATCATCAGCAGGCTGCCCATCTACCTGCGCGCCCTGCAGCACATGCAGGCCCAGGGAAAGACGACCACTTCTTCGAAGGAACTCGGCGAACAGGTGGGCGTCTCGGCGGCCCAGATTCGCAAAGACCTTTCCCAGTTCGGCGAATTCGGCAAGCAGGGCACCGGCTACAACATTCGCTTCCTGAGCGACAGGCTGCGCGAGATTCTCAAGGTGGATCGCGTTTGGGAGACGGTCATCGTCGGCATGGGCGACATGGGCCACGCTCTGGCGCGCTATCAGGGCTTCAAGGATCGCGGTTTCCGGGTGGCGATGGTCTTCGACAACGACCCGGCCAAGATCGGCCAGACCGTCGGCCCCTACGTCATCCAGAGCGCGGCCGAGATGGGCGCGGCCATCCGAGAGGCGGGGATCAAGGTCGCCATGCTGTGCGTCCCGGCTTCGGCGGCGCAGGAGGTAGCCAACAAATTGATCGAGGCCGGGGTAGTTGCCATCCTGAACTACGCGCCCATCAACCTCAACGTCCCGCCGGGTGTGCGCGTCCAGTATCTCGACCCGTCCATCGGTCTGCAGCGCATGACCTATTACATCGGGGAATGAGCGACAAAAAACGGCGTCCCAAGCGACGCCGTTTCGATTTTTCTCTGCATTGAACAGGCGGCAGGAGCGGTTCTTTTCCTGTCGCCGCCGGGTTCGAAGATCGGGCCGGTCAGACCGGCGGCAGATTGCGCCGCAGGAGCGGATAGAGGCCAAAGGCCTTGACCGCCCCCTCGACCACACAGGTGGTCGGGTTGTCGATCAGGTAGGCCGGGATGCCGAGGGCTTTGGTGAACAACTTGTCCACGCCCTTGAGCAATGCCCCGCCGCCGCACAGGGCCACGCCGCGGTCGATGACGTCGGAGATGAGTTCGGGCGGGGTCTTCTCGAGGACGCGCCGGCAGACCTCGATTGCCTGTTTGAGCGGCTCCTGGAGCGCCTCGACCACCTCGCCCGTCGTCAGCGTGACCGGGCGCGGCAGGCCGCTGACCTGGTCCTGTCCCTGCACCTCGAGGCTTTCTTCGCGATCCTGAGGCACGGCCGCGCCGATCTTAATCTTCAACTGCTCGGCGGTGGCCGGGCCGATCATCACGCCGTACTTGCGGCGCACGTAGGTGGCCACGGCCTCATCGAGTTGCAGTCCGCCCGCCCGCAGGGTCTCCGCCGAGACAATGCTGTACATCGAGATAATCGCCGCCTGGGTGACGCCCCCGCCCAGGCAGATGATCATGTTGCCGGTCGGCGAGCCGATGGGCAGGTCCATGCCGATCGCGGCGGCCAGCGGCTGCTGGATGAGGTAGGCTTCGCGGCTGCCCGCTGCCAGAACCGCCTCGTGGACCGCCCGAGACTCCACGCTGGTCACGCCATAGGGGACAGTGATCATCGCCCGCGGCCGGAAGATGCGCATCGGCCCGCTGACGCGTTTCAGCAGTTCCCGCAGCAGCACCTCGGTGATTTCGTAATCGGCGACCACCCCGTTCTGCAGCGGACGGGCCAGTTCGATCGTGTCCGGCAAGACCCGGCCCTGCATATCGCGGGCCGCCTTGCCATATTCGACCACCTTTTGCTCTTCCACCACGATGGCGGCTACGGTCGGCTCATCCACCAGCACGCCGCTGGAATCGGCAATGCGGGTTTGAACCGTCCCCAAATCGATGCCCAAATCTTTCGAGAAGGCGCTCATTTCTTATCTCTCCTCCCCGACTCGGCCCGGCTTTGGGCCGCTCCGCCGGTAACGCTTGGCCGCCTCCAAGCGCAGGTTGGAGCGCCGCAGGGCGGCTTCGATGGCCAGATACGCGTCGGTATCGGGCGGCGGGCCTTTGGCCAGGGCTTCCTCGGCGCGCTTGCGCGCCGCCTCGGCGCGGGCCACGTCGATTTCCTCCACGTTCTCGGCGGCGTCGGCCAGGATGGTGATGATGTCCGGCTGGACTTCTGCAATCCCGCCGGCGACGGTGAAATGCTCCTCCCGCCCGCCCATCCGCACGGTGATGATGCCGTATTTCAGCGAGGTCAACAGCGGGCCGTGATTGGGCAGGATGCCCATCTCGCCCTCCGACCCCGGCAGGATGACGATATCGGCATCGCCTTCGAAGACCATCTTGTCTTGCGAAACGATTTCACAACGGATCGGCATATCGGTTCTCCCGTGTCAAGTGTTCCGGTGTCACGTGATTTGGCGCACGCGACCCTTGACACTGGGACACTTATGCGCCCTTGGCCAGTCTCTCGGCCTTCTCGCGCGCCTGGTCGATCGTGCCGACCATCATGAAGGCCTGTTCGGGCAGGTCGTCGCACTTGCCGTCCAGGATTTCGCGGAAGCCGCGCACGGTCTCCTTGATGGGAACGTACTGGCCTTCCACGCCGGTGAACTGCGTGGCGACGAAGAACGGCTGGGAGAAGAAGCGCTCGATTTTGCGGGCGCGGGCGACGACGAGTTTGTCGTCTTCGGAGAGTTCGTCGATGCCCAGGATGGCGATGATGTCCTGCAGGTCCTTGTAGCGCTGCAGGACGCGCTGACACTCGCGGGCGGTGTTGTAGTGGTCGGGGCCGACGATGTTCGGGTCGAGGATGCGGCTGGTGGAGGCCAGCGGGTCCACGGCCGGGTAGATGCCTTTTTCGGCGATGGAACGCTCGAGGGCGATGGTCGCGTCGAGGTGGGTGAAGGTCGCCACCGGCGCGGGGTCCGAGTAGTCGTCCGCCGGGACGTAGACGGCCTGCATCGAGGTAATCGAGCCGGCGCGGGTCGAGGTGATGCGTTCCTGCAGTTCGCCCATCTCGGTCGCCAGCGTGGGCTGGTAACCGACCGCCGAGGGCATGCGTCCCAGGAGCGCCGAGACCTCCGAGCCGGACATGGTGAAGCGGAAGATGTTGTCAATGAACAGCAGGACGTCGCGGCCCTGGTCGCGGAAGTATTCGGCCATCGAGAGGGCGGTCAGGGCGACGCGCAGACGCACGCCCGACGGCTCGTTCATCTGGCCGAAGACCATCACGGTGTCCTTCATGACGCCCGATTCGAGCATTTCGCGGTAGAGTTGTGTGCCTTCGCGCGTCCGCTCGCCGACGCCGGCGAAGACCGAGTTGCCCTGGTGGACGGCGGCCACCGAGCGGATGAGTTCCTGGATGATGACGGTCTTGCCCACGCCTGCGCCGCCGAAGATGCCGGTCTTGCCGCCTTTGGTGAAGGGGGCGATCAGGTCGATGACCTTGATGCCGGTCTCGAAGATCTCGGTGCGGGTGGACTGTTCGGCGAAGGGCGGCGCCGGCCGGTGGATGGGATAATACTCGACCGCCTCCACTTTTTCGGGGCGCTCGTCCACCGGGCGGCCGAGGACGTTGAAGATGCGCCCCAGCGTGGCCGGCCCGACCGGGACGCGAATCGGCGCGCCGGTGGCCACCGCCTCGACGCCGCGCTGCAGGCCGTCGGTCGAATCCATCGCCACGCAGCGCACCCAGTTGTCGCCCAGGTGTTTTTCGACTTCCAGCACCAGCGGCAGGGCGTTCGGACGGGCGATCTCGATGGCCTCGTACACCTCGGGCAGCCCGCCTTCGGGGAATTCTACGTCAACCACACTGCCTTGAATTTGGACCACGCGGCCAGTCAATTTTGCCATGCCATTGCCTCCGATAATCTACTGCTGGGCGTTTGCCCGCGCCAGCGCTTCCGCGCCGCCGGCAATATCCAGCAAGTCGTTGGTGATTGTCTGCTGGCGGGCCTTGTTGTAATCCAACTGCAACTGCCCCACCAGTTCCAGCGCATTGTCGGTCGCGTTGCGCATCGCCACCATGCGGGCGGCGTGTTCCGAGGCCTGCGCTTCGAGAATGGCCTGATAGACCTGCAACGCCGTAAAGCGCGGGATGATGTTGTCCAGGATTTCGCGCTCGCCCGGCTCGTAAATGTAAGCCGCCTTCAAATGCTGATGTTCGAAGACCTGAACGCGGTCCTGCG
This sequence comes from Chloroflexota bacterium, assembly GCA_019873655.1. GTDB lineage: Bacteria > Chloroflexota > Anaerolineae > Anaerolineales > Villigracilaceae > JAFGSI01. The sequence continues at coordinate 185,289 of JAIOAU010000005.1, read as the reverse complement.
CTTCGCCGATCTCCAGCGGCAGGAGTTTGCGGACGACCGGTTCCTGCCGCACCATGTTGATAAAGTCTGTGTAAACCAACCACACTTCATCTGCCACGCCGTTCAGAAAATCGTCCACGGCCAGGCGGCCGATCGCCGAGACATCGGCGAAGGACGGCGCCGGCGGCAGGTTGCTGAACTCGGCGATCACCTGCTTGCGGCGGCGCAGCAGCATGTCGCGTCCCTTGCGGCCGACGGCGATGTAACTGACATTCGCAGTCAGCCCCTCGAAGCGCTGCGTAGCGTAGCGGATGATGTTGGTGTTGTACGCCCCGGCCAGGCCGCGGTCGCTGCTGATGACCACCACCAGCACGTTGCGGACCTCGGGCCTGCGGCTGAGCAGCGGATGCAGAGTCGCCTGCCCGGGCTGGCCGGCGATGTGCGTCAACACCTGCCAGGCTTTGGTCGCGTAGGGACGCGTCGCCTGGACGGCCGCCACCGCCTTGCGTACCTTGCTGGCGCTGACCGCCTCGAGGGCGCGCGTCACCTGCGAAATGTTCTTGACACTGCGGATTCGCATCCGCATTTCACGGGCTGAGGGCATAAATCGTCTCTAGTCGTTAATCAGGAGTCTGATCGTCACTCGCCACTCGTTTCTCGTCACTCGTCACCCTTCACTCGTCACTCTTCACTCGTCACTCTTCACTCGTCACTCGTCACCCGCTCACGCCCACGTGGCCTGGAATGCCGCCAGGGCTTCACGGAGTTTCTTTTCCGTCTCAGGCGTGATTTGCTTCTTCTCGGCGATGTCCTTGCCGATCTCAGGGTGGGAGGTGGTCAGATAGCGGAGCAAATCGGCCTCCCATTTCTTCATCCGCTCGACCGGCACGGTGTCGGCAAAGCCGTTCGTCCCGGCGTACAGCACCATTACCTGCTGTTCGAGCGGCATCGGCTCGTATTGCGGCTGCTTGAGGATTTCCTGCATGCGCTGGCCGCGCGTCAACTGCGCCTGGGTGGATTTATCGAGATCGGAGGCCATCAGCGCGAAGGCGGCCAGTTCGCGGTAGGCGGCCATGTCGAGGCGCAGTTTGCCGGCCACCTGCTTCATGGCCTTGGTCTGCGCCGCGCCGCCGACGCGCGAGACCGAGATGCCCACGTCCACCGCCGGGCGGATGCCGGCGTTGAACAGGTTGTTGACCAGGTAAATCTGGCCGTCCGTAATCGAAATGACGTTGGTGGGAATGTAGGCCGAGACGTCGCCCAGGAGCGTCTCGATGATGGGCAGGGCTGTCAGCGAGCCGCCCGATCCCTTGACCTTGACGATCTTGTAGTTCTCCGCATCGGGCATGGCCTGGAGCGCTTTCTTGGCGTCATCCTCCGAGCGCGGCCCGCCATAGACGCGGCCGTCCACGGCGTCCTTCTCTTCGGCCAGGTCGTGCGGAAAATCCTTTTTGACGATGACGTATTTGTTCGCCAGGCGGGCGGCGCGCTCCAGCAGGCGCGAGTGCAGGTAGAAGATATCGCCCGGGTAGGCCTCGCGGCCGGGCGGACGGCGCAGCAGCAGCGAGACCTGACGGTAGGCCCAGGCGTGCTTGGAGAGGTCGTCGTAGACCACCAGGGCGTCGCGCCCGCTCTCCATGAACTCCTCGCCGATGGCGCAGCCGGCGTACGGCGCGATGTACTGCAGGGCGGCGGCTTCGTCCGCCGAGGCGACCACCACGATCGTGTGTTCCATCGCCCCGTAGCGTTCGAGCAGCGCCACCGTGCGCGCCACGGCCGCCTTCTTCTGTCCGATGGCGACGTAGATGCAAATCAGGTCTTTGCCCTTCTGGTTGATGATCGTATCGATGGCAATCGCCGTCTTGCCGGTCTGCCGGTCGCCGATGATCAACTCGCGCTGACCGCGCCCGATCGGAATCATCGAGTCGATGGCCTTGATGCCGGTCTGGACGGGGGTGTCCACGTCCTGGCGCTGGACGACGCCGGCGGCGATGCGCTCGATCGGCCGATAGGCGGTCGCCTGAATCGGCCCTTTGCCGTCCACTGGCTGGCCGAGGGCGTTGACCACGCGCCCGATCAGCGCGTCCCCTACCGGCACCGAGGCGATTCGCCCCGTCGAGCGGACGGTCATCCCCTCGACGATCTCGGCGTAATCGCCCATGATGATGACGCCGACCGCCTCTTTTTCGAGGTTGAAGGCGATTCCCATCACGCCGTTTTGGAATTGAACCAGTTCCTGCGAGCGAACGTTGCTCAAGCCGCTGACGCGGGCAATGCCGTCGCCGGCCTCCAACACCGTCCCAATGTCGCTGATTCCAATTTCAGGTTGATAGGCTTCGATTTGCTTCTGTAAATCGCTGGTAATTTGTTTGATGAGGTCTGCCATTTGGCCTCCGGGCTTGGATGCAAACGGTGAGCGCCGTTAAGTCTCTCTCGTTCTACGCACAACAGCCCGGACGGGAATCCCAATCCGGGCGCGGCAGGCGCTTCGATTGTCGAACGCGTCCGAACCACTTCATGCGATGGGGCGTCTCCACAGGCAAGATCAGGCTGTCTCGGACTTGCACCTGGTGAAAGGCGACGCTAATGATACCTGAAAGAGGGATGATTGTCCAGTTTGATTCTCCGGGCGGCGAATCAGACCTTTTTCCTCTTGTCATTTAGGGAGATTGTTATATACTACTCCTCTGCAAAATCTTATCAAACGAGGACTCTCATGAAATCAACCCAACAAGGAAAGGAAACCAAAAAGCCCCCCAGTCCCCGGCCGCGCCTGGCGCGGTACTGGCGGGTGGCCGTCCTGGCCAACATTAAGGAGCGCGGCAAACCCCTGCCGCCCGACGTTCCCCCTGACGCTGGCGCGGACTATGATTACATCGAGACCATCGATCACATCCGGGCTGCCATCGAGACCGATGGGCATACGACTGTCTTCATCCCGGCCGACTCCAATCTGCCGTATGCCCTGCGCGAGGTCCAGCCCGATATTTGTTTCAACATCGCCGAAGGGCTGGGAGGCGACGCCCGCGAGGCCCAGACCCCTGCCCTGCTGGAACTGCTCAAGATTCCCTACACCGGCTCGCGCGTCCTGGCCAACGCCATCTCGCTCGACAAGACCCTGACCAAACGCATCTGGCGCGACCGCAACCTGCCGGTTGCGCCCTTCCAGGAGTTCACCTTCGGCGACGAGCCGCTGCGCCCCGAACTGGAAAAACATTTCCCGCTCTTCGTCAAACCGGCCCGCGAGGGCACCGGCATGGGCGTGGACCAGCATGCCATCGTCAACAACCCGGCCGAATTGCGCGAGCGCGCCAATTACATCATCCGCACCTACCAGCAGCCGGCGCTGGTCGAAATCTTCCTGCCCGGCCGCGAATTCACCGTCGGCGTCCTCGGCCGCCCCGACGCCGCCCGCTACTCCCGCCATCCAACCTGGTACGAAAAGGACGGCTTCCACCGCTTCCCCATCCTCGAACTGGACAGCAGCCGCTCGGTCACGCCGGGCGTGTACGGCATCGAGGCCAAGGCCCAGTCGGTCGGCGCGGAGGGCGCGCCGGGGTACATTTGCCCGGCGAACATCGAACCGGAACTGGAAAAGAAACTTCAGCACCTGGCCCTGCGGGCGCACATCACCCTCGGCGCGCTGGACGTCTCCCGCACCGACATCCGCCTGGACGCCGAGGGCAATCCCCGTCTGCTCGAAATCAACACCCTCCCCGGCCTGACTCCCGACTACTCGGACCTGTGCCTGATGGCCAACGCCCAGGGCATTTCCTACGCCGATCTGATTCTCGAAATCCTCTACCTGGGCGCCAGCCGCTGGGGCATGATTCCGCCGCGCGAACCGGCCATGATTCCCAGACGGCGTTCATCCGGCCACTGAATCGCTCCTGAAACCTCCCGCCGCCGGGAGGTTTTTTGTAAAGTGAATTAGAATAGAGGCATGAAACGCATCCTGGTCACCGGCGCAACCGGTTACATCGGCGGGCGGCTGACGCCGCGCCTGCTCGAACGCGGCTATGAAGTGCGCGTCCTGGTCCGCAACCCGGCCCAATTGCAGGGACGCGCCTGGCGGCCGCGGGTCGAAGTCGTCCAGGGGGATGTCTTGAATCCGACCGCTTTGGCCGCGGCCATGGAGGGGGTCGATGCGGCTTATTATCTGATTCACAGCATGAGCAAGGGGAGCAACTTCCATCAGCGCGATTTGGCCGCCGCCCGCGCCTTCGGCCTGGCGGCCCAGCAGGCGGGCGTGAAGCGCATCATTTACCTGGGCGGCCTGGGCGACCCGGAACAGAGCCTCTCGCCGCACCTGCGTTCCCGGCAGGAGGTCGGCAAAGCGCTTGCCGCGTATGGCGTCCCGACCATCGAATTCCGGGCCGCGGTCATCATCGGTTCAGGCAGCGCCGCCTTCGAGATGATGCGCTACACGGTCGAGGGCATGCCCATCCTGTTTTGCCCGCCCTGGGTCGAGACGCGCATGCAGCCCATCTCGGTGCGCGATGTCCTCGATTACCTCATCGCCGCCCTGACGCTGGCCGAGGAACACATTGGGCAGCACCGCATTATCGAGATCGGCGGCGCGGACGTGATCACCTATCATGAGATGATGCGCGGCTACGCTCGGGCGCGCGGCCTGCGCCGGAAGATGATCATTCTGCCCTTCCTACCGTTGAAACTCTGCGCCGCCTGGCTGCACTGGATTACGCCCATCCCGGCGCGGCTGGTCTTTGCGCTCATCGAAGGCATGCGGAATGAGGTGATCGTGCGCGATGATTCTGCCCGCCGCCTCTTCCCCGACATCCAGCCGCGCGACTACGCCACCTCGCTCCAGCGCGCCCTGGCGCGCATCTACACCGACCAGGTCGAGACGACCTGGAGCGACGCCCAAGTCTCCGCCACCGGCGACGTCGTCCCGGTCACGCTGACCACCCAGGAGGGCCTGCTCATCGAACGCCGCCGCTATCTGACGACCCTGCCGGCCGAGGCCGTCTATCGCAGTTTTACCGGCCTGGGCGGGGAGCGCGGCTGGCTGTACGCCAACTGGGTCTGGCAGGTGCGCGGCGTCATTGACCGGCTGCTCGGCGGGGTGGGCTTCCGGCGCGGCCGCCGCCACCCCGACGAACTGCGCGTCGGCGACGCCCTCGACTTCTGGCGTGTGGAGGCCCTCGAACCCGACCGGCTGATGCGTCTGCGGGCGGAGATGAAAGTCGCTGGCAAGGCCTGGCTGCAATTCGAGGTCATTCCTCAATCGCCGGGGAAGAACCTGGTCGTGCAGACCGCCTTTTACGAGCCCAAAGGTCTGCCCGGCCTGCTATACTGGTATCTGCTCTATCCCATCCACGGCTTCATCTTCAGCGGGCTGATTCGCAAGGTCATCGAACGCGCCCGGCAATTGGCCGGTCAGTCGGCCGGTTGAAGCGCATTCTATAATCTCTGAGGAGGAGACACCATGAAAATCAATTTCAACATGTGGGGCAAGGCGCTCTCGACTCTGGTCAAGATGGACAGCAAAGAGGAGTGGGATGCGCTGGATGTCGTCTCGAAGTGGCTGATCGCCACCCGCTCGGCCGTGACGACGGTGACGATCTACGCCTGTGTCATGGCCGGATTCCTGGCCTGGCGCGACGGCTATTTCGCCTGGCTGCCCTGGCTGATCGTGACCCTCGGCCTGTTCCTCGCCCACGGCACGAACAATTTGCTCAACGATTACACCGACTTCAGCAAGGGCGTGGACAAGGACGATTATTTCCGCATCCAATACGGCGTCCACCCGCTGGTGCAGGGCTTCTGGACCAAGCGACAGCAGTTGCGCTGGTTCGTCGTCAGCGGGGCGCTGGCCTGCGCGGCCGGTTTTTACGCCCTGTGGTACACCGGCTTCTCGCCGATCGTCCTTGGCCTGTTCGGCTTTGGGGCGCTGATGGTGCTGTTCTACACCTGGCCGCTCAAGTACATCGGCCTGGGCGAGTTGATGATCTTTCTCATCTGGGGGCCGATCTTCTTTGCCGGCGTGTACATCGTCCTCGCCAAGGGCCAGCCAGAGAACTTGACCAACCTCTGGAAGGTCGCCCTGGCGGGCGTGCCGTTCGGCCTGAGCGTGGCGAGCATCAACGTCGGCAAGCACATTGACAAGTTGGAGGAGGACAAGCGCAAGGGCGTCGGCACGCTGCCGGTCAAGATCGGCGAGAAGGCCGCCCGCTATGTCAACATGGCCGCGCTGGTGCTGACCTATGCCGTCATCGTCTATTTGGTCTTTGCGCCGCGCTACTTCACGCCGGTCATGTTGATCGTCTTCCTGGCTGGCAAGCGCGCTCTGCTGGCCCTGCGCGTGCTGACGCGACCGCGTCCCGCCGAGCCGCCCAAAGACTGGCCGGCCTGGCCGACCTGGTTCTCGGGTTTTGCCTTCTATCACAACCGCATGTTCGGCGGCCTGCTCATCCTGGGCCTGCTGGCCGATACGCTCCTGCGGGTCTTCCTGCCGACCTTCTGGCCGATGGCTTAATTGAGAGGCTGTCCAAAAAGTAGAGCAGGATACGAACCTGCTCCAGCCCGTTTCTTCGGGGGCTAAGCCCCTGAAAAAACGACTCGGCCCCCGAAGAAACGAGTGTTGGACTTGGCCCCCGAAGAAGCAAAAGAACATCATGACCGTCCAATTGGGCGGCCATGATGTTTTTGAAAAGGCTTTTTAGGCAACCCTGCTTGCCTCTACGCCAGCCCCAGATGAGATTGCAGCCGCCGTCCGCCCACCAGGTGCAGGTGTAGGTGGAAGACGGACTGGCCGCCCTCCGCGCCGACGTTGAGCACCAGGCGGTAGCCCGTCAGTCCCTGTTCGGCGGCGAGGCGGCGGGCTGTTTCCAGCAGATGTCCGCTCCAGGTTTCGTCGGCGGGGGTCAGGTCGTTCAGGGTGGCGACGTGCCGGTTGGGGACGATGAGAATATGGACCGGCGCGGCCGGGCGCAGGTCGTGGAAAGCGGTCACCAGGTCGTCGCGGTAGACGATTCGGGCGGGGGCCTCTCCGGCCACGATTTTGCAAAAGATGCAGTCCATCTCTAGCCTCACGGAATCGGCCCATATTGCGGGGCGCAGACGATGTCGTAGTATTCCAGTTCGACGGCGCGGTGGGCCTCGGCGTAGGCGGCGGCCTCCTGCCCCATGGCGCGGACGTTGTCGATCTGCTGGTCGGCGTCGGGCGCCCAGTAGCGCGGCAGGACCATCAGCGGGTCGCCGACCGCGCCCTCGGGGAGGTACGAGGGCCGCATCGGGTCGGCGACGTCGGCGAGGGGAATCCAGTTGAACATCAGCGGGCCGCGCGGGTTGACGGTGAAGCCGAGGCGGTAGCCGACCTGGCGGGCCAGTTCCGCCGCCCGCGGGGTGAAGCCGCCGCCCGGCCAGATGTAGGCGATCGGCGGCCGCCCGAAATTGGCGGCGATGGCGTCCCACGAACCTTGCAGTTCGCTGAGCATGTATTCCTCGCTGACGAATTCCGAGATGGGCGTGTTGTGCACCACGCCGTGGGCCTGGTAATCCACCCAGCCCTCCTGGGAGAGCGCCACGTTCTCGGGCAGGGCCGCCGCGCCGATCGAATCGTTCAGGCTGATCCAGGAATTGACCACCGGCCAGCCCCACTGCTCGTAATACGGCCGGAAGTAAACGTCGAAGTACTGGGCATAGTGCCGGTCGTCCACCACCAGCAGGACGGAGCGCGGCGGGATGTAGGCGTTGGTTTCCAGGAAGTCGGCCAGTTGGGCGGTGGTGATGGCGACGAAGTTCTGCTCGTGCAGGTCGCGCATCAGGATGTCGAAGCGGCCGGCCTCGATCTGGTTATAGTCGGTGGCCTGGCCGCCGGGGGCGACAATAGAATGGAACATGATGACCATGACGACCGTGCCGGGGGCGGCGTTGGTCGAGGTCCAGCGGGCGCGCAGGTACTGGCAAGTGTCTTCGATGTAAGTGTGCGGTGTGTCGAGCGGGTTGAGGTAACCGGCGGCCGGATAGGGCGGCGGCAGGGCCGGCGGGGTGCGGACGGGCGTCGGCGCGGCGGTCGCGGTGGGGGTGGGGATGACCGCCTGGGCGGTCTGAGTCATGCCGGCGTAGAGGGTGGCGACGGCCTGGGTGGCGGCCGCGTTCGGGTCGAAGGGGGCCGGCGCGGGGTCGCGGCCGCAGGCGCTCAGGGCCAGCAAGAGGATAAGGACGCCGAACCAGATCGGGCGGGATGTCTTCATTCAGGCCGGTCCTCTTCGCCGCGGATGAAGGCCTCGGTCTTGGCGCGGGCGATCTCATCCTTGAACTGGCGCGGCGGGGTCTTCATGAAATAGGCCGACGGTCCGTACAGCGGGCCGCTCAGGCCGCGGTCGAGGGCCAGTTTGGCGCAGCGGATGGCGTCGATGACCACGCCGGCCGAATTGGGGCTGTCCCAGACCTCCAGTTTGAGTTCGACGTTGAGCGGCACCTCGCCGAAGGTCGTCCCCTCCATGCGGATGTAGCACCACTTGCGGTCGGTCAGCCACGGCACATGGTCGGAGGGGCCGACGTGGACGTCGTCTTCGGGCAGGGGGTAGGGAATCATCGAGGTGACCGCGCCGGTTTTGGAGATTTTCTTGGACTCGAGGCGTTCGCGTTCGAGCATGTTGAGGAAATCAGTGTTGCCGCCGAAATTGAGCTGATAGGTGCGGTCGATGCGCACGCCGCGGTCGACGAACAGGCTGGTCAGGACGCGGTGCAGGATGGTGGCCCCGACCTGGCTCTTGATGTCGTCGCCGATGATGGGCAGGCCGCGCTCCCGGAAGCGCCGCGCCCAGTAGTCCTGCGAGGCGATGAAGACCGGGATGCAGTTGACGAAGGCGCAGCCGGCCTCCAGCACCTGTTCGACGTACCACTTGGTGGCCATTTCGGATCCGACCGGCAGGTACGAAACGACCACGTCGGTCTTGGTCTTCTTGAGCAGGCCGACGATGTCGGCGGTCGGGCCGGGGGCTTTCTGGATGATCTGCGACAGGTATTTGCCCAGGCCGTCGTGGGTCATGCCGCGCACCACCGGGGCGTTCAGGCGGGGGACGTCGCAAAATTTGTAGGTGTTGTTCGGCTCGGCAAAGATGGCCTCCGACAAGTCCTTGCCGACCTTGGTGATATTGATGTCGATGCCGAGGGTGAACTCAATGTCGCGGACGTGATAGCCGCCCAGGTTGACGTGCATCAGGCCGGGGACGGAGGCGTCGTCGGGCGTGTCTTTGTAGAACTCGACGCCCTGGACGAGCGAGGAGGCGCAATTGCCTACACCGATAATGGCCACACGCACTTTCTTTTTGCTCATAGTTTCTCCTTGTTCTGCAATAGATTGCGCCGGCGAGAAGAGGGAGGGAGTCTCATTTCCGGCGATTGTTGTATAATCGAATCATCCTCGGACCTCGAACCGCCCATGACGACGAACGAACGCATTCAACGCCTGGAACGGTTGCTGGAAGTCAGCCGCAATCTCAGCGCCTCGCTGGATTGGGAACCTTTCCTGCAGACCGTGCTGTCGGTGGCCACAGAATTGACCGGCAGCGAGGTCGCTTCCATTTTGGAAGCCGCGGACAAAGATACGCTGCGCTTCCTGGCCGTGCCCTGGTTCCACCGCGAGGCGCTCCAGACGGTTCAGGTGCCGATGGACTCCAGCGTCGCCGGCTGGGTGTTCCAGAATGGCAAACCGGCTGTCGTGCCAAACGCGCAAAAGTCGGAGCGGCATTTCAAAGGCGCCGACCAGGCGACCCAATACCAGACTCATTCGATTCTGGCCGTTCCTATCATCTACAGGGGGGAAACCCTCGGCGTCCTGGAGGCGGTCAACAAGGCAAACCAGGCCCATTATACCGAAGACGACCTGACAATTCTAGAGACGCTGGCCTCGCAGTTGGCCGTCGCCATGCAGAACAACCGCCTCGTGAACCGCGTCCGCCAGGTGCAGGAGGAGGCCAGCCACCTCGACCGGATGAAGAGCGATTTCATCGCCGTCGCCTCGCACGAATTGCGCACCCCGCTCGGCCTGATTCTCGGCCACGCCACCTTCCTGCGCGAGGCGATTCAGGCCGAGCACCGCTCGCAACTGGACATCATCGTCCGCAACGCCATGCGCCTCAAGGAAATCATCGACAACATCGCCAACATGGACAACGTCGAGCGCGGCATGGCCAGCGTCCGCCGTCGCTCCGTCTCCATCCGCCGCGTCATCGAGGAAGTCGCGGCCAGTTTCCAGGACGAGGCCAAAGAGAAGAGAATCAGCCTGCGGATCGACCCCGGTCAGGACGATTTGCTGGTCGAGGGCGACGCCTCCAAGATTTCGATTGCCCTCACCAACCTGGTCAAGAACGCCCTGACTTTCACCAACCCCGGCGGGCACGTCTTCGTGGCGGCCGAGCGCATCCCCGGCTACGTCAAGGTCTCGGTCATCGACGACGGCATCGGCATCCCCGCCAAGGACCTCGGCCGCATCTTCGAGCGTTTCTACCAGGTCGAATCGCACCTCACCCGCCGCCACGGCGGCATGGGACTGGGCCTCTCGGTCGCCAAAGTGATGGTCGAAATGCACGGCGGGCGCATCTGGGCCGAAAGCGTGGAGGGCAAGGGCAGCAACTTTACGTTCATCCTGCCGCTGGATTCGGGCCAGCCCAGCGCCGCCAGCCGGGTCTTCCTGCCCTAATCTTATGAATCCTGTCTTCGTGCTGGCCGGTCGTCTGCGCCGCGACTATTTGCTCCCGCCTTTAGGCCGCCCGCTGATCGACGCGCCGGGCGGCGACCTGCTCTACGCCGCCGCCGGCCTGGCCGTCTGGGGAGGCGCGCCGGCGCTCCTGGCGCGGGTCGGGGAAGAGTATCCGCAGGAATGGCTCAAGGACTTCAACCGCCGCGGCTGGGACACGCGCGGCGTCCACATCCTGCCCGAGCCGCTCGACCTGCGCTACTTTCTGGCCTACCTCGACCCGAACACGCCCCGGACCACCAATCCTGTCTCTCACTTCGCCCGCCTGGGGCTGACCTTCCCCAAGGCGCTGCTCGGCTACCAGCCGACGCCCGGCGACGACTTGCGCCAGATCCATCCGGCCTCGCCGCGCCTGACCGACATCCCCGACGAGTACCTGGAAGCCCGCGCCGTTCATCTCTGTCCGCTCGACTACCCGACGGCCAGCCGTTTGCTGGCTGCCTTTCAGCAAGCCGGCGTCACGACCCGCGCCCTCGACCCGGCCGCCGGGTACATGCAGCCGCGCGCCTGGAACGAAGTGCGCGCCCTCCTCCAGGGGCTGACCGCCTTCCTCCCCTCCGAGGAGGAACTGCGCTCCCTCTTCTGGGGCCAGACCGACGACCTGTGGGCCATGGCCGAGGCGGTCGCCGCCTGCGGCTGCGAACTGGTGGTCGTCAAGCGCGGCGGACGCGGCCAGATTCTCTACGACTCCGCCTCCCGCAAACGCTGGGAAGCGCCCGCCTACCCCGTCCGCCTGGCCGACCCGACCGGCGCGGGGGCGTCCTTCTGCGGCGGCTTCCTCTTCGGCTACCAGCAGACCTACGATCCGCTCGAGGCCGTCCTGCACGGCAACATCTCGGCCTCGCTGACCATCGAGGGTTCGGGCGCTTTCCACGCTTTGGATGCGTTGCCCGGCCTGGCCCGCGCCCGCCTCGAGTCGCTACGCGGCCTCGTCCGGCAGGTGTAAGATGTCAGACGTCCTCTCGCGCCTGGTTGACCTGGCCGTCCAAATCCAGCAAATCCCCGCCCCGACCTTCCACGAGGCGGAGCGGGCCGCCTTCGTGCGCGCCCGCTTCGAGGCCGAGGGGCTGCATCCCGTGGAAAGCGACCGGCTGGGCAACGTCTACGCCTGCCTGAACGGGACGCGCCGCGCCGCCCAGCCGCTGGTCGTCAGCGCCCATCTGGACACCGTCTTCCCCCTCAGCGTGACGCTCGCCATTCAGCGCGAGGCCGGCCGCCTGGCCGGCCCCGGAATCGGCGACAACGCCGTCGGCGTGGCGGGCCTCTTCGGTCTGCTGTGGGAACTGCGCCGCCGCCGTCTGCGCCTGCCCGGCGACCTGTGGCTGGTCGCCAACGTCTGCGAGGAGGGCCTGGGCGACCTGCGCGGCATGAGGGCGGTCGTCGAACGCTTCGGGGAACGGCCGCTGGCCTACCTCGTCCTGGAAGGCATGGCCCTCGGCCAGGTCTACCACCGCGGCCTGGGCGTGCGCCGCTACCGCGTCGTCGTCCGCACCGCTGGCGGTCACTCGTGGATCGATTACGGCAATCCCTCCGCCGTCCACGAACTGACCGCCCTGGCGACCCGCCTGACCGCCCTGAAACCGCCAACCGAACCGCGCACCACCCTCAACATCGGCGTCATCGCCGGCGGCACCTCGGTCAACACCATCGCCGCCGAGGCCTCCCTGGAACTCGACCTGCGCTCGGAATCGCCCGCCGCCTTGCAGGCGCTGGCGGAACGGGTGGAGGCTTTGTGCGCGGCGGCGCGTCGGCCGGGGGTGGCGGTCGAGGCGGAGACGATTGGGGCGCGGCCGGCGGGCGAAATCCCCGCCTTGCACCCGCTCGTCCGGCTGGCCCAGGAGACCCTGCGCGGCCTCGACCTGGAACCGCGGCTGAACATCGGCTCGACCGACGCCAATCTGCCCCTCAGCCGCGGCCTGCCGGCGGTCACCATCGGCCTGACGACCGGCGGTGGGGCGCACACCGTTCATGAGTACATTCACCTGCCGCCGCTGGAAAAGGGCCTCGAACAACTGATTCGGCTGGTCGAGAGAATCTGGACTCTCCAGGACGGTCAGGGCCGCCAGGCGGGCTGACCGACCCATTGACTCGCCTCGGTCAGGGGGACGATGTTTCCGCTTTCCCAATCGAACAAGAGCATCTCGGTCCGCGGCAGGCAGTCGCCGGTTGACGGCGAGGCCCGGCGGGTGAACACCATCCGCCCGCCGTCCGGCGACCAGCCGAAGGCGAGGACGTCCTCCGCGCCGGGCAGGGGGGCCGCCTCGCTCCCCGCCGCGGCAATCCACAGGCGCGATTCGCCCCGCCGCGCCTGGACGAGGTAAGCCAGGCGCGCCCCGTCCGGCGACCAGCGGGCGGCGACCTCTGACCGGTCGGCCGTCTCGGTCAGACGGGTCAGGGCGCGCGTCTCGAGATCCCAGAGGAAGAGATCCATCGGGCGGCCGTCGGGGTGGTAGCGTCCCTGGCCGCCCGAAAAGAGGAGGCGCTCCCCCTCCGGCGACCAGGCCGGGAAACGATTGGCCCGCTCGGGCGCAACGCACAAGGGGCCGGCGCGGCGCGTCTCGAGCCTCAGCATGCAAATCCGGCTGGCGCCGTAGTCCTCGCCGGCCAGCGGGCCGACGCTGAACGCCAGGGCGTCGCCCGTTGGCGACCAGGCCAAATCGGCGAACCACTCGTCGCGGCTGGCGCGCAGTTCGTGCAACGCGCCCTGCCGGTCGGCGATCAGGATGCTGTTCCGCTGGACGGACTGGAAAACGAAAGCAAACCGCCCGCCGTCCGGCGCCCAGGCGGGCGAGTCGAAGCGCGGAGCGTTGTACCAGCCGTTCTGTTCCAGCGCCAGGCGCAGGTCGCAGGTCAGGCAGATGGCTTCGCCGCCGGCCGCGCTCAGGACATAGAGGTCCATCCACTGGGCCGCGCCGGGACTGGCCGTGAACAGGATCGCTTCCGGCAACTCGAAGGCGGGACCGACGGGGAGAGAAAAGTCGGTCAGCGGCGGCGGGGCGACCATCGGCAGGTCGGCGGGCGGGACGGGCGTGGGCGAGGTCGTCGGCGTCGGCGAGGGGACGGGGGTGGGCGGCAGGCTCAGGCGCGCCGCCGCCTGGCGTTCTCCCCGGCAGCCCTGCAGAAAGATCAGAGCCAGGCAGAACCAGGCCTGCACGATTCGTCGCGTTCGACACAGACGGAAATTCCCCTTCATCGTCACCCCCTCGAACGGTGGGACTGGGGCTAGTATATCCAGATTGTTTGTCTGGTCAAGTGTAATCGGGAAATTTTAAGGAAAGAGGCGGCGGCCGTCAACGAGCGCGCCGCCCCTTGCGGGAGGCGGACAGCGCCAGACGGCATCCTTCCCCCAGCGGGCCGCTCAGCGGCTCGGCCTGGAGGGCCATCACCCGGCTGTTGGCGAAGAAGCCAAAATCGAACGCGGTCGGCTCGCCCGCCCCTTTGCCGGGGATGGGCATCAGCCGCGCCGTGAGGGGCTTGTCGAGGCGCAGGGCCAGGGCGGCGAGGTCGAGCAGGAGGGCGGCTATCTGACCGGCGGTTGCGTCGCCGGGAAGAGGGACGGTATCCAGCCCCGCGCCGCAGACGGCGGAGTAGAGCAGCAGGTCTTTGACGGTCAGCGTCCCCTCGGCGGCGCGGCGGGCGAGGACGGCGTCCTCCAGTACCGGCTGCATGAAGCCGCTGAAGCCGACGCGCGGGAAGTTCGCGCGCTCGATGGCTTCGGTCAGGAGGGCGGCCGCCGCCAGCGAACCGTGCAGGCCGACTTTCGGGACGCCCAGCCGTTCCACCGCCGCGCCGAGCGACTTTGATTCTTCCGGGAAGGGGGCGAGCGAAAAGTCAATGCCGCCGAAGCGCGCCCGGCGCTTGGATTTCAGAAAATCGGCCACGCGGACCAGTTTGCGGGCGTGCTGTTCCAGTTCCGCGATCATCGTCTGCCGCCCGTCGTCCGCGGTCTGGGCCGCTTCGAAAGCGCGGACGGCCGCGTCGGCGGCCTCCATCGCCAGGGCAAAGGCGGGACTGTCGCCCTCGTGGTAGGCGGCGGGGAAGAACGGCGCGCCCGCCGGGACGTTCGCCAGCGCGGCAAAGCGCAGGTTGGCGAAACCGCTCGGGTCGAGCGGCGCCAGGCGGACGATGACCTCGGCGCAGGCCTGCACCGCCTGGGGAAAAATCTTCCCCTTTTCGGCCATCACCCCGCCGAAGAAAATGTTTTCGGAAGCGGTGACTGCATCGGGAATCAGCGCGTAACTCTGCGGGGAATCCGGCCGCGCCGGCCCGAGGGCGGCGTAGGCGACGCCGATTTCCGGTAGGAGGCGGCTGAGGGCCTCGGCCAGGCGCGGCGTCTCGCCGACCTCTTGTCCCAGCAGGCGCGGGAAGGGAATCGTCGCCAGGCGCGTGGTCTGAACTTCGTATCCTTCGGCCTCGAAGGCGGCTTTGGCCTCCGCCAGGAACGCGCCCGCCTGCCGCAAGGTCTTCTCGTTCAGCGGCCAGCCGGGGTTGCAAAAGTAGGTGATGGAGCGGATTTTCATTGTCCTGCCATCCTCATTTGTGGCTGTCTCTGCCGCACCACTTCGAACATCAAAATGGCTCCCGCCACACCGGCGTTGAGCGACTCCATCCCGCCGGGCATGGGGATGCTGATGGAATCGGTCGCCAGCGCCCGCGCCGCAGGCGAGGCCCCCTCCGCCTCGCCGCCGACGATGAGTGCCAGGGGCGCGCGCAGGTCGCTCTCCCAGCAGGAGAGGCCGTCCATGTCGGCCAGGAGGAGACGCAGACCCGAGGTCCGCGCCCGAATCTCGTCCCAGGTCAGGGGGAGAATCGGCAGGCGGAAGTGCGCCCCCATGCCGGCGCGGACGACTTTCGGCGCAAAGGCGTCGGTCGTCTCCGGCGGGAGGAAGACGGCCTGCACCCCGGCCGCGGCCGCCGTGCGCAGGAGCGTGCCGAGGTTGCCGGGGTCGCGAATCTGGTCGGGGATCAAGATAAAGTCGCAAGTCGCAAGTCGAAAGTCGGAGGTCGGCAGGTCGAGGACGGCCAGGACGCCCTGGGTGTTGCCGGTATCGCTCAGCGAGTTGAGCAGGGAATCGGCGACCCGTTCCACTTCCACCCCACGAGAGTGGAGACCGGCGACCAGCGACTCGCCGCGTTCGCTGAGCGTCTCGCCGGCCAGCGCGAAGCGGAACGGCCAGCCGGCGGCGAGGGCTTCCTCCACCAGCCGCACGCCCTCGGCGACGAAGGCATTCGCCTCGCGACGTTCTTTCGGGCGGCCCATCAGGGCGCGGACGAGTTTGAGCTTGGGGTTTTGGGCCGAGGTAATCATGGGGAGGCGGTCATCCGAGGAGGAGATTCCAGGCAACGCGAAAAGATTGGACGGTGTCGCTGTCGAACAAGACCAGCCGAATCAACTGGAGATGGGAAGGGCGGGCGGCGAAATAGTCCCGAATGGCGGCGAGGATGACCCCGGCGGCGCGGTCTTTGGGGAAGCCGAAGATGCCGGTCGAGATGGCGGGCAGGGCGAGGGAGGCCAGCCCCAACTCGTCGGCGGCGCGCAGCGACCCGGCGACGGCCGCGGCCAGTTTGGCGTCCTCCTCCCCTTCGCCCCAGACCGGGCCGACGGCGTGGATGACGTAGCGGCAGGGCAGGCGTCCGCCGGAGGTCACGGCGGGCGAGTCGTGGGTTACGAGGCCGTGTTCCCGCACCCAGGCGTCCGATTCCTGCTGGATGCGCTCGCCGCCGCGCTGGACGATGGACCAGGCCAGGCCGCCGCCGTGATGGAGGTATTCGTTGGCGGCGTTGACGATGGCGTCGGTCGTCTCGTCGGTGAGGTCGCCCTGCACGAGTTGGAGCAGCGCCCCGCCGGGCAGACGGGTTTCGGCCAAAACGGTGTTCATCAAGTGTATTTTAAGTGCAGTAGGTCGGATTGGCAATCCGACCTACGCGGGCTTTTAGAAACGTTCTTCTCTCACATGCGCGTGCACATCATGCCGCCGTCCACGTGCAGGGTCGCGCCGTGGATGTAGGAGGCCTGGTCGCTGGCGAGGAAGAGGATGGCGTGGGCGATGTCTTCCGGCTCGCCGATGCGCCGCATGGGGATTTTCTCCAGGAAATACTGCACCTGGTCGGGGTCGCCGAGCATGTTCTTGGTCAGGCCGGTCAGCACCATGCCGGGCGCGACGGCGTTGACGTTGATGTGATAGCCGGAGCAGTCCACGGCGATGCCCTGCGTCATCATCTTGGCCGCGCCCTTGCTGGTGTTGTAGATGGACTGTCCCTGTCCGGCCACCTCGCCCATGATGGAGGTGACGTTGACAATCTTGCCGTAGTCCTTGTCCATCATGGTTGGCAGAACGGCACGGCTGAAGAAGAACATGCCGCGCACGTTGATGTCCATGACGCGGTCGTATTCCTCGTTGTCCATCATCGCGAAGGGGACGAACTGCCCGGTCCCGGCGTTGTTGACCAGGATGTCAATCGTGCCGAATTTCTCCAGCGTGGCCGCCACGCAGGCCTCGACCTGTTCCTGCTTGCGGACGTCCACAATCATGCTCAGGCACTCGGCCCCTTCGGCGGCGACCAGGGCGCGGGTCTCCTCCAGCCCGGCCTCGTTCACGTCGCAGACGGTCACTTTGGCGCCCTCGCGCCCGAACAGCACCGCCGCGGCGCGTCCGATGCCCGAGGCCGCGCCGGTCACGATGGCGACTTTGTTCTCGAAACGTTTACACATACTGCCTCCACAACAAGAGAGAATGATTCTGCCAGTCCGGCTCGGTGAAAACGTCCGCCCACGGCAGCCGGAAGGTCAGGATGACATAGGTGAGAATGGAGATGACGAACAGCGCCCAGATGACGGCTTTCAAAGAGCGGCTGTACGGCATCTGCTCGAAGCCGCGCTCGAAGGTGGCCGCCAGGATGCCCACCAGCAGAGTGGCGACGTTGCCCCAGAGGATTTCCAGCGGGAGGGGCAACTGGCCTGCCACTGCAACCATCCCATACCAAACCAGAAAGACCATCCAGGGGGCAAAGATGGCCGCCGTCAGCCGGGCGTACCAGTAGGGGGCGCGGTCGTTCACCCGCTTGCGGAAAATCAGGTATTCGACCAATGAGATGATGAGATAGGCGAAGAAGGTCGCCTTGTAGTGCTGGAAGTTCGACTCGTCCACACCGCTGATGAGGGTGATGGGGATGACCGGCGCGAGTTTGCGCAGCACGTACAGGAGCAGAAAGGTCACCCAGAAGAGCAGGCCCTTCAGCCAGGGGCGGAAACCGGTTGCCGTTTTCATCGCCGCCTCCTATCGTGCAGACAAAACCTGACCGAGCGAATCCACCACCGCCTGCGCCACGTACTTGCGGTACGGCCCGACCGGACAGCCGGCGTAGATGCCGGTCGTCCTGCCCTCGCGGAAGGTGCGCACGAGCGGCTGTTCCCAGTCCGGGTACGGAATCGGGGCGTTGCGGTCGTATTCGGCGAAGGCACAGAATTTCTTCATGGCGTGGAAAATCATCAGGTCGGTGTTCTCGGCCGGGAACTCGGTCGGCAGTTCGATGGCGTAGTCGTAGCCTTCCTCGATGGCCTTGCGGTAGGCGTCGTAGGTGCCGAACTTGGTGCGCTTGGGGTCCCAGTACTCGTCGGCGTACTCATCGAATGACCAGACCACCTCCCACTTGCCGGGCCAGCCGGCCATCACCTGGCGGACGCCCGCCTCGAGCGGTCCGCGGTAGAGGGGAGCGCGTTCATCCTGCGTCTCCTTCTTGAAGGGATGTCCGTGCCGGGAAAGAATCACCAGCACGCTGGCGTTCCGCTCCAGACCTGCGAGCCGGTCGCGCAAAATCTGAAGGTAGGCCTCCCGCAGCGACGGCTGATTGCCGAGCTGGTCGGCCATGATGACCCGCGCCCGTCCGGCGACGGCCTCGTGGGCGGTCACCAGAGCGTAGCCGTAGTCCTCGAAGTCGCAGTAGATGGGGTTGTTGATGTTCTGATAGACGATGGTCTCGCAGCCGGCGGCGAGCAATTCCTCGACCGCCTGATGGATGGTCTCCGGGTACATGTAGTAGGCGTTGCGGAATTCCGTCCCGGGAAAGCGTTTGGCGAGTTCGGCGACCGCCTCTTCATAGACCTTGCGCAGTTGAGAACGCCAGGCGACCTTCTTCTCCGGCAGGAGGTGTCCGTAGTACCAGCCGATGATTTTGGCCCCGACTTTGTCGCACACATCCGGGCGGCCGCTGGGGCCGTCGCCCTTGTAGAGGAAGTAGCCGTGATCCCAGGGGTTCTTCTTGATGGGATTGACCCACTTGACCGGGCATTCCACGTACGGCTTGCCGGCCTTGTTGACGAAGGAGCCGTTCGAGTCAATCAATTGGCGCGGCTGGAACGGCTCGCGCGCCAGCGGATTTTCCGGGTCCACCAGCCCCATGCCTCGGTCGGCCAGAATCATCCCCACCAGGAAGGGCGGCATGATGTACTCGAAGACGTGCTCCATGAAGCGGCTGTAGAATTCCGGCTCGTACTCCTCCGGCATGCCCAGTTCGCCGATGATGACGCCGACCTTGCCGACGACCTGCCGCGGCTGATTCTTGAACAAGACCTCGTAGCCGTACTGCTTGCCGTATTTCTTCTTCAGTTTTTTGTCGTTCATCTCTTCTCCTCTCAGCATCCTTTGGCGCGGACATCCCGCTGGAGCAAAATCGCGCCGACCATGAAGCCCAGTTGCCCCAGGGTGTTGATGCTCTCTTCAATCCACTGCTTGGCGACCGTCTGCTCGCCGGAGGCCATGCCGCCCATCGCCACCAGGCACAGGAAGGCGACGATGAAGCCAACCGCCGCCAGCGGGACGCGCCGCTGGAAGGAAAGATAGGCCAGGATGCCCTGCGCGCCCATGCTGGAGAGGGTCATGACCGCCAGCAGGGGAATCTTCCAGGCGGCGATGGCCATCACGGGCGACGCGGCGGCCTTGCGCCGGCCGCGCGCCATCAGGATGGCCGTCACCAGCAGGGCCAGGAAGCCCGGCGCGACCAGCGCGAACTGCACCTCGCTCATCCAGCGGATGTCGGCCACCTCGGCGGCGTAGAGCAGTTTCCAGGTCGCCTTGAGGAAGCCGCCCAGGAAGACCAGCAGCGAACCGGCCATCGCCATCCGTCCGCAGGGCGAGCCGCGCATCTGGAGGGCCATCCGCACGAGGAAGAACGCCCCCACCAGGAACAGCGTCACGGGGACGAAGTCGAACATCGCAATCGAAAGGGGATAGGTTTCCATCTCACGCTCCTTTGTCGAGAATGAAGCCGTAGCCATAGACCCACGCGCCGGTGTCCTCGCGTTTGTGCTTGCGCAGGACCATCTTGACGCGCGCCCCCACCTGCACCTCGGCCGGGTCGGCGATTTGCATGATGTCCACCATCAGGTGGATGCCGTCGTCGAGGCGGACGATGGCCTGGACGCGCGGCATGTAGTCGCCGTAGCCGACGGCCGGGAAACCGACGTCATCGAGCGCCACGGCGACGATTTCGCCGCTCTGGGCGCACGGATACGGCTCCATGGCGCGGGCGTGGCAGGACGGGCAAATCAGCCCCGTGCGCGGCGGGAAGAACTTCTCGCCGCAGGCCGTGCAGCGCGTCCCCTCCAGCCGGTAGCGGGCGGCGCGGGTGCGGTACCACAGGGCGGAGGAGAACGTGTCCCAGCGGACGAATTGTTCGGGGAATTGTTCGCTCATCGTTACCAGCCTTTCTGCACCACGCCGACCACGTCCAGCGAGTGGTGCGTGCCGTAGGAAGTGTTGACGCCGACGCGGGCGTCCTTGACCTGCCGCTCGCCGCATTTGCCGAGAATCTGCCAGTAGTTTTCCAGCACCCCGGCCTGGAAGTCCGAACCGGCCGAGCCGTGACCGAAGGCCGGGCCGCCTCCGTAGGTGTTGACCGGGCATTTGCTCTCCAGCGTCATCCCGCCCGAAAGGACGTAATCCTTGCCCTTGCCCAGTTCGCACAGACCGAGGGCCTCGAGGGCCATCATCCCTTCGTAGGCGGTCAGGTCGTGAACCTGAACCAGATTGATGTCCTCTTTCTTGATTCCGGCGACTTCATAGGCTTCGCGGGCGGCGGCCATCAGGCCGGGCAGTTCGGCCATGTCGTACTCGCGCATCCCGTCCACCGGATAGTGGAAGAAATTGCCCACATACGGCGGGCGGAAGGCGTAGGCCACGTCGAAGAAGACCGGTTTGTCGGTGTACCTGCGGGCCACGTCCTCGCCGACGAAGACCATCGCGCTGGCGACGCCGCCGCGGTTGGTGGCCTGACGGTCGCGCTCCGCTTCGGGCGTGTCGGCGCACAGTTCCTCCAGGACGGGCATCGGCTTGGAGTAACTGGCCGCCAGCGGGTTGCGGCGGGCGTACCAGTTGCACCAGTAGGCCCAATGACCGGCGGCTTCGAGCGGCACGTTGTACTTGCGGCGGTAATAGGCGTCGCGCATCGCGCCGTAGTTGATGTGCGTCAGGCCGAGCATGTAGTCGAAGTCTACATAGTTGCCCTGCGAGTTCATCGCTTCCATGGCGTCGTAGTTGTCGGAGCGGGCGAAGCCCATCGAGACGACCACGTCGCAGCGGCCGGAGGCAATCGCGTTCCAGGCCGTGTAGGAGGCGATGCCGTTCCCGGCGCAGGCGTTGGCAATCGGGATGACCGGCTTGGGCAGGATGCCCAGGGCGTCGGCAATCTGCGGCCCGGGCGAGGAGTCGGCGATGGCGCGGTCGTTGTAGTTGCAGGCCACCAGGTCCACATCTTTGACCGGCACGCCGGCGTCCTGCAGGGCGTTCCAGAAAGCCTCCGCCGCCATCTGCCGCCAGGTCCAATCCATCGGGATATTGGGAGGCGTAATCGCCCCGCCAATCATCATCACTCTGCGTAGAATTTTTCCCATAACTTCCTCCAGTAGGACAGCCTTTCCAGGCTGTCATTGAGCCTTTCCAGACCATCCTGGCAGGCTGGAAAGCCTGCCCTACGTTTAGTAGAAATTGCTCAGGCGGTGCGGCGACTGGATGTACTTCTGCTCGTACTTGCTCATCGTCGCGTAGTCCACCATGATTTTGTCCTCGAGTTGCTGGATGACCAGCCCGCTCTGCGGACGGCGCTCGGCGACGGCCTCGGTGGTGACCAGCGACCAGGCGTCGCAGCCGGCCCCCGCGCCATAGTCAATGACGCCGATGCGCTCGCCCGGCTCGGCGAAGTCGAGGATGTGCGCCAGCGAAAGCGGGACTCCCGCCGCGCCGCAGTCGCCGATTTGGGCGGTCAGCACGTAGGGCAGCACCTGCATCATGTCCAGTTCGAGTTTGCCCATCGTCATCAGCGGGCGGATGCCGGTCTTCTGCGGGACGGCGAACTTGGCGAAGTCGGCCGGGGTCAGGCCGGTCTTCTCGAAGAGCGCCTTGCCCGCCGGGACGACGTGGTCGAGCAGGCCCCAGTTCGCCACCCAGCCGTAGAATCCCGCCCCCGGCTGGATGAAGCGCTCGCCCTCGACGCGGAAGTAATCGTTCTGGTCGTGGCTGTGGGTGGCGAAGGCCTCCAGCATGGCAATCGGATTCTCTTTGCCGAGCAGGAAAGCCACCGCCCCCGCCGAGGCGACGTATTCCAGCACCATGCCGGGCTGGGTGTGACGGTTGATGCTGTCGGCGGCGACGACCAGGGCGTAGTCCACCTGGCCGGATTCAATCAGCCCGGCGGCCAGCCACAGGGCGGTGGAGCCGGATTTGTCGGCGCACTGGATGTCGCTGGTCAGGGCCGTTTCGGGCAGACCGAGGGCGTCCAGCATGACGGTCGCGGCGGCCTTGGTCGCATAGGGGCTGGTGCCGCTGCCCAGGAACAGCGCGCCAATCTTTTCGGTCCCGACCCCGCCGCGCTCGAGGGCCTGTTTGGCGGCCGCGACGGCCAGGGTCAGGGTGTCTTCTTCGGGTCCCAGCACGCCGCGTTCGCCAATCGAGAGCAGGTCGAAGAAGGAGGTCGAGAGATTCTTCCAGACCTTCCAGATTTCGCCGGCCTCGATGCGGTAGCGCGGCAGGGCCACGCCGTAGGAGAGAATGCCTGTCTTCAAGGGAACCTCCTGTTTTCAGACCGCAGACAGCCGACGGCCGTCCGCGGTCTGCGGTCGGTCTAATACTTCTTCGGCAAATTCCACAGCCCGGAGAAGGCGATGGCGTCCATCATCGGGCCTTTCATCTTCAGCAGTTTGGCGTTGACCAGTTTCATCGGCGGTACTTCGCCGGTGAACATCTGGACGATGTATTCGCTGTTGCCGCTGATGACCAGTTTGGGTTCGCGCGTCTGGCCCTCCTCGATGGTCGCCGTGCCGTCCTGGACGATGAGCGTCCATTGCGAGGGTTCCTGTCCCTGCAAATCGAACAGGATGACGCGGTTCCAGCCTTTGGCCTTTTCGGGCTTGAACAGGCCGGGCAGACTCATCATGACTTCCTTGATTGTGGACATTTTGGGTTCTCCTTTCGAGAGGTGAGAGTTAATCCGCAGATTGACGCAGCGGCGCAGATTTTGAAAATCATCAACCACGCTGCGGCCTTTGCGGTTGATTCCAATTGATTACCAGCCCGGCGGATTGGCAAAGACATCCAGCCAGGGCAGGCGGTAGGTGAAAATGATGAACTCGGACAAGGTGATGACGAACAGCGCCGCGGTGCACCACTTCAGGCCGCGGCTGAAGACGACCTTTTCGAGATGCTGTTCAATCAGCACGCCGGAGATGGAGTTCAGCAGGGTGGCCAGATTGGCGAACAGGATTTCCAGGAACACGGACTCAATTCTGACGAAGTAGGCCGCCGAGGTGTAGTACCAGGGGATGACCAGCAGCGGGAACAGCACCGCCGTCAGGGCGCGGGCGTGCAGAAAACGGGCGGGCGCGGCGAGAGATTTGCGAACCAGAAGATATTCGAGCGCCGAGACGAACAGATAAGCAAAGAACGCCACCTTCATGTGCTGGTAAATGGACTCGTTCGTCCCGCTGAAGATGGCCGTCGCCGGGCCGGGGGCCCAGTCGTAGAGAAAATGCAGCACCAGGAAGACGGCCTGCAAAATCAGGACTTTGCCCCACAGGGGAAAGCGTTCGGTTTTCATCCCGCCTCCTATTCCACCGCGCCGAAGATTTTTTCCTGCACCATCAGGATGCGTTCCATGTCATCGGCGGGGACGGTGGTCAACTCGAAGAGACAGGCCTCGCCGTCCATGCCGAGCGAGACGACCCGGCGGTACTGCGGCGAGACCATCGGCGGCATGGTAATCATCATCGTCGCCTGGCCGTGCACCTCGCAGTAGCGGCAGATTCCGTAGCCGAGCGCCAGGCGGGGCAGGCCGTTCCACTCGGCCACGCGGGAATAGATGCCCGCCAGTTCACAGTTCTTGAGAATGCTCTGGCGGATGGTCTTCTCGCCCTCCTCGCGGTCTTCGCCCTTGCGGTAATACTGGTCGGCGTACATGCCGCGCAGGCCGAGTTCCATCAGGTCGCCGATGTCCTCGAAGCCGGCGGCAGGCAGGACGGTGGCGAAGAATTCCTTGCTGACCGCCCACATGAACTGCTCCGAGGTCGCGTCCACCGCCCTCTGCAGCGCCTCGGGACCCTCGCGCCGGACGAGCGCGGCGGCGTTGACCGCGCCCCCGATGAGGTAGCGGTTGTAGTTTGCCACCGCGCGCAGGCAGGAATCGAACCACTTCTCGGCCAGGTCGGCGGGGAACTGCCCGGCCTCGATGGCCGCCAGCGAGGCCTGCTGCCAGGCCTGCATTTGTTCGGCCCAGTCGGCGGGCGTCTCCCAGCCGGCGGCGGACAGGGCGTCGAGCCGCGCCGCGGGGACGATTCCGTCGCGGACGACCAGTTCACGCATGTCGTCCAGGTAGCGGGCGAAGAAGTCCTGCGCCTGGGCGGTCAATTCCGGGTCGTGCATCCATTCGGGGTGTCCCGCCCCTTCGAGCAGGGTACGGAAGCGCAGTTTCATCTCATGTTCCACCGAGACCCAGTAGGCGGCCATGACGCGCATCCCCGGGTAGACGTCGTCGTCCGGCAGGTCTTCGCCGTGATAGAAGGCCTCCAGCCGGTTTTCGGCCAGCAGTTGGCGGGCGTGCTTCAGGTTGCGCGCCCATTTGTGATTGTGGAATTCGTCGTAGTGCATCTTCTCTCCTTTTTGCATCGAATGACACGAATTTCACGAATAAGTTATGGTTTTGGCATCGAATGGCACGAATTTCACGAACAAGTTATGGTCTTTGCACCGGATGACACGAATTGTGCGGACAGGACGGCGCAAATAAAAAGCCGCGCGTACGCGCGGCGAAGACTCATTTCTGCTCTCCCATCGCCCAGAACCCCTGACGGGCCTTGAGCAACTCGTCCAGCGAACTGGTCGGCGGGGCGGTGATGATGACCAGCGTCAGCGGCTCGCTCTGACTAGCGTTGATGAAGCGGCGGTGCGGCAGGTTGACGTAGTAGGCCAGGTCACCCTGCTCCAGCATCGTCTCCTCGCCCGTCTCCGAGACGAGGCGGGCGCGTCCGCTCAGGACGTAGACCAGGGTGTCGGCCTCGTGCTGGCGGAAGTGCGGCTCCTCGCGCCCCGGCGCAATGTGGACGAGGAGCGGCTCCATGCGCGGATTGGGGCGGTTGACCAGCAGGGTGACCGAGGCCGGGGCTTCGCCGTTCTCGGTCAGGCGGCGCAGGATGTCGGCGCGGCGGGTGACCAGCACCGGGCTGTCGGCCTCGCCGCTGAAGAAATGCACCATGTGGACCTGGTAGTAGCGCGCCAGCCGCTCGAGGTTGTCCACGCTGACGGAGACCTTGTCGCGCTCCAGCATGCTCAGGAAGGAGACCGACAGGCCCGTATCGGCGGCGACCTGCTCGAGGGTCAGGCCGCGTGCGAGACGCAATTCTCGAAGACGGAGACCGATGTTGGGCATGGGGAACTCTTTTCTAAATATAGAAATTTTTCAGTATTATGATAGCAAATTTTCGATATCATGTCAATAGCCCGCAAGAATTTCGGTCAATAAAAAATTCTTCTGCCAGGAGTGGAAACAAAAACAAGACCCGCGCTGGGTGAGACGCGGGTCTTGCTTTGTGATGGATAAGGTTGGCTTACTTGTTTGCCTGGGCCACCACAGCGGCAAACGCCTGCGGATCGCGCACGGCCAGATCGGCCAGCATCTTGCGGTTCAGGCCGATTCCGGCTTTCTTCATGGCCGCCACCAGACGGCTGTAGGTGGTGCCGTTCAGACGGGCGGCGGCGTTGATGCGGGCGATCCACAACTTGCGCATGTCGCGGCGGCGCATGCGCCGGTCGCGGGTGGCGTACCACATGCTCTTGAGGCGAGCCTCATTGGCGCGCTTGAAGAGGCGATGTTTCGCGCCCCGCTGTCCCTGAGTGTATTTCAGAACCTTTTTGTGACGTCGGTGACCGTAAGGTCCACCTTTTACACGTGCCATTTTTTTTACCTCCTGCGAGCCGCCGGGCGCCGGCGCAGGGCTTGCCTGCTCTCCAGTTGCATACACCCGGTAGTCCGCAAACGAAACGGATACGATACCTGAAGCCTAGGGCTTCATGTTCGGCGCCAGGCGCCGGATGCGCTTGATGATGCCGCGTCCCTGGACGGGAATCATCTTGGGGAACAAAGCCTTGACCCGCTTGGCGGATTTCCGCCGCAGGTGGGCCTTGCCGCCCTTCGTGCGCACGACCATGCCCGAGCCGGTCACGCCAAAGCGTTTGGACGTGGCCTTGTGGGTCTTGAGTTTGAACTTACCTTCTCTCGGCTTGCGAGGCACAGCAATCACTCCTTTACACATGATTCCGCGGGAGTTCACTCCCGCGGTGATTGGCTCTCTTTGGCTTTCTCTTCAGCGCCTGGCGGCGGAGATGCGGGTTTCTTTTTGCCGCCTTTGGAAGGCGCCAGCACCATCGACATGCCCCGCCCCTCGATCGCAGGCGGTTGTTCGACGATGCTGACGTCGCTGAGACTTTGGGCGATCTCTTTCAAGTCCTCGAGGGCAATCTCCGGGTAGGTGATTTCGCGGCCGCGGAAGCGGATGGTCACACGGACTTTCATGTTGTGTTCCAGCCAGCGGCGAGCGTCCTCGACCTTGAATTCGCGGTGATGGTCGGTCGTCTTGGGCCGCAGGCGGATTTCCTTGACCTCGATCTTGGTCTGCGCTTTGCGCGCCTCGCGCTCTTTTTTCTCGCGCTCATAGAGGAATTTGCCAAAGTCCATCACCCGGCAGACGGGCGGGTTGGCGGTCGGCGAGACTTCGACCAGGTCGAGTTCCGCTTCGCGGGCGATGCGCAAGGCCTCGCGGATGGCGACGACGCCAATGTTTTCACCTGTCGGGCCGATCAGCCGTACTTCGGGAGATCGAATGCCCTCATTGACTCGATATTCGTTGGCGCTGATATGCTTCTCCTCGTTTCAATAACGCAAACCCAGCGCAGGGCTGGTTTTTTAGCGGGCTGATGATACCATAACCCTGCGAAAATCGTCAATGAAAATCCGCGTCCTCTTCAGGGCTTTCTCGAAGTCGGCCGCCGGTTAAACCGATCGACGAGACTCATCTGGCATTCCGCAAGAATTGTTCCACTTCTTGAGGCGAGAGGTAGATCCCAATCTCTTCGATTTTCCACTCGTCTCCCCAGGCGAGCAGACGGGCATATATCAGACCCGAATGCTGGTTCTGATAGCGCACGTCAGCGATGACCGTGGCCTGCGCGCCTCCCGGCAAGACGCCTGCTTCGAAATAGGTGATTTCCAGCCCCTGATAGCCGGCATAGCGCGCCAGATCAATCCCCTGCAGTTGTTCGTCCAGCGACGCTTTTTGCGCCAACGTCGGTTGGGAAAGACAGGAAAGCGCCTGCATCGTGTCCTGCGCTTGCATGGCGCGCATGTATTCATCCAGCACCGCCTGGGCTTGTTCTGTCGAAGGGACTTTACTCTCAAATAAGTTAATGATACCCATTAACAAAATGCAGGAAAACAAAAAAAGAAAAACGACTGCAAGAATGCGCAAGAATGTTCGCGGACGACGAGGAGCGCGCGCGGGGACAACCTGCTTGTCATCCACTTGCGCGGACGTCGGCGTCTCGCGTTGGGCGCGATGGAATTCTTGAGCCGCCCGGACAAAGTCTTCGAATTGCTGATTGCTTTCAAAAGCGCGCTGCGGAATAGGGGAAAAGGATGAGCCTATTTGGATGACCAGAAAGCCGGGGAGATAGACAACGCGATCGATCGCCTCCCACTTCCAGAAATGCTCGGCCAGTTCATGACGGATGCCAAACCCTTCTGGCGCAATGCGGCATTCTTTGGAGAGTAAAAAGATTTCTTTGTCGCGCTGGTTCAATTGGCGGATGCTTCTTTCCACTCCCAAGCGCGCATAGTGGACTGAAGGCTGAAAATCACTTAGCAAAAGTGTAGCACACTCGATCAAAAGAAAGATCAAAAGGGCAAAGGCGATCGCCAACCAGGACGATCCTACGATCATCTGAAAAAGTCCGCCGATTCCTATGCTCAGTGCCAACCACACAATCTGAACGCTGAAGAAGCCTCTTCGCCCGTAGCGCCTGCCTTCAGGAGTGTGGGCATAGTAATCAGAATAAACTTCCAGGTCAGAGAGCTGATTGCGAAAAGTGATTCGTTGTTCGTTCATCTTTGCCTCATCTTGAAGAAGAGTGGGATAAATGATCGCCTGAGTTGTTGGAGGCCGAAAACGACGATTCCTTCTCGAAATGCAAGGAAAGAGCCAGGGAGGCGCGCCTACGAACCGATTTTCTCGCTCCACCCTTGCGCAGGACGGGGTTCTTCATAGCCCTATTATAAAGAAAAACGGCTCGCCGACAATGTTTTCCAGACCGCAGTGAAATAGCGCTTCCCGAAACGACCGTGCTTGACAATCTTCTTTTCTACGTGTAAAATCACACCCGCTCAAGAAGGAGAACGTTACCAGGCCGAGATAGCTCAGTTGGTAGAGCACGCGACTGAAAATCGCGGTGTCGCCAGTTCGATTCTGGCTCTCGGCACTCTCGGCCGACAAGGCGAGGCATTTTGCGGGCGTGGTTCAGTGGTAGAACGTCTCCTTGCCAAGGAGAAGGTCGTGGGTTCGAATCCCATCGCCCGCTCTGGACATTGCTGATTGTGGATTGAAGATTGTGGATTGCCGCGCTGATCAGCAATCACCAATTCACAATCAGCAATCAATTTCTATGGCGTCGTGGCCAAGTGGCAAGGCAAGGGTCTGCAAAACCCTGATCACGGGTTCAAATCCCGTCGACGCCTCTGAACAGACGAGTCCGCAAGGGCTCGTTTTGGATTCCCCCTTCGGGGGCGCTGCGCGAATTACTTTCACCGCCAAGACGCAAAGACGCCAGACGGAATTAAGGCCGCCAAGGTCTGCTCTTGGCGTATTTGGAATCTTTCTTGGCGTTCTCCGCGTCCTGGCGGTTTTTAACAAGGTCGCCAAGGTCTGCTCTTGGCGTATTTGGAATCTTTCTTGGCGTTCTCCGCGTCCTGGCGGTTATTCACAAACTCGAATGATCACCCTCTGCGCCAGACGACCCGCCGCGCCAGCCAGAGACGCCAGCGCAGGGCAGACCAGACCCGCACCGCCCGGCGGCTTTCCTGACGGGAAGGAGGACGCTCGGCGTACAAACTGCGGACATAGAGTCCGGTCAGCCAGTCCAGGTCGCGGCGGACGGCGGCGGCCAGGGCGATGAGGCGCGGCGTCCCGGCGAACGTTTCCAGGCGGGCAGACAGGGCGGCGGCAAATTCGCCGGGGGTCAGCGCGCCGGCCCCGGTCAGGGACCAGCCGCGCCCCAGCCGGTACAGCCGCCGGTAGATGCCGCGGATGGCGGCGTCGCCGGGCTGAAACAGCAGCAACCAGCCATCCAACGAGAGAAGCAAGGCCAGAAACAGGACGGCCAGTCCCCCCCATACCCAGGGACGAGGGATTTGAAAGCCAGCCTGTCCCTCGGCGGCGGCGCTTTCCTCCTGCGCCTGGCGGGAAGCGGCGGCCAGTTCGGCTGCGCTGACCAGGGGCAGGTCGCGCGGCCGGAAGATGCGCGGCTGGTTGGAGGTCGGCTCGAATTCGATCCAGCCGATGTTGGGGAAGTACACCTCGACCCAGGCGTGGGCGTGATTCTCGCGCACCACGAAGCGCCGGTTGCCCTCTTCGTAGAAGCCGCGCGAGTAGCCGATGACCAGCCGGGCCGGGACGCCGACCGAACGCGCCAGGACGACCATCGAGGCGGCGTAGTAGTCGCAGTAGCCCTCTTGCAGGTCGAACAGGAAGAAATCGACGGCGTCGCGCCCGAGCGGCGGGGCGGGGACGTCGAGGTTGTAAGGGAAACGGCGCAGATAGGCCTCGATGGCGGCGGCCTGGTCGTAGGGGGTCGGCTGTCCGGCGGTGATCTCGAAGGCCAGGCTGCGCACCCGCGACGGCAGGTTGTCGGGCAGTTGCAGGTAGCGGGCGCGAATCTCCTCGGGGTAGTCGGTCCCGGCGGCCCGCAGCCGCTCGACCGAGACGACCGCCGCCCGCGAGACGGCCGTGTACTCTTCGGCGCTGCTCTCGGCGCTGGCGAAGTCGCCCGGGGCATGCCAGGCCACCCGCGCCGGCTGATCGAGCATCAGCAGTTCGCCGGTCGCCAGGACGGCCGTCCCGCGGTTGACCCGCTGGACGTGCTGGACGATGGGCACGTAGAGGTCCGGCTGGGGGGCGAGATCGGGGTAAATCGGCTGGTTGGCGGGCAGTTCCTCGGGGCGGCCGGTGGAGACGTTCCAGCCGCGCCCGTTGTACAGGTCGAAGGTCTGACTGCGCCAGTAGTAGCGAATCGGCTCCTCGGGCACCTCGCCGTGCAGGCGGGCGGTTTCGGGGACCGGTTCGTAGCCCTCGACGGTGACGTACATGACCACCTCCCGCGACAGGCGCGGGCCCGGGCCGATGAGGTGACTGCCGGAGATGAAACTGCCGGCCCCGCCCTCGCCCGGTTCGGGCGTCTGCTGGAGGCCCAGGGATTCGGCCAGCCGTTCATCGCGCCGTGTCAACATCTCGTCCACGCGCTCGACCAGTTTGGGGATGGACACCGAGGGCAGGAGAGCCGAGAACACCACCAGCCCCAGCGTCAGGGCGAAGACGGCCGCCGCGAGCGAGGGTTCGACCTCGGCCTGGTCGAGGCGGTCGGCCTGCCAGCGGCGGCGGGCGGCGGCGAAGGTTTGTATGGCCTGCAGGGCCAGCATCGAAGCGCCGAGCAGGAGAATCCAGACCAGGCCGGCGCGCGAATTCGTGTAGTAAACGTTGAAGACCAGCAGCGCCGCTCCGGGCAGCAAGCCCAGCAGGACGGCCTCCCGCCGCCGCGTCAGCCAGGCGGCCCACAGGGCGATCAGCCACAAGACGGCCCCCCAGAACAGGCCGACCGCCAGCGGGTCGGCGGCGATGACCTCCCCGCCGACCAGCCGCGACCAGTTGAGCAGGCGCTCCCAGAGCAGAGTCAGGCGGCCGGCCAGGGCGTTCCAGGCCTCGGCCAGGGCGGCCGGGTCGGGCGGCTGGCGGCGTACGAAGGCGAACAGAGCGCGCCAGGCGGCGACGGTCAAAACCCAGAGCGGGGCGGCCAGGCCGCCGGTCGTCAGCAGGAGGACGGGGACGCCGGCCGGCAAGGAAATCAGCGCCGCCCAGCCGGTCTTCAGGCGCGAGCGCGCCAGTTGCCAGGCCAGCAGCGCGCCGCACAGGACGGTCAGCAGGGCCGCGCGCCCGGAGATGTCCTGCACCAGGCTGGACAATCCGACCGCCATGCTGCCCAGGCTCAGGATGAGCAGGGAAATGTAGATGAGATTCAGGCCCCCCAGGCGGCGGGCCAGCCAGCGCAGCAGGGCGGCCGTCCATTCGAGGATCATCGCACCCGCCTCCATTCGACCTGCAGCGGGCGGCGGACGGGGACGGCCTTGCCCGGCCCGGTGATGCGCCATTCCCACTCGCCTTCGCGGCCGCGCCTTTCGGGCCGGTCGAGCAGGTCAGCGGTGACGATGGTGTGGCTGAGGCCGTGTTCCTGGAAGAGATCGGACAGGCCGCGGGCGTTTCCCTGCCCGCCGAAACTGGCCGGATCGAAAAGCAGAACGGTCGGGATGACGCCGAGGCGGGAGAGTTGCAGCAACGCGCCGACCCAGCCGGGCCGGAGGTCGGGGGTGATCAGCACCAGGCTGGCCCCCCTGCGGATGGATTTGCGCGCCTGGTCGAGCAGGTCTTCCAGCGGCCGCTCGCCGCGGCTGGCCAGCGCCAGGGCGCGCAGGATGTCCATCAACTGCGTCGGCGAGCGGCGGGGAGGAATCCAGGTCAGTTCGCGGCCGCAGGTCACCAGGCCGACGGCGTGGCCCTGACGCAGACCGCGGTCGGCCAGCGAGGCGGCCAGCACCACGCCGTGCTCCTCGGTCGAGCGGTCGTCCTCCCCGATCTGGACGCTGGCGTTCAGGTCGAGGAAAATCCACCAGTCGCTGGAGGGCATTTGCTCGAACTGGCGCACATAGAGACTGCCGCGCCGGGCGGAGGTCGGCCAGTGGATGGCCTTGAGCGGATCGCCTTCAATATATTCGCGCACCGTCTGAACTGAGACGGTGCGCTCGAGCGCCGAGCGGCGGTGACGGCTGCCCTCGCCCGCCCGTCCGCCGGAGGCGACCTCGATGGCCGGCAGCGGCAGCACCGGCGGCAGGACGAGCAGGATGGCCGAATCGGGCAAATGCATTTCCAGGCTGTAGAGGCCGATCGGGTCGCTGCAGTGCAGGGTGGTCGGGCCGAGGGTGTAGAGGCCGCGCCGGGTGCAGACGCCCTCGGTGCGCCACTGGGTGATGTCCTCCGCGCCGACGCCGGTCACCCGGCTGGCGGTGTAATGGGGCAAATTGGAGTGATCGCGCACCTCCAGCCAGACGGCCGGCGCCCACCCGGTGTTCGAGATGGTGAAACGTTCCTCCAGCCGGTCGCCGACCTGCGTCCAGCCGTAGCGCATCTCGCGCTCGATGGACAGGCCACGCGCCAGGCTGCGCACCCACAGCCAGGCCAGCAGCCAGCCGCCGCCCAGGATGCCCAGCAGGGCCGTCCAGGTTTTATCGGGCCACAGGACTTGCAGGACGAACAGGAGGACGGCCAGGGCGGGCCACAGTCGCGAGCGCAGACGGATCGTGGGAGGCGGCGGATTTTCCATCTCAAATCGGCGGGAGCGTGCTACAATCGGACGTTGACTCCGGCCCGACAATCTTACATGAGAGCCGGAATCCAGTCAATGAAAACGAGGACACCATTTATGAAAACCAAGAAACAGATCGAACAACAAGTCGAGTCCCTGCTGGCCAGGATGACTCTGGCCGAGAAGGTGGCCCTACTCTCCGGGCGCGACCTCTGGCACACCGTTCCGATCGAACGGCTGGGGATTCCATCCATCGCCATGACCGACGGCCCGCACGGAGTGCGCGCCGCCGACCCCGCCACCGGCCGCAAAATCGGCCCGGCGACGGCCTTTCCGACCGGCGTCTCGATGGGCGCCTGCTGGAACCCCGACTTGGTCGAGCAGGTCGGCCGCGCCCTGGGCGAGGAGACGCGCGGCATGGATTGCGACATCCTCCTCGGCCCGTGCGTCAACATCGTGCGCGACCCGCGCGGCGGCCGCAACTTCGAAACCTATGCCGAGGATCCCTACCTGGCCGGGCGGACGGCGGCGGCCTACATCCGCGGCGTCCAGAGCCAGGGCGTGGGGACTTCGCTCAAGCATTACGCCGTCAACAACTACGAGATCGAGCGCTTCCGCGCCTCCTCCGAGGTGGACGAGCGCACGCTGCGCGAAATCTACCTGACGCAGTTCGAGATGGCGGTCAAGGAGAGCCAGCCCTGGACGGTGATGTGCTCCTACAACCGCGTCAACGGCGTCTATGCCAGCCAGCACGATTATTTATTGAACAAAATCCTGCGCCAGGAATGGGGCTTCGAGGGCGCGGTCATCTCGGACTGGGGCGCCAATCACACCATCTTCGAGTCGATCGCCGGCGGGCTGGACCTGGAAATGCCCGGCCCGGCGCGCTACTATAAACTGCTGGCCGAGGCGGTGCAGAACTGGCAAATTCCGGCCGAGGCGGTGGACGCCGCCGTCCGGCGCGTCCTGCGGCTGATCGTCCTCTCGGGGCGCATGGACGGGAAGATGCCCAAGGGCGCGGTCAACACCCCGGCCCATCAGGCCCTGGCGCGCCGTCTGGCCGAGGAGGCCATCACCCTGCTCAAGAACGACGGCGGCCTGCTGCCGCTGGAGGGCATCCGCTCGCTGGCGGTCATCGGGCCGAACGCCGCCGAGGCGGTCATCCAGGGCGGCGGCAGTTCGCGCGTCCCGGCCCCTTACCGCGTCAGCCCGCTGGAGGCCCTGCAGAAGAAACTGGGCAAGAAGGTGCGCATCGAGTACGAGCAGGGCTGCGACAATTTCGACGAGCCGCACGACGTCCCCTCCGCCTGGCTGGGCGGCCTGCGCCTGCGCGCCTACGCGGCGGCCGACTTCAGCGGCCAGCCCTTGATGGAGCGGGACGGCGTCCCGGCCGAGATGTGGTATCACACCGGCTGGTCGGATCAGCCGGTCAAACCGCAGGGATTCTGCTGGGAGGGCAACCTGACCCTGCCCGCCGACGGCCTGTACCGCTTCTCTCTGCGCCATTCGGGCGGCGTGCGCCTCCTGCTGGATGGGCAGCCTGTGCTGGAGGACCGGCCGTCCGGCAAGGAGCGTGGCGGCGCTGCGGCGGCGACGGCGTCCTTGAAAGCCGGCAAACACGCCCTGCGCCTCGAACTCGTCCGCCCGCTGAACGAGGAGATCGTCTTCTTCAAACTCGGCCTGGCGCGCGCCTTCGAGGCGGGCCGGGACCCGCGCCGGCAGCGCGCCCTCGACCTGGCCTCCCGCTGCGACGCGGTCCTGTTCTTCGGCGGCTACCCCGAAGCCTTCGAGTCGGAGGGCTGGGACCGCGACCACATCCGCCTGCTCGGCGGCCAGGACGACTTGATCGCCGCCCTGGCGGCGGTCAACCCGCGCACGGCGGTGGTGCTCAACGTCGGCGCGCCGGTGACCATGCCCTGGGTCGAACAGGTCGCGGCGGTGGTGCTGGCCTACTATCCCGGCCAGGAGAACGGCAACGCCGTGGCGGCCGTCCTGCTGGGCGAAGTCAACCCCTCGGGCAAACTGCCGGTCACCTTCCCCAAGCGGCTGGAAGATTCGCCGGCCTTCCTCAACGCCGCCTATCCCGGCTGCCGCGAGGTGCGCTACGGCGAGGGAATCTTCGTCGGCTACCGTTACTATGACGCCCGTCAAATCGAACCGCTCTTTCCCTTCGGGCATGGCCTGTCGTACACGACCTTCGAATACGGCGGGCTGAAATTGCCCCGCAAAGTCCGGCGCGGCCAGCCGGTCACGGTGACGCTGACGGTGACGAACAGCGGCCCGCGGGCGGGCAAAGAGGTGGTTCAATTGTACCTGGCCGACCCGCAGTCCAGCCTGCCGCGCCCGCCCAAGGAACTGAAGGGCTTCGCCAAAGTGTCCCTCAAACCGGGCGAATCGCAGACGGTCACGTTCACGCTCGACGAGCGCGCCCTGTCCTTCTACGATCCGGCGCGGAAGCGCTGGGTGGCCGAAGCCGGCGAGTTCGAAGTGTTGATCGGCAGTTCGTCGCGCGACCTCCGCCTGCGCGGCCGGTTCGTTCTGAGCGACTGAGCCAGCGGCAACCCCAGAGACTTCCGAAGCCTGCAGGTGACTTCGGAAGTCTTTCGGTTATAATGCTGGACATTGGAGACCAGAATCATGAAAATACTGCGTCTGTTCCTGTTCACCCTGGCGTTGACCTTGTTCCTGCTCCAGCCCCTGACGGCAGCGGCTGCCGCTCAGCCCACCGCCCTGGTGCTGACCATCGACGACGCCATCATGCCCTCGGTGGAGGCCTACCTGAAGCGCGGCCTGCAGACAGCCGAACAGCAAGGCGCTGACCTGGTCATTGTGCAACTCAACACCCCCGGCGGTTCGCTGGGGACGACGCAGGAGATCGTCCAGCAGATACGCGCCAGTTCGATTCCGGTGGTCGTCTATGTCGCGCCGCGCGGCGCCTGGGCGGCCTCGGCCGGGGCCATCATCACCCTGGCCGGGCACGCCGCCGCCATGGCCCCCGAAACCGCCATCGGGGCCGCCAGCCCGGTCGGCGGCGAGGGCGAGGACCTGGGCGAGACGATGGAGGCCAAGGTCAAGGAAAGCACGGCGGCGTTGGTGCGCTCGCTGACCACCCGCCGTCCGCCGGAAGCGCAGTCCCTGGCCGAGGCGATGATCTTCGAGGCGCGGGCCGTCTCGGCGGAGGAGGCCCTGACGGCGGGCCTGATTGACTTCATCGCCGCCGATGTAAACGATTTACTCGCCCAGTTGGACGGGTTTACCGTCTACGTCGGCGACCAGCCGGTCGTCCTCGAGACCGGCGAGATGCGCCTCCAATCTCTGACGATGTCTTTCATCGAAGAATTGTTGCGCGTTCTGACCAATCCCAACATCGTCTTCTTGCTTCTGTCGATTGGCGTGCAGGCCATTCTCATCGAACTTTCCAGCCCGGGCGGCTGGGTGGCCGGTTTCATTGGCGTAGTTTGCCTGGCGCTGGCGGCCTACGGCCTGGGCGTACTGGACGTCAACTGGTTCGGCCTGATCTTTTTGGTCATCGCCTTTGTGCTGTTCATCCTGGACATCAAAGCCCCGACTCACGGCGGGCTGACGGCGGCGGGCATCGGTTCGTTCATCGTCGGGGCGCTGGTGCTGTTCAATTCGCCGGCTACGCCGTCGTTCCAGCGCGTTTCGGTGCCGCTGGTCATCCTGGTGGGAATCGTCGTCGGGGCGACGTTTGCCGTCATCGTCGGCTTCGCCTTGCGGGCGCAGAAAACGCGCGTCCGCACCGGGCAGGAGAGCCTGATCGGCGTGACCGGCGTGGCGGTCAGCGACCTGAACCCGCGCGGCCAGGTCCAGGCGGCGGGCGAGTTGTGGAGCGCCGAGCCGGCCGAAGGGTCGGGGAGGATTCGCAAGGGCGACCGCGTCCAGGTCGTTCAAGTCGAAGGGTTGCGTTTAAAGGTGAAGAAATTGTGAGACCGGAAGGTCCAGGAGAGGAAACGAATGTCGGTCATTCCCACCCGCGAACGGGTCGATCCCGAAACGATCAATACCGCGCCCCTGCGGCGTCCGGAGTGGATTCGGGTGCGCGCCCCGACGGGCGAAACCTATCAGAACCTGGTGAAATTGATGCGCGCCAAGGCGCTGCACACCGTCTGCGAGGAGGCCATGTGCCCGAACATGGGCGAGTGCTGGGGCAGCGGCACGGCCACTTTCTTGATGCTTGGCGACATCTGCACGCGCACCTGCGGCTTCTGCGACATCAAACACGGCCGCCCGGAGGCGCTCGACTGGCTCGAGCCGGAACGCGTCGCCCAGGCGGTCAAGGCGATGAACCTGCAGCATGCCGTCATCACCTCGGTCAACCGTGACGACCGGCGGGACGGCGGCGCGCCGATCTTTGCCATGGTCATCCGCCGCATCCGCGAACTGTTGCCGGGCTGCTCGGTCGAGGTGCTGATTCCGGACTTCAAAGGCTCGCTGGAGGCGCTGAAAATCGTCATGGACGCCCGGCCGGAGATTCTCAATCACAACGTCGAGACTGTGCCGCGGCTGTTCAAGTTGGTCCAGCCGCAGGATCGCTACGAGTGGAGCGCGGCGATTCTCTCTTCGGCCAAGAAACTCGATCCCGAGGTGTTGACCAAGTCGGGCATCATGGTCGGGCTGGGGGAGGAGATCGAGGAGGTCAAGGCGGTGATGCGCGACCTGCGCGCCTGGGGCGTGGACATCCTGACGATCGGACAGTACCTGCAGCCGAGCAAAAAGCACCTGCCGATTGCGCGCTACTACACGCTGGAGGAATTCAAAGAATTGCGCGACTACGGCCGCGAGATCGGATTCCGCTGGGTCGAGTCGGCCCCGCTGGTGCGCTCGTCGTACCACGCCGCGGAACAGGTGCGGGCGCTCAGCGCGGTGCACCGGCGACTGTACGGCGAGAGCAAGCAACCCCTCCCTGAAAGAGGCGCTTGAGCGTCGGGGTGACTTGCTGGCCTGGCAATTCAAAAAAAGCGTTCGGCAGTCTGCTGCGACAGCGACTGCCGAACGTTTCGCGCAGAGCGGGCGACGGGATTCGAACCCGCGAATGTTAGCTTGGAAGGCTAATGCCTTACCGCTTGGCGACGCCCGCGCGGAGCATAATTCTACCGTGAGGCCATCCGGCGGTCAAGCGCGAGGCCGGGAACGCATCGAATGACACGAACTTTACGGTAAAGAAGCGACAGGAGAAGCCGTTCCCTCCGCATTGGATTTGTTGACACGACTTGCAATTTGCCCAGCAAGTCATCCAACCCAAGAATCCTCCGCACAGCGGCCAAGAATGGCAAAAAACTTGACTTTTGCCCCTCTTTTGTGCTAGATTTAGGCTATCTCGCTTCACAGGAAATTCTATGCATCGCGAACGCGTCTCTGAAAACGTCTACTGGTTTCAATCCGAAATCTACGCCCAGGTGGCTGCCGGCGTCGTCGCCGGACCGCAATGGGCGGTCGTCATTGATACGCTGGCCCTCCCTGAAGAAACGCTGGCCATGCGCGAATTCATCGAACATGAACTGGGGGTTCAGGTTCGCTATGTGATCAACACCCATTACCACGCCGACCATACCTGGGGAAATTGCTTCTTCCCCGGCGCGACGGTGGTGGCCCATTCTCTTTGCCGCACTTTGCTGGCCGAGCGCGGCGTTCCCTCGCTGGAAGCCGTCCGCAAACAGAACCAGGCCTTCCGGCAGGTCAAGATTGTCCTGCCGCATCTGACCTTTTCCCAGGGCAGCCTCGTCCTGCGAGTCGGGAAGAAGAACCTGACTCTCTTTCCGGCGCCGGGTCACAGCCCGGATGGAATCGCCGTCCTGGTGGAGGAGGATCGGGTGTTGTTCGCCGGCGATTCCTTTATGCCTCTGCCCTATGTGGTCGACGGCGATCTGGAGGAGATGAGCGCCTCCATCAAGAAAATCGGGCGCATGGGATTGGAGAACATCATCCAGGGCCACGGCGACATCATCCTGCGCGGCGAGATCGACGCGGCGGTCAAGGAAAGCATTGCCTACCTGAATAACATCCGCAAAGTGGTCAAGACCGCTGTCCGGCGGCGGGCGGCGGAGGAGTATCTCAACGAGATGAACATCGAAGCCTGCGGGAAGAGCCGCGTCTACCTGAGCGGACTGGCGGAGGAATTGCACCGCCGCAACCTGCGCGCCCTCTATCAGCGCGAGAAAAGCAGCGGCGGCGATCAACCGTCTCATTGACGCCGGCGCGAGGTCGAAGAGAGCCTTCTGGCGAAGGCGCGCTGGCGGTCCGTCAATCGAGACCTCACCCGGCGGGGGTGAGGTCTTGTCTCATTATTTGTGCGCCTCGGCTGCATCGGCCGTCTGACGCGCCTGCCGGCGCTTTCGAATCATCGCCCGCAAACCGTGCATGCGTTCGGTCCCTTCCTTGAGGCGTTTGAGATTCGGCCGAAGCGCCCACAGGAGCAGGATTTCCGCCAGCACGCCGTAGAGCACGTTTGCCCAGGGAGAAAGCCCCAGGGCGGCGCGAACGCCGAAGATGACAATCGCCATTACGCCGATGCTCAGCGTGGTGATGGAGGCGTACCCCACCCCGAACCAGATCAGAAAGCCGATCGGGAACATAATCAAGGCCGCGGGCGGCCACAACCCGACTGCGCCGCCGAAGGCCGCCGCCCCTCCCGCCCCGCCGCGCAGACGCAGGCGGCCGTTTGGGCCGCGCTCGGCCAGGAAAATGGAGTAATTGTGTCCCACGATGGCGGCTACCGGCGCGAGGGCGTGAATCCAGGGATTCGCCGTCGCCGCTCGCGCCAGCCAAACGGTCGAGGCCGCCTTGAAAATGTCGAGAATCGCGGTGAACAGGCCGGCCCCGAAACCGGCGGCGCGCATGGCATTCGTCCCCCCCGTCCGCCCGCTTTCTACCTGACGGACATCCTTGCCGCTGATCAGTTTAACGATGATGAGTCCAAAGGGAATCGAACCGAAGAGATAGGCTGCCAGCATCAGCCCAAGATCGATCAAAATCGACATGAAAAAACTCCTTCGGGGCGCGCGAGAAGTGGCACAAATGGTAACACGAATCGGCCTCTGCCGTTGCTGAAGATTAAAAAAGTCTAATCTTGTCCTGCTTATCCAAGCCAGAACGCCAGCCCCCAGAATACGCTCAACATCACCGCCGGTTCGATGACCGCCCGCCGCAACGTTTCCCCCTCCGCCAGCGCCGCGGCCAGGCCGGTCAGCCCATAGACCGGGCCGAGCAAAATCAAGCCGAAGCGGATGGGCGTCAGCGGCCAGAAATACAGGCCGGCGGCCAGTTGCATACTCACCAGGGCGATCACCAGAGTCCAGGCAAACTCCCAGCGTTCGTTCAGGCGCAGGTGCAGCGTCCGCAACGCGACCAGTCCGCCGGCCAGGAACAAAGCCAGGACCAGGAAGAATAGGCGCGCCCCGCTGGCCCGCAACGCCACCGCCAGGATGAGATACAACGCAAACGCCAGGACCGTCAACGCGGCCGAGGCCAGCGGATAGCGCGTATCGGCCGGGTCCACCACCACATATTCGGCCACGAAAACCGCTGTCAGCAACAAACCGCCCATCCCGAACGCCGCCCACCAGACGCCCCCGGCCGGCAGCGTCGCCAGGGCGATCCCCACCACCAGGGCGGTCAGCATCGGCGCCAGCCAGTGTTCGACCGTCTCGCCGGGCTGGAGGGAGGGATGGGCGCGCAGCAGCCAGTCCACGCCAGCCGCGCTCAAACCGGCGGCCAGCATCGCAAAGGCGACGTTCAGAT
This sequence comes from Chloroflexota bacterium, assembly GCA_019873655.1. Classification (GTDB taxonomy): domain Bacteria; phylum Chloroflexota; class Anaerolineae; order Anaerolineales; family Villigracilaceae; genus JAFGSI01. Next base: position 144,666 of record JAIOAU010000005.1, on the reverse strand, counting down.
TGATCTCGAAATCCAGACTCCATCCCGCCAGCGAAAAACTGACCGGGTACAGCGGCGTATGGATGACGTGCGTCAGCGCGTAGGTCAGCAGGACGGTCGCCGTCAGGACACTCAGACGGCCAGGATCGGGAGAATAGCGAGGCGCAGACATCGCCTGCATTGTACCTGTCTCCTGCCGGTCTGCCAAGCCCCGCCGTTGACCGAGCGACGGCGGCGGCAAGCGCGTGTGGTAGAATAAAGCCCGATGCAAACCGAACAGGGTCAACTGCCTCCTCCTCCCGGATTGATCGCCTCGCTGGCGGCCGGATTCGAAGCGGTCGCCGACCGCATCACGGTCATCGCGCTGCCCGTCTTGCTGGACCTTTTCCTGTGGTTCGGCCCGCGCCTGCGTCTGAAGGAACTCTTCCGTCCCTTCATTGAAGCCATCCCGCTCATGCCGGTCCCGGCCGTTCCCGACCTGCCCGAACTGACCGTCGTCCAGCAAATGTGGAGCGATTTCTTCGACCGTTTCAACCTGTTCATGCTCCTGCGCACCTATCCGGTCGGGACCTCCAGCCTGCTCAGCCTGCAGATGCCGACCGTCTCCCCCCTGGGGACGCCTCCCTCGCTGGACGCCGGGCCGTTCCTGCCCGCCCTGGGCTGGAGCCTGCTCCTGATTCTGGTCGGACTCCTGCTCGGCGGCCTCTACTTTTATGTCGTTTCGGGCGCGGCCCTCAAGCGGCAGACGGACAGGAATTTCAAACTGGCTCTGCGCTCCATCGGGCAAGTGATTTTGCTCTCCTTCATCTGGTGGGGATTGCTGGTGACCATTGGCCTCCCTCTGATGGCGATGGTGAGCATGCTCGGCATGTTCAATCCTGGTCTGGCTCAGATCGTCCTGATCCTCCTGGCCGTCGTCTGCACCTGGCTGGCCCTGCCGATCTTCTTCTCGCCGCATGGCATCTACGCTTATCGTCAGAATGCTGTTTTGGCGATCCTATCCAGCCTGCGCATGGTGCGCTTCACCCTGCCGGCCAGCGGACTGTTCGTCATCCTGATGCTGCTCATCGGCCAGGGACTGCGCTTCCTGTGGCTCACCCCGCCCCCCGACTCGTGGTGGCTGCTGGTCGGCATTGGCGGGCATGCGTTCATCTCGACTGCCCTGCTGGCTGCCAGTTTCATCTATTACCGCGACGTCAATACCTGGCTCGAAGTAGTCTTCAATCATCTGAAAGCCCAAACGCATTCTGCAAAAATATAGCCCATTCTGGCCTCCTGCAGACATCGGCAGGCCTTTGGGAACGCAACGAGGTTTTTATGGCTGTCAACGGAAGTTACGAAGCAAAAGACATCCAGGTGTTGGAAGGGCTGGAGGCCGTCCGCCGCCGCCCCGGCATGTACGTGGGCGGGACGGACATCAAAGCCCTGCATCACCTGGTCTATGAAGTGGTGGACAACTCGATCGACGAGGCCCTGGCCGGGGCCTGCACGCGCATCGAGATCACCATCCATCCCGATTCGTCGGTGACCGTGAAGGACAACGGCCGCGGCATCCCGGTCGACATGCACCCGACCGAGAAGAAATCGGCCCTCGAGGTGGTGATGACCAAACTGCACGCCGGCGGCAAGTTCGGCGGCGGCAGTTACAAGGTCTCGGGCGGCCTGCACGGGGTGGGAGTCAGCGCGGTCAACGCCCTGTCCGAATGGTGCGAGGTGCGCGTCCGGCGCGGCGGACAGGTCTATTTCCAGCGCTACGAGCGCGGCTATCCCCAGGAACCGGTCAAAGTCATCGGCAAGACCCGCCCCGACGACACCGGCACGACCACCACCTTCAAGTTCGACCCGCTCATCTTTATGTCCGACCTGGACTACAAGTTCGACACTCTCGTGCAACGTTTCCGCGAGATGGCCTTCGTCACGCGCGGGGTGACGATTCACTTCGTGGACGAGCGCGCCAACCGTCAGATGACCTTCTACTTCGAGGGCGGCATCACTTCCTTTGTCCGTTACCTGAACCGCAACCGCGCCACCCTCCACCCGGTCGTCTTCGTGGATAAGGAAATCGAGGGCGTCGGCATCGAATGCGCCGTCCAGTACACCGACGCCTATACCGAGTCGGTCTATTCCTTCGCCAACACCATCAACACCGTGGACGGCGGTACCCACCTGACCGGCATGCGCTCGGCCCTGACGCGCGTCATCAACGATTACGCCCGCAAGGCCGGTCTGCTCAAGGACGCCGACCCCAACTTCTCCGGCGACGACACCCGCGAGGGCCTGACCGCCATCGTCTCGGTCAAGCACCCCGACCCCCAGTTCGAGAGCCAGACCAAGGTCAAGTTGATGAACCCCGAGGTGCAAACCTACGTCGCCCAGACGCTCGGCGAGGCGTTTGCCACCTTCCTGGAGGAGAATCCGCGCGAGGCCAAGGCCATCGTCGAGAAATGTCTCACCTCGGCCCGCGCCCGCGACGCCGCCCGCAAGGCGCGCGACCTGGTCATCCGCAAGTCGGCGCTGGAGAGCCTGACCCTGCCCGGCAAACTGGCCGACTGCTCGGAGCGCGACTCGTCGAAGACCGAACTCTTCATCGTCGAGGGCGACTCGGCCGGCGGTTCGGCCAAGCAGGGCCGCGACCGGCATTTCCAGGCCATCCTGCCGCTGCGCGGCAAGATCATGAACACCGAGCGCGCCCGCCTGGATAAGATTCTCTCCAGCAACGAAATCAAGGCGCTCATCTCGGCCCTCGGCACCGGCATCGGCGACAACTTTGACCTGCAGGGCCTGCGCTATGGGCGCGTCATCATCATGACCGACGCCGACGTGGACGGCGCGCACATCCGCACCCTGCTCCTCACCTTCTTCTTCCGCTACATGCCGCAACTCATCGAGGAGGGTCACCTCTACATCGCCCAGCCGCCGCTCTACCGCATCGCCTACAAGAACCAGGTGCATTACGCCTACTCCGAGGCCGACAAGGACAAACTGCTCAAATCGCTCGGCGTCAGCCCCGACAAGGTCTCCATCTCGCGCTACAAGGGTCTCGGCGAGATGAACCCCCAGCAGTTGTGGGAGACGACCATGAATCCGGTCAACCGAACCCTGCTGCTGGTCACCATCGAGGACGCCGCCGAGGCCGACCGCACCTTCGACATGCTGATGGGCGACGCCGTGGACCCGCGGCGCAGGTTCATCCAGACGCATGCCAAGAGCGTGCGGAACCTCGATATCTAGCCCCGCCGCCGACAAAGATGAGCCGGTTCCTGCCCCAGGAACCGGCTTGCCATTTCCAGCCGTTTGTGCCGCCAGCCCCGGCGCGGCTCAATACCCCGTCGCCGCCGACGCGCCGGCCCCCTGGACAATCTGGACGCCTGCGCTGGTGCCGATGCGCGTCGCTCCGGCGCGCAGCATCTTCTCGGCGTCCTCGTAGGTGCGCACGCCGCCGGCCGCCTTGACGCCCATCTCCGGCCCGACGGTCCGGCGCATCAACTCCACGTCGTGGACGGTCGCTCCGCCGCTGGCAAAACCGGTCGAGGTCTTGACGAAGTCTGCGCCCGCTTCCTTCGCCAGCAGGCAGGCGGTGGTCTTCTCCTCATCGGTCAGGAGAGCCGCCTCGATGATGACCTTGACGATCGCGCCGCGGGCGTGCGCGGCCGCTGTCACCCCGCGAATGTCGCGGGCGACCAGATCGAGGTCTCGCCCTTTCAGCGCCCCGATGTTGAGGACCATGTCGATTTCGCTGGCGCCGTGTTCGATGGCTTTCTCCGTCTCGAAGACCTTGACCTCCGGCGCGTTGGCCCCGAGCGGAAAGCCAACCACCGTGCAGACCTTGACCTCTGAGCCTGCGAGCAAGCGGGCGCACAACCCGACCCAGACCGGGTTGACGCACACCGAGGCAAACCCGTACTGGCGGGCCTCGGAGCACAACTGGGCAATCTGCTCCGGCGTGGCGTCGGGCTTGAGCAGGGTGTGATCGATCTTCTTGGCCAGAGCCGCGCCCGGCCGTTCGCCCTCGGATTGATTTCGCCTGTCTTCTCCCTTTTTCGTGGTCACTGGCAACCTCCTTTGTGAAGAGCGTTTGGACGGATTCCAGTCCGTTGGATTATCGGCCTTTTTCCTGCCCGAGTCAAGTCAAGAGACGGCGCAAATCTAGCCACTTGCTTCTTCGGGGCTTGGCCTCTTGTTTTTTTCGGGGGCTTAGCCCCCGAAAGAACAGGTTGGCCGCCAAAAATGTTATGATAAAGTTGTTTTCAACGCCTGAAAGTCGGGTAAAATGATTGTGAATTTCTCGCTGGCGGCAAGAGATGTCTGTCATTCGCCTCCCGAACGCGAACGTATCTCCCAACGGTTCTCTCGTCATGTCTCGATCTGAGCGCTTCCGTCTTCTTCTCGACCGCGCCCTGCCCCTCATCGTCCTGCTCTACCAGGGCATCGCGCTGATGGCCTTCCTCGTCATCCCCTTCCTGGCTTCCTACTGGCTCAGGCTGCCTTTCATCGGCGGTTTCGTCGAACAAACCCTGATGATCAACAACACCCTGCCCGCCGACCCCTCGGCCTGGCCGCTCTTCGAGTACGGACAATCGGGCAACCATTTCATCGAAAGCATCGGCGGGACGCCGGTCTCCACCTCGGCGGAAATGCGGCAGGTCCTCTCCCGCTTCGTCCCCGGCGAGACCATCCCCATCGGCCTGCGCACCCCCACCGGACACGAAACGGTCGAGGTGACCCTCGGCATTTTCCCGCCCGCCGACCGGCTGGGACAGTTGTATATTCCCTTCGGCGTCGGGCTGGTTTATCTCATCATGAGCCTGTGGATCTTTGGCCTGCGGCGCAACGAATCGGCCGGCCGGGCCTTCGCCATCTTTGCCACCTCCGTCGCCCTGGTCACCGGCGGGCTGTTCGACCTGTTCACCACCCACTCCCTCACCTATCTTTGGTCGCTGGCGCTGCCGCTGACGGGCGGCGCTCTCATTGACCTGGCGCTGGTCTTCCCTCAGCCCGTGCGCTGGTCGGACAAGTATCCGTACCTGCGCTGGATTGGCTACTTCATCGCCCTGGGATTGTTCGTCTACGCGGCGCTCACCGTCTTCGACTACGAGCATCCCACCGCTTACATCGACGCCTGGCGGCTTACCTATCGCTTTGTCGGCCTGGGCATCGCTTTCTTCCTGGGCATGCTCATCTACCGCAGTCTCACTTCGCGCTCGCCCATCGTGCGCACCCAGGCGCGCACCATTCTCCTTTGGGGAGTGATCCCGTCCTTTGGCGCCATCGGCGTCTGGCTGCTCTTCATCGCCGCCGGCCCCATCCCCTACTCGTCCTGGATTCTGGCCCCGCTGGCCATCTTTCCCTTCGTCACCGGCTTCACGATTCTGCGTTTCCGCTTCCTCCAAAGCGACTACCTGACGCGGCAGGCCGCTCTGTACGCCCTCCTAACCGTCCTGGCGGTCGGCGGCTACGCCCTGCTGGTCAGCGGCTTGAGCCTCATTTTCGGCCAGGCCTTGCAGGCCGACCATCCGGTATTGGTTGGCCTGATTGTCTTTGTGCTGGCCCTGGCGCTCAATCCTTTCCGCAACCGTCTGCAGCAAGTCATCGACTCGGTCTTCTTCCGCGGCGAGCGCGTCTACCAGCAACGGGTCGAAAGCGTGACCCGCGAACTGACCAACATCATCGACCTGAACGCCATCCTGCGCATCCTGCGCCAGCACATCAACAACAGCCTGCTTCCCGACCGGCTGCACATTTACATTTACGACTCGCTCAACGAGCAATACCTCGCCGCTCCCGACGAAAACGGCCACCCGACCAGCGACATCCGCTTCGGCATGGACAGCGCCCTGGTGCAGACCCTGACCCGCGACCGCTTGCCCATTTTCATCGACCAGGAAACCCTGCCGCCTGCTCTGCAGCCTGACCGCACCCGCCTGGCCTTGCTGGGCGCGCAACTCTTCGTCCCCCTGCCCGGCGGCGAACATCTGACCGGCTGGCTGGCTCTCGGTCCGCGCCGCTCCGGCGAACTCTATCGCAGCCAGGACGTCAAATTCCTCGACCTGCTCAGCGCTCAGGCTTCCATCGCCATCGAGCGCGCCCAGGTCATCTACAACCTGGAACGGCGCGTGCGCGAAATGAACATCCTGTCGCGGGTGGCCAGCGGCGTCAACATCACCGTCGCCTTCGACGACATCCTCGAACTCATCTACGCCCAGACCGACCAGGTCCTGCCGGTTGACAACTTCCACATCACCCTCTACAACAAAGAGAACGATTACTACTACTACGCTTTCTGCCTCGAGCAGGATGACCGCCTGCCCAGCCGCGAGAACATTCCTCTGCCGCCCTCCCAGGGCCTCAGCCCGGAGGTCATCCGCCTGCGGCGCGGACTGATGACCAACGATTACGCCCGCGAATGTCAGGCGCGCGGCGTCACCCCCGCCAGCAGCGGCATCTTCGCCTGGATGGGCGTCCCGATGAACGCTGGGGCCGAGACGATCGGCGCGCTGAGCATCGCCAGCCGCGACCCGAGCGTGGTCTACACCCCTGCCCAGCAGGACCTGCTCCAGGCCATCGCCGAACAGGCCGCCGGCGCCATCGTCAAGGCCCGTCTGCTGCAGGAAAGCGAGCGGCGCGCCCGTCAATTGACCTACCTGACCGAAATCACCCGTCAGTTGACCGGAACGCTCGAAAGCGAACCCCTGCTGCGCAAGATCCTCGAAAGCGCCATCAGCATCCTCAACTGCGAAGCCGGGACCCTCTTCCTGGTGGACGAGCAGACCGACGAACTCGTCTTCCGCGTGGTCATGGGGCCGGTCGCCGCCGACCTGGTCGGGACGCGCCTGCCGCCCGGCACCGGCATCGTCGGCGAGGCGGTGCAGAAGCGCCGCCCCATCATCTCGAACAACGTCCTCGACACAACGTCCTGGTCGGCCTCGACTGACCAGAAGACCGGTTTCATCACCAAATCCATCCTGGCCGTGCCGATGATCGTCAAGGACCGGGTCGTGGGCGTCCTGGAAGTCATCAACCGCAAAGACAATCTGCCCTTCGTGGAAGACGACCAGAATCTGCTGGCCGCCTTCGCTGGCCAGGCGGCGGTGGCCCTCGAAAACGCCCGCCTCTACACCCTGACCGACCAGGAATTGAACGCCCGCGTCGAAGAACTCTCGGTCATGCAGCGCATCGACCGCGAACTGAACGCCAGCCTGGACGTCGCCCGCGCCATGCGCATCACCCTCGAATGGGCCATGCGCCAGTTCCAGGCGGACGCCGGCCTGATCGGCATCGTCGAGGACAAAGGCCTGCGTCTGATGGCTCAGCAGGGCTACGACGCCCTGGCCGAAACCTACAAAGACACCCTCATGCCGCTCGAACAGCCCGCCCTGCGCGGCGCGGTCGCCAGCGGCCAGCCGCAGCGCGTCCGCCTGCAAGAAAACCAGCCCGGCCTGCTGGGAGACGCCCGCAGCCAGGTGGCCGTGCCCATCCGGCGCGAAGCCAACGTCATCGGCGTTATCCTGATGGAAAGCCGCTCGCCGTTCGAACAGAGCGAGGAAGCGATGGCCTTCCTCTCGCGCCTGAGCGATCACGCCGCCATTGCCATCGCCAACGCCCAACTCTACAACGAAGTCCAGGCTGCCAACGTCGCCAAGAGCGAATTCGTCTCCTTCGTCGCCCACGAGTTGAAGAACCCGATGACGTCCATCAAAGGTTACACCGAACTGCTCGCCGCCGGCGCAGTCGGCCCGATTACCGAAATGCAGGCCAACTTCCTGAACACCATCCGCTCGAATGTCGAGCGTATGTCCACCCTGGTCTCGGACCTGAACGACAATTCCAAGATCGAAGCCGGCCGCCTGCGCCTCGATTTCAAAGCCGTGGAGGTGGCCGAGGTGGTGGACGAAGTCGTCCGTTCGGTCAGCCGTCAGGTGGAAGAAAAGAAACAGGTCATCAACGTCAAGTTGCCGAAAGACTTGCCCAAAGTCTGGGCGGACCGCACCCGCCTGGCGCAAATCCTGACCAACTTCGTCAGCAACGCCCACAAATACACCCAGGAAGGCGGCTTCATCAACATCGGCGCCGAGAGCGCCATCAATCAGTGGGACCCGGAGGGCGCCGCCCGCGTCGTCCACATTTGGGTTCAGGACAACGGCATCGGCATCAGCCTCGAAGACCAGAAGAAAATCTTCCAGAAATTCTTCCGCTCCGATGACCAGAAGGCGCGCGAAGCCCCCGGCACCGGCCTGGGCCTGAACATCACCAAGAGCCTGATCGAGATGATGGGCGGCAAGGTCTGGTTCGAGAGCGAATTCCGCCAGGGGACCACCTTCCACTTCACCGTGCCGGTCTCCGAGGCGTGAGCATTTCCCTGACAGAAGGCGAGACCCGCGCTTCCCGGCGCTTTCTGTCAGAGGCATCGCAAGCGAGGACGAACGCATGACACTTAGCGCAGCCGTTGGACAGGCCCGCGCCCTGGATGGGCGCGAAGCCGGTTTGCAGGCCACTCATCAAGCCCTCAACCTCTTGAACAGCGTCACGCCGGTGCTGGGCATCGTCATTGCTTCCTACCAGTACGATCCCCAGCAGGTGGTCAACGGCGTGGCCAGCCTGACCGGCAACATCCCCTTGCTCGGTTTCAGCACGCCGGTCGGTATGACCTCCGAGGGCCTGCATCCTCAGTCCGTTGTCGTTGGTTTGCTGGCCGCCTCCGACGCCCGCGTCGACGTCCAGTGGCTGGCGGGATACACGCAGGGCAGCCGCGAGGTCGCCCAGACGCTGGCCGACCTCCTGGCCCGCAACCCCAAACAACCGACCCTGCTCTTCGCCGACGGTTTCAACGCCGACGCCGAGCAACTGTGCAACAGCCTGCCGCCTGCCGCCTTTGTCGCCGGGGCGCTCTCCAGCGGAGACCTGTACGCCGGCAACGCCTATCAGATCGGCGGGGCGCAATACGGCGCCGGCGGTCTGGCCGTGGCGCGCGTCGAGGGCCGCCTCAAGGTCGGCGTCGGGTGGGGACACGGCTGGCAGCCGGTCGGCACCCATTTCCGGGTCACGCGCTCGCGCGGCTTTTGGGTGCGCACCCTGGACGGACGTCCGGCTTCCGAGGCCTATGCCCACCTGTTCGATTATCCGGCGCGCGAATGGGCCTTCCCGCCGCTCAACCTGTTGGCCCGCCTCTACCCCCTCGGCGTGGAACAGGCCGACAAATCCCTGCTGCTGCGCGCGCCCCTGCGGGTCGAGGCCGACGGTTCCTTCCGCATGAACGCCAGCATCAACGACGGCGCAGACGCCTACCTGATGATTGGCAGTTTGAGCGCCTGCCGTCAGGCCGCCCAAAACGCCGTCCGGCAGGCGTTAGATGCCCTCGAAGGCGCTCGCCCGGCGCTGGCGCTCGTCCTCTCGGACGTTGCCTGGCAGATGCTCTACGAGGCCCAGCCGGGCGCCGACGTCGCCGCCGTCCAGGAAGCGCTGGGCATTGATGTGCCAATCATCGGCGGCTACACCCTGGGGCAAATCGTCCCCGGCGGCGAGGCGCAGCCGCGCTTCTTGAATCAACACATCGTGGTCGTCGTCTTCGGCGAGGCGGAGCAGAAATAGTCTCCTTAGAGCCCCGGCCTCTCGAAGAGACCGGGGCTCTCTCAATGGCGGAACTCCGAGGCCCCGCGGCCCCGGAGTTCCCTCTTCGAGGAGAAAGGAGAGACAAACCGCTAGACGGCCGCCATTTCCACCTGCGGCAACTCTTTCATGGCTTCGGCCACCGCCTCGGCAGGGTAGGCGTAGTCCTGCAACTCGCCCGCCAGATACGATTGATAGGCGGCCATGTCGAAATGGCCGTGGCCGGAGAGATTGAACAGGATGACGCGCTTCTCGCCGCGCTTTTTGGCTTCCAGTGCCTCGTCGATGGCCACCCGCACGGCGTGGGCCGATTCGGGGGCCGGAAGGATGCCCTCGGCGCGGGTGAACAGAACCGCCGCCTCGAACGTCGCCACCTGCGGGACGGCTGCCGCCTCGATGAGTCCGGCGTCGTACAACGCCGACAGGCTGGGCGCCATGCCGTGATAGCGCAGACCCCCGGCGTGGATTCCGGCCGGCATAAAGGTATGGCCGAGGGTGTACATCTTGACGATCGGGGCCATGCGAGCGGTGTCGCCGTAATCGAATGTGTACACGCCCTTCGTCAGCGACGGAGTGGCCGTCGGCTCGACCGCCACCAGGCGCGTCCGCTGGCCATCCTTGAGATTCTGGCGCAGGAAGGGATACGCCAGGCCGGCGAAATTCGACCCGCCGCCGACGCAGCCAATGACCACGTCCGGGTATTCGCCGGCCAGGTCCATCTGCTTGAGCGCTTCCTCGCCGATGACCGTCTGGTGCAGCAGGACGTGATTCAGCACCGAGCCCAGGCTGTATTTCTTCGTCCCGCCCGAGGTCGCCGCCGCCTCGACCGCCTCCGAGATGGCGATGCCGAGCGAGCCGCGGTTATTGGGGTCGCGGGCCAACAGGGCGCGGCCGTACTGTGTCCGTTCCGAAGGGCTGGGAAAGACCTGCGCTCCATACGTCTGCATGAAAATCCGTCGGTACGGTTTCTGCTCGTAAGAAACCTTGACCATATACACTTCCAGGTCGATGCCGAAGAAGTTGCAGGCCATCGAAAGCGCCGCGCCCCACTGACCGGCGCCGGTTTCGGTGGTCATCGCTTTCGTCCCGGCGGCCTTGTTGTAGTAGGCCTGGGCGATGGCCGTGTTCGGCTTGTGGCTGCCCACCGGCGAGACCGACTCGTTCTTGAAGTAAATGTGCGCCGGGGTATCCAGCATCTGCTCCAGGCGGCGGGCGCGCACCAGCGGCGTCGGGCGGTACAGTTTGTAGATTTCGCGCACCGGCTCCGGGATCTCGATGAAACGCTCGGTCGAAATCTCCTGCAAAATCAACTCCATCGGGAACAACACCGACAGGAAGTCGGGGGTGACCGGCTCAAGGGTCTGCGGATGCAGGACCGGCGCGGGCGGAACAGGGCTGTCGGCCAGGATGTTGTACCAGGCCTTCGGCAGATCGGTTTCGTTCAGGATGAAGCGGGTTTGGTCGGACATAAGAATCTCCTTTCGGTTGGTAGAGGGGGAATGGTCAATATCGTGGACAGGGAATCAGGAGGCGCGTTCCTTCAAGGCGGATGGAAAACGATGGACATGGCTGCACTCCTTCCTACGGGATGAAGATGGGAGCAGGGATGGCGGCTTCCGCCTCGGCGGCGCGCTCGGAGAGAATCGCCGCCGCCGGCCTCTCCTCGCTGCTCTCCGCCAGACCGGCGAACTGTTCCTGGAGAGGCGTCTCTTCCTCCCGCTCAGGCGGACTCGGTGGGTCGTAGAAGATGGACATCGCTTACTCCTTTCGTCTCTCGTAATCAAAAACGCGTTCGTCCCGCTACGGGACGAACGCGTCTGGTCCGTGGTGCCACCCGATTTAGGCTAACAAAAATCCCTGTGGTGATGCACAGGGAAAAAGCCAGCCTCACTCATGTAGTCAGCAGTCAACCGTCAGATCGTCTGACCGGTCTCCTAGTGACTCCGCGGGATAACGGCTGCGGCTGCCGGCTCAGATTACTCGTCCGCGTCGGTTCGACGCCTTGACTTTCATCCTGCAACTCCGAGGTCCATTCGGCTTCGCCGTGCGGGCAGGACTTCCACCGCTTGCCGCCTGCTCTCTGGGCCGTCGTACGAAGCGTACTCGTCCTCTTCACCGTTTTTCTATATTGGGCGTGATTATACGCCGTCCAGACATTTTGTCAATGGTTTTGGCCGCCTTTTTCCCCGTCTTTGGCCGCCTGTTGTATAATAGGCCCGTGATCGAATTGACCATCCCCGGCCGCGGCACGCTGCAACTGGAACACCTCGTCCTGGATGTCAACGGCACCCTGGCCGTGGATGGAGCGCTGATCGAGGGCGTGGCGCGGCGGCTGGCCTCGCTGCGCGACCGCTTGCAGATTCACCTGCTGACCGCCGACACCCACGGCCGACAGGCGGAGATCGACCGCCAATTGAACCTCCAGGCTGTGCGCGTCCGCCCCGGCGACGAGGCCGCCCAAAAGGCCGAGTACCTGCGCCGCCTGGGAGCCGAGCGCGTCGCTGCCATCGGCCAGGGCGCCAACGACGCCGCCATGCTGGAAACGGCCGCCCTGGGCGTCTGCGTCCTCTCGCCCGAAGGCGCGGCGACCTCCAGCCTGCTGGCCGCCGACCTGGTCGTTCCCGACATCCTGACCGCCCTCGACCTGTTCGACAAACCGGTGCGCATCGTAGCGAGTTTACGGACATGAGTCTTCTCGAAAATCCGCCTCCTGCCGACGAACCCATCCGCCTGCCGCCGGCGCCGCGCCGCCGGCGCGCCCGCCGCTACCTCGTCCTGCCCGATGAGGACGAACGCTCGGCGCTGATCAACCGCCTGGCCCGCCGGGCTTTCCCTTCGGTCGAATTCTTCATTTTTTCCCTGCTTTGCGGGGCTGTCGTCGGCCTGGGTTTCATTCTGGACGCGCAAAGCCTGCTCCTGCTGGGCATCCTCCTGGCGCCGCTGATGACCCCCTGGGTCGGTCTGACGCTGGCCTCCACGACCGGCCTGTGGCGCTTCTTCCTGCTGACCCTGGCCGGACTGCTGGTCGGCGGGGCGCTGGTCTTCGTCAGCGGCCTGCTTTCGGGGCTGGCCGCCCGGCTGGTCGAGCGGGATTTCTTCCAACAGGCCAGCATCCATTCGCATCTCTGGTGGCCGAACCTGATGGTGCTGACCATCGGCGCGGTGCTGCTGGTCATCTCTTTCATCCGCTCGGAGGACAAACCCATCCTGCCGAGCGTCATGCTGACCTACGAACTGTACCTGCCGCTGGGCGCGGCCGGTTTTGGGCTGGGCCTGGGCAGCGGGCGCGCCTGGCCCGACGGCGTGCTGGTCTTCCTGGTCCATCTTTCGCTGGCCACCCTGGCCGGGATGATCACCCTGGCCGTTCTGCGTTTCCGGCCGGTCAGAGCCGTCGGCGTCCCTCTCACCGGCCTGGTGGCGTTGCTCGCCCTGACGGGCCTGGTCGTGCTGACCGGCCTCGGTTCGTACTTCATCCCCGGTCTGCCCGGCCCGCCGCCGACCGTCACCCCGACCGCGGCGCTGCCCTCCGCCACCCCCGCGCCGCCGACCGAGACCCCCACGCCGCCGCCGACGGCCACTCCCACCCTGCCGCGCGTCGAGCCGACCCCGACTCCTTCGCCCACCCCCACGCCGCAGCCGACGCCGGTCTACGCCCGCATCAATTCCCCCATCGGCGACGGGGCGGTGATTCGCTCCGAGCCGGGCAGCGGCAGCGTGGTCAACTCGCTGCTCAACGACACCCTGGTGGAAGTCCTACCGGAGACGCGCCAGGTCAACAACACCGTCTGGGTGCGAATCCGCACCGCCAACGGCATCGAAGGCTGGATCCTGCAAGCCGTGCTGGTCACGGCCACCCCGGCGCCCAATCCATAAGCATTTCATTCCATATCTTGGAGATCCTCTCATGACCATCCATTTCGGGACGGACGGCTGGCGCGCCGTCATCTCAGACACCTTCACCTTCAGCAACCTGCGCATGCTCACCCAAGCCATCGCCGACGCCCTGGCCTCCGCCGACTGGGGCCAGGTAGGCAATGGCGGCCTCACCCCCGACCCGCGCAAAGTGGTCGTCGGCTTCGACACCCGTTTCCTTTCCGACCGCTACGCTGGCGAGGTGGCGCGCGTCCTGGCGGCCAACGGGTTCACCGTTCTGCTGACCCAGGCCGACGCGCCCACCCCGGCGATTTCGTATGCCGTCAAGTATCACCGCGCCATTGCCGGCGTGGTCATCACCGCCTCGCACAACGCCCCGCGTTACAACGGAGTCAAATTGAAAGCCGCCTACGGCGGGTCGGCGCTGCCCGAACAATGCAAACGGGTGGAAATCTACCTCAATGACAATGAAGAACGCGCCCGCGGCCCCAACCTGATGGACTTCGACGTGGCCCGCGAACAAGGCCTGATTCAGAAATTCAACCCCTTGCCGGCCTACTTCGATCACCTGCGCACGCTCATCAACACGGACATCATCGCCGATAACCCTCAGCGCTTCGTGGTCGATTCGATGTACGGTTCGGGCCGGGGCGTGATCAAAGCCTTCCTGCAAGGAACCGGCTGCGAGGTGACCGAGATTCGCGGCGAGATGAATCCCGGTTTCGGCAACGTCCACCCCGAGCCGATTGCCAAGTACCTGGGCGCGCTGGCCGGCGCCATCAGCACCGGCATGGGCAACTTCGGCCTGGCCACCGACGGCGACGCCGACCGCATCGGCGCGATGGACGAGCGCGGCCATTTCGTGGATCCGCACAAAATCATGGCTCTGGCGCTACGCTACCTGGTCGAACAGCGCGGCTGGAGCGGAGCGGTGGTGCGCACGGTTTCGACCACCCGGATGGTGGACCGGCTGGCGAAGCGCTACGGCCTGAAACTGTACGAGACGCCGGTCGGGTTCAACCATATTGCCGATTACATGTTGAGCGAGGACGTGCTCATCGGCGGCGAGGAATCGGGCGGCATCTCCTTCAAGGGCCATATTCCCGAGGGCGATGGGCCGATCATGGGCTTGCTGCTGGTCGAAATCATCGCCGCGGCGCGCAAACCCCTCTCCGTCCTGGTGGAGGAACTGCTGGCCGACGTGGGACCGGCTTTCTACGAGCGCAGCGACTTGCGCCTGAAACGTCCGGTCTCCAAAGAGACGATGACCCGTTACCTGACCGACCACGCGCCCGCCGAAATCGGCGGCCAGAAAGTGGTCGAAATCGGGCGACAGGATGGCGTCAAGTATCTGCTGAAAGACGATTCCTGGCTGCTGATCCGTCCCTCCGGCACCGAACCAGTTTTGCGCGTCTACGCCGAGGGCCGCAGTCAGGAAATGGTACGCGCTTTGCTCGCTTACGGGGAGAGCGTCGCCGCCAGCGTGACTTGAGGGCGCGTTTCGGGCGGAGAGGAAAGTCGGGGCGAAGCCCCTCCGAAACGGAAGAAATGGAGCCGGGGCGAAGCCCCTCCGAAGCAGAAGAAATGAGGCCAGGGCGAAGCGCCTCCGAAACGGAAGAAATGGGGTCGGGGCAAAGCCCATCCGAAGCAGCAGGGATGAGGCCGGGGCGAATCCTTTCAGAGCGGAAGGAATACCTCCGGACGCTTTTTGAGCGCCCGCACTTACAACGAAATACAGGGCAGAAGGCCGGCCGCCGCATACGGTTAAGAAAAACGCAGAAACCACCTCCCTGGGTGGTCTCTGCGCGTTTTTATTGTCTGTGGGGAAATCCTGCGGGGGGTTATTTTCTGACCGGCACGCTGCGCAAACGGCGGGCGAGGAGAATGACCACCACCAGCGCCGCTGCGGCGATGAACAATCCCGGCAGGCCGACCTCGTCGGCAAAGCCGCTGCGCGGCAGGCCGAGCGTCCCGGTGGGGGTCAGCCGGCTGATTTCCACCTGGGTGCGCAGATACGCCATCGTTTGAGTCAACGGCAGCATGTCAGGGGTGGGCGATTCGGAAGGCATCGCCACGACCGGCGTCGAGCTGGGGGTAGCCGGCGGCGGGGTGGGGGATGGCAGCGTCGGGGTCCAGAGCGCCGCGTCGGCGGTGGCCGTCATCTGCATCGACAGGCCCAGGTTCTGGGTGGCAATCGCCGTCTGTTCGGCGGCGCGCTGCGCCTGCCGGTTTGGCAGGGTCACCACCACATAGACGGCCATGCAGATGAGGGTCAGCAGCACAATCGCGGCCAGGATGCCCCCTACGATCAAGAAAGTGCGATTGTTCGATTCCCCTTCGGGAGGGGTGGGTTCGCCTTCCACGTCCATGGTTGAGTCTTCGTCCAACATGTCGTCCTCCTCGCTTGTCTCAATTATATCACCCCAGGATTTCCAGATTGGCCAGCGGCACGACAATCTGCTCGCCGCTTTCCAGTTTGACTTCGGCGGCCGGGACGCGGATTCCGCTGGGCATGGTCGTCAGGCCGGGCAACAAGGTCAGCAGGGTGGCCGCCTCTCCCAGGTGCGGGGCGCGGCAGAGGCGCACGCGCTGATTGGGGGCAAACGCCTCGATGTCGCGCGGCGGAGCGGGCGATTGACCCGCTGGCAGCGGAATCAGGATTTCGGGCCGCGTCCCGGTGTGGCGATCATAAGGTTCGGCGCACAGGGTCGTTTCGCGTTTGACGTTTGTGGCGAGCAATTTGAAGGCCACGGCGTTCATCGCCTGGCGGCCAAAGCCGTCCATGACCACGATGGGATAACGCATTTGCAGGGCCAGCGGAATCAGCGCCGGAGACATGCTCGCCAGAATCAGGCCGCGCACCGGCAGTTCCGCCGCCGCCTGCAAGACGGCCGCCTCGCCGCAATGACCGGCCAGCAGCACCGAGCCGCGCAGGCTGACGTCCAGCCGGCCGGGTTTGAGGACCTCATCGGGTTGACTCAGGAGGGGGAGCATCAGGCCGGTGTCCACCCGTCCGTTTCCCCACACCCCTTGCAGCAACGCGCCGATGAAGGTGATTTCGGCCCCCCGCTCAGGGATGATGCGGGTGACCACGCCGGGCAGTCCGGCGTACAGTTCGACCGTCCCGCCGCCGACCTCCAGCAGCACCTGGCCGCCGCCCGCCGCGACCACCCGTCCGTCGCGGTCGGCGCGGAAGGTGCGCGGAATCAGGCCGGCCGACTGGGCGATCACCTGACCGCGCTGGACGGTCTCGTTGTTGCTGACCCGCATCATCTTGTCGGCTGCCTCGGGCCGGACGCCAAAGGCGCGGGCAACGTCATAGAGGACGTGTTCTGTGCCCATCACCGCCTCGGCGATGACGTCCACCGGGTTGACTTTCTGGTCCAGGCGCACCACCACCCGGCCCGGCACCGGCAGCAGCCGTTCGCGGCGGAGGGTAGTCAGCGGCAGGATGTGCGTCACAGGCGCCAGCATAATCTCTAGCCTCCCAGCGTCCACAGCCACTTTTTGATGATTTCGCGCCGCCGGACGTGATCGGCCGGGAAACGCAGCGGACGGCCGCGCGCGTCGATGACCACGCCCAGCACCGCCCCGCTGACCGGTATGCCCTGCGCCGGGGCGCGGCCGGGGCCGAAGCCGATGTCCGCATGATGAAGCGGACGGACGAACAGACGGCCTGAGTGTCCGGGCGTAAGGGGGAGCATCTCCAGAGCGCCCTGCTTGACGTTCAGGCGCGTTTCGTTGCCGCTCTGATCCACCAGCCGGACATCCAGGACGGGCGTGCCCAGGCGGGCCGAGACGACCGGGGCGACGACCGTCGCCAGGCGCAGGAAAGCGCCCGATTCGATGACTTGCACCGGCAGGAGCGGGTTGCGGCTGGCCGCCGCGCCCAAGGCGGGCAACAGGCCGTTCTGATCGAGAAAGACGGTGACGCAGCCGGTCGGCTGGATGGCGTCCAGCAGCATCAACAGGCTCTGGCCGCGCGTCGGGGCCTGGGTCAGAATGCCGCCGCCGCCCAGGATCAGGTCGAGAGGAGGCAAGAGGCCTGCGCCCAGCCGTTTCACGCCGGCCGGGAAATCTCTGGCGGCTGCCTGCACCGCCAGGTGCAGCGCCTGGCGGGCCACGCCCTGTTCGATGGCCAGGTCCTCGGGCAGCGCCGGGACGCTGCCCGGGTAGAGCGCCTTCTGGTACAGGTATTGCTGAACGACATCGGCTGGCAAATCGAGGGGAATCCAGCGCAAAATGTCATCCAGGCTGGTGTAACGCAGCAGACCGGGGAGCGACTCGCCCAGCCCCAATTGCGGATACACGCCCATCGTCAGTTCGCCGCCGAAGCCGGCCGCCACGCTGACCGCCGAAGCGCCGATATCTACCCCCAGGATTCCATTTTGTGAATCCTGGCTCAGGAAGCGAATCATGCGCCCGGTAGCATAGGCGGTCGGGACGAGCATACCGCCGGCCCAGGCGTTCAATTCGTCCAGGCCGCTCATCTGGCGGCGGCGGGTTTGGGTGTAGTGTTCGGCCAGGATGCGCTGGGCCGGCTGGAGGTCCTCCGTCTCCAGGGTGGGGCGCAGGTTGGGGCTGATGTAGAGGGCCGAGGAGAGCGGTTCGAGGGCGGATTTGACCTCCGCCGCCAGGGCGTTGTTGCCGGCGTACAAAATCACCGGCCGGATTTCGGCTGGCAGAAGGTAGCAGGCCAGGCCGATCACCTCGATCAGTTTTTGCACCGAGCGGGTCGCGCCGCCGTCCGTTCCGCCGGCGATCAGAATCAGGTCCGGGCGCAGCCGCAGGATGCTGTCGATCTGTTCTTCCGGCTTGCGCTGGTCGTTCATCCCCAGCGTCTCGACCACGCGGGCGTAGGTAGAACGCGCCAGGCGTTTGACGCTCTCCAGCGAGACGTCGGCCAGCAGGCCAGCCACCACCGTCTTGATGGGCGGGCCGGCCGAGAGCGAAGCGGCGAAGGTGTCCACGCCCAGACCGTTCTGGACGGGCATGATGAGTTTGTGGTCGTTGGTCAGCAGGGTGCGGCCGGTGATGGCCTGCAGGTTTTCGATGGCCTGACGCACCCCCTCGCTGACATCGCGGAAGGGGGCGGCGGCCGTGCTGGGCGCCTGGCCGATGGCCACAAAGCGGTAATGACCCTCGACGACGTCGAAGAGCACGGCGCGGGTGGTGACCGTTCCGATGTCGATGGCGAGCAGAGAGTCAGCGTCGATCAGCGAAGCAGGCATAGGCGTCAGAACAACGATCCCAGGAAGAGGCGCAGAGAACTCAGGCGCTCAATCAAGGCCGTCAGCGCGGCGGCATAGACGCCGGCGAAGATCACGCCAAAGGTGATGGCGATGAAAATCTGCCCCACCCAGCCCAGCAGGGTGACCAGTTTGCTGCGTTGGGGGCCTTGCGCCCCCGGCCGGGCGCTGTAGTGGAAATAGACCAGCGTGGTGACCGTCCCTACCAGGAAGGTGCTGGCGTCCAGGATTTGTTCGGCCATCGAGCGGGCCGGGTCCAGTTCGAAATTGTTGATGGTGGCCTGCACCTGGGGGATGAGCGTACCCAAGACAGCCCCGCCGATCGCCACCGCCGTCCCCACGCCGACCATCAACGCCAGGGAGGGATTCCCCAAGGCGGCGGTGCGCCGGGACAACTTGCCCAGCAGCGCCAGTCCCAGCAGGAGCGGGAAGGCGGCCAGAAGATCGCCCTCCAGGAGCGGCAGAATCAGACGCGGCAGCAACACCTGGCGGCAAGCCACCGCGCCGACGTAACCGGCCGAAACGCCGACGAAAAGATAGACTGCCAGCCGGAAGAGCGCATTGTCTTTCCACAAGTAAGAGAAGACCATCACGGTCAGCAGGAAACTGACCAGGCCGGCAATCCATTCGGTCGAGGGCATACTGGTCATGGTCAGTCTTCTTTCTCCTCGATGACCGGCTTGCGGTTGCGCCAGGCCTGAACGGCGTTCCAGGCGCCGCCGACCGCGAGTGTGATGACGACCAGGAGCATTCCCAGGCTGAAGGCGCTCCAGTAAGGGGCCGTCGTCTCGACCGGCAGGCTGACCCGTTGTTCGTAGAAACGGGCGCCGGCCAGGCCGCTCACCAGGCCGTCCATTTGGCGCGAGTCATAATACGGGCGCATCATCGGTTCGGCCTGGGCCGAGACCACCATCACCAGGGGAATCTCGCCGTGCAGGCCCGCCGCGGTCAGTTGTTCGACCCAGATGCGGCCGGTATCGGCGTCGTCGGTCAGGACCACGATCAGGGCGTAATCCGACAACTGCTGAACCCCGCGCAGAGGCGCGGACTGGAGCGGGTCGGCCGCGCCCGTCGAGGGGACGTAGGAAAGCGGGTAGAGGATGAAGTCAAAGACGCCCGCCGCTCCGCCCGCCAGGTAGCCCAGGTTGAGATAACGATCGGCCGGCTGGAAATTGTGGGTCTCCGCCATGCGACCCATGAAGTGTTCGGCCAGAGCCGGCCCCATGGGATTGGTCGAGACGAGGGTCAGGCGCGCCCCGCGATAGAACAGATGGTGCATGAGCGGGCCGGCGGCGGCCTCCAGTTCTCCCGCCAGCGCCGGTTGGTAGTCGAAAGCCACCAGCACTGGCGCGTTGTCGGGCAGGGCGCTGACCAAATCGCTGGCCGCCGCTACGTCGGGCGGCGTCAGGAATTGATGGACTCCATCCAGGCGCATGCCGCCGAGGAGCGGCAGGCCGACCACTAGCAGCAGGAGCAGGGCGATCAGCCAGCGCAGCCAATTGGCCGCTCCCGCTCTGGCCGCCGCCGTCGCCCGGCGGGGCTGATTTTCGCGCGTGACCAGTTGCTCCAGATAGGCGGCGTAACGCTGCTGGGCCTCATCTACTCTCAGTTTGATGGAATACGGAGGCGGCTTGCGCACCGCTCCCAGACCCGGCGCGGCCGGCAGCACCCCTCGCAGCCCGGCCAGCGGCCCCTGCGACTCGACGACCTGCTCTTCTTCCGTCTCGGGGAGTTCGACCTCGGAAACCACCGCTTCGACCGGGCGCATGGCCTGCACCCAGGAAGGAAGTTCGGCGGGCGCGATTTCTCCCCCCGTCTCTTCGGACGGGGGTTGGCCTGTTTCCTCGGCGAAGGGCTTGGACCCCTCCTCGGGCCGCAGCGAGGACAACCAGTCCGGCGTCTCCATCGCGAAGACGGGCGCGGCCGCCTCGGGCGGGATTTCCTCCTCCTCGGCCCCCATCACAAACGCTGGCGCGGCCGACTCGGTCGGCGCGGCGCTCGCCTCCACCTCGGCCAGCCAATCGGGCAGCGGCCCGGCCGGGGTTTCGGCCTCCAGGCCAGCCGGTCCCTCCGGCAACCAGGCGGGGCTCTCCTCCGATGGTTGTTCGGGGAGGATTGCCGGCGGGGGCGCTTGCGGTCCGGCCTGCGCTTCTCCGCTCAACCAATCGGGCAGGGACTCGCTGAAGGCGGGCGTAGCCGCTGGCGGCGGTTCCGTTCCTTCCATCTGCTCCAATTTCGACAGCCAATCGGGAAGCGCCTCGCTCGGGACGGCCGCTTCGGGCGCGGCCTCGGTCGGCAGGCCCTCGCCCGTCCCCTTCAGCCAGTCGGGAAGGCCCTCGGCCGGGGCAGCCGCTTCGGGCGCGGCCTCGGTCGGGAGGCCCTCGCCCGTTCCTTTCAGCCAGTCGGGAAGGCCCTCGGCCGGGGCGGCCGCTTCGGGCGCGGCCTCGGCTGTTCCTTTCAGCCAGTCGGGAAGGCCCTCGACCGGGGCAGCCGCTTCGGGCGCGGCCGGGACCGATTCTTCCAGTTTCGACAGCCAGTCGGGCAGTTCTTCTCCGCCCGCCGCCTGTTCCGGGCCGCCGATCTCGGCTTCCATGCGGCCGGAGGCAATTTCATACTCCGGCGGACCAACGGCCCCTTCGCTTCCCAGGCGGTCGAGGGTTTCGGCTCCGACCAGGGGGTGGGTGATGGGTTCCTCCGAGGCCGGGATGCCCGTCTCTGCGCCGACCTTGCCGCGGATTCCGGCCAGCCAGTCGGGTAATTCCTCTTCTTCCTCCTCTGCCTGCGCTCCCAGGCCGGCCAGCCAATCGGGCAAGTCCTCTTCGGGGGCGGGCTGGGCAGCGGAGGGCAAGGGCAGCCCTCCCTCGCCAGCGGATTCGGCGGCCGGCTTTTCGGTCGCCTGGGGCTCCTGTCCCTGGCGCAGAGAACGCAGCCAGGATGGCAGGGCCTGCTCCAACTCGGCGGTATTCTTCTTGGTGGGTTCCTGACCGGCGGGGATGGATTCGCCCCCGCCCAGGGAAGCGCGTTCCAGGTCTGAGGTGGGCTTCTTGAGCGGCTCCTGCCCGGCTCGAATGGGGGGCGTACCGGGCGAGGGGGCAATCAGCGGCTTGAGACGCGCCTGGCAGAAGGAGCAGGTCTCGCGCTCCTCGGGGTTGGGTTTTCCGCACATCGGACAGCGTATCTCGGCCATCACTTCCCCCCGTAGGGGCGGTCAGCCCCGATCAGCACGCGCAGGCCGGTGGTCAGCGTTCCCAGGGCCACGCCGATCAAGATGCCGCGCGCCCCGGCCCCGGCGATCACTTGCGAGACGAACGGCCGCACCCAGTCGCCGACGAAGGGCACGTCGCCGAGCAGGGGCAGGGAAGCCGTCCCCAGCAGGATGATCAGCACCGTTCCCAGGAACACGATGGAAAACAGATTCAGGCGGCGGCGCAACATGCGGACGCTGGCATAGGCCAGGCTGACCGTCAGCAGCGCCATCAGGCTGGCCTCTACGGGGAACTGAACCGTCCGAAAGAGCAAGACCATGTTCGGATGATCCGGTCCCCAGGCCAGCCCGGCCAGGAAAGTCATCAACAAAGAGAAGACGAGCAGCAGGCCGTAGGCACTGCCCTTTTCCCGGGCGCGAATCTTCTTGATGTGCACCGCCACCAGGTTGCCCAGCCCCACCAGGACGGCAAAACCGGCCAGGATGACCGCCCATTCGACGAAGACCACCCGCAGTCCATAGAAGGGCTGGAATTCGAGGAAGTAGCCCAGCAGGACGATGACGCCAAAGGCGATGGCAAAGGCGGTGGAGAGCAGGCCGCGCAGTTTCACAGGACACCTGTCAGTTTGAGCAAAAAGCCAATCAACAGGACGATGACGACCAGCCAGCGCAGCAGGTCTTGGACGGTCAGGCTGGATTTGTGGAGCGGACCGGCGTTGAGGTAGGCGCCGCTGGCGAACAGTTCTTCGCCGATGAGCAATTCCTCGGCGCTGGCGTACAGAATGGCCTGGGCGGGCAGGCTGTCGCTGGCCGCCAGCGTAAACATGCCCTGACGTTCATCCGCCTCGGTCAACAGGCCGACTTCGGGGCCGAAGTTGCCCAGCAGAACGCTGGAGGATACGTTCTCATCGCTCAAGAGGGGCAGAGCGCCGGCGGCGTAGGAGAAGGGGGTCAGCCCGGTCAGCCGCCCGGTGGTCGGATCGAAGGCCGTGGCCGCCAGGGAGGCCAGGTGGGCGCTGTAGAGCGTCTCTTGAGAAAGCATCGCCAGTCCGGCCTCGCCGGCCGTGGCCACGGGCGGATTGTCGCTGGCGGAGGTCAGGCTGGCCAGGCGGCGCAGGGCGCTCAGGCCGGCCAGCGCCGAGGCGTTTTGCGGGCTGACCAGCGCGCCGCGTCCCAGCGAGAGGTGAATGCGGCTGCCATCTTCCACCGCCCGGCCGATGGCCTCTTGTAAGCGTTGAAAAGCGGGGATTTCGCGGAAGGTGGGCGGGGTTTTACGGCGCAACACAGCCAGGCCCAGCATCGCCCCTGCGCTGATCAGCACCAGCGCCAGTCCAACCACACCAAGCCAGAAGGGGGTCAAGAGGCTGCCTCCTCGTGCAGGAAAGAAATGAAGGCGCGCTGTTCTTCGCCGTCTTCCAGAAGAGCCGCCAAATCGTCCAGGCGGGCCTCCGAAAGGAGGGGGCGCAGCAAAGGGCCTCCGAGGTAGAGGGCCTGCGCTCCCAAGAGCGTCAGCGGACCGCCGGCCTCCAGCGCCCAAGCCGCCAGGTTCTCCAGTCCCAGGCGGCGGAGGGTTTTGGCCCAAACAGGCCAGGAAGAACGCTTTTGGCGAGCAAGTTGCATCTGCATGGCAGGCCGGTTGCTATCAGTATAGCACAACTTATCTGACTGCGTAGAACAGATGAGCCAACCAGGTTGATTTTAAATCCTGAAGCGCGGCAGGTCAAGGAATGCTTATAGTATAATCCGCATGGAAGACAGGGGCGCTAGGACGAGCAAGTTTCAAGTGGAATGCCCGGGCGTTTCTGCCAAACGCACGGGCGCGGAGGCCGGATGATTTACGGAGAACGGATTCGCCTGCGCCGCAACGAGCGCGCCGATTTGCCCCGCTTCGTGGAATGGTTGAACGACCCCGAAGTGCGCCGTTACCTTTCCGGAGGCTTGCCCATCTCGCAGGCCAGCGAGGAAAATTGGTTCGAGAACATGCTCAAGCGTCCGCCGGAAGAACAACCCTATGCCATCGAAATCCGCGACGGCGAGGGCTGGCGGTTGGTCGGCAACTGCGGTTTCTTCGACATCGACTGGCGGGCGCGCAGCAGCGAAGTGGGTCTCTTCATCGGCGACAAATCCTGCTGGAACAAGGGCTACGGCACCGAAGTCATGCGGCTGCTGCTCAAGTTCGGCTTCGAGAGTCTCAACCTGAACCGCATCTTCCTGCGGGTCGACGCCGACAATCTGGGCGGCATCCGCGCCTACGAAAAGGCCGGTTTCGTCCACGAGGGGCGCTTCCGCCAGGCGGTCTTCAGAGACGGCGAGTATCATGATATATTGATCATGAGCGTCCTGCGCTCCGAATGGCAGGCGTCTTAGTTCGGGAGGCGTATGTCTGTTCAACCCTCGCACGAAATGAAAGTCTATGGAGGCATCAAACTCTATGCCGGCACGGCCTCGCCGGAACTGGCGACCAAGGTGGCCGATTACCTAGGCGAGTCGCTGTGCGGCCGCGACATCATCGAGTTCCCCAACCAGAACTTGTTCGTCAAATTGCACAGCAGCGTGCGCGGCCAGGATGTGTACGTCATCCAGCACACCGCCGCCCCGGTGCACCGCAACTTGATGGAATTGCTGATTCTGTTGCAGACCCTCAAACTCGACTCGGCGGCGCGCGTGACGGCGGTGATTCCCTATCTGTGCTACGGCCGCTCCGACAAGAAAGACCAGCCGCGCGTCCCCATCACCGCCCGCCTGGTGGCCGACATGATTCAGATCGCCGGCGCCGACCGCTACATGACTCTCGACCCGCATTCCTTCCAAATCCAGGGCTTCTTCTCCATCCCCGGCGACGTGCTCAACGCCCAATACCTGCTCATCAACTACGTCAACCAGAACCTGCGCGCCGACCTGCACGACCCGGTGGTGGTGACCGTGGACCTGGGTTACGCCAAGAAGGGCCGCAACTTCGCCGCCGGCATCGACGCCCCCATCGCCTTCATCGAAAAGCGCCGCGTCTCCAACGACGCCAAGGCCCAGGCGCTTACCGTCATCGGCGATGTCAGGGACCGCGACGTCGTCCTGGTGGACGACGAAATCGACACCGGCGGCTCCATCGTCCAGGCCGTCGAACTGGTCAAGGAGAACGGCGCCCGGCGCGTCTACGTCGCCTTCCTCCACCCGGTCTTTTCGGCCAACGCCGTCGAGCGCCTGGCTGCCCTGCCCGTCTCCGAATACATCACCACCGACAGCATCCCCATCCCGCCCGAGAAAGCCCGTCTGCTCGGCGACCGGCTGACCATCCTGAGCGTCGCCCCTCTGCTGGGCGAGGTCATCCGCCGCGCCCACGAGGGCCGCAGCGTCGGCCAATTGTTCAACGAATAAATTCACCAAAAGGAGAAAAACCATGAAAGGAAACGCCCAAATTATTGCTACCCTCAACGCCATGCTGGCCGAGGAATTGACCGCCATCAACCAGTACATGGTCCACTCGGAGATGTGCGCCAACTGGGGCTACCAGCGCCTTCACGAAGCCGCCGAAAAGCGCGCCATGGACGAGATGAAGCACGCCGAAAAACTCATCGCCCGCATCCTCTTCCTGGAGGGCATTCCCATCGTCAGCCAACTGAACAAAATGCACATCGGCGAGACGGTCGAAGCGCAACTCAAGAGCGACATGGAATCCGAGACCACGGCCGTCAAAGAATACAACGACGCCATCCAACAGGCCGCCAGCCTGGGCGATAACGGCACGCGCGAACTGTTCGAGGACATCCTCGAAGACGAGGAAGAGCATCTCGACTGGCTCGAAGCCCAACTCGACCAGATCAAGCAAATGGGCATCCAGGCCTATCTGTCAGAACAACTTCACTAGACCGACAAGGGCGCAGCACGGCTGCGCCCTTCTCTCCCTATGACCGTGATTCGCCCCGCCGCTCCCGCCGACGCGCCCGGCATCGCCCGCGTCCAGGTCGACTCCTGGCGCGCCGCCTACTCGGGCATCCTCGCCGAGGAATTCCTGCAAGCCCTCTCGGTCGAACGCCAGGGGCAAATGTGGGCCAGAATCCTCGCCGATCCCGAAAGAGGCTTCATGTACGTCGCCGAAGAGGAGGGGGAAATCGTCGGCTTCGTCCACGGCATGAACGAGCGCGAGGGCGATCCGGCCTACACGGGGGAGGTGACTGCCATTTACCTCCTCAAGCAGTTCCAGGGCCGCGGCTTGGGCCGGCGCTTGATGCAGGCCGCGGCCCGCGAATTGCGCCGCCGGGGGCACGCCTCCCTGCTCCTGTGGGTGCTGAAAGACAACGCCCCGGCGCGCCGCTTCTACGAAACCCTGGGCGGCCAGTACCTGCGCGAAAAGCCCATCGAAATCGGCAACCAAACCCTCATCGAGGTGGCCTACGGCTGGCCCGACCTGAGCGCGCTGATTCCAGACGAGGCCTGAATGCCCGAATTGCCCGAGGTCGAGACCATCGCCCGTCTCCTGCGGCCGGCGCTCATCGACAAGACCGTCCTCGACGCCCAACTGCGCTGGCGGCGCACCCTAGCCGCGCCCTCTCCCGCGACCTTCAAAAGACAGATCATCGGCCAGAAAATCCTCGACGTCTCGCGCCGCGCCAAATACCTGGACATCCGGCTTTCGACCTCCCATCTACTCATCCACCTGCGCATGAGCGGCGACCTGCTGGTTGTCCTGGGCGGCTATCAGCCCGCCCAACATGACCGCCTCCTGCTGCGTCTCTCGGACGACGCCACCCTGGTCTTCCACGACCCGCGCAAGTTCGGCCGCGTCTGGCTGGTGGACGACCCTGCCGAGGTCTTCCGCGACCTCGGCCCGGAACCGCTTTCGGATGAATTCACCCCCGCCTGGCTGTACGCCGCCCTCGCCCGCCGCCGGCGGCAACTCAAGCCCCTCCTGCTCGACCAGACCTTCCTGGCCGGGCTGGGCAACATCTACGCCGACGAGGCTCTCCATCTGGCGGGGCTGCATCCGCGGCGAATTTCGGATACAATCAAGGAGACGGAAGCCGCTCAACTGCACGCCGCCATCCGCCGCGTCCTGACCGACGGCATCGAACACAACGGGGCCAGCATCGACTGGGTCTACCGCGGCGGGGATTTCCAGAATCACTTTCGCGTCTACCGGCGGACGGGCCAGCCGTGTCCCGTCTGCCAGACGCCCATCGAGCGGATCGTCGTCGGGCAGCGCGGCACGCACTTCTGCCCGCGCTGTCAGCCGTTGGAGGGATGAAGCCTATGCCCGAACTGGTCAGAACCTGGATTGTTTTTGTCGTCGGTTTGGTGATGTTGTTCCTGGGCTGGCTGATCGGTTTCATCGACTCGAACCTGCGCGCCAACAAGAAAATCCGCGCCGCTGAACTGAAGGCCGAGGTCGAGATCGAGGCCGCCCGCCAAAAGGCCGCCGAGGTCCGGGCGGCCGCGCCCGCCGGGGAATCGATCCTGCGGCTGTGGAACGGCCCCGATCAGCAACTCCACCTGGAACTGGAGGGTGCCGACCTGGGCGCGCCCGGCAGCCTCCTGCCCGATCAGCGCCGGCGTTTGG
Source organism: Chloroflexota bacterium (assembly GCA_019873655.1). Lineage (GTDB taxonomy): Bacteria > Chloroflexota > Anaerolineae > Anaerolineales > Villigracilaceae > JAFGSI01. Next base: position 117,206 of record JAIOAU010000005.1, on the reverse strand, counting down.
TCGCGGCGCTGAGTCGAGTGCGGCCCTGGGTGGAAGCCCCGCCGGCCGCCGTCCCGCCGCGTCCCGCTGCGGCCGCCGAGCCGCCGCCTCCGGTCGTCCCGCCGCCGGTCGAACCGGTCAAGGCCTCGCTGTTTCCCGGCCGGGCCAAGCCGGTCGAACCTGCTCCTGCCCCTCTGAGCATCGTCGAACAGATCAACGAGGTCCTCCAGAAACGCCTGGCGGGAACCGCGCTGGGAATGAAAGCCATCAGCCTGAGCGAATCGCCGGGCGGCGGCGTGATTATCACCGTCGGCGCTGCCCGCTACCAGGGCCTGGACGCCGTCCCCGACCCCGAAGTGGTCGCCGCCGTCCGCGCCGCCATTGCCGAGTGGGAAACGCGCGCCAAATAGCCGGGCGGCGTCTCCCGCTAGAGATTCTTGACCAGATACAATTCCCCGCGCTCGAAGCCGCGTTCCAGGTAATAGAGCCGCGTCCCCACCGCCGCGATGACCGCCATCCGGCGGTATCCTTTTTCCCGCGCAATCCGCTCGGCCTCGGCCAGCAAACGCGTGCCGAGACCGGCGTGCTGGGCCGCGCCGGGACGCTCGCGCCCCACCTCCAGCGACTGCCCGTACACATGCACCTCGCGGATGATGGCCGCGCCTTCCAGGTCGCGCAGGCCGTCGGCGGGCGAATTGGGGCCGGGGAGCGAAAGACGCAGGAATCCGGCAATCTTGTCCTCGGGCGTGACGAAGGAGAGAAAATGCTCCTCCGCGCCGTCGGCGGCATAGACCAGGTCGTCGAGGCGCAGGGAGGCCGGTTCGACCGGCTCGCCGCGCACCTCGCGGCAGCGGATGCAGTTGCAGCGCGTCCCGCGCCGCGCCAGTTCGGCGTGGACGTCCTGCCGCAAACTGGTGCGCTTGTTGCCCTCCACCACATGCGTGGAGGGGATGTCGCGGATGACGCGGTTGACGCGGCAGTAGCGCGGGATGGTCGGCTTCACGTCTGCAATCAGGCTGACCAGTTCCCCGGTCGAGTAAGGCCGGTATTCGCCGCGCTGCCAGATTTCGTAGAGCGGGGCGTTGGCGAGCAGTTGGGTGGGGTAGATTTTGATTTCGTCCGGGCAGAGGCCGTCCCACAGGCGCGGGAAATCGGCGCGGTCGGAGTCGAGGGTCGCGCCGAGCAGGTTGGGCATCCAGTGCAGGACGATTTTGAATCCGCCCGCCCGCAGGAGGGCGACGGCGCGGTGCAGGTCGGCGACGGTGTGGCCGCGCCGGTTGAGTTCCAGGATGTGGTCGTCGAGGCTCTGCGCGCCCATCTGGACTTTGGTCACGCCGAGCGTCCGCAGCCAGGCCAGTTCGTCGGGCGTGATTTCGTCCGGGCGGGTCTCGACCACCAGGCCGACGTTGCGGTGCGGGGCGGTTTCGTTGACCTGCTGTTCGCGGGCGAGCGCCTCGATGAGCGCCGGCAGGTCGCGCCGTCGGTCTTCGAGAAAGGTCTCATCGGACGATTCGTTCAGCGCCTGAAAGCAGCGCAGGACGAACCAGGCCTGGTAGTCGCGGCGGTAGGACGAGAACGTTCCGCCGAGGATGAGCAGTTCGATTTTGTCGGTCGGGTGGCCGACCGAGGTCAGCGCCTCCAGCCGCGAGGTCACCTGCCGGTAGGGGTCGAAGTCGTTTTCCACCGCCCGCGCCGCGCCGGGTTCGTCGGGCAGGTAACTCTTGGGCATGCGCACGTCATCGGGACAGAAGATGCACTGACCGGGGCAGGGATAGGGTTTGGTCAGCACGGTGACGGTGGTGACGCCCGAAAGCGTCCGCACCGGCTTGAGGCGGATGCGCGCCAGCAGGGCGTCATCGGCCTGCCACTCGCCGCTCGCGACCAGTTGGTGGTAGGCCGCCACCAGCGCGGACTTGTGGAGCGGCGCGGCGTTATACAGGTGGGCGTGCAGGGCCGCCTCCACGGGTTTGCCGCGGCGGATGTCCTCCAGCGCCAGACGGGCCTGGGCGAGTTTTTCGGGGGGCAGGGCGCGCAGTTCGCGCCAGTTGTGTTTTTTAGCCACAGATTACAGCCACAGATTACAGCCACAGATTACACAGATTACACAGATTACACAGATTGCACAGATTTCGCAGATATAATCAAGAGGATGAATAAAGATGCTGCGGCGCGGTTGATCGAACTCAATCGAAGATTCTACCAGACCTTCGGGCGGGAATTCTCGTCCACGCGGATGCGGCTGCAGCCGGGCGTGAACCGGTTGCTGGAGCGGATCGCCGCGCACGAATCCATCCTCGACCTCGGCTGCGGCAACGGCGAACTGGCGCGCGCCCTGGCCCGGCGCGGCTTCCGCGGCCGCTACCTCGGCCTGGACTTCAGCCGTCCGCTCCTGCAGGAAGCCGGAGCGTTGCCCGACCATTTCGCCTTCGCCGAAGCCGACTTGACCGCCCCCGACTGGCCCGACAAACTGAACACTGAACACCGAACACTGAACACTGAACACTGGTCACTGGTCACTGCCTTCGCCGTCCTCCACCACATCCCCTCGCGTGAACTTCGCCTCGACCTGCTGAACAAAGTCCACGCCCTGCTCGCCCCTGGCGGGGTCTTTATCCACTCCGAGTGGCAGTTCCTGAGCAGCGAGAAATGGCGCGGACGCATCCAGCCCTGGAGCGAGGCCGGCCTGACGGAGGCCGACGTGGACCCCGGCGATTATCTCCTCGACTGGCGCGGCGGCGGGCGCGGGTTGCGCTACGTCCACGCCTTCGACGAGGCGGAGTTGAACGCCCTGGCCGCGGCGAGCAGGTTCGAGGTCCGCGAGACGTTTTCCTCGGACGGGGAGAACGGCCGCCTGGGGTTGTATCAGATTTGGGAGAGACGTTCATGAAGAGCGCGGTCGGGCGGCTGCGATTTCTTTTTGTCCTGCTCTCCCCCTCTTTGCAGAGGCTTCTGCCTTTTTTGATTCTGGCCGGGGCGCTGCTCCTCCGCCTGGCCGGGATCGCCTCGCGGCCCATCTGGTACGACGAGGCCTTTGCCATCCTGTTCGCCCGGCAGGGACCCGCCGCCATGATCTACGGGACGCTGACGCCCACCGGCGCCGGCTCGGCGGATATCCATCCGCTGGGCTATTACACCCTGCTCTGGCTCTGGATGAAAGCGGCCGGCGATTCGGTCGTCGCCGCCCGCAGCCTGTCCATCCTGGCCGGAATGATGACCCTGCTCGTGGTGTGGCGGCTGGCGAAGGAGATGTTCGGCCGGAAAACGGCGCTGGCCGGGCTTGCGCTGGCGGCGCTTTCGCCTTTTCACATCCACTACTCGCAAGAGATACGCATGTACGCCTTCCTGGCGCTCTGGCTGCTGCTGGCGGCGTATGCCTATTGGCGGGCGACCCAGCAGGGGGGCCAGAGGTGGTGGCTGGTCTTTGCCCTGACGGCGGCGCTGGCGCAGTACACGCACAATCTGGCGGCGTTCTTCCTGATTCCGCTGGCGCTCTGGCCGTTGATCGGCCGCCAATGGCGCAGCGCCCTGTCGCTGGCGCTGGCCGGGGTCGGCGCGCTGCTCCTCTACCTGCCCTGGCTCGTCCACCTGCCGGCTCAAGTTGCAAAGGTCTCCGCCTCGTACTGGACGGAACGCCCCGGCGTCGCCAAACTCTTCACGCTGCTGCTGGCCTACACGACCCATTTGCCGCTGCCCGAGGGCTGGCTGCCCCTGGCCCTATTCGCGGCGCTGACGGTCGCCGCCCTGGCGCTGTTGCACACGTTCAAAATACGGGACCAGAGGCTGTCCGGCATCTGGCTGTTGTACCTCTCCTTTGCGCCGCCCGTCTTGTTGTTTCTCGTCTCGCAGAGATTTCCTCTGTACCTCGAGCGCGCCCTGCTCCCCAGCGGAGTGCTGTTCTGCCTCTGGCTGGCCTGGGCGCTGACCAAAGCCGTCATGCCGCGTGGCCTGAAGGTCGGCCTGGCGGCGCTGCTGCTCGTCAACGCCGGGATGGGATGGTATCAACACCTGACCTATGACGGCTTCCCCTACGCCCCCTACGCCGAACTGGATCGATGGGTTCGGGAAAGAAGGCAGCGGGACGACGTGATCCTGCACTCCAACAAACTTTCCTGGCTGCCCGCCCTCTACTACGCCCCGGACCTCCAGCAGGAATGCCTCGCCGACCCGCCGGGTTCGCCCGCCGACACCCTGGCGCCGGCCACCCAGCAAGCGCTGGGCGTTCAGACCCGGCCCGACCTGGAAAGCGCCGTCCGCGGCGCCCGGCGCGTTTGGTTCGTCATTTTCGAGCAATCGATTCAGGAATATCAGCAAGCCGGCGCCGCGACTCATCCGCACCTGGCCTGGCTGACGGCGCGCTACCGTCTGGAAGAACAACACTCCTTCGGCGATTTGCGCCTTTATCTTTTCGTTGCGCCATGAAATCGAACAAAACCCTGCTTTACGGTCTGCTGAGCGTTTTCTGGCTCATGTTCATCCTGGCCGCTTACGCCTGGTCGCATAAACCGTTCTCGGCGGCCGAATTTGCCGGTCTGCTGCTGGCGGCCTGGCGGATGGTCATCGTTGCGCTCATTCTCTCCATCGCTGGCGGACTGGGCTTCGCCTGCCTGCGCGGCCAGGCCCAGCAGCCGCTTTCCGACGGCATTCTCCAGGCGGCGCTGGGTTTGGGACTGATGAGCCTCCTGACGCTGGCGCTGGGCGCGGTCGTTGGCTTTTCGCTTGCTCTGTTCGGCGCGCTGTTGTTCGCCGGCCTCCTCTTGCTGCGGCGTCAGACCTTGGCCTGGTGGCGAACCTGGAAAACGCTCGCCCTCGGCTGGAAGGAGAGCGGTCTCTTCGAAAAAGCGACTGGACTGGCGGTTCTTCTCATCCTGGCCAGCGCGTGGATGGTCGCCGCGGTCCCTCCCGTTCAGTTCGATGCCCTGACCTATCACCTTGCCATTCCGCGCGCCTATCTGCAGATCGGGCGTCTCGTTTACCTGCCGGAAAACATGTTCTGGGGCATGCCCGAGCAGACCGAAATGCTCTATACTCTGGCCATGTCGCTGGGGGGCGAATCGGCCGCCGCCCTGCTTGGCTGGGCGCTCGGAGGCCTGACGTTGCTTGCCGTCTTCTCGTACACGCTGGAATCGTTCGGCCGGCGCGCCGCCTGGGCGGCCGTCGCCTCCCTCCTGGCCGGCGAGACCTTCGCCCTCTCGCTCTCGTGGGGATACGTGGACTGGGCGGGGATGTTCTTCGGCATGGCCGCCGTGATCGCCCTGAGACGCTGGCTGACCCGCAAAGCCCGCTTCGACCTCCTGCTGGCCGGGGCCCTGGCGGGCATGACCCTGGCGACGAAATACACCGCCGGCGTCCTGCTCCTCTGCGGTCTGGCCGTCATCCTGACCGAATCCCGAACCCTGGGAGGGCGAAAGAGCCTGCAGGCCCTCCTCCTCTTCGGCGGCGCGGCCGTCCTCGTCAGCCTGCCCTGGTTTGTGAAGAACTATCTGGCCACCGGCAACCCCTTCTATCCGCTTCTGTTCCCCGCCGCGGACATGAACGCCGTCCGCCTGGCCTTCTACCAGAAGAGTCTCGCTCCCCGCCCCTGGAGCGAAATCTTTCTCCTCCCCGGCCTGGCGACCATCTTGGGGATAGAAGGCAAAAGCGGCTACAGCGCCTCCATCGGGCCGCTGCTGCTGGGGCTGAGTCCCCTGGCCGCCCTGGGCTGGCGGAGACGCTCCCCGGACGAGCAACAAACCCTTCGGCTCTCTGCCGTGGCGACCCTCTCCGGCTTCCTCATCTGGATCATCGCCAGCCGTTTCGCCGGACTGCTGATTCAAAGCCGGTTGTATTTTGCCTTCTTCCCTGCCTGGGCCGTCCTGGCGGGAGCCGGGTTCGACGCCCTCGGGCAGGTCAAAGCGCATGCCATCCGCTTCGGGAGGATCGCCTCGGTCGTCGTCATGCTGGCCCTGGACTTTTCGGCCTACGCTGCCTGCCAGGATGCCTATCATCGAAATGCCTGGGACGCTTTGCTCGGTCTGCAGTCGCAACAACAGTATCTGGCTCATAACCTGGGCGATTACGCCGAAGCCATGCAGGCCCTGCGCGAGTTGCCGCCCGGCTCGCGCGTGCTGATGCTGTGGGAAACCCGCAGTCTGTACTGCCTGCCCGTCTGCGATCCGGACGAGGTCATCGACCGCTGGTACACCGACAGGCGTCTCTACCAGACCCCCGAACAGATTCTAGCCGCCTGGCAGGAGCAGGGCTACACCCATTTGCTGCTCTTCCAAACGGGCGCCGATTTCGTCCGCCTCCATCATACGGGCGAACTGCCGGAGAGCGACTGGCAGGCGCTGGACGCTCTGCTCGCCTCCCTGCCGACGGCGCGGCAATGGGAGGATTACACCCTCTATCTCCTTTCACCCGCTTCATCAAAGTAAAGAAACCGATGCAAACCTTGAAATTCCTCTTCCTATCGTTGACTGTCTTCCTGCTCTTGCCGGATGCCAGTCCGCGCCGGAGGCCGTCTCCGCCGCCTACGACATCCGCGGCGAATGGGAATACACCCTGACCTCCAGTGACGGCAACACCTACGACGCCGGGACGATCACCTTCGAGGGCGCGCCCACCGGCGGGACCTGCCGCCAGGTCAACATTTACCAGGTTGACTACGAGGGCGAGTACACCGTCCAGGGCGCGGTCGTCCAACTCACCGGTCAGGAGACCTGGCAAGGGACGTTCGAGGATGCCAATACCCTCACCGGCGTTTGGCGCCACGAAAACGATGCGAGCGGCGTGTTCATCGCCAGGCGAAAGTGAATCGGAGCGACAAAAGAAGCCCGACTTTTATGCTAGAATGGGATAACTGCCCTTACCTCTCCCAAGGAGAATCGACATGGACACTTTCCAGGAACCTGCGCTTCATCCCCCGCCTCCGCCCCCGCCTCCCCCCCCTCCGCGCTCGCGCGGTAAGGTCTGGCTTGGCATCGGCGTTGGCTTGATCGCGCTCTGTCTTTGTTGCGCTTTCGTCGCCATTGGCCTGTACGCCGCCAGAGACCAGATTCCGGCCATTGGGCGGCTGTTCCCCACGCCGACCCCTCCCGGCCTGCTCTACAGCAATCCGGGCGCCGGTTTCAACATTTGGTATCCACAAGGGTGGGTATATGAAGAAGAGCAGCAGGATGGCGGCTATTTCATCGTCTTTGCTTCCTCTCAGCAGATCATGGACAACGCCGACTCCACGCCGCGCAATGGGGCAGTGCTGCTCGTTCTTTCCAATGTCCTCTCTACCGGCGACTTGCCTTCCAACGTCAATCCGAACTCGCCTCTTCAAGTTCTGGAATATGTAAGCAGTCTGATTCTGGGGAATAACCGAACGCCGATCGAAGAGCCGCGCTTGCTGACCATCGATTCCTATCCCGCTGCCTCCGGCGTCTATCGTACTCCCGGAACATCCAACAATATCGCCATTGTGTATATGACCATCGTTCTCCATGACCAAGAGATTGTGATTTTGGGCGGTATCTGTGATGATATCTCCTGGCCGCAATACCGCTATTCCTTGCAGGCGATGGTCCAATCGCTAGACTTTATCCGTTGAAGAAACCGGCGCTCGATTTCTCATGAAGAGGTTGCTCCTGTTGGCTGGCCTTGCCTTGCTGGTCGCCGCCTGTACAGGCGAGAGAATCCAAGAGGCAACCCCTACTCAGGCGGTTGCCTCTCCATCTCCTCTTTCTCCCACGCCAACGCCGACCGCTTCTCCCTCTCCCGCGCCTTCCCCGACCGCTACGCTTGCGACGGTCGAGGGCGTCACTACCGCGCGCCTCAACGTCCGCGCCGGGCCGTCCACCCTGCGCGAGACCATCGGCCTGATCGAAGCCGGCCAGACGGTCCAGGTGGTGGGCCGCGACGAGAGCGGTCTGTGGTACGCCGTTCTCTTCGAGGCCGGGCCCGAGGGGCGCGGCTGGGTCGCGGCCGCCTACGTCCGGGTGACGGACGCCGAACGTTTGCCGCTCATCCTGCTGACCACCCCCACCCCGACGCCCGCCGGTCCGACCGCCCGCCTGACCCAGCGCCTGAACGTGCGCAGCGGCCCGGCGACCACCTACGAAGTGCTGGGCACGCTCGATGCGGGCAGCGTGGTCGTCTTGACCGGCCGCAACGAGACCGGCGCCTGGGCGCAGATCGAATTTCCCGCTGCCCCCAACGGCCGCGGCTGGGTGACCGCTGTCTACCTCCAGACGGACGACCTCGCCAGCCTGCCCCTGGTCAACGCTTCGGGCACGCCCATCACCCCGCTGCCCGACCGTCCTACCCCTCTGGCGGTCACGCCTACCCCCACGGTCGGCCCCGCCCCCGCCGACGACGACTCGCGCCTCCGCCCCGCTGTGCAGGTCGTGTTTGCGCCCGGCGGCGTCCGCCAATTGACCTACACCAGCGACCTTTCCTTCCCGCAGGGCGACCTGGAAGACTGGCTGGAATTCACCCCCTTCGCCGGCGGCGCGGAGGCGTTGCTCTATGCCAGCCTGGCCTGCGAAGGCAACGCCACGCTGACGGTCGAATTCTGGCGGGACGGCGCGCCTCTTGCCGACGGCCCCATTCTGACCTGCGGCGCTTTTCAACGTCCTATCCGTTTGCCCGCCGGCGTTCCCGTTCAAATGCGCCTGCGCATCGCCGAGGCGGATTCGTTGCGCTATTGCCGTTACACCCTCACCCTGCGCAACGGCCCCTGACGCAGATGACCTTGCCTGACAAATAGCCGAAAAGTGGGATACCTCTTCCCTTTTCTACAGGTTGAGACACGAGTAGAATAGCGCATTTAATTGCACCTGCCAGAGGAGGTTGACATGCACCACCGTTTCAAACAAATGGCTCTTGTTCTGGTCCTTTTTGTCTGGCTGTTGACTGGCTGCCAGACCGAAACGCCAGCCGATCCCTCCCAGCCCCAATCGGCCCGGCTGAGCGAGGTGGTCGGCGACGTCCAAATCAGGAATCCCGGCCAGACGGACTTCGGCCCGGCGGAGGAAGGGGCGCTCTTGCAGGAAGGCGGCGAAGTGCGCACCGGGCCGGATGGCCGTGCCCGCCTCGACCTCTCCAGCGGCACCATCGTCCGGGTCCCGCCGGACACCTCCTTCGTGCTGGCCGCCAACGCTCCCGCCGAAGACAGCCTCTTCACCCGTCTCCGTCTGCTGGCGGGTCAAATCTGGGTGGCGTTGACCGGCGGCTCGCTCGAAGTCGAGACGCCCGGCGGCACAGCTGCTGTGCGCGGTTCTCATCTGATGGTCTGGCTCGACCCGGCGACGATGCAGGTGTGGGTCAGTTGCTTCGAGGGGCAGTGCTCCGCTTCCAATCCCGCCGGCAGCCTCGATCTTTCGACCGGCGAAGGCGCGGTTCTCCGCATTGTCGGCGAGGGAGAGACGCCCCCGCCTCCCACGGCCCGCGCCCTGACCTGGGACGAATTTCAAGCCTGGGCGAGCAACGTCCCCGAGGCGGAAGCCCTCCTGCCCGAAATCGTTGCCACCCTGACGGCTTTCCCCACCGCCACGGCAACCGCTGCCAGCACCCCCACGATGACTCCCACCTGTACGCCTACTCCAGGCTGCGCCTTGCAATTGCTTTCGCCGGCCAACGGCGCTGCTCTGCCTGCCTCGGGTGCAGTGATCTTTAGTTGGAATTCCTACTCCGGCGCGGCCAAATATCAGTTGCAAGTTATCTCGATCAACGGCGCGATCAACACCTTTGAGACGAACGGAACCAGCCTGCGTCTCTATATCGAGAACCTGCCTGCCGCCGGCACCTATTCCTGGCAGGTCAGCGCGCTGGACGCCCAGGGACAGGTCATCTGCCGATCGGCCTCCTTCACCTTCACCAAGCCTCTGACTGTTTGGGAGACCTCGCTGCCGCCGCTTCAGTCGTCGTCCACTCCTGATCCCAACACCTACTTTACCCTGGTCGAAGGGCCTATCGGTTATCCATCCGAATTCTGCGACCAGCGCTATTACAAGGTCATTATTTCTGACATCCACGGCATCAATGCCGCCTGGCTTGGATATCAGGTGCAGGATTCGATGGGCGTTCCCATCTGCTCCGGAACGCTCCCCCTGGTTTTCAATTCCGGGATGTGGATCGGCAATCCCGTCATCCCTGCCAACCCTGGCGATACGGTCTACTGGTGGTTTGTCGCCACCGACGGTTTGTACAATAATGTTACCTCGGAGGTCTATTCCTATAGTGAAGTCTCCGTTTGCCCCTGATGACTTGTCTGCCGATCTTGTAGAGGAGATGCGATGCCCGAGTGGTTGAAGGGTTCGGCCGAATTGCTGGTCCATGCTCTGGTGGTGACGTTTATGCTGGCCGGGCTTGGTCTGTTGGCCGTGCCTGTCCTGCCGGGGCTGGTCATCATCTGGGCGGCGGCGCTCGGCTATGGCCTCTATGCCGGCTTCGGCGTGCTGGGCTGGGTCATGTTCGGCCTGATAACGGTCTTGATGATCGGCGGCTCTTTCGTGGACAATCTGCTCATGGCCGCCTCCAGCCGTAAAGAAGGGGCTTCCTGGCTGTCCATTGGGCTGGCTTTGCTGGCCGCCATTCTGGGCAATTTTGCCTTTCCTGTTCTGGGAGGAATCGCGGCCGCGATTCTGGCCTTGTTTGCAGCCGAATGGATTCGCCTCAAGGACGCCCAGAAAGCCTACACCACCATGAAAGGGATGATGGTCGGCTGCGGGTGGGCTTTCGTGATTCGGTTTATAATAGGTTTGGTGATGATTGGCCTGTGGATGATCTGGGCCTGGACGTAACCTTTTCGACCCATTCCAAACGGAGGAGAAAACATGCGACCCATTTTCGATAATTACACCATCAGCGACCTCATCTTGTTGCTGGGCGCGCTCGTGCGCCTGATTGGTTTCCTCGGCATCGGTCTGACGGCTGGCTGGCTGACGCTCGAGTTCCTGCGCAAGGCCCAGCAGGCCTGGCAGTTACAGATCGCGGTCTTCCTCGGCGCGCTGGGGCTGGTGATTGCGATGACCTTCTACCTGGCCGGTGCTCCTGCCGCGCTGGGCATGTTCGGCATCGGCTTCACCGTTGCCATCCTGCTGTGGGGCTTGCCGAAGAAGGAAAAGAAAGAGGAAAAGAAGAAAGAGGATTGATCCGCCTGGAAAGCAAAGGACTGTCCAAAAAGTAGAGCAGGAACTATCCCCCCAGGGGCCAAAAGCCTGAGTCGGAACGCTCTGATTCTGTCCAGCACGTTTGGGGGACCAGCGGCCTGCTCCTGCCCTCCAATCTGCTTCTTTGGGGGCTTAGCCCCCGAAACAACAAAAAAGTCGGGCTGTCCCAGAAGATGAGACAGCCCTTTCTTTATTTTCTGGCAGCAGGGGAGGGCCGAAGTCGAGGCCGCTTCGCGTCGCCGGAGGTCAAAGCACTGCTGGCGGGGCTTTTTTCCCGTCCAGGGAATACACTTCGATGGCGGCCGGTTCCAGTTTGAGGTCTGGGCCGAGAATCTGGCGCAGATTGCGGTTCACGATTTCGATCAGTTGTTCCAACTGTTCTGGGTTCTCGGCCTGCCCGCGCAGGATGACCTCTTTGCGGCCGTCGGGGCGATGGATGAAATGCGCCCATTCATACTTCCCATCGACTCGTTTCTTGGCAATCAGTTTGTAGAGGCCGCTGTTAGGGACGGGTTTCGTGATCCACATCCCGGCGATTTCCTCGCCTTCGGCAAGGGTCATGACGGCAAATTGTTTGAGATCTTTGGGTTTCATGGCAACCTCGGCCAGTCCAGCAAGAGCACTTCGACCAGCAGGCGGGCGTTGACGTTGGCGTCCAACTGTTGGATGGCTTTTTCGGTCTGTTCGACCAAACGGCGGGCGGAGGGCAAATCGAGGCCGGCGGCCAGGGCGCGAATCTCGTCGGCGCGGTCAGGGTTGGCCAGGGGAGCGGAGGCGCCGGAAGCGGCAAGCAGGACGTCGCGCCAGTAGGCGAGCCAGAGGAGCAGCGTTTCGCGCAGGCGTTCCTGCTCGGCGCGTTTGCGGTCGGTCAGCCGCTCGGCGTAGGCGAATTTTTCCACCCGCGAGGCCGAAAGCAGGCGGCGCAGTTCGTCCAGCCGCTGACGGCGGAAGTCGAGGGCCGAGGGGTCGGCGAGCAGGCGGAAGGCCAGGCCGGGGCGTCCGCTGGAGAGATGGGCCAGCAGGCGGGCGGTTTCGGCGTCGGCGCCGCGTTCGCGCAGGACGGCCTCGACCGTCTCCACCGGCAGGGGGCGCAGACGAATCACCTGACAGCGTGAGACGATGGTCGGCAGGAGCGATTCGGGCGAATCGGCGGTCAGCAGGAGGATGGCGTGTTGCGGGGCTTCCTCCAGCGTCTTGAGCAGGGCATTGGCGGCGCTGGCGTTGGCCTCCTCGAAGCGCAGGAAGAGCGCCACGCGGTAAACGCCCTGATAGGGCTTGAGCGAGAGCATCTGGCGCACCTCGCGCACCTGTTCCACCTTCAGCACGCCGCCCTCTTTTTCGGCTTGCACCACCGCCAGGTCGGGGTACTGCATGGCCTCGATTTGTTTGCAGGCGCGGCATGCGCCGCACGGTTCGCCCGGCGAGGCCGGATTCGGGCAAAGCAGCGCCTGGGCGAAGCGCAGGGCCAGCGTGCGGCGTCCAACCCCGGGCGGACCGGCGAAGAGATAGGCATGGCTGAAAACGCCGCGCTGGATCTGCCCGCGCAGCAGTTCGACTGCCCATTCATGGTCGAGGAGGTTCCAGTTGGTCATGTGCGGTAGTACTGTATCAGAGCAGGAGACGAAAGGTAGCCCAGGCATAAATCGTTCAGAGGGCATTCTTGGCACTTCGGTTGGGCGTGGTTGAAGCAGTAGTTCGTGCCAATGTAAATCAGGCCATCGTCGAAACTGGCGACCGTTTGCCCTGATAAGAGCAAATAAGGATGCTGAAGCCTCTGAATCTCGAATTTGGCTGGTTTCTTTTTATGGGTTGCAAGATGTTTGACAGCAATTTCAAAGTAAGCCTCTCTGACCTCTGCCGGGAGTTCGCGTATTGTGGGCATTCCTCGAATGTTGGTGACGCGAATGTAGTCCAGGCCGCCCTTTCCCTGCCCTTTTTGTATAACTTGTCGTTTTGCATATTCGTCTTCGGACGCCCAGTGCAATAGATAACCGGTTCTCCACAGCACACGCCCGGCATTCGAGTCGTAGGGGACTTCGAAAGAATAAGGCCCCCAGGTTGGCTCATTCCGGCGAGTTAGGCCAAAGGATGAAATCAGCCATTTTGCGAATAGATGACAGGCTTTGTCGCCAATGGCTTTGCCGAGACCATAACGCTCATGGTCTTTGAGCGCCGCAGTCATGAATTCGGCAGAAACATGATCTTCTAAGTAGTCAAGCAAAGGCGACCATGATTTATTCTCGCCTTGATCTTTTTCTAGGAGAAGAGGCAAAGCCAGGGGGACTCCCCAGCGGAAGACGGCATAGTTCAGCGCCTGTTTCGAGTTATCCATAAACAGGTTATATCTGCTGGCGCGCGAGCGGTTTTCCCGCGCCCATGCCTCTGCCCGCAGCGCTTTGATGGATTGATGCCGGGAAAGAATCTGGTTAATAGCAATGCCAAGTTCCTGGAAGAAAGAGGCAGGACGGTGGAGAAAACGCACTTCTTTATGATACAAGTCATTGGTCACGCCAACGAGCAAATTTCGGACGCCGATAATGTCGGGGCCTTGGTCGATGACCGCATTTAACAGCAAAAAGCGCGTTAGGAGCTCGCGTCGGCTGATATTGCTGCCGTCGGTTTCGTCCAGATTCTCTTGTTTAATCTCGCCTCGTCTGTTCAGCAAATTCTTGAAGATTTCGACGGCTGCAAGCGATGGAGCGGAAGGATGGTTTTGCCCTTCTTGCGCAACTCGACCGATTAGAGATGAAATGAAATCCATACCGCTCTCCGCTGCTGCTAAGGCGCGATCGTCTCGAAAGACATTTGCACTGCCGAAGAAGACTTTTTGCCGTTCTTTCCGCCGCCACTCGATGCAGGTTCATCCAGCTCTATTTTCTCAAACACGGCAACCAGTTGCTGTGGGCGAATGGAGAGCGGTTCTTTCAAACGCGCCCTGGCCAGGCGGGCGTATTTTGGGATGATTTCATATCCTACGGCGTTTCGGCCCAGGTGATGCGCCACCTTTGTTGTTTGCCCTGATCCTAAGAAGGGGTCTAAAATCAAATCGCCAGGATAGGAATACAACGAAATGAGCCGATAGGGGATTTCTTCAGGGAATGGGGCTGGATGGTCAATCACGTCTGGTGGGACCGGCGCAATGTGCCAGATATTATTGGCAATGTCCAGTGTGAACAGACGATTGACAGGATAGCGGGCGTCTTTTTTCTCGCTATCGGTACGTCCTTCATAGATTTTTGGCCCCGGTTTCTGAAATAACAGGATGTATTCGTTCATGATGTTTGGGTAAAAGTAACCGGGATATGGTTTTTGAATGCTGACTCCGGCCCGCTTGACGCCTGCTGTACATTTGTGCCAGATGAAATCTTGGTAAAAGGCCCAGCGTTCTTTCGTCATTCGAGAGACAAAGTCGAAGGGGACCGCGTAGAGATCGCCATCGAGGAGAACTGTACCGATGACAACGGCGCACAGGCCGCCGGGCTTAGTCACACGATAGACTTCGTCGAAAATACGAACCAGCCAATCGAGGTACTCTCCATACCCCAGGTAGCCGCGAGCATATCGTCGTGTGCGGTAATATTGACGTTTGTCGGTAGCGTGAATGTCATAATCAATCGCATTCCAATAAGGAGGAGAGGTAACGGTCAGGGCTACACTGTTGTCCTCTACTTCGCTCATTTGTTCGCACGATTTTTCATAAATCTCGATCATTGTTCCTCACTCCTCTCCGGCTCGCAAGCGCAGATATGACTCATATCGCTCCTGACTCACCTCTCCGGCCTCCACGGCGGCGCGGACGGCGCAGCCCGGCTCGGATTGGTGGGTGCAGTCGCTGAACTGGCAATGCGCCACCAGGGGGGCAATTTCGGGGAAGTAGGCGTCCATCTCTTCCGGCTCGGTGTCCCACAGCGCCAGGGAACGCAGGCCGGGCATGTCGGCCACGTAGCCGCCATCGAAGGGGAACATCTGGCGCACGGTGGTGGTGTGGCGGCCTTTGTTGACCGCCTGGCTGACCTCGCGCACGGCCAGTCCCAGCCCCGGCTGCAGGGCGTTGAGCAGGCTGGATTTGCCCACGCCGCTCGGCCCGGCCAGGGCCGAAATCTTGCCGCCCAGCGCCTGGCGCAGGTCGTCCAATCCCTGGCCGCTCTTGACCGAGGTGTAAATCACCCGATAGCCGATGGGCGGGTACAGGCCAAAGAGACGCTCGGCCTGCTCCTGCCCGACCAGGTCCACTTTGTTGGCGACGATGATCGCCGGCAGGCCTTGTTTTTCGGCGATGACCAGGAAGCGGTCGAGCATGCGCAGGCGCGGCTGCGGCTGGGCGCAGGCGAAGACGAAGACCGCCTGGTCGGGATTGGCCAGAAGCACCTGCTGATAGACGCCCTGCGGACGCGGGTCGAGGCGGACGAGGGCGCGGGCGCGCGGTTCGATCGCTTCGATCATCCCCGTCCCGTCGGGCAGGCGCGAGACCTGGACGCGGTCGCCGATGGCGGCGATGTCGCCCAGGCGGGGGCCGCGCTTGAGGCGGCCGCGCAGGCGGCAGGTCAGGGGGCCGTGCGCCGTCTCGACGGTGAAGAAGCCCGATTGGGCGCGCAGGATGAGTCCGGGTTCGGTGGGCGTTTGCGGCATTGTTTTCGGTTCAGGGGCTGGGCGTCACGCCTCCGTAGGGGGTGGGCGTCTCGGTGATGCCGATGTTGGATTCGAACCAGTAGATGCTTTGCGGCCGGCCGTAGAAGTAGATTTCCACGATGCGGCGGAAGATGGGAGCGGCGTAGTCGGAGCCTTCGCCGATGTAGGGGACGAAGACGGTGACGGCGATGTCGGGCCGGTCTTCGCGGTTGGCGGCGGTGAAGCCGGTGAACCAGGCGTGCGGGTAGGGCCGGCCGGTCTCGGCGGTGCCGGTCTTGCCGTAGACGGGGATGGGCAGGGTGGAGAGGCGGAAGTAGGCCGTGCCGCGCCGGTTGGCGACCACCTCGCGCATGGCGGAGCGGATGATTTCCAGATTCTCCGGGCTGACCGGCAGTGTGCCGCGCGCTTCGGGCCGGAAGGTGTAGGTGGGCGCGCCGTCCACCGGCTGGATGGATTCGACCACCTGCGGCCGGTAGAGGGTGCCGCCGTTGGCGATGGCGGCGGTGAAAGTCGCCACTTGCAGCGGGGTGACCTGCACCTCGCCCTGGCCGATGGCGATGTTGGTGGCGTCGTTGCCGTCGCGCGGGTAGGGGATGTTGCCGGAGGCCTCGGCCACCTGGCCGATGCCGGTCGGGGCGCCCAGGCCGAAGCCGCGCGCCATGTCGCTGATGAGTTGACCGTTGCCCTGGTTGTAGAGCGCCAGGCCGATGTGGTAGAACCAGGGGTTGCAGGAGCGCATCAGCCCCTGCGGCAGGGTCAGCATGCCGCTGGGCTGGGTGCGGCACTCGCCGTAGAGCAGGAGTTCATCCTGGCAGTGCTGCCAGGTCCAGTCGTGTTTGATGTTGTTGGGGCCGAGTTCTGTGAAGTCGTATTGGCAGTCGTAGGTGGTCTCGGCGGTGAAGGAGCCGCTTTCGAGGGCGGCGGCCATGGTGATGATCTTGAAGACCGAGCCGAGCGGATACTGTCCCTGGGTGGCGCGGTTGAAGAGCGGCTGGTTGGGGTCGTTGAGCATATTGCCCAGCGCGAAACTGTTCTGGTTGTTGGGGT
This sequence comes from Chloroflexota bacterium, assembly GCA_019873655.1. Taxonomy (GTDB): domain Bacteria; phylum Chloroflexota; class Anaerolineae; order Anaerolineales; family Villigracilaceae; genus JAFGSI01. The sequence continues at coordinate 100,416 of JAIOAU010000005.1, read as the reverse complement.
CGAACAGGTTGGGGTCGAAGCCGGGGGTGGAGACGAGGGCCAGGATGCGGCCGGTGTTCACTTCCATGACGACGGCCGCGCCGGGCAGGCCGTCGAAGGCCTGCTGGGCCTGGTATTGCAGGTCGCGGTCGATGGTCAGGGTGATGGATTGGGCCGGCTGGGGGTCGGCGTGCAGGATGGGCGGGTTGACGACCGAGCCGTCGGGGTTGACGATGTACACATCGGCCCCGTTGCGGCCGGCCAGGTAGGATTCGCCCCAGGATTCGATGCCGGCGTCGCCGACGCGCTCTGCGCCGCTGTAGCCGCGCCGGCGGTACTCGTCGTAGCGTTCGGCCGGGATGGGGAGCGTGTAGCCGACCGTCTGCGAGGCGATGCCGCCGAGTTGGTAATAGCGGGAGGTGTATTGCGTGCAGACCACGCCGCCGTAACTGCAAATCCAATTGACGTTGACCTGGCTGGCGTCCACTTCAGCGATGGGGACGTATTGATCGGGGCCGTAGTACTGGTACATGCTGGCGATGGTTTCGGGGCGCAGGCCGGTGGCCTGGTAGAGGGCGACCAGCATGGTTTCTTCTTCATCGAAGCCGATTTGCCCGGGGACGATGCCGATGGCGACGGCGTTGGCCTGGCTGACGATGGCGCGCCCGTTGCGGTCGTAGATGTCGCCGCGCGCCGGCTGGGTGTAGGTGGCGGCCAGGGAGCGGCCGCCGGCGATTTCGGGCAGAATCAGGCCGGTGTCCCATGTCAGCCGCCAGGCGTTGTGTTCCAGGGTCAGGTTGGCGGTGATGTCGCGTTGCACCTCGCCGAAGAGGGCGGTGCGGTAGATGAGCCGGAAGGCCACCTGGGCCGAGTTGGGGTTCTTCAACGAGGCGAGAATCGTGTAGTCAATTTCCTGGACGCTCAGGGCGTTGAGGGCGTCGCGGTGCCGTTGGGCAAAGGCGGCCGCGTCGATGGTTTGTTGACTGGCGGCGCTGAGCAGGGCGTACATGCCGGGGTAGTCTTCCAGCCGGTAGGCGTCCAGGTAGGCGCTCAGGAAGGCCTCCGGGTCTGGTACCGCGATAGTGGTGACGCTGGGCGGCGGCAGGGTGGGCGTCGGCGCGCTGAAGGGGTTGCCGCCCCCCGTGCAGGCAGAGAGCAAGGACAATAGTAAAGCAAGGAGAATCCAGCGGAATCTTTTCATTCTTTTCCTTTTTGAATCAGCCGACTTGTTCGCCCCGCAAAACCTGACGGAAGATTGGGCACTGGTAACGCAGATGGACCTGACAGTTCGCGGGGACATCGGCGTTAGGGTGGATGTTCAGTTGACGCAGCGTTCTCACCAGGTGGCAGAGCGGCAGGCCCATCACGCTGGCATAGCAGCCGCGCATCTCGGCGACCGGCCGGAAGGTGGGGTGTTGGATGGCGTAGGCGCCGGCCTTGTCGAGCGGGTCGCCGCTCAGGATGTAGGCGTTCATTTCCTCGTCGCTGTAGTCCCGCATGGGGACCTCGGTGACGCACAAATCGGTCAGGAGGCGGCCGTCGGACATGCGCAGGACGGCCAGCCCGGTGTAGACCTGATGCACGCGGCCGCGCAGCCGCCGGAGCATGTCGGCCGCCTCGGCCATGTCGGCCGGTTTGCCCAGCAGCGCGCCGTCGAGGACGACGGCGGTGTCGGCGGCGAGGATGATTTGCTCCGGGTGGGCGCGCTCGGCGCACAGGCGCGCTTTGCTCTCCGCCAGCCGCAGGACGTAGGCGTCCGGCGTCTCGCCAGGCAGCGGAGTCTCGTCTGCTTCGACGGGCTGGGGGTGGAACATCCAGTTGCCGAGCGCCAGCAGTTCCCAGCGGCGGGGCGAGGCGGAGGCCAGAATCAGCACAGGTTTGCCGGTCACGGCGTGATTCTAACATACCTCTGGCGGGTTCTTTCGTGCCGTTGTAAAATGCGCCTGTCTGGATTATTTCACACTCTGCAGCGGGAGGAAGCATTGAAAGAGTTAGTCGAACGCATCCGCCGGGAGGGGAAGAATCTCGGCAACGGCATTCTCAAGGTGGATAGTTTCGTCAACCATCAGGTGGACCCGGCGCTGATGAATCGCTGCGGCCAGGAACTGGCGCGGCGCTTCGCGCACGTCGGGGCGACCAAGGTGTTGACGGCCGAAATTTCGGGCATCGCGCCGGCCCTCTTGACCGCGTTGCCGCTCGGCCTGCCGGTCGTCTATGCCCGCAAGACCAAGCCGGTCACCATGCCCAATCAGGTCTATCTGACCCTGGCGCCTTCGCACACCAAGGGCCGCATGATCGAACTGATCATCTCGCCCGAACACCTGAGCGCAGGCGACCGGGTGTTGATCATCGACGACTTCCTCGCCACCGGCGCGACCATCCTGGGCCTGGTGCGCCTGGCGCAGACGGCCGGGGCGGTCATCGTCGGCATCGGGGCGCTGATCGAGAAGACTTTCGAGGGCGGGCGCGACCTGCTCGCGCCGGTCGGCGTGCCGATCGAATCGCTGGCCGTCATCACCTCGATGGAAAACGGCCAAATCATCTTCGCCGAAGACTGACCACTGAACACTGAACACTGATGACTGATTCCCTCGCCATCCTCGACTTCGGCTCGCAATACGCCCAACTCATCGCCCGCCGGGTGCGCGAAGCGCACGTCTATTGCGAACTCTTTCCCTGGGACGCGCCCGCCGAGACGGTGCTGGCGCTCCGCCCCAGGGGATTCATCCTCTCCGGCGGGCCGGCCTCGGTCTACGCCGAGGGCGCGCCGACCCTGCCCGGCTACGTCCTCGACTCCGGCCTGCCGGTGCTGGGCATCTGCTATGGCATGCAGTTGCTGACCCACGCGCTGGGAGGAAAAGTCGACCCATCCCCAGAACGGGAATATGGGCATGCAATGGTAGAGTCGCTGGTCGCCAGTCCGGTAGTCGTCAGACAGTCGTTCCAGGTGTGGATGTCCCATGGAGATAGAATCACGGCATTGCCGCCGGGGTTCACAGCGCTGGCGCGCTCGGCCAACAGCCCCTATGCGGCGATGGGCGATTTCGAGCGCAACTATTACGGTCTGCAATTTCATCCCGAAGTGAAGCACACCGAGGGAGGCGCGGAGATTCTGCGCCGCTTCGCGGTCGAGGTCTGCGGCTGCGCCCCGGCCTGGACGCCGGAGTCCATCATCGAGGCGAGCGTCGCCCGCGTGCGCGAACAGGTGGGCGGAGAACGCGTCCTGGCGGCGGTCAGCGGCGGGGTGGATTCGTCGGTCGCGGCGGCCCTCGTCCACCGGGCGGTCGGCGACCAACTCGTCGCCGTCTTCGTGGACACCGGCCTGCTCCGCCAGGGCGAGCCGGAGCAGGTGGCGCGCACTTTCCGCGAGCAGATGGGCGTCGAACTGGTCGCGGTGGACGCCGCCGAGGAATTTTTCTCTGCCCTGGCGGGCGTCACCGACCCGGAGCAGAAGCGCAAAATCGTCGGCGAGAAGTTCATCCGCATCTTCGAGCGCGAGGCCCGAAAACTCGGCGCGCCGAAGTTCCTCGTCCAGGGGACGATTTACCCGGACGTGGTCGAATCGGCCGCGCCCGACCGCAGCAAGGCGGCCAAGATCAAGAGCCATCACAACGTCGGCGGCCTGCCGCCGGACATGGACTTCACCCTGGTCGAACCGCTGCGCTACCTGTTCAAGGACGAGGTGCGGGCGGTGGGCGAGGCCCTGGGGCTGCCCGAAAGCATGGTCTGGCGGCAGCCGTTCCCGGGTCCGGGCCTGACCGTGCGCGTGCTCGGCGAGGTGACCCCGGAGCGGGTCGCCCGTCTGCGCGCCGCCGACGCCATCTTCACCGAGGAGTTGTCCCGCGCCGGTCTGCTCGGCAAAGGGGCCGGGACCAGCCAGGCCTTCGCCGCGTTGCTGCCCGTCCGCTCGGTGGGCGTGATGGGCGACGAGCGCACCTATCAGGAGACCTGCGTCCTGCGGGCGGTGGTGACCGAGGATTTCATGACCGCCGACTGGGCGCGCCTGCCCCACGATTTGCTGGCGCGGGCGGCTAACAGAATTGTGAACGAGGTGCACGGAATCAACCGGGTGGTGTATGATATAACCAGCAAACCGCCTGCGACCATCGAGTGGGAATGACCGATTTCTGCCATCGAATACAAAGTGTGCGGAGGAGAGATGGATTTCGGAGAAGTGCTTGGAACGTCCTGGAAGATCGTCTGGAAACATAAAGTGCTCTGGCTGTTTGGAGCCATTGTGGTTCTGACGGGGTTCCCCTCTTTGGTATTTAAATTCCTTTTGAATCCAATTTCTGTCTCATCTGTTTTTCCTGACCTTGCCGAGGCCGTCGGCCAGTCCTGGTGGAGGCCGCTTATCCTGGTCTTGCAAATCCTGACGTCGGCGGTGACATTTCCGATCGGCGTCTGGGCCATGACGGCGACCAGTTTGGGCGTCTTGCGCGCCGAGCGCGGAGCAGAGAGACTATCATTTGGAGGCATCTCGAAAGACAGCCTGCCTTTCTTTTGGCGCGCCCTGGGCGTTATGGGGATGTATTTGGCCGTTGCGATTCTGGGCGCGGGCGTCCTGATAGTCGTGATTACTTTGCTTTCCGTCATCACCCTGGGCGTCGCTTTCCTCTGTATGCTTCCCTTGATGCTGGTCCTGATTCCGGTCGTCTATCTTATGCAGGCTTACCTTGATATGACCATTGCGTCCTTTGTGGCGGACAATTTGCGCGTCTTCGCCGGCATCGAGCGCACCTGGACTTTGTTCAAAAGACATTTCGGGCCGATCTTGTTGACGATCCTCATTGTGTATCTTGGCATCGGTATCCTGGCCGTGCTCGTTTCCTTGCCTTTCACCCTGTCGTCCAGTTTCCTGCCGACGCTGGTCCTGGCAAGCAGAAGCCTGGATACGCCTGCGGCGCTGGTCATTGGCATAGGTGCGCTGGTCTATTTTCCTATTTTTGTCATCCTGAGCAGCCTGCTGACCACCTTCATACGCGCCGCCTGGGTGATCACCTATCTGCGGCTGAGCGTCGCAAAGCCCGCCTGGCAAATGGGCTCTCTGGAGAATGCGTAACCTCGCCATCTGCTGTTTGTTCCTCATCCTTCTGGGCCTGGTGGGGGCGGCCTCTCCCGTCCGCGCCCAGAGCGGGCTGCGGGTCGAACTGGAGTCCCTTTCGGTGGATTCCTTTCCGACCGTGACGGCCGATTTCCGCGTCTACGATGCGGCGGGCAACGCCGTCCGCGGCCTGGAGGCGGAGACCGTGCAGGCGGTGGAGGATGGCGCGCCGCGTCGGCTCGATACGTTGACCGAACTCCAGCCCGGCGTCCAGTTCGTGGTGGCGCTCAACCCCGGCCCGGGGACGGCCACCCGCGACCCGCGCGGCGTCTCGCGCCAGCAACTCATCCTCGATGCGCTGACCGCCTGGGCCGGGAACCGGCCCTCCAATCATCCCGACGATCTCAGTTTCCTGACCACCGACGGCGTAAACGCCGTCCACCTCGGGCGCGACGACTTCCTCCAGGCCTTGAGCGCTTACACAACCGACCCGCGAACCATCACGCCCTCGCTGGCGACGTTGAGCCGCGCCCTGGAGACGGCCGCCGAGCCGACGCCCCGTCCTGGCATGAAGCGGGTCGTCTTGTTCATCTCTCCCATCCCCGAGCCGCAGGAAATCCCCGCTCTGCAGAACCTGACCGCCCGCGCCCGCGACCTGGGCGTCTATGTGAACGTCTGGATCGTGGCCTCGCGTGATTACTTCACCACCAGCGGGGCGACCGCCCTGAAAGACCTGGCCATCCGCACCGGCGGCCAATACGCCACCTTCTCCGGCCAGGAGACGCTGCCGGACATCGAAAACTATCTTTTGCCCTACCGCAGCCTGTACCGCCTGACCTACACCTCGGCCGTCAACGTCTCCGGCGCGCACGAACTGGCGGTGCAAGTCGCGCTGAGCGGCGAAACGGCCCTCTCGGCGGCGCAGACGTTTCAGGTCGAGGTGCGGCCGCCGAATCCGATTTTCGTCCTGCCGCCCGAGCAGATCACCCGTCAGTTGCCCGACCCGACCAGCAACGATCTGACCGCTCTCTTGCCGGCGGAGCAGACCATCCAGATCATCGTCGAATTCCCCGACGGACATCCGCGCCCCCTCGTGCGCACCGCCCTCTATGTGGACGGCGCGCTGGCCGATGAAAACACCGCCGAACCGTTCGATGTCTTCGTCTGGGACTTGCGCGGCTACACCCGCGGCGGCGAACACATCCTGACGGTCGAAGCGGTCGATTCGCTTGGCCTGAGTCAGACGAGCATCGGCGTCCCGGTGTACGTCTCGGTCGTCCAGCCGCGCCGCGGCCTGGGCGTTTTTCTGGCGCGGCATGTCGGATGGGTGGTGGGCGTCTCGGCGCTGCTGGCCGGCCTGGCGCTGATTCTGGTCCTCTTCCTGAGCGGACGCCGCAGACGGGCTGCCGCCCGTCAGAAGCGCGCCTCCAAACTGGACCCGGTCACCCAGCCGATTCCGCGCCTGGAGAAGGGCCGCGCCTCTTTCCTGGCGCGTTCCCGCCGCGTCGCGCCTGCCGCCTACCTGGTGCGCCTGCGCTCCGACGGGCAGCCGGTCACCGCTCCGCCCATTCCCATCCTCGAACAGGAACTGACCTTCGGAACCGATCCCACCCGCGCCAGCCGCCTGCTCGATGACCCCTCTGTCTCGCCGCTGCACGCTACCCTGTGGCGGGACGAGGCCGGCGACTTCTACCTGCGGGACGAAAAGTCGGCGGCCGGCACCTGGGTCAACTACGAGCCGCTGGGCAGCGAGGCGCGCCGCCTGCAGCACGGCGACCTCCTGCACATCGGCCAGGTCTCTTATCGGTTCATGCTGAGCAAACCGCCGGAACGGCCGGCGCCGCGCCTGATTCGTCCATCGCCATGATTCGCGTCTCGGAGACCCCCTTTCCTGTCGCCGCCCTGACCCACCCCGGTCTGTCGGGCAAGCAGAACGAGGACCGTTTTGCCGTCTCGGCTTACCGGCTGGGACGGCGCGATTCGACCCCTTCTCTCTTCGCGGTCGTCTCGGATGGAATCGGCGGCCACCGCGCCGGCGAGGTGGCGGCGGAGATCGCGGTCGAGGTCCTCAGCCAGACGGTCGCGGCCAGCAGCGGGCGCAATCCGCTGGCGACTCTCAGGCAGGCCGTCGAGGCGGCCAGTCAGGCGATTTCGAGCCAGGCCCGCGACGATACCCAACGCCTGGGGATGGGCACCACCTGCGCCTGTGTGTGGATCATCGCCAACCGGCTCTATACCGCCTCGGTGGGCGATTCGCGCATCTATTTGTTGCGGGGCAAGTCTTTGCAGCAGTTGACCACCGACCACACCTGGATCCAGGAAGCCCTCGAACGCGGCCTGATTGATCCGCAGGACGCCCGCCACCATCCCAACATGCACGTCATCCGCCGCTACCTCGGCTCGACCCTGCCGCCGCGCCCTGACCTGCGGCTGCGTCTGCGCCCCGAAGAGACGGACGCTCAGGCGGAGGCCAATCAGGGGGCGGCCATCCAGGCGGGCGATGTGTTCCTGCTGTGCACCGACGGCCTGACCGATTTGGTGACCAATGAGGAGATCGAAGCGATTCTCTCCGATCATGAACTGGAGGCCGCGGCGCAGACCTTGATCGACCTGGCCTGCGAACGCGGCGGCCACGACAACATCACGGTCGTGCTGATCGCTGTGCCGGCTCATTTCCGGCCGCCCAGGCTGGATCCGCGCCTGCGCCTGTGGCTGACGGGCGCGGCGATGGGGGCTATTCTGCTGGTGTTGATTCTTCTCGTGACGTTTTGGGCGCTCCTCCAGGCGCTGCCCTGAAGACATTCGGAAGAACGCTTTTCCCTGAATCGAGAGGTTATCGAGGGAGCGGTTTCGGCGCGGCGGCGTCGTGGTCGGCGAAGTAGGGCCGCCAGGGGCCGGCCTCGCAGATGAAGGGCTGCATCAGCGCCCGCTCGGCCTGCACCAGGTGCATCAGGTCATGGGCGGCCCACTCGTTGAGCATCTCGGCCAGAGTCACCTCGCCCAGTTCGGCGTGGCGGGCGGTGCGGCTCAGGTCGTCGGGTTTCAGGCGGGCGATGAGCGTCAGGCTGGCGGTGCGGACGCGGACGAATTCGGCCGCCAGTTCGAGCGGGGGCGTGCCAGGCTCCCAGCGTCGGCCTTGCTCCGATGGATCGAAGGCCGGGAAATCCTGCCCGTTCAGGATCGATTTCAGGCGGATGGGGAAGACCCACTGCTCGGTGTCGAGCAGGTGCTGGAGGCAGTCGAGCGCCGACCATTCGTCCGGGGCGGGGCGGCGGGAGAGCAGGTCCAGCGGCAGGCTGTCGGTCAGGCTCAGCCAGTGGGCGGCGGTCAGCGACAGCACCGCCTGGGTGTGGGAAATCAAATCGTCCATAGGCGTCCTTTCAGTCGAGCAATTCACCGGCGAAGGCCAGCAGGCGCTCGATGTCCTCGAAATTGCTGACCAGGCCGATCGAGATGCGTACCGCGCCGGAGGCCTTGCCGTCGATGCACAGGCGGAAATCGTCATAGGTCAGGCGCTGGTCGTGGCCCGGTTGGGAGAAGCAGGCGGCCAGTTCCATTTTGGAGATTTGGAGGGCGATCTCGCCCGCGCCGGGGTTGCAGAAACAGCCGGTGCGCAAGGAGATGTTGTGCTCATTGGCAGCCCGCTCGACCAGGCGGATGTCGATCGGCCTTTCGTCGCGGTCGAAGAAGTTGACGGTCACCGCCCCGCCGCGCTTCTCGGTGGTCAGCGGCCCGTAGACGCGCACCAGCGGTTTGCCGTTGGAGTGTTTCATCGCCGAGAGGTTATCCAGCAGCCAGCCGGTCAGGGCGCGGACGCGCTCGTGAATCAGATCAATGCCGATCGCTTCCAGGTGCTTGAGGCCGATTTCGACGGCCGGGATGTTCAGGTAGTCCAGCGTGCCGTCCTCGAAACCGGCCGGGCCTTCGGCGAGGTAGTACTTGTCGCCCTGCACCGAGGCGACCGTAATCGTGCCGCCGGCGAACCAGGGGCGGCGCAATTTGCCCAGCGCGGCGCGGCGGGCGATCAGCGCGCCGACGCCGGTCGGGTAGCCGAACATTTTGTAGAAGGAGAGCGGGACGAAGTCCGGTTTCCACTTCGAGAGGTCGAGGCGGTTGGTGGGGACGAAGGCGGCGGCGTCGAGCAGCACGTCCCAGCCTTTGGCGTGGGCCTTTTCGATCCATTCCAGCGAATGCTGGACGGAGGAGAAATTCGACTGCGCCGGATAGGCGAAGAGATTGGCGCAGCCGTTTGCGTCCTGCTCGAGGGCGGATTCGAGCATCGCCTCGTCCACCCGCAGGTCGGGCAACATGAGGGGGATGTAGGTCACGTCTGCGCCTTTGGCGTGGGCGAATTCGCGGATGCCGTTGACCGAGTTGTGATTGTCGAAGGTCAGCAGGTAGCGGCAGCCCTGGCCGAAGGGATAGGCCTCGCCGACCAGTTTGAGCGCCCCGCTGGCGTTGGGGGTGAAGATCACGACATATTCTTCGGGCGAGGCGTTGAAGTAGTGCAGGACGTACTCGCGGGCGCTTTCGATCAGGCGGGTGGCAGCCAGCGAGGTGGGATTGGACGAATGCGGATTGCCGAAGACGTGCGTCAACAGCATCTCCTGATGCTTCCGCACTTGCGACTCGGCGTACAGACCGCCGCCGGTGTAGTCCAGGTACACGTGGCCTTGTTCGTCCAGGCGGCGGTATTCGCGCTCGCGCAGTTCGTCAATGTCGTGCGTTTTGTCGTAAGAAGGGTATTTTGTGACAAAATCGGCGTAGGTGGGCATGATTTCCTCCGCAACGGTTAGGGCCAGTAGATGGTTGTGATGTAGAAGTAGTCGCTGCTGCTCAGCAAGCCGGTCTGCAGGGGCGTCAGCCGTTCGCCGGTCTGCAGGTTGGTCTGGTAGACGTTCAGCGTGTAGCCGCCGTCGGGGGCGGGGGTGGTCAGGAAGAACAGCACCCGGTCGCTCTGGGGGGACCAGACCAGGCGCGGGTTGAGCGAGCCGGCCGGGCCGTCGAGGCGGCCGTAGTCGTACAGGATACCGGCCGGGACGTCGAGCAGGTAGGTCTGCAGGCGCAGGGACTTTTCGTAGTAGGCGCTGTAGAAATCGTAGAGGACGAACAGCCAGCGGCTGTCGGGCGAGAAGGCGTAGGCGCGCACATCGGGGAAGACCATGAAGCCGCGCACGGGGGCGAAGTAGAAGATGCGGCGGCTGGGGAGGCCTCTGTCCACGTCTTCGAGTAACAGATAGCCGATGTGGTAGTAGTTTTCGGGCGTGGCCGCGGCCGGGTTGAGGAAGGCCACCTGCCGGCCGTCGGGCGAGAAGACCGGCCGCAGGTAGGACTCGAGCGGCTCCGGGACCTGGCCGGGGCCGAGGCGGTAGACGCCGCTCGACTGGCAGGCGGCCCGCGCCGCGCACGCGCCGCTTTCGAAGACGAGCAGGTCGTCGCGGCCGGTGGGGAAGAGGCCGATGGCCTGGCCGCGGTCGGTCTCGATGGGGGCGGTCTGGTCGAGGAAGAGGACCCGGCTCTCGTCGGCGCTCCAGTAGGCGGCCTGACCGCCGAGCGCGAAGAGGGAGTCGCTGAGCAGACGGGCGGAGCCGTCGGCGAGGGAGACCTCGAAGAGGCGGGTCTCGTCGTTGATCAGCAGCCGCCGGCCGTCGGCGCTGACGTCCTGCAGGTCGAAGCCGGGGCCGAGGACGGCGGTCAGGCGTCCGCTGGCGGGGGCGTAGGCGAAGACGCCGTTGGGCGTCACCGCGCCGTCGTGCGAGACGGCGGTCCCGAAGAAGACGCAGCCGCCGGCGCAGTCGGGCAGGGTGACCTGCGGGGCGGCGAGGGGCGCGGGAGTGACCTGGGGGGAGGGGGCGGGCGCGCCGGTCGAGGCGGCGCTTTCGGCCTGCACCGCTTGCCAGACCTGATAGAGTGCGCGCAGGGCGAGGGTGTTCTTCAGCGCGTACCCTTCGGGGCTGAGGTGGAAGCCCTCGCGGGTGGGGTCGATGCCGTAATTGGGCAGGTACTGGGCGGCGCGCCAGAAGTTGACCAGCGGCACGTCGTAGTCGCGCGCCACCCGCACGATGGCCGGGTTGATGACGTGTTCGCCGGTGCCCAGTTCGGAGGCGTCGGCCTTGGTGATGAGGATCGGCACGCTGCCGCGGCTGATGACGTAGTCCAGGATTTCGCGCAGATAGGCCTCGTAGCGGTCGACGGTGGCGGGGTCGAGCCAGGTTTCGAGGTTGATGAAGACGAAGGCCGGGTTGTACAGGCGGTATTCACAGGTGAGCGGCGTCTCGCCGGGGATGCAGTAATAGGGGTCGGCGTGGAGGGGGTTGAGGATGGATGCGGCCGTGAAGCCGCCGCGCACGGCCATGCCGGAGCGGTTGAACGAACCCTGGAAGTATTGGAGGACGTCCCACAGGTATCCGTCGGCGCTGCTGGGAGTCAGTTCGCCGCGTTCGTAGGGGCCGAGGAAGACGAAGGGGATAGCCTGGCAATCGCCGATGACGGAGACGTGGCGCGGGTCGCGGCCCTGGGCCTGGCCGTCGCGGTAGATGGCCAGGACGCGCGGGCTGATCGTTTCGGGCAGGATGGGGGCTTCGCGCCAGTCTGGCTCGGGGCCGGGGGTGGCGGTCGGCGCGGCGGTGGCGGTCGGCTGGGGCGGGGCGGTCGGCTGGTCGGCGGAGGGGGGAACGGCCGAGGCGGTCGCGGTCGGCCGCGGCGTGGCCGTCGGCAGGTCGCGGTAGGGGTTCGCTTCCCCGCCCTGGCATGCGGCCAGCAGGAGGGTCAGGCAGGCGAGGATCAATTTGGGGGCGAAACGGCGCATCGGGCGTTCTCCTTCGGCGTGCAGAGGCTACCACAGTCAACGAAGGGAGGCAAGGTGGGGAGACAAGAAAGCGGAGCGGGGTTGCCGCTCCGCCGGGCCGTCACGGAGGGACTAGCCGTAACGGTTCATGAAGCGTTCCATGCGATGCAGGGCCTCTTCGATCTTTTCGTAGGCGGTGGCGTAGCAGCAGCGCACGAAGCCCTCGCCGCCGGCGCCGAAGGCGTTGCCCGGCACGACGGCGACTCCCTCCTCGCGCAGGAGTTTCTCGGCGAAGGTCTCGTCGTCCATGCCGGAGGCGGCGACCTTGGGGAAGGCGTAGAAGGCGCCGCGCGGCTCGAAGGTGGTCAGGCCGAGTTTGTTCAGCCCGCTGACGATCAGCCGCCGCCGCCGGTCGTACTCGGCGACCATCTCCTGGACGTAGGGTTCGCCATTCTTGAGGGCCTCGATGCCGGCGATCTGGGCGATGGTGGGGGCCGACATGATGGTGTACTGGTGGATGCGCACCATGCCTTTGATGAGATGTTCGGGCGCGGCGGCGTAGCCCAGCCGCCAGCCGGTCATGGCGTAGGCTTTCGAGAAGCCGCCCAACAGGACGGTGCGCTGCCGGACGCTTTCGCCCAGACTGGGGAAGCAGACATGCTGGAAGTCATAGACCAGCCGGTCGTAGATTTCGTCCGAGATGACGATCAGGTCGTGTTCCTCGGCGATGCGGGCCACCTCCAGCAGGACGTCGCGCTCGGCGACCGCGCCGGTGGGGTTGTTCGGGTAGCCAATGAAGATGACCTTGGTGCGCGGCGTGATGGCCGCCCGGATGGCGTCCGGGTCGAGTTGGAAGTTGTCTTCCAGTTTGCTGGGGATCTCGACCGGCACGCCGCCCGCCAGAATCACCTCGGCTTGGTAGGAGACGAAGCACGGGGTCGGGATGATGACCTCGTCGCCGGGGTCGAGCAGGGCCACCATCGCCAGGTAGAGCGCCTCGGAGACGCCGACCGTGATGATGATTTCGTTGACCGGGTCGTAGCGCACGCCGTAGAGGCGGGCCAGGTTGTCAGCCACGGCCTGGCGCAATTCGAGGATGCCGGCGTTGGAGGTGTAGTGCGTCTCGCCGGCCTCCAGGGCGCGCTGCCCGGCGGCGATGATGGGGCGCGGGGTGGTGAAGTCCGGCTCGCCGATGCCCAGCGAGATGACGTCCTTCATCGTGGCGGCGATGTCGAAGAACTTGCGGATGCCCGAAGGCTTCAGGCCCGCCACGCGCTGCGAAAGGTACTTCACGTTGGAAATTTCCTGCATCCATCCTCCTTGGTTATATGGGTTTGATTTGCCACTCGTCGGAGACTTCGACGTAGGTCAACTCGAACACCTCCCCTTCGACTGTGCGCACGCGGAAATGCTTTTCCCCCGGCGTGCGCCAGCGGGACAGAATCTCGCGGATTGGACGGCGCTGCCCCTCCCAGGTCAACGCAATCGGCCTCTCGGCGTATTCGTGCTCGGAGCGGCACTCGACGAGCATACTTCTATTTTAGGTTTGGCGGCAAAAAAAGTGTAGGACAAGATGTCACTTGTCCTACGAATAAAAGGCACTACTCGAACGAGACGCTGCTGTCGTCGCCGATGTTCAGCCGCAGCGGAGGCGCCTTGGCGGAGCCTCCTTGGACCCGCGCCCGGCGGCCGATAAACGAGCCGATCAGGGCCGCGTCCTTCACCGTTGCCCCCGCCTCCAGGATGGAGTCCTCGATGCGGGCGTTCTCGATCTTGCACTCCGGCCCGATGGAGACGTTCGGCCCGATGACCGAGTCGCTGACCTCGGCGCTTTCGTGAATGAAGACCGGCTCGACGAGTTGTACGTTGGCGCGTTGGAACGTTGGAACGTTGGAACGTTCAAACGTCCCAACGTGGAAACGTGACAACAGGTAGCGGTTGGTCTCCAGCGTGGCGGCGATGGTGCCGGTGTCCAGCCAGGTCTCGACGCGCTGGGTGCGCATGAAGCGCTTGCCCTCCAGCCAGATGTTGATGGCGTCGGCCAGGAAGTACTCGCCCTTGAGTTGCACGCCGCGCCGGAACTGCTCCTCGATGGCGGTCAGCAGGTCGCGGCCCTCGCGAAAGTAGTAGCAGCCGACCAGAACCAGGTTGTTGTCGAGCGATTGCGGCTTTTCGACCAGGCGGGTGACGCGTCCCTGGGCGTCCACCTCGGCCACGCCGAAGCGGCGCGGGTCGGGGACCGGCTTGACCCAGGCCACGCCGTCGGCGGTTTCGTTGGGCAGGAAGGAGAAGTCGGTCTCGATCAGCGTGTCGGAGTAGATCACAATCGTCGGCCCGGAGATGAGGTCGCGCGCCAACCAGAGGGCGTCCGATTGGCCTTTCATTTCCCGCTGGAGGGCGTAGGAGACGTTCAACTCCGGGTGTCGTTCCTGCAGGTAGGGCGGAATCTGATTCTCGCCCAGATACGGGCCGAGGATGATGACGTACTCTCTTTCTATCTCCGGCGGGACGGAGGCAAATACATCGAGAAGATGCTCAAGGACGGCCTTGCCCGCCACGCTGACCAGCGGCTTGGGCTTCGACCAGGTCTGCGGGCGCATGCGCGTCGCCCAGCCGGCGGTGGGGATGACGATTTTCAGAGTTTGGCTCATGAGGCTATTTTACCAAATTGCCTGTCGGCGTTCTCAGCGGTAGATGACCAGGCCAAGCAGCGCCGCGGCCAGCACCAGCCAGACCGGGTTGATTTTGGTGAAGGTCATCAACCCAAACGAGACGAGCACGATGATCGCCTGACTCCAGCCCTGGGTCAGGGCCTTGCCCCAGCCGAGGTCGTCGGCGTTGAAGACTTTGTGGGCCATATCGTAGGCCGTCCAGACCAGCATGCCGACCACCAGCGGGCGCACGGCCTTGAGCATGGCTTTCACTTCGGGACGATCCTTGACGGCGAAGAAGAAGGCCACCGCCAGCAGCATGAGAATCGTGGTGGGAAGCACCGAGCCGGTCACAGCGGCGATAGCGCCGAGCAGCCCGGCCATCTTGTAGCCGACGTGCGCGGCCAGTTTGGGGGCAATCGGCCCGGGCAGGGCGTTGCCGATGGCGACCGAGTCGGCGAATTCCTCCGAGGTCATCCAGCCGGCGGCGACGGTTTCGCGCTGCATCAGGGCAATCGAGGCCGGGCCGCCGCCCCAGGTCAGGACGGAGACTTTGGTGCAAACGAGAAAGAGGCGCCAGATCAGTTTCAAGTCCATGGGATTTCTCCGTTGAGACGGCGGACAGCAGACCGCGGTCTGCCGTCCGTTGTCCGCCGTCTTTTTTAGATTTTCTCCTCCAACCCCGCGACCACCGCTTCCATCAAGTCCACGGCTTTCTTGAGCGTGGCGGCGTCGAAGGCAAATTTGGCCCCGGCGGTTTGGAAGAGTTCGGGCAGGGGCACCGTGCCGCCCAGGGCCAGCGCCTTGCGGTAATCGGCGACGGCCTGTTTCTGGTCGCGGCGGGCGTTGCCGAAGATTTGCACCGCGCCCAACTGCGCCAGGCCGTACTCGACGTAGTAGAACGGAATCTGGTGAATGTGCAGTTTGCGGTGCCAGCCGGTGTTCTTGACCTCCTCCAGCCCGGAGTAGTCCACGCCGGGGATGAAGCGGTCCCAGAGTTCGCCCCATTTGGCGTCGCAGGCGGCCGGGTCCGCGCCCTGCTTGGGGTTCTCATAGACCCATTGCTGGAACGAGTCCACCACGGCCATGAACGGCCAGAAGAGGACGTTGCGCTCCAGGTGTTCGATGCGAGCGCGGGCGGCGTCCGCCTCGGTGTAGAACTCCGTCAGATAGGGCGAGGCGAGCAGTTCCATGCCCATCGAGGCCACCTCGGCGAATTCCATTGGGACGGTCAACTGCTGGAGGTAGGGCAGGCGGGCGGTCTCGAAGACGTGGAAGGCGTGGCCCGACTCGTGCAGGGTGGTCATCACGTCGCTGTGCGTGCCGACCGCGTTGACGAAGATGAACGGCTTGCGCAGCGAGGTGAAAGCGGTGCAGAACGCGCCGGGGGCCTTGTTCTTGCGGTTTTCGAGGTCGGTCAGGCCCTCGGCGACCATGGCGTCGAAGTAGCCGCCCAGGACGGGGTCCACCTTGTGGAAGATAGCCGAGGCGCCGCGCACGAGTTCCTCGATGGAGGTGAACGGCTTGAGGACGGGCGCGTCTGCCGGCGGGGTCGGATGCCCGTACCAGCCGTCGGTCAGATCCCAGGGGCGGAGCGAGTCCAGACCGAGGGCCTGCTTCCGTTTCGCGTAGATACGCGTCGCCGCCGGGACAACCACCTGCTCGATGGCCGCCGCGAAGGCTTTGCAGTCTTCGGGGGTGTAGTCGAAGCGCAGACGCTGCTGCCAGGCGTATTCGCGGTAACTGGGCTTGCCGGCGTTGCGGGCGATCCGGGCGCGCACGTCCATGAATTTGACCCACAGGTCGTTGACGGCGGCGCGGTCGGCGAGTTGACGCTCGGCCTTGATCCGCCAGGCCTTTTCACGGCGGGCGCGGTCGGGCTGCTGGAAGACCAGGCCGAGTTTGGTCAGTGTGACTTCCTCGCCTTCCCACTCGACCGTCTGCGCGCCGAAGATTTTGTCGTATTCGATGCCGAGTTTCTGCTGTTCGGCCAGGAGCGGCAGGTTGGCCTCGCGGAAGAGATCCGCCTCGGCGCGCATGTTGCGCAGCGGAATCTCGAAGCCTTTGGGTTCCAGGCCGCTGGCCAGCAGTTTCTCCTTCAGTTTCTGCTCGGCGGCCATGGCGTTGGGAAAGATGCCGTCGAGGAAGGCGTTCATGCGGGCGTCGGCTTCCTTGTCGGCGGTGTTGACCGAGGTGGCCAGCGCCAGCCGGGCGTACATTTCCTCGAGTTTCTCGCCCAGGCGCGTCCAGTCGGTCAGCCATTCTTCGACGCTGGAGGCCGTCAGCGGGCGGGAGGCCAGGTCGTGGTAGTGCGGTTCGATTTCGGGCCACGTCCAAGCAATCAGGGCTTCGGGGGTGGAGGGGAGGGATTTGAGCATGGAGGTTCCTTTCGGCTAAAACGATTCAACACAACGGGCACAAAGGAGTCACGAAGGCGCACAAAGCACTCTTTTTTTGTTTTTCCTTTGAGTCCTTCGTGCCAGACTTCGTGCCCTTTGTGTTTATTCCTTTCTCTCTTTCAAAACCTTCAAATTTGCCAGGCTCGCCGCCACGCGCTTGATGCCGACCGACTCGAAGACGATGTCCACCGTCTCGTCGCCGTCCTGAAGGCGGGAGTGGAGGACAATTCCCTCGCCCCAGATGGGGTGACGGACGCGCATGCCGGCGCGGTATTGCGGCTGGGTCGGCGCGGCAGGTTTCGGGTCCGGACGCAGCCAGGCTGGGGAGGCGGATTGCCGCGCGTCACGGAAGGAGCGCCCGGCGCGGGATTTCCCGGCCAGGAGTTCCGGCGGGATGTCGTCCAGATAGCGCGAGGGGAGAGTCTCCTCGGCGTAGCCGCGCGAGCCGCGCCGCAGGGCGCGGACGAGGTAGAGGCGGTCTTTGGCGCGGGTGATGCCGACGTAGAAGAGGCGGCGTTCCTCCTCCATCGTTTCGGGGTCGTCGAAGGAGCGGCTGTGCGGCAGGAGGCCGTCATCCAGGCCGACGATGAAGACCGCGCCGAACTCCAGCCCTTTGGCGGCGTGCAGGGTCAGCAGGGTGGGGGCGTTTTTATCGGTCAGGGTGTCCTGGTCGGAGATGAGCGCCACGTCCTGGAGAAATTCCTCCAGCGTGCGGGTGGCGTATTCCATCGTCAGGCGGCGCAACTCCTGGACGTTCTCCCAGCGTTCGGCGCCCTCTTCCGTGCCGTCGTCGAGGTACTCGCGGTAGTTGATGTCGGCGGCGATGCGGTCGAAGAGTTCAGTGACGGTGAGGCGGCCGGCCTCGGCGCGCCAGTTGGCCAGCAGCGCGCCGAAGTCGGCGAGGGGCAGCGCGGCCCGACCGGTAAACTGCGGCCAGAGCGGGGAGGCGTCGCCGCGCGCCAGGTCCATCAGCGCCGCGCCCGGCGTCAGGTCCGCGCTGCGGGCAGCGGCGTGCAGGGCCAGGACGGTCTTCTCGCCGATGCCGCGCGGCGGGACGTTGATGACGCGGTCGAGCGAGATTTCGTCCGCCGGGTTGTGGACGAGGCGCAGGTAGGCAATCATGTCCTTGACCTCGCGCCGTCCGTAGAAGCGCTGCGCCCCGACCAGCCGGTAGGGCAGGCGGGCTTGCAGGAAGGCTTCTTCCAGCAGGCGGGACTGGGCGTTGGTGCGGTACATCACGGCGCACTCGCCCGGTTCGACCGTTTTGGAGGTAATCAAACTGGCGATGGTGTCCACCACGAAGGAGGCCTCGCCGTAGTCGTCGAGGGCTTCGTAGTAGAAGAGTTTCTCGCCCGCGCCGCGCTCGGTGAAGAGTTGCTTGCGGCGGCGGTGCGGGTTGCGGTCAATGACGGCCATCGCGGCGTCGAGGATGTTCTGCCGCGAGCGGTAGTTCTGTTCCAGCAGGATGACCTGCGCGTCGGGGAAGTCCTGCTCAAAGCGTTGGACGTTGCGGTAGTCTGCCCCGCGCCAGCGGTAGATGGAATTGTGAACGACAACGCCGCCAGCAATGTAGTTATGCAAATTGTCCACTTCAAGGTCGAATACATCTCCTTGATAGGGCACGCGGCTGATTTCAGTAACCACGTCTTCGATGATTTTGCCGTCTTTTTCGATTGCTACAATCATGGACGGGTAAAGATGACTGACAGGCATCAAACTGAAACGCGGCGCGATGGGGGCAGCGCCCTTGTCCACAAGGAATGCGCCGGTGATGATGTCTGTTTCGCCCGCATCGTGGCTGAGTTTTTGGGCAATTTCCTGGATGTCCTCGTAATGCAACCGATTCAGGCCAACGCGCCAGTTGTTTCGGCTGCGGATGCGCGGGTTATAACCAAGCGCTTTAAGCCTTTCGGCCAGTTCAGAGTTGCTGCTCCACAAGTCCACTCGATGAGCGTGCCAGGGCGATTCGGCGGTTTTGCGGCCATCGCCAAAATAGCGCAGGTTGACCACGTTTCGGTATGTCCCTTGGGGAACGTAGTGCGGGTAGCGCCAGTCCATTTCCAGGTCTTTGAACAGACGCAGAGCATTGCTGTTTGTGTCTACTTCAGCGAACAATTTGTCAATGTATTCCTGCGACATGCGCATCCGTCGTCCACGCACGTGAAAGACGGTTGTCGGGATGCCGTATTTGATTGAGTAGAAAGATTCCCAGTAATGCGCTTCATTTCGGTCGTTGCAAACTTTCAGAATCCAGAGCCGGTCTGCGTTTTCCTGATTGCTCCTGACTTTTAGCCCGATTTGGAGTTCAGGATTGACTCCGTCGCTGCGGGCATGGGAGGCAATCCCAATGCGGTAGCCTTTGTCCTTGCGGTACATCAGGTACACGTAGTGAAGACCTGGATTGAGGCCCAGTCGCGCAAAAACTATATGATTGGGCGTCGCCATGAAGGCATGACCGCCGGCGGTTACCACTTTTATCAAATTGCCATTGAACGTTCTCTTGCCAACATGGTTGACTGTGGCTGGAAGTATCGAGCCGCGCCCACTGGCGGCAATTACCTGGTCGCCTTCCTGAATAGTTTCAATTGCTTTTTGTCCCTTTGGCGTCAGCACCAGCGTCCCGGTTGGAAAGCACTGGTCGGGGTCCCCGACGCAGAAGATGTTGCCGTGCACCGAGGCGAGATGTTTGAGCAGGGTGTACTGGGCGAAGTTGGTGTCCTGGAATTCGTCCACCAGCACGTGATGGAAGCGGCCGGCGTACTTCTCGCGCACGGCAGGGAATTCCGACAGGAGATGCGCCGTCCAGAGCAGGAGGTCGTCGAAATCTACGGCGTTGGATTGCTTGAGCAGTTCCTGGTAGCGTTTGTAGATGCGTTTGACCACCTCGTCGCGGTAGGTGGCGACGGGGTAGTCATCGGGGAAGATGAGTTCGTTCTTGGCGCGCGAAATGGACGCGTGGACGGAGGGGGCGCGGTAGGATTTCTCGTCCAGGTTCAGGTCGCGGATGGCGGCCTTGACCACCCGCTCCTGGTCATCGGTATCGAAGATGACGTAATTCGAGTCGAAGGGCAGGTGTTCGGCCTCGCGGCGCAGGATGCGGGCGCAGACGGCGTGGAACGTGCCCAGCCACAGGCCGTCGGTCGCCAGTTCGCCCAGCATGGCGCGGACGCGGTTCTCCATCTCGCGCGCCGCCTTATTGGTGAAGGTCACCGCCAGCATCTGCCAGGGACGCACGCCCTGCTCGGCGATGAGGTAGGCGACGCGCTGGGTCAGGACGCGCGTCTTGCCGGAGCCGGGACCGGCGAGGACGAGGACAGGTCCGGCGCCCGCCGTCACGGCCTGGCGCTGTTGAGGGTTGAGTTTGTCGAGAAAATCCATGGCTTTTTGCCACGAATTTCACGAATGAAACGAAAGACCTGGGGACTTCTCTGCAAAGATGAGCAAACGTTTCCCGTCAGACCGTTCTCTTTCGTGAAATTCGCGCAATTCGCGGCTGAAAAATTACAATTGCGAGGTGCAATGCGGGCAGCGCGTGGCCTTGATGGGAATGGTCGAGAAGCAGTAGGGGCATTCCTTGGTGGTCGGCTCGGCCGGGGCGGGTTCGGGCTTCTTCTGTAACTGATTGATGCCCTTGACAATGAAGAAAATGGCGGCGGCGATGATCAGAAAATCCACCACCGTCTGGAGGAACATGCCGTAATTGATGGAGGCTTCGCCAATCTGCCAGGCCAGGCCGCTGAAGTTGACCCCGCCCATGAGCAACCCGATGAGCGGCATGAGGATGTCGTTGACCAGCGAGGCGACGATCTTGCCGAACGCGCCGCCGATGATGACGCCTACGGCCAGGTCAATCACGTTGCCGCGCATGATGAAGGCTTTGAACTCTTTCCACATGGTGTCCTCCTTGCAGGATGAGATAGCGGTTCGATTGTACCGTCAGGGAGGAGGGCTGTCAACGCGTGGGGCGGTCTGTTGTATAATCGGCGCATGGATTCCATAGTTCAAGGGAGGGCGGTATGACTCTGTCCGCTTGGCGGGCGCGTTTTCTTGGATTGCTGCTGATTCTGGCTGTCGGGCTGTCGGCGTGCGGCGGGGGCGAGGTCTCCCCCGTTTCCCCTTCTGCCACGCCGGCTCCTTCGGCGACGCCGACGGAGGCGCCTCCCCGCGTCCTGACCGTCTGCCTCGGGCAGGAGCCGCCGACGCTCTTCCCGGTCGGGAATCTCTCGGCTTCGGCTCAGTCCGTTCTGGCGGCGGTCTATGACGGGCCGATCGATACGAATTCCTACGCCTACCAGCCGGTCATCCTGGAAAAACTCCCCAGCCTGGCCGACGGCGATGCTCAGGTGACGGCGGTCTCGGTCTATGTGGGCGATGAGGTGGTGGACGCCGACGGCGTGCCGGTGACTCTGGCCCCGGGCGTGCGCGTCCGCCCGGCGGGCTGCCGCAGCGCCGACTGCGCCATCGTCTACGATGGACGGGGCGAAATTCAGATGGATCAGATGGTGGTCGACTTCCGCCTGCGTCCCGGCCTGACCTGGTCGGACGGCGCGCCGCTCACCGCCTACGATTCGGTCTACGCCTACCTCCTGGCGGCCAACCCCGACCTGCCCGGCTCCAAGTACCTCACCGATCGCACCCGCGCCTACGAGGCGGCCGACGACTTGACCGTCCAGTGGTGGGGCAAGCCGGGTTACCTCGATCCCACCTACTTCCTGAATTTCTGGTCGCCCCTGCCGCGTCACCTGTGGGAAACGTTCGCGCCCGACGAACTGCCCGAAGTGGACATTGCCGCCGTCACCCCGCTGGGCTGGGGACCGTACGTGATCGAGGAGTGGATTCGCGGCGAACAGATTGTCCTCAGCCGCAACGCCCGCTATTTCCGGGCCGACGAAGGCCTGCCGCGCTTCGACACGCTCGTCTTCCGCTTCGTCCCCGACGCCGAGACGGCGGTCAGCATGCTGGTGGCCGGTGAATGCGATCTGCTCGACCCCAGCGTCCGGCTGGAGGGACAGGTCAGCCTGCTCCAGTCGCTCGAGGCCCAGGGACAGGCGCAACTGCTGGTCGCTTCCACGCCGGTCATGGAGCGGATCGACTTTGGCATCCGCCCGGCTTCCTATGACGATGGGTACCTGGCCGGGCGCGACCGCCCCGACTACTTCGGCGATGTACGCGTCCGCCAGGCGATTGCCCAGTGCATCGATCGTCAGCGCATTGTGGAGGAGGTGCTTGCTGGCTTCTCGGAGGTGCCGGCCTCGTATTTGCCGGCCGGGCATCCTCTCTACAACGCCTCGCTGACGCCTTTGCCGTATGATGTAGCCGCGGCCAATCGTCTGCTCGACCAGGCCGGCTGGATCGACCACGACAACGATCCGGCCACGCCGCGTCAGGCCTGGGGCGCAGCCAACGTCCTCAACGGTACGCCGCTCGAGGTCACGTATCTGACCACCGGCGCGGCCCAACGCGTCCAGACGGCGACCCTCGTCGCCGATTCGCTGGCGGCTTGCGGCGTGCGTCTGCGGGTGGAATACCTCGCGCCCGAAGCCCTCTACGCCCCCGGCCCGGAGGGGCCGCTCTTCGGGCGCGCGTTCGACCTGGCCCAGTTTGCGATGGGCAGCGGCGGGAACTGGCCCTCCTGTCTGTGGTTCAGCAGCCGCGAGGTCCCGACGGCGGCCAATTACTGGGTGGGGACCAACCTGAGCGGGTACAGCAATCCTGGCTTCGACGCCGCCTGTCAGGCGCTGAATCAGTTTCTGCCCGACGACCCGGCCTATCGTCAGGCTTACCAAGACACGCAGGCCCTGTTCGCCCGCGATTTGCCCGTCCTTCCTCTTTACTGGCGGCTGAAGGTCGCGGCGGCCCGGCCGGGGTTGGTCAACTATGCCCTCGATCCCACCGCTGCCAGCGCGCTGTGGAATATCGAAGCCTTCGATCTGCCGATTCCATGAAGAATGCCTGGCAAAAGGGTGACATCTGCAACTGATTTTCTGAACCCATGCACTTGACTTTTTGTAGGTGTTGTGTTAATCTTTTTGAAGCCTTTTTGGCGGTTTTTTACGCCATGGAGGCAATTTGAGCGAAGGAGGTGATTTCTCGAACACCAGATATGTTTAGATTCCCCATTCCCCCCCGTTTTAACCAATCCATTCACAATTCTCTTGGAGGAGAAAGACAATGTTACGCAAACGCTTGATGTTGGTCTTCGGTTTGCTGGTCATTGCCAGCATGGTGCTGGCGGCCTGCGGCCCGAAGGAAACCGAGACGGCTGCTCCGACGGAAGCCCCCGCTACGGAAGAGGCGCCGGCGACCGAGGTCGTGACCGAACCCCCGCGCACGACCCGCCGCGGCCCCTGGGTGGACCAGGTGGTCTTCACCGGCATTGACCAGGCTGAGGCTGCTGTAACTCAACTGCAGGCTGGCGAGATTGACATCTACGCCTACTCGGTCAATGACCCGGTGTTGTTCGAGACCGTCAAGGCCGATCCGAACCTGTCCTACACCACGGCCTTCGGCTCCTACAACGAAATCACCTTCAACCCGGTGCTCAACTTCACCGACGGCCGTCTGAACCCCTTCGGCGATCCGCAAATCCGCGAGGCCATGAACTGGCTGGTGGACCGCGACTACATCGCCCAGGAAATCTTCGGCGGCCTGGCTGTTCCGAAGTTCACCTCGCTGAACAGCTCCTTCGCCGACTACGCCCGCTACGTTGACACCTGCCGCGCCATCGAGGCCTACTACGCCTACAATCCTGAGCGCGCTCAGCAGGTTATTAGCGAGCGGATGCAGGCTCTGGGCGCGACGCTGGTGGACGGCAAGTGGAACTACAACGGCGCGCCGATCGTCCTCGTCGGCATCATCCGCACCGAGGATGAGCGCATGGAGATCGGCGACTACGTTTCCAACCAGCTGGAGTCCATCGGCTTCACGGTCGATCGCCAGTACAAGACCCGCTCCGAAGCCTCCCCCATCTGGGTGCGCTCCAACCCGGCTGACGGTCTGTGGAACTTCTACACCGGCGGCTGGATCACCACCGCCATCAGCCGCGATGACGGCACCAACTTCTCGTTCTACTACACCCCGCGCGATTACCCCATCCCGCTGCACCAGGCCTACACCCCCAGCCCCGAGTTCGATGCGGTGGCTCTGCGCCTGCGCAACAATGACTTCACCAGCATGGAAGAGCGCGCTGAACTGTTCTCGCAGGCCCTCTGGATGGCTCAGCAGGATTCGGTCCGCGTCTGGCTGGTCGATCAGATTTCCTTCTCCCCGCAGGTCGCCAACCTGGAAGTCACCTATGACCTGGCGGGCGGCGTGGCCGGCTCGATGCTGTGGCCCTACACCATCCGCTTCACCGGCGAGGAAGGCGGCGTGGTCCGCTGGGCGCAGCCCGGCGTGCTGGTCGATCCCTGGAACGCCATTGCTGGTTCCAACTGGATCTATGACATGACCCCGATCCGCGCCACCGGCGATACCGGCACCATGCCCGATCCCTACACCGGCCTTGCCTGGCCGCATCGGATCGAGCGCGCCGAGGTCGTGGCCCAGACCGGTCTGCCGATTGCCCGCACTCTCGACTGGGTGACCCTGACCTTCGCCGATCAGATCGCTGTCCCGGCGGATGCCTGGGTTGACTGGGATGCGGCCAACCAGGTCTTCGTCACCGCCGCCGAGCGCTACCCCGAAGGCACCACCGCCAAGGTGAAGGTCACCGTCTACTATCCGGCTGACCTGTTCCAGACCGTGACCTGGCACGACGGCAGCCCGCTGAGCATCGGCGACTTCATCATGGGCATGATCATGACCTTCGATCCTGGCAAGCCCGAAAGCGCCATCTACGATGAGGCCGCGGCCGCCAACCTGGAGGCCTACCTTGCCCACTTCAAGGGCGTCCGCATCGTCTCGACCGACCCGCTGGTCATCGAGACCTACGACGACCTGTATCAGTTGGATGCCGAGAACAACGTGGTCACCTGGTGGCCGACCTATACTTACGGCACGGCCTCCTGGCACGCCTTGGCCCTGGGTGTTCAGGCCGAAGCGGCTCAGCAGTTGGCCTTCTCGGCTGACAAGGCCGACGCCCTGCAGGTCGAGTGGATGTCCTACATCAGCGGCCCGAGCCTGGAGATCCTGAACAGCTACCTCGAGCAGAACGTGGCCAATCCGTTCATCCCGTACGCCCCGACCCTGGGTCAGTACGTGACGGCGGAAGAGGCGGCTGCCCGCTACGCCAACCTGCAGGCCTGGTACGCGGCCCGCGGTCACTTCTGGGTGGGCACCGGCCCGTTCTATCTGGAAGCGGTCTACCCGGTCGAGCAGTCTCTGACCCTGGCCCGCAACGAGAACTATCCTGACCTGGCGGACGAATGGGCGCGCTTCTCGGCCCCGAAGATTGCCGTGGTTGACCTGACCGGCCCGACCTCCGTGGCGGCTGGCACCCAGGCCACCTTCGACGTCTTCGTGACCTACGAGGATGCTCCCTATCCGGCGGCTGAGATCAGTGGCGTCAAGTACCTGGTTTACGACGCGACCGGCAACCTGGTTACCACGGGCAATGCCGAACTGGTCGCTGACGGCCAGTATCAGGTCGTTCTCGACACCACCGGCTTCACGGCTGGCGCAGCCAAGATCGAAGTGGCGGTCACCTCGCTTGTGGTGAGCATCCCGTCCTTCGACTCCCTCGAGTTCGTTGTGACTGCTCCGTAAGCCGCAAGCCTCGATATTCTCTGTTAGGGGCAGGGCAACCTGCCCCTAACAGATTACATTCCAGAGTAAAAACATGGGAAGGTTAAGCAATGAGCGAAGAGAACCAACCCCAGCCAGCCTCGCTGGAACGCGTTCTGGCGCGTAAAAGAGCGGCGGATACGTTCAAGCGAGTCGCCCGATATTCGGCTGTACGTCTGGTGACGTTATTTCTGACCATTGTGGTGGCTATCTTTCTGACGATTGTCATCGCCAACATGGGGGGCTATGTAGATGAAATCCGCCGCGGCGAAATCCGCGAAAATTTCAATCAACAAGCCGCCATGAACCCGGCCATCCGCAATCTGTCCGTGGAAGAACGACGTCAGTGGGTAGAAGAACGGGTACGCATTGAAGAAGAGCGTCAGGGCTTGAACAAGCCCTTCATGGTGCGGACCATCGCCTATATGAGCAATGCCCTCACCTTGAACCTGGGACGCTCGATGCACCTGACGAGCGACAGCGGTTCGCGGACGGTGCGCCTGATTCTTCTGGAACGGCTGCCATCTACCCTCGTGCTCTTTGGTACCGCAAATATCCTGCTGTTCTTCTTCGACTTGTACGTGGCCTTGTACCTGTCGAGGCGGTACGGCAGTTTTTTGGACAAACTTGTCATTACCCTTGCCCCATTGAATTCAGCCCCCGGCTGGTTCTATGGCATTTTCCTGATCCTGATCTTTGCGGCCATTCTCAAAATTCTGCCTTTCGGAGGCATGGTGGATACCCCTCCACCGTCTGAACCCTTGCGCTATGCGCTCAGCATGATGAAACACATGATTCTGCCCATGCTGGCGCTGGCGCTCAGTTCGGTGTTTCTGGCTGTCTATTCGCAGCGTACATTCTTCCTGATCTATTCCAGCGAAGACTATGTGGAAATGGCCAAGGCCAAAGGCCTGACCTCCCGCGACATCGAACGCCGCTACATTTTGCGCCCTACCCTGCCGACGATCATCACCAACTTCGCCCTGGGGCTGATTACCGTCTGGACGGGCGCTCCCATTTTCGAGACGATCTTCCAGTGGCCGGGACTGGGTCGGCAATTGTTCGAGGCCATTGGTTTGTACGATATTCCGATCATTGTAGGTGAAACGGTAATCTTCTCTTACTTGCTGGCCATCACCGTTTTCTTGCTGGACTTCATCTATGCGTTGGTGGATCCGCGCGTGAAAGTGGGAGGCCAGGGAGGTGCGCCGTCATGAGCCAACTGCGCAAAAGTTTCCGCGAATTGTTGCGATATCCCTCCGCTGTGGCAGGGCTGGTGATTGTTCTGGCCCTGGTGGCGGTCTCCATTTACGCCCTGATAGCCATTCCTTATGACGAAGCGGTTCGTTTGTGGCGCGGCGGGGAGGATGTCTGGTACATGAATCCTCAAAATGTTCCTCCGGAGTGGATCAATATTTTCCGTCGCAATGATCTGCCGGCTTCTTTCTTGTTGGACAGCCGAAGTGAGGAAAATGAGGACGGGACGGTCGTCAAAGAGGTCAACGCCGTCTCGGAAGAGATGACCGAAGTCAAAATCACCTTCTCTTTCGATTATTCGTACGAAGACTACCCTCAGGAATTGCTTCTCTATTTGAATGGCTCCTACACCGAGAAGAAGCCCTATGTTGCAATCACGGTCATCACTCCTGATGGGCGAGAATTGCGGGTGACGGAGATGTCGATTGACGAGGCGGATACTTACCGCTTTTCGCAGGACCAGCGCTTGCAGCGGCGTCTGCGCGGCTTATCGCCGATGGTCGGCATCTTCTCGGTGCCAAATACAGACCCGCCGGTGCCTTTGCAAGGAACCTATCAAGTCGTCTTGACCGGTTTTACCTTTGAGGAAGGCTCCGATTTCGACGCCCGCCTGGTAATGCACGGAAAAGTGGCCGGTTGGGCTGGCACCGATCACCGCCGCCGCGACCTTTCGGTGGCGCTCCTGTGGGGCACGCCGCTGGCCTTGGCTTTTGGTCTGCTGGCGGCCATCGGTACGACGGTGACCACGATGGTGATTGCTGCCATTGGCGTCTGGTTTGGAGGCTGGGTGGATGAACTGATCCAACGCATTACAGAAGTCAATCTGGTGTTGCCGTTCCTGCCCATCTTGATCATGATCGGCACATTCTATTCGAAGAGCATCTGGTTGATGTTGGGCGCGACCATCGCGTTGAGCATCTTCGGCGGCTCTATTAAGAGTTACCGGGCGATTTTCTTGCAAATCAAAGAGTCGCCTTATATCGAAGCGGCGCGTGCCTATGGGGCCGGCAATTTCCGCATCATTGTGATGTATCTGGTGCCGCGCATCGTCCCGCTCTTGATCCCGACTCTGGTGACCCTCATTCCATCGTATGTGTTCCTGGAGGCCTCGCTGGCGGTGCTGGGGTTGGGCGATCCGGTTTTGCCAACATGGGGCAAGATCATCAATGATGCTCAGGCCAATGGCGCCTTGTACATGGGCCAGTATTACTGGGTGCTTGAGCCGGCTGTCTTGTTGATGATTACCGGGCTGGCCTTTGCCTTGTTGGGCTTCGCGATGGACCGCATCTTCAATCCGCGCTTGCGAGGTGTGTGATGTCTGCGAATCGAGAGAAACTATTGCGGGTCGAAGACCTGGTTCTGCACTTCCGCACCACGGTAGGGACCGTGCAGGCGGTGGACGGAATCAATTTCGACCTGGATTACAACCGGGCTGTCGTGATTTTGGGCGAGTCGGGCTGCGGCAAGAGTTCGCTGGCCAAGGCCATCCTGCGCCTGTTGCCGCGCAATGTCGGCGCGTACAGTGGCAAGGTCTATCTGGGCGGTTCGGATGTTATGGCGCTGTCCGATGAGGAATTCCGTCAGAACGTTCGCTGGGTGGGCATCTCGATGGTGCCGCAGGCGGCGATGAATTCGCTCAACCCGGTTATCCGCGTTGGCGATCAGGTGGCAGAGCCGGCCATGATTCACATGGGCGTCAAGAAAGAGGAAGCGATGAAACTGGCTCGTCAAATGTTCGAGCACGTTGGCGTGCCGGAGGATTTCCTGGTGCGCTATCCCTTCGAACTGTCGGGCGGCATGCGTCAACGGGCCGCGATCGCTATGGCGCTGGTGACGGCTCCTAACCTCATCATTCTGGACGAACCGACCAGCGCCCTCGACCTGCTCACGCAGGCGAACATCTTCAATGTTTTGAAGCGCATCAAGAAAGAACTGGGCACCAGTTTCATCTTGATCACGCACGATATCGCGACATCGAGCGAACTGGCCGACGAGGTGGCCGTCATGTATGCCGGTCAGATCGTCGAGACGGGCGAGGCCAAGGATTTCTTCCCGGCCCCCTTGCATCCCTACGCGCAGATGTTGATGGCCAGCGTGCCGCGTTTGCGCGCCGATCAGGACCCCGAATTCATCACCGGCCAGCCGCCCTCGCTGATCAACCTGCCGCCTTCTTGCCGGTTTGCGCCGCGCTGCCCGAAGCGGCGTGACCGCTGTGAACAGGATCCGCCGATCATCGAGAAGGACGGGCGGAAGGTCAAGTGCTGGCTGTATGCCTGACGAGGAGAAAAGTATGGCAGAGAGTGACGTCCAAGTAAAGGAACAGCGAATCGGCGTCGATGGACGGCCGATCCTGCTCCACATCGAAAATCTGCGCGTTTGGTTCGAATTGCGCCGCTTTGGCTTTGGAATTGTTGGACATGTGCGCGCCGTGGACGGCGTCAGTTTCGACCTGCACAAAGGCGAGGCGATCGCAGTCGTCGGCGAGAGCGGCTGCGGCAAATCGAGCCTGATGCGGACCATCTTGGGCCTGTATATGCCGACCGAAGGGCATGTCGAATTCGACGGCCAGAAGATCAGCGAGATGGGCCGCGCCGGCTTGCGCTGGTACCGTTCCCAGGTCGGTTATGTCCAGCAGGACCCCTATGGGGCGCTGCCGCCCTTCATGAGCGTCCAGCGCATTCTCGAAGAACCGCTCATCATCGGCGGCGTCAAGAGCAAGCAAGAGCGCCTTGCCCGCATTCGCAAGGTCTTGGAGGAAGTCAAGATGTATCCGGTCGAGGACTTCCTGCCCAAGTTCCCCCATATGTTGAGCGGCGGTCAGCAGCAACGGGTGGTCATTGCTCGGGCAATGATCATGGAGCCGAAGTTAATTGTGGCCGACGAGCCGGTCTCGATGCTGGATGCTTCGGTGCGGGTCGAAATCCTGAAACTGCTGCGCGGTTTGCAGGAGAGCCACAACCTCTCATTTATTTATATTACTCATGACCTTTCAACGGTCAAATATTTCTCGGAGCGCATCTTCGTGATGTACGCCGGCAATCTGGTGGAGAAAGGCCCCATCGGCGCGATTCTCAAGAACCCGTTGCATCCCTATACCTTTGCGTTGATGGCAGCCACCTCCGACCCCGATGCGCGCAACGCCGAGACCTACAAGGAAGTGCCGCCCGGCGAACCGCCCAGCCTGGTCAAGCCGCCGGCGGGCTGCCGCTTCCATCCGCGTTGCCCGCGCATCATCCCCGGCAAATGTGATGTAGAAGTGCCGCCCGAATTCGAACCGGAACCCAACCATCAGGTGCAATGCTGGTTGTATCAATGAGAAGTGAGATTCCTCCCGGCCGGTTGTTCATCATCGCCTTTGTGTTGTTGGTGCTGGGGTGGATTTTCCCCTTTTTGATGATGATCCGGCTGATCGAGTCGACCTTCTGGCTGAATTTTCTGTCCTTCGGGGCGCAGGTGGCGGGCATTTTCCTGGGCTTTATCGCTACTACGATGTACATCCGAATGAACAGACGCCAGGATCACTAGGTTGGGATCTGACGAGCAAAGTATTGCCCTGCCTTCTGGCAGGGCAAATGCTATGAGGCGGAAAAGCGCCCTTTCTTGGGCGCTTGGAAATCGCATTTCTTTGCTATAATTCGGGTACTTGCATGAGGAGAAACTCATCATGGCAAAGACGCCCTTGTTGGAAGTCAAGAACCTGAAAACCTATTTTTATACCGAAGACGGCGTCGTCAAAGCCGTCGACGGCGTGAGTTTCGAGGTCTATCCGGGGGAAGTGCTCGGGTTGGTGGGCGAGTCGGGCTGCGGCAAGAGCGTCACCTCGCTCTCGATTATGCGCTTGATTGCCCCGCCCGGTAAAGTCGTGGATGGAGAGATCCTCCTGAATGGGCAGAACCTGCTTGCTCTGAGCGAAGCCGAGATGATTCGGGTGCGCGGCAACAAAATCTCGATGATTTTTCAGCAGCCCCAATCGGCCCTCAATCCCGTCTTCAAGGTGGGAGACCAGATTACCGAGGTGTTGCACATCCATCAGAAGGTCGCCAAAAAGGATGGCTGGGCGCGGGCGATCGAATTGCTCAAGATGGTCGGCATTCCAGACGCCGAGCGGCGGGCTTCCTCTTACCCGCACGAACTCTCCGGCGGCATGGCCCAGCGCGTGATGATTGCCATGGCCCTGGCCTGCCTGCCCGAACTGCTGATTGCCGACGAACCGACCACCGCCCTGGACGTCACCATCCAGGCCCAGATTTTGGACCTGATGCGCGACCTGCGCAACCGGGTGGGCGCTTCGGTCATCCTGATCACCCATGACCTGGGCGTGGTGGCCGAACTGGCCGAGCGGGTGGCGGTCATGTACGCCGGCCAGATCGTTGAACAAACGGATGTGCGCACCTTGTTTGCCGAACCGAAGCATCCATACACCCTTGGGCTGATGGGATCCATCCCTGTCCTGGGGCAAATCAAAGAACGTTTGGATGTCATCCCCGGCAGCGTGCCCAACCTGGTCAACCTGCCGCCTGGCTGCCGCTTTGCGCCGCGCTGCCGCGCCCGCCTGGAAAACAATCTGCAAGTGTGCGAGCAGTCCGACCCCGATTTGATCGAGGTCTCGCCCGGCCATTTGGTGCGCTGCTGGCTGTATCAGCAACCGGCGAAGAAAGCCCAGCCGAAGAGCCGCCAGTCGAAGAAATAACAGGCGGCCTCTTATCCCATCGTGGAGCGAGTCGAGCGATGACTGACCCGAAAAAGTCACAGCAAGACCTGGTAGTCGTCAAGAATCTGGTCAAATACTTTCCGGTGCGCGCCGGCCTGTTGCAGCGCGTCGTGGCCTGGGTCCAGGCGGTGGACAACGTCAGTTTCACCATCCGGCAGGGCGAGACGCTCGGCCTGGTGGGCGAATCGGGCTGCGGCAAGACCACCATCGGCCGCACCATCCTGCGCCTGATCGAACCCACCTCCGGTCAAATCATCTTCAACGGCGTCGATGTGGCCACCTTGCGCGGCAAGGAACTGAAAGCCATGCGCCGCGACATGCAAATCATCTTCCAGGACCCTTACGCCTCGCTCGACCCGCGCGTCCCGATCGGCGAGTCGGTCATGGAAGGCCTGAACGTCCATGGCGTCGGCACCCGTCAGGAACGCTTCGAGATCATGATGGACACGTTGAAAAAAGTGGGTCTCGAAGACTACCATGCCCGGCGCTACCCGCACGAATTCTCCGGCGGACAGCGCCAGCGCATCGGGATTGCTCGCGCCCTGGCCTTGCGCCCCAAATTCATCGTCTGCGACGAGCCGGTCTCGGCGTTGGATGTCTCCATCCAATCGCAGGTGTTGAACATCCTCAAGGATTTGCAGCAGGAATTCGGCCTGACTTACCTCTTCATCGCCCACAACATGAGCGTGGTCGAGCATATTTCCGACCGGGTGGCGGTCATGTACCTGGGCAAAATCGTCGAACTGGCCTCGCGCGAGGACCTCTACCGCGATCCGCTCCACCCCTACACGCGGGCGCTGATGTCGGCCATTCCCATCCCCGACCCAACCGTCAAACGGGAGCGCATCATCCTCAAGGGCGATGTCCCCAGCCCGTTGAATCCGCCCAAGGGCTGCCGCTTCCATCCCCGGTGTCCGGTCGCCGTTGACCGTTGTTCCCAGGAAGAACCGCCGCTCAAAGAAGTTCACCCCGATCACCTGGCCGCTTGTTGGTTATTGAAGTGAGGCCCTCGGTCTTCTTCGACCGGCGGCTTTGCTTCTTTTTTCAATGCCTTTTTGTCAGACTCGTGATAGAATTTTGCTACTATGGCCGCCCATCGCATCCTAATCGTAGAAGACCAGCGTGAAGTCAGCCGCTTGCTGCGCACCTCGCTGGAAACGTTGGAGCACAAACTGGAAATCGTCGAGATTCCCTCGGGGGAGGAGGCGCTCCTGGACAGTTCCCGCAACCGGGTCGATTTGCTGGTTGCGGATTATCGTCTGCCGGGGATTTCGGGCATCGAGTTGATGCTCAAAGTGCGCGGCTTTCATCCGGATGTCAAAGTCATCCTCATCACCGGCCTGACCGACCCCAAGGTGCGGCGTGAGGTCGCCAACGCCGGGGCCGATGCCTTTTTCATCAAACCCGTCCCCATCGCTGACTTCCTGGACGCGGTCGAACGCGCCCTCGGCCTGGTGGAGACCATCCTGCCGCCCGAGCCGATCGCCCCCGAAGACGAATCCGAGGAGACGCGCCGCACCTTGCCCGACTTGCTGGCCGGCCTGCGCCAGAATCTAGAGGCCAAAGCGGTGCTGCTCTACGATGACGGCGGACGCGTCCTGGCCCGCGCCGGCGAACTGCCCGACAGCAGCGCCGAGGTCACCCTGACCGTTTCGCTGATGTCCATCTTCAGCGCCGGGCAGAAGATCGCCTCCCTGCTGGGGGCGGCGGCGGCCTCGAGCTGGCACATTTTCCACGGCGAACGGTACGACGTCCTGTTCGCGCCTGTGGGAACGGCGCATGCTCTCCTGGCGGTTGGAGAGAAACTGACAGAGAAGAACAAGGCGCTGGAGGCCATGCAACTGCTTGCCGAGTCGCGCAACGCTATGCTGGAAGCGCTGCAGGCCATCGGCGCCTCGGTGGCCCTGGTCGAACCGGCCGTTCCGGCCAGGCAGGCGACCGAAGATGTCCGCACCGAGCCGTTGGAGGATTTGGAGCCGCTGCTCAAGGCCAAGAAGAAACTCAAGCCTCAGGAACTGGACGCGTTCTGGGAAGAGGCCGTGGACAAGACGAAAGCGCCCACCAAGCCGGATATGCTTTCGTACGAGCAGGCCAAGCAACTCGGCCTGACTCCTGAGTAGAAACGCTCTTTTGGGCGGCTCTTTTTCCCAGATCCGATGAGGCCTTAACATCTTTTTTGGACGATATTGGACATTTTGCAGAAGTACGATCGCCGTCCTGAGCGGAGCCGCACGCCCTGAGCCTGCCGAAGGGTTGTGCGGCGCAGTCGAAGGACGTTTTCTCCAGGATAGTCTGAGTTTCTTTTCACTCGCCCTTCGACTGCGCTTCGCGCTGCCGCTCGTCGCTCCGCTCAGGGCGTAAGGTAGACTTACACAAGAGGTCTATTGTCTGACGGGTAAGCCTGTGATACAATCGTGCCGCTCTGGGGCGTGGTGCAACGGCAGCACACCAGACTTTGGATCTGTGGATCTTGGTTCGAGTCCAGGCGCCCCAGCCTGATGAAAATCCCGCGCCCAGGCGGGTTTTTCTCTCTTTGCAAATGGAATCAAATTCTGCTCCTCGCGTAGCGTCTTTGGTGATTTCCGGGAGGTTGCTGTGAAAATCGTTTCCATCCTTCTTGCCGCCGGGCAGGGGACGCGCATGAAATCGGACCTGCCGAAGGTGCTGCACCCCGTCTGCGGGCGGCCGATGATCGCCTACGCTCTGGAAGCCGCCCGCGCCGCCAGCACCGAGACGCCGGTCGTCGTCATCGGTCACGGGGGTGAAGCGGTGCGCGACTACGTCGGCGACGCGGCGCGCTGCATCGTCCAGGAGCCGCAACTGGGGACCGGCCACGCCGTCCTGCAGGCTGAGTCCCTGCTGCGCGGCCAGGCCGACCTGGTGCTGGTCACCTACGCCGACATGCCGCTCATGCGCGCCGAGACCCTCCTCCGCCTGGTCGAGGCCCAGAAGGCCAACCCCGGCCCCCTGACGCTGTTGACCGTCATCGCCGACGACCCGCGCGGCTTTGGGCGCATCCTGCGCACCACCGACGGCATGGTGCAGGCCATCGTCGAGGAGGCCTCCGCCACCCCCGAGCAACTGCGCATCAACGAACTCAACGTCGGCGCTTATTGCTTCTCCGCCGACTGGCTGTGGGACGCCCTGCACCGCATCCCGCTCTCCCCGAAGGGCGAGTATTACCTGACCGACACCGTCGAACTGGCCGTGCGCGACCATCTGGCCGTCCAGCCCATCGTCAGCGACGACCTGGACGAGGCCATCGGCGTCAACACCCGCGTCCATCTGGCCGAGGCGACGCGCGCCATGTTCCGCCGCACGGCCCGCGCCCACATGCTGGCCGGCGTGACCCTCATTGATCCCGATTCCACCTACATCGAGCCGGGCGTGACCATCGGCCGCGACACCGTCCTCTGGCCGAACACCCACCTGCGCGGCCGCACCGCGGTCGGCGAGGGCTGCGAAATCGGCCCGGAGACGATCATCGTCGATTCTCAGATCGGCCAGCGCTGCAAGATTCTCAAGTCCGTCCTGGAGCAGGCGGTGGTCGAGGACGAGGTGGACATGGGTCCCTTTGCCCACCTGCGCAAGGGCGCTCATTTGTGCCGCGGCGTCCACATGGGCAATTTCGGCGAGGTCAAGGACTCGGTCCTCGGCCCGGGGACGAAGATGGGGCATTTCTCCTACATCGGCAACGCCGTCGTCGGCGCAGACGTCAACATCGGGGCCGGGACGATCACCTGCAACTACGACGGCGTCCGCAAGAATCAGACCGAGATTGGCGAGGGCGCGTTCATCGGCTCGGACACCATGCTGGTCGCGCCGGTCAAGATCGGGCGGCGCGCCAAGACTGGGGCCGGGGCGGTCGTCACCCGCGACGTGCCGGATGACACTCTGGTGGTCGGCGTCCCCGCCCGCCCGCTCAAGAAGACGAACGAATAGGATTGACCTTCGAGTCAACGAGAGAAATATGCAACCACTGACCGATTTGGAACGCCAGGCGCTGCTCGACCTGGCCAGAGAAGCCCGCCGCCGGGCCTACGCGCCGTACTCGAACTATCCGGTCGGCGCGGCGCTGCGGACGAAGTCGGGGCGGCTGTTCACCGGCTGCAACGTCGAGAACGCCGCCTATCCCCATGGCATGTGCGCCGAACGCGTCGCCATCTTCAAGGCCGTCTCGGAGGGGGAGCGCGAATTCGAGGCGCTGGCGGTCGTCACGCCCAACGGCGGTTCGCCGTGCGGCGGCTGCCGTCAGGTGATGGCCGAGTTCGGCCTGGACATGCGCGTCCTGATCGGCGACGGGGAGGGGCGTCTGCTGCGCGAAACGACCGTCGCCGACCTGCTGCCCGGCGCATTCACCCCCCGGGATTTGCCGCGCTGAGGCGGCGGAGGCGGGATGGATCGGGCGCGTTCCTTCCGGCTGGAGGCGGTCGTCCTGCGTCACGCCGACTGGGGCGAGGCCGACCGTCTGCTCAGCCTCTACAGCCGCGAGCGCGGCAAGGTGCGTGCCGTCGCCAAGGGGGCGCGCCGCATCCGCTCGCGCAAAGCCGGGCATCTCGAACCGTTCACCCGCGTCGTCCTGCAACTGGCCAAGGGCCGCGACCTGCCCATCGTCACCCAGGCCGAGACGCTCGAGGCCTACCTGCCGCTGCGCGAGAACCTGCTCCTCACCGGCTACGCCGCCTACGTGGTCGAACTGCTCGACCGCTTCACTTACGAGGACGAGGGCGAAAATTACGCCCTCTACCGCCTGCTGGTCGAGACCCTCGGCCGGCTGGCCGCCGGAGACGACCCCTGGACGGCGCTGCGCTATTACGAGGTCCATCTGCTCGAGCACCTGGGCTTTCGGCCGCAGTTGTTCACCTGCGTCAACTGCGCCGCCGAAATCGAGGCGGTCGATCAATTCTTCTCGCCCGCCGCCGGCGGCGTCTTGTGTCCGCGCTGCGGGGCCGGATTGCCCGGGGCCTGGCCGGTCTCGATGGATGTCCTGCGCTACCTGCGCCACTTCCAGCGCAGCGACTACGCCGCGGCGCGGCGGGCCCAGCCGGCGGCGGAGACCCGCGCCGAGGCCGAGGCCTTGATGCAGAAATATTTCACCTACCTGCTCGAACGTTCGCTGCATTCTCCCGATTTCTTGAAACAGATTCGCAAATAATCGATGAACCCGCTTCCTCCGAGGAAGCGGGTTCATCCACTCTCCTCAGCCGCGCCTGGCCCAGTTGACCACCAGCAGCAGGCCGATCAGGGCGACGAGGGGCTTCAAGACCCACCAGAATAAAATCTGAATCCAGCGCCATTGGAACGAGTAGAGAATCCAGGCGATCAGCCAGCGCAGGGTCAGCGCCTGGCCGAGCGGGGACAGCAGGACGCGGCGGCGGTAATCGCGGAACGAGAAATCCTGCCGGGCGAAGGCGGCCCGGATCGCCCGGGCGGCGATTCGGCCGCAGCCGAGGGCGAAACTGATGCCCTCCCCGAAGATGGGATCGGCCCCGGCCGCGTCGCCGACCAGAATCACGCCCGGGGCGGCGAAACGGCCGAACGGATCGAAGAGGCGGATCGGCTAGCCGCGCAGGTCGGACTCCTCCAGCCGATAGCCGCAGCGGGTCATCTCGGCCCGCAGCAGGCCGGTCAGCGCCGGGCGGTCCCCGCCGCCGAAGAGGGCCGCGTCGTAGACGCCCCACAGGCGCGCCGGCCGCCCCTCGGCCCGGGCGGGGAAATCCCAAATGTACCCAGCGATCCCGCGCGGGATGGGCAGGAAGTCGAAGCGGGCCTCCTGCTCCCGGCGGGTGGAGGCCTCCCCGGCGGGGACGACGACCTCCAGGGCGCGCGCCGCCCGCAGCGGGGCGCGCGGCAGGACGGCGCGGCGGACGACGCCGTTCGACCCGTCCGCGCCGACGACGACCCGGGCGCGGTATTCGCCCCGGTCGGTCTCGACCACCAGCGCCGCGCCCTCGGCGCGCACGCCCTTCACCGTTGTCTCTTCCTGGATGCGGAAGCCGCGCGCCCGCGCCTTCGCGGCCAGCCAGGCGTCGAATTCGTCCCGCCGGATCAGGCGCAGGGTGTAGCCTTTCGGCAGGCGGATGACCAGGCCGCGGCCGGCGTAGTCGAAGCGGGCCGCGGTGGCGTCCAGGTGGGGAATCTCGGCGGCGTCCAGGCCGAGGCGGCGCAGGATGACCTCGGCGTCGGCGACCAGCGCCCCGCCGCACAGTTTGGGGCGCGGGTGGCGCGCCTTCTCCAGGATGAGCGTGCGCGGCGCGAGGTCGGGGGCGATCTGCGCCAGGTGCAGGGCGGTCGAAAGTCCGGCCGGCCCCGCCCCGACGATGATGACATCGTACGTCGCGTCATCCATGCGCTTATTATAGCGTCCTCCGGTTTGCACTATAATAAACGGGCATCCATGACCCGGCCCGACCTTTTTCCTGCCCCCGAATCGATGACCGCCGCTGACGGTTCGCCGCGCTTCGCCTTCGTCACCTTCCTGATGCTCAACGACAGTTTCCTGCCGGGGGCGCTGATGACCGCCTACGGCTTGCGCCGCCAGGCGACGCGCGCCGATCTGGTCTGCCTGGTGACGGAGGAGATCACGCCCGAAGCGCGGCGGGCGCTGAGTCTGCTCTACGACCGGGTGATCGAGACGCCGCGCCTCTTCATCCCGCACAAGCGCCGCCAGGAGCGCCAGGACCGGCCGTTCGTCTTCACCCGGCTGCACGCCCTGCGCCTGGGCGCCGACGGCGACCTGGGCTGCCGCTACGAAAAAATCGTCCTGCTGGACGCCGACGTCCTGCCGCTGCGTTACTACGACCATCTCTTCACCCTGCCCACTCCGGCCGGAATCATCAACGAGCGCCGGGCGCACGTCATGGAATACGACGAGCGCGGCCGTTACATCCTCCCGCCCAGCGTGGCGGTGGACGGGACCTGGAAGTGGCATCGCCTGTACGAGACCGTCTGCCCGCATGGGTCGCCCATCCCGGCCGAACTGACCGAGCGCGTCCGCAGCGACCCGGAGAACATGGGCGTCAACTCCTCGCTGCTCGTCCTGACCCCCTCGCGGGCCGAATTCGAGGCCATCCAGCAGGCCGTCGCCGCCCCGGAGATGCGCGCCCTGGTCAGCGACCGCTTCAACTGGCCGGAGATGCAATTCC
The DNA here is from genome assembly GCA_019873655.1 of Chloroflexota bacterium. GTDB lineage: Bacteria > Chloroflexota > Anaerolineae > Anaerolineales > Villigracilaceae > JAFGSI01. Next base: position 61,722 of record JAIOAU010000005.1, on the reverse strand, counting down.
TGACCCTCTACTGGTCCGGCCGCTGGACCAGCGTGGACCTGCGCTTCAGCGGCTTCAACGGCTACCCCAGCATGGACGTCCTGTTTGGTTCGCACTATGCCGGCTTCAAGCCCTGGAACTTCAAGAATCCGAAGGCGATGGCCCATTGGGGGCGTTTCGAGGACTTCCAGTTCTGGTTCCGCCTCTACACCGAGATGGTGACGCGCTCCTATCCCGACCTGCTGCAAGTCCGCCGCCTGGCGCGCCTGCTGGAGGCGATTCGCGGGCTGAAGGTGGTTAACGGACTCTCTCACGGAATCGCGGATTGATTAACGGACTTTTTCACGGAATCACGGATTGGAACGGATTGATTAGCGGACTTTTTCACGGAATCACGGATTGGAACGGATTGATTAGCGGACTTTTTCACGGAATCACGGATTGGAACGGATGGGTTAGCGGACTTTTTCACGGAATCGCGGATTAGAACGAATTGATGCGCGGGGAAATCCGTTTCCATCCGTGAATCCGTGACAGAGTCCGTTGTCCAAACTCCGTTCGCTTTTCCCCAATCTGCCGTATAATTTTCATATCCGCCCTGCATTCCTCTACCGCTCTCCGCCGGGCGGACAGACGGCCTCGTTGAGTTCAGGATTCGCCTTATGACCCCAGCCAAACGCATCTCCTCCCGCAACCCTTTCATCTACGGCCGGCCGGTCAAGGGGAAAGAATGCCTCTGCCGTGAAGAAGCCTTGCGCACCATTTTCAACCGCCTGCGCAACGGCGAGTCGACCGCCGTCACTGGCGAGCCGCACATCGGCAAGACCTCCCTCCTGTTCCAAATCGCGGACCCTGAGACCCGCAAAGAGTACCTGGACGAGGACGACCGGCAATTGCTGGTCGCCAACGTGGACCTGCTCGCCTTTGGCGACCAGGATTCGCCGGCGACCTTCTGGCAGGAGGCGCTGGCGCCCCTCTCCGGCCTGCGCGTGCAGAGCATCAAAACCGCCCAGGAACGGGCCGCCCAGAGCGGGTACAGCCGTCAGCCGCTCGAAACGCTCTTCCGTAGATTGGCCGAGCGCGGCTACCTGCTCGTCCTCCTGCTGGATGAGTTCGAGCGCCTGCTCAAGCACCCCAACTTCAAGGACCCGGCCTTTTTCGCCCACCTGCGCGGCCTGGCGACGCGCACGGGCGGCCTGGCGGTCGTCCTGGCCAGCCGGTTGAGCGTCAGCGACCTGAATCAGATGGGGCGCGGCCTGCTGGACACCGGCTCGCCGTTCTTCAACCAGATGGCCAACCTGCAGTTGCCGCCCTTCGGCGACGACGAAATCGAAGTCCTCCTCGCCAGGGCAGATCCGCCGTTTTCGGACGACGAGGCGCTCTTCATCCGCCGCGTCGCCGGCCGCAACCCGTACCTCCTGCAGGCCATGGCCGCCGCCCTGTTCGAGACGCCGGCGTCCAAAGAGCGCGGCGAAAAGGCCGCCGAAGCCTTTTACCAGCGCGCCGCTACACAATACTTCGATGACCTGTGGGGACACATGGACGACGACACCCGCACGATTGCCGTCATCCTGGCCTTGCAGGAACTGGGCGGGCGCGCCCTGGGCAACCGCTTCAACTTTGGCGAAATCGAGCGCGTCGACCGCTACGGCCCCGAACTGCAAAAACTGGCCGGGCGCGGCCTGGCCGAGCGGCTGGAGGCCCGCCGCCGCGGCTGGATTTGGGATGGCAAGAACCTCCTGGTCTGGCGCGGCCAGCGCTGGGGCCTCGCCTGCGCCGCCTTCTCCTGGTGGGTGCGCGATGTGGTCGTCGCCTCGGCGCGCCCGCTCCCCAAATACGACGAGTGGCTGAAGCAGAAGAAATACATCGGCCTCCTGACCCAAAAACAATGGGACGACGCCCGCGCCCTCCTGCGCAAGGTTCCGGCTTCGGCGCTGCGCGGCGTGGGCGCGCTGGCCAAATCCCTGTGGGATGAAATCGTCCAAAGCAGACAGGTGTGAGCATGGCAAAACCGGTCAACCCCTACGTGGCGGGCAATCCTGTCCGCGGCAAGAATTTCTTCGGACGCGCTGACATCCTCGAGCGCGTCGCCCAGGAACTGCGCAACCCCGGCACCAGCGCCGTAGTCCTCTTCGGCCAGCGGCGCATCGGCAAGACCACCGTCCTGCTGCGCCTGCAGGAGACTCTGCCCGGGGATGAGTTTCTGCCGATTTTCTTCGATTTGCAGGACCAGGCGCGCCGCCGCCTCGGTCAGGTTTTGGGCGACCTGGCGGAGACGATGGCCGACGCCGCCGGAATCGAGCCGCCCGCCGAGAAAATGGACGACCGCGGCCGCGCCTTCCGCCGCGACTTCCTGCCCCGCTTCCTGCAGGCCGTGGGTGACGGCCGGCGGCCGGTCTTCCTGCTGGACGAATTTGACGTCCTGGACAAGGCCGCCGCCGAACTGCCTGAAGAAGCCGCCGCCAACAGCCTCTTCCCCTTCCTGCGCGCCCTGATGACCGACTTCCCCGCCCTGGCCTTCGTCTTCGTCGCCGGGCGCAACCCCGAAGAACTCTCGCTCGATTTCTCGGCCACCCTCAAGGCCTCCCTGGTGCTGGAACTGTGGGTGCTGGACGAAGACAGCGCCCGCGCCCTTGTCCGTCAGGCCGAGGCCAACGGCACGCTGCGCTTCACCAATGACGCCGTGGAGCGCGTCCTGCAACTGACCCACGGTCACCCTTACCTGACCCAACTTCTCTGTCAGCGCATCTGGGAGCGCGCCTATGCCGCCAAACCCAAAGACGCCCCGCAGATATACGCGGCCGATGTGGACGCCGCCGCGCCCGACGCCCTGGCGATGGGCCGCGCCGCCCTCGACTGGCTCTGGGACGGCCTGACCGCCGCCGAGCGCATCTACGCCGCCGCCCTGGCCGAATCGTCCGACGAGAACGAGCCGATTGCCGAAGACCGGATTATCCAGGTGCTTTCAGCCCACGCCAGCCGCCTGCGCACCCGCGAGGTCGAACTGGCCCCGCGCGACCTGGTCAAGCGCCGCATTCTGGAGGACGCCGGCGAGCGGCGCTACTGCTTCGCCGTCGAACTCCTGCGCCGCTGGGTGCGCCAGAATCGACCGCTCAAGTCGGTGAAGGAGGAACTGGACAGGGAAGACCGCACTGCCGACCTGGCCTTTTCGACCGGCGAAAGTTATTTCAAGAGAAAACGCTGGGACGACGCCCGCGATTCGTTCGAGAAGGCCCTGCGCGAAAACCCCAAACACCTGAAAGCCCATCTCTATCTCGGCGAGACCCTGCTCGAACTGGGGCGCATCGAGGACGCCATCCGGGCCTTCGAGAAGGCCTACGACCTCGACCGCGACGAGGCCCGCCTGCCCCTGGCGCGCGCCTGGCTGACGCAAGCGGCCGCCCTGCAAAACAGCGGAAACGAAGACGGCGCCCTGGAGGCCTGCGCCAAAGCCCTTGAACTCTCGCCCGCCGAACGCGGCGCCCTGGCCATCTGGGCCGGCATCTGGAACAAGCGCGCCCAGGACGCCGAAGCGCGCGGCGATTTGTTTGCTGCTGTGGAGGCTTACAATCAGGCCGGAAACGATGAACAGGTGGTGCGCATCCGCAAAAAACAGGAGGAAGAGGAGGAACTCGCCCGCCGCTTCACCGAAGGAGTGGGCGCCCTCAAACAGGGCGAGTGGGCGCGCGCCGTCGAAGCCCTGCAATGGGTGGTCGCCCGCCGCCCCGACTACGCCCGCGGCGACGAAAAAGCCGCCCGCCTGCTCGCCCAGGCCGTGGACGAAGGCCAGAACCCGCCGCCGCCCCTGGTGCGCTTGCTGCGCCAGCCCAGCCGTCTCATCCCCCTGGCCGCCCTGTTGATTTTCATCCTCTTCTTTGGCCTCGGCATGGGCCAGACCCTGGTGGACCTCGGCCGCCAGGGCTTTGGTCCCTTCAAAGGCCTGGCTACGCCCACCAACACCCCGACGCCGACCAGCACGCCCACGCCTACGAATACCCCAACCCCCACAAATACCCCGACCCGAACTCCTACTCCTACTCCTACTCCTACTCCGCTTCCCACAGAAATTTCCCTCGCCGACCCGGCCGGCAATTCCATTTCCATGCGCCTGGTGCCGGCGGGCGAGTTCTCCATGGGCAGCGAAAACGGCGATATCAGCGAACGCCCGGCCCATACCGTATACCTGGACGCCTTCTACATGGATACCTACGAGGTTACCAACGCCCTCTACCGTGCCTGCGTGGAGGCCGGCGCCTGCGACCCGCCGCACAATACCCGTTACTACGACGACGCCAACTACGCCAATCACCCGGTCGTCAACGTGGACTGGCATCAGGCCAGTGCCTATTGCGCCTGGCGCGGGGCACGCCTGCCTACCGAGGCCGAGTGGGAAAAAGCCGCCCGCGGGACGGATGGCCGCACCTATCCGTGGGGGGAGGAAATTAATTGCGATAGGGCGAACTACGCTGGTTGCGTCGGCGGCACGACCCCGGTAGGCAGGTATGCAAGCGGCGTCAGCCCGTATGGGATTTATGACCTGGCTGGTAACGTCTGGGAGTGGGTTGCAGACTGGTATGACAGCGGCTACTACGCCAATTCCCCTGCTCGCAATCCACCGGGCCCGTCCAGCGGCAGTTCTCGCGTGCTGCGCGGCGGCTCGTGGGACGACGACGAAAACGACGTCCGTTCCGCCGATCGCAGCTGGCTCGGTCCCGATTACTGGATCAATTTCGTTGGTTTTCGTTGTGTCCGCTCACCTTAGTTCTGAAACGCTGGTTTCTGAAATTCTGGAATCCTGAAGCGGGGGAAACCGTCCACGAATGGGGCCGCGAATGCACGAATGCGCGCCTGCCTCGATATTCGTGCATTCGTCAAGAATTCGTGGACGGCGGCGTTCACGGAGGTGGAATGCGTGGGGCAAATCGGAGATTTGCCCATTTGCTCGCCAGGTCATGGAAGTCCGCTGCAGGCGCTGAGGCGGAGGGATTCCATCCCCCGCCGGAGACGCCGCGGTGCGTCCTGCCGCCCCGCCAGGCGCGCCTCGTCTGACTTGCCGTTCTTGAAAAAGCCATACCTCGGGAGTTAAAGCCCTGGTGAAAGTGACGTATAATATTTGAGATGCAACAAGATACTGTTCTCCAGACGCTGAGACAAAAGAACGTCGAATTGAAAACAAAATTCGGCGTCAAATCCCTGTTGCTGTTTGGTTCGGTGGCGCGGGACGAAGCCGCTCCCGGCAGCGATGTGGACTTGCTGGTCGAGTTCGACCGCCCTGTCGGTTACTTTGGTTTGTTTGCGTTGCAGGATTACCTCGAAAAACTGCTCGGCTGCCCCGTTGACCTGGGGACGCCCGACAGTTTGAAGCCTTATGTCAAAGAGCGCATCGAGGGAGAGTTGATTCGTGTCGCCTTTGATTCCTGAACTAGAAAAATTGTTGTAGTCTTGCACTGCGGCGAGGCGGTCCGATAGGACTACAGCCTTTTGTCCCGTCCGTCCCCGCGCTTGGAGCGGGGCGTTTTCTGTCTCACGGCTTGACATCCAGAAATTTATATCGGATAATTATCATAATCTGATAATTATCCGATATGAAAACGAATCTTCTCGCCGCCTTTGAGTCCATCCCCTACTTCACCATCGAGGGCTTCCGTCAGGCCGCCGGCATGGACAGCCCGGCGCAGGCGCGTCTGCTGCTCCACCGCTGGGCGGCCGCCGGACATATCCTGCCGCTCAAGAAGGGCGTCTACATGACGCGCCGCTTCTACGAACGTCGCCGCGCCGACGCCGCTTTCATGCCCGCCGTCAGCGCCATCCTCCTGCCGCAGTCTTATGTCTCGCTGGAGTTCATCTTACAGCGCCACAACCTGTTGACCGAGGCTACCTATCCGCTCACCGCCGTCACGCTCAAGAACACGCGCCGGGTGGTCAACCCCCTGGGGACTTTCTGGTATCGTCACCTGCGCCCGGACCTCTACTGCGGTTTTACGATTCTGGAATATTACGGCATCCGCTACGCCGAGGCCTCGCCGGCCAAAGCGCTGTTCGACTATTTCTACCTGCGTCCGCTGGGAGCGGCCGTCCGCCGCCTCGACTTCGACCTCGCCGAGGAGTTGCGCCTGAACCTGGACGAGGTCCCGGCGGAAGAGCGGGACGAATTCCGACGGCTGGTCGAACGCGCTGCCAGTCCCAAAATGACGCGCATCTATGAAAACCTGCGGAGGCATATATGGCGACCCTGATTCAGACCTTGCGGCATGTTCTCGAAAGCAGAGACCCGCTTCTCGCCAACGAGACGCGGCGCATCCTGCTCAAAGAGGCCCTGCAAGCGCGCCTGCTCGATTTTCTCTACAACCACCCTCTCTACCGCCGCTTGAATTTCTACGGCGGCACCTGCCTGCACGTGGTCTATGGTCTCAACCGCCTGTCCGAGGACCTCGACCTGGACAACAGCGCCGGGCTGGACTTGAGCCGTCTGCCGGATGATTTGCTTGCGTTTTTCCACAAGAGTCTGGCCTATCCCGAGGCGGCTGTCAAAACCCAGCAAGGCGAAAGCGGCATCCTGCGCTTCACGCTGAAACTTCCGCTGTTGAACGCCCTGGGTCTGGCCGACCACCCCAGCGAAGCCTTGCACCTGAAAATCGAGATCAGCACCCACCCGCAGACCGCCGTCATTGCAAAGACGCCGGTTTTCTTTCACGGCTTGAGTTTCGTCCCGGCGCATTTCTCGCTGGAGACGATGATGGCCGGGAAGATGCTGGCCTGCCTGGAGCGCAACTTCCAGCGCGGGCGCGATGGGGCGCTGCTCAAAGGCCGCGATTTCTATGACCTGCTGTGGTTCATGCAGAAGCGCGTCTGGCCGCTGGAAGAAAAACTTGCCAGAGACGGCGAAAGACCCTACACGGTTCGAACGGCCATGGAGGCGTTGCAGGAAAAAGTGTCCGCAATCCGTCCGGCCGATCTGGCAGTGGACTTGCTGCCGATGTTCGAGTCGCGCCCCTTCATCGAATCCTGGCTGGAAGGCTTCCACGTCAACTTTACCGAATTCGCAAAGTTCTATCTCTCCGACAGCGGCCTCGAAAAACAGGTATAATCCTTTCGCTCCACCAAACTGAACACCGAACACTGAACACTGGATACCGACATGCCTTCTACGTTTCAAGAAATCATCCTCAAACTCCAGAATTACTGGGCCTCGCGCGGCTGTCTCATCTGGCAGCCCTACTACACCCAGGTCGGCGCGGGGACGATGAACCCGGCTACCTTCCTGCGCGTCCTCGGCCCGGAGCCGTGGAACGTTGCCTACGTCGAACCGTCCGTCCGCCCCGACGACGGGCGCTACGGCGAGAACCCCAACCGCTTCCAGGTGCATTACCAGTACCAGGTCATCCTCAAGCCCGACCCGGGCAACCCGCAGGAACTCTACCTCGACTCGCTCAAAGCCCTGGGCATCGACCCGCGCCAGCACGACATCCGCTTCGTGGAGGACAACTGGGAACAGCCCGCCATCTCCGCCTGGGGCCTGGGGTGGGAGGTCTGGCTCGACGGGCAGGAAATCACCCAATTCACCTACTTCCAGCAGATGGGCGGCGTGACCCTCGACCCGGTCGCCGTCGAACTGACCTACGGGCTGGAGCGCATCCTCATTGCCCTCAATAACGCCAAAGCCATCTGGGACGAACCCTGGAACGAGCAGGTCGCCTACGGCGAGATTCGCCGCCGCGAAGAATTCGAGCATTCCAAATACTACTTCGAGATTGCCGATGTCGAGCGCGTCCGTCGCATGTACGACCTCTTCTCCGCCGAGGCCGAAGCCTGCCTCGAACAGGGACTCATCCTCCCCGCCCACGACTACGTCCTCAAATGCTCGCACACCTTCAACGTCCTCGACACGCGCGGCGCGGTCAGCGTGGCCGAGCGCCAGGCCTTCTTCCGCCGCATGCGCGAACTTGCCCGCCGCGTCGCCGAGGCCTACGTGGAACAGCGCAAGGAACTGGGACACCCGCTTCTCAAGGAGAGTCAAAAGTCGAAAGTCGAAAGTCAAGCCAAACCTTCGACCTTCGACCTGCGACCTTCGACTTTCTTGCTGGAAATCGGCGTCGAAGAACTCCCTGCCTCGGATGTGGACTCCGCTCACGAACAACTCCTTGCCCGCCTCCCATCCTTCCTCGACGAACTCTACCTCACCCACGGAGACATTCGCGTCTTCGCGACCCCGCGCCGGCTCGCCGTTTCGATAGAGTCTCTCTCCCCGAATCAGCCTGACCGCGAGTCGCTCGTCAAGGGTCCGCCCGCTGATAAAGCGTTCGACAACAACGGCAATCCCACTCCCGCCGCGCAAGGTTTTGCCAAAAAGAACGGCGTGGACGTGAACGACCTCATCGTCCGCGAAGAGAATGGCGGCAAATACGTCTTCGCCGTCGTCAAGCAGACCGGCCGCCCCGCGCCCGAAGTCCTTGCCGACGCCCTGCCCAAACTGATTGCCGAAATCAAATTCGAGAAAACGATGCGCTGGAACGACTTGGGCATCGCCTTCTCGCGCCCCATTCGCTGGCTGGCGGCCCTCTTCGGCGAGACGGTCATCCCCTTCGAGTACGCGGGCGTCGCGTCGGGCAACGTCACGCGCGGCCTGCGTCCCTACGACTCGCCCGAAATCGTCCTCCCCTCGGCGGACCAATACTTCGACCTCCTGCGCCAGGCCGGCGTCGTCCTCGACAAGGAAGAGCGCAAGGCCGCCATCATGGAGCAGGTGAAGCAGGCGGCCGCCTCGGTGGGAGGCGAAGCCCTCATCGAAGAAGACCTCCTGAACGAAGTCGCCAACCTGGTCGAAAAACCGACCGCTGTCCTGGGCGGCTTCGACCCCCAATTCCTGCAACTGCCGCGCGACGTGCTGATTTCGGTGATGAAGAAACACCAGCGGTATTTTCCCGTGCAAAAAGTGTCAGGTGTTCCCGTGTCACGTGACACCGGGCAACTTGACACCGGGCAACGTGACACCGTGCAACATGACACTGAGCAACGTGACACTGGGCAACATGACACCGGGCAACTTGACACTGGGCAACGTGACACTCCTCTTCTGCCGTACTTCATCGCCATCCGCAACGGCGACGACCTCCACCTCGACCTTGTCCGCCAGGGCAACGAACACGTCCTCGGCGCGCGCTTCGCCGACGCCAACTACTTCGTCCGCGAAGACCTCAAACACAAACTGGAAGACTTCCGCCCCAAACTGGCGGGACTGACCTTCCACACCAAACTTGGCTCCATGCTCGACAAATCCGAGCGCATGTTGCGCCTCGCCGCTGGGGTTGCGGACATGCTCCATCTTTCAAACATCGAACGTGACACCGTGAAACGCGGCACGTTCCTCGCCAAAGCCGACCTGGCGACCCAAATGGTGACCGAGATGACCTCCCTGCAGGGCATCATCGGGCGCGAGTACGCCCTCCGTTCCGGCGAAAAGCCCGAAGTGGCAGAGGCCATCGGCGAGCAGTACCTGCCTGTCCCGCAGAGCCGCGCCGGGCTGGCGCTCGCCCTCGCCGACCGCCTCGACTCGCTCGTCGGCCTCTTTGCCGCCGGTCTGGCCCCGACCGGGGCGAAAGACCCCTTCGGCCTGCGCCGCGCCGCCATCGGCGTCGTCCAGCCGCTCATCGAACACGACGCCGACTTCGACCTCGTGGAAGCCGTGAAGCAGGCCGCCCTCCTCCAGCCCATCGAGGTCACCCAGGAGATGCAGGCCAGGATTCTCGACTTCCTCGCCGGGCGGCTGAGCGTGGCCCTCAAAGACATGGGCTACCGTTACGATGTCGTGGACGCCGTCCTGGCCGAGCAGTTCGCCAACCCTGCCGCCGCGGCCCGCGCCGTGAAACAACTCCAGGCCTGGGTGGAGCGCGACGACTGGCGCGAAATCCTGCCCGGCTACGCGCGCTGCGTCCGCATTCTCAAGACGGCCGACCGCAGGCCGCAGACCGTGGACGAAAGCCGCTTTGTAGAGCCGGAGGAGAAAGCCCTGCACGATGCCCTCCGCTCCACCGTCCGCCGTCCGCCGTCCACCGTCAACGAACTGCTCGAAATGGTCGTCGCCCTCATCCCCGCCATCAACGCCTTCTTCGACAAGGTGCTGGTGATGGCCGACGACGAAGCCGTGAGAAACAACCGCCTCGCCCTGGTCGGGCAAATCGCCGACTTATCCAAAGGCCTCGCCGACTTGAGCAAACTGGAAGGCTTCTAGAACGCCGACCGGCCGCGACCCTTCAGGACGCCGGGACGAAAGCCCCCGGCGTCTCTGCCGTTAATTTTGCGGTTGCGTCCCTTTCCCTCCGCGTCTATAATTCACCTGTCCTCCTCCGCCGCCTGACCACTGAACACTGAACACACTGGACACTGAACACTGGACACCGCCATGTCCCAGATAGACGAGATCAAATCCCGCCTCGACATCGTCGAACTGATCGGCGAGACCGTCAAACTGCGCCGCACCGGCCGGAATTACGCCGGTCTTTGTCCGTTCCACAGCGAGAAGACGCCTTCTTTCATCGTCTCGCCCGAACGGCAGACCTGGCGCTGTTTCGGCCAGTGCAACGAGGGCGGCGATATCTTCAAGTTCGTCATGAAGAAAGAAGGCTGGGACTTCAAAGAGGCCCTGCGTTACCTGGCCCAGCGCGCTGGCGTCCAGTTGGAGGCCTACCGCGCCGAGAAGCCCGAAGAGAGGGAAGCCCACGAGCGCCTGCGCGGCCTGCTCGAGGCGGCCGTCACCTTCTATCGCCATCATCTCTTCACGCCGGCCGGCAAGTTCGTCCTGGATTACCTCCACGAGAAGCGCGGCCTGACCGACGCGACCATCGAGACCTTCGGCCTGGGCTACGCGCCCCCCGGCTGGGAGACCACCCTCAAATATTTCCGCGACCAGGGCTACCGCGACGAAGACCTGTTGCAGGCCGGCCTGGCCTCGCAACGCGAGGCGGGCGGCCTGGTGGACCGCTTCCGCAACCGCCTGATGATTCCCATCCGCGACGAAAACGGGCGCATGTGCGGCTTCGGGGCGCGCATCCTCGACCCCAACGATTACCCCAAATTCCTCAATTCGCCCGAGACGCCGCTCTTTTCCAAGAGCCGCCTCCTCTACGGCCTCGACCGGGCGCGCAAGCCCATCCGTGCCGCCGACCAGGCCGTCATCGTCGAAGGCTACCTGGACGTCATTGCCCTGCACCAGGCCGGTTTCGAGAACGTCGTCTCGCCGATGGGCACCGCCCTGACCGAAGACCAGTTGCGCCTGCTCAAACGCTTCAGCCGTCGCATCGTCCTGGCCCTCGACCCCGACGCCGCCGGGCAGAAGGCCGTCCTCTCCGGGCTGGAAGCCGCCCGCCAGAGCCTGGACCGCGAGGACGAACTGCGCTTCGACGCCCGCGGCCTCCTGCGCCACGAGGCGCGCCTCCAGGCCGACCTGCGCGTCGCCGCCATGCCCGATGACCTCGACCCCGACGAAATCGTCCAGCGCGATCCGCAGCAGTGGCGGACCCTCATCGAGCAGGCCCAGCCGGTCGTCATCCATGTCATGCACGCCCTGGCCGCCGGCCGCGACCTGGACGACGCCAAGGTCAAGTCCGAGATCGCCGGCCGGGTGCTGCCGCTCATCGAAGATTTGCCCGATCCGGTCGAGCGCGAGACCTACCGTCAGCAACTGGCGCGCTTCCTGCGGGTGGACGAGCGCGCCCTCGTCGGCGCGCTGCCCGCCGCGCCGCGCCGCGCCCGCCCCCGGCCGCGGGTCGAGGCGCCCGTCGAAGCGCCCGCCGTCCCCCCGGCGCCGATTCCCCCGTCTGCTTCCGCCCGCGTCGAGGCCCACATCCTGAGCATCCTCTTGCGCCGCCCCGACCTGCTCTATCGCCTCGACCGCGCTTTGCAAGAGGTCTCCCTGAACCGTCTTTCCGACGAAGATTTCGGGTATACTGATCATCAGGTTCTTTTCCGCCTGGTGCGTCAGTCGCTCGAGCAGGACGCCGAAGACCCCGACCGTTACCTGCTGGCCTCTTTGCCCGAAACCCTGGCGCCGCTGGCGGCGGACCTGATCGAACGTTCCCAGCCCCTGGCTCCGCTCGAGGAACGCTTGCTCGAAGACATGCTGCGCGGTATCATCAAGATTCGCAAGGCGGCGCTGAGCGAGAGTCTCAACCAGTTGCGTTTTCTCCTGGAGGAGGCCCAGCAAGCCGGAGATTTGCGCGCCGAATCCTATCGTGAGATGGTGCAAAACTACACCTACCTGTTGCGTATCCTTGACCAGGCCGGGCAGAAATCGCTGGCCCGCCATTGAAGAAGAGCCTCTATGCCGCGAAAAATGAAACCCACCCCGCGTTTGCCGCGCCGCCCTGCCGCTTCGGAGGCCAAAGAGGACGCCATTCTCTCCGAGAACGGCGAACTCGCCTCGGATATCAACGGCGATTTGGACGAGGGCCTGGTCATTGAGACCGAAGAGCCGTCTCTGTTCCCTGCCCGCGATCTCAACGGACTGAGCGGCGAGGACTTGCTCGAAGTCAGCCCCGGCGAACTGGCCGCCGAACTCTCCGAGGACCCGGTGCGGCTCTACCTGCGCGAGATCGGCCAGGTCAAACTGCTCGATTCGGACAGCGAATTCCGCCTGGCGACCATCATCGAGGCCCGCCGCCTCATCCTGACCCTCGGCCGGCGCAAAATCGGCAAGACCTCCAGCGGCCCGATGGAGGTGACCGCCTACCGCGCCGCTCTGGCCGAACTGGTCACTGCCTGGGGGCGGCTGGTGGAGGACGCCCAGCGCCTGGGCATCGAATTGCCCGACGCTGCTCTCATGCTGGCCGAAGCCCAGTCGCTGCATCAGGGGTGGGAATATACCGCGCCCTCTTATCTGCGTTCGTACATCGACCGTGAATACTGGGGCAAGGACCCGCTGTGGGACAGCCTGGTCACCCACGCCTACAACGCCTTTCTCATCTTCTACCTCCTGCCGGCCGACTATGCCGCCTGGCTGCTTCGTTACGTGGAGGCGCATCAGAAATTGCCCGCCCTGCGGACGCTCTACCGCAATCTGCCGGACGCCCGGGCGCTCAAGGAGGAGATCGAAGAGATTCGCCACCGCGCCGACGAGGCCAACGCCGCCCTCATCCGCGCCAACCTGCGGCTGGTCGTCAGCGTCGCCAAGCGTTATCTCGGCCGCGGCATTTCCTTCCTCGACCTGATCCAGGAAGGCAACCTCGGCCTCCTGCGGGCGGTCAACAAATTCGACCCGCGGCGCGGTTTCAAGTTCAGCACCTACGCCACCTGGTGGATCCGCCAGTCCATCAACCGCTCGATCGCCGAGCAGGCGCGCACCATCCGCATCCCGGTCCACCTGTTCGAGTCGATCACCCGCATCCTGCGCATCCAGCGCTCGCTGACCCAGCAACTCGGCCGCGATCCGACCAACGAGGAGATGGCCCTCGAGTCCGGCTTCCTGAGCGACGCTGATGTGCAGGCCATTCTGCGCGCCCGCTACGAGGAGACGCCGCTCGACCCCGAACTGCAGCATCGCCTGGATTCGGCCATCGCCAAGGTGGATCGCATCTTGCGTTCGGCCGAGGAGCCGGTTTCGCTCGAGGGGCCGGTCGGCGACGAGGATTCCAGTCAACTGGGCGATTTCATCGAGGACGCCGACGCCCTCGAACCGATGGACGCCGCGGCGCGCGAGATGTTGCGCGAGCAGGTCCGCCACGCCCTGGGGGCGCTTTCGGAGCGCGAGCGCCAGGTGCTCGAACTGCGCTTCGGCCTGGTGGACGGCAAGGATCACACACTGGAGGAGGTCAGCCGCTACTTCAACGTGACCCGCGAGCGCATCCGTCAGATCGAGGCCAAGGCGCTGCGCAAACTGCGGCATCCCACCCGCAGCAGACACTTGAGGGATTACCTCGGATAAGAGAACAACCCGTTTCCTTCAGGAAACGGGTTGTTCGATTGCGTCTTTTTTCACAAAGCGGTGTTATACTCAATGTGACGAAAATCATTGTGAAACTAGACACATTTCGTCCTCTTTTTAGAGGTCTTGTGATATACTTTCCCGCCGGTACGCTTGACTCCACCTTTTGAGGAGTGCCCATGCTTCTCGAATACGCTGCAATTGCCGCTTTTATCCTGGTAGCGGTGCTGGTCGGCGCGATCGCCATTATCCTGGGGGCGTTGTTCGGCCCCAGGAAGAAAACCGAAGCCAAAATGATGCCCTATGAATCGGGCATGAATCCCATCGGTCCCGGCGCGCGCCGGATGCCTGTGCGGTTCTATCTCATCGCCGTCCTGTTCATCCTGTTCGACATCGAAATTGTCTTCTTCCTGCCCTGGGCGATTGTCTTTCGTCAACTGGGCCTGTTTGGCCTGATCGAAATGGCGATTTTCATCGCCATCTTACTGGTAGGTTACTTTTACGCCTGGAAGAAAGGAGCGCTGGAATGGGAGTAGAGCAAAAACTCGGCAACCTGGGCATCGTCACAACGACGCTGGAGCAGGCGGTGGCCTGGAGCCGTAATTACGCCATGTGGCCGATGCTCTTCGGCCTGGCCTGCTGCGCTATCGAAATGATGGCCGCCCAGGCCTCGGATAACGACATGAGCCGCTTTGGCATGGAACTCATGCGCCCCTCGCCGCGTCAATCGGACCTGATGATCGTGGCCGGGCGCGTTTCGCGCAAGATGGCGCCCGTCCTGCGCCGCCTGTACGACCAGATGCCCGAACCCAAGTGGGTCATCGCCATGGGCGACTGCGCCTCCTGCGGCGGCGTGTTCAACAACTACGCCATCGTCCAGGGCGTGGACGAGGTCGTGCCGGTGGATGTCTACGTGGCCGGCTGCCCGCCGCGCCCCGAAGCGCTCATCCACGGCATCCTGACTCTGCAGGATAAAGTGGTCAAGAAAATCAAGTTTGCGGAAAAAGGCTAAACACAAAGGACACGAAGGGTCACGAGGATCACAAAGCGCAGAAAAATTCGTGCCATTCGTGCAATTCAATGTAGCAAAAACCGGCAAAAATTCGTGACATTCGTGGAATTCGATGCGATAAACCTATGGAAGAAAAACTTCAACCCATCGTCCAGCAACTGGAACAAGCCTTTGGCGTGCAGGCGAGCGAATACCGCGGCGACGTGACCCTGGTCATCCCGCGCGAGCGCATCGTGGAAGCCTGCCAGAAGATGAAAGACCTGGGCTTCGAACTGCTCTCGGCCCTCACCGCCGTGGACTACTGGCCGGAAGAGAATCCCCGTTTCCACGTCATCTACCAGTTCACCTCGGTCTCGCAGAACCTGCGGCTGGGCTTCCGCGTCCCCGTGCCGGGCGTCCAGCCGACCGTCCCGTCGGTGGCGCACATCTACCACAACGCCAACTGGCGCGAGCGCGAACTGTGGGACATGTTCGGCGTCAAGGCCGAGGGCCATCCCGACCTGCGCCGCATCCTCATGCCCGCCGACTGGGAAGGCCATCCCCTGCGCAAGGACTATCCCCTCGGCTACGAAGAGCCGCAGTTCACCTTCAACTTCGACGAGATTGACGTGCGCAAGCCGTACGCGAAAGAGTAGGGCAACTCGTACGAGTTGCCCAACGATGGAGCAATTATGCCTGACATTTTCGAAGTCACCGTAGATGATTTGAAACACCTCGTCTCCGAGCGCGCCGTGACGGGCGAGACGATGCTCCTGAACATGGGGCCGCAGCACCCGTCCACGCACGGCGTGCTTCGTCTCCTGCTCGAACTGGACGGCGAGACGGTGGTCAACTGCATTCCCGACATCGGCTTCCTGCACACCGGCATCGAGAAGAACATGGAAGCCAAGACCTACCAGAAAGCCGAGGTGATGACCGACCGCCTCGACTACCTCAACACGGTCGGCAACAACCTGGCCTACTGCATGGCGGTCGAAAAACTGCTCGACCTCGACGTGCCGCCGCGCGCCCAGGCCATCCGCGTCATCCTGACCGAGTTGCAGCGTATCGCCTCGCACCTCGTCTGGCTGGGGACGGCGGCCCTCGACGTGGCGGCCATGTCCACCTTCCTCTACTGCTTCCGCGAGCGCGAAGACATCCTCGACATCCTCGAACTGGTCTCCGGCCAGCGCATGATGACCACCTACATCCGCCCCGGCGGACTGTGGCGCGACGTGCCGGTCGAATTCGAGGCCGCCGTGCGGGACTTCCTCAAGATGTTCCCCAAGCGCATTGACCAGTACGAGGCGCTCCTGACCCGCAACCCGCTCTTCCTCGACCGGACGCTGGGCATCGGCAAAATCAGCGCCGAGGAGGCCCTCAATCTCGGCGTCACCGGGCCGCTGCTGCGTGCTGTGGGCGTGAAGTGGGACCTGCGCAAGGCGCGGCCTTACTCCGGCTACGAGCAGTACGAGTTCGAGGTCCCGACCCGCACCGAAGGCGATGTGTACGCCCGCTACCTCGTGCGCGTCCAGGAGATGCGCGAGTCGCTCAAGATTGTCGAGCAGGCCCTGAACAAATTGCCGATGGGACCGGTGCGCTCCAACAACCGTAAGTACGTCCCGCCGCCGCGCTCCGAGATCGGCGTCAGCATGGAGGCGCTCATCCACCACTTCAAGTTGTGGACCGAGGGCTTCAACGCGCCGAAAGGGTATGTGTACAGCGCGGTTGAATCGCCGCGCGGCGAACTGGGCGTCTATCTCGAATCGGACGGCGGCCCCCACCCGTACCGCGTCCACTGGCGGACGCCCTCTTTTGACAACCTGCAAGCCCTGCCGCTGATGGCCAAAGGCCACCTGATTGCCGACCTGGTCGCCATCATCGGCTCGATTGACATTGTGCTGGGAGACATTGACCGATGAGCCTGGCCGAAGAATATCCCGAACAAATCCAGAAAATCTTTGCCAAATACCCGCCCGACCGCAAGCAGTCGGCGGTCATGCCGCTGCTACATCTGGCTCAACTCGGCAAGGGCTTCGTGGACCGCCACGACCTGGTCGAGATTGCCGACCTGTGCGGCATCACCGAGACGGACGTGGCCGAAATCGTCGGCTTCTACACCCTCTACCACGACAAGCCGGAGGGCAAACTGCGCATCCAGGTCTGCACCGACATCGCCTGCGCCCTGCGCGGCGCGGACGAGTTCCTGGCGCAACTGTGCGAGCGGCTGGGCATCCGCCCCGGCGAGACCACGCCCGACGGTCTGGTGATGGTCGAGGCGGTCATGTGCCTGGCGGCCTGCGACAAGGCCCCCATGTTCCAGGTGCAGGGCCCGGACGGGATTTCCTACCACGAGAACATGACGGTCGAGAAGACGCTGGAGTTCATCGAGACCGCCCGCAAGGAGGTGAAATGATGGCCCACCTTCTCCTCCGTCACCGCGACATCCCCGACATCGGCAAACTGGACGTTTACCGCAAGAACGGCGGCTTCGAGGCGTTCAAAAAGGCCGTCACGCAGATGAAGCCGCAGGAAGTGATTGAGGTGGTCAAGGCTTCCGGTCTGCGCGGCCGCGGCGGGGCGGGCTTCCCGACCGGCGTCAAGTGGAGTTTCGTCCCGAACAATATCTGGCCGCACTACGTCGTCGCCAACGCCGACGAGTCCGAACCCGGCACGTTCAAAGACCGCGAAATCATGGAGAGCAATCCTTTCCAGTTTTTGGAGGGCGTCGCCATCGCCGCCTACGCGGTCGGCGCGAACGCGGCTTACATCTACCTGCGCGGCGAGTTCTGGCCGGTGGCCGCCCACCTGGACGAGAAAATCGCCGAGATGGAAAAAGCCGCTCTGCTGGGCGACAAACTCTTTGGTACAGACTACTCCCTGCGCATCTACACCCACCTCGGCGCGGGCGCGTACATCTGCGGCGAGGAGACCGCCCTGCTCGAATCCATCGAGGGCAAGCGCGGCCAGCCGCGCATCCGCCCGCCGTTTCCGGCCGTCTACGGCCTCTACGGCAAGCCGACCGTGGTCAACAACGTCGAGACGCTGACCAACGTGCCGCTCATCGTCGAGAAAGGGGCGGACTGGTACAAGTCGCTCGGCACGGCCGACAGCGCCGGGGTCAAGATTTTCTCGCTCTCCGGCCACGTCAAGAAGCCGGGCAACTACGAACTGCCCTTCGGGACGACCTTCCGCCAACTCATCTACGAGTACGGCGGCGGCGTGCTGGACGACCGGCCGGTCAAGGCGATTATGGCGGCGGGCGCGTCCTCGGCGGTCATCGTCGCCGACGACAAAGCCCTCGACACGCCGATGGATTACGCCTCGGTCAAGGCGCTCGGCGCGGACCTCGGGTCGGCCTCCGTCATCGTCATCAACGACAGCGTCTCGATGGACTGGGTCATCAACAAGACCATCCACTTCTTCAAGCACGAGTCCTGCGGCAAATGCACCCCCTGCCGCGACGGCACGTACTGGATGCTGCATCTCATCGAACGCATCGAGCGCGGCGAGGAGGTGGAGGCCAACACCCAACTCCTGCACACCGTCGCCAAACAGATGCAGAACAAGTGTCTCTGCCCGCTGGGCGAGTTTTCCACGATGGCCGTCACCACCGCCATCGAGCGCTTCCCGCAGGATTTTCGCGGTTGAGAGTTCTGCTCTTTGGAGTAAGGAGATTGCCATGAACGTGACCTACCGCGTGCTGTTCCGCAAAGAGCCGGAAGGCGGCTTTACGGCGATTGTGCCGTCCTTGCCGGGTTGTGTATCTTATGGAAAGACACTCGAAGAAGCGAAGGCCATGGTCAGGGAAGCCATCGAACTTTACCTGGAAAGCCTCAAGGCGCATGGCGAGCCTGTCCCGACCGAAGAAGATGTCTTTGAATATACGCTGACGCTGGGCGCGTATGCCTAAACTGCCTGCCCTCACGCCGCAGAAAATCATCAAGATTTTAGAAAAGCGTGGTTTTGTACTCGACCGGGCCAAAGGCAGCCATCGTATTTATTACCATCCGGAAACGAAAGCCAGAGTCACCGTGCCGTTTCATCATAAGGATTTGCCCCAAGGCACGTTGTTGGAAATCTTGAGACAGGCTGGCATTCAACGAGACGAAATTACCGATTGAACCCTCTCATCGGAGAGACTGAATGACAAAAACCGTAACGCTTACCATTGACGACCAGCAAGTGACTGTGCCAGAAGGCACGCTCATCGTCAACGCCGCCAAAATGGTCGGCATTGACATCCCGGTCTTCTGCTACCACCCGAAGATGGAACCGGTCGGCATGTGCCGCCAGTGCCTCGTCGAGGTCGGCCGCCCGGCCATTGACCGCGCCACCGGTCAGCCGGTGCTCGAGGACGGCAAACCCAAGATTCAGTTCGGGCCGAAACTCGAAACTGCCTGCACCACGCCCGTCTCGGAGGGGATGGTCGTCCTGACCCACTCGGAGAAGGCGCGCGCCGCGCAGAAGGAAATCCTCGAGTTCCTGCTGACCTCGCACCCGCTCGACTGTCCGGTCTGCGACAAGGGCGGCGAATGTCCGCTCCAGAACCTGACGCTGGCCTACGGTCCGGCCGAGAGCCGCTTCCTCTACAGCGAGAAGCATCACGCCGAGAAGCACGTCCCGCTGGGCGACAAAATCTGGCTCGACCGCGAGCGCTGCATCCAGTGCGGACGCTGCATCCGTTTCCAGGAAATCATCGCCGGCGACCCGGTCCTGTCGTTCTACCAGCGCGGCCGCGACACCGACATCATCACCCACTCCGACCCGCCCTTCGACTCGATTTTCTCCGGCAACACCACCGACATCTGCCCGGTCGGCGCGCTGACCACGGCGGACTTCCGCTTTGGGGCGCGCCCGTGGGAGATGAAAGCGGCGGCCTCCATCTGCTCGCTCTGCCCGGTGGGCTGCAACCTGACCTTCAACACCCGCCGCGAGGCCAAAGCAGGCGGCAAGGTGGTCATCAAGCGCGCCATGCCGCGCCAGAACGAGCAGGTCAATGAAATCTGGATTTGCGACCGCGGCCGCTTCAACTGGCACTACGTCGAAGACCCGTCCCGCCTGACTCACCCGCTGGTGAAGAAGGATGGCAAGCTGGAGAAGGCGTCGTGGAGCGCCGCCATCGAAGCGGCAGGCAATCAGGTAAAAGGGAATCAGGTGCTGGTCGTTGCTTCCGGCCGCCTTTCCAACGAAGATTTGTTCAATCTCAAACAACTCGCCGACGGGCTGGGCGGGGAGGCCCTGCTCTATGACTCGCTCCCCGGCGGCGAACTGACCACCCGCTACGGCGTCTCGGCCGGGACGAACCTCGGCGACCTGGGGGCCGGTTCGGCCATTCTCGTCGCCGCCGCCGACCTGTATCACGAGGCTCCCATCTGGTATCTGCGCGTCAAGGCCGCCGCCGAGCGCGGGGCGAACCTGGTCATTGTCAACCCCGAGGCGACCCGCCTCGATAAATACGCGAAGAAACTCGTCCGCTGTGGAAAGGACGAAGCGGCCGCGAAGGTCAGGGAACTGGCCGCCGAACTGACCGCCGCCGAGAATCTGGTCGTCTTCTTCGGGCGCACCGCGGACCGCAATCTGGCCGAGGACTGCGCCGCCCTGCTCCAGGGACGCGAAGGCCGCGCCAACAACGGTCTCATCGGCGTCTGGCCGCGCGCCAACGACCAGGGCGCGTGGGAACTGGGCTACAAGCCCGTTGACCCTTCGACAGGCTCAGGGCAGGCTCTGGCGCAGGCGGTCAAGGGCAAGGTGGTCTATCTCGCCGCCGCCGACCCGGCCGGCGACGACCCGCAACTGGCCGAGGCGCTCAAGGGCGCCAAAGCCGTCATCGTCCAGGAACTCTTCCCGACCAAGACGGCCAGCCTGGCGGATGTGGTCTTCCCGGCGCAGGCCTTCACCGAGCGCGATGGCTCGTACACGTCCGGCGAGCGGCGCGTCCAGCGCTTCTACCCGGCCACGCCGCCGCTGGGCGAGTCCCGCGCCGACTTCGCCATCGCCGCGGCCGTCGCTGCCGCGGCCGGCCTCGAGGTCGAGGGCCGCTCCGCCCTGCTGGTGATGGACAAACTCGCGGCCGCCGTCCCGGCCTTCGTGGGGATTTCCTACCGCAAACTGGCCGAAGTGACCGAGCAGTGGCCCATCGTCGGGCGCGGCGACCTGTACTACGGCGGCACGACCTACGAAAACCGCCAGGGCCTGGGCGTACAACTCAACGTTTCGACGTTCAAACGTTCAAACGTTGTCAGAGGAAGGGCTTTATGACGCTTGCGAATGTGATTGAATGGTTGGTCAAAGGTCTTGTCTGGGTGCTGATTCTGCTGGGTGGATTCGCCTACCTGACCTACTACGAGCGCCGGGCGCTGGCGCGCATCCAGGTGCGCGTCGGTCCGAACCGCGCCGGTCCGTGGGGTCTGCTCCAGCCGATTGCCGACGCCATCAAGTTGATTTTCAAAGAGGAGTTCATGCCGGCCCGCGCCGACAAACTGCTCTTCACCCTGGCCCCCATCATCACGCTGACCCCGGCGCTGGTCATCACGGCGGTCGTCCCGTTCGGGCCTGAGTCGGCCAGTTTCCAGTTGTTCGGGCGCACCATCACCTGGTACATCGCCGACCTGAACGTGGGTGTGTTGTACATCATGTCCATTGCCTCGATTGCGGTGTACGGCATCGTGCTGGCGGGCTGGTCATCCAATAACAAGTATGCCACGCTGGGCGGCCTGCGCTCCACGGCGCAGATGCTCTCCTACGAACTGGCGCTCGGCCTGTCGTTCATCGCCGTCATCGTGCTGGCCAATTCGACCCGCCTGCTCGACATCGTCGAAGCGCAGAAGGGCATGTGGTTCGCCGTCCTCCAGCCGGTTGGTTTCGTCATCTTCCTGATTGCGACCCTGGCGGAGGTCAACCGCGCCCCGTTCGACATGCCCGAAGCCGAGCAGGAACTGGCCGCCGGTTATCACTCCGAGTACGGCGGGATGAAGTTCGCCCTGCTGTTCATGGCCGAGTACGACAAGATGATTGCCATCTGCACCATCGCCGCCTCGCTCTTCCTGGGCGGCTACCGCGAACCCTGGTTCCTGCGCGACACCGTCCTGGGCGTGGACCAGACCCCCTGGCTGGGGCCGCTGTACGTCTTTATCAAGGTCTTCATCCTGCTCTTCGGCATGATTTGGGTGCGCGCCACCTGGCCGCGCATCCGCTACGACCGGCTGATGGCCTTCGGCTGGAAGATTCTCCTGCCGCTCTCGCTGGCGCTCGTCTTCCTGACCTCCATCGGCATGCTGCTGGCCGAGCAGGTCAACCCCCTGTACCAGTGGGGCATTCCCCTGGCCTCGCTGGCGGCAGGTTTTATCGCTATCCTGGGGATGTATCAGACGTTGAGGAGGAAAGAATATGCCCGTGCTTGAACCCATCGTCGAACTGGCGCGCGGCCTGTGGACGACCCTCCGCTCGATGGCCGAGAAGCCGGTCACCGTGCAATACCCGGAGCAGAAGCGTCCGGTAAAGCCGCGCTTCCGCGGCCGCCATGTGCTGAAGCGCTACGACAACGGCCTGGAGAAGTGCATCGGCTGCGCCCTGTGCGCCGCGGCCTGCCCGGCGGACGCCATCTTTGTGGAAGCCTCCGAGAACACCGACGAGGAGCGCTACTCCCCCGGCGACCGCTACGCCAGCACTTACGAAATCAACATGCTGCGCTGCATCTACTGCGGCTTCTGCGAGGACGCCTGCCCGACCGAGGCGATTGTCCTCGGCGACAACTACGAACTCTCCTTCACCGACCGGCGCGAGGCCATCTACCCGAAGGAAATGCTGCTCGAACCCGTCCCGGCGGGCGGCGCGCCGACCCCGCAGAAGACCGAACCCGGCAAGTTCACGAGGTCAGTGCCGGAGATGAAAGACCCGGCCGATTGACAATTGTAGATTTACGATTTTCGATTGGCGCGCAGTCGTAAATCTGCAATCGTAAATCTGCAATCGTAAATCGTAAATCGGAAATGGTGCCTATGGACTTCACCCTCCTTCTCTTCTTCCTCCTCGCCGCGACCGCCGTCGCGACCGCGCTCGGGCTGCTGCTCAGCCGCAACGCGGTCTACGCGGCGCTGTTCCTGGTGTTGAATTTCGCCACAGTAGCCGTTTTCTACCTGCTGCTGGGCGCGCCGTTCGTCGCTATGACGCAGGTGACGGTCTACGCCGGGGCTATCATGGTCTTGTTCCTGTTCGTCATCATGCTCCTGGGGGCGGAGAAACTGCCCAAGGGCGAGGCGCTGCCCTGGCAGCGGCCGCTGGCGATTGGCGCGGCCGTCATCCTGTTCGCCGAGGCGGTCTATCTGCTCGTCCAGCGCGTCCGCCTGACAGCCGCCCTGCCCGACCCGGGGACGTGGGAGAACTCGATGGAGTCGCTGCGCCAGATGGCCGGGATGCTCTTCACCGACTACCTCCTGCCCTTCGAGGTGACCTCGCTCCTGCTCCTGGTGGCGATGATTGGCGCAATTGTGCTGACGAAAGGGGAACGCGCGGTCCGGTCTTGATATAGACAAAATAGCACGATATAATGTCTATATCTAATAGACACTTTGGAGATAGAAATGTTACATCTTCCAATCGCAGAAGCGCACAATCGCCTTTCGTCCTTGCTCAAAAAGGTCGCGCAGACCCCCATCGTGCTGACTCGGCGCGGCAAGGCGGTTGGCGTCTTGATCTCGCCCGAAGAGTACGAGCGGCTGAAGCGCTACGAGGCCTATGACACGCTGGTCGACCTCTCGCACACTCTGCGCGAGAGCGGCCTGACCGCCGCCGAACTCTATCGCACAGCACGCGAAGACCTGGAGGGCCGCGCATGATTGTGGATGCCAGCGTCCTGCTCAGCGCCGTCTTCCCGGATGAAGCGCAGCCGCAGGCGCAGGCGCTTCTGCGCCGGCATGTGGCCGGTCAGGAACGTTTGCGGGCGCCGGACCTGCTCCTGTACGAAGTGAATCACGCCCTTTGGCGCGCCGAGCGGCGCGGCCGGGTTTCGGAAGTCCAGGTTGAACAAATCCTTGCGGCGCTGAAGAAACTCGAACTGGAACTGTTGCCGCTGGACTGGGAAGAAATTCTGCCCCTTGCCCGCCAGGCGAATTGCAGCGCCTACGACGCCGCCTATCTTGCCCTGGCGCAGCGGACGGGCGATCCGCTGGTCACGGCAGACGAGCGCCTGTACCACACCGCGGCAGGTCGATTTTCCTGGGTCAGGCGGCTGGGAGACGAAGGATGAATCCGGCGCGTCTGAGTCTTGCAACGGAGATGAGTTTTTCATGATTCCACTCACGTATTACCTCGTTCTTTCTGCCATCCTCTTCACCATGGGCGCGCTGGGCGTTCTGATTCGGCGCAACGCGCTCGTCATCTTCATGTCGGTCGAGTTGATGCTCAACGCCGCCAACCTGGCCTTTGTGGCCTTCGCCCGCCAGTACAACGCCTTTAGCGGGCAGTTGTTTGTCTTCTTCGTGATGACGGTGGCCGCGGCGGAAGTGGCCGTCGGCCTGGCGTTGATTGTCGCCATCTTCCGCGTCAAACACAACATTGACGTGGACCAGATGAGTTCTTTGAAAGGATAGAGAGGCAAGCCCCATGCTTCTGAGCGAAACCGCAATTTCCCCTCTCTTCAGCCTTGCCCCGCTGATTGTCTTCCTGCCCGTCCTCGGCCTGCTCCTTAACATCATCTTCGGCGGTCGGATGGGCGAGAAGGCCATCGGCTGGCTGGCGAGCGTCGCCTCGGGGCTGACTTTCGTCGTCTCATCGCTGCTGGCCTACGGTCTGTGGGCCGCGCACGGCGAGACGGTCGTCGTCCCCTTCGCCGATTGGATTACCATCGGCAGTCTGCACATCCCCTGGAACTTCCGCGTCGACACGCTCTCGGTGACGATGATGCTGGCCGTCTCCGGGGTCGGCACGCTCATCCACATCTACGCCATCGGCTACATGCACGAGGACGTGCGCTTCAAGAACGACCCGAAGCGTTTCCGCCGCTTCTTCGTCTTCCTGAACCTGTTCATCGCCATGATGATGATTCTGGTCAGCGGCGACTCGTACCTGATGCTCTTCGTCGGCTGGGAGGGCGTGGGGCTTTGCTCCTTCCTGCTCATCGGCTTCTGGTACGACATGGACACGCTCGGCCGTCCCTCGTGGGCCAATTCCAACGCCGCCAAGAAAGCCTTCATCACGAACCGCATCGGCGACTTCGGCTTCCTGCTGGCGGCGCTGACCATGTTCTGGGCCTTCGGCAGTGTGCAGTTCGGCGAGGTCTTCGGCAAGGCGGAGGAAATTGCCGCCGCCCAGCCGGCTGTCATCATTGCCATCACGCTCTTCATGCTGATTGGCGTGACCGGCAAATCGGCGCAGATTCCGCTCTACGTCTGGCTGCCGGACGCGATGGCCGGCCCGACGCCCGTCTCGGCGCTCATCCATGCCGCGACGATGGTCACGGCGGGCGTGTACCTGGTCGCCCGCTCCTGGCCGCTCTACACCCTCGCGCCGGACGCGCAGTACATCGTGGCGATGGTCGGCGCGGTGACGGCGCTCTTCGCCGCGACGATTGCCGTCGGGCAGTATGACATCAAGAAGGTGCTGGCCTACTCGACCATCTCGCAACTCGGTTTTATGGTCGCCGCGGTCGGCATGGGCGCGTTCGTGGCCGGGATGTTCCATCTCGTCACGCACGCCTTCTTCAAGGCGCTCCTGTTCCTCTCGGCCGGGTCGGTCATCCTTGGCCTGGAGCGCGGGCATCATCATCTGGCACACCACAAAGGACACGAAGAGCACGAAGGGAAACACGAGGAAGTCTTCGACCCCGGCGATATGCGCAACATGGGCGGACTGCGCAAGCGCATGCCGGTCACCTTCTGGCTCTACATTATCGGGACGCTGGCGCTGGCGGGCATCTTCCCCTTCGCCGGATTCTGGTCGAAGGACGAAATCCTGCTCGACGCCGCCAAACTGCATCCCGAAATTTTCATCATCTTGACGACCGCCGCGTTCTTCACCGCCTTCTACATGGGACGCCAAATCTGGATGGTCTTCTTTGGCGAGCCGCGCCACGAGGCCGCCGCGCACGCCGAGGAAAGCCCGAAGATTATCACCGTCCCGCTGATGGTGCTGGCCGGCCTCTCGGTCCTCGGCGGGGCGCTCAACCTGCCGGGCGTGCATACCCTCGGTCACTGGCTGGAGCACACCATCGAACTGGCCGAGCATGAGTTGCATCTCCCCGCCTGGCTGGAGATTTCCTGGGGCGGGCTGAATCCGGTCGTGGCGCTCGTCTCCACCCTGCTGGCGCTGCTGGCGATTTACATTTCCTGGCTCATCTACGGGCGCAAGCCGCTCACCGCCGGTCAGAAAGACCCGCTCAAGAAGCCGCTCGGATTTATCTTTACCGGCATGGAAAACAAGTGGTTCGTGGATGAGGGCTACTGGGCCGTCTTCGTGAACCGCTACGTGGACATCGCCCGCTTCCTGGCCGACGTGGTGGACTGGCGCTTCTGGCACGACTGGTTCCACGACAAGGTCATCGCCGGGACGTATGTCTGGCTCAGTCACATCGCCCTCAACCGCTACGCCGACCAGAAGGGCATTGACGCCTTCTTCAACGGCCTGGGCGACCTGACCAAACGTCTCTCGGCTTTCCTGCGCCGCCTGCAAAACGGCTTCGTCCGCTCCTACGCGCTGGCGGTGATGCTGGGAGTGATTGTGATCGTCGGATATCTTTTGATGAAATAGTCAAATGTCGAACGTTCGACGTCAGCCTTTGACCTTCGACCTTTGACACCACAGGAGTCGACATGGAATTTTTCACCAACCCCCTGAACCTCGTCATCTTCTTCCCGCTGGTGGGCGTGCTGATTGCGCTCTTCATCCCCAGCGAGAAGAAAAACGCCCTGCGCTGGACGGCCCTGCTGACCTCGCTCGTGACCTTCGGCCTGTCCATCTGGATGCTGACCCTCTTCGACAAGTCCAACCCCGACCTGCAACTGACCCTCGACCTGCCCTGGATTCAGGTGGCGGGCTGGAACATCCACTACAACGTCGGCGTGGACGGACTCTCCATCCTGCTCGTCCTGTTGACCACCTTCCTGACCCCCATCTCGATTCTCTCCACCTGGACGGCGGTCGAGGAGCGCGTCAAGGACTTCATGCTCTTCTTCCTTCTGCTCGAAGTGGGCATGACGGGCGTCTTCCTGGCGCAGGATTTGTTCCTGTTCTACATCTTCTGGGAATTCACCCTCGTCCCGATGTACTTCCTCATCGGCATCTGGGGCGGGCCGCGCCGCATCTACGCCGCCATCAAGTTCTTCCTCTACACCATGGCCGGCTCGATTCTCATGCTGTTGGCCATCCTGTGGCTGGGGATTCATCAGGGTACGTTCAGCGTCCCCGAACTGATGGCCAAGGGCGGCATCCCGGCGAACATCCAACTCTGGCTCTTCCTGGCCTTCGCCGCGGCGTTTGCCATCAAGGTCCCGATGTGGCCGCTCCACTCCTGGCTGCCCGACGCCCACGTCGAAGCGCCGACCGCCGGTTCGGTCATCCTGGCGGGCGTCCTGCTGAAGATGGGCACCTACGGCTTCCTGCGCTTCAACATTCCGCTCTTCCCCGAAGCGGCAAAACAGGCCGCGCCCTGGATTGCGCTGCTGGCGGTCATCGGCATCATCTACGGCGCGTGGGTTTCCTTCGCCCAGAAGGACGTCAAGAAACTGGTCGCCTACTCCTCGGTCAGCCACCTCGGCTTCGTCATGCTCGGCCTGTTCGCCCTCAACGCCCAGGGCATCGAGGGCGGCATCCTGCAGATGATTAACCACGGCCTGAGCACGGGCGCGTTGTTCCTCCTCGTCGGCATGATTTACGAGCAGACTCACACCCGTGAGATGGCCGTCTACGGCGGCTTGTGGAAGATTACGCCGGTCTTCGGCAGCATCATGCTCATCGTCTCGCTCTCCTCGATGGGCCTGCCGGGGCTGAACGGCTTCGTCGGCGAGTTCACCATCCTGCTCGGCGCGTTCGGTTCGCAGGCCATCGGTTCGCCCTGGTTTGCCGGCGTGGCCGCGGCGGGCGTCATCATGGCCGCCGTCTACATGCTGACCATGTTCCAGAAGATGTTCCTCGGCCCCGAAGGCTCGATTGTCGAGGAGGTCAAGAAGCACGGCCACGCGCTGAAAGACCTCAACTGGCGCGAAATCGTGACGATGGTTCCGCTGCTGGTCTTCATCTTCTGGATTGGTCTCTACCCCCGCCCGTTCTTCGACCTCATGGCCCCGGCGGTGGAGAAACTCCTGGCGGTGTTGCACTAACGCTGTCCGCGGTCTGCCGTCCGCCGTCTTGGGTTCAGACCGCAGACAGCAGACTCCTGACCGCATGAAAGAGCGATTATGACACCTTCCGACTTGCTTTCCATCCTCCCCCTCCTCGTGCTGGTCGTCTGGGCCTGCGCGCTCCTGCTCGTGGACCTGTGGCTCAAGCGCAAGGGCGTCACGGCCTTCCTGGCGGCGCTCGGCCTGGCGCTGACGGCCGGTCTCGCCCTGGCGCAGGCCGGCGAAGAGACGACCGCCTTCGGCGGCATGGTCGCCCTCGACGGCTTCGCCTCATTCCTGAACGTCCTCTTCCCCCTCTCCGGTCTGCTGGGGATTGCCGTCGCTTACGGCTACCTCAAGCGCATGAACATCGAGCGCGGCGAATACTACTCCCTGCTCCTCTTCAGCACCGCCGGCATGATGCTCATGGCGCATGCCGCCGATCTCGTCGTGGTCTTCCTGGCGCTCGAATTCCTCTCCCTGCCGCTCTACGTCCTGGCGGCGTTTGCCCGTCCGCGCCTCGACTCGGAAGAAGCCGGCCTCAAGTACTTCCTGCTCGGCGCGTTTGCCAGCGCTTTTGTCATCTATGGAATTGCCCTGATTTACGGCGCGACCGGGACGACCTCGCTCTCCGGCATTGTCGCGGCCATCGAGGCCGGTTCGCTCGGGACCTCCGGCCTGCTCCTGACCATCGGCGCGGCGCTCTTCCTGGTCGGGTTTGGCTTCAAGGTCGCCGCTGTCCCCTTCCACATGTGGACGCCGGATGTCTATCACGGCGCGCCGACGCCGGTCACGGCTTTCATGGCGGTCGGAGCCAAGGCCGCCGGTTTTGCCGCCCTGCTGCGCGTTTTCGTGACCGCGTTCCCCGCCCTCGACGCCGACCTGACGCCGGTCGTCTGGGTCCTCGCTGCGCTGACGATGTTCGTCGGCAACGTGGTCGCCATCGCCCAGACCAACATCAAGCGCATGCTGGCCTACTCGTCCATCGCCCACGCCGGGTACATCCTGATGGCTTTCGTTGCCTTCGGCAACCCGGCCACGCGCGCCGACGCGGTCGCCTCGGCGCTCTTCTACCTGGTCACCTACGCCCTGACCTCCTACGGGGCCTGGGCGGCGGTGATTGCGCTCGAAAAGCAGGACCCTTCGGCGGGCTCAGGGCAGGCGGCCAGCGGGCTGGAAATCAACGACTTCGCCGGGCTGGGGCGGCGGCGTCCCGCGCTGGCGGCGGCGATGACCGTCTTCATGCTCTCGCTGACCGGCATGCCGCCTACGCTGGGACTGGTGGGCAAGTTCTACCTGTTCCGCACCGTCATCGAGGCCGGGCAGGTCTGGCTGGCGGTCATCGGTGTGCTGACCTCGCTCATCTCCGCGTACTACTACCTGCGGGTGGTGGTGGTCATGTACATGCGCGAGGGCGCGCCCGAAACGACGCGCGAACCCTGGCTCGATTTCACCTGGGCGGTTTCGGCGCTTGCAACGGTCATCCTGTCCTTCCTGCCGATGGCGCTCTTCGCCTGGGCCAGCGCGGCCGGGGTGATGGGATTCTAAATGACGATAAAGAAAAGAACAGAGACCGGGTCGAGAAGCCCGGTCTCTGTTTGATTCAGGCTGACGGTTGCGGCTGGAGCGCTTCCCGGCCTTGCAGCCAGAGCGCGCCCAGGCCGAACAGGATGACAAGCAGGCCGATCAGCCAGCCCACGCCGGGGAGTTTGGAGGCAATGGCCAGCAGCACAACCCCCAGCAGGAGCGGCCAGATGCGGTGTTCGCCCAGACCGGGTTTGACCGCGTTCAGAATCAGCCGGCCGATGAGCGCGCCGATGATCAGATAGGTCAACCAGGAGGCGATCAGGACAAAAGCGATCACCAATTCGACCATCAGCAACAGGCCGATCAACGCCGAGACTGTCGCCAGGCCGCCGAGGGTCAAAGCGCCGAAGAAGAGGGCGAGCAGGAACGTCGCCAGCAGAATGACAAGCAGGGCGAACCAGAAGGCGGCGCTGGCCACGACACCCCAGCCGAGACTGGGCAGCGGCCGGGTCTCGATTTTCCGTCCCAGGGCGGGGAGGAAACGAGGGGCCAGCCAGGCCAGCAGCAGGCCGATCAGAATCAGGGTCACGGCGCGGCGCAGCAGGTCCAGAAACCAGGCCCCCACCTTTTCAGCGGTGGTTCTCGGTTCCCGCTCGCCGCGCAAGGGGCTGCCGTCCTGCTCGCTGAGGGCCGGCGGGGTGCGGTTGACGGTTCCGCTCACGACGCCGGATGGAATTTCCAGGTCGGTGGACTGGACGTATTTCAAGTCGCCGGCGATGCGCGCTTCGGGATCGAGCGCCAGCCCGGGGCGGACGAGCGGGATGGTGACGCTCACCTCGGGGATGGGCGGCAGGTAGGGGTACTCTTGAGAGGCCTCGCCGACGTAGGCTTCGAGATCGCCCTCGATTTCACCGCGCACTTCCAGGCCGTTGGCGCCGACTCTGGCATCGCCGCCGATGACGCCCGCCAGGAGGGCCTGGTTGCTGCCGTTCAGCAGGTCGCCGGCGATGGTCGAACCGGGGCGCGTCTCGAGCGAACTGCAAGCGCTGATCAGGTCGCCGCCGATGCGGGCCTCCGGGCTGACGAAAATGACCGCCCCGGCCAGACGCGCATCGTCTGCGATTTGACCGTTGATGATGATGGTCTGCGCGGCGGCCATCAGGTCGCCCTCGACCGCGCCGTTGATGGTGACCAGGCTGGCAACGACCACCAGGTCGCCCTGGACCGCGCCGTCCAGGGTGAAGGTGTCGGCGGCGACGTACAAATCATCGGCAACCACTTCATCGGCGGCGATGACGATGTGATCGCCCTGACGAGTTTCGGCGGCGGCGACCGGCGTGGCGAAGGTCAGGGTCAGCAAGGCCGTCAGTAACAGGCCAGACAGGGTCTTTGCGAAAAAGTGACGAGACATAATTCTCTCCTTCGAACGATTTGAGTTCATCCAGGCATACGTACAAAACACCGCCGGGGTTGCGCGCAACGCTCCGGCGGTGGAGGAAAGAGCAGAGAGGCTCAAGGTTTATAGTAGATGGCGGTATCGAAGACGCCGTTGCTGGACCAGAAGACTTTCCAGCCGGCCAGCCGCTCGGCGACCTGTCGCCAGCCTTCGCCGGCAGGACCGTCTTCGGGGCGGCGCGAGTACGGGGCGCGCGAGGCCGAGGGCAGGTAACGGTTGATGTTGTCGATGACCACGAACCCACCGCGGCGCAGTTTGGGCAGGACGGCCAGCACGCACAGGTCGCGGTAGATGCCGTCCACCAGGGCGAAGTCCAACTCGCCGTCGGGGACGAGGTCGGCGACGCGCACGTAGGCCGGGGGAGGGGGGGCGTCGTCGGGGTCGCGCGGGACGAGGTGATAGTCCACGTTGCCGATCTCGTAGTAGGCCAGGTTCTTCTTGACCTTTTCGTACCATAATGGGTCGTGTTCGACGCTGATCAGCCGTCCGACGCGTCGCGCCAGCCAGAGGGTGCTGCGCCCGGAGCCGAATTCGAGGCCCCAGAAGCGCCGCTCCAGCGCGCCGTCCAGGACGCGGATGGCGGGCGGCGTCAGCCAGGGGTCGCCGGGATGCAGTTTCTGGTAGAGCAGGTTGGCGGCCCGGTCGTAGAGGTAGCGGGGGGTCCAGTGTTTGCGCATAGTCAGATTCAGAGCGTTCCCTTGTACATGCCACCGTCCACTGTCAGCATGACGCCGGTGATGTAACTGGCGGCGGGGGAGACGAGAAAGACCGCCGCGTTGGCGAATTCCTGCGGCGTGCCCATCCGCCCCAGCGGACTCTCCCTCGATTGTTTGGCAATCTCCTCCTCGACCGTCGTCCCGTTTTGCCGGGCGCGGAAGGTCATCAATTCGATCACGCGCTCGGTCTCGGTCCAGGCCGGCAGGATGGAGTTGAAGCGGATGCCCGCCGCGCCCAGTTCGAGCGCCAGGCTCTTCGTCAGGCCGACCGTGGCGGCGCGGACGCTGTTCGACAGCACCAGGTTGGGGATGGGTTGTTTGACCGAGTAGGAGGTCACGGTCAGGACGCTGGCGGCTTTGGATTGCTTGAGATGCGGCAGGGCGGCGCGGATGAGGCGCACGTGGCTCAGGAAGGAGAGTTCGACCGCTTTCTGCCAGGCGGCCTCGTCGAAGGACTCGAACGCTCCGGCGGGCGGCCCACCAGCGTTGGTGACGAGGATGTCCAGCCCGCCGAGGAGACGGACGGCCTCCTCTACCAGCCGCGCCGGGACGGCCGGGTCGGTCAGGTCGCCTGCAATTCCTGATACCTGCGTCCCTGTTTCCCGGCTGATTTTTTCCGCCGCGGCGCTAATTTTCGCCGCGTCGCGGCTGTTGACGGCCACGCGGCAGCCTTCGCGCGCCAGGCCGAGGGCGACGGCGTACCCCAGTCCGCGCGACGCGCCGGTGACGAGAGCGCGCTTGTCTTTGAGTTGCAGATCCATAAAACCTCCAGCACAAGGATTTTTAGAGATGAAAGTCCAGGGAAGGTCGCCTTTGTCCTTCAGAAACCTCAGACTCATTCAGATGATCTCGATCCTCGCCTCCAGCACATCGCCGTCCGACCAGTGCGCTTCGCTCCAGCGCCGCACCGTTTCGAGGGCCGATTGCAGGTGCGCCGCCTCGTTGCCGAGCATGGCGCAGGCGACGACGGCCTGCTGGTGGTGATCCTGCAGGTCCATTTCGGCGACCGAAAGGTTGAATTCCCGCCGCAGGCGGTGCAGGAACGGCTGGATGCGGCCGCGCTTCTCTTTGAGCGAGGCGCAGCCGGGCAGGCGGAGGTGCAGCGTGAGAAGGCCGATCATAGGATGTTTACGATTTTCGCATTCCCATTTACAATCCACTGCAGTATGGAAACCGAAACCGCCTACAATCTTGCGCTCGATTATCTGTATTCCTTCGTTGATTATAGCCTGAAAAAGGCTTCCGAATTGGCGCGGGCGCACTTCGACCTGGCGCGCATGTTCGCCTTGCTCGAAGCGTTGGGCAACCCTCATCGCGCCTACCCGATCATTCACGTGGCCGGCACGAAAGGCAAAGGCTCGACCTGCGCCCTGGCGGCCGCCGCGCTGACCGCGGCCGGTTACCGCACCGGCCTCTACACCTCGCCGCACCTGCAGGATTTCGTCGAACGCATTCAGGTGGATGGACAGCCGATTTCCCACGCCGGGCTGGTGGACCTGGTCGAGCAGGTCAAGCCGGCGGTGGCGAAAATTCCGCATCTGACCACCTTCGAGATCACGACCGCTCTGGCTTTTCTGTACTTTGCCCAGCAGAAGGTGGACGCGGCGGTCATCGAGGTCGGCCTGGGCGGACGGCTGGACGCCACCAACGTCGTCGTCCCGCGCGTCAGCGTCATCACCTCGCTTTCCTATGACCACATGGCCGTCCTGGGCAATACGCTGACGCAAATCGCCGGCGAAAAGGCTGGCATCATCAAGCCGGGCGTGCCGGTCGTCTCCGCGCCCCAGCAGCCCGAGGCGTTGACCGTGCTGGAGCGGGTCGCGGCGGAGCGCGGCGCGCCGCTCCTCCTCCTCGGCCGCGAGGTGACCTTCCAGCGCGGCGAACACGACCTGGATGGTCAGACGCTTTCGGTCGCCTATCCTCAATCTTCGAGCCTCAATTCTGCCTCGCTCACCTTACGCATTCCTTTGCTGGGCGGCCATCAGGTGATCAACGCGGCCGCGGCCTATGCCGCCTTGCGCGCCTCCGGCTTGCCTATCGCCGACGAGGCCATCCGCCGCGGATTCGCCTCGGCGCGATGGCCGTGCCGCTTCGAAATTGTCCGCCGCGCGCCGCCGGTTGTGTTAGACTCGGCGCATAACGCCGACTCATTCGAGAACCTCGCCCGGACTCTCGACGAGGCTTTCCCCAACCGGCCGGTGACGCTCATCTTTGGCGCCTCGGAGGATAAGGACGTGTCCGCCATGCTCGCGGCCCTCGGCAGTCGGCTGGACTGGGTGATCGCCACCCGCGCCGTCCACCCGCGCGCCTTCGAGCCGGAAGCGATTCTGGATGTCGTCCGGCGGATGGGCCTGCAAGGGGAAGCGGTCGAGCCGGTGGAAGCGGCCCTCGCCCGGGCGCTGGAACGGGCAGGCCAGGGCGGCCTGGTGCTTTCGGCTGGCAGCATGTTCGTGACCGCCGAGGTCAAGACCGCCTGGCAAAAATTCACTCGCGTTTGAACCTCGTTGTTCGGACGGGAAGGTGTTATGGCGCAAAACGACTACGATTTCTTCGATGAGGACAATGAGAACTTCGACGCTGCCCTGACGCAGCGCACCGAAGAGTTGTACCGCATCCCCAACCAGATCCCCGACGAGGACGGCTGTATCGAGGCCCTCGTCCTGCCGCTGGGCGACCTGGTCATCTTTCCTCACATGGTCACGCCCATCTTTGTCGCCCGCCCGGCCAGCCTGCTGGCCATTCAGGAGGCGCGTCAGGCGGGGCAGACGGTCATCGGCGTGACCCAGCGCGACCCGGATGTCCAGGATCCTGGCCCCGAGGATTTCCTGGAGGTCGGGGTCGAACTGGCCGTCGGGCGGCTGCTGTCCATGCCCGATGGCTCCTCCTCGGCGCTCGTCCAGGGGCGGCGGCGGGTCGAAATCCTCGAGTTCACCCGTATCCAGCCGGTCTGGCGGGCGCGCGCCCGCGTCATCGAGGAGCCGACCGCCGCCGACCGCACCACCCAGGCGCTGATGCGCTCGGCCCTCGACTTGTTCGAACGCTGCGTCCAACTCGACCGCTCCATCCCCGAAGAAGCCCATCTGTTTGCTCTCAACATCTCCGAGCCGGGCTGGCTGGCCGACATGATTGCCACGGCCGTCTCGCTCAATCTGACCGAGCGCCAGGCCCTGCTGTTGATGAGCGACCCGCGTCAGCGCCTGCAGCACATCAACAAACTCCTGGCCCAGGAAGTGGACGTCCTCGAACTGGAGGACGAAATCCACACCCGCGTCCAGTCGGAGGTGGACCGTTCGCAGCGCGAATTCTATCTGCGCGAGCAGATGAAGGCCATCCAGAACGAACTGGGCGAGGGCGATGTCTGGACGCGCGACATCACCGACCTGCGCAAGCGCATCGAAACGGCGGCGCTCCCCGAAGCGGCCCGGACGACCGCCCTCAAGGAACTCGAACGTCTCAATCAGATGCCGCCGATGGCGCCCGAAGTGGGCATCATCCGCACCTACATCGATTGGATTCTCGACCTGCCCTGGCTGGTCTACACCGAGGACAACCTCGACGTCCGCCACGCCGCCCAGGTGCTCGACCGCGACCATTACGGCCTGAAGAAAGCCAAAGACCGCATCCTGGAATACATTGCCGTCCGCTCGCTCAAGCCGAAGAAGGAACGCCAGCCCATCCTGTGCTTCGTCGGCCCGCCGGGGACGGGCAAGACCTCGCTGGGCAAGTCCATCGCCGAGGCGCTCGGACGCAAGTTCGTGCGCGTCTCGCTCGGCGGCGTGCGCGACGAGGCCGAAATCCGCGGCCACCGCCGCACCTACATCGGCGCGCTGCCCGGCCGCATCATCCAGACGATGAAGCGCGCCGGCACGGCCAATCCGCTCTTCATGCTCGACGAAATCGACAAACTCGGCCAGGACTTCCGCGGCGACCCGGCCTCGGCCCTGCTCGAAGTGCTCGACCCGGAGCAGAATCACGCCTTCAGCGACCACTATCTCGAACTGGACTTCGACCTCTCGAAGGTCATGTTCATCACGACCGCCAACACCCTGATGACCATCCCGCCGGCCCTGCTCGACCGCCTGGAGGTGATCGAATTCCCCGGCTACATCGAGGAGGAGAAACTGATCATCGCCAACCGCTTCCTCATCCCGCGCCAGATCGAGGAAGCCGGCATCGAAGACATCGGCCTGCGCTTTGCGCCCCAGGCGCTGCAGCGCATCATCCGCGAATACACCTACGAGGCCGGAGTCCGCAACCTGGAGCGCGAGATCGGCCGCATCTGCCGCAAGGTGGCCCGCTGGAAGGCGGAGGGCAAACGTTACCCGACCCTGATCACGGCGCCGCTGGTCGGCAAGTTTCTCGGCCCTCAGCAATTCTTCCAGACCGAGGCCGAGCGCGCCGACGAGGTCGGCGTGGCGACCAGCCTGGCCTGGACGGAAAACGGCGGCGAGATCATGGCCGTGGAGGTGGCCGTCTTCGACGGCAAGGGCAGCCTGCAGATGACCGGTCAGATCGGCGAGGTGATGCAGGAATCGGGTCAGGCCGCGCTGACCTACATCCGCTCGCGCGCCGAACGGTTCGGCATTGATTTTGAAGTCTTCGAGCGCATGGACATCCACGTCCACATGCCGGAGGGCGCCATTCCCAAGGACGGCCCCTCGGCGGGCATCACCCTGGCCAGCGCCATGCTCTCGGCCCTGACCGGCCGCCCCGTCCGCCGCGATGTCGGCATGACCGGCGAAATCACCCTGCGCGGGCGCGTCCTGCCGGTCGGCGGGCTGCGCGAGAAGGTGCTGGCCGCCCACCGCGCCGGGCTGAAGGTGGTGCTGATCCCGGAGAAGAACGTCAAGGATTTGGTGGATCTGCCCAAGCGGGTGCGCGCCGACTTGCAGATTGTGCCGGTCAAACACATGGACGAGGTGGTCGAGCGGGCGCTTCTGCCCGAGGCGGCGATCGAACCGCCCCGGCCGCGGCGCAGGCCCGAAGAACCGCAGTCCCAGGAAGACGGGGAATAGACCTCGCTGCAGGAGTGTGCCATGAAATCGAAACTTGCCAACAAAGTCGTCCTCATTACCGGCGCTTCCTCCGGCTTTGGGGCCGATTCGGCCCGCCTGTTCGCCCGCCGCGGCGCCCGCGTCGTCCTGGCCGCCCGCCGCCTCGACCGGCTGCAGGCGCTGGCGGAGGAGATTCAGGCGGCGGGGGG
The DNA here is from genome assembly GCA_019873655.1 of Chloroflexota bacterium. Taxonomy (GTDB): domain Bacteria; phylum Chloroflexota; class Anaerolineae; order Anaerolineales; family Villigracilaceae; genus JAFGSI01. The sequence continues at coordinate 24,622 of JAIOAU010000005.1, read as the reverse complement.
CGAGGCGCTGGTCGCTCCGGTGGACGTCACCCGGCGGGCCGAGGTCGAGGCGATGGTCAAGACCGTGCTGGAAGTGTACGGCCAGGTGGACATCCTCTTCAACAACGCCGGCTTTGGCCGCCTCGACTGGCTGGAGAACCTCGACCCCGACCGCGACATCGAGACGCAGGTCGCCGTCAATCTGACCGGCCTGATTCTGGTCACGCGCGCCGTCCTGCCGCACATGCTGGCGCGCCGCGCCGGCCACATCATCCACATGTCCTCGGTGGCCGGCTGGATTGCCGCGCCGCTCTACAGCGTCTATGCCGCGACCAAGTTTGGCGTGCGCGCCTTCACCGACGCCCTGCGGCGCGAGGTCGCGCCGTTTGGCGTCCGGGTCTCCGGCATCTATCCCGGCCCGGCGGCGACCGAGTTCGGCCAGCACAGCGGGCAGGCGCTGAAAGAGTTCAAGACGCCCGCCTTCCTGCGCATGTCGTCCGAGGCGGTCGCCCGCCGCGTCGTCTGGCTGGCGGCGCACCCGCGCCGGGCGGTGATTCTGCCCTGGTATTACCGTCCCGTCTTCTTCTTCGACGCCGTTGTCCCCGGCCTGGTGGACCGGGTCATCCAGACCGCCTTTGTCCGGCGTTACCATAAGGTTGGTTAGGAGAAGCCCCATGAATCCCTCCCGCCTCGACAAACTCTCCGCCTCGCTGCGGACCTCCGGCCTGGACGCCCTCGCCCTCAACCCCAGCCCGTCGCTGGTCTATCTGACCGGCCTGCACTTCCACCTGATGGAGCGGCCGGTGGTGGCCGTCTTCACCGCCGACGCGCCGCCGGTGATCGTCCTGCCGGAACTGGAAATGCTCAAAGTGGAAGGTCTGCCGGTGCGCGCCTTCCCCTACGGCGAGAACCCGGCCGCGTGGGAGGACGTCTTCCGCGCCGCCCTCGCCTCGCTGAACCTGGACGGCAAACGAATCGGCGTCGAGCCGCGCGCCCTGCGTCTGCTGGAATTCCGCTATTTGCAGGCCGCCGCGCCCGCCGCAGCGTTCCCGGACGCCTCGGACGTGGTCAGCCGCCTGCGGGTCCGCAAAGACGCGGACGAGGTCGCCGCCATGCGCCGGGCGGTGCAAATTGCCCAGTCGGCGCTCGAGGCGGCGATTCCGCTCATCAAAATCGGCATGACCGAGAAGGAACTGGCCGCCGAACTGGTGATGCAACTCCTGCGGCACGGCTCGCAGCCCGAGATGCCGTTCGCGCCGATCGTCTCCGCCGGGCCGAACAGCGCCAACCCGCATGCCTCGCCGACCGACCGTCCGCTCCAGCCGGGCGACCTGCTGGTGGTAGACTGGGGCGCGGCGTTCGACGGCTACATCTCCGACCTGACGCGCACCTTCGCGGTCGGAGCGACTTCGCCGCGAGCGCTCAGCCGAGCGGTGGACGCCGAGTATGAGAAGATTCACCGCATCGTCCAGGAGGCCAACGCCGCCGGGCGCGCCGCGGCCCGCCCCGGGGTCCCGTGCGCCGCGGTGGACCTCGCCGCCCGGGCGGTCATCGAGGGGGCAGGCTACGGCGCGTTCTTCACGCATCGCACCGGTCACGGCATTGGCATGGAGGGCCACGAAGACCCGTACATACGCGGCGACAACCAGCAGATTTTGGAGCCGGGCATGGCCTTCACCGTCGAGCCGGGCATCTACCTGCCGGGCCGCAACGGCGTGCGCATCGAGGACAACGTGGTCATCACCGAGGAGGGCGCGGAGTGTCTGAGCGACATGCCGAGGGAGATGCGCGTTGTTGGTTAATGGTTCATAACGATGGTAGGGCGGTAGGCATTTGTTTTTTCGGGGGCTTAGCCCAAAAAACTGGTTCGAGCAGGCTACTGGCCCCCGAATGCGCTGGACAATCAGAGAGCCTCGACTCTGGCTTTTTCCCCTGGGTGGGATAGTATTCTGCTCTACTTTTTGAACAGCCTTTTTTGTCGCTGTTGACAGCCGTACAATTTTATGTTATTCTGCACGGCAGAAAGAGGTGACTTATGGATGAGACCAAATTGACCATCCGCCTGCCGCGCTCCCTTCTGGACAACGCGAAGCGGTACGCCCGCCAGCACAATACCACCTTGACCAACCTGATCAACGAATACTTCCGGCGTATCCCTGTTCAGGATGAATTGCTCGACCGGGCGCCAATTGTCCGGCGGTTGAGCGGCGTGCTTTCGCCTGACCTGAGTCCGGAAGAGTACAAATCCCATCTGGAAGAAAAATATGGCCGCGCCGGTTAAGGTTTTGTTCGACCTGAACGTGATTTTGGATGTGCTTCAGAAGCGCGAGCCATTCTATGATGATTCTGCACGCGCCCTGGCCTATGCCGAGACCGGGCGCGTGCAAGGTTTTGTCGCGCCCCATTCTTTGACAACCCTGTTCTATCTGCTCGCCAAAGACCGGTCGCCTGCGGCAGCGCGCGTTACCTTGACCAGCCTGCTGCAATTCCTATCCGTTGCGCCTGTGGATGGGATGACCATCGAGCAGGCGCTCAATCTGCCCTATCGCGACTTCGAAGATGCCGTCCAGATGGTCGCTGCGGCGCAGTGCAAAGCCGAATACCTGGCGACGCGCAACCCGCAAGATTTTCAGCCTGCGCTGGTAACGGTCATCCGCCCGGCAGAACTGAATGCCTTGCTTGCCTGAAATGAGAGCGATCGTTGCTGAGTATCTCTCCCTCCTCGACTTCCAGCGCGAAACCGCCTTTGCCGCCCTGGACAGGAAGTTTTCTATGATGCGTGTTCCGTTTCTTCTGGCCATTCTTCTCCTTGCCCTGGTTGCCTGTGTTCCCCAGACCGCGGACGGCGGCCCGCAGACCGCCGTCCCACTGAACACTGAACACCGGCCGCTGAACACTGCCACTCCCACCGTCGCGCCGACCGCGACTCCCTTGCCACACCCCATTGCCTTCGACCCAGCCTTCACGAGCGGACTTATCCGCCATGAGGGCGGCGAATGGCTGGTTGCCGCCGCCTATCGGACGGCGGACGGCGAACTGCAGACCGCAGACTTTGTGCTTATCCCCACCTCCTTCGCCACCCACGACGACCTGCGCGAGCACAACCCCCTCGCCCCCTACACCGTCCGCGCCTTGGACCAAAACGGACAGGAACTCACCCTCCTCTGGAACCCCGACACTGCAGAATTCCGCGTTGTCCCCAATTTCCAAGAACTCTACACCGGCGTCAACACCGACAACCCCCAGCTCAACGAAGAAGCCCTTGCCAGCCTCCCCACCCTCACCATCGAAGACGTCCAGTCCGGAGATGCCACCCGCTTTATCCTCTCCCACATCCTTGAGCGGATGGACAAAGGCGAAAGCCTTGCCGACATCCTCCATATGGACCCAGATGCTGTCCGGCAAAACTGGCAGAACCTCGGCGGAAACTCCCTGCTTTTTGAAATCCTTCCAGACGGCACAAGAATTGCCAGCCTCAAAGCCAAAGGCAATGACGGCGGAAACCAACAGCAGTTAGACGGCCTGACTATGAGATATATGGATATTGGCGGCGAAATCATTATAAACGGCCAAAGATATCCTTTCTTTTACGTTGCCAACTTTGACCCTCAAAATCAAGAAAACCCTGACCCTGAAGATTTATCCAACTGGAAATTTTTCGTATGTATTGCTACCGTCGAAGGACAACCGCAAAGTTTCCAAGAACCTCTTTTTCCCAACGCCGATTGGAGTTTGGCTTTTCGCAGAACCAATCCAATTTTCCCAAGCCTTGTCCTTTTTGCCACCAATCCTGACCTTGATCCCAATGATCCTGAAAATATTGTTATCCAAAATCCAGACGACCCAAACAGCCCGCCTGTTATCCTTCCCCGCAATTCAATTTACGCCCAGCTCTTGAGCATTCCGGGGAATGATGCGAGTAGAATGGAATATCAAGATGGTTACTTAGACATGCAGGTTAATATCACTAACGGAATGAATCACTTGCCTGAGCTAAGGATTATCGAAACTCAATCCCTATCTCGTCCTCTCCCTCCCGAGCTCCAGCTGATAACTCCTGTTTCAATGGGAAATGAATGGCCAGCTAATCCATAAGATTTTTATTAGTCCTATTCCCTCCTATTAGTCCTATGCTATACTAATCTTATGGGGAGAAAAGCGCTGGTTATAACCTTTATAACTTTTATAATCTTTATCTCTCTTTCTTTCCCAAAACCTTCTTATGCGGCCTGCTGTAACGGCTGTTCGTGCAATCCTTTATACGAGTATACCTGCTGCGCAAATGGCTACTCTTATGAGTGCGACCCACTGACAAAAAAATGGTCCTCTCCTTATAAATGTTTATGCGGAGCCTGCGCTGATAGCCTCAGTTGTCTTGTGCCTTACTGCTCTTCGAACTGCGAATGCGGGTGTTCTTCAATCGACTGTAGTGGCGGAGTTTGTAAAGATAAATACTGCTCTTCTTCCTGCCGTTGTGGATGTTCCTCTACTTCCTGCACTGGCGGAATCTGCGCTCAATGTCCTTGCGAGTTAAATGGCGGGCTTTGTGTCAAAAACACAACTTGCAGTGAACTTGGCCTTTGCAACTCTTCTCAATACTGCGGTACAGGCTGGCAATGCTGTAAAACCTGCCCCACCTCCCCCCCCGCCCCAACCAACACGCCAGAACTCTTCGCCAGCCCGACCCCACTCCCCGGTCTCACCCAAGTCCCCTGCGGATTATATAATAATCAGTGCTCTGGCTCCTGTAATATCGGCGCCAAATGTCAGCCTTCTGGCAATACTTGCGTCTGCGGCCCTTCTGACTGTTTCGGATGCGGCAGTCAACCCACTCCAAACTGCTTGGCATTAGGCTACCCTTCCGGCTCCTACCCCATCTGCAACTTCACCACCTGCTCATGGGGCTGCACCGGCGGAGCCTGCTGCGCCGTCTGGAGCAAAAAGTTCCCTGGAAGAGCCCGTTTCCTTCAAGGAAACGGGCTCTTCATAAGGCAGAATGGAATCGGTTTGAAAAGATCAAAATGTCTTTGCAAAGATATCGAGACTCGTTGGCAAACATGTTAAGACTCGTTGACAAACTTGTTAAGACTCGTTGGTAAACGTGTTAAGACTCGTTTGCAAACATGTTAGGACTCGTTGGCAAACGAGTCGGTTCAGCAAAAGCCCCATCTTGACAGACGTGATGAACGGCGAGATACCCCCTTGCTTTTCTTTCAGAGGATGCTCTTGACCTTGAATTTACAGAAAATACCTTGCACAATCGACTGCGCGACGCCTCTTCGGAGCCAATCCGCAAATTCCACACCCCGCCCGAATTGTCTCTGGCGGGGTTATAATTTGCTTACCACTCCACTGAACACTGACTACTGAACACTGAACACTGGAACTACCATGTCCCAACTCATCCTCCCCACTGCTGAACCCTTCTTCTTCCCCGGCAAGGGCGAGAACGCCCGCATCGGCTGCCTCGTCCAGCACGGATTCACCGGCACGCCCAAGGAAATGCGCTGGCTGGGCGAAGACCTCAACCGGCGCGGCTACACCGTCTGCGGGATGCGGCTGACGGGTCACGCCACGCAGCCCGAAGACATGATTCGCTCCCGCTGGCGCGACTGGCTGGCCTCGGTCGAGGACGGCTACCACCTCCTGCGGTCGTCCTGCGAGAAAGTCTTCCTGCTCGGCCTTTCGATGGGCGGCGTCCTGTCGCTGGTCGCGGCCAGCCGGCTTCCGGTTCAGGGCGTCGTGGCGATGTCCACGCCCTACAAACTGCCCGATGACTGGCGATTGCGCTACATCAAGATTTTGTCCAAATTCCAGCCCTACATGCCCAAGAGCGAAAACGCCGGCGACGGCTGGTTCGGCGACGCCTGGAAGCAGCACGTCGCCTACCCGGCCAATCCGGTGCGCTCCATCGGCGAACTGAACGAACTCCTGGGCGTGATGCGCGCCGCCCTGCCGCAGATCCGCGTCCCCGTGCTGCTCATCTCGTCCCGCGACGATCATTACATCGTCGAGAACAGCATGGAAATGATTTACGCCGACCTGACCACGCCCGACAAGGAGAAAATCTGGATCGAGGGCAGCGGGCACGTCATCACCGAGGAGCCGCAGAAGGAATTCGTCTTCGAGAAGGCGGCCGAATTCATCGCCCGCGTCGCCGCCCGCCCATGACCCGCGATTTCCTCTTCCTGGCCGCCTCGCTCTTCTGCTGGGGAATCGGCGAGGGCATGTTCTTCTACTTCCAGCCGATTTACCTGGAACGTCTGGGCGCTTCGCCGGTGACGATTGGCTTCGTCCTCGGCCTGGGCGGCCTGGCGATGACCTTTTCGCACATCCCCGCCGGCTGGCTGGCCGACCGCGTCGGGCGGCGTCCGCTCTTGTGGGCGGCCTGGCTGGCGGGTCTGGCGGCGGCCTGGCTGATGGCGCTGGCGGAGGGTCTGACGGTTTTTGCGGCGGGGGCGGTCCTCTACAACTTCACCGCCTTTGTGATTTCCCCGCTCAACAGTTACCTGACGGAAGCGCGCGGCAGACTCTCGGTCGGGCGCGCCATCACGCTCAGTTCCTCGGCCTTCACCGCCGGCGCGGTGCTCGGACCGTTGAGCGGCGGCCTGCTGGGGCAGGCGTTCGGCCTGCGGGCGGTCTATTTTGCCGCCGCCGGGCTGTTCGTCCTCTCCACCCTGCTGATCTTCTTCCTGCGCGCCCAGCCGCGCGCAGCCCACGACGGCCGGCAATCGTTCCGCGACCTGCTGGCCAATCCCCGTTACCTGAACTTTCTCGGCCTGGCCTTTCTGGTCTTCTTTGCCCTCTACCTGCCCCAGCCGCTGACGCCCAACTTCCTGCAGAACCAGCGCGGCCTTTCGCTGGCGCAAATCGGTCAACTCGGCTCGCTGGGCAGTTTGGGCAACACCGTCTTCAACCTGGCGCTGGGGCAACTTGCTCCCCGTCTTGGCTTTTTCCTGGCCCAGGGGGGCGTCCTGCTCTTCGGCCTGCTCATCTGGAAGGGCGGCGGCCTGCCCTGGTACGGCGCGGCCTACTTCATGCTCGGCGGCTACCGCGCTGCCCGCTCCCTGGCCTCGGCGCAGGTGCGTTCCTTTGTCGAGGCGCATCAGATGGGCCTGGCCTACGGCATCGCCGAGACGCTCAACTCCCTGCCGCTCTTCCTCGCTCCGCCGCTGGCCGGCTGGCTCTACGAACTGCGCCCCGACCTCATCTACCCCGTCTCGCTGGCGGCCATCGCTCTGGCGCTGCTGCTCTCGCTGCGCTACCTGCCGCGTCCGCTCCCCGACCCTCTTCCTGTTTCCCAGGAGTGACCATGCTCGACATCGTCCGGCTGACTCTCGGCCCTCTGCAGACCAACGGTTACCTGATCGCCGATTCCGAGACCGGCGCGGCGGCGGTGATCGACCCGGCCTGGGACGGCGAGACCATTCGCCGCGAGGCCGAACGCCGCGGCTGGCGCGTGGAGCAAATCTGGGTCACGCACGCCCACTTTGACCACATCGGCGGCGTCGCGGACCTTGTGCGCGGCCTCGACCCGGCGCCGGTCATCGCCCTGCATCCGGCCGAGCGTCCGCTCTGGGAGATGGGCGGCGGCGCGGCCCTCTTCGGCTTTTCCCTGCCCCCGCTGCCTTGCGGAGCGCAGCGTAGCACACCCGCAGGGTGCGCCCCGACCCTCGACCTGGCGCACGGACAATCCCTGACCCTGGGCGGCCTGACCTTCGAGGTCCGCCACGCGCCCGGTCACACCCCTGGCCTGTGCGTCTTCTACTGCGCCCAGGCGGACGTCTGCTTCTGCGGCGACCTCATCTTCCAGGGCAGTGTGGGGCGCACCGACCTGCCCGGCGGGAGTCCGGCGGCGCTCGTCGAGAGCATCCGCGCCCAAATCTTCACCCTGCCCGACGAGACCCGTCTCCTCTCCGGCCACGGCGAAGAAACCACCGTCGGCGAAGAAAAGATGTTCAATCCTTTTGTCTGAAAACACAAAGGACAGGAAGTGCACACAAAGGTCACGAAGAGATTTGTGAAGTTGGGAACACGAAGGACAGGAAGGACACACACAGGTCACGAAGAGATTTGTGAAGTTGAAAACACGAAGGACAGGAAGGGCGCACAAAGGTCGCGAAGAGATTTGTGAAGTTGAGAACACGAAGGACAGGAAGGATGCACAAAGTCCACGAAACGTTATTTTTCTCTTTTGTGCCCTTTGTGTTCCCTTCGAGTCCTTTGTGTTTCCAACTTCTTCCTCTTTTGTGCCCTTTGTGTTCCCTTCGAGTCCTTTGTGTTTCCAACTTCTTCCTCTTTTGTGCCCTTTGTGTTCCCTTTGAGTCCTTTGTGTTTCCAACTTCTTCCTCTTTTGTGTCCTTCGCGTTCCCTTCGAGTCCTTTGTGTTTCCAACTTTGTCCTCTTTTGTGCCCTTCGTGTTCCCTTTGAGTCCTTCGTGTTTAAAAACCAGGAGGCCCCCATGAAACGAGCCGTCAGCATCAGTTTGGGTAGTTCCCAACGCGACAAAAAAGTCACCGTCCGCTTCGGCGGCGAGACCGTCGAAATCGAGCGCATCGGCACCGATGGCGACGTGGAAAAAGCCCGCCGCCTGTACCTCGACCTGGACGGCAAGGTGGACGCCTTCGGCGTCGGCGGCGTGGACCTGTACCTGCGCCTGGACGACCGCGAGTATCCCCTGCGCGCCGCCCTCAAACTGGTCGAGGGCGTGACCAAAACCCCGCTCTGCGACGGGCGCGGCCTGAAGCACACCCTGGAGCGGCGCGTCTTCGAGTTCGTGCGTCCCGTCTTGGGCGAATTGCGCTTTCGCCAGGCCTTCGTCCCGGTGGCGGTGGACCGCATGGGGCTGGCGCAGGCGGCCGAGGAAGTTTCGGAGCGGCTGGTCATCGGCGACCTGATGATTGCCCTGGGCATTCCCATCCCGGTCTATGGTCTGCGCGCCTACAAACGGCTGGCGCGGGCGCTCTTCCCGATTGTCAGTTACTTCCCGATGTCCATGCTCTTCTACGGCAGCGGCGGGGCGGAGCACGAGCCGAAATACGAGAAATACTTCGCCGAATCCGACCTGCTGGCGGGCGACTTTCTCTTCATGCGCAAGTACCTGCCCCTCGACCTGCGCGGCAAGACCGTGGTCACGAATACCACTACCGAGGAGAACATCGCCCTCCTCAAGTCGCGCGGCGTGCAGACGATTGTCACCACCACCCCGCGCTACGACGGCCGCTCCTTCGGCACCAACATGATGGAAGCCGCGCTGACGGCGTATGCAGGGAAAGGGAGAAGGTTGACGGACGAGGAGTTGAACGCGCTGATTGACGAGTTGGGGATCAGGCCGGAGGTGGTGGGGTAGTCAGATGGTCGGATATCAAGTGGTTCAATAGTCCATCTTGGAATGACAAGACGATGACCTGGGGAACTGCCAGGCCATCGTCCGTTTTAGCCGATCTTTTTCCGAAGCACGGTGTACCTCCTTGAATGGTGGGGTTTACAGTTATTTGGCCTTTCCTGTGGGCCGCCTCCTTTCGTGTAAAATTTGCGGTTGAGGTATCTCCTTTTTTCTTGCCATCGACTCAGGCGGGGCTGCGTTGTTTCCCGTGAACCTGATATCGCGAGGCTCAATCACCGGCGAGGGGAAGGTTTCTGTATTCCTCGGGGGTCATGTTTTTGCCGTTGCAGGCGGCGCGGACACGCCGCTGGGTGATCGCGAGTTCGAGGAGCTCACGTTGACGGGCATTGATGCGCTCCTGCTCGTAACCATTTGGCGAGTGGCGGCGGGTGGTCTGGCGAGAAGGCTGCTTGGTGGCTGCTGGCGAGGGGGCGGCAGAGTTGGCCGGAATACGGGCCAGAGCAAGCTTTGTTCTGACGATAATCAACGAGATACCACCTGCCCCACAGAGAATGAGCGCCACAACGATAGCACCCTCAGACGCCATTGCCTTGATATTCAGCATCCTTTCGTAGTGGTCCTGGTCAGCGGCGATGTGGGCCAGTTCGGCCTGATAGCGGGCCTCTTCCAGTTCCATCTGATGACGGATGCGGGCAATCTCGGCCTCAGTCTTGGCCGCGACGCGTTGCTCTTCGAGTTGATTCATCACATCCAGGTGGCGGGTTTCGACGGAGATGCGCTCGGCCTCGGCCTGGCTGGTGACGGGGTTCAGGAGGTCAGTGCCTGCAACGCACAGACCAACAACGAGGCCGGTGACCAGCAGCAAGAGGGCAAATCCAGAAATCCAGTTCATGGTCTTCTCTCCTTTCTTTACAAACGACTACACCGAATTTACGTCACCATGATACTGACTTCTGGGCGCTCATGCGCTTATGCCTGTCCTACCGCAAAATTGCGACTTTCCCACTTTCACCCATCTCATATCTCACAGCAATCTCACGACTTTGTCGAGTAAGGAACAACAGAAAACCCTGCCAGAGATTTCTGACAGGGTTCCAGTGTTGAATAAATTGTGGGCTTCGTATCGAAAGGAAAATTTGTTAGGACTTTTCGATAGGCACCTCCGTTGTTCAGCGAATAAGTTACTTGTATTCTAGCATGGGGCAACAATAACGCTATTTCGCTTATCTAACGATTGTCCTCTGTAATCTCACAAAAATCTCACAATTGATAGTTGACTTTTGGGCGAAAAATATCTATACTGTTCGTGGAGCAAAGGAGCAGAAAGTATATGGCGGGCTCTCTTGGTACACTTTGGGCGCGATACAAGACGCTGTTTATCTTTTGGGGGATCACATTAGTGTTCATTGGCGCGGCGCTGCTCATCCAGTGGCGGGAAGCAAATTTATCCAATCGTTTCATTGTTACGGACCGTACAATCGTAAGCGGCGTTCAAATCGCGGTGACGTATCCGTCAGAAATCTTCTTGCCGTCCCCAAATATGCCGGCCCAAGAGATGATTTTTCGTGTGACTGCGCCTGAAACAACAAAATATGTGCTATTGCTTGAAGCCGACGACAGACTAGGCTTTTATGACGATAGTGGGCAGGCCATTTCTCCTCGCTGGGAGGGGGAAGGAAACGCTGTTTTTCGTGCCAGGGTGCAAGCATTGCCAGATGCTGATAAACATACAATATTCTTGAATGCAAAGTTATTGGTTGATTTTTTAGAATACCCGATTCCGCTAGGGCAGGTTGTCACCGAGTCGCTTGCTCAAGTCCGCTGGCGAATTTTCCTGGACATTTTTGCCCGCAATATTGCCCTCCCCTTGGGTTTGCTTTCGGCAATTGCGGGGTGGGTGGTAACATACTTGGGCAAGGAAGCCGACAAAGCAGAGACCACTTTTCGAGAGACTTTATCGAGATTATCTTCTGACTTTGTTGGTGATCCCCTGTTTGCTCTTTCTCAGTGTATTGAGGCGAAAGAGTATGCCGAGAAGAAACACTTGGACAATGAAAACAAGGAAAGACTAGCGAAGTTAGCATCACGCTTATTTCAGTCCGAGGCTCGCAAGAAGGTTGTTCAACAATTAAGTGAAATGGGCGACAGAGGGGAAACAAGGACTCTGCTCTCCTCCCTGGATAAGGTTTTATCCTTTTTTGATAATTTCCCTAATGTTTTGGATAACAAAGAAAATAATGCTCTTGCTTCATCTTTGCAGAAAATTCACGATTGGTTGAATGGGCAAAAAGGCACCACGTTGGCAAAGATGATAATAGATGCTATTGGAGACATGTGGGACAAATTTGACGTGCTTAGCGCAGGTTTAGTAGTATATTCTTTGGAGCAGTTACCTCGACAACCTGACGATGAAACTATTAGAAGCGTAAAAACGGCTCTTGAGAAATCTTCACATCGAAAACGTCTTCTTCGGTATCCGCAATTAGATTGGATGAAAGATGTGTATGGATTGACTTTACCGGATGAGTATTATTTTGTTAAACCATTTCATCATTTTTTTGAGACCGATGTTGTTCAGCCAAACATTCTTTATTCTGATCTGTTTCATGTAGAAAAAATTGTCGAGGAGAGTTGGGTAAATCCCACTCAATGGGGATATCTCAAATCTGTTCGCGAGTCAGCACGTGCCATTGTGTTCGAGAAAGATGCAAGAGTCTTTATGCAAGCACTCTGGAAAGAGTACGTTGAACAGCAAAAGATGCCAAGGGACGGAATTTTCCCTGTTTTTTGGAATGTAAAGCCGGACAAATTTTCTCATTCGGTATTAGAGCAGATTTCCCGTCGAGTAGCCGAGACTTGGATAGAGTTTGTTGTGATAAATCCCAAAGCCTTTCTGGACTTGCGCCCGGCGGAGCGAGATGCCTTGACAGGGTTCTTGGGCTGGCATGTCGGGTCTGTGCAGGCCTTGAACGGCCGTTTGCGACAACGTTTTACCCAGATAGAAAAGGATTCTTCAGGGAAAGAAAATGATGTTTGGGCAAAAGAAAGGGACGTCCTGCTTGAAAGAATAGCTAATTTCAGCCTGCCCTACGGAAAAGACATTCTGCCAAACAGTGAGCAGATATTGGATTGGTTGAACATTCGACCGCCTTGGCTTACTCATACCGTCTTAATCCTAGTTTGTGAAAAAATGCTCAACGATGAGTGGCAACAAGCCGTAAGCGCTTCTCGGAGAGAATTGCTAAGACAAAAGATCGTTGTCAAAGAGATAGTGGTTACAAAAGAGATTCCCAAAGAATCTGATTTGTTAGTTAGGTGGAGCGACGATGCCTTATTGGAAATTTTGATGCTGAGAGTTCAAAAGATTTGTAGTCGGGATAGCTTTACCTCTCTGTTCGCGCGTCCTCCATTTGTTGCAGATCCATTGGAATACGACCGTAGACTTGTCCAACAATCCCATGGCTCTCTCGGTCGTATGCTCGAATTGGGTCAGAAGATTCTCTCACATCATGCTCAATATCACCCCGACAGGGAATATTTACAACCCGACGATTTTGAAGTCATCGAACAGTCATGACATCTTCCCCTTTCTCCTCTCCTCTTGCCTTCTTCGACACCTTGCGCGCCGAAGATGAGATCGCCTGGCTGGGACAGGTCTTCGTCCCGCCGCAGGGATTCGAGGCCATGCGCGGGATGCGCTCGGTCATTGTTTTCGGCGAGGAGGGCAGCGGCAAGACGGCTCTGCGTCTGCGGCTCATCGAGGCGGCGCGGGAAACGCCGGGGACGGCGGCTCCGCTCATCGTTGAGTGGCAGGCTGGGGTCCAGGAAGAGGCGGAAGGAGAGGCGTTTGTCAGACGGTTTGTGGAGGAAATCCTGGACTTGGCGGCGCAGTCCCTGGCTGTTCATCTGGTTCGGCAGCCGGAACGGTTTACGCAGGCGGCGCGCTTTGCCCAGGAGGGGATGGTCTGGCTGATTCACCAATACTTGCGCACCGATAAAGAGTTGTTTTTGCTGCGCCTGGAAAGCGAAGAAAGCGCTGAGGGCGCTGCTCTTCTGGGTGAGATTTTGAGTCGCACGCCTAAGATGTTGGTGCCGCCTCATGCCCCCTATCCACGCCAGGTGACCGAAGTGGTACGAACACTGGACGCAGCCGGCTTGAGCGGACTCTGGGTGATGATTGATGGCCTGGATGCCTGGCTCACGCTCGAAGCCGCTGCGCTGAGCCGCTCGCTGACAGCCCTGTTTTCTTCTCTCGCGGTGTTCGATGTTCCCGGCTTTACTGTCAAGGTGATGGCTCCGCTGCGGATGAAGAGTTTGATTTCGGCGGCTACCGGCTTGACCCGCCGCCGGTTCGAGATTTTCGAGTTAACCTGGCCGGCAGAGGCCTTGCGTCATCTTTGTGAGCGGCGGTTGGCGCTGGCCTGCGGCAAGGACTCGTTCCGTCTCGAAGAACTTTCGGAAGATGCCGGCTTACTGACCTGGCTGGCAAAGTACGGCGGTTCCTCCCCGCGCGGCTGGCTGGAATTTCTGCGTCCTTTTGTGGATGCTTACCTCGTCCAGACCGAGCAGGGGCCGCTTACACCCGAAGCAACCGCAGACCTCCAGCGCCGTTTCCCGCCGCGTCTGCGTATGGATGCCGCTTTACAAAAGGTTTTTCTGGGGCATTTTCCCGTGAGCGGTTTGTCCGAGTCGTCGCTCAATCTTTTGCGCTATCTGTATATGCATCCTGACCGCGCTTGCGACAAGCAAGAACTGTACTATCGCGGCCTGCGCGGCCTGGATCATCAACCGCGTTCCACGGAGGATTCTGCGTGGGAACTGCCCGACACGGTGGAAGGCATCATGGATACGGCTCTCTGGCGCCTGCGCCAGGCTTTGGAGCCTAATCCCAAACAGCCAGTGTATGTCGTCTCGGAGCGCGGGAAGGGAATCGTTCGCCTGGAAAATGTGTGGTGAGATTTTTGTGAGAATCACGGGAGAGGGGCGAAATGGGGGGAATGAAAAAAGAACGATATATTGGTAAAACCAAGCAGTAAGGAGATGTATTCATGTAATGGCTGCGACCCCGGAAACACAAACCGCGGTGGGAGTAAGGCTTTCAAGTCTGGGCTTTGCTTTTAATCCCTTTGAGCGGCTGGAAGCCTCCAACGACCCCTATATTTCCGGTTATTTGATTGGGCATGACATGTTCAGCGTCGCCTGGGAGACAGCCCCAGCGGCGCTTTTTGCTCCTCCCGGCGGCGGCAAGACGGCCATGCGCATTTACACACTTCGCGCTTGCTGGAAGAGCGAAAGCAAATATCGTAAGTTCCCCATTTCCTATGATTTGCCATTTTTTGCTAATTTATCTGAATTGGCCTCCCTTGAAGCGCACCAGACTGCGATTGCCGCTGCCGCGGCCACGGATGTCCTTCTGGCGTGCGCCTATCGGCCTGATTTGTATCTCTCGCTTACCGTTCCCAAACGTTTGAATCTCTTATCGTTGCTCCGTGTGGCGCTCCCCGTCAGTTTAGAATATATCTTAAGCATTTTGGCTGAAAGCGGCGATGTTGGACAACTTTCCGACTACTTAGACCGCACCTATCGCCTGCCTGACCCGCCTCCTCCAGAAGCGGCGGCAGGCCTGGGCAAGGTCATGCTTCAAGACCTGGAAGACGCTGCGGGCGACCTTTGGTCTGGTCCGGCGCAGTTCGAGGCGCTGCTGGATTTCATTCGGGAAGATTTGCGGTTCGAATCGACCCTTCTTCTTTTGGATGGCGTGGATGGCGGCAACCTGCCGCCGGGGGATGTCCAGGCGCAGTTTGATGTAATTGCGCCGCTTTTATCTCAAGCGTCGGTCTGGGCAAAAGCAAATGTTTTTTTGAAAGCCTTCCTGCCCGCCGATTTGGAAGTGCATCTTGCCGCGCAGGCCAGGGACTTCTATCGTCAGTCTTTGAGAGCGCAAATTCAATGGGATGTCCCCAAACTGGCTGAAATCCTGCGCCGGCGCGTCTATGTGGCCAGCCAGGGACGTTTTGGCAGTCTGGATGCGCTGAGCAGCCCGGCCCTGCGCCATGTGGAAACGCTAATCGCCGAGCGCGCCCGTCCGTTGCCGCGCGAGGCCATTATGCTGGCCAATCTTGTACTTCAATGTTATTTAGCGAGAGAGGGGTATCTTGAACCAGAAGATATTCAGAAAGCCGAACAACAGTATCTAACGAGAAGCATTTTCCCCGATTAACGGGAGGGTATCATGATTAAACTTCAGCCGTATTCTAAAGATGCTTTTATTCATCGCACCGAAGTGGATTTGATACAGGGCAAGTTCAATCAATATCTTGAGTCAGGGGGAAGAGAGAAACCCCCCAAAGCAATCCTCTTTCGCGGCGAACGTGGGTTTGGGAAAAGTTGGTTGTGTTTTCATTTGCATAGAACCATCTTGCCCGGAATCTCATCGGCGATAACTTCTCTGTATATTGCACTCTTTCCCTTGCCAGATGAGTATTGGGATGATTTGTGTAAGAATGAATGGGCAATTGCCAAACTATCAGAGAAGGTTGAGAAACGAGCATCTGAAAAGACTTGTGAACGCTTAATGAAGTGGGTTTGTGAGCAGTTGAATATTCCTTATCCTAACGACCCGACCTTGCTTGAGTTGCGGCGGGCATTGGTAAGCGGCGTGGAGAGTAAATTTACCGGCATTCAAACATTGGTTTTGATTCTCGACTCGGTTTTTGAGGCCGATTGGGAATTGCTAGAACTAATTGAAGAAAATATGCTTGCGCCGCTGGCCGAACTACCGAATGTATTCTTCATCATGACCGGACGCGGCCGCCCCTATCCCTGGATTTCGCCCGGCCTGCGGACAGAGATGAAAGAAGAAACGCTCAAGGATTTCCCCGTCGAGCAGTTGACCCGAGGAAACCGTCAAGTGGCCGAATTGAGCGGCGGCAGTCCGCTGGTGGGCTATGCCCTGATGCAGCAGACCGACGACCCCATCCGCGCCCTAGACGAGGTGGCCGAGTATTTTCTAGAGGTCATTCCGCCTTCGCTGGAACGCCGCCGGCTGCGCGATGCTTTTGAAGCCTTCTGCGTGCTGGACGAATTCCGCGAGGGGGAAATGGAAATCATGCTCAAAGCCTATTACGAAGCCAAAAAGCAGCCTATGCCGCCCTATTCCATCCGCGAAGTGCGCGACGATTTGCTCAAGACCTACCTTTTCCGCTGGGAGGGCGGAGGCTTTCGGGTGGATGCTTCGCTGAGAAATGTACTGAAAAACTACCTCAAACATCACCAGCCCGAATTATGGCGTCGCTTGAATTGCGCTGCCTATAAGATTTACCTTGACTATGCCGAAAAGTATAGCCAGTATCGAAAGGAGTATGAAGAACTGGCTATGCCCTATAGAGAAGTGCTGGAGAAGGCTGGGACATTGGCCGAATGCGAAAAGACCAGGATCGCCGCTCAACCTGCTTGAGGAGGATGCCATGATTACCGAAACCCTGACTGGCGCTTTTGCCACCCCTGAACTAGTCGGACGCGAGAAGGAACTGGAAAAGGTCCTTGGGCGTATTCAGGACACGTCCAATCCCCGTTCCTGCATCATTTTCCTCGAAGGCCCGGGCGGGATTGGCAAGACGCGCTTCTTGAAAGAGATTATCACGCGTTGCAAGACCATGCCTGGCGTCAAAGTAAGTGAGCCTTTGGTGGATGCCTATCACCTGCGGGTGCACAGGCCGATTGAGTTCGTGCAGGATGTCTATCAAAGCCTGACACCCTTGGATAGTTCGTTCCGCGAGTACGAGAAGCATGCTCGCGTGTTGCGGAACGTTCGCCTCTCCGGCGAGGCGGTGCAGGTGGAAACGCAGATACAACAGGTTCTTGATTCTTTTGTGGCTGGCTTGAAACTCTTTTTGAACAATACAGGGCAGCGTGTGGTTATCCTGCTCGATACACTGGAACGCTTTGCCTATGGGACGGACATTCCCGATGTGCCGGAAGCCGCCGAGACCTGGACCTGGCTGACCGGTCAACTGAAGGATACGCCGAACATCGTTCTTGTCGCTGCCGGGCGAGAAGAAGCGCGTCCATTGCTGAAAGGTTTGGATGCCTCGATTGAAGTGTTGCCTGTTCCTCTGGATACTTTTTCGCTGGAGGAAGCGCAAGCCTACTTCCAGGCCGCAGCGGCCACGGCGCGCCGCAACAGAGCTGATCGCGTCGCAAAAAGTCTGGAGTCTTTGACACCTGAAGAAGTCAAACTGGCGCATGAATTGAGCGGCGGCCGGCCGATTATGCTGGCGCTGACAGCAGATTACGTTGCCAGCGGCGGCCTGCTTCAGACGTTATTTGAAAGTTCGCGCGTTGCAGCCAAAAAAACGCCGCAGGAGCGCTTCAAAGAGAAAATTTTGGAGCGTCTCTTAAGCCTGCCGCGCTTGGGCGAAGTTTTGCGTTACATGGCGCTTACCGCCAAGGGCTTGAATGTTGACCTTTTGTGCAACATTTTGGGATTGCCTGGGGATGTGGCAGGAAATTACCTGAGGGACATTGAACAGTTTTCTTTTGTGAAATATCGCGAAGGCCGTGAACAGAAAACAAAAACCTATTTTTTGCATGATGAACTATACGACTTGTTGCGGGCAACAGCCTTTGGCGTTGCTCTTCCCGGTGCTGAACCCGACAAGAAAGAAATTTATAAGAAAGTGATTGAATGTTATGAAATGCGTTTCAAGAATGTGCGACATGACCTGAGAAAGGTTTACGAGCAGATTCAAACGAACGAAGGGCGTGACATTGATTGGGATGAACTGGGCGAACTCCTTGCCCGTCGTTCTGAAATTCTTTTGGCCTTGCTCTACTACCGCCTGCGCGAGGACCCGCCTAAGGGCTACCGCCGCTGGGTGCGTTATGACCATGAGGCCGTTATTGACGGCGATTTGGAATTTGCCCTGCAATTGCAATTGGAGTTAAAAGCCTATTCGCGCGAGTTGGGCGCAGGCAAAGATAAAAAAGATTCAGGCTGGGACGATGACCTGGTGCGCTGGTCGCTGTTTCTGACGCCGGTCAAACGGGCTTGGGCCAGGGGTGAGAGCAGCAAAGTGTTGGAGGAGGTTCAGAAGATTGAGAATGCCTGGCCAGCAGCTCTGCAAGACCCGCTGAGAAAAGCGATGCTGGCTGTCTGGAAGGCTTATGCGCTGGCTTACATTAACCCGAAAGCGGTTGCTATGGAAATTGAGTCTGTACTGAAAGTGCTTGAGTCGATTAGAGAGAGCAACGATGAGATAAGTGTCTGGCTGGCAAAAATGCTCACAGCCTTTGCTTATCGTATTCGCGGGTATGCTTATCGTGTACAAGAGAGAATTGAGGCTACTATTGCAGATTATCGGCAAGCGTCGGTCTGGTTGCGAGATATTGACCTGAAAGCGGAAATTGCGACTGTCAACAATGATTTGGGGTATGCGCTCATGTTGAAAGGAGAATCCAGCGATGCTTATTCGCTGGTTGAAAATGCGCTGGAATTACGCAGTG
The DNA here is from genome assembly GCA_019873655.1 of Chloroflexota bacterium. Taxonomy (GTDB): domain Bacteria; phylum Chloroflexota; class Anaerolineae; order Anaerolineales; family Villigracilaceae; genus JAFGSI01. The sequence goes on along the minus strand of JAIOAU010000005.1, from coordinate 5,793 downwards.
AACTGGGGCTTGGTACGCAAGTAGCCTATAGTCTGAATACCCTCGCGGTGATAAATACTCATGAGGGACGTTATAAAGACGCGATTGATTATGCATCCAAGGCGCTTGCCATCTTTCGAGTGTTTGAAGCCAAACGCGGCATCGGTTTGGCGAAAACTGCATTAGCAGAGGCTATCCGCCGTCAGGCTAATGCATTGGGTAGTGCCGATGCGGAAAAACAGATTGAACAGGCTTTCAAGCACGCTCAAGAAGCATTAGCTGTTTTTGAAGAGATAGGCGAGAAAAGCCGCCAGGTGGAAGCGCAGATCGAGATGGGGTGCGCGCGCCGTGATATGGTGAAAGTAATGCATGATTTGAGTCTCTCACAGTATGAGATGCAAAAACTTATTGAGGAAAGCCGGGATTCTTTGCAGAAAGCATCTGATTTAGCTGCTTCATTAGTTTCACAGGATCAAATCCATTATCGTCAGGTGGATGCCCTGGTCAACCTGGCGTGGTTGGGATTCTATGCGGGCGAGATGGGTGAGAGTATTGGGAAAGAAGCAGAAGACAAGGTTGAAAAGTTATTAGAGCCCTATGAATTGCCCGAGGGAAAATCCAGGCCTGAAATTTACGGGAGGAATGAATATCAACCTTTGCTTTCGACCCAATTGGGAAAACTGTACATGCTGAAAGGACATCGTTTCTATCGTGATAATTATGAGAAGATAAGTTTACACATCAAATCCTCTAATGACGAGGAAACGGTAAGAAACGAGGCGATAGTAAGAGACGTCTGTCAAAAACTTGCTAAATATTATTTCCTAGCCTTGGAACACAATGCCTTTTATGCTCCAGAGTACCGCGATTTCCGAATCGCCAGACAGCAGATTTACGACCATCTCAAAACGCTGCGAATGCATAATTTACAGATATTTGCGGAGTGCCTTACAGAATGGGAGGAGAAATACGATTTAGTTGGCCGCTCCCAACTTCGGCAGATGCTGGTCAAGCGGGCGCTATTGCTTGAGTAATGCATCTCTTTGCCAGCCAAGCGGGAAGGATGCCAACAACATCCTTCTCGTTTTATTTCTCCGTCCAGCACCCCAATTCCCTTCTCTGGAAGCTTGTGCAATCAGGTCAATCCGCTCGTCGGTTGGTGGTCATGTGAGCCTTGAGTAGTGGAAGGAGTGCGCAAATCTTGCCGTTCGTTCCCTTTTTCACTTGACAGGCGTTGTATAATATTTAATGGCTTCGTTATCGAAAGGGAGAAGTATGCTGACACAACATCGTAATATTGATGTTGGGGGTAATGACTGCGCCTGTGCAGGAGAGACGCTCATCGCCGCCTCGCGGACCGAAACACAGGAGGATGACTGCGCCTGCGTTCCAGCCACAGGAAAAAGGACGCTCTCCAGCCGCTTATCCGCCTCTCGCTGGCAAATTGCTCCAGGTCTTTTGACCTACCCGCTGACAACGGATAAAACTCTGGTTGTCAGTCCCGCCGCGTTGGGCCGGGTTGCTGTGCTCGACCGGCAAGAAATGTCCTTGCTGGCGGCTTTTGCCGAGCCGCGCCCGCTGGACGATTGCGCTCCAGCCTTGCTTGCGGACAAGGCCGAAGCATTGATCCATCTCTGGAGTGACCTCGGCTTGTTGACGCCAGCCGAGAGCGATTGCGCTTGCACGGTTTCGGATATCGACTGCGCCTGCGCCTCCACCGATGCCACCTGCCGCGCTGTCCAGCCTGTCGGCCTGACGGCCTGGCTCCACCTCACCGACCGCTGCAACCTGCGCTGCGACTACTGCTACCTGCCTCACAAGCGCGAGGACATGTCGCTCGAAACCGGGCGGGCGGCGGTTGACGCCGCTTTCCGCTCGGCGCTGGCCAACGGCTTTCAGCACGTGAAGTTCAAATACGCGGGCGGCGAACCGCTCCTGCGCTTCCCGCTCATGGTGGAGTTGCACCAGTACGCCCAATCGCTGGCGGAGCGGCACGGTCTCGACCTGGAAGGCGTCGTCCTCAGCAACGGTACGCTCCTGACCCCGCAAATGGCCAAGACGATGCGCGCGCTCGGCCTGCGCCTGATGATTTCGCTGGATGGACTCGGCGCATACCACGACGCCCATCGCCGTTACGCGGGCGGACGCGGCTCCTTCGCCGATGCGGCCGAAGCCGTGGACCTGGCCCTTGCCAACGGCCTTACGCCCAACATCTCGGTCACGGTCAGCGGGCGGACGGCGCAGGGACTCCCCGAAGTCATGGCCTGGATTCTGGAGCGCGACCTGCCTTTCAGCCTGAACTTCTACCGCGAGAATCCGCTCTCGGCTTCCCATGACGACCTGCGCCTGGACGAGGAGAAAATCATCGCCGGCATGCGGGCCGCGTTCAGGGTCATCGAAGAAAACCTGCCGCGCCGACCCTTCCTCGGCGGCATCGTGGACCGCGCCAACCTGTCCCTGCCGCACGTCCATACCTGCGGGGTGGGGCAGAACTATCTCGTCTTTGACCCGCAGGGACGGGTGGCCAAATGTCAGATGCTTCTGCGCCAGCCGCTGACCGACGCCTCGGCGGCCGACCCACTTGCCCTCGTCCGCGCCGACCGGCTCGGGGTCCAGAATGTGTCGGTGGAGGAAAAGGAGGGCTGCCGCGACTGTCAGTGGCGCTACTGGTGCGCCGGCGGCTGTCCGCTGGAGACCTTCCGCGCTACGGGACGCTACGATGTCAAGTCGCCGAACTGCAACATCTACCAGGCTCTCTTCCCCGAGGCCCTGCGCCTGGAGGGCCTGCGCTTGCTCAAATATCAGGACGACCCCGACGTGGTCGAAAAGATCGCCTTGTAACCGATTTCCCCGCGCAGAGAGGCGGCGGGTGTTCTTTCCCCTCGGCTTTGCTCGCCAAAAGCCGAGGGTTTCTTTGCGATATAATCTGCCCATCTCTTCCAAGGAGTTTCCCATGCTGACGGTCGGTTACATTGGTTTGGGATTGATGGGCAAGTCCATCGCCCGCAACATTCTCAAGGCCGGGTTCCCGCTGGTGGTGCATAACCGCAGCCGGGCGGCGGTGGATGAACTCGCCGCCGAGGGGGCGCGCCCGGCCTTTTCGCCCGCCGAGGTCGCCCGCCAGGTGGACGTGATCTTCACCAACCTGCCCGATACGCCCGACGTGGAAAAGGTCGTCCTGGGGGCGGACGGAATCATCGAGGCGGCGCGCCCGGGCCTGATCTGGGTGGACAATTCCACCATCAAGCCCGCCGCGGCGCGGACCCTGAGCCTGCGTCTGGCCGAACGCGGCGTCCTCAGCCTCGACGCGCCCGTCTCCGGCGGCGACATCGGCGCCCGCGACGGCACGCTCGCCATCATGGTCGGCGGGCCGGCCGAAGCGCTCGAAAAGGTGATGCCCATCTTCCGGGCGATGGGCAAGACGGTCACGCACGTCGGCGAGTCGGGGGCCGGGCAGGTGGCCAAGGCCGCCAATCAAATCATGGTCGCCGCCCAGATGGTGGCCATGGCCGAATTGCTCATCTTCTCACAAAAAGCCGGCGTGGACCCGCGCAAGGTGGTCGAGGCCATTCGCGGCGGCGCGGCTCAATGCTGGACGCTGGACGTCAAGCCGCCGCGCCTCTTCGCCGGCAATCGCGCCCCCGGATTCAAGGCCTCCATGCAGGCCAAAGACCTGAACATCATCCTCGAGACCGCCCGCGAGTACGGTGTCCCGCTCCCCTCCGCCGCCCTGGACGCCCAGTTGTTCAACGCCATGCTCCAGAACGGCATGGGCGACCTGGACAACTCGGCGGTCATCGGGATCATCGAAGAACTGGCGGGGGAAAGTTTGAGCGTCCAGTAAGCGGCGTTCGGAAAGAGACGTTCATGATTCGTTTCAAGAAATTCTGGCCCTCCCTCCGCGACTACGCCATCATCGCCCTGGGGACACTCATTCAGGCCATCGGTCTGCGCCTCTTCCTGGTGCCGGCCAAACTGGCCTCCGGCGGCATCAGCGGCATTGCCCAGTTGATTCATCATTACACCGACTGGCCCATCGGTTTGATGGTCTTCCTCGGCAACGTCCCGCTTTTCCTGCTCGGCTGGCGCTATCTGGGCGGACGGCGTTTCGCGCTGCGCACGGCGGTCGCCGTGGCATCGTACTCGCTGTTCGCCGACCTGTTGATGCTGCTGCCCTTCTTCCCCCAAAACGGCATCACCGACGACCTCCTGCTCAACTCGCTCTACGGGGCGGTGGTCAGCGGCGTCGGGTATGGGCTGGTCTATCGGGCGCAGGGAACCAGCGGCGGGTCGGACGTGCTGGCGCGCATCCTCAACCACTGGCGCGGCGTGCCGATGACGCAGAGTTACCTGATCACCGATTCCTTGGTCGTCCTGGCGGCCGGGCTGGTCTTCGGCTGGAAGGAAGCCCTCTACGCCGTCATCGTCCTCTATGTCAGCGGCCTGGTGGCAGATTCCGTCCTCGAAGGCGGCGGCACGGTCCGCACCGCCATCATCATCACCGACCGGATGGAGGCCATCGCCGACCGCATCCTGCACGAGATGGAGCGCGGCGTGACCATCCTGCACGGGACGGGCGGCTACACCCTGGCGTCGCGGCCGGTGCTGTACTGCGTTGTCAGCCGCTCCGAGGTCCAGCAGTTGAAGACCATCGTCCACGAGAGCGATCCGAAGGCCTTTTTGGTCATCGGGACGGCGCACGAGGCGCTGGGCGAGGGCTTCAAACCGTTCAGGAAAGGGTAAAGGGGACAAAATTTGACAATTCTGCATTTCGATTGCAAATTTGTCACAGATGTAGTATGATGGGAGAGAACTCCTTTTTCTGGCAGAGGAGGCTCTTATGATTGCACGCACTCTGCTCCCCAAACTTTTGAGCCAGGCGCGTGCCTTTCCGGTCGTGACCCTGACCGGGCCGCGTCAATCCGGCAAAACCACCCTCGTCCGCGCTGCTTTTCCTGACATGCCCTACGTCTCGCTCGAAGCGCCGGACATGCGTCAGTTTGCCCTCTCGGACCCGCGCGGCTTTCTCGCCAACTATCCTGGCGGCGTCATTTTGGATGAAGTACAGCACGTTCCCGACCTGTTCTCGTACATTCAGGTTATCGTGGATGAAAACCGACAGGCGCGTTTTATTCTCACCGGCTCCTCCAATTTCCTGCTGATGGAACGCATCAGCCAGTCTCTGGCCGGACGCACCGCTGTTCTGACTCTTTTGCCGTTTTCCTTCGAAGAATTGCCTCCCGGTCCGGAAGCGTACGAAGAACGGATTTTCTGCGGCGGTTATCCTCCCCTCTACGATCGCGGCCTGACCCCGACGGATTTTTACCCTGCTTACATCCAAACCTACGTTGAGAAGGATGTGCGCCTGCTAAAGAACATCGGCGACTTGAATGCTTTCATCCAGTTCACTCAATTATGCGCTGGGCGCATCGGTCAGCCTATCAACTATGCCAGTTTGGCCAGCGACGCCGGAATCAGCCCCAACACGGCAAAATCCTGGCTTTCGGTGTTGGAGGCTGCATACGTTCTCTATCGTTTGCAGCCGTTCTATCGCAACTTCAATAAACGGCTGATAAAATCTCCAAAACTCTATTTTTACGATACGGGCCTGGCCTGTTCCTTGCTTGGGATTCGCAGCGCCGAGCAAGTCGGATTGCACTACCTCAAGGGCGCGCTTTTCGAAAACCTGATTATCAGTGAATTCTAGCCACCTGACACTTTGATGTCATAGGTAGGAACAAAGCGGAACAGGAACAGGAAGGGCATTGGTTAGCCTCCTTTGGATAAAGCGAAGGCCGATCTGGAAGATACTCA